>NZ_JAGPXT010000014.1 GCF_018070465.1 Micromonospora sp. C95
GCACCGGGCCGCCCGTGGGTACGTCGCCTCGGCTCTACAACGCCTGGGGCTTGGTTGACCTCATTGCCCGAGGTGTCTCCACCAACTCCCGCCAGGCACTCCTCGTTTCACCTCCCTGAAATGCCGCGAGCCGGGCGCTACGCGGCGTCCCGCCGAGTCAGCCCGGGTTCCTTACGGACGTGGCCGATGAGCGGATGCTGTCCCGGTCAGGTGCTCGCAGGATTGCTTAGCCCGTCGGGGCGTCGGCCCGTTGAACGTCACCAAGCAGCAGGCGGGCACCGTGGCGAACAACGCTCCAGTCGGTCTTTGGGGAGCGGTCAAGGTTCTTGGCAAGCCAATGCCGGCGGTCTTCGTGTTCCCGCCGCAATTGGATGAGGTCAAGGTCCGCGCCAGGTAGTCCACGGCGGTGTTCCAGCTCCTCGATCCGCTGTCCCATGGTGTCCATCAGCTCGCGGTTGAGGGTGTGCACGGCCTCAAGGTACGCGGTGGTCGGGACGCTGAGCCGGACTGTGGGGTCGGCGGTGAAACCGATCTCGCCATCGTCCTCGTGCCGCCAATCCATGGTGATCTCGTCGCGATCGTTACGGGTGGTACGCCAGAACCGGATCTTGGGAGGATTGCGCAGGTAAAAGAAGTCGAGGTTGTGTTCGCCGTGCCAAATCGCGGCCGTGACGACTGGATGGTCGGGCACGTCCGCGTTCCCGTCGTCAGTCCGTTCCTCATCTGGTTCGGCCACGAACTCGAGCGGGTCACACGTCCACTGCGCGGCGTCGGAGGCGATGAACGGCTGTAGATCGTCGGGTATCGGCTCCAGCACTTCGGGAGTAAGGACAATGACGTCTTCCCAGAGCCGGGCCAGGTAGTAGTCGATGTAGGGATGCGGGTGAACTTGCCGGGTACGGCGCAGCAGCTCCTGCCTGCCTGCTTCGAGCCAGTACCAGCCCTCGGTGAGCCCGAACCAGTGGAGCCTCGGCTGGTCACTGCCCCACGGCGACACCTCGTCCAGTGGGTATAGCTCGAACCGGAACCTGATCATTGCGGCAGTATCCTTGACGTCCGGCGGTCGATGGAGAGCCCGGATCTGCCGCGATAACGTGTGCCTGATCAAACGGGACGCCAGCGGCTCAGACGCCATGGCTCGCCAGTGGTGTACGGCTCTGGCTCGCCTGATACGGCCAGAGCAAGCCCGGAATCGGTGGTCAGGTGCAGCCCGCCGTCTTCGTCGATCCACGCGGTGTCGATCGTTGTGTTGTTGAGTGCCGCGGCTGTGGTCAGCCAACGGATGTCGTTCTCTACGCCGCCGCTGGTGGAGGTGGTTGCCTCGATGGTCCAGGAAGCGTCGATGTACAGGCGAGTCTCCTGGGCGGGTGCGGATCGGTTGTCGCAGAGCCCCGACGAACGGCCATGTCTGCCGAACTCCGATCTCCACCACGAAGGAGCCCACGATCTGTTCTACATCCATGAGCACATGATTCTGCACCTGGTCACCGGCACACTGATCTGCCGCAGACCGGGCGTTATCAAGCGGGAAAGACCTGCGGTGGGCGCTCGACGAGCGGTCGCGCCGACAATGCGATACGGCGATCCGCCGGGACGGTTGCTCACCGGCGACCCCCGAGAACGGCGTGGGTGACCACGCCGACGACGGCGATGGTCGCGGCGCAGGCAGCGGCCGAGGTGGTGGCGGCCGGCTGCAGCATCCAGGTCAGGATCTCCTGGTACAGGTGCCCGCTCGCCGGCCCGGACAGGATCACCACGAGTGTCCACCCGACCGGGAGAAGCCAGGCCCACTGCGCACCCCAGACTGCTCCGACGGCGAGGAGCCCACCGATCCCGGCGGTGTTCCGGATCATCAGCGCCGCCGTCGCCAGCGGTTCGCCGGTCAGCGCCGGCGCCGCGGCGATGAGCGTCGCGGCAGCCATCACCGCCAGGATATGCGCGGCGCGGCGGGGCGGCCACGGGAGGGGTGCCGTCCGCTCCAACGCAGGATCGGCGCCGACGAGCCCGGGCCCGAACGCGACGGTGGCGACGAGCGTCGACAACAACGCGACCGCGAGCCTGAGTCGCGGCTCCTCGGCCGTCTGGCCCAGCCACCACAACACGAGTACGCCGGCCGCCGCCGCCCCGGCGGCGGCGGGGACGCCCCGGCACCGCAGGTACAACGTGAGCCATCTCATGGGTGGTCACCGACCAGAAGGTCGAGCAGGTTCACCTCGGTGCAGGCCAGCGCCGCCCTCCGCAGCGCGGCGACGCGGTCCCGCTGCTCGGCCGCCGGGAACGCGCGAAGTGCCTGCCACGTCTGACGTGCCGCGTCGCGGTCCGGGCCGTCCGGTGGCGCACTGTCGGCCAGCCAGGCGGCCGCGGCCAGCCGCGCGACGCGGTTCGCCCGGGCCGCGTCGGTGTTTCCGATGGCGTACGCACACGGCCGGGTGCCCGCCCCGTCGAGGAGACGCCACCGCAACTCGTCGGGGGTTGCCTTCGCACCACCCCATGGCGCGAGCTCGAGTTCCACGAGCAGCACGTCCCTCGGCTGTGGTGTCGGCTGGGTCTCGTACCAGGATTCGGGTGTTTCGTGGACCGAGGTCGGTGCCTGCGGGAGCTTCGCCGACATCGTCGCGAGCGCCTGCCGTGCCGGATCCCGCAGTTCCGCCAGCGCGCTGGCGTGGACCCGGGTGACACACACCTCGGGCCCCGGTCCGGCGCTGCAGACCAGCGCGGCGGCCGCCGCGTCGGGTACCGGCAGCCGCTGCCGGCCGTCGGGGAGTATCGCCAGGGCCAGCACGGCCGCCACCACGGCGGGCAGGGCCGCCATCATCCGGGCGGTCCGGGTGGCGCAGAGGAAGCCGGCGAGCGCGCTCACCGCCAGGCCGACCAGCCAGACGGTGTGGGCGACGCTGACTCTGCCCAGCACCGTCACGAAGTCGCCCCAGAACCCGAACGGTGACGGAGTCAGCAGATGAACGATCTTCGGCACGTGGGCGTACCCCCGGTCGGTGATGGCGACGAGCGCCACTATGGCACCGACGACGGCGGTGGCGGGTGGGGTCAGGCGGAACGAGGCGAGCGCCCCGACGGTCATGCCCAGCCAGACGCCGGACACCATCCACAGCACACCGACACCGGCTATCACGATGGACTGTCCCGGCAGGTAGCTCGCGTACGCCGCGACCTGGGCCGCGCCGCCGACGTACATCAGGACGTAGCCGGCGGCCCCGGCGAGCGCCATCGCCGTGGATGCCGGCAGCACCCGCTGCCACCGCGGACGGGCGGTCGCCGCGACCAGTTCCTCGGTGCGGCAGCGGCGGTCGCGGCCGGCCTGCCACGCGCCCAAGCCCAGCGCCATGGGCCAGAGGATGAACAGGTACTCCCGCTGCCAGAGCGCCAGCAGCATCCAGCGTCCCCCCCAACCGTTAAGGGCGACATAGAGCAGGGCGGTGCCGACCAGCGCGGCGCCCAGGGCAGTCCAGGGCGCCACCGACCGATGGATCTCGATGCGCAGGATCCGACCGGTCATGCGGTGCGCTCCCCCGCCGCGCGGTGCCGGCGCAAGAGCTCGGTGTACCCGCGTTCGGCCGAACTGTCGCCCACCCCCTCGCGGCCCAGTCCCACCAGATCCGCCGGACCACCGTGGAACACCAGCCGACCCGCATCCATCAGCACCACGTTCGTGCAGGCAGCGACCACGTCCTCCACCAGGTGGGTGGAGACGACGACACAGGTGTGCTCGCCCAACTCGCGCAGCAGCGAGCGGAAGGCCAGCCGCTGCTCAGGATCGAGACCTACCGTGGGCTCATCCAGCAGCAGGATCTCCGGATCGTTGACGATCGCCTGCGCGATGCCGGCTCGCCGTACCATCCCACCGGACAGCGTCTTCATGCGTGAGTCGCCACGCTCGGCCAGGCTCACGCGTTCCAACGCACGCTGGACCGCGTCCGGGATGTCGGCCGCCGGCACCTCCTTCAGCCAGGCAAGGTATTCGACGAACTCCCGCACCGTGAACCGGCCGTAGAACCCGAATTCCTGTGGAAGATAGCCGATCGACCGGCGCAACGTCCGCAGGTCGGGTCGTGCGTGCACGGGGTGACCGAGTAGTTCGAGCACGCCGCCGGCCGGGCGCGACACGGTCGCGAGCGCCCGCATCAGCGTCGTCTTGCCGGCACCGTTGGGCCCGAGCAGCCCGTGCACGCCGTTGCCCATCGACAGGTCAAGGCCATCGACGGCAAGGCGCCTGCCTGCTCGCACCCGAAGCTCCACCGCCCGGATCGCCCACGCGTATGTCGTCGGCGCCAGGAGGGCAGCACTGATCCCTTTCCTCATTCCGTACCTTCTTCTCATCGGAACTCCGCGTAACCACTGCGACGAGGCAGGAGGACGAGAGCCACCACCACGGTCAGCGCCGCCCAGCCCGGCAGGGCGGCCTCGGTCAGCAGTACCGGCAGCCGGGCGGTGACGATGCTCGGTCCGACGACCACCGTGGCCCAGAGCAACGCCAGGCCCCACGCCGCCCTCGGCAGGCCGACCACCTTGCCGAGCGCCAGCGCACACGCCGTGAACGCCAGGCAGGGCATCAACCAGCGCGCCGGGGATGCGCCGACCATCCAACCGGCCACCGCCAGCACCGGGATCACCACCACGAGCACGACCAGGGTTCGTCGCAGCACCATCCCGAGGCCAGCCCGGGCGGTCGCGACGACCAGTTCGTGGGCCGGATCGAGCCGCCGGGTCCAGGCGGTGGCGACCCCGAGGAGCGGCGCGACCGGAGCCAGGAGCACCACCAGCGACGGCGGTGCCGCACCCCGGTCGGCAACCGCCAGGTCGAACCCGAGCGCGACCAGCACCACCAGCACCGTCGTCACGAGCCAGGGAACCAACACGGGCGTCACCCACCGGGCGGACCGCGCAGGCATCCACCGGCGGCGGACAGTCGCCGGCTCGGCGGCGGACATCGCAGCGTCCACCTTCACCCAGACGGCGGCCAACAGCGCCATCGTGTCACCGTCGCTGGCGTCCGCCAGCCGACTCCGGCAGTCGGCACATTGCTCCAGGTGCGTCTCTATCGCCCACAGAACGTCCGGTGCGATGCCCGGATCACCGGCGGCATAGCGGCCCAATGCCCGGACCGGGATGTGTGCGTTCACGACAACGCCTCCCGCAGTGCCAGTCGCGCACGACGGGCGCGAGTCTTCACGGTTCCCTCCGGAAGACCGAGCATGAGCGCGGTCTCCCGGACCGAAAGTCCGTCCAACACCAGGGCGTGCAGCACCTGGCGCAGCTCCGGTGCCAGCCGGCGCAGAGCATCACCCATGTCGTCGCCGATCGCGCCGGCCAGCACCACATCCTCCGCCGCCGGCGAGTCCTCCAGCGCCAGCGGCAGCGGCACCGCCTGGGAATCCCTCGCGCGTCGCCGAAACCCGTCGACGAGCCGCCGCGCCGCGATCGACCACAGCCAGCCGACTGCGCTACCGGCACTCATACCGGCGTAGGAGTCGGCGGCCCGCCACACCGCGAGATACGTCTCCTGGATGACATCAGCGATCAGGTCGTCGTCCGCGCAGCGACGGCGGAGACGAAAGAGCAACCACGGAGACGTCCGGCGGTACAGTTCGTCGAACGCCGCGCCGTCGCCACGCGCGATCCGCCGCAGCAACTCCCCTTCGTCTTCCCTCACGTCCATACAGACGCCGACCACCAAGATCAGGTTCTCGTCACGGGCACCAGCGTAACCGCCAATCTCGGCTGCTACGGCGGCGAGCAGCACGCAAGAGTGGCGTTGATAACCACTCACATCCTGCTGATCTTCGGCAGGCGCACCGCGCTCTGCGACGGCTGGTGCAGGCTGGTGCGCTACACCTCACGCCGGGCGGGATCATGATCGTGGATCATCGGCATCTCGATTTCTTCCTCGACCACCATGAGGGCACACCACCGGTGCAATGAACTCTTCTGCCGCCGTCCGGACGTCACAGCCCGTGACGGAGGAACGGCGGCGGCAGGCGCGGTCGTAGCGGATGTCAGCGCGTTCGATCATGCCGAGGACTTCGCGCCCTGATCTATTGGGGAATGCATGGTCGTCGAGGACCGTCTCGCGCGTCTTCTCATAAGAGCGGACGACGACCTTGTCGCTGGGTTGGTGACGTGCTGCATCTCGGTCGGCGTTGGCCCAAGCGACCTGCGCGAGAGTGCGTCGTCGACCGGGTCCGGCGCCAGCGATGATGTGAGCGTGTCCCCGAATCAGAAACCCTCCACCGAGAAGCTGGTCCCGGTCCGCCCACACGGCGGGGCTGGACGTTTCCGATCCCGCGCCGTCGACGTTGACGACCGCACGGTTGCTGCCCTGCTTGCCTATCACGCGCTTATCGAGATCCGCTCGTCGGCCGGGAAAGCACGCCGGCAGCCGGGAACTGCCTCCACCGACGAGGTTCTCGAACGAGTCCGGTTCTTGGCGGACCTGACGCACAACCTGCCCTTGATCGCCCGCCCGCAAGGCAGATGGCGACCTTCTCGCCCGGGGCTTATCAGCCGGCGAGACCGGGCGATGCAGACCCGGCCGATGAGCTGGACCTGGAACACCACCGGAGAACAGGGGCGGAAGTGGATGCTGCGCCACATCGCCCAAGCCGGATACCAGTGGACACCGCCTCCCCCGCTCCCGACGCCCCGCAAGGATGCTGCTGCCTGGAACCTTCGACAAGGATTACGTGTCCTGGCCGGCTGGCCCGTCCGTACCCCACCCGGTCGGCAGCCCCTTCCCCGGCAGGCCCGGATACTCAAGGCCCTCAACCGCGACCAGATGTACGCCCTGTACGAGGAGGCGGGCAGGCGGCGGCTCGGGATGGGATCCGCAAGCCCCGAGTTTCGGGCACACCTGGACCCGAATACCCCGCACTACCTTTTCCCCGACCCGGCCAACTACTACTGGCCCGGCAAGGACCACCCCTGGTGGGAATGCCGCGTGCTCCTACGCATGGTCGACGGCGAGCAAATCACCGGCTCACTGGCTGTTCTCCCGGAAACGTTCACGGCACTGCCATCGACCGTGCCCGGGATACGGCAACGCCGACTCGCGATGACTGCTCGGATGCTTGAGCGGGACTACTACCTCTGGTCGAGGGACCACGCCGAGGACTGCTCGCCGCAACGGTGCGGCTATCCCGCCGAGCCAACCGCGTAGTAGCTCCGCCCGTCAACGGCGAGTCGCCACATTCGCGCGATCGACACGCTCATCTGGCCATCTGCGTTCAGTGAGTGGGCGTGGCGTCCGGACGTTCTGACGATGGCCCGGACGTTGATGAGGGCATCAGGCAAGGCATCCCGGCTGCCGTGAGTGATGGATACATCCGTCTGATTCCGACGGACGTGAACTGGCAGCCCACCCTCGAGGCCGCCGCCGCGGCCGTGGCCTACGTCGCTCGGCTGTTCTCCGGTCCCGACGACGACGTCGAGCATGTCGACCACGAGTTCTACGACAACGTCACGCTGATCGACGCCGGCGGGAACACCACGAGGATCACGTGCTCGTGCTGCCTCGCGGAGATCGATATGGAGTGGTTCTACGATCTGATCGAGGAGAGCGGCGAGAGTTTCGACAACCTGGATGCGACGGTGCCGTGCTGCGCTGCGGTCACCTCCCTGGTCGCGCTTCGCTACGACTGGCCGGTCGGCTTCGCCCGATTCGAGGTATGCGCCATGAACCCGACTCGCGCGAAGTACGAGCTCGATGCCCGGGAACTCGCCGACGTGGCCACCCTTCTCGGCCACCCTGTCACGCAGATCCTTGCCCACTACTGATCGGGCGGCTGCGTAGTCCTTCAAGACTCGATCGAGTGCACTGTCATGCCGCCGAGCGGGCGTCGTTGCCTGCGGTGCTCCGTCAGTAGTGACTGAAGACCTGGCGAACCGTGATGCCAAGCACGGTCGACACTTGCGCTGCCTCGTCGGGCGACAACCAGCCACGGCCTGGATCGCGAACCTGAAGTTCGAATCGCGCAAAGGCGGCTGGCCAGGAGTACTCCAAGTCGTTTAGCGAAACGGTGGCACTGCAGCACGGTGTCACGGCATCCAATGTCGCAAAGCGAGTGGCATAGGCATCGTCCATGCGCTCCTGCCACCAGTCGGAATCCAGCGAAGCCGCGCAGACCGGGCAGCCGACTGCCTCGAAGTTGACGCCCTGGTCGATGAACGTAACGTCGGCGTACCGGCAGGCGACCAGCTCTCCCGCGTCCGGACACATCGCCGAGACGACCTCGGCCGCAGCATCCACGGCGTCCTCGGCCGGCACCCAATCTGGCACGGTCGGCACGACACGAAGGAGACTTTCACTCACGCCCGTATCCTGTACCAGCTGACGCCAAGCCGATATCCGCACATGCCGCAGATCGGGCGTTGCGGTACGTGACCGAGGACAGCAGAGCCTGGCGCGCGGTCGTGCCGAAGAGCGTGCATCCGATTCAAGAATGCCCTGATCGGCCGCAGCTACTCACCGTCAGCGAACTCTGTCCGGCACCGCCTGACGCCACCGACCGATCACGACGGGATGTGCACCGGAGGGCCATTGTGAATTTCTTCGATCGGATTCCACGGCCGGCCGCCGAGCCCGAGCCGGAGCAGCCGCCCCGGCCCGCCTGGATGAAGCCGGCGGATCTGCCCGGCGGCGGTACCCCGGCATGTCGACCCGGTGCCTGTGGCTTGCCGCTGCCTTGCTAGCCGGAGACATCGCCCTCTGCGGCCCGCGGGCGCCATCGCCTGATCCGCTTGCAAGCGGTAGCGTATCGAGCGGGGTAATTCCACGGAAGGATCAACGATGACGCTGCGCGACACCCCGCCGTTCCGTGCCGACCACGTCGGCAGCCTGCTCCGCCCAGCCCTTCTGCTCAAAGCGCGTGAGCAGAAGGCCACCGGCGAGATCAGCGCCGACGAGCTGCGCGCCATCGAGGACGAGGCCATCCGCGACGTGATCCGCATGCAGCGCAACGTGGGTATGCGCTCAGCCACCGACGGCGAGTTCCGGCGCACCTCATGGCACATGGACTTTATCTACCGTTTAGGGGGGATTCGTCCCACCGATGAGAAGATCCAGGTGCACTTCCGTAACGATCAGGGCGAGCTCGATTTCGAGTCGGCGGCGCTGGCGATCGACGCCCCGGTCCGGCTCACCGAGACGATCTTCGGCGACGACTTCACCTTCCTGGCGAACGAGGTGGATGACGACGTCACCGCCAAGCTGACCATCCCGTCGCCCAGCATGGTCCACTACCGGGGCGGCCGCGCGGCCATCGACCCGAAGGTCTACCCCGACGAGGAGCAGTTCTGGGCCGACCTCTGTGCCGCCTACGCCGAACAGGTCCGCCGCGTCGCCGACCTGGGCTGCCGCTACCTGCAACTCGACGACACCAGCCTCGCCTACCTGAACGACCCCGCTCAGCGGCAGCTGCTCAACGAACGCGGCGACGACGCCGAACACCAGCACCTGCGCTACATCCGCCAGATCAACGCCGCGATCGCCGACCGCCCCGCCGGCCTGGCCGTCACCACCCACATGTGCCGCGGCAACTTCCGCTCCTCATGGGCCGCCGAAGGCGGCTACGACTTCGTCGCCGAAGCCCTGTTCAGCGAGCTGGCCGTCGACGGCTTCTTCCTGGAGTACGACGACGAACGCTCAGGCGGTTTCGCCCCGCTGCGTTTCGTCCCGCCCGGCAAAATGGTCGTCCTCGGCCTGGTCACCACGAAGAAGGGCGCTCTCGAATCCAAGGACACCCTCAAGCGCCGCATCGACGAGGCCGCCAAATACGTCCCGCTCGACCGAATCTGCCTCTCCCCGCAGTGCGGCTTCTCCTCAACGGTCGAAGGCAACGTGCTCACCTACGACGAAGAGGTCGCCAAACTCCGGCTGATCGCCGAAACCGCAGAGGAAATCTGGGGCTGACCGCTCAGAGGGCGGTTGGAGATCTCTGGTGTTGGTCTATGTGTTGTGTCCGGTTGGGGATCGTTGCGCCTCGCACCAGAAGGGTCCCGAGCGATCCAGGTCGGCGCAGTCCAGGACCACCGCCAGGATGACGTGGCTGCGTCCACCTAACCGAGCCGGCCCGTCAGTCATTGTTGCAGGCTATGCGGCAACCATGGGCTCCGGACGGGGCGCCTCGCAGGAGGTACTGCGCTTGCCCAATAGGCCACCGGGTCTGCCGCCGACCGGCCGCGCCCTGCGGATCGGTCTGGCGCCGTTCACAGCCGAGGAGTCAGCGGCGTTCCTGCGCACCATCGTCGACGCGGAGGGTTGTTCCACCCAGGAGATCGATGCCGTCTCGCGCCTGTGCGGCCACCTTCCGCTCGCGTTGCAGATCGCCGCCGCGCGGCTGGACGGCCGGTCGGGCTGGTCGATGACCCGCCTGGTGGAAGAGCTGTCCGACAGCGATCGCCGTCTTGCGGTGCTGACGCCTGACGGCGCCGGGGTCGAGGCCGCGTTCATGATGTCGTACCAGCAGTTGCCGGAGCCGACGCGGACCGTCTTTAGGCGGCTGGCGCACACCACGACGGCCTCCTTCACCATCGCTACGGCGACAGCACTGACCCAGCTCGGGCCGCACGACGCCGAGCAGGTGCTGGAGGAACTCGTCGACCTGGGACTGTTGCAACCGGGCGGGCCCGAACAATACCGACTCGACGACCTGATTCGATTGTTCGCCACCGCCCGCCTGCGCGCCGAGGAACCACCGACGGAGCGGACGACGAGGGGCGGCGGCTGACCGACTGGTACCTGGACACCGCCGCCGCAGCACGGTGGTTCGACCCCGGGTGGGGCGATCCGCCGGAGCCTGGGCGGGACACGGTTGCGCCGCGCGGCGTCGAGCAGGCCCGGCAAATGGCTACAGACGGAACATGACGGCTGGCTCGAGGCACTTCGACGGGCAGCCACGGCAGGGACGCACCAGCGGGTGGTCGACGTCGCCGAGGCGCTGCGCCGGTACGCCGAGCGGTTCCGCACCGAGCCGTGGACGCAGCGCGGAGGGGTAGCTCAGTCGAACCAGTTGAACAGCAGGTCGCCGAGCCGGCTCGGCTGGTGGTAGGCGACATCCCGGCGTTCGTCTTCGGTCAGAAGATGCAGGTGCCGCTCGTGGAGCGGCTGATTCAGCTCTGCCCTGGTGGCGACCCGCAGCCCTGCGCGGCGGTAGATGTCCCCGCCGGGGACGTCAACGAACACCGCGTTGATCATGTGGGGGTCTTGCTGTTCGGCCGCAGCGACCAGGAAGACCGCGGCGTTGAACAGGATGCTCAACGGCTTGCCATCACGCAGTCGCACACCGACCCGGTAGTGGTTTCGGCCGACCGTCGGCTCCTCGACAGACGTCGTGACCACACCGTGCAGTGCCCTGGCGCTGTCGTACACCATGGCCAGCCAGGTGGCACCAGCCGCCGGATCCAGGTGCGGCCGGGTCACTCCCGCCTGCAGCAGATGGATGATCTCCACGCACAGATCATCCGATATTCGGCACGTTGTCGGGCAACCTGTCGGAGCACGCTCGCACCGAGGGGACTGCGCCAGCCGCCACCCCTGCCGCACCGACAGCTGGGCTGCTGTACTGGCTGCTGTACTGCCGGGAAGGTCAGCGGTCGGGCTATCGTGCCTGGCGTTTCGGGGCACGGATGGCGGCCTCCAACCGCAGGCCGGTCCCGACGAGGACGAGCAGCCAGGCCAGCGTAAATGGACGGTCGGTGGTTGTGCCGAGAGTCAACAGGGCGATGAGCAGTCCGACGACGATAGCGGCGGTACCGACGTTCCGGAGGGTGATGGTGGTCAACACGCGGCTGAGTTTGCCAGGGCACATGGCCGTGCAGTCATCCGGACGCACTGATCTAGCCGCAGACCGAGTGTCGTTACGAGCGGACGAGATCGTAGGCCCGCGCCAGGTCGTCACCCCACGACATGGCGTGGTCACGCTCGAACGCCCGATACAGTCGGTCGCGGACCGTCTCGCTGCGCAGCCAGGCGACCAGCGTGGCCGGCCTCCTGTCCGCGAAGTTGAGTCCGTTCACAGTGTCGGCCAGGTGGCGGTCTGCCGCCGAGCTATGCGTGACGTCCCAGATACCGAGGAATCGCGTGACGCTTTCACCGCCGGCGACGACCGCGTCGAGGAAGGTGGTCGGGTCGAGGAACGACCCGACCTGCGACGGGTACGTCGCCAGCAATGACCGCCACACCGCATCCAGGTAGCCGTCAATTGCTTCCTGCTCGGCTTCAGGCCAGGTGTGCCACTGCCCGCGACGCAGCTTGCCCAACATGATCGCTGGGTCGAGTTCCGTGGAGGTGGCCAAGCGCCCCAGCAGCAAGGGCAGCAGACTCTTCAGGTCGTCACAGCTGCCGACCGTATTGCCGAGGCTGGTGGCCAAGGAGAACAAGTCATGACCGTCGACCGGCGCCTGCCCCCGGCAATGCGGGCAGCCAACGAGCACCGCCCTGTCCGGGTACCGGACGAACGCCTCCCGGAGTCGTGCTACCGCGACAATCAGATCGCCGTCCACCGGCCGATCCTCGCAGCCCGCACCGGCTCAACATCGGCGACCTCGGCGAGGAACACGCCACCGCCTCTTGCGCGGGGACCACGCTTGATCAGATGCACGCACATGCCGCCTCCCGAGCGCGCCGTCTGCCGGTGGTCCACCGTTGCCTGTACTGGCCCGTGGACCGGACGACCGCCAACTGCTTTCCCGTCAAATAGCCGGTGTGAGTGGGTGAGCCGCAGGTTCAGGTTGCGGTAGACGCTGGCTTGAGACGCTTTCGCTCGACAACGCTTGTTGCTGTCACCACACTCAGCGGCGGCACGTCCTTCGCGACGACGGCGCCCGCGCCGACGACCGAGCCCCGACCGATTGTCACTCCTGGAGTGACCGTGGCCGCGGCGCCGATCCACACGTCGTCCTCGATGACGATGGGCGCGCGTGTGATGAAGTCGTACCGCTCGTCAAGCTCGACGGGGTGGCCGGCCGTGCTCAGAGTGACTCGGGGACCGATCAGGACCCGGTCACCGATGGTGATGCCCCCGTAGTCGAGGAAGAAGCATCCCTGGTTGATAAACACGCGCTCTCCGAACGATGCTCCAAGCCCGTAGTCGCAATAGAACGGTGACAGGATGGACAGCGAGTCAGGGATGGGTCGGCCGAAGATCTCGGTGAACAACGTCCGGCGCGCGTCGAGGTCGTCAAACGGCAGCACGTTGAGGCGCGAGGTCAGGTTCATGACGAGTTGTACGCGCTGCGCGAAGGCTCGGGACTCGGGCGTCCGCGTTCGTATCCGTTCCTCGTTGCGCACGAGACGATCCTGGCACGGCGAATCAGAGACTGCGTGACGACCCAGGCGAACGCCTCCCCCCGTTGTCGTTGACTCCTCATCGAACCTCCGGATCTAGCCGCGACTCGCCTGCTCAGTCTTCGTTGTGCGATGGCTCTCGTGGCGTTGCCGGGCTGAATCAGGCTGCCTGCGACGGTGTCTGCGCGGGTCCTTGGCGGGCAGGCATGCCGAGCTGGTCAGGCCCGATGTCGAGGGCGGATCGGCGGTGTGGGTTGGCGACGTAGAACTCGATTGCCTCGGCGAGACGCTCGTCGGAGACGGCGCAGTCCGGGCTGCTGAGCCCGACGTATCGTGGGTTTTCTGGTGTTTTCAGGCGCAGGTGAACGCCCTCCTTGTCGTGGTAAACCGCCCCGATCTGCTCCCAGAGGACGATGTGGCCGCTGACCGCGACGCCATGCGAGGTGATGACCACGTATCCGGAGCGGCGCAAGCGCCCGAAGGCGCTCGCGGCGAGCGCAATGGCCGCCGCGCCAGCGAGTATCGACCCGATCGGGCCGGACCACACCCTGCCCGCGCCGACCTGCCCGCCGGAGAACAGCAGCCCACTCCCGACGGAGCCGGCGGCCGCGACTGCGTCGATGGCGAGCGCGGACCGGGACCACCGGCCCTGCAGACCAGGGTGTACGCCATCGGGCAGGACCAATGCTGCCCGCCAGCGAAAGTCCGCGCGCCGGCCCCGCCTGCGCAGCCACCGTGTACCGGCGAGGTGCACACCGGTGGCGACGAAGAGGATGCAGCTGACATCGGGGACGGCACCAGCTGCCCGGCGCCCGCACTCCCAGAGGGCTGCACCTGCGGCCACGATGGCGGACGCCGCGAAGGCCGCCACTACGATGCGAATCCAGCGCAGCCGGTTCCGGCCCGGCTCCTCGATGATCAGCATGGAGCGTCACACGCAGCCGGTCGAGTCCGCCCAACCCGCTGACGAATGGAGACGCCACGGACGGAACGCAAGAAGCGGCCGCGTCTGGACGTCGACGACATGTCGATGCGGTCGGCCGTCGGCAAGGGCTGCCCCTTGCACATACCAGCCCTCCGATGTCCAAACCCTGCAAGCACCGACACATCGTGGCGGCCACGGCCCCCAGACATCAAGACCAGCACGACCGGGCACAACGACATGTCCGGCGCAGGGCCCATACCGGATGAAGGCGGATGTTTGCGGTGGGGCCCAGCCCCTGGTGCGGATCAGTGGTCGGTAGGTGTCGTGGGTGGCCGCAGCACACAGAATTCGTTGCCATCGTGGCCGGCGAGGACTTGCCAGGCCCAGCCGTCTTCTTCGATAGGACTCTCCGTGATGCACCGCGCTCCGATCGGCGGGTAGCCCCATTCCTGGATCCAAAAGCGGCTGCCGGCTTCGCCTGCCAGTGAGTAGGGCTTCTTGCGTCCGATTCCCATGATGCCGTCCACGGCGACGTGAGTGTCGGCCCACGTGGTCGGGCTCGGTGCAGGGCAGCACGTGTGGTGGGTGTCAAGCCCCGGGTTTGATGGAGAGTTGGTTATCTGGTTTTCAGGGGTGCGGTGACCGGGTGGGTCATCGCGTGTAGTGCCTCGTGCTCAGCCGGTGGGACGTGCCTGAGCTCGCCATGCAGGCGGCGGTTGTTGTACCAGTCGATGTACTCGACGGTGGCCATCTCCAGGTCGTCGAGGCCGCGCCATGGGCCTCGGTTGCGGACGAGTTCGGCCTTGTAGAGGGAGTTGAACGCCTCGGCCATCGCGTTGTCGTACGGCATCGGGCTTGGACCCGGACGCGCGGGCAGGACAGCGGGTGCGAGTGGACCGACGAGGTGTTCCTTCGGTCGGATAGGTCGTGTCATGACCGAACAACCTCATTCAGCGAGAGGCGCGACACGTCAGGGGCGGCCTGATGCCCTTCACCGGCGTGATGCTGGAATTAATCTAGGATTCGGCGGAAAGCATTGTATGATTAACGCATGCTGTATCGCACCCCTGCGCTCACGGATGACGACAAGCGCGTGCTTGGCGAACTGGAAACGATGCGGGACAACCTGCGGTATCAGATCGCTGAGCCGCACCGCTGGACAGGGCAACTTCGACGAACCCTGATCGCTCACGCCATCCAGGGATCGAATTCGATTGAGGGCTACCAGGTATCCCTGGACGACGCCGCCGCGGCTGTTGCCGGCGACGAGCCGGTGGAGACGAACCCGCAAACCTGGGAGGTCATCACCGGTTACCGGGACGCCCTGACCTATGTGCAGCAACTCGCCCGCTCACGGGAGTTCGCCTGGCAGCACATGTTGCTCAACGCGCTGCACTTCATGATGCTCCGGCATGAGCTCGGCAAGTGGCCGGGCCGCTTCCGTCCGGGTGACATCCATATCGACGAGGCGCACACCGGCCGGCACGTCTACACGGGGCCTGACGCCGACGACGTTCCGTCTCTGATCTCCGAGCTGATCGACTGGCTGGCCGACGGCGAGCCGGAGACTCCGCTGCTCGTACGGGCCTCGATGGCTCACCTGAACCTGGTCAAGATCCATCCCTGGCGGGACGGGAACGGCCGAATGTCCCGCTGCCTGCACACCCTCGTGCTCGCCCGGGACGGTGTCCTCGCCCCGGAGTTCTCCTCGATCGAGGAGTGGCTGGGCGTCGGCCGGAACACCTACGCCTACTACGACGCACTCGGTGAGGTCGGGGGCCCAACCTGGCAGCCCGAGAACGACACCAGCAAGTGGATCCGATTCTGCCTGAGCGCCCATCATCAACAGGCCCAATTGGTCCGGCAACGCCTCGATCAGGCCGCGCATCTCTGGGAACTGCTCGACACCTGGGTCCGACGCCATGGGCTACCCGAGCGGGTCGTCAGCGCCCTGCACCTCGCCGCGACCGGCGGTCGAGTACGCCGGACCCTCTATCAGCGCGACGAGAACCTCACCGACGACCAAGCAACCCGCGACCTTCGCGCCCTCGTCCGGGCGGGCATGCTCGAACAGCACGGCGAGACCCGAGGCAGGTTCTACCTCACCTCGCCGACACTGCGCGACCTCGCCGCACCCGCGCTACGCCCCAAGGAGATCATCGACCCGTACCGACGCTGACGCGCTGACGCGGCACGCCCACCACATGAATCGGCGACGTCAGCGCGCCGAAGAGACGCCATCACCTGTCACCGAATTGGACAGATGCGGCCAACCACAGCCAGGCAGCTGCTTCCAGAAGTTACAAGCATTTGGGTCTAAGTAGCCCCAAATAGGACAGGAAACTTGTCCTATTTATCGTGATTTTCCACGAAATTTGGTGTCCGAGGGGGGATCGGACACCCACGTCCCGCATACCTGCCGGAAACAGGTATGCATGCGTGGCAGCGTAGGCGGCGCTAGCCAGCCGGTCAACGACCGTAGACGACAAGGCTCCGACGTCCCCTTTGCACAGACACGGCCCGAAGGGTTACCGAGGCGCGGGCCACCCAAAGCGTTCGACGCCGGTGGGGTTGCGGCAGCGACGGGGCACACAATCCGGGACGGATTGCGGTGGATGTGGCGGTGATGCTGACCGACGGCAGCGAAGCGAATCGTGGATCTGGCCGTGCTACGCGACCAAGGCGCCGAGCGCCTCGCCGTTCGACCGATGCAGGCTGGCTCCTGTGAGCCCGGGGCGTCCGGCCGCCAGTCTCACCCGGTGCTCCGCAGCCACCCGTTAGAGGCCGCGTGTACGTCGTCCGGCACCGTAAGATGCTCGTTCTATGACGACCCTGTACGAGAAGCACGCTCGTATGCGGCGGATCTTCCGCGGCGAGGAAACCTACGGGGACGGCACCGCGGCCGAGCAGGCGCAAAGGTTCCGACTCGCGGAGATCTACGACGAGGCCGTCGAGGTGGCTCGGGACAACTCCAGGGACGTCGAGTGCCCACCCGTAGATCTGTTGATCAGCCTATCGGGATTTTCGCCTGAGACGACTCTCCTAGCCTTCGCCCTCACCCGCCCAGCCAAACTTTTGATCATCTCGTCGGCGAACACCCAGGAGACGATTAACGCCATCTGGCAGAAGCTCGCGGGGAAGATCGCGTTCGCCGACATTCGGCACGTGTCCTGTGACCCGGTGGATCCGACGAGCATCTACGAGATCGTTCGGAAGGAGGTCAGCGCGCTGCTTAGCGGCGACCGGCCGCTGCGAGCGATCATCGACATCACCGGTGGCAAGAAGGTGATGAGCGCGGGCGCGGCACTCGCCGCGTCACAGCTCGACCTTCCCATGTGTTACATCGACAGCACATTCGATCCGGAGATCCGGCAGGCGCTGCCGGGCAGCGAGAAGCTGTGCGTGCTACCGAATCCGACAGCCCTCTTCGGCGACAAGGACATGACCGCTGCGGAGGCGATGTTCCGCAGCGGGGCATACACAGGTGCGCGCCAGCGGTTCGAGGAGTTGAGCAGGTCGGTGTCGGAGCCGGTCCGCGTTCGGTTCCTACGCGACCTCGCCGCACTGTACGAAGCCTGGTGTGACCTCAATGTCGACGGGCTCCCTGAGCACGTCGGCCGCGTCCGGGATCACCTCCGCGGCAACCGGCCCGGTCTCGACGCCGCGATCGTCCAGCGGATCGGCAAGCAGTTGGAGTTCGCGGAGTCGCTCGCCAGACGGGCCGGTCCGGAGATGCTGCTCAACTTCTTCCTGCTCGGCAATCACTACCAGGACCTGGGGCGCTATGACTTTGCCGCCCTGCTGTACTACCGCAGCATCGAGAAGGCCTTCGAGGAGCGGCTGTCCGACACGTTCGGCCTCGACCTGGAGAACCCGGACTACTCGAAGCTCGGCGACCCGACCGACCTGGCTGACAGGTATGGGACGTTTACCGACGCTCTATACGGCACGCCCACACCGGCGCTACCCCGCAAGGTCGCCTTGATGGATGCCATGATCCTGCTCCATCTTATGGACGACACCACGCTGAGCGCACTCAAGTGGAACAAGCTTGCCGCTGTGCAGAGCATGCGCGGAGTCGTCGACGCACGAAACCGGTCGGTTCTAGCGCACGGGACCGAATCCGTGTCGCACGGGCAGAGCACGGACCTCCGCGGCAGGGCTCTCGCACTGTTGCGGGCGTTCTGGAGCGAGCACTCCCCCGGTCAAAACATTGGTCAGCACATCGAGGCCCTGCAGTTTATCCGCGAGGCCTGATGAAGTCACATCTACTCAAACCGGAACACCCACGCTCCGATGGCCCGCCGCCAATGAAGATCGGCGAGCTGGTGCTGTCGACGCCACAGCGCCTGTCGCTGCCACCTGGGGTTACGCTGCAAGAATTTGCCGATGACCTGACCGGCGGCGTGTGGATCGCCCGATACCGCTCGTTGGGACAGTCCGGATATCAGGCATACCGCCTCGGCGGCGCCCGTTTTGAAGCAAGGGTACGGCGACGTAGAGCCCGACATACCCATGCTTGGCTGGCTGAGCTCACCTCCATCGATGAGACATCCTCGATGGAGCGGCGCGTGGATCGCATCGTCCCAAAAACGGTGTCACTCGAGCCCAACTACCGTGAACTTCCATTCGACATGGAAGATCTGCTGGCTCAGGCTAAGCAGTGGCGAAGCGCGTACCAGGCCCGAGGTCCCGCACAGGCGTCCGTTCGTCTACAACGCTCAGTGCACAAGGAGTACGACCGCCTGAGGCGCCTCCTAGGTATCGTCGAACAGCGCCCGGAACCCGCCGAGCGTTCCATAGCGGGCACCGTGATCAGCATCGAGGACAATGACGATGGCCGGGGCGCGGTGGTCGTCGAGGCGGCGCCAGGCTCGGACCTGACCGACTTCGACCGCCGACGGGTGATGGTGACCGGTCCCGGCGGCCTGACCGTAAACACCACCGTGCAGCGGGTAAGAATCGGACGCCTCGCCGTCCGTCAACCATCGCACTGGACGCCAAATATCGGCACGACGGTCACCATCAACCTCGTGAAGCCGTTCGGGATGCGGCAAAACGCTTCTGCCTTGCAGGACTTCCTCAACGGCGAGGTGGAGGGGTCTTGGGATGACCTCGCCCGCCTTCTGTGCCGACCCGACGGCCTTACTGCCATACCCAGCTCGTTCGTCCCTCCTGAGCACTTCTTTTGCGACGACGATCCGGCCGGTGTGCCGTTGAATGAGGAGCAACGCCGCGCCGTCGCCGGCGCGGTCTCATCGCCGCACACGTTCCTGGTGCAGGGCCCACCGGGAACGGGGAAGACCGAGGTCATTTGCGAGATCGCGAGACAGCTGATCGCCCGGGGTGAGCGAGTGCTTTTGCTGGCGCCAAGCCACGTCGCCGTTGATGAGGTGCTGAGCCGGATCGGCCGCAAACCCGGCATCAGGCCGCTTCGGATCACGTGGAGCGACGACCGCGTCCAAGAGGCCGTGCACGACTTTCTCGAACCCAACGTGGGCGGTGAGCTCGCTGGCCGAGTTCTCAAACCTGAGAACGGCGGCCAAGACGAACGGTGGGCCCGCGAGCTGCAGGAGGTCGAAGAGCGCATCCGCGCCGCCGGACGCGCAAAGTCCGCCATCAGCCAAAAACGCCGTCAGATGAATGCCATGGCACAAGCACGTGTAGCGCTAGCGGCTAGCATCGACCATTACAACCGGGCTCGGGCGCAGGGTGAACAGGAGTCGGGATTGCTGCAGGCCGCCGCAGAGCGGGCGGTCGCTAGGCTCGCTGCGGCCGAGGAGGCACTCGCCCGCGCGATAGAGCAGTACGCCGGTCTCCTCCAGCAGGCTCAACCTGTGCTCTCGCCGCTGCCGCCGCTGGCCAGGCGGTGTATCTCCGCGATGGATATTCTGGCGAGGGCCGACATCGCCCTCGCCTCAGCCGAAGCGGGGCTGCGGCGGAGGGTAAGTGAGCTGAGCTCAGAGGTGCGACGGGCAGAGCAAGTCGTCTCCCAAACGGCCGCAGAGTTGCGCACCACTCGGGCGATGCTGACTACGGAAGAGGCGGCTCTTGAGCAGGCTCGCCAGCACCTCAACGACGCCGTCACCCACCAAACAGGGCTCGGGCGGATACTCACCGCTATGCACTTGGGTGGTATCAGCGCGGCGCGACGTCAGCTCGCTGAGAGTAAGGACCGAACAGCTCGGTTGAGAGTGCGGTTGTTCCGCACCGCTGCCCGAAATGGCGAGGCAGAACGAGATCTCGCAGCTGCCAGGGCCGCTCATGCCGCCGGTGGTGAGCAGGCACGGGAGCGGGTCAGCAACGCGCGCCGGCAGAGGGCGACGGCAGTTCGGCAGGCCGAACTGCAGTGGGCCCGTCTCGCGGAGATCGCCGACTGCAGTGGCGCACAAACAGCGGAGATCACCGATCCTGAGGAACGCCGCCGGATCGCGGTCTACTTGGCCGAAATGATCCCGCCACTGTTGGTAACGGAAGCTCCGGTCTTCCCGAACCCCAACCGTCCTACGCCGCTAGGTCCGATAGCCGACCTCGCCGGTCAGCTGTCTTGGGCGCTGAACGAGATCGGGAGGGCTCGCGAGGAACACCGGGAGGCCGAGCACGATCAGACGTGGAGTGCACGTGAGTGGGAGATCGGCCGGGACCGCATCGAGCGGACGCTTGCCGACACCGACAACGAACGCACCGCCGCGGAGGCACGGCTCGGCGTCGCCCTGCGGCGTCTTAAGGAAATTGATGAGGCGCTGACTGGACAATCCGAGAATCCGGCCGATCACGACGCGGCCATCCGGCAACACGCGCGCCGCCGGAGAGTTCTGCAGCGGCTGCCGGAGTTGCACCGGCGATGGTGCGAGTTGGCCGCTGAGCAGTCAGACGAGCGTCTCGCTGTCGACATCCGACAGTCGCTAGTGCGGGCCGCGAACCTCGTCTGCGCGACCACCAAGGGAATCGTCGGGCGAGGCAGCGAGGTGGTGCGCTACGCGGACTACGACACACTCATCGTCGATGAGGCCAGCCGGGTCACCGAGAGCGAATTCCTCATCGGAGCTACGCGGGCGCGGCGGTGGGTTCTGGTCGGCGACGAGCATCAGCTACCCCCGCACGTCGACCAGCGTGACGAGTACTTCCTCCATGCGCTGACCGCCCTGCACCGCTTTGGCCGTGGCGGAGACAAGACTATCGAGGCTGCGGTGCGGCATCTGGCGCAGGTCTGGGCCGAGGACGAGGAACTGCACAAATTCCGGACCCAGAGCGTGCTAGAGGTCGCCGAGGAACTGGTCGCCGACGGTTCTTGGGAAAGCACTTTCCGCGACCAATTCTCCGCGGCGTACGGTCGGATCGTGAGCTCGGCCTCCAGCGATGATGCGGACCGTCGGGTACTGGAGGCCATGCTGCGTCACCTGGTGCAGAGCCTCTTCCAAAGAGCGGTCGTCCGATGTCCCGAACTACTCCGCCAGGAACTTGTCTGGCAACGTCGCATGATCGAGCCGCTCGCCCGGATCGTTGATCAACCTGTGTATCAGGGGCGGTACCAGACGCCGCCAGCAACCGACCTCGAACGTATTGGCGTCACGCCGCTGGTGCTCACCGAAACGCTCACCAAGCCGGTAATCTTCGTCGACACGAGCCACTACAAGGACGCCGGCGATGAGCCTCTAGACCACGGTTTCGTCAACAAATTGGAGCAGGTCCTCGTTGAGCGCCTCTGCCGACTTTACGACGAAGGGCTCGCACGGGCGGGTGCCGCCCCGATCACCGTCAGTGTTCTCGCCTTCTACCGCGCCCAAGCCCAGCAACTGGCAGCCCAGCTGCGCGCGTCCGACCTGCCGCGCTTGAACTGGGAGGTCATCGACGTCGTCGACCGCATTCAGGGCCAGCAGAGTGACCTCGTCATCATCAGCTTCACCAGGGCTCGCACCCGGGGACGAATCGGCCCCAACTACGGGCAGTGGCTGCAGGACATCCGTCGCCTCAACGTCGCATTCACTCGGGCGCGTCGTGCGCTCGTGATCGTCGGTCATGGCCGCACCCTGCGGGCGCTTGGCGAACCTGACGAGGGCGGCGTGCCCGGCCAGGCGCGGATCTTCTACGAAAACCTGTTCCACCTCGTCGACCGAGACGCCGACTTCATGCGGATCCGCCGACTATGACGGTGCGGTTCACCTTTCAACCGGCACGAGAGACCGATTCCAAGGCCACCGTAGTCGTACAGGAGACCCTCCTCGCCGTCGAAATTTGGCCTGACGTACCGATGACACGCAAGATCGAGGAGAGCCTTACTGTCCTCGATCGCCTGATCATCGAGGCGGCGATCGCGCTCGACCCTGCCTACCCGATCGACATCGAGGAAATCACCGGCATTCCGCAGTCGGCGATCGTCACGATCTTCGGCAGACTGGTACGCCTCGGCTTGCTTGAGGCCCGCGAGGCCGAGGCGATCGCGACCGAATCGGGCCAGGTGGCAGTCAAGCAGACAGCGGTGGCACGGCTCCGCCCTACCCAGATGACGCTGCTGTACCTCGCAGACACCGACGAGCTCATCGCCCTCCCCCAGAACTCGGGCCGGCGGGCACCGAGACTGGACCGGGCAGAACCGGCCGGATACGTCGACGTCGACCGCGGTGCCGGCCTGACCCCCCGACACGAGATCATCGCCGACCGCATCAGGCGGCAGACAATCCTGGGCCTGCCGAAAGACATCGTGGCAGCGGTTCCCACAGATGATCTCGTCCCAGAGTACAGCCCACAGTATCGCTCCAGTGGGCGCGTCGAGACAGGCGGCGACGGATCGCATCGGGCACGCCTAAAGGTCGACGTAGGCGCCACGAAGACTGTGAACCTCCTCGTCCCCCACGCAGACAACCTGGCGAGGCGTTGGGCGGAGCTGGCTGAGCAGGCGGCGTACGCCGCCGACGGCTGGGGGCTGGTCGCGGCGGAGTACACCGGCCGGGCTTGGCGATACGAGCTGGGCCATGAGGCGGCCGTCGCCGCAGCGACCGACGGGATCCGTCTCGGCCATCCCGGTGGCCTGCTAATACAAGGAGACAGGGATGTCGTCTACATCGACGTCGAGTTCACACCAGGTGACAGCAGCGCCGCACGCATCTTCGCGCTCCAGCACGCAATGGCGGAGGCCGCGATGAAACCCGCTGCGGAAGCCACCTACCAAAGGCTGACATCGATCGTGGAAGCGAGCGCGACTCGTTACGGACTGGCCCCAGGAGAGTTGACCCCGGCCCATGTCCGCAGCGCGCTCTGGACCGCCCGGCACTACCAGCACGTCTACGCGTTGCGGCGTGAGGGGGATTTTCCCCTTGAGTGACATCGACCTGGGGCTGCGGACGCTCAAGGGCGGCTACTTCCTCAAACGCGAGAATGCGCCCCAACGAACCCCCTTCGTGTCACAGCACGCGGGACAGGTGAAGGGTTACCGCCACTGCCTGACCTATGCGGGCGGTGGTTCGACCATCCGGGAAGAGCTCATCCAACTGATCGACTCGGCAGAAAAGCGGGTCTTCGTCGCAACGCTGTTCCTGGGTGACGAGGATGTCCGGCACGCTCTCGAGCGAGCTGCCGACCGCCTCCAGGGCGGTGTCTATGTCGTTTCCGCGCTCGATGACCGCGGACTGAACCGAGCCATCAACGATGCATCGGATACGATGGACATCGACACGCAGATCGAATACCGCAACTTCACCCGTCTCACGACCAGCGGCATCTACGTCCGTGGCTACCCGGGCCTGCACGCGAAGTTCGTCGTCGTAGACGATGCTCGCGCACTGGTGTCCAGCGCGAACCTAGTCACCCGCTCATTCGACACCGTGGCCGAGAATGGCCTCGTCTTCGAGGAGGTGGAGGAGGTCGCCGTACTGGCGTGGGTGTTCCGACGGCTGTGGCGACACAGTGCCTGGGACATGCCTCCGGCACCCACACATCACTCTGTGCATGACCGGATCCCCGACGATGACGCCCTACCCGACAGCCATCACGACAGCCGGATCCTCTGGACTTGGCAGGAGCAGCATCGAATTCTCGACTCAATGAGGCGCACCATTGACCAGGCCGCAGAAGAACTGATCCTCGCGACGTTCAGCATCGGCAACATGACCTACGGCCTGCCGAAGCAACCAGCACGGCCGGAATTGCTGTACGAGCCGGTGTGCCGTGCACTAGATCGCGGAGTCCAGGTCAGGATGTTGATGCGTGGCCGGAACAACTCCGATGCATCGCGGGCGGAGGCTTCAGCGTTCCAAAGGGCAGGGGTAGAGATCTACGCCGATCGCCTGACTCACGCCAAGGGATGCATTGCGGACGGACGAACCGGTTCCGTCTTCTCTGCCAATCTGATGACGGCGATGGGCCTCACCGGCGGCATGGAACTTGGAATTCAGCTGGACGGGACGGGTGCTGTCGGGAATGCGTGGCACTACTTCCAACACTGTATGACCGAGTCAGACCTGGAGTTCAGCGTTGAGCCAACAGCCCGCGCCGCAGCCGACCGACTGCTGGCGGATTCGTTGCACCGCTGGCCACTCGCTCCGCAAGGCGTCGTTGCCTGCAGTGACCAAACCTGGATGCAGCTGAGCTTGCACGACGGACCCGCACTGTTCCAGCAAGTCGGCGAAGAGTTCCTGATCTTCAGCGGATCGCGCCAATACCGACTGTCCGGTGATCAGGCACAGTGGCTGATTGAGCCGGCTTCGGGTCCTCCGGGGCCTAGAGCCAGCAGGCACTTACTCGAACGCTGGATCTCTCCGCGCCGCGGCGACTCCCCGACGAGCATGGAAGTCTGCGGCATCTTCGCACCTGTCATCAGCCGGTAAAAAACGAGGTTTGGCCCGGGCCCTCCTCTAAACAGGTGCGGGAGGCAATCTGCACCCTCGCTGTCACCTTGCGGTGGCCGCCAGGTCGTTAAGGGCTGCGTTGATCACAGGCCAGCACATGCTGACGGTGTCGCGGTCCGGGGCGTGGCCGATTCTTACTTGGGCGTTGGGATGCACGAGGTTACGGTATTCGCGGAGTTTTCCTGCGAAGCCGCGGACGTCGGCCTGTATCCACTTTTCTCGGTGGGCGGTCTCGATCAGCTCGTGCAGGGTCCACTCGTGGGGGGCTTTTTTGGAGTTGGGCGTGCGGGCCTTGACGGCGTCGAGGAGTACGCCTTCCAGGAGGCTGCCGAGCATGATGATTGCGCTGGCGTAGGCACCGTTGCGGTCGCAGATGCGTGCCTCGTTGAGTCGGCTTTCAAGAATGACGGCTAGGTCGGCGTCGCGGACAATGTCTGCCATGGCCACGTGGAGCATGACGTCTGGTGCCTGTTGCTCTTGGTCCTCCGGCTGCTTGTAAGGGCGGATGACAGGTCGCCCTTGGTTGTGGGCGATCTCGAAGCCCTCGATGACGAGGATGCTGTTGAGCAGGTTGGTGACCTCGGCGGCGGCGAGGGGCTCGTTGCGATGGATG
Source organism: Micromonospora sp. C95 (assembly GCF_018070465.1). GTDB lineage: Bacteria > Actinomycetota > Actinomycetes > Mycobacteriales > Micromonosporaceae > Micromonospora. The sequence continues at coordinate 25,680 of NZ_JAGPXT010000014.1, forward strand.
TACTCACGGCGGTCCGCGAGGCGGCAGACGAGCGCGTCGATGGCGCCGGGTGCCTTTCGACGTTGGCGGAGTTGGTTGGTGAGCCAGCTTCGGCGCTGGTCGCCGTTGTATGGCAGGACGTTTTCCCAGCCGGCTTGTTGGAGAAGCTTGGGCAGTTCAGTCCCACGGCGATACACGGGGTAGTCGTCGCCGCCGCAGGCGATTCGGGCAATCTCATCGAGGGTGTTGTCGTCGATTCCTTCGAGCATGCGGGTCTCCTAGAGGTCGTCTTCGTCGTCGGACAGCCGTGTGGGTCTCCAACGTGGCTGCTGGCGGGGGGCTGCGGGCAGCGAACGGGGTTCGATGCCTCGTTGCTGTAGTTGCTGCCAGAGTGGTTCGAGGGCGGCAGCCGGGTCACGCAGGTACTCGCTGTCTCGGATGCGGATGAACTGCCAGCCAGCTCGGCGTAGTTCCCGCTCGCGGTGTAGTTCCTGCTGGGCCTGCTCAGGTTTTCGGTTCCGCGACGGTGTGTCGCACTCGACGGCAAGCCGGCCGTTGTCGCCGATGACAACAAGGTCGATGGCGCGGTGGTCGACGGGGTAGTGCGGGACCGCGGCGTAGCCGCGGCGGCGCAGCTCCAGGAAGACGCGTTGCTGTAGCAGGCAGGAGAACGATTCATTACGGGTGTCGGGGGTGACGTCGTCGAGCTCAGGATCGACCGTGAGAGTCGCTGGCGGGTGGAGCATGTAGGTCAGCAGGGAGTGGCGGAGGTCGGTGGGGTTGAGGCTGGCCGGGGATACCGACGTGAACAGCCAGAGTTGGTCGCGGGCGCGACTGGCGGCAACGTTGTACCGACGCTGCTCGGTGCGGCCGGTGAGGGCCTTCTTGGCCTTGGTGACGACCATGGACAGCAGGATGATGTCGCGTTCGTCGCCCTGGAAATCGGGTGGTTGGCCGACTCGAATTTCTCGGTGGCGTATGTCCGCCGGGTCGACGCGCTCGTAGAGCAGCTTTTCGAGGACGTGTGTCTGTTTGCCGCTCTGTAGCGCGATGATGCCGATGGTCTTGTTGCGGTATGCCGGGTCGCCGATGATCTTCTGGACGTGATCGATGATGGCGTGGGCTTCGACCTGATTGCGCAGGGTTGCCCTGTGCCCCTCCTCCACCGCGTCGTCGACGTGCACGACTCTGAGGGGGTCAAGTCGGTCGGCCCCGAATTGGCGGAGAGGGATGAGTCTGTTGTCGTAGAACTGTGCGGAGGACCATCCGATGATCTCGGGCATGCACCGGAAGTGTTCCGATAGTCGAACAACGTCGGAGAAGCGGGAGGCGAGAAGTTCGTAGAGGTTGGAGCTGGGAAGAAAGCCGTTGCGGAGGTTGAGTGGCATGTCGGCGAGGTGCCGGTCCAGGCTCTCTTGGACGGCCTCGGAATCGTTGTTGCGATAGTTGGCGCCGGGTGCGCATTGCTTTTCGTCGCCGACGACGATGACTCGTGGTGCCAGCCATAGGAGGAAAAGGTTGTCGACGCTGGCTTGGCTAGCTTCATCGACGATGACCACGTCGAAGGCGTTCGGTTGCGGCGGGATGGTGTCGGTCACGGCCGACAGAGGCATGACCCAGGCGGGGACGGCCTGCTGGGCGTGCTTCATCGCCTCGAACGCTGCGGTGAGGTACCGGTCCTTGTTCCTGCCCTGCCCACGGCCGTAGGCGCCCATGTTGGTCTTGTAGGACTGCAGGGCTTGGCGCTGCCGTTCGGTCATGCGTTCCAGGCAGTGCTGCAGAGCCTGTTTGCCGGCTAGCTCTGTCGTGACGCGGTTGAGTTCCATCTCAATGTCGTCGATTTGCTGCTCGTGAATTTGCTCGGTGTCTGCGGGCCGAATGATCTGGTGGTAGGCCGCCGCGGCGCCCCAGGCCCATGCCGCTTCGATGTCGTTGAGGCGCTGTCCCCAGGTTGGATCGTCGAGGTTCTCGCTGACCTGACTGGCGAGGGTCGAGTGGGCGGCAGAAAGCCTCTGGAGCAGCTCTTCGCAGAGCTGTTGTGAGTCCTTGTCGTTCTTCGCTAGATCAAGTTGTCGGCGTGCTGCGGCGTATCGGTCGATGTCGCCGCGGCCGAGGGCGACGCTGAGATCGGCGACTTCGGGGGCGATTTCCGGGTTACGGCACCATGTTTGCAGCGTGTCGGTGAGCTCAGTCATGGCTTCAGATGCCTGTCGTGCTCTGATGATGGTCGTGCGGTTGTGGCCGACGCGGACGAGGAGATCCCAGTCTTCCGGGTTGCGAACTGCAAAGCGGATCCCGTGGCTGCGTAGGAGGCGCTCGACAGTGTCCCGGGCTGCGGCGAGCGTACGCAGGGCTGAGGCGTTGTGTGAGATGTCGTGGAGGTGCGCCACTCGACGGCGGAGCGGCCCGTAGAGGGTCGGGACTCCGACCTGCGCCCATGCTTCCAAGGCGGTGGTGACGGCTGCTTCTGCCTGAAGGAAGGTGGACAGCGCGGTCAGCTCTGAGACGGTGGCGGGCGGGGCGCCGTCAACCGTGCATTGTTGCAGCAGATCGGTGGCGTTGAGTTGGGCACGTGCGGGCAGGTAGCGGCGTAGGCGTCGGCCACCGGCCAGGTGTTTGCGCAGGCGCTTGGCTTGTCCGGCGAGGCGGCTGAGGTGGGCTGCGGTCAGAGGTGTGGCACCCAGGTCGATGTCGCACTCATTGAGCGCTGTCAGGGCACGCACGTGGGGCTCCACATCCCGCAGTTGTTCGGCGGATCTTCGCTATGTACCTCGCCAACAACGGCTACTTCGCCATCGCCGAGGCGCTCACCCGCGACGGCATCCCGTCACCGTCAGCCGCCGACCCCGCCCGCAACCCGCACCGCACCGGCGAGGGCTGGGCCAAGAGCGCGATCAAGAACATCCTGTCCAACCCCCGCTACACCGGCCGCCAAGTGTGGAACAAACAGCGCAAGGACGAGGTACTCCTCGACGTCAACGACGTCGCCCTCGGCTACGAAACCCGCATGCGATGGAACGACAAGACCTCGTGGGTGTGGTCCGACACGATCGCCCACCCGCCGCTCGTCACCGTCAACGACTTCGAGCTAGTTCAGACGATCATGGCGGCCAGCGGGCGGGGCCGCACCGGCAACCGACAGCGGAGGGTATGCCGCCACTACCTTCTTCGCGGACTCATGCTCTGCGGGCTGTGTGGACGCAAAATGCAAAGCCACCAGGCCCACGAGATGGCCTACTACCGGTGCCGCTACCCCAACGAGTACGCCCTCGCCAACCACGTCCAGCACCCCCGCAACGTCTACGTCGCGGAACGAGACATCGTCCCCGCCCTCGACAACTGGCTGCTCACCGCGTTCACCCCGCACCGACTGACCGACACGATCCGCCGACTCCACGCCGCCCAACCCGACACCGGACCCAGCGTCATTGCCCCGGAAATCACCGCCGCCAACAAGATCATCGCGACATGCGACGCCAAACTCCTCCAATACCGCGCCATCGCCGACGCCGGAGGCGACCCCGCCACCGTCGCCGCATGGATGGCCGAGGTCAACGCCCAACGCGCCGCCGCCGTCACTCAACGCGACCAATCAGCAGCACAGGCACAAGCACCCCGACGCCTCACCGAGGACGACATCCGGCATCTCGTCGGCAGCCTCGACGACCTCCGCAACACCCTGCGGAACGCCCACCACCAGGACAAGAGCAACGTCTACCGCGCGCTGCGACTCGCCCTCACCTACAACCCCGGCCAAAACAAAATCAGCGTCGAGGCTAAGCCTGACGCTGATTACTGTGGGGTAACTGTACGTGTCCGAGGGGGGACTTGAACCCCCACGCCCTATACGGGCACTAGCACCTCAAGCTAGCGCGTCTGCCATTCCGCCACCCGGACCTGTCTGCCCAGCCTACCGTGTCAGCCTCGGTCATCTCATCACCCGTAGGCCGCCCGGTGGGCTGCACGGGGAGTTACTGTACACCCCGCAGGTGGATCATGCACATCGGCGTCGGGCTCGTCTGGTTGTCGTTGCAAGGGGGTCGCGGCAGGCCGTCGCCGGGTAGCGTCGAGGTGCCCGTACCCGGCAGCATGGGCCTCGTGCCCCATGCTTCCCCCCTGGCCGTCGCTCAGCAACGGGCTCTCGCGCTGCGTGGTGCGGGTAACCTCGCCGCCGCCCGTGACCTGCTGGTCGACGCGGTCGAGTCCACTCGGCCGCCGTTCAGCAGAGATCATCCGGACGTGCTCAGCACCGCTCACCTGCTGGCCAGGCTGCATCGGGAGGCGGATGATCCGAGCGCCGCCCGGCGGGTGTTGGAGGAGGCGTTCGCCGCCGGGGAGCGTCGCTGGCCGCATGCCGACCCGCTGATGCTGGCGTTGGCCTTCGAGCTGGGGTCCGTCGCGGACGAGTTGGGCAATCGCCACGAGGCGCGCCGGAACTACACCCGCGTGGCCGCCGCCGGCCCCGCCGTGCTCGGCGTCGACCATCCGGCGGTACGCACGGCGCGGGAGTATCTCGGCGATGCCGCTCCCGCCCCCCAGCCCGCGGTCCCGGCAGCCGCTCACCCTGGCCCGGCGGGCCGGAGCGCGTTGGACGAACCGACGGTGTCCCTGGCTGCGCTCTCCACGCTGTGGAAGCCGCACGACGCGGCCACGGCAGCACCGTTTTCGCCCGCCACGCCGGCCATAGATCACCCGACCTCCGGCGGCCCTGGAGTGGCAACGGTTCCGCTGGCTCCCAGCTCACCACCCGGGCCCGCCGTACCGGCGCCGCCGGCGGTGATCCGGCCACCGCAGATCTCGGCCGGTGCGGGGGCAACCAACCCACCGCAGATCCCGCCGCCGCCCACCGCACCACCGGCCGGGACGCCGCAGATCCCGCCGCCGCCCGTCACGCCGCCTGCCGTACCACCGGTGGTGGCACCGCAGGATTCACGGGCCGCCTCACCGTCACCTGCCGCACCGCCCGGTCCAGCGGTGTCACCGCCATCAGTTTCAGCGTTGTCCCCCGCAACACATGTTCCGCCACCGCCGGTGGTGCCGCAGGCACGGACGGCCTTTCACGATCAGTCGGGCGGTCCGGTCGCGCCTGCGGTGGACCCGTCCCGGTCGGCTGTGGCACCGGCCGCGCCGGTGGTGCCGCCGGTTTCGGCTGCGGCCGTGTCCAGTCTTCCCGGCGGCGTGCCGGTCCCGTCGCACAGCGCACCGTCGGTCGCACCGCCCGGCCGGCCGCCGGCCGGAAGGGCTTCGCGTGAGCGGGTCGAGGACGACGAACCGACCGGCGTGGTGCGGTCCGTCGGGTCGACCGCTGCCGAGGCCGTCTCCACCGGGCATCCCGAGTGGGCGCAGCCCACCATCCAGGTCCAGCAGATCGGGCCGCTGCTGGAGGAGGAGGTACGGGCCGGCCGTACGCCTGACGTGCCGGCCTCGGCGGATGGCGCTGCCTCACCGGTGAGTGGGTCCGCGGCCTGGTCATCTGCGGGCACCAGCCGGCCGGCTGAGGAGCAGCCGGTCAGTGCCCCGCCCGGATCGGCCTGGTCGGTCAGTGCGCCGCCAGCGCCGGGACCGCCCGCCGAGGCACCCTGGGGTCAGACCCAACCCGTAAGTGCGCCGCCAGTCAGCGCACCACCGATCAGCGGACCACCGATCAGCGCACCTCCCGTGAGCGCACCGCCGATCAGCGGACCACCGATCAGCACACCTCCCGTGAGCGCACCAACGATCAGCGCGCCGCCGATCAGCGCGCCGCCGGGTTCGCCCGTGCCTCCGCAGGGCACCGCACCGGCCAGCCCGCATGACCTGAGCGCACCGCTGCCGCAACCCGGCCCCACCAGTGCACCACCCGGCTGGATACCGCCCGACGGCGCAACCGGTCACCGGCCGCCAGCCGGATATCCGCCGCCCGCCAGCGGAGCAGCCGGTGGGCCGGGTGGCTACCCGCCGACCGGCGGAGCCGCCCATCCCGGACCACCGCCGTACGGTCCGGTGAGCGGTGTCGGCTCGTACGAGGGCCCGGGTGGATCCAACCCGTACGGGCCGGGGGGCGCCGCGCAGCGGCATGATCAACAGCTGCCGGGTACGGGTGCCCAGCCGTACGGCTCACCGGCCTATCCGCAGCCCGGCGGTCACGGCGCACCGCCGCCCTATCCGGGGCCGGCCGCGTCACCGGCCTGGGGTCATTCCGGTGCCCGGCTTGCGGGTAGCCCCCTGCCCTACCAGGGGCCGTTGGCGATGCCGAGCGGCGAGCCCACGCCCGGGCGCAACCGGGTGGCGATTGTGGTGGCGGTGGTGGCGGTCCTGGTGGCCCTGGCCGCCGTGATCGGGTTGGGTCTGCTGGTCCTGGACCGGCGGGCCACACCGCCGACCGGACCGACGACTCCGTCGCCCGGTTCGGTGGGCCCGCCGCCGGGGAACCTGACGATGCGCGACGACACCACGACGATCACGTTGACCTGGACGGACCCGTCGGACGGGCTGGTGCCGTTCATGGTGGCCGGTGGGCGGACCGGGCAGTCGCTGGGCATGATGGCCACGGTGGACCCGGGTCGGACCAGCTACACGGTCAACGGGCTGAGTACCCGGGTGAACTACTGTTTCGCGGTGCTCGCGGTCTACGACACCGACCAGTTCGCCACCTCCGACCAGGTGTGCACGTCGCGGTAGGCCGACCCGACCGGCTGAGGGGCGGGTGACCGGTCCCGGTCGGATCGGCCACCGAGCCGTGAAGGGAGCAAGTCGACAGTCGTGGCGGGACACGCCGACGACACGCCACGCTGGGTGTCCACCGGCAGACGGTGTGGGTTCCCGGCGTCCGCAGCGTGACCATATGATGGCTCCCGGCTCAGGGGAGGGGTCGCCGCAACGGGGGCGCCACCTGCCGAGACGACACGGGAGGCTGCCGGCTGTGGCAAGCATCGACGAGGCCGTTCCGACCCGCACCCCACGATCCCGGTCCCGGGTACGCGGTGGTCTGGTCACCGTGGGTACGGTGCTGGCGCTGCTGGCGGCGATGGGGCTGACCGTGCTCGGGCTGGGTTCGGCGGACAACGCGGTGGCCAACTACGACGCGAGTTCATGGTTGTGGAGCGCCGCGCGCAGCGAGTTGGCGCGGGTCAACGGGGTCACCGCCCGGGTCGACACCCGCATGGAGGTGCCGGCGGCGCGGCGGCATCCGATGCAGGTGACGCAGACGGACCGGCTGCTGGTGCTGCGGGATCTGAACACCGGTCAGATAAGCGCGCTGGACCTGGCGACGTTGCAGATCACCGCGACCACGCCGACCACTCCCGGGCTCGGGGTGAGTGTGGCGTTGCACGAGGACGCGGCGTTCGTGGTGGACGCGGTGCAGGGTGTGGTGCGGCAGTTGGATCCGCGGTCGCTGGCCCCGGTGGGCGAGCCGGTGCGCTATCCGCCGGGGATCACCGGCGGCGCGTTCGACGGCGAGGGTCGTCTGTGGGTGGCGGTGCCGGCGGAGGGCACGGTCTCGGCGATCACTCCGGCGGTGCTGCCGTCGGAGGCGGCGGACTCGCCGGTGGGTCAACCGCGGGTGCAGTCGTACGACGTGGCGGAGGCCAGCCACGAGTTGGTGGTCTCCACGTTGGACGCCGGGGTGGCGGTGCTGGACCGCACGGCCGGGGCGCTGGTGACCGTCGTGGACGGTACGACCCGACGCACGGCGTTGGCGTCGACGTTGACCGGGCCCGGCATCCTGCCGGTGCGGACCAGCGGGCCGGTGGTGCCGGTGACGGTGCCGGGGCAGCGGCGGGTGCACGCGATCGGCGACGGCGGTGAGGTGCGGTCGTTCACGGTGCCGGGTGACGGTGATCGGCTCGGCCCGGCGGTGGCCTGGGCCGGGCGGTTCTACTGCGCGGACGAGGCGGCGGGCACGGTGTACGCGTTCGACGCGACGGGCCAGCTGACCGACACGATCCGGGGCCGCTGGGGTGGCCCGCTGGAGCTGGAGGTGCGGGAGAACTACCTGTTCATCAACGCGCCGGAGGCGGCGACCGCGCGGGTGGTCGACGATTCGCACCAGGTGCGGGAGGTCGACAAGTACGCCAACGACGTGCTCGGTGGCGATCCGCCGCCGGAGCCTCCGCCGCCACCTCCGCCGCCGAAGAAGCCTCAGGTGAGCAAGCCGGGTGCGCCGCGCAACGTGACGGCGGCGGCGGGCGACGCGCGGGCCAGGGTGAGTTGGCGGCCGGCGGCGGCCAACGGTGCCGAGATCATCCGGTACGTGGTGGAGGGTGCCGGGCAGCGGTTGGAGGTCGGCGCGAACCAGCGGTCGGTGGAGGTCACCGAGCTGACCAACGGTGAGACGTACCGCTTCTCGGTGCACGCGGTGAACGCGAAGGGCGCGGGTCCGGCCCGGAACAGCAACCCGGTGACGCCGACCGCGGAGGTGCCGGACGCGCCGACCGAGGTGACCGCCGAGGCACGGGCGGACGGCACGGTGGCGGTGACGTGGCCGGAGGCGAACGGGCAGGGCAACACGATCGCCCGGTACGCGGTGTCGGCGACCTCGGCGGGCACGAACGCTCCGGTCGGTGAGGCGACCGGCACCGAGCTGGTGGTGAAGGCCGGCGAGCTGGAGTACGGCACGCAGTACGCGTTCACCGTCGTGTCGGTGAACGACAAGGGCGCGGCGTCGGAGGCGTCGCCGGTGAGCAACACGGTGGTGCCGTTCACGGCTCCCGGTGAGCCGCTGGAGTTGCGGGCGAGCACGGTGGCCGACCAGCCGGGAACGGTGGCGGTGCAGTGGTCACCGGCGGTGGCCAACGGCCGGCCGGTGACCGGTTACGTGGTCGAGGTGGGTGACAAGCGCAGCGAGGTCACCGACACCCGGGCTACGGTGGGCGGGCTCGGTGACGGGCAGAACGTCACGGTGCGGGTCCGGGCGGTGAACGAGGCCGGCGAGGGTGCGCAGGCGACGACGACGGCGCGTACGGTGGCCGTGCCTCGGGTGACGGTGACCGGTTCGTCGGCGACCGCGACGGCGGCGACGGTGACGTTCACCGTGGACGCCGGTGGCGGTCAGGCCAGTTGTACGCTGTCCCGGTCGGGTCAGCCGGCGAAGAGTGGCCCGTGTTCGAGCATCACGATGAGCGGGTTGGCGCCCGGCACCAGCTACACGTTCACGGTGACGGCGACCAACGCCGCCGGCAGCGGCACCGCCACCAGAGCGCAGCAGACCGACGCCCTGTTCGGCGTCGCCACCTGTAACAACGGTCCCGACGGTGACCAGCGCACCTACTGCGACCGGGACCGGGACGGCCGCAACGGCAACGAGATCTTCTCGGTGCCCCGGCAGGACAACGATCGCCAGGAGGGCTGGGCGAAGCCGGGCACCCGGTTGAAGGCGTACTGCAAGGTGCGGGGCGCGGACATCGACTCCTGGATCTACAACGACCACAAGCAGAGCACCTGGTGGGTGCAGGTCGAGTACAGCGGACGGAACTACATCCCCTGGGCCTGGCTCAACCTGGAGGGCGGGGACGACATCAACGTCCTGCCCACCTGCTGATCCAACCCGGGCGAGGAGCACCACCGTGAACAGCCAGGAACCGCTCACCCAGCAGGAGGTGCAGGGCTTCGCCGCCCTGGCCGCCCGGCTGGCCGAGAACGTGAACACGGTGGTGCTCGGCAAACCGCAGGTGGTGCGGCTGGCGTTGACCGCGTTGTTCGCTCAGGGGCACGTGTTGCTGGAGGACGTGCCCGGGGTGGGCAAGACGACGTTGGCCCGGGCGATCGCGGCGACGGTGAAGGGGCAGTGGCGGCGAATCCAGTTCACGCCGGACCTGCTGCCCTCCGACGTGTCCGGGGTGACCATCTTCAACCAGGCCACCCGGGGCTTTGAGTTCCATCCCGGCCCGGTCTTCGCCAACATCGTCATCGCCGACGAGATCAACCGGGCGTCGCCGAAGACGCAGTCGGCGCTGCTGGAGGTGATGGAGGAGCGGACGGTCACCGTGGACGGGGTGCGGCACCCGGTGCCGCAGCCGTTCCTGGTGGTGGCCACCCAGAACCCGGTGGAGATGGACGGCACGTACCGGCTGCCCGAGGCCCAGCTGGACCGGTTCCTGGTGAAGTTGTCGGTGGGGTATCCGGACGAGTCGGTGGAGGTGGAGGTGCTGCGCGGGGCGACGGTCCGCTCCCCCGAGGCGCTCGCGGCGGTGACCGACACCGCCACCGTCGGCGAGATGGTCCGGATGGCCCGGCGGGTGCACATCGCCGAGCCGCTGTACGCGTACGCGGTGCGGCTGGCGGCGGCCACCCGCACCCATCCGCAGGTCCGGGTCGGGGTCAGTCCACGCGGGGTGATCGCGTTGACCCGGGCGGCGTGCGCGTACGCGCTTATCGACGGCCGGGGCTGGATCATGCCGGAGGATCTGAAGACGCTCACCGAGCCGGTCTTCGCGCACCGGCTGCTGCTCACTCCCGACGCGCAGGTGCGCGGGGTGACCGCCGCGGACGTGCTGCGGCAGGCGGTCGCCTCGGTGCCGGTGCCGCTGCCGTCGGGCCAGCCGGCCCCGGCGCACCCCTGACCGGCGAGGTCTGTCGTGGGGATCACCGCCCGGGGCATCGGGCTGCTCGTGGCGGCCGGGCTGCTGCTGGGAGCGGGTTTCCGGTTCGGGTACCCGGAGTTGACGCTGCTCGGCGCGGCGGCCGGCACCGCGCTGGCGGTCGCCCTGGTCGCCGCGGCCCGGCGGCCCCGGCTGCTGGTGTCCCGGCAGGCCGAACCGGACCGGGTGGCCCGGGGCGAGCCGGCCACGATGACGTTGACCGTACGCAACGCGGGCCGGACGGGGGCGGCGAGCATGCTGGCCACCGACCGCTGCGGTGACCAAGTGGTGCCGGTGCCGGTGCTGCGGTTGCGGCCCGGCGCGGACACCACGGTCAGCTACCCGGTGCCGACGAGCCGACGCGGAGTGGTGCCGGTCGGGCCGCTGCGGGTGACCCGCCGCGACCCGCTCGGCCTGGTGGTGCTGGCCCGTTCCTACGGCGACGTGGTGCCGGTGTGGGTGCACCCGAGGATCCATCCGCTGCGGGCGGTGCCCACCGGCGCGGGACGCAGTCTCGACGGGCGGGTCGACGCGGTGCCGCACGGTTCGATCACCTTCGACTCGTTGCGGGAGTACGTCGTCGGCGACGAGTTGCGGCGGGTGCACTGGCGTACCAGCGCTCGGGTGGGTGAGCTGATGGTGCGGGAGAACGTGGACACCAGTCTGCCCCGGATCGTGGTGTTGTTGGACAACCGGGCGCTCGCGCATCCGGTCCGGGTCGGCGGGGTGGCGGATTCGTTCGAGTCGGCCTGTGAGGCGGCGGCGTCGGTGGTCACCGCCGCGGTCCGCGAGGACCTGCCGGTGGTGCTGCTGTTCGTCGCCGCCGAGGACACGTCCGCCGGATCGGGCGACCGCGGTACGGGCGGCGGGTCCGGTGACGTCGTGGCCGGCGACGGGTCGGGTACCGGCCCTGTCGGGCCGTTGGACCGGTTGGCGGCGGTGGCCCTGACCGGCGAGGGCACGCTGGAGGCCGCGGCGGCGCGGCTGCGCCGCGACCGGCTCGGCGACACCCTGGTCGTACTCACCGGACCGGGCGCGACCGGGGACCTGGGGCACGTGGGCGCGCTGCGCGGCGCGTACCCGTCGGTGGTGGTCGGGATCTTCGGGGCGGCGGAGCCGACGCCGCCGGGCGCGGCCGGCCTGGTCGTCGTCGACGCGGCCGACGGGGCGGCCTTCGCCGCCGAGTGGGACGGGGTACGCCGATGGTGAGGCTGCTGCGGGCGGTGACGGTGCCGGCGACGCTCGTCGTGCTGGTCACGTTGGCCGGGGTGGTGCTCGGCCGGGTGTACGCGGGATCGCTGTTGACGATGCTGGTGGCCGGCGCGGCGGTCGGGTCGGTGCTGGTCAGCGTCGTGACTCGGCGGCTACCGTCCTGGGTGGTCGCGCCGGTGTCGGTGCTGGCCATGCTCGGGTGGACGGCGGTCTGCCTGCGGGTGGCCGCCGCCGACGCGCAGTTGCCGGGCGGCTTCGTCGAGGTGGCCGGCGACGCCGCCGGCAACGCCATTCCCCGGCTGTTGACCGCGATGATCCCGGTGCAGGCCACACCGGACACGGTCCTGCTGCCGGTGGTCGCCGCCTGGCTGGCCGGGCTGGCCGGCGCGGAGGTGGCGCTGCGGGCCGGGCGGGTGCTGCTGGGCTACCTGCCGCCGGTGCTGCTGCACGCCGGTGCGGTGTACGTGGTCGGGCCCAACGCGGAGCCGGCGATCGCGGCGACCGTGGCGTTTGTGGTGACGGCCGCGCTGGGGTTGGCGGTGTCGTCCCGACCGGCGGACGGTGACCTCGCCGCCGGGCTCGCCCCGGCGGTGCGGTCCGGGGTGCGGGCCCGGCTGGCGGTGGCCTCGGCCGCCGGTACGGCGGTGGTGGTTGCGCTGGCGGCGCTGCTCGGCCCGACGGTGGCCGCCCTGGTCGACAGCCGACCGGTCGATCCCCGCCGCTACGTGGAACCGCCGCAGGTGGAGACGCTTGACGAGAACCCGCTGATCCGGATCTCCGGCTGGGCGTTGAATCCGGAGCAGGAACTGTTCCAGGTGGCGACCGACAGGCCCGGTGGCGCCGGCCCGACGGGCCCGGCCGAGGCTGCCGCGTCGAGCGGTGCCGGCGTGCGGATCCGGCTGGCGGTGCTCAGCGACTACGACGGGGTCACCTGGCGGGTGGGCGCCACCTACCGCAACGCCGGCCGGATCCTGCCGATCACGGAACCGGCACCGCAGGCCACCGTCGAAACCGTCCGCCAGGAGATCACCGTGGGTGACCTCAGTGGACGGCTGCTGCCCGCGGTGCCGACCCCACGCGAGGTCAGCGGTGCCCGGGTCGCCTACGACCCGGGCACCGGCACGCTGATCCGGCCCGAGGGTCTCACCCCCGGCCTGCGCTACACGGTGACCTCGACCCGGGAGCGCCCCGACACCAACCTGCTGGCCACCGCGAACACCCCGGCCGGCGACGCGGTGGCCCGGGTGCTGCACGTGCCCGACGGGACACCCGAGCAGTTGCGGCGGCTGGCGACCCAACTGGCCGAGGAGAACGGCGCCCCGTACGCGCGGGCGGCGGCGATCGAGCAGTGGCTGGCCGAGCACTACCGGCTGGTCGCCGACGCGCCGAGCGGTCACGCCTACCCGAATCTGGCCTTCTTCCTGTTCGGGCCGCGCAACGGCGGCGGGCAGCGCGGCACGTCCGAACAGTTCGCCGCGTCGTTCGCGGTGCTGGGCCGGCTCGCCGGGCTGCCGACCCGGGTGGTGGTCGGCTTCGCCGCTCCCGCATCGGGTCCGGTGCGGGCCGCCGACGCGCACGCCTGGCCGGAGGTGCTCTTCGACGGCCTCGGCTGGGTGGCGTTCGACCCGCTGCCCCGACCGGACGAGGAGCCCCGCCCGGTGGAGGAGGACTTCCGTCCCCAGCCGGAGGACCCGCCGCCGTCGGAGCAGCCGGAACCCACCCTGGAGCCGACCGCCTCCCCACCGGCGCAGGGCGCACCCGGTGACCCCACGGACAGTGGAGGTGTATCGACACCGGTGCTGGTCGGCGGTACCGGCGGTGGCCTGCTGCTCGTCGTCGTGGCGCTGCTGGCCGCCCTCGCCGGGCTGCGCCGGGCACAGACCCGGGCCCGGTTGCACCGGGGTGACCCCACGCACCGCATCGCCGGCGCCTGGCGGGAGCTGACCGACGCGCTGCGACTGGCTGGCCAACCGGTCGCCGCCGACCTGTCCGCCACCGAGGTCGCCGCACGGGCCCGACAGGCCCTGCCCGGTGCTCAGCCGCCGGCAGCGACGTACGGGGCCGTCGACGAGCTGGCCCGGCTGGTCAATCAGGTCAGCTTCGCGCCCGGCACGGCCGACGAGGAGCAGGCCGCTGCCGCCGCCGCGGCGGCCACCGTCTACACGGCGGCGGTGCGAGCAGCTCGTCCCCGCTGGCGGCGACTGCTTTGGTCGGTGCATCCCGGCCCGCTGCGCTGGCGCCGCTGAGGCTTGCCCCGGCCGCCATCGCCGGAGACGCCACCTACGGTGATGCTGCCGGGTTCGGCGGCGGCGCGTCCTGATCTGCGGCGCGCAGCCGGCGGACGAGTTTGCGGAGGCCGGACTGCCAGCCGTCGGGGTCCTCGGCGCGGCGGCGGGCGTAGTCGGCCACCTCCGGATGCGGCAGGATCAGGAACCGTTCCTCCGCCATTCCCGCGACCGCCGCCGCGGCCACGTCGTCCGGGCTGAGCACCACGCCGGAGGAGGCGATGACCCGGGCACCCAGGTGCCCGGCGGCCAGGCCCTCGGTCAGCATCGGGGTGTCGACTCCCTGCGGGCACAACGCGCTGACCCGGATGCCCCGGTCGCGGTAGGTCACCGACAGCCACTCGGCGAATCCCACCGCAGCGTGCTTGGTGGTGGTGTACGCGGCGTCGCCGACGGCGGTCAGCACCCCCGCCGCCGAGCAGGTGTGCAGCAGGTAGCCGCTGCCCCGGGCGAGCATCGCCGGCAGCACCGCCCGGGCGGCGTACACGTGGGCGAGCACGTTTACCCGCCAGGACCGTTCCCAGCCGGCGTCGTCGACCTCCACTCCCCCGCCGGTGCTCACCCCGGCGTTGGCGCAGAACACGTCGATCCGGCCGTGGCGACGTTCGGTGTCGGTGACCAGGGCGCGTACCTGTTCCTCGTCGGTGACGTCCACCGCGAGCCCACGGGCCAGTGGGCCCACGGCGGCGGCGACCGCCTCGGCGGCGGCACCGTCCAGGTCGGCCAGGACCAGCGCGGCGGCGCCTTCGGCGGCGAACCGCCGGGCCATCGCCGCACCGATCCCCCCGGCGCCGCCGGTGATCACCGCTACCCGGTCGGTGAGGTTCACGCCGCCTCCTTCGCGTCGCGGCCGAGCCGGGCGAACAGCGTGGTCAGGGCCGCCGGGTCGGTGGCGGTGACTTCCGGGGTGGGCAGCAACGCCAGCACCGGTACGTCCACCCCGGCGTCGACGTATCGGTTCACCTGTGCCCGGCACTGCTCGGGTGAGCCGTGCAGGATCAGCGCGTCGACCACCTCGTCCGGGATCGCGGCCAGCGCACCACGCCGGTCGCCGGCCGCCCACGCCGTCCACATGCCGGCGAGTGCCTCCTGCCGACCGAGCCAGCGGTGGAACTCCGCGTACGCGGGCACGGTCAGATAGCTGGTGATCATCCGTCGGCCGAGGGTGCGGGCGTACCTGGCGTCCTCGGTGGGGCAGACGAAGATCCGGGCGACCACCTCGAACTGCGCCCGCCGCTGCCCCAGCTCGGCCACCGCCCGGGGCACGTCGGTGGCGGCGAGCCAGTTGAGGATCACTCCGTCGGCCTCGGCGGCGGCCAGCCGCAGCATGCCGGGACGCAACGCCGCCAGCAGCAGCGCCGGCGGCACCGCCGGCGGCCGTTCCAGGGTGAACCGGCGGACGGCGAAGGTGTCGAAGGCGCCGTCGACGGTCTCCCCGCGCAGCGCCGCCCGCAGGAATCGCAGCACGTCACGGGTACGCCGGAACGGTTCGGTGAACTCCACGGCGTTCCAGTCGGAGACCACCACCGGTGACGACGCGCCGATGCCGAGGGCGAACCGGCCGGGGGCGACGTCGGCGAGCGCGGCGGCGCTCATCGCCAGCAGGCCGGGCCCGCGGGTGAACGCCGGTGCGATCGCCGTGCCCAGCCGTAGTCCGGGCTGCCAGGCGGCGGCCAGCGCCAGCGGGGTGAACGCGTCGGCCCCGTTGACCTCGGAGGACCACACGTCGGTGAAGCCGGCGTCGGCGAGTGCCGCGTACACCGCGGCGTGGTCGGCGAGCGGGATTCCGCCCATCGGCACCGTCATTGCCCATCGCGTCGTCATCGGTCGATGGTGCCCGGCCCGGCCTCGTCGGGCAAGGTCATGGCGGCGGTCGCAGCACCGTCACCAGCGCTAACCTTCCCAGCGTGACCTTCTCCCTGGTGGCCCGCTCCGACGACGGCCGGTTGCACGGCGTCGTCGTGGCGAGCCGGTTCCTGGCCGCCGGGGCCCTGGTGCCGGGCGCGGCGGCCGACGTCGGCGCGATCGCCACCCAGGCGCACGTGAACCTGGCCTACCGGCCGCAGGGGTTGGCGTTGCTGCGGACCGGTGTGTCCGCCGCCGGGGTGGTCGCCGGCCTGGTCGCCGCCGATCCGGAACGCGATCACCGGCAGCTCGGTGTGGTCGCTGCCAGCGGGCCGGGTGCCACCTGGACCGGGGTCCACTGTCGGGGCTGGGCCGGTGGGCAGGCCGGCGACGGCTGGGCGGCGCAGGGCAACATCCTCACCGGCCCGCAGGTCGTCGACGGGCTGCGCGACGCCTGGCTGGCCGGTAGCCACCTGCCGTTCCCGCAACGGCTGCTCGCGGCGCTGCGGGCCGGCGAGGCGGCCGGGGGTGACCGGCGTGGCCGGCAGAGCGCGGGGCTGCTGGTGGTGCGCCGTGGCGGCGGGTACGGCGGCACCGGCGACACCATGATCGACCTGCGGGTCGACGACCACCCCGACCCGATCTCCGAACTCGACCGGCTGCTCGCGGTGCACACCCTGCTGTTCAGCCGGCCCGATCCGGCCACCCTGCTGGACCTGACCGGTGCGCTGGCCGCCGAGGTCGCCGGCCTGCTGACCGCGCTCGGGTATCCGGCCGACCCGGCGGAGCCCGAGGACGCCTTGGTCGCCTGGGCCGGGTTGGAGAACCTGGAGGAGCGGCTGGCGCCCGGTCGGATCGACCCGGTGGTCCTGGCCCAGCTGCGGGCCGCCGTTCCGCACGTACCGGCGCCGCGCACCACCGCCTGACCCGGCGGCGCGCGGCCACCGGTCGGCCGTGGCTGGTCCCCGGTCAGCCGCCGAAGGCGAGCAGCCGGATGCCGGCGGTGTCGAGGGCGTCCTGCTCGGCCCGGCTGCGCGGGCTGCGGCCGGTCGCCTTGCCGATCAGGGTGAGCCGGTCCCAGCCGAGCTCCGCCGGCAGTGCCTGCCCGCCGGTGAGCAGGTCGGCGATCACCCGGGCGGCGGTCGGGGTCAGCCATGGTGGCCGGTCCAGCGCCTCGGCCAGGTCGAGGCCGTGCACCCCGACCTCCACCACCCGGGTACGCAGGAACTCGGTGACCGTCATCGCGTCGCCGTGCCGGGTGCGGACCACCCGGTCGGCGGGGTGGGCGTCGACCGCGGTGAGGGTGGCCCGCCAGGCCCGGTCGAAGTCCGCGGCGAGCACCGCGCCGGTCCGGCCCGGCGGCGGTCCGGCGTCGGCCGCAGCAGCCGCACCCTGGGCGGCGGCGATCCGGGCGGCGTCCACCGCCGGTAGGAACTTCGCCGCACCGAAGTAGCCGGCGGCGTCGACCTGGGCGGGGCCGGGCGCCGGGGCGGTCAGCATGCCGGCCAGCCGACCGGCGCCGGTGCGCACGTGGGCCAGCAGGTCGGCCACCGTCCACGGCGCACAGCGGGTCGGGCGGTCGAGGTCCGACCGGTCGAGGGTGGGCAGGACCGCGCCGAGCCGGTCGCACTCGTCGTGGAAGGCCGACCGTACGGTGCTCATCCGCTCAGCCCTTGTAGCGCGGAACCAGACGGTGCACGGCGGTGAGCACCAGCGCCATGACCACCGCCATGGAGCCGGCGATACCGGCGCCGCTGCCCGCGTAGCCGACGAACAGCGGGCGGCGGGCCAGCTCCGCCGCCGGGGTGGACCGCAGGCCCACCAGCCACCACAGGGCCAGCGCGCAGCCGGCGAGCGCCAGCACCCCGCCCATGCCCAGCAGCAGCGCGGTGAGCCGGTGCGCGTCGCCGGGGGCGACCTCCGCCCGTTCCCGCTGGGTGATCAGCAGCAGCAGGCCGGCAAGCGCCGCCCATACCCCGACCACCAGGAACGCGGCTATCGCGTCGCTGGGCCGGTGCCAGCCCGCCGACAGGGTCGCCACCCCGGCGGTCGCGGCGTAGGCGGCCCCGATCACGGCACCGGCGGCCCGCACCTTCGGCGGCAGCACCAGCACCAGGGCCACCGCCACCGAGCCGGCGACCGTGGTGTGCCCGCTGGGCAGGCTGTTGCCGACGTACACCCGTTCCAGGTCGATGCCGTAGTCGGGGCGGCTCAGTCCGTACTTGAGCAGTTGGGTGGTGACGTTGGCACCCGCGATCAGCAGGGTCGCCGCGACGGCCAGGGCGACCCGGCCACGGATCAGCGCGATGAATCCGATCATCACGGTGACCGCCAGCAGCGACACCACGGACATGGCGTTGAGGATCCGGTCGACCGGTTCCTCGATGTGGTCTTGGCCGATGCGGTTACCGGTGAGGGCCACCGTGTCGATCCACTGACCGACCTCGGTGTGCAGGGCGAACTGCCAGACGGCGATGAAGGCCGCCGTCTGGATGAGGGCCAGCACGACCAGCCAGACCGCTGTACCACCCCTGGGCGTCACGCGCACCCGCACAACTTAGCGGCACGCTCGCGACGTCCGGCCGGTGGCCCGCCCGTGGCGTGGCGATAGGTTGGGCCGCAGGTGAAGGAGGGGACGTGACCGGTACGTCGGAGCGGGACGCCACCACGGTCGGGCGGGGCGAGTCACTGGCCGATCTGCTCGGTGGGCGGCGCGGAGCCGTGGACGCCACCGTGCCGCCGGTCGCGTTCGCGGTGGGCTGGCTGGTGGCCGACCGGTCGGTCCTGGTCGGGGTGGTGGCGGCCCTGGTCGCCGGGGCGGTGGTGGCCGGCTGGCGGTTGCGCCGTGGTGACCGGCCCCGGTCGGTGCTGGTCGGGCTGCTGGCCGTCTGTGTGGCCGCGCTGGTGGCGGTGCGCACCGGGCGGGCCGAGGACTTCTTCCTCGTGCAGGTGCTGGCCAATGCCGCAAGCGCGCTGGCCTGGGCGGTGAGCATCATGGTGCGGTGGCCGCTGCTGGGGGTCGTCGTCGGCACCACGCTGGGCCAGCGCGGACGTTGGCGACGTGACCCGGCGCTGCTGCGGGCGTACGGCCGGGCCAGTTGGGTGTGGACGGGAACCTACCTGCTGCGGGTGGCGGTGTTCGTGCCGCTGTATCTCGGCGGACACGTGCTCGCCCTGACCGCCGCCCGGGTGGGGCTGACCTGGCCGCTGGTCGCGGCGGCGTTGGCGGTGAGTTGGGCCGTGCTGCGCCGGTCGCTGCCGGCCGGTCACCCGGGCCTGCGGCACCCGGTGACACCGCGGACCGAGCCGGCCGCGAAGGCGTCGGACGAGGACGCGCCGCACGCACCTGGGCTGGGACAATAAGGGAGAGGCCGCCACGGGGGGAGCGGCCTCTCCGGTGATGTACGTTACTCCGTCCCGGGCCGGGTTGTGATCCCGGGACGGTCACTTTTTTTCGCCATGTGCGCGCCGTGCCCGGCGGCTCGCCCGGTGGTGGGGTGGGCCGACCGCTCCGCTGCGTCGGCCAGAGGGCCGACCCACCCCGGCCTGACCGTGGGTGTCAGGCCGCCTTCCGGACCTGCCTCTACCCCCGAGGCTCGGCCGGCACCTCCGGGTGGGTCACTGCCCACCCGGAGGAGTTCGTTCAGCCGTTGGGGAACAACTTCCCGTAGTCGGCGTAGGCCATGGCGACGTCCGCCTGGGCCCAGAAGCGGTGGTAACGGAACTCGGGCTCCGGCCCACCGTCGAGGTACGCCTGCACCTTCGGCCACGCCGGGTCGTCCTTGTAGAACGACCGGATGTCGAGGAAGCTCTTCCCCGGCGCGATGGCGTCACCGTTGGGCATCTCACCGGTCCAGCCCGGCGGGATGTACAGGCCCTGCCCGGTGGAGGCGTCGTAGACGTCGTCGAAGCGCTCGTAGTCGCCACGCTTCTCCACCGTCGAGACACCCTGGTCGTCGCTGTGCGCGTGCAGCGCGTCCAGCAGCCCCTTGGCGGTTTCCTTCGCCTCGGTGTCGCCCGACTTGGCCGCGTACGCGATGAGGGTGCGGGCGTAGGCGGCGGCGACGCCGACGTCCTGACCCCGGACCGTCACCTCGACGTGCAGGTTGTTGTTCGGCTGCGGGTTGCTCGGGTTCCAGTTGTTGGGCTGGCCGGTCCACTCCATGTCCGACGGGATGGACCAGTCCTCACCCAGCGTGGTGTGCTCGATCGCCCACGGCACCCACTTGTCGAGCAGCGCCTTGGCCTGGGCGTTCCCGCTGACCAGGTACAGCTCGGCGATGCGCTGCATCGACCAGGCCTGCATGCCGAACCACCGGTTCGACGGCGGGTCGTTGTAGACCGGGTCAACGTCGTAGAACATGCCGTAGAAGGTGGCCGTGCCGGCCGGCGGCTGGCCGTAGTGCCCGCCCCAGCTGTTGGTCGCGCCACCGGCGATGCCGCCCTCAGCCGACTGGAGCCAGGTGTAGAGCTCCAACTGCCGGTTGAGGCTGTTGGTCCAGTCCGCCGCCGCGTTCGGCGAGCGCGGCTTGAGCTCGTCGACGTTTGTCAGCGCCCAGGCCGCGAACGGGTTCTGGTAGCCGAAGTGGCTGTGGCTGGAGCCGATCCGCCAGGACCAGTTCTGGCTGGTCTCGTACGCGCCGCCCCAGGCGTAGTACCAGGAGAGCAGGTAGTGGGCGGAGGTGCGGCCGGAGCCGGCCGGGCAGGCGCTGGCCCCGACGCAGTTGCCGACCCGCTTGAAGTACTTGTCGAACAGGGCGTACCGCAGGTAGTCACCCATCTTGGCGGCCTTGGCCACGGTGGCCGCGACGTCGGCTGCCTTGTTCTGCTCCTTGGCCCAGGTCAGCGCCCAGTAAGCGGCCTGCACGGCGCGCGCGTCGGCGTCCGGCGCGTTGGTGTACTTCCACTGCTTGGCGGGGGCTTGGTCCTCCTCGATGAACAGGTCCAGGTAGCCGTACTCGCCACCGTGGGCGAAGGTGTCGCAGGACGGCTGCGGCACGGTCTCCCACACCGACTCCTGGGTGCCCCGCTGGAAGGTGTTGATGTACGCGGGGCGGGTGGTGCCGTCGCCGCAGCGGCCGTAGCCGTAGACGTTGTCGACGTCCAGCAGCCAGTGCATGCCGTAGATGGAGCCGGTGTTGTAGGTCGACCGAAGCTCCGCGCGCAGCGGGTCCTGGCCGACCGGCACGTTCGAGTCCAGCTGCGACGGGTACTGGCTGGGCAGGTCGTGCTCGGCGGCGTAGGTGGCGTCACCGGCGGAGCCGGCGGTCGGCTGGTCGGCGTCGGACGGGATGATGTACCGCTCCATCACCGTCCAGGCGTTGTTGAACGGCGTCCAGTTCTGGGTCACCCGACCGTAGTAGGCCTCCAGCCACAGCCAGAAGCTGAACGCCTCGGAGGTGGTCTCGTGGCCGTGGTCCGGCGCCTCGACGATGAGCGTCTCGATGGAGTGGTACGGCACGCCCTCCGGGCTGAAGTAGCCCGCGTTCTTGATCTTGTTGTACTGGGTGAGGAAGCGCTGCACGTACTCGTCGTCCCCGCCGGGCACGTCGTTGTCGATCTCGGTGACGGTCACCGTCGCCGGGGTGTGGCCGGTGGCCGAGGCGGTGACGGTGGCGGTGCCGCCGACGGTGTCCTCGTCCTCCGCCGCCCGGACGGTCACGTCGACGCCGGTGTTCCAGTTCGACGTGGTCAGCGTCGCCGAGGTCGGCGTGACGGTGACGTCCGTGTCGCCGGTACGCGCCAGGCTCACCGCGACGTTCGCGGTGGGCGCCCGGCTCAACTTGAGGTTGAACGTCGAGCTGCCGCCCTCGGGGACGGTCACCGCGGTCGGCGTGGCGACCAGGGCCGGCGAGGTGGAGGCGGCGACCGTGAACGACCGCTCGGCGATCGCGGACAGACCGCTGTTGTCGTACGCCCGGGCCTGCACGGTGTAGTCACCGGCGGGCAGGCTCTCCAGGGTGTACGCGTACGGCGCGCTGGTGTCGGTGTTGACCAGCAGCCCGTTGCGGTAGAACTCGACCCGGGCGACGGTGCCGTCCGGGTCGCTGGCGGTGGCGGTCAGCGGCACGGTGGCCGGGGCCGTGAACGGGCCGGCGGGCACCGACAGGCTGACCGTCGGGGGCTGCTGCGCCGTGCCGCCGCAGGTGACCCCGTTGACCGAGAACGAGGTCGGCTTCGCGTTGGTGCCGGAGTACGAGCCGTTGAAGCCGATGCTGGTGCTGCCGCCGGCCGGGATGTTGCCGTTCCAGGACTCGTTGACGGCGGTGACCTGGTTGCCGCTCTGGCTCCACCGGGCCGACCAGCCCTGGGTGACCCGCTGGTTGCCGGGGAAGGCGAACCTCAGGGTCCAGCCGTTGATCGCGTCGCCGGTGTTCCGGATGGTGACGTTTGCAGTGAAGCCGTTGCTCCAGTCGTTTGTCGTATAAACCACGTCGCAGGCCGGTGCGGCCTGTGCGGCGGCGGCGGGGACCGTCGCCCCACCGATCGCCAGCGCCGCGGCGGCGAGCCACGCCAGGCGCCGACGTTTAGCCAGGTTTCTCATCTGCGCGGTGTCTCCTCGGACCAGGCCGGTGGCTGATGGCGCCCCGGCGGTGACACCTCGGGGACGACAGGTCCGCCGAGGCGTCAGTGGATGGTGGTCGCTGCGGCCCGGGTGGGGCCGGCGCGGCGGGGCGCCGTGTGGGACGGCAGCTGCTCCCGCTGCTGGCAGGACGCCGTACCGGACGAGCCGGAAGCCCTCGGCGACCCGCGCTCACGCGTACCTTGGCTCCGCGCGGTCGATCGACAGTGTGCCATGGAAGCGCTCCCAACGCCAGCAAGAGAACTTCCGGAAACACTGAGTTGTTTCGATCTCGTTTTGGGGCTTTCACAAAGCCGTGACGGGCGTTACAGTCGCAGCAACGTCGATGGGAGCGCTTCCATCGACAGAGTTCCACCCGGAATATCGCCCGGTGTCGTGCCCACGGCTCCGGGGAACAGACCACAGGCCGACGGCGGGCCAGCCCGGACACCGCCGTCAGCCGTCACCCCACCACAGTGGAGGGAGGTGGATCCTCAGCCACTCGCGTGGCCCGGCTCCCGCGCGACACGCACAACTGGGACGCCAATCCGAACGTGCGTGTACCGCAACACGGTGGGGACGGGGGTTGCCCTCCCCCGTCCCCACACTAAACCCCCGTTCACGATGGGAAAAGAGGCCGACGGGTCAGACGCGCACCACCCGCGCGCCCCGCACGGCAGTCGACCCGCCCGCCGACCGCCATCCGCGACGCCCCGCCGACCGCCCGGGCGCGCACCACCGGTCCGCCCGCGGCACTCGGCGCAACCCGGTCCCGCCGCACCAGCTGCCCGTCCGGCACAGCGCCCCTCCCCACCCCACGTCATCCCGCCACCGAGGCCGTCCGCCCCACCCCTCGTGACGACTCGGCCCGGCGGGGACCGCCTACCCTCTACCCTTTGTTGGGAGCGCTCCCGGTCGTAGGCGGTCGTCCCCATCCACGAGGAGAACCCATGTCGATACTCACCAGGCGGCACCTGCTGCGCCGCGCGGCGCTCTCCGCCACCGCCGCCACCCCGGTCAGCGCCGTGCTCGGCACCACGGCCGCGGCCGTCACCGCCACCGGCCTGGCCGGCTGCCAGCCGGGCGATCCGGCCGACCACCCGGTCACCGAGTCGTCCCCGGCCACCCGGCGCTCCTTCCCACCCGACTTCGGTTGGGGTGCCGCGACCTCCGCGTACCAGATTGAGGGTGCCGCCAAGGAGGACGGCCGCGGCGAATCGATCTGGGACACGTTCAGCCACACCCCCGGACGTACCCGCAACGGCGACACCGGCGACGTGGCAGCCGACCACTACCACCGCTATGCCGAAGACCTCGATCTGATGCGCGACCTGGGGCTGCGCAGCTACCGGTTCTCCATCTCCTGGCCGCGCATCCAGCCCGACGGAACCGGCGCCGCGAACCAACGCGGCCTCGACTTCTACCGTCGCCTCGTCGATGGCCTGCACGAACGCGGGATCGCCCCGATGGCCACGCTGTTTCACTGGGACCTGCCCCAGAGCCTGCAGGACACCGGCGGCTGGGAGAACCGCGACGTCGCCAACCGCTTCGCCGACTACGCCTCGATCGTCTTCGACGCCCTCGGCGACCGGGTGCCGGTCTGGCTGACCATAAACGAGCCGAAAACGGTGGTGCAGAACGGTTACCTCTTCGGCCACCACGCCCCCGGCCGGCAGGACCCGGACGCGGCGTACCTGGTCGCTCACCACCTCCAACTCGCCCACGGCCTCGCCGTCCGCGCCCTACGCGCCACCGGCGGAAAGAGCCGCATCGGGCCCGCCTTCAACCTGCACCCCTGCTATCCCGCCGACGACTCAGCGGCCGCCACCGAGGCCACCCGCCTCTTCGACGGCTACGAGAACCGCCTGTACCTCGACTCCGCGTTGACCGGCAGCTACCCGACCGACGTGCTGGCCGACCTCGGGCCCGGCAGCCGGATGGTCCGCGGCATCCGCGACGGCGACCTGGAGATCATCTCCAGCCCGATCGACCTGCTCGCCGTGCAGTACTACACCCCGATCTACGTCACCGCGTCCGGCGGCACGGAACGCCGCTGGCCCACCTCGGAGGCGGAGTGGCAGCAGATCTACCCGGACGGGATGTACGACATCCTGACCCGGGTCACCCGCGACTACGGGCCCATCCCCCTCACCGTCACCGAGAACGGCCTGCCCACCCCCGACGAACTCAGCGCCGACGGCACCGTCGAGGACGACGGCCGCGTCACGTTCCTCCGCGACCACCTGACCGCCGCCCACCGCGCCATCGCCGAAGGCGTGCCGCTGGAGAGCTTCCACGTCTGGTCCCTGCTCGACAACTTCGAGTGGGCCGAGGGCTACGAACAGCGCT
This sequence comes from Micromonospora sp. C95, assembly GCF_018070465.1. GTDB lineage: Bacteria > Actinomycetota > Actinomycetes > Mycobacteriales > Micromonosporaceae > Micromonospora. The sequence continues at coordinate 50,471 of NZ_JAGPXT010000014.1, forward strand.
GGGGGTTGGTCTACGTCGACTACCCCACCCAGCGTCGGGTGTTCAAGCGCAGCGCCCACTGGTACCGCCAGGTCATCGCGGACAACGCGGTCTGACCCCCTCTGCTCGGCGGCGGCCCGGAGCCGGGCCGCCGCCGAGGCACGTACGATCCCCGCATGCGTGATCGCAACCGTCTGGGCCGGCCGTTCTGGACCTTCTGGAGCGCCGCCGCGCTGGCCAACCTCGGCGACGGCATCCGGGTGGCCGCCTTCCCGCTGCTGGCCGCCGCACTCACCGACGACCCACTGGCCGTCGGTGCCGTCGCCGCCGCCCAGTTCCTGCCGTGGCTCGTCTCCGGGCTACTCGCCGGCACCCTCGCCGACCGCCGAGGGGCCCGCACGCTGCTCGCCGCCGCCGACACCGGCCGCGTCGTCGTGCTGGCCGCACTGGCCACCACGGTCGCCCTGGGCTGGGCCACCATCGCGCTCGTCGTCGCCGCCGCGTTCCTGCTCGGCGTCGGCGAGACCATCCGGGACACCGCCGCCCAGACCGCCGTACCCAGACTCGTCCCCGACGCTCAACTGGAGAAGGCCAACGGGCGCCTGGTCGCCGGGGAGATCGTCGGCAACGAGTTCGTCGGTCCACCGGTGGGCGCCCTGCTGTTCGTGCTGGGTGCCGCCATCCCGTTCGCCGTCAACGGGGCCACCCTGGCCCTGGCGGTGATGCTCGTCCTCTCCCTGCCGCTGACCCTGGCGCACCGGGCCACCCCGGACGCCGCCGACGACACCCCGCCGGCCGCCGACGGCGGCGTCCTGGCCGGCCTGCGCTGGCTCGTCCGCCAGCCGATGATGCGCACCCTGGTGCTCGTCACCGCCGCCGTGGCCGCCGCGGACACCGCCTGGTTCGCGATCTTCGTGCTCTACGCCCGCGACGCCCTCGGCCTCGGCGCGTTCGGTTTCGGCCTGCTGCTGGCCACCGGCGCGGCCGGTGGCCTGATCGGCTCGTTCGCCGCCGACCGGCTGGTCGCCCGCTTCCAGCACCGGGCCGTGTTGACCTGCTCCATGGCCGTCACCGCCGGCGTACCGGTGCTGCTGGCCGTCGTCGGGCACCGCGCCGTCGCGGTGGTCGTGGTGGTCACCACCAGCGCCGCCTTCGCCGTGCTCAACGTCGCCGCGCTGTCGGTACGCCAACGGCTGGTGCCGGGCGGGCTGCTCGGTCGGGTCGTCGCCGCCTCCCGCCTGGTCACCTACAGCTGCACCGCGCTGGGTGCGCTGGCCGGTGGCGCGCTGGCCGCCCGAGCCGGCATCGAGGCGCCGTTCCTGTTCAGCGGCGTCGTCGCCGTGGCCGCCACCGTCGCCTGGTGGCTCGCCTCCCGCCCCACCACCGCGCCCGGCCTGCGGTAAACGCATCGTCAGCCGGCCGCCCCGCCGGTTCAGCGGGGCAGCGCCTGCTGAAGTTCGGCGCGCAGGGCCGGGGTCAGCATCTCGCCGGCCTGCTTGGCCAGCCGGGCCATCTCGTAGCCCACCACGCCGATGTCGGCGTCCGCCGCCGCCAGGGTGGCCAGGATCGAGCCGTCGCGCACCTGCATGACCAGGAAGTAGCCCCGACCCATCTCCACCACGGTCTGCTTGACCACGTCACCGTCGAACATCTGGGCGGCGCCGGCGGTGATGCTCATCAGTCCCGAGGTCACCGCGGCCAGCTTGTCGGCGTGGTCCCGCGGCAGATGGTCGGATATCGCGACCAGCAGGCCGTCGGAGGAGACCACCACCGCGTGTGCCACCCCGGGCACCCGCTCCGCGAACGCGCTGACCAGCCAGCTCAGGTCGCGAGCCTCCTGCGACAACGTCGTCACTTCCGTCCTCCTTCGCTCCACGCCCCGAGCGGTGGCACGGGTATCTCGGTGGTCTCCTCAGCCTCGGCCCGCCGCACACCGCTGTACAGCCTGGACAACATCCCGCCGACGGCTTCCGGGTCCGGATCGTCGCGGGTCGCCGGTCGCTGCTCCGGGCGGGCCGGTTGGGTCACCGCACTGAGCTGCGCCATCGGCATCCGCATCGGCAGGCCCCGCTCGTTCGTCCCGGCGGTCAACGGTACGGCCGGCGGTGCCGGTGCGCCGGCGCCGACCGCGGGGACCGCTGACGCGGGTCCCTCCCGCGACCACCAGCCGCCACCGCCGCTCGCCGACGCCGCCGGGGCGAGCACGTCCTCGGCGCGTACCGGCACCGGATGGGCCTGGCGGGGCACCGTGGTCGGACGGCGTCCGGCCACCGGCAGTTCCGCCGGCCCCGGATCGACCGGGGCGACCGGGCGAGGTGTCGCGACGGGCAGCCCGCGTGGCGGCGGCACCGGGTCCAGGCTCGGCGGTGGCGCCGCGGCGAGCAGCGAACGCGGCAGCCGTACCCGGGCCACCAGCCCACCGGCGCCGCCGTGCAACCGCACCTCGATCCCGTGTCGGGCCGCGAGGTGACTGACCACGAACAGACCCATCCGCTCGACTGCCGCCACGTCCGCCGCCGGCGGGGCGGCCAGCACCGCATTCGCCTCCGCCAGCGCCGTCGCGCTCATCCCGAGGCCCTGGTCGGCGATCTCGATCACCGCACCGGGCCCCTCCACCCGGGCCATCACCTGCACGATGGTGTCCGGACGGGAGAAGGCGGTGGCGTTCTCCAACAGCTCGGCCAGCAGGTGCACCAACTCACCCACCGCGTGCCCGACCACGTGCAGGTCCGCCACCGCCTCGTGCCGCACCCGCTGGTACTGCTCGATCTCGGCACTGGCCGCCAGCAGCACCGCGCTCAGCCCGATCGGCCGGTTCCACCGGCGGGTCGATTCGGTGCCGGCCAACACGAGCAGGCTCTCGTCGTTACGGCGCATCCGGGCGGCCAGGTGATCGAGCTTGAACAGGTTCTCCAGCTGATCGGGGTCGCCCTCCTCGCGTTCCAGGTCGTCGAGCAGCTCCAGCTGCCGCTCCACCAGCACCTGACTGCGTCGGGCAAGGTTGACGAACATCGCGTTGACGTTACGGCGCATGTTCGCCTGCTCGACCGCCACACCGACGGCGCTGCGGTGCACCGCGACGAACGCCTCGGCCAGCTCACCGATCTCGTCGAGGGACCGCACGACCGCCGGCGAGACGTCGATCGGTGGTACGCCACCGGAGACCGACCGCAACCGGGCCAGCGCCTCGGGCAGCTCGATCTGCGCGATCCGCAACGCCTGGGAGCGCAGCAGCCGGATCGACCGGGCCAACGACCGACCGATCAGCACCGAGATCAGCACCGCCACCAGCAGGACCGTGATGATCACGCCGACGACCAGCAGCGTCTCCCGCAACTGGGTCTCGCTCGCGTCGTCGGCCTGCCGCGCCGAGGCCGCCAGCACGCTTGCCTCGAAGCGCTGCAACAGCTCGTGGCGGGCCTCGCTGGCCGTCCACCACTGCTCCGCGTCCAGCACCGCCGATCCCGCGGTGCCCTGTGCCAGCGCCTGCTCCTCCATCCGGGAGGCCGCGACGAAGGCCGGATCCAGGCTCATCTCGTCGTAGCGGGTCACCTGCGCGTTCGTCGCCGCGATCCGGAACGCGCCGAGCGCGGTCAGCTGTCGTGCCCGCAGCTCGGGCAGTTGGGCCGCGGCCTCGGAGTCGTAGCTGCCGGCCCGGGCCGCCGCGTACAGCTCCGCCCGAACCCGCGAGGAGAGTTCCTTCGCCCGGGCGAACTGCACGTAGCGCAGCACCGCGTCGGCCAGTTCCGGCCGGTCCGCGCCCGGGGTCGGCTGGGCGAGCAGGTTCAGCAACGCGTCGATCGCCCGGTGGTAGTTACCGATGATGGTGTCGTCGCTGAGCACCACCGTGGTCATCGTGTTCCGGATGTAGTCGACCTGCTGGTACGCCTGGGAGGCCACCACGTAGACGTCCCGCCACGAGGCGTCCGCCTCGGCCAACGGCTCCGCCGCCGCGCGCAGTTCCGCGGCCGCCTGGTCGGCGGCGTCGCGGTAGGGCTCCAACACGGCCAGCCGCTCCTCGCTGGCCTCCTCGTCGGCGGCGTCGCGCAGCGCGGGCAGTTCCCCGGCCGTGCGGTCACGCTCCAACTGCAACCGGTGGGTCAGCTCGGTGATCTCGCGTCCGATGCCGACCTGCGCGGCGAAGTCACCCAGGACGTTGGCCCGGCTGACCAGGCTCTGGGTCTGCACCCCCGCCAGCACCAGGAAGGCGACCGACGGGATGACCAGCACCGTGGCCAGCTTGGTGCGCATCCGCCAGTCCTGCAGGCGCAGGGCAGAGCGACGCCGGTGCGGTATCACCCGGACGTCGAACCGACGCCGGCGGTGCTGCGACACCCCGGGCGCCTGCTCCGGTCCTACACCCACCCGCTCCTCCTCCCCCACGCGTCCGCCGCGGCCCGGGGAGCGCGGTCCATCCAACCAGGCCCGGGAGCAGTGTCAACGCCCTGCCCTTATGAAGGGTTAAGGAAGGGTACTGCCGGTCGCCACCCTATGCCGAGGTCGCCGAGTCTTGATCATCCGTCCGGCCGATGTCGGCCACCACCACGGCATCGGCGATCCGGCCGGTGGCCACCAGCGCCGCGCCGGTGGCCCCGATCTCCGGGTGCCGCGCGAAATGGACCGGCCGGGGAGCCAGCACCGCGGCGAACGCCTCCCGCCACCAGGTCGAGGCGGCTATCGCGCCGCCGCCGAGGACCACCTCCACCGGCCGGCCCACCGTGGACTCCAGCACCGCCAGGTCCTCGACGACCTGCTCACACACCCCGTACATGAGCCCGGCGAGGATCTCCACCGCGGTGGTGCCGAAGCCCAGTCCGCGCAGCTCGCCCAACCCGGCCGGACGGATGCCCGGCGGACGGTCACCGCCGAACCGCACGTTGGCCGGCCGGCCACCGTCGGGCGGCAGCAGCGCCAGCGCCTCCTCCAGCGCCCGTCCGGTCGGCAGCCGTAGCTCCCGGTCGGCCCAGGCGAAGAGGTTCCCACCCGAGGAGTACGCGACCCCGGTCACCACATGGTCGTGGTCGACGCGGTAGCGCCACAGCCGGTGCGGCAGCACGGTCGACTCGGCGGGCGTCGACATCCGCTGCAACAACCGCACCGCGGAGGACGTACCCACGGTCACCGCGGCGCGGGTGGGATCCACGCAGCCGGAGCCGACGTTGGAGGCGGCACCGTCACCGAGCGGCGGCGCCCAGCGGGCCCGGGCCAGGGCCGGCCACCGCCGGCCGTACTCCGCGCGCAGCCCACCGTGCCAGTCGCGGGGGGCCAGCTCGGGCAGATCGGCGCCGTCGCTGCCGGCCAGGGCTCGGGCCTCCGGATCCCAGTCCAGGGTGTGCAGGTCCAGCAGGCCGGTGCCGGACGCCTGTGACATCGACATCGGCGCCTCGACGAGCAGCCGGCCGAGCACGTACTCGACCAGGCCGGTGAACCGGGCGATCCGGTCCCCGGTGCGGGCCCGCAACCAGGGCAGCCGGACCGACCAGTAACAGCGGTGCCACCAGGTGCCGGTGCGCTGGTGGAAGGCGTCCGGATCGGCCGGGCCGACCGCCGTGGGCGACGGCTCGGGCCGGGTGTCCAGCCAGGTCAGCACCGGCCCGAGCGGCTCGTCGGTGGCGCTCAGCGGCACCACCGAGTGCCACTGGCCGCTGACCGCCACCAACTGCACCCCGTCCAGCCGACCCTGCCCGTGCAACTCGTCCAGGCACTCGATCAGGCAGGCCAGATAGTGACGGGCGTCGAGGGTGCCGGCACCCTCGTCGTCGACGGTGACCACCATGCGGCGACGGGCCAGTGCCCCCGGCAACGGTTGCGCGTCGTCCAGCACGAGCCCACGCACCGAGGAGGTGCCCAGGTCCAGCGCGAGAATCTTCATCGCGGGTCAACGTACCCGGTGATCCCCACGCCACAACGCCGCCGCGCATCGGGTCCGCCGATCGGCTTCCACACCGACCGTCCGACGCGTAGGGTGTTCGCATGCTCGCGCGACTGACCTGCTGGTGGCCCGCCAACCCGGCGGCCCTCCCCCGCGCGTAGCTCCATCCCACGCGGCCGCCCGACGAGGCGGCCGCCGGTCATGTCCCGGTCCCCGGGCCGCCCCCGACAGCGGTCGCCCGGCCCGAGGAGACCGATGCACCAGCTGACCGACCTGCTCACCGCGCTCGCCGCCGGCCTCGACCCCGGCCCGTTCGCCCTGTTACGCCGCGACGGCACCGAGCATCTCGACCTGTTCACCGGCACCGTGACGACCGTCGAGCGGCTCGCCGACATCCCCCTGCCCGCCGCCGCCGGGCCGGCGACGCTGGCGCTGGTGCCGTACCGGCAGGTCGCCGAGCGCGGCTTCGCCTGCGTCGACGACGGGGCACCACTGGAATGCCTCCGCATCGACCACCACCACCAGCTGCCGCTGGCCGGTGTGCTTGACGCGCTGCCGACCGCGCCCGTCCGCACCACCGGCGCCGCCTTCGACATCGGCGACGACGAGTACGCCGCCATCGTGGCCCGGGTGCTGGCCGACGAGATCGGCCACGGCGAGGGCGCCAACTTCGTCATCCACCGCACCCTGCGCGCCCAGGTGCAGGGTGCCCCGCTGACCGCCGCGCTGGCCGCGCTGCGTTCGCTGCTGACCCGGGAGCGCGGGGCGTACTGGACGTTCGTGGTGCACACCGGCGCCCGCACCCTGGTCGGCGCCAGCCCGGAACGGCACGTCAGCGTCGACGACGGCCTGGTGATGATGAACCCGATCAGCGGCACCTTCCGGCACACCGGCACCACCGCCGACCGGGCCGCGCTGCTGCGCTTCCTCGCCGACACCAAGGAGACCGAGGAGCTGTATATGGTCCTCGACGAGGAGTTGAAGATGATGGCCACCGTCGCCGAGCGGGGTGGGCAGGTCGTCGGGCCGTACCTGAAGGAGATGTCACACCTGGCGCACACCGAGTACCTGCTGGCCGGACGGGGCACGAAGGACGTGCGTGAGGTGCTGCGGGAGACGATGTTCGCGCCGACGGTGACCGGCAGCCCGATGGAGAACGCCTGCCGGGTGATCGCCCGACACGAACGCGCCGGGCGCCGCTACTACTCCGGGGTGCTGGCCCTGCTCGGCCACGACGAGACGGGCCGGCAGACTCTCGACGCGCCCATCCTGATCCGTACCGCCGAGATCTCCCCCGCCGGTGAGCTGCGGGTACCGGTCGGTGCGACGCTGGTCCGCCACTCCACCCCCGCCGCCGAGGTCGCGGAGACCCACGCCAAGGCCGCCGGTGTGCTGGCCGCCCTCGGTCTCGGCCCGCAGGCGCCGGACGGGCCGAACACGGCGCACCGGCTCGCCGACGATCCGCAGGTGCGTGCCGCCCTCGCCGCCCGCAACGCCCCGCTGGCCCGTTTCTGGCTGGACCAGCGGCCACCGGGTGCGCTGGCCCTGCCCGCCCTGGCCGGACGTCGGGCCCTGATCGTCGACGGGGAGGACACCTTCACCGGGATGCTGGCCCATCAGCTCGGCGCCCTCGGGTTGTCGGTGACCGTCCGGCCGTGGCAGGACGAGCAGCCGGTCCGGGCGTACGACCTGGTGGTGGTCGGTCCGGGCCCGGGTGACCCGAGCGGTGACACGGAGAAGATGACCAGGCTGCGCGCCCTGCTCACCGAGCTGCTGGACGCCGGGCACCCGACGCTCGCCGTCTGTCTCGGTCATCAGCTGCTCGCCGGTCTGCTCGGGCTGCCGGTGCACCGCCGCGACGCGCCCTATCAGGGGCTGCAACGCACGGTCACCCTCTTCGGCACGCCCCGCCGGGTGGGCTTCTACGCCACCTTCACCGCCCGCGCCGCCACCGAGCACCACGACGGCCCGTACGGACCGGTGGAACTGGCCCGCGACGAGGCCGACGGCGCGGTGCACGCCCTGCGGGGGCGCGGCTTCGCCGGGGTGCAGTTCCATCCCGAGTCGGTGCTCAGCCCGGACGGGCTGGCGGTCCTGACCGACCTGCTGCGCGAGCTGCTGCCGGCGCCGGCCGGTGAGTTGTCCCCCGCCGCACAGGCATAGCCGGCCCGATCCGGGGTAGCGCTGTGGACGGCCGACGGTCCGGGCGGGTCTGAGAGCCCCCGCCCGGACCGCCGGTCCTGCTGTGCCGACCTTAGCCAGCCAGGCCCTGCTTGAGCGCGGCACCGATGCGCACCGCCCGCTTCGCGGTCAGCGCGGTCGCCCCCAGCGCGATGTGGTCGGGCGCGGTCTCGCCGTTGTTGCTGGTGTGCGAGGCACCGTACGGGTTGCCGGCGGTGAACTGGCTCGGGTCGGTGTACCCGGGGGCGACCACGATCCCGCCCCAGTGGTAGAAGACGTGGAACAGCGACAGCAGCGTCGACTCCTGCCCGCCGTGCTCGGTGGCGGTGGAGGTGAACGCCGAGTAGACCTTGTCGGCCAGCGCACCCTGGGCCCACAGCGGCCCGGTGGTGTCGATGAACTGCTTGAGCTGGGCCGAGACCAGGCCGTAGCGGGTCGGCGAACCGAAGATCACCACGTCCGCCCAGCTGAGGTCGTCCGGCTGTGCCTCCTCCACGTCCTGGGTCTCCATCCGGTGCGCGTGCCATCCCGAGTTGGAGCGGATCGCCTCGTCCGGTGCCAGCTCGCGCACCTTGCGCAGCCGCACCTCCGCACCCGCCTCACCGGCGGCCTCGCAGGCCGCCTGCGCCATCTGGTAGGTGATGCCGGTCGCGCTGTAGTAGATCACCGCCACCTTGACCTGTGCCGCCATCGCTCGTCCTTCCTTCTCGGGATCAACTCCGGCGACTACCCGATGGTTGCGCCGACAAACACCGGCGGTGTCCACCGGTCGACGGACACCGCCGGTCCGTCCACCGGTCGTCCCGTGACGCGCCCCTGCCGGCAGACGATCGGGACATGACCGAAACCCCCACCGTCCGCGTGCGCGGACTGCGCAAGACGTACGGCGACACCGTCGCCGTCGCCGGCCTCGACCTTGATGTCGGCGCTGGCGAGGTGGTGGCGCTGCTCGGCCCCAACGGGGCGGGCAAGACCACCACCATCGAGATCCTGGAGGGTCACCGTCACCGCGACGCCGGTGAAGTGAGCGTGCTGGGTCACGATCCGAACCGCGCCGACCTGGACTGGCGCGCCCGCATCGGCATCGTCACCCAGGACAGCGGCGACCTGGGCGAGTTGACCGTCTGGGAGTCGGTGAGCCACTTCGCCCGCTACTACCCCCGTCCCCGCGATCCAGCCCAGGTCATCGAACTGGTCGGCCTCACCGGCAAGGCCACCACCCGGGTACGGACGCTCTCCGGCGGCCAGCGCCGCCGCCTCGATGTCGCCCTCGGTATCGTCGGTCGCCCCCGGCTGCTCTTCCTCGACGAACCGACGACCGGCTTCGACCCACGGGCCCGCCGCCGATTCTGGGACCTGATCCGGCAGTTGGCCGGTGCCGGAGGCTGCACGATCCTGCTCAGCACCCACTACCTGCAGGAGGCCGAGGCGCTGGCCGACCGGGTGGCCGTCATCGCCGGCGGGCGGATCGTCGCCGACGCGACCCCGGCCGCCCTCGTCGGTCGCGCCACCGCACGCACCGTCGTGCGATGGGCCGACGGCCGGCAGGAAACCGACGACCCGGCCGCCCTCATCGCGACGCTGACCAGCCGGTACGGCGGTGCCGTGCCGGACCTGACAGTCAGCCGCCCCAGCCTGGAAGACGTCTACCTGGACCTGATCGGAGACGTGTCATGACCGCCACCGTCCTACCCGGCACGCCGCGGCGTCCGTCGACGGTCCGGCTCGGGCTGCACCGCGCGACCATCGAGTTGAAGGGCTTCTTCCGCGAGCGCGACGCCGTGGCGTTCACGTTCGCCATGCCGGCGGTGATCCTGGCCCTGCTCGGCTCGATCTTCGAAGGCGTCCATCCCGGCAGCGACGTGACCTCCGCCCAGTACCTCGCACCCAGCATGATCGCCGCCGGAGTCGCTTCGACGACCTTCGTCAACCTGGGCACCGGAATCGCCGCCGACCGCGACGACGGGACGCTACGTCGGTTGCGCGGCGCGCCGATGCCACCGTCGGCGTACTTCATCGGCAAGATCCTGATGGCCCTGGTGGTCACCGTCGGCGAGACGGTTCTGCTGCTCGGCATCGCCGTGGTCGCCTTCGACCTCTCCCTGCCCACTGACCCGGTCCGCTGGCTCACCTTCGGCTGGGTGTTCCTGCTCGGTGCCACCGCCTGCGCCCTGACCGGCATCGCCGCGAGCAACCTCGCCGGCTCGGCCCGCAGCGCCGGTGCCGTGATGAATCTGCCCTACCTGGTGCTGGCCTTCATCTCGGGGGTCTTCTACACACCCGTAGGTCAACTGCCCCAGCCGCTGCTCACGGTCGGCTCGGTATTTCCGCTCAAGTGGATGGCGCAGGGCTTCCGATCGGTGTTCCTGCCCGACAGCATCCTCACGCAGGAGGTCGTACTCTCCTGGGAACACGGCCGGATCGCGCTCGTGCTGGCCGCCTGGTGCGTCGGAGGGACGGTGCTGTGTCTGACCACCTTCCGCTGGCAGGGTCGACGCTTCCGGTGACCGCGTCAGCGCCCGCCGGGGCGGCGACCTCCACCGGCCCGGCGGGCCTTGCCGCCGACGGCCGGGGAGCGGGTGCCGACGAGCCGGTCCTCGGCACAACCGCCGCCACCGACGCGTGGAGCGGACGTTTCCGGCTCTGGGACAGCTACTTCGCACTGGCGGGTGCCGGGGTGGCACTGGTCGTGGCCGCCGACACGTGGTGGTCGCCGGTCGCCCGCGTCGGATGCCTTGCGCTGTTCCTCGCCCTGGCCGGCTGGTACGTCGGCTTCGGCCGGCGACTGATGCGGGAATCCATCGAGGACTGGCGGGGCTACGTCTACCTCGCCGGGGTGGCCCTGCTCTACGTGCCGGCGGTGCTGCTCAACGGCAACGCGTCGTTTCTGTTGTTCGTGCTCTGCCCGCAGGTGTTCATGGTGCTGCCGGCCCTACCGGCGGTGCTCGCGGTGGTGCTGTTCAACTCGGTACACATCGTCGTCCTGGCCATCCGGCTACCGGATCTGAACGACCTCGTCGCGCCTTTGCTGGTGGCGGTGATGATCGTGTTCGTCGTCTGTGTCCTCGGAGTCTGGTCGCAGCGCACCGTCGACGAGAGCGCCCGACGTGCCGGCCTGATCGTCCAACTGGAGCGGACCAGGGCGGAGCTCGCCGAGCTGTCCCACCAGGCGGGGATCGCCGCCGAACGTCAACGCCTCGCCGCCGACATCCACGACACCGTCGCGCAGGGCCTGTCCAGCGTGGTGATGCTCGTCCAGGCCGCCGAGGCCGACCTGGACGGCGACCCCGACCGGGCCCGTAAGCACCTGGCGCTGGCCCGGCAGACGGCCCGGGAGAACCTGATCGACGTACGTACGCTCGTCGCCGCGTTGACTCCCGCGCAGCTCACCGACGCCCCGTTGGAGCAGGCACTGCATCGGCTGGCGCAGCGGTTCAGCCAGCAGACCGGGGTACCGACGAACTGTGTCGTCTCCGGCGCCGGCCCGGCCCTGAGCACGGATCTGGAGGTGGTGTTGCTCCGCGCGGCACAGGAGGCGCTGGCCAACGTCCGCCGGCACGCCGACGCCCGCGCGGTGGCCGTCCTGCTCCGCCGCGACGACCGGCGGATCGCCCTCGAAATCGCCGACGACGGGACCGGGTTCGACGTCGATGCCGCCACCGACGGCTACGGCCTGGCCGGGTTGCAAGCCCGGGTCGAGCAGGTCAACGGCTCGGTGGACGTACGCTCCGTGCCCGGCGCGGGGACCACTGTCCGGGTGGAGGTGCCCTGCCAATGATCACTGTGCTGCTGGTCGACGACCATCCGGTGGTCCGGGCCGGCGTGGCCGGCATGCTGGCGGGCGTGGACGACATCACCATCGTCGGTGAGGCCGGCGACGCCGCCGAGGCGGTGACCCAGGTGCGCCACCGACGACCCGACGTCGTGCTGATGGATCTGCGGCTGCCCGGCGGTGACGGGGTCGAGGCCACCGCCCGGATCCGCACCGAGTCGCCGCAGACCCGGGTGGTGGTGCTCACCACCTACGAAACCGACGCCGACATCCTGCGCGCCGTCGAGGCCGGTGCCGCCGGCTACCTGCTCAAGGACGTCGCCCGCGTCGACCTGATCACCGCCGTACGCACCGCGGCGCGCGGCGGCACGGTCCTCGCTCCGTCGGTGGCCAGCCGGCTGCTGCACCACGTCCGCCGGCCAGCCCGGGGCACGCTGTCCGTCCGGGAGGTGGAGGTGCTGCGCCTGGTAGGCCAGGGCTTGTCCAACGTCGAGATCGGTCGCGAGCTGCACATCAGTGAGGCGACCGTAAAGACCCACCTGCTGCGTACCTTCAACAAGCTCGACGTCTCCGACCGCACCGCCGCGGTCACCACCGCGATGGCCGCCGGCCTGCTCTGAGCCATGCCCGGCCGGCGGATTTCGGTGGCCGGCACCGGCGGCGAGCTGGCAGGCTGACCGGTGATGGAGATCAGGATCGCGACCGCCGACGACTGGCCCGGCGTCTGGCCCTTCCTGCGGGAGATCGTCGCCGCAGGTGAGACGTACACCTGGCCCCGGGACGTCGACGAGGCACGGGCCCGGCAGATGTGGCTGGTGGCCCCGCCCGGCCGCACCGTGGTCGCCGTCGACCAGGACGGCACGGTCCTCGGCTCGGCGAAACTGGCCCCCAACCAGCTCGGCCCCGGGGCGCACGTCGCCAACGCCAGTTTCATTGTCGCACCGGCGGCGGCCGGGCGCGGCATCGGGCAGGCCCTCGGCGAGTACGTGCTGGGCCTGGCCCGCGCCGACGGCTACCGGGCGATGCAGTTCAACGCGGTGGTGGCGGCCAACACCCGCGCGGTGGCGTTGTGGCGGTCGCTCGGCTTCGACGTGGTGGGGCGGATCCCGGAGGGCTTCCGACACCCCGCCGACGGCTACGTCGACCTGCTGGTGATGTACCGGCGGCTCTGAGCGGCGCGCCGACCGTCGGGTGCCGCCGGATAGCCTGGGCCGGTGATGCTGCCCCTGCCGACCGGCGAGTTCCAGGCGTACCTGTTCGACTGCGACGGCACGATCGTCGACTCGATGCCCCAGCACTACACCGCGTGGCGGGACACCCTCGACCGGTGGGGCTGCGCCTTCCCGGAGGACCTCTTCTACGCCTGGGCCGGGCGACCGACCGCGGACATCGTCGTCGCCCTCAACGAACAGCACGGCCTGAACATGCCGGTGGAGGCCGTCGTCGCCCACCGCGAGACGCGTTTCCAGCAACTGCTGCCGACCGCCGCCGGCATCCCGGGGGTGCTGCGGCACATCGACGACGCGCACGGACGCATCCCGTTCGCCGTGGTCTCCGGCAGCACCCGGGAGGCGGTCACCGCCTCACTCGACGCGCTGGGCATCCTCGACCGATTCGACGTGCTGGTCTGCGCGGGCGACTACGCCCGTCCGAAGCCCGACCCGGAGCCGTTCCTGCGCGCCGCCGAACTGCTCGGCGTACCACCGGGGTCCTGCCTGGTCTTCGAGGACGCGGACCTGGGCATCGAGGCGGCGACCGCGGCGGGCATGGCCGCCGTCCGGGTGCCGGCACCGCGCCGGGGCTGACCGGGCGGCTTGCTCAAGATATCCGCAAGTTGCGTGGTTCACAGTTCTCGGACAGGTAGGAAAACGTCATCCTGATGGCACCGGTGCCGGCGATCCCCGTCGCCGCCCCGCACCGGTCGACCTGAACGGGGGATCGCGCTCCGCCACCAATGATGTTGGCGTAGCGCGATCAGGGGAGCCGCCCGGCCACCGGGCAAGTCGTGTTGTCGGTGCCCGCACCTATGCTGCCGTCGACCACCGAATGGAAGGCGGCCGACGTCGTGGCACCTCCTCCCGGCACGATCGCGCTGAGCGGCTCCGAGGCCCTCGCGCTGCGGATGACCAGCCTGCTGCTGCGCCCCCACCCCACCGCCGCCCCGCCGGCCACCGTGGCCGACGTGGTGGAGTGGTTCGGCGCCATGCAGGCCCAGGACCTGGCCAGCGGCATGTGGTCGCTCGGCGTCCGGCTGCCCGGGCTCGACCATGCCGACGTGCACGCCGCCTTGGAGCGCCGGGAGGCCCTGCGGACCTGGCCGATGCGCGGCACCATCCACCTGGTGCCGGCCCCTGACGCCCGCTGGCTGCTGGAGCTGACCGGCGTACGCGCGCTCGCCGGTGCGGCGAAGCGGCGTGAGTTCCTCGGCCTGTCGGAGGCGGAGGCGGACCGCGCAGCCGACGTGCTGGGTGCGACCCTGGCCGGCGGCGGCCGGCTGACCCGGACCGAGTGCGTGGCCGCGCTTGTCTCGGCCGGCATCGACGGTGCCGGCCAGCGCGGCTACCACCTGCTGTGGTACGCGGCCCAGCGCGGGGTCACCTGCATCGCCCCAAACGTCGGCACGGAGCAGACCTTCGCGCTGCTCGACGAGTGGGCACCCGGCCAGCGTCAGCTCGACCGCGATGAGGCACTGGCCACCCTGGCGCTGCGCTACTTCCGCAGCCACGGCCCCACCACCCGGCAGGACTTCGCCGGCTGGACGGGCCTGACCGCCGCCGACGCCAAACGCGGCATCGCCGCCGCCGGTGCCGACCTGACCACCGTGCTTGTCGACGGAGCCGAGGCGGTGCTGCACACGCCGCTGCTCGACGCGCCCCGCACCGTGGTGGACGACGTGCTGACCCTGCCCGGCTTCGACGAGTACCTGCTCGGCTACAAGGACCGCGCGCTGATGCTCGACCCGGGGCACAAGCAGGCCATCATCCCGGGCGGCAACGGTGTCTTCCAGGCCACCGTCGTGGTCGGCGGCCGGGTGGTCGGCACCTGGAAACGTAGCCTGGCCAAGACCCGCGTCACCCTGACCGTGCACCCGCTGGTCGACCTCGATCCGGCCCGCCGCGATCAGGTCGAGCAGGCACTGCACCGGTACGCCGACTTCCTCGCCCTGCCGCCCCGGGTCAGCTGGAACGGCTGAACCGCGAGGCGATCACGGCGGTCAGGCTGGCGAGCGCGGCCAGCACCGCGACCGGCCCGCCGGGGCCGAGCGCCGGACGGACCGCGGGCACGACCGGGCCCCGGAGCACGTCGGCGTAGTTGGCCATCACAACGACGGCGGCCACGATCGTGCCGACGCCGAGCCCACCGGCCACCAGCGGCAGCCACCCTCGACGGCCGGGCTGGACGACCGCCCACCCGGTGACCACGTTGAGCAGGACCGCCGCGCCGACGTACCAGGCCCATCCCGGGAATTCGGTCAGGCGTACGGCCCGGTCGCCGTACCAGGCCCAGGGCAGGCCGAAGATCGCGACGACGGTGGCGACCACACCGGACACGGCAACGGCCCGAAGGACTACCACGGACTTCACGTCTCCCTCCGCAGGTCTGCGTGCCACGACGGCTGCGCGGTGCCGACCCGGGCGGATTCCGGGTCGCCGCGTGCTCAGGATCTCAGGTCGGCGGTGGGGAAGGCACGCCCCGTCTTGGTGATGGGGAACAGGGCAAACGGGTGGTTCAGCGGCAAACTGATCATCGACGTCGGGTGTCCGGGCCGCCCACCGAGGCTGGTCCGGCGCTCCGACTGAGGATCGCGCAACGGGATTCGCCGCGATGGCACTTGTGCCCGAGCCGCCAAAAGCGAGATCATCACGCATGCTCGACCCCTCGCCCGAGGACGACGGGACTTCACCGACTGTTCCTACGCCGGCCTTCGTGGGTCGCGATCGGGAGATGGCGGCGCTGCGGGGCGCCGTGGCCCGGCCACCGGCGATCGTGCTGGTGGAGGGTGAGGCGGGGATCGGGAAGAGCCGGCTGCTGCGGGAGTGGTTGGCGGCACCGGACCAGCGCACCGCCCTGGTCTCGGTGTGCCCACCGCTTCGCGAGTCGCTGACCCTGGGACCGATCGTCGACGCGTTCCGTGGGGTCGACACTCCGGTGTCGCGGTTGCCGCTCACCGCGCTCGCGGGTGCGTTACGGCCCCTGTTCCCTGAATGGTCCTCGGACCTGCCGCCCGCACTGCAACCCGTGGACGATGCGAAGGCGGCACGGCATCGCCTGTTCCGTGCCCTGGACGAGCTGCTGCGGGCTCTGCGGGTCGACGTTCTCGTGGTCGAGGACGCTCACTGGGCCGACGAGGTGACCTTGGAGTTCCTGCTGTTCGTCACCTCCCGGCAGCAAACGGACGGGCCAAGCCTCGTGATCTCCTACCGGCCGGAGGAGGTGGACGACGGGTCGCTGTTGTTGCGACTGACGTCCCGGTTGCCGGCCGGCGTGACCCAGCTGAGGATCGCCCTGGCGCCGATGCGAGCCGACGACACGGCAGCACTGGTGTCCTCGATGCTGGACGGCAACCCGGTATCGCACGAGTTCGCGACGTTCATGCACGAGCGGACCGGCGGCATTCCGCTGGCGCTGGAGGAGTCGGTACGTCTCGCATGCGATCGTGCCGACCTCGTCTTCCGCGACGGGCAGTGGGTCCGGCTCAAGCTGCGCGAACTACGGGTGCCGCCCACGGTGCGCGACTCCACCCGGGAGCGGGTGGGCCGGCTGTCGCCGCCGGCACAGCAGGTGTTGCGGGCCGCGGCCACGTTGGCCGAACGGTCATCGGTGGCCACGATCGCGGCGACCGCCGGCCTGTCACCCGCCGCGTGTCAGGGCGCCATCGCGGAGGCGGCCGACGCCGGCGTGCTGGACGCGGACGACCGCGGCCAGTGGCGATTCCGGCATGTGCTGGCCGCCACGGCTGTCTACGAAGCGATCCCGTTGACCGACCGTAGACGATTTCACCTGCTGGCCGGTCGCGTCCTGGAGCACATCCGTCCGCAGCCGGTAGCACGCCTTGCCCACCACTTCCGGGAAGCGGGCGAAACCACGTGCTGGGCGCGCTACGCCGAGCAGGGTGCCGAGCGGGCCATGGCCTCGGGTGACCACACCAAGGCGGTCGACCTGCTTGTCGACCTGTTGCGGTATGCCGTGCTGCCGCCCGTGGATCGGACCCGGGTCGCGCGCATCGCCGGAGTTGCCGCGCTGGGCCGTCGTGAACCGGTCGACGAGGTCTACCACCGGGTGATCCGTACCTTGCGGTCGGTGCTGGATACCCCCGGCCTCTCCGCCCGCCAGCAGGCCGAGATCCGCAACCCGCTGGGTCGGCTCCTGATCCGCGGGGGTGAGGCGCAGGCCGCACTCAGCGAGCTGGAGCAGGCGGTGGCCAACCTTGACCACGACCCGGTCGAGGCTGCCCGGGCGATGACCTACCTCGGATGGGCCTATGCGGGGCCGTGGCCGGCGTCGACTCATCGGCGTTGGCTTGATCGCGCCGCTGAACTCACCACCGAAGTCGACTCTCCCGCAGAGCGGCTGAACCTGGCCGGCAACCGGGCCGCGGCGTTGCTCATGCTCGGCGAAGAAGAGGCCTGGGACGTCGTCGCTCACCTACCCATCGACGGTGCGACCTCGGCGGAGCGTCTCGACGTGTCCCGCATCCACGCGAATGTCGGGACGGGCGCGCTGATCTGGGGTCGGTACGCCGACGCGCAGGAACACCTCGCCGTGGCCATCCGCCTTGCCGAGGCCGAGCAGGCGTCCCGGCTGCACCACAACGTCCGACTCGAACAGGCCAACCTGGCGTGGCTCACCGGCCGGTGGGAGGGTCTCGCGGACCAGAGCGCGGCACTCGCCGACGCCGACCGAGACCGGCCGGCGCACTACCTCGGCAGTATCCGGCTCGCGGCGCGGCTGGCAGCCGCAGCCGGACGGCGGCGTGCCGCGGAGGAGCAGTTCCGCCTGGTTCTCGAAGAGGCCGCCCGGCTCGGCGCGGCCGACGACACGATGGAGGCCGCCGCTGCGCTCGCCAAACTCTGGCTGACGGACGGAAACAGCGGCCGGGCGCTGCAGGTCACGAACGAGCCGATGGACACCGTCCGGAGAAAGGGCATCTGGATCTGGGCGACGGACCTCGTGCCCGCCCGGATCGAGGCGCACCTCGCCGCTGGTGACCTCACGACCGCGACCCGCCTGGGCGACCAGCTCGCCAGAGGACTGCGTGGCCGAACGGCGCCCGCGCCCCGCGCCGCGCTCGCCGTGTGCCGTGCCCTGCTGCTCGCCGCGGCCGGAGACCACGCCCGCGCGGCGACGGCATACGATCGGGCGGCGCGCGCCTGGAGCGCGTTGCCGCGCCCCTACGACGCCATGCTCGCCCGGGAGCGCCAGGCCGAGGCGCTCATCGCGCAGGGCCAGGTCGAACACGGCCGAGAGCTGCTGGCCGCACAGTACGAGCAGCTGTTCAGGCTCGGGGCCCGCGGCGACGCAGACCGTGTCGCACAGCGGCTTCGCGAACACGGTGCCGAGGTTCCGCGACTGTGGCGCGGTGGCCGACGAGGGTACGGCGACCAGCTCTCACCGCGCGAGCTCGACGTGGTTCAACTGGTTGTCGCTGGCAAGACCAACCGGGAGATCAGCCGGATCCTGGCCAAGTCCCCGGCCACGGTGGATCAACAGCTGCGTGCGGCGATGCGCAAGCTGAAGGTGACCTCCCGGACCGCGCTCGCGGTCAAGGCGGTCGAGGCTGGAGTGTTCGCCGAAGAGGACTCCCTCGACGCCCCGTCGTGAAAATTGACGTATCCGCTGGATAGCGACGGCAACTCGGTCCCCCCGAGCATAGCTCCATGATCCATAGCCCTATGGCAATGCATGCCTGAGCAGCCATCCGCGCGTGACGATGCCGCCATCGAGCACCCGCCACCAACCGAGCTGCCCCGCGAGCCGCGCGTCAGCGCCCCCGACGCCCACGACGCCGACGGTGGCGACGACCACCAGAACCACGACCCCTACCAACCCCTGTAGGCCGAAGGATCCACATGAAACTCAAAGCCCTCGCGGCTTCGCTGGCCGCAACAGTCGGCCTCAGCATGATCCAGGCAGCACCGGCGTCCGCCGCCGAGCCGGATCCAGGCGCCGCCGCCGACAAGATCGCCTCTAATCTGAAGGACCGGTTCCGCACAGCTCCGGCTGCCGACTTCTGGATCACGTTCGACACCAGCGCCGACCTCGAGCCGGCGAAGAAGATCACCGACTGGAACGCTCGCGGTCAGTTCGTCTACGACGCGCTGGCCACAGCGGCGAAGGACTCCCTGGCGTCCGTCTCTGCCGAACTCGACCGGGCAGGCGTCGAATACACCTCCTACCCGATCGTCAACAAGGTGCTCGTCAAGGGGGGCAACGAAGCGCTCGCCCTCGACGTGGCCGCGAAGGTGCAGGTCGCCGAGATCCAGGCGACGCCGCAGGTCGCGCTGATCGAGCCCGTCGACGAGCAGACCCCAGCCGACCAGGCTGCCCGCCCCGCCGACCAGAAGGCCGCCGCCGAGGAAGGCACCTCCACCTGGGGTCTGGACGCCATCAAGGCCCCGCAGGCGTGGGCCATGGGCGCCACCGGTGCGGGCATCACCGTGTCCAATCTCGACTCGGGTGTCCAGTTCGACCACCCCGCCCTGGTCCACAAGTACCGCGGCACGAAGCCCGACGGTACCTTCGACCACAACTACAACTGGATGGCCACCCGGGGCACGTGCACGGACGCACCCTGCGACGACGACGGACACGGCACGCACACCATGGGCACCATGGTCGGCGACGACGGCACCAACCACGTCGGCGTCGCCCCGGACGCGCAGTGGATCGCGACAGACGGCTGCTGCGACAGCACCGGCGTCGAGTCGCTGCTGCGGTCCGGCTGGTGGCTGCTCGCCCCGACCGACGTCCACGGGAACAACCCCGACCCGGCCAAGCGCCCGCACGTCATCAACAACTCGTGGGGCCAGTCCCTCGAACACAGCTTTGACGACTTCTTCCGGGCCATCGACGAGGCATGGAGCGCCGCCGGCATCTTCAGCGTCTGGTCGTCGGGAAACACCGTGCCGTACGCGGCCTGCGACACCGTCTCCTCGCCCGGAGCCGCCGCGAGTGCCTACTCCGTGGGCGCCTACCGGTCGGACGGCAGGCTCGCACTGTTCTCCCGCAAGGGCGAGGGTGAAGATGGCGGGATCAAGCCCGAGATCTCCGCTCCGGGCGACGGCGTCCGTTCGTCCTACCCGAACAACGGCTACGCCCAGTTGTCCGGCACCTCGATGGCGGCACCCCACGTGGCCGGCGCCGTCGCGGCGCTGTGGAGCTACGACCCGACCCTCATCGGGCAGGTCGAGGAAGTCCGCCGGTTGCTCGCCGAGTCGGCCGTCGACGTCGACGACACCGAGTGCGGCGGCACCGCCGACGACAACAACAAGTACGGCGAAGGGCGGCTCGACCTCGTCCGCCTGCTCGAACTGGCGCCCCGTGAGGGCGGCACCCTCACCGGTGTCGTCACCGCCGACGGCGACCCGGTGCCCGCCGTCGAGGTGACGATCAGCGGGCCGTTCAGCCGGTCCATCGGAACCGACGAGGACGGCCGGTTCACCACGAACCTGCCGGCCGGCGAATACCAGCTCAGCACCAAGGCCTTCGGCTACCTGACCGCGACCGCAGAGGTCACGATCTCCCCCGGCCAGGACACCTCCGTCAAGTTGCCGCTCACGGCCGCCGCCAGGCACGACGTCAGCGGCAGGGTCGTCGACGAGAAGAAGCAGCCCGTCCCGAACGCCGACGTCTCCGTCAAGAACACGCCGCTGGAGCCGGTACGCACGGATGCCAACGGCGCGTTCACGATCGACGCCGTCCCCGAGGGCGGGTACACGCTCAACGTCACGCCCAACGCCTGCTTCGCGCCCGCGACCGTCCCGCTGACCGTCGGCGCGCAGAACGAGTCGCCTGAGATCCCCGTCGGGCTCGTCGTCGACGAGGGCGGTTACAGCTGCGCCGTCTCCGAGGGCGAGTACCTGCGCGGCACCGACCCGGTCACGTTCCCAAGTGGCATGTGGGCGACGGTGCAGCTGCCGTTCCCGGTCGCGCTCTACAACGGCAGCCACGACACCCTCGGTGTCAGCCGGCGCGGCGTGATCTCCCCGGACACCAGCACCGGACCCGGCCACGGCGGCGCGGGAGTCTTCCCGTTCTACAGCCAGAGCCCCGTCGAGTTCGCTCCCGGCGGTGGAGTCTTCACGGCGGCCACCAAGGTCAACGGTGAGGACGCGTTCGTCGTCGAGTTCCGCAACGCCAGGATCTGGGCCTATCCGACCCGGTCGGAGCACACCGAGCCGGTCAACTTCTCGGCCACGCTCACCCGCTCCGGCACCGTGATCCTCGGCTACGGCGACGGCATCGGGACCGACGACCCGGTGACCGCCGGCGCCCACGCCGTCACCGGCATACAGGGCTGGGCCGGCGTCGACGGCATCCGGTTCTCCGACAGCGCCCCGGTGCTGCGCGACGGGATGACCGTCACCTACGACCTGCCTGACTTCGGGTACCTCGACGCGACCGTCGTCGACCAGAACGACGGGCTGCCGGTGGCCGGCGCCAAGGTCTCTTTCACGAACCCGGATGGGCTCGTCGAGACCGTCACCACCGACGGGACGGGCATCGTGCACCGCCAGCTACCGCTCGGCGGCTACACCATGACTGTCGACAAGTCGAACTACACGACCGCGGCACACCCCTTCACCCTCGACAAGCTCTACGCGAAGGCCAAGATCGACGTGCGGCTGGCCACGGGTGCCGCTGGCCTGAAGGCCGACGGCCTCGACGCGGTGTTGGGTACCGACCAGAACGGCGTCGGCTCGCTGACGCTCACCAACAACGGTTCCGCCCCCCTCACGTACGACCTGGGCGAGGCCGCGCGCCACCCCGAGCTTGACGCCGCCGGGGCCACCACGCGCACCGGGAAGGGCGCGGACAGCACGATCGACCTCGCCGCGTGGCGGGCCGGTGCAAGCGGCATGAAGCCGTCGAACGTCGACGGCAAGGCGGCGACGGCGAGCGCCGCGGAAGCGCAGGCGGCCGGCAAGGTCGGCGCGACCGCCGGCGGTGACGTCATCACCCGGATCACCATCCCGGGCACCATCGAGGAGAAGGAGCCCACCGGCATCGGGTACGACGGCGACGTCTGGGTCCACGACTACGGCGCGCGGACCAACACCGCCTACACGGTGACCGGCAAGCCGACCGGGAAGGTCTTCGACGCATCGTGGAACCCCGCGTACCGGGCGTTCGACATGGCGCTCGACACCAAGACCGGTGACATGTGTCAGATGGAGGACAGCCCCGCCAGCTACATCCACTGCTTCGACCGGGCGACCGGGAAGAAGACCCGGCAGATCAAGGGTGACTGGTCCACGCTGCCGTTGACCGGACTCGCCTACAACCCGAAGGAGGACGTGTTCTACGTCGGCGGCCGGGCGAACGGCAGGATCGGGACCGTCGCCGGGACGTCGCACGACAACCCGGGTGCGCTGCTGTCCTTCTGCGCCCCACCGCTGCCCGAGGTGATTGGCCTGGCCTACAACCAGACGTCCGACACCGTCTGGTACACCGACCTCACCTCGGATCGGCCCACCCGCCTTTTGCAGATCGACCCCGACGACTGCTCGCTGGTCAACGCATGGTGGTTCCCCGGCCAGAAGCCACGCCAGGGCGGCGGCCTCGAGACCGACTCGACCGGTGCGCTGTGGGCGGCGGACCAGATCGCCGATGACGTCGTGCTTGTCGACGTCGAGGACGACCTGCTGACCGACCTGCCGTGGCTGTCGCTCTCCTCGACCGGCGGCACCCTCGCCCCGGGTGAGTCGACCACCGTCACGGTATCGATCTCCTCGAAGGACACCAAGCCAGGCGTCCTCGGCGCGAACATCGTGCTCAGGTCCGACTCCGGACGCCAGCCCAAGACCTACATCCCGGTGACGCTCACGACCACGAAGTACCAGGTCGGCGTCAACGCCGGCGGCCCCTCGTTCACCGACGCCTCCGGCTACACCTGGTCCGGGGACCGGGCCGCCGGCAAGAAGACGTGGGGCTACGAGGGAAAGACGAAGGTCGCCACCACGAAGGCCGGCATCGAGGGCACGACGGACGACGCCCTGTTCCAGTCGCAGCGCACCACGCGGCAGAAGGAGCTGTTCTACCGCTTCCCCGACGCGCCCGAGGGCACCTACGCGATCGACTTCGGGTTTGCCGAGATCGAGAAGGTGGCCAAGGGGAAGCGGGTGTTCGACGTCCTCGTGAACGGTTCGCTTGCGGAGTACGCGTACGACCCGGCCGCGGTCGTGGGGTCGAACACCGCCGACTGGCGCACCGCCGTCGTGCAGCACGAGGGTGGTCCGCTGACCGTGGAGCTACGGGGCTCGAAGGGACTCCGGGCCCCGACCATTGCCGCGCTGCGGGTGACGCGCGACCCGCGCGCGGACACGGCGGAGCCGGAGCCCCAGCCCGAGCAGCCGGAACCGGGCCCCGTGCCGGTGGCCCCCGCCGGCCGCTCGTACTCGCTGACGGTGACCGACGGGCTCTACCGCCAGGGCACCGAGGAGTCCGGGTGGCACGGCGATGACCTCTGCAGCGTGCTGTGGTTCGACTCCAGCTTCCTGTTCCCGTTCTACGACACTGCCTGGGACGGCGTCTGCGTGTCGACGAACGGCACGCTTGTCTTCGACCGCTACAGCGCGTGGAGAGACAACACGGCACTGCCGTCGCCCGGTGCCATCGACGCGATCCATCCGCTCTGGGACGACCTCGTCGTCGACGTCCAGGCAGGCATCTATCTCGGCACGACGGAGGTGGACGGGCTGGCGGCGCAGGTAATCGAGTGGCGCAACGTCAGCTTCGACAGCGGCCCGACGGCTCGGGTGAGCTTCTCGGTCACGCTGATCGCGGACGGGCGGGTCCAGATCGGGTACGGCGACGGCATCGGCGGCGACAATCCCCTCACCCGAGGGTCGTCGGCGACGGTCGGCCTGCAGAGCCTGACGCGCAACCCCGCGAGCCAGTACTCCTTCAACGAGCCCGTCCTGACGGCCGGCCTGGGGCTGGAGTACACCCTCCCGGCCGCAGGCACGATCGAGGGCACGGTCACCGACGCGAACGACAGCAAGCCGATCGCGGGTGCGATCGTCACGCTCGGCGGGCCGAGCGGCGAACGGGTCATCACCGCCGACGAGCAGGGCCGGTGGAAGGCCCAGGCGCTGGTCGGCGAGAACACCGTGCAGGTCTCGGTGCCGAACTACGTCACCGCCAGCCACCCGGTGACCATCGCCAAGAAGGATCAGGCCGAGGTGGTCGACACGGCGTTGACCACGGGCGTCGCCACCGTCACGGCAGGTGACCTCGACTGGCTCGTCGACCGGGACCAGCAGGCGACGGCCGACGTGACCGTGACCAACAGCGGCTCCGCCCCGCTCTCGGTGCGGATCAGCGAACAGAAGCGCACAAGCGACGGCGGGCACGAGGCCGCCGACCTTCCGTGGCTGACCCTCACCGGCGCGGCCGCAACCGGCACGGTCGAGCTCGCGGTCGGCGAGTCCACCACGGTCACGGCGACGGCTGACAGCGCCGACGTCGAGCCCGGCCTGCTCGCCGGCGCCGTGCTCGTGGCGTCGAACGCCGGCAAGGGCGAGGCCCAGCTCAAGCCGGTCCGCATGGCGACCTCGGCCTACTGGAAGGGCGTCAACGTCGGCGGTGCCGGGTACATCGGCACCGACGGCTTCGTCTGGTCGGGGGACCAGCGGCTCGATTCGCGGCCGTGGGGCTACGTCGGCGGCAAGGCGCGTGCCACAAAGGCCGACATCGCCGGCACCGAGGACGAAGCGCTGTTCCGCACCCAGCGGACCGGCAAGACGTTCAGCTACGTGTTCAAGAACGCGCCCGCCGGGAAGTACCGAATCACCCTCGACTTCGCGGAGATCGAGAAGGTGAAGCCCGGCAAGCGTGCCTTCGATGTGCTGGTCGACGGCAAGATCGCGCTACACGACCACGATGTGCAGGCGAAGGTGGGTGCGCTGACCGCCGACCTGAACACGGTCACCGTCGAGCACGCCGGTGGCGATCTGAGGATCGAGCTTCGCCGCGAGAAGGGCGAGCGCGACCCGATCCTCAACGCCCTCAAGGTCCAGCAGGACCCGCGCCTGTGAGATAACCGAACCTGTCCGTCAACAGTGGTCAGAGCCTCCACGGAAGGATCGCCGTGGGGGCTCTGACCACGACTAGTAGTGCTTTGTCACATTTAGCTGCGACGGACAGACGCTGTCGCTGGCCGAGGAGGCGACAACATCAGGGATGTTGTCGTGTCAAGCCACCGCGAGGCAGCAACATCCCCGTAGTTGTAGACGGCCCGGCGAACGCCCCTCCGCCTCTGCCCGCATCCCGTCCTGGCGCAGCCGAAGCACCGGACTTACCTCCCACCGGGACGAGTCATGGTGGCTGGACTACCGGCGCGAATCCGTCTCCACTGTCCGCTGACGGTGGCAACGGCCGCCGGCCTCGCTCGCTCTCGGCGGGGCCACCCTGGCGAGGTAGCGGCTTACGGAGGATGTAGTTGAGACCGAACTCGGTATCGCTGGTGCGGACGTCGACGTAGCCCAGTCGGTGGTAGAAGCCGTGCCCGGTGATGCTGGCGCCGGTTTCCATGTGGTCGAACCCGTCCGCCGCCGCGAGCTCCTCGACGTGCCCGATCAACCGCCGGCCGACGCCGCGACCGATCGCCCCCGGATGCACGAACATCGTGAAAACCTTGTTGCCGTCGCGGGACACCGTGCCGACGACCTCGTCCCACTCGGCGACGAATACCTGACGTTCCATTGCCAGTTGCGCCAACCGCTCGGCGGTGAAGTGGGCGCACATCCGCTCGATCAGCTCGGCTGGATAGTCACGGCTGTTGACCTCACGCAGACATCGCTCGATCAGCTCTGCCACCGCCGAGGCGTCGTCCTGCCGGAACAACCGCACCCGCGTCACGCGGCCATTCTGCCTCGGTGGCGCCACGACGAACGACCCGTCTGGGTCAGGCCCGATCGGTGACCTGAGCGACGAACGCGCGCCACGCGGCCGGAGCGAAGGTAAGCGCCGGGCCAGCCGGATCCTTCGAGTCGCGGACACCGACGACGCCGGGAAGGTTGCCGGCAACCTCGACACAGTTGCCGCCGCTGGCGCCACTGCGGGTGCTCGTGCGCCACCGAGCGTTACTGAGGTCCATGATGACTCTCAACCTCCTTCAACAGGTCGACGGACTGCCGACGAGGCAGCGCCTCGTTCCGGACACTCTCCCACCTCGCTTGAAGCGAGGCCACCTCATCATCCTTGTCGATGACATCCCCACCGAGCTGATTTTCGAGGTGGCCGACCCAGACACCCTCGCGGGACCGCGCCAGCGCGAACGGCCCGGACAGTCCGACGTGCAGGCCGCTGCCAAGAGGGATGACGTGAACGTGCACGTGCGGAAGCTCGGTCAGAGCGATCAAGTGGGCTACTTGCTGGGCCATGATCCCGCCGAGGCCGTCGCCTGTATGGCGAAGCGCGGTCTCGTCCAGCACCGCGACCAATTGCGGCGGACGTTCTCCGGTAAGGATCGTCTGCCTGTCCACACGTGCCTTGACGCGCTGCTCGACCTCGTCATCGGTCAGGCTGTCCAAGGTCCGCAATACCGCACGGGCATAGTGCTCCACCTGCAAGAGGCCGGGGATCAGGTTGGGCTCGAAGTAGCGGAGCTGCGTCGCACCGCGCTCGGCGTCGAGCCATGGCAGGAACCAGGACGGTGCGCCGAGCTTCATCGCCAGCCGCTCGAACAGGCCACCGTTGCTCAGCGCGCGGTCGGCGCCTCGGGCGAAGTCCAACGTCAGCGCCCGCGTACCGCCTTCAA
The DNA here is from genome assembly GCF_018070465.1 of Micromonospora sp. C95. Lineage (GTDB taxonomy): Bacteria > Actinomycetota > Actinomycetes > Mycobacteriales > Micromonosporaceae > Micromonospora. The sequence continues at coordinate 77,258 of NZ_JAGPXT010000014.1, forward strand.
CAGCGCTGACGTGGGACGCGCTGAAGCCGGCACCGCGCCCGAACGCTTCCTGCGTCATGCCGGCCGCGCCCCGCGCCCGGCGGATCTCGCCCACGATGAAGGCCGCCACGGGGTTCGGCATGTCAGGCATCCAGGGCTCCCCACACTAGAGATCGATTACCCACGTCGCCACCGATCTGCCGGCCGTTTCGCCAGCTCAGCCCGGACGCCGGAAGTACCTTCCGAGAGTAGCGGCCTCCACAGCAGAGTGTCACCAGCGGAACCGCAGGCGTGGCACGGCCCGTCGGCGGGACCAGCACGGGGCCGCCCGACGGGCGAGCACTCTCGGGCGGCCCTCCCCAACTCCGTGTCGACTGAGGAGGCCCCGCCGTGCCTGTTCCGAAGCCCACGAGCGCCGTACCCGCCCGGCCCGATCGTCGCCATGTCTGGTGACGCGGGAGGACGGCACGCCTCGGGTCTCCCCCGGCGTGTACCTGCTGGACCGGGCGGCCTCCCCGCAGTTCGCCAGCCCGATCCTGGTGCGGGTGATCCGCGAGCTGCCCGACCGGCACCCGCCGTACGCCTGGACCTGGGTCGACTGCTACCAGCTAGATCGGCACGGCGACGCGACGGAGAAGCGGCAGTTGTTCGTGATGCCGCAGGGGATGCGCCCGGTGCACGTGACACCGGTCCCCTACGCCGCGCGTCGGCCCCCGCCGCGCTCCCGCCCCGCGCGGGCGGGCGGGTGAGCACCGGGCTGGACGAGCACGTCGCATCCCGTCCCACCTGGCGCTGCCGGTCCTGCGGGATCGCCTGGCCCTGTTCCCCGGCGAAGCTTCGTCTGCTCGCGGAGTACCGCGACAACATGCCTGGCCTGATGGTCTATCTGGTGACCTTGCGCGAGGAGGCCGCCGAGCAGCTCGCCGGGCTGGGCGGCGGCGAGCCGCCGACCGACTTGCACCGCCGCTTCACCGACTGGGTGCCGGCCCGGTCCAGATAGCCGCCCGCCCCGCTCCGCGTATTCCCCCGACGCGGACCCGGGGCGGGCTTCGCCCGTCGACCGGCGGCGTCGGTGATCGCCCGATGGTGACCTGGCCTCGTACGCTTCGGGGCATGGCACGGCGATCATCGATAAGGCGGCTGGTGCGGTCGGCCTGGGTGCGCCTGGCTCACGGGGTGCGGACGCGGACGCTTCCGGTTCTGCTGGTCTTTGCCGGGCTGTCCGGGATCATGCTCCTGCTGGCGCGCGGTGCCGCCGAGTACGGCCGCACCCTGGCGATGGAACTGGGCGCCGAGTTCCTGGGGGCACTGGTGGTGATCTTCGCGCTCACACCGATCGTCCGGCGATCCCAGCAGGGCCGCGTCCGCGAACACCGCCACCTTGACTTTTCCTGGTACACCGACCGGGTGATGACCGCGACCGCGTCGGTGCGCATCCTGCACACGTTCTCGCGGCTGTTCTCCCCGCCGTACAGTCAGCGATTCTTTTCCGCGGCAGCGGGCCTGATACGCCGTGGCGGCCGGGTCGAGGTTCTGCTGATGCACCCTGACTCAGTGGCCGCGGTGCTGCGGACAACCGAGTTGGCCGGGCGCCGCGATGTGAGCCAGGAGTCGCGCCGCAATCTGCAGACGCTCGAAGCCTTCCGGCAGAGCCTCGACGAGAACTTCCGCGCACGCTTCGAGATCCGGCTCTACACCGCCTCCGCTTCGGTGCAGATGTACCAGTGGGACGACAGGTTGCTGGCGTCCTTCCTGCCGCTGGGCAAACTCTCCGGTGATCATTCGCAACTGGAGGTTTCGACGGTCTCGCCGCTCGGGAGCTTCGTCACGGAACGCGCCGACGAGCTGTGGGACGGCGGCATGGCGCTCACCGAGTACTGGCTGACAAGTGTCACCCTCACCGACGACGAGGGCCGACGGCAGTACGCCTGCCGGTTTCTCGACATCGGCGACCGGCACTACCTGGCCGACGCCCGGGTCATTGCCCAGCTTGCCCGCGCTCAGAACGGCTCGGTCAGGGTCGAGTTCCGACAGTGCCCGGGGACGGTGCACGGGGTGGACGTGATCACCGAAGGTGACCCGGACCTGGCGTCCGTGCGGCAGCGTTTCCTTGAGAAGTACGGCCAGTCCGAGACCGTCTTCATCCGCCTCAATCCGTTCCCGCCGGCCTGACGGGCGCGGCGGGACTCTGGTCAGCCCAGGTCTGCGGTGTGGCCGAGTTCGCCGGAGATCTGCTTCGCGGTGTCGAGCAGCAGGGGAAGGCTCTCCTTGAGCTGGTCGAGGTTGGCGATGACCTCGATGGCGGTCATCGAGGCGGCGGCGATGACCCGCCCGCGCGAGTCCCTGATCGGCGCGGCCACGCACATGACGTACGTGTCGTGTTCGCCGTTGTCGACGGCCCAGCCATGTTCGCGGATGCGGAGGAGTTCGGCGTCGAGCGACTCGCGATCGGCGTACGTCGTGGGGGTGAACCGTTCGAAGACGACGTGGGACAGGAGACGGTCGCGTTCCTCCGTCGGCAGGTACGCCAGGATGGTCTTGCCGACGGCGCTCGCGTAGATCGAGACCGCGCGCCCGATCCGGGACGGCAGCTTGACCGCGTCGAAGGCCGGGCTGTCGACCTTGTCGATGTAGATGATCTCGTCACCGGTCAGCTGCGCCAGGTGCACGGTGTGGCCGGTCTTGCGCTGAAGCGTACGCAGGGGCGCGGCGGCGAACTGGCGCAGGTCCATCGAGCCGAGTGCGAGTTCCGACAGTTCGATGATGCCGCTGCCGAGCACGTAGGTCCCGGCGCCGGTCCGGCGGACGAAGCGCGCCGATTCGAGCGTCTGGAGAATCCGCAGGGCGGTGGACTTGTGGACACCCAGGACCTCCGCCGCCTCGGTGAGGGACAGCGGATGCTCCGCAGCGCGACGGATCAGGTCGACCGCACGGCGAATCGATTGCGACAAGGTGGCGTCTCCCTCCACGGGGGCGACCCCGACGACCGCCCGTTGCATCATACGCAACGATGTGCGCTCCATTTGCAAGCAGCCGTTGACACCGTTGCATATAGCGCTACGATCGTTGCAGATTCCAGCTCGGCGACACCGGACCTGCGCCCAGGAGAGTGACGATGAGCAAGGAGCCCTGGTTCGGCACTGCCGGCGAGGCGTTGCCGGACGATGCCGAGGACAGCGTCCTCATCGGCCGGATCTGGGATCCGTCCGTCGACGGCCCCTCACCGGTGACCGTCCGCGACGGCGACGTCATCGACCTCAGCCGCCGGTTTCCGACCGTCCGGGACATCTGCGAGCTGCCCGAACCCGCCAAGGCCGTCGCCGGGTCGGACGGGCCACGGGTCGGCGGCTTCGACGAAGTGCTGGCCAACACCGGCGCCACGAACCGGGACCGGGGCCGGCCCTGGCTGCTCGCCCCGGTCGACCTGCAAGCGCTCAAGGCCGCCGGCGTGACGTTTCCGGTCTCGATGATCGAGCGCGTCATCGAGGAGCAGGCCCGGGGAGACCTGACCCTCGCGGCGGACATCCGCGGCCGGATGTTCGCCGACATCGGCGCCGACCTGCACAGCCTGGTCCCCGGGTCGGTCGAGGCGCAGCGGCTCAAGACCGCGCTGATCGCCGAGGGCATCTGGAGTCAGTACCTGGAGGTGGGGATCGGGCCGGACGCGGAGATCTTCACCAAGGGGCAGCCCCTCTCCGCCGTCGGCACCGCCGTCCCGGTCGGCGTACTCGCCGCCTCGACCTGGAACAACCCGGAACCCGAGGTCGCGCTGATCGCCCAGTCCGGCGGCCGGATCGTCGGCGCCACCCTGGGCAACGACGTGAACCTGCGCGACGTCGAGGGACGGTCCGCGCTGCTGCTCCCCCAGGCCAAGGACAACAACGCCTCCTGCGCCCTCGGTCCGTTGATCCGGCTGTTCGACGAGCGGTTTCCACTCGACCGGGTACGCGAACTCGAGGTGGGTCTCCAGGTCCACGGGGCGGACGGCTTCCACCTGACGGCGACCTCGGAGATGGCCCGGATGTCACGCGACCCGGCGGATCTGGTCCGGCAGTTGATCGGCCCGCATCACCAGTATCCCGACGGCGCCGTGCTGATGCTCGGCACCATGTTCGCCCCCACCCAGGACCGCGAACGCCCCGGTGAGGGCTTCACCCACAAGGTCGACGACGTGGTGCGGATCAGCTGCCCGGCGCTCGGCACCCTGGTCAACCGGGTGTGGCACGCGGAGCAGTGCGAGCCGTGGCGGTTCGGCGTCCGCGATCTGATGAGCAATCTGGCGAGGAGAGGACTGCTGTGATAGTCACCACCACCGATCCACGGGACGGCCGGCAGCACCCGACGGATCTCGTCGAGACGGACGAGTCCGGCGTGGCGGCGATCGCCGGCCAGGCGTCCCGGGCGGCACAGTGGCTGTTCGACAGGGGCAGGACCGGCAGGGCCGAGCTGCTGGAGGCGGTCGCGGCCGCCCTGGAGTCCCGTCGGGCGGATCTGGTCGCGACGGCGGAGGCGGAGACCGGGCTGGGCCGGGCGCGACTCGACTCGGAGCTGACCCGGGCGGCGGTCCAGTTCCGGATGTTCGCGGCGGTGCTGCGCGACGGTGGGTACCTGGAGGCGGCCATCGACCACGCCGCCGACACGCCCCTCGGGCCCGGCCCGGACGTGCGACGGATGCTCGTACCCCTCGGGCCGGTGGCCGTCTTCGGCGCCAGCAACTTCCCGTTCGCCTTCTCCGTCGCCGGAGGCGACACCGCCTCGGCGCTGGCCGCCGGGTGTCCCACGGTCGTGAAGGCCCACCCGTCCCATCCGCTGACGTCGCGCGCCTCCGCCGACGCGATCGCCTCGGCCGTGCGCGACCAGGGTGGGCCAGAAGGCGTGATCGCGGCGGTGTACGGAGAACAGGCCGGCCGCTCGCTCGTCCGCCAGTCGCCGATCCGGGCGGCGGCCCTGACCGGCTCCGTCGGCGCCGCCCGCGCCATCCAGGCGGCCATCGACGAACGCGCCGACCCCATTCCGCTGTACGCCGAGTTGGGCAGCGTGAACCCGATCGTCGTGCTGCCCGACGCCGCCGCGAGCCGGTCGGACCAGATCGCCGAGGGGCTGTTCGCCTCGTTCACCGCCTCGGGCGGCCAGCTCTGCACCAAACCGGGGCTGGCCTTCCTCCCGACCGGCCCGGGCGGTGACCGCCTGGTCGACACGCTCCGGGCGCAGGTCGCCGACGCTGGCGGGATGGTCCTGCTCAATGAGCGCATCCGGGACGCGTACGAGAGCGGGGCCGCCGCGCTGGAGAAGGCCGGCGCCCGCCTCGCCGCGCGGCCCCGGATCGACGCCGGCGCGGGCTTCACGGTGGCGCCGACGCTGCTGGAGGTCGACCTGCCGGGCCTGACCGCGGAGATCGCCGACGAGTGCTTCGGCCCGCTGATGGTCGTGGTCCGCTACCGCGACGTCGCCGACCTCGACGCCGCGCTGGCGGCCGTGCCGCCGTCACTCACCGGCTCCGTCCACAGCGGGCCCGGCGACGACATCGAGGCCGTACGCGGGCTGGTCGACGTCCTCACCGCCCGCTCGGGTCGGATCGTCTTCGACGGTTATCCCACCGGTGTGCGGGTGTCGTGGGCGCAGCACCACGGCGGTCCCTGGCCGTCGACGAACGCCGTGCACACCTCGGTGGGCGCCACCTCGATCCGACGCTTCCTGCGCCCGCTGGCCTGGCAGAACGCCCCGGACTGGATCCTTCCCGACGAGCTGCGTGACGAGTACACCGCCATCCCCCGCCGGATCGACGGGAGGTGGGTGCCAGGAATCGATCGCCAGCCCTGATCCCGACGCCTGGAACCTTGCGCACCGAGCCCGAAGGGAACCACGTCAATGAAGACGACACGAACACTAGCCACCGTGGCGATGCTCGCCGCGGCGACCGGCCTGGTCGCCTGCTCCTCGGACGACGGCGGCAGCGACGCGAGCAACTGCACCAACACCATCACCAAGCAGGATCTGCCGGTTGTCACGATGTGGGCCTGGTACCCCAACATGCAACTGGTCGTGGACAACTTCAACAAGGCCAACGACGAGGTCCAGGTCTGCTGGACCAACGTCGGACAGGGCGGCGACCATTACGACAAGTTCCAGACGGCCATCTCGGCGGGCACCGGCGCGCCCGACGTGGTGATGGTCGAGATGGACCGGATCCCGACCTTCCAGATCCAGAACGCGCTCGTCGACATCAGCGGGTACGGCCTCGACGCGGTCCGGGCCAACTACGGCGACGGAGCCTGGAAGGACGTCTCGGTCGGCGACGCGGTCTACGGCGTCCCGGTCGACGGCGGCCCGCTGGCGATGATCTACCGCAAGGACATCTTCGACAAGTACGACATCACCCCGCCCACGACCTGGGCCGAGTACGAGCAGGCCGCACAGAAGGTGAAGGACGCCGGCGGACCGCTCTTCGGCGACCTCGGCGCGAACGTCCCAGCGCTGATGATGGCGCTACAGATCCAGAAGGGCGCGGCCCCGTTCACCTACGACCCCGCCCAGCCGGAGTCGATCGGGGTACGGCTGAACGACCAGGCGTCCAAGGACGTGCTGGACTACTGGGGCGGCCTGGTCCGCAAGGGCCTGGTCGGGACGCAGGACCAGTTCACCCCGGAGTACATCTCCGGGGTGATCAACGGCAACTACGCGACCTACATCTCGGCCGCCTGGGCGCCCGGTTACCTGACCGGCGCGGGCGTCGGGCAGGGAGAGGACACCGGCACGTTCGCGGTGGCGCCCCTGCCGCAGTGGGATGCGAACAACCCGGTCCAGGTGAACTGGGGCGGGTCGGCCTTCTCGGTAAGCAGCCAGTCGAAACAGCCGGAACTCGCGGCCAAGGCCGCCTACGGCCTCTACGCCGACCAGGAGTCACTCACCGACGGCTGGACCAACCAGATCATCTTCCCGCTCAACCTGACCGCACTCAACGATCCCGAGTTCATCGATCTCGAGGTGGAGTTCTTCGACGGCCAGCAGGCCAACAAGGAGGTGTACGTCCCGGCCGCCAACGCCTACCAGGGTGTCGTCTACAGCCCCTTCGGCCAGTACTACTTCGACGCCATGACCAAGCAGATAAGCGAGATGAGCGCCGGCTCCATCACCGGTGCACAGGCTGCCGACCGGCTCCAGGACGACGTGACGAAACACGCCACCGAACAAGGATTCACCGTTCAGTGACCGACCGGGTGGGCCGGCCGTCCTCCCCCGGCCGGCCCACCCTCGACCCCCAGCGGCCCACGTCCCGGAGCCCGAGATGACATCGATCACCGAGAAACGCGCACCGCGCACCCACCATGACAAGCGCAAGACCCGAGGCACGATCCAGCGCCGGGAGCACCTGACGGGGTGGCTCTTCGTCGGGCCGTTCGGGGTGGTCTTCCTGGCGTTTCTCATCGCCCCGCTGGGGTACGCCCTCTACCTCAGCCTGTTCCAGAAGAAGCTGATCGGTGGCACCAGCTTCGTCCTGTTCGACAACTACGTGAAGGCGTTCACCGACCCGAGCTTCCTGTCCGGGGCGTGGTTCGTCATCCGCTTCGCGCTCGTCGCCATTCCGGTCCAGATCGGCGTCGCGCTGGCCATGGCGCTCATCCTGGACGCGGTGACCTCGCTGTTCACCCGCTTCTCCCGGCTGATGATCTTCCTGCCGTACGCGATCCCCACGGTCATCGGGGCCGTGATGTGGGGGTTTCTGTACAGCAAGAGCTTCGGCCCGCTCACCGACGTCTTCGGGTTCTTCGGCGCCACCGCACCCGACTTCCTCAGCAACAACCTGATCTTCTACGGCCTGTTGAACATCGTCACCTGGCAGTGGGCCGGCTACTACATGATCATCCTGTACGCGGCCCTGCAGGGCATCGACCCGACGCTCTACGAGGCCGCCCGCATGGACGGTGCCGGACGGTGGCAGGTCGCCCGGCGGATCAAGATTCCGCTGATCGCGCCCGCGCTGATCCTGATCCTGGTCTTCTCGCTGATCGGCACCCTGCAGTTCTTCAACGAACCGCAGATCCTGCGATACCTCGCGGCCGGCACGATCGGGTCGGACTTCACGCCCAACATGTACGCGTACCAGCAGGCGTTCGGGCTGGCCAACTTCAACTACGGGTCGGCGATCTCGTTCGCCCTCGGCGGAGTCGTCTTCATCTGCGTTTATGCCTTCCTGTTCTTCACCCGCAAGCGGAGGAGCTTCCTCTGATGTCCGAGAGCGCCAGCGCCAGCGCCGGCCACCGCCGCGCGCAGCGCCACCTTCCGCTGCAGATCCTGCTCGGCTTCCTGGTGATCTACTTCCTCGTGCCGTTCTGGTGGGTCGTCGTCAACAGCTCCAAGGACGCACCGGGGCTGTTCGGCGGCGGCAACACCCTCTGGTTCGCCGACCAGGTCGACTACCTCGGCAACCTCAGGCAGTTGTTCACCTACGACGGTGGCATCTACCTGCGGTGGCTGCTGAACTCCACGCTGTACGCGCTCGCCGGTGGAATCGGCGCGACCGTCCTGGCAGTCATGGCCGGCTACGGGTTCGCCAAGTACCGCTTCGCCGCCCGGCGCTTCAGCTTCGCGGTCGTGCTCGGCGCGCTGATGGTGCCCGCCACCGCCCTGGTCATCCCGACCTTCATCATGTTCGCCCAACTCGGCCTGACGAACACGGTCTGGGCAGTGATTCTCCCTTCGCTGCTCAACCCGTTCGGCGTCTACCTGATGCACGTGTACGCGCGCGACGCGGTGCCCGACGAGATCCTGGACGCGGCGCGGGCCGACGGCGCGGGCGAGATACGGACGTTCCTCCAGATCGCCCTCCCGCTGATGCGTCCCGCCGTGGTCACCGTGCTGCTGCTGTCCGCCGTCGCGTCGTGGAACAACTACTTCCTGCCGCTGGCGATGCTCTCCGACAACCGACTCTTCCCGGTCACCGTCGGCCTCGGCCTCTGGCAGGGCGTCGCCTCCGGGAACAACGCGGGCGGCACCTCCCTGTGGAGCCTGATCATCCTGGGCTCCCTGGTGTCGGTCATTCCACTGATCATCGCGTTCTTCAGCCTGCAACGACACTGGCGCGGCGGACTGTCCGTCGGCGGCCTCAGGTAGCTCGCCACCACCAACCGATCAACCGTTCACCCCCTCGACCGCCGCGCACCGCGCGGCCAGACCGTTGACAGGAAGGTGTGCCGATGTCGATGACGAATCGACCGTTGCGCAGCGGCCAGTGGTTCGGTGCCGACGGCCGCAACGGGTTCATTCATCGATCCTGGATGCGCAACCAGGGGTTCGCCGACGACGTCTTCGACGGCCGCCCGGTGATCGGCATCGCCACCACCTGGTCGGAACTGACCCCGTGCAACGCCCACCTGCGCGAGCTTGCCGAATCGGTCAAGCGCGGCATCTGGGAGAGCGGCGGCCTGCCGCTGGAGTTTCCCGCGATGAGCCTCGGCGAACCCCTCATGCGGCCCACCACCATGCTCTACCGCAACCTGCTGGCGATGGAGGCGGAGGAACTGATCCGGGCCAACCCGCTCGACGGCGTGGTGCTGCTCTCCGGTTGCGACAAGACCACCCCCGGCCTGTTGATGGGTGCGGCAAGCGTCGACCTGCCGACCCTGCTGATCACCGGCGGGCCGATGCTCAACGGCAAGTTCCGCGGCCAGGACATCGGATCCGGCACCGCCGTATGGCGCTTCACCGAGGATCTGCGCGCCGGCCTGGTGACCGCGGCCGACTGCGCCGAGGCGGAGGTCTGCATGTCCCGCAGCCGGGGTCACTGCATGACCATGGGTACCGCCTCCACGATGGCCTGCGTGACCGAGGCGTTGGGCGTCCAACTGCCGGGTGCCGCCGCGGTTCCGGCGGTCGACTCGCGACGGTACGCGCTCGCGCACGCCGCCGGCCGGCGCATCGTCGACATGGTCGAGCAGGACCAGCGGCTGTCCACCGTGCTCACCCGCCAGGCGTTCGAGAACGCCATCCGGGTCAACGCCGCGATCGGTGGCTCCACGAACGCCGTCGTCCACCTGCTCGCGATAGCCGGCCGCGTCGGTGTGCCCCTGTCGCTGCAGGACTTCGACACCCTCACCGCCGACGTGCCCATGCTGGTCAACCTGATGCCCTCCGGCACGTACCTGATGGAGGACTTCGCGTACGCCGGTGGGGTGCCGGCGGTGATGGCGGAGATCGCCCCCTTCCTGCACCTGGACCAGGTCACGGTCAGCGGAAAGAGCGTGGCCGACAACATCGACGGCGCCCGGTGCTGGAACCGGCAGGTAATCGGCACCCTCGCCGAACCCTTCCAGCCCGCCGGATCGGGCACCGTCGTGCTGCGCGGGTCGCTCGCGCCGTCCGGGGCGGTGCTGAAGGTCTCGGCCGCCTCGGCGCACCTGCTATCGCACACCGGGCCGGCGCTGGTCTTCGACCGGATCGAGGAGTACGCCGTCGCCGCCGACGACCCGGACCTCGACGTCACACCCGACACGGTCATCGTGGTGCGCAACGCCGGACCCCGCGGCTATCCGGGCTTCCCGGAGGTGGGCAACGTGCCGATGCCACGACGGTTGCTCGCCGACGGCGTGACGGACATGGTACGGATCTCCGACGCCCGGATGAGTGGCACCGGGTACGGCACCTGCGTCCTGCACGCGGCGCCGGAGGCGTCGGTGGGCGGCCCGCTCGCGCTGGTCCGCACCGGCGACCTGGTCCGCCTCGACGTCCCGACGCGCCGCCTGGACCTGCTGGTCGACGAGGCGGAACTCGCCGAACGCCGCGCCGCCTGGCAGCTACCGCCGCCAGTGGCCGAGCGCGGCTGGGTCCGGCTGTACAGCGAGCACGTCCAGCAGGCCGACCAGGGCGCCGACCTGGACTTCCTGGTCGGCGGCAGCGGCAGCGCGGTGCCTCGCCACTCACACTGACCCCGCACCTCCTGCCGGGTGCATCCGCCACTGGCAGATGCACCCGGCAGGGGCTGTCAGTCGGCGAAGGTGCCGGCGGCGCGGCCCTCGTGCAGGGTGAGGTTGCGGCCGTCGGACGGATCGAACAGGTGGATCTTCTCCAGGTTGAACCAGACCCGCCGGTCCTCCCCCTCGGTGACGGTCGACTCCGCCGACAGCCGGGTGACCAGGTTCGACCCGGCACCACTGAAGTCGGCCGCGCCCGCGTCGGCGGCCAACTCCTCAAGCTCGGCGGAGGTGGCCCGCTCCCCCTCGACGCTCAGGTAGACGTACTTGTCCGACCCCATCGACTCGACGATGTCCACCGGGGCGGTGAACTCCATGCCCCGGCGGCGGGTGTCATCGTCGACCAGCTCGGCGTCCTCGAAGTGTTCCGGACGGATACCGAGGATCAGCTCCCGAGGAGCGTCGGCGCCCTCCAACTCGCGGCGGATCCGGTCGCCGATCGGCACGTCGCCCAGGGCGGTACGCAGCGTGCCCTCCTCGACCTTGGCGGTCAGGAAGTTCATCGACGGCGAGCCGATGAATCCGGCCACGAAGAGGTTGTTCGGGTGGTCGTACAGCTCCTGCGGCGGGCCGACCTGCTGCACCGCACCACCCCGCATGATCACCACGCGGTCGCCGAGGGTCATCGCCTCGGTCTGGTCGTGGGTGACGTACACGGTGGTGGTGCCGAGCTGCTTCTGCAGCCGGGACACCACGGTCCGCATCTGCACCCGCAGCTTGGCGTCCAGGTTGGACAACGGCTCGTCCATCAGGAACGCCTTGGGCTGCCGGACGATCGCCCGGCCCATCGCCACCCGCTGCCGCTGCCCGCCGGAGAGGTTCGCCGGCTTGCGGTCCAGCAGCGGGGTCAGCTCCAGGACCTTCGCCGCCTGGTCGACCTTCTGGTTGATCGTCTCCTTGTCCAGCTTCGCCAGCCGCAGCGGGAACGCCATGTTCTCCCGGACGGTCATGTTCGGGTAGAGCGCGTACGACTGGAACACCATGGCGATGTCCCGGTCGCGGGGAGCCTTGTCGTTCACCCGCTGCCCGCCGATGCGCAGCTCACCGGAGCTGATGTCCTCCAGCCCGGCGATCATGTTGAGGGTGGTGGACTTGCCGCAGCCGGAGGGGCCGACCAGGATGACGAACTCGCCGTCGGCGATCTCCAGGTCGACGTCCCGCACCGCCGTGGTGCCGTCCGGGAACTTCTTGCTCACCTTGTCCAGCACGATGTCAGCCACGAGTTTCTCACCTATCCCTTGACGGCGCCGGAGGTCAGGCCGGAGACGATGCGGCGCTGGAAGAAGAGGACGAACAGGATGATCGGCACCGTGATCACCACGGCGGCGGCGCAGATCGCGCCGGTCGGGTCCTCGAACTGCGAGGCACCGGTGAAGAACGACAACGCCACCGGCACCGTGCGCGAACGCTCGGTGGAGGTCAGCGAGATGGCGAACAGGAAGTCGTTCCAGCAGAAGATGAAGACCAGGATGGCCGTGGTGAACAGTCCCGGCGCGGCCAGCGGGGCGATCACCCGCCGGAACGCCTGCCCCTGGGTGGCACCGTCCATCTTGGCGGCCTTCTCCAGGTCCCACGGGATCTGCTTGAAGAACGCCGACAGCGTGTAGATCGCCAACGGCAGCGCGAAGGTGATGTACGGCAGGATCAGGCCCGGCCAGGTGTCGAACAGGCCCAACTGCCGCTCGATCTCGAACAGCGGCGAGACCAGCGACACCTGCGGGAACATCGCGATCAGCAGGGAGACGCCGATCAGCAGCCGCTTGCCGGGGAAGTCCAACCGGGAGATCGCGTACGCGGCCATCGCGCCGAGCACCACGGCGATCGTGGTGGCGATCAACGCGATGCCGATGGAGTTGATCAACGCTCGGACGAACTGGTCGGTCGCGAAGATCGTCCGATAGTTCTCCAGCGTCCACTCCCGGGGGATGAACTTCCCGTCGGTGAGCGTCGCCGGCGTCTTGAACGACAGCGACATGATCCACAGCACCGGGGTCAGCGCGAACACGACCACGGCGACGTCCAGCAGGCCCCAGCGCACCTTGGCCCGGGTGGCGGTGGTGTCAGCCATGTCAGCGCCTCTCTCCGTCGTCGCTGCCCGGGGCAGCGGTACCGAACAGCTTCACGAAGACGAACGCGATGATCGCCACGGTGATGAAGATCAGCACCGACATGGTCGAGCCGATGCCGAGGTTCAGACCCCGGATCAGGTTGTTGTAGGCGATCATCGACACCGACGACGTCTCGTTGGCTCCCGAGGTGAGCACGTAGATGTTGTCGAAGACCCGGAACGCGTCCAGGGTGCGGAACAGCAGCGCCACCAGGATCGCCGGCTTCATCACCGGCAGCATCACCTTGGTGAACCGCTGCCAGGCAGTCGCGCCGTCGGTGGAGGCGGCCTTGAGCAGATCCTCCGGCACCAGCGCCAGGCCCGCCATCAGCAGCAGCGCCATGAACGGCGTGGTCTTCCAGATCTCCGCCAGCATGATGATCGCCAGCGAGCTGGCCCGCTCGGTCAGCGGCGCGGAGTCGGCGAACAGGTTGGCCAGATACCCGGTGCCCGGCGTCCACGCGTACCGCCAGGAGAAGGCGGCCACGACCGTGACGATGCCGTACGGGATCAGCGCCGAGGTCCGCACGATCCCCCGCCCGACAAGCGTACGGTGCATGATCAGCGCGAGGCCCATGCCGAGCACCAGCTCCACGGCCACGGTGACCACCGTGATCAGCATGGTCACCCCGAATGCCGTCCACCAGAACTCGTTGCTGAGCACGGTGGCGTAGTTCTGCAACCCGATGAACTCCCGCTCGGCGGGGAACCGCAGGTCGTACCGCTGCAACGACAGCCAGACCGAGTACAGGATCGGATAGGCGGTCACCGCCAGCATGACGAATGCCGCCGGGGCGCACAGCAGCCAGCCCAGCCGCCGCTCGGCCCGCTTGTTCTCACTCAGCGGCGGCTTACCGCGCCGGTTGTTTCGTTGCGCGGGCACCGCAGCGTGCCCCCCGTTGCGGGTGTCGGTGCCGTCGGCGGCCACGTCCGCGCCGGCCGGGGTGGAGTTGACACTCACGGCAGGACTCCCCTCGACTCCAGGGCGGCGGCGACCGCCTCGCGCAGCTCGTCGGCGGTGGCCTGCGGGTCGATCGCCGACGGCGGCGACAGGATCGCCGAGGTCACGGTGGAGATGCTCTGGTACGCGGGGGTCAGCGGTCGCACCGCCGAGTCCCGCAGCTGTTCGAGGATGGTCTCCTTCATCGGGTACGCCTCGTCCATCTCCGGGTCGTCGTAGACGCGCTCGATGGTCGGCGGCACCCCGTCGTTGATCGCGGAGAACTTCTGGTTCTCCGCGTTGCGCAGGCACCTGGCCGCCTCGAAGGATTCCTGCGGGTGCTCCGAGTACCGGCTGACAGCCAGGTTGATGCCGCCGATCGTGACCCGACCCGGCGTGCCCTCCTCGACCCCCGGCACCCGGGCCCAGGCGACCTGCTCCGCCAGTTCCGGGTTCGCCTCCTGCATCGCCGGGTAGACGTACGGCCAGTTCACCTGGAACGCGCCGTTGCCGCTCTGGAACTCCAGTCGCACCGGATCCTCGGTGGCGTTGCTGAACGACGGCGAGGTCACCCCGGAGGTGGCGAAGTCGTGCAGCACCTCAAGTGCCCGCACCGCACCGTCGTCGACCACGGCCTCGGTGCCGTCGTCGTTGAGGATGTTGCCGCCCGCGCTGGCCACCAGCGTGTTGTAGAGGACCACGAGTCCCTCGTACTGGGCACCCATGGTGAGCACCTGGTGCGGCTGGCCCTGGTCCCGCAGCCGCTGCGCCATCGAGATCATCTCGTCCCAGGTGGTCGGTGGCTCGGGCACCAGATCCTTGCGGTACCACAGCAACTGGACGTTCGTGTGCTTCGGCGCGGCATAGAGCTTGTCCTGGTAGCGGGCGGTCTCCAGCGGACCTTCGAGGGTGCCCTGCTCCGCCTCGGCCCGGTCCTGCCCGGTCCATTCCAGAATCCAGTCGGCGCTGGCGAACTCCTGGGTCCAGGTCACGTCGAGGCCGAGCACGTCCATGCCGTCGTCCTCGGCAGCGAGCCGCCGCACCATCTGCACCCGCTGCTCGTCGGCCTCCCGCGGCAACACCCGGTTGACGATGCGGTACCGCCCGGCGGCCTCGGTGTTGCACCGGTCGACCACCTGCTGGAGGTTCTGCTCCGGCGGGTAGTACAGGTTGATCGTGGGCACGCCGCCGTCGTCACCGGCGGCACACGCCGCCATCGGTGCCAACAACGTCAGTGCCGCGGCCGTCGCCGCCATCCGTACGCGGGGCCGGCGTCGACCGCCGGCCGGATCACTCCGCTCGCTCATGACCCTCCCCTCGTTCTCGGCCAACAGCCGGGGAGGTCTCCGTGCCCCGGCGCACGGCGAGACGACCAGGGCGTGTGACCTGCGGCTTCGCACGCCTGCGTTTCGTGGCTGAAACACTGCCCGACCGGTGGAGCCGCGAAACCTGCCCGGGGCAGGGCGCGCTAAACACCAAGATTTGTTGCCCACGTCACACGCCCGCACCCGCGCACCTGGCTATGCGGTCCGGCCCACTGGCGACCCGGCCGGCCGCGGCCGTCACAGCCCGGCGCCATCGGTGTGGGGCCGGGCCGCGGCCGCCACAGCCCGGCCCCACGCCTACGGGTACGCGGTCCTGTCGAGCTGAGAGCGCGAACGGATCGCGGTCACCTGCGTACACCCGGGACCCGTCGGCGACAGCACAGACGGCTCAGCTCGACAGTCTGCCAAGGAAAGGATGACCCCCCCGGTGGGGCAGACGGTGACATGCTGATCACGACTGGGGGCCGCGGGCCCCTCGGAGGCGGATGTCGGTGCCGGCCGGCATGATCGGGATGATCGCACGCTTCAAGGCCCTCTGCCTCGACGCCACCGACGCGCACGCCCTCGGCAGGTTCTGGGCCAGGGTGCTCGACAGGGAGATGGCCGACACCGGAGACGGCGGCGTCCGGGTCGACCCGCGCACCGGTTCGAGCACCGAGTCGATCTGGGTCGACCCGGTCCCAGAACCGCGTACCGTCAAGACTCGCGTACACCTGGACCTGCGGTTGGCCGAGGCGGGCGCGGCGGCGCTGCTGGCAGCCGGCGCCCGCCTGGTCCGCGAGCCGGACTCGGAGGTGAGCTGGTGGGTGCTGGCCGACCCGGACGGCAACCTGTTCTGCGCGTTCGCCCCCGGTGCCGAATCCCGCCCGGGGCCCTTCGAGCTGGTGGTGGACTCCGCCGACCCGGTCGCACAGGCCACCTGGTGGGCCGGCGTCGTCGGTGGCGAGGTCGAGGTCAGCGAGGAGGGGCACGCCTCGGTCACCGGTGCGGCCGGCTTTCCCTGGGACTACTGGGTCTTCGACCCGGTTCCCGAGCGCAAAAGCGTCAAGAACCGGATGCACTGGGACGTCGACCTGACCGCCCCCGAGCCGTCCGCACTGATCAGGGCCGGGGCCACCCTGCTGCGGGAGCCGGACGACGCGGTGTCCTGGTGGGTGCTGGCCGACCCGGAGGGCAACGAATTCTGCGCCTTCCCACCACGGGACTGACCGGCCGGTGCTACCGGGCGACCGTCAGGTGGACTAGCGTTTAACAAGCTCCGCCGCCAGCGCGTACGCCGTCGCCGTCGATACGCCACCGGCCGACCCCGACCCGCCCGATCGGTTGGTTCTCGCGGGAACAGCCCCTCACCGGTTACCGGTTGGGCAGGATCGTCCCCAACGAGGAGGTGCCGCCGTGGTGCAGGACACCCGCGCTCTCACCCTGACGTTCGAGGTGAGCGGCCTGCCACCGGTCAAGACCGAAGCGCTGTCCATCTTCGCCGCCGGGCATCGGCAGGCGACGAGGGTACGCGCCCTGTTGCAGGCCGCCTGTGCGGCCGCGCAGGAGACCGGCTGGACCCCACTGTCCGGCCCGATCGAGATCGACCTGACCCTGCGCTGCCCGCCCGGGCACCGCACCTCCGACGCCAGCACGCTGCTGGGCGGGGTGTGTGCGGTGCTCCAGGACAAGAAGCGGGTTTCCAGCATCGGGCTCGCCCACCTCGGCGTGCTTGTCGACGTCGCACTCTACGACGACGACAAGCAGATCCGCCGGCTGTCGTACCTGGAGCAGCCAGCCGAGGAGTTCTCGTACCAGGTGCGTGTCGCCGCCATACCGGACGGGGTTTGACCGACGGCAGCGGTGGGGTACCGCAGCCGCCGACGAAGGGAGCGCCATGTCGGAGCCACACGTCACGCTGGATCCACACGACCCGGTGCAGGAGAAGCTGCGCGGGCCGCTGGAGGAGCAGCTGACCTCTGCCCTGCAGGTGGCCACCGACCGGGTGCGCGACAGCTACGCCGGTGAGCCGGTGGAGCAGGTCTGCCAGCGGCTGCTCGACGAGACCCGCGCCGGCCTGCACCCCGACATCGCGGCCGGCTTCGAACCCGACATGGACGAGTTGTGCCGGGTGGCGGTCGCCATCGTCCGCGGCGCCGCCACCTGAGGTTCATGCCGCGACCGGCCTCGCCCGAGATCCCGTAGTCGTCGGCCGGGCCGCCAGTGAAGGGCTCTCACTCCTCAGCCTTTGAGATCGTCGAAAAGGTTTGATGGCGGCGACTTCCGCCGCTAGAACACTCAAATGCATCTTCGCCGAAGCGACGCCAGGCATCGTTGGCCACCACGTTCACGCTGTCACACGCAACGATAATATCGTTGGCGGTGAACCGTTCTGCCTCCCCCGCGCGCCAGCGGATAGCTTTCTTCGCCAGATAGGTGTATTGGGGGAACACCTGCGAGAGGTATTCGGCGGCTGCGGTCTTTGAAATGATGTCACCGTGGGCCAGCGTGTAGTGCAACCGCGCCGGCCCGAATACGAACCAGCTCACTGTCTCAGCCTCGACGGCCGCGTCGGGAGCGACATCGGCCAGCTCTGGCAGGAGCCACGCGACCGTCGCCTGCCAGTACTCCCGCAGGTTATCGAGGCAGTAGCGGCGCAGCTTGACCGGATCGACCCGGATCCCCAACTGTGCGACGGCTACGCCGCGAACCGCTATGCCGTACCGCCGTAAGGTCAGCCACAGCACTGGCGTGAGCTCACCGCAAGGCTTGTCGGTCTTGAACTCACCGTTGACCACGAAGGGCACGACCCGCCTGTCTGTCGGCCAGGACTTTGCCAACGCGGGCTCAAGGTAGACCCCGTCGAAGTGAGGTGACCGAGGCAGACTGGAGTGGATCTTCGTGAGTTGGACGACGTCTTGGCCGCTCGCGGGCCGCGACGTCATGATCACCGTGTCTACGTCACTGATACCACGCCGCCATTCGGCGAGCGCGACGGAGCCGACGACGTAGAGGGCTCGCACGTAACCGGGCAGTGCCCGATCGACCGCTTTAAGGTACTCCCGCGTCAACTCCTCAATCACGTAAGCGACCGTAGCAGCTGGGCTACCGGCATCAGCCCTGACAGGGCCATCGATGCCTGGCGGTTCATGGCGATCGTCGAGTTGAGCTGTTCGTCAGCCTCTAGTGGGCGGAACTGCCAGCTACCTGACTTTCTGAGGACTGCCGCCATGAACGACCAGTACCGTCATCTGCCTGGGTGGTTACTCAAGCCGCGATCGTTATTGAGAAAACGAACGTCCCGCATTGAGCAGCGCGGCAGGACTATTCGGCCGACGGGTTCGAAGCGGCGGTCGAACACTTCGATGTAGCCGTCATCGTTGTCGCGCTGTGCATACTCTTTCGCGAAGACCGATCCACCGATCAGGATGTATTCTCCGTCGTACGCAATCCCTCGATTGAATCCCTTGACCCGAGCGACCTCCCGACCATCCAGGAGGACGGTCTGCTCGAGCGAGTGGTTCGTTATCAACCCCTCTTCATGGCTCACCACATTGTGGCAGCAGTTCCCTCCGGTCTTTAGGATGCCGAGCAGCCGCCAAGCGCTGTCGAACACCCATATCTCACTTTCCTTGCCGGTAACGATACTATGGTTGTGCGCGACAACGTAGATCTTGCCGCCGTGTCGGTAGATAGAATTGAAGTGCCGGTAGTGTGGCGACAACCTACCTTTCCGGCCGGTCGCAGCTGGAGCAATAATCCGGCGGTTGACTGAGCAGTGCCTGGAGCTCAGGGAATCGATGTCAGGATAGACTAGTATCCTATTTCGAAGCGTGTCAACAACAGCCAGATCGTCATCAATAAAATCGATCTGGTGAACCCAGCGATTCAATCCCCAGATGTGATAGACAGGATCTCCTTCGAGGTTCGCCCCCAAATTGAAGGATACGATACACCCGTGTCGGCCAGTCTCCCGAAAGGCAAAAACCCTCCCATTCCTTATGGTAACTCCGAAGAAGCGACCAGGTCGCCAGGCCTGGACGGCACCCTTACGCCAGACGATCATTCCATTGCTGGTTGTGGCGACAAATTGAAGTTCCGTAGGTATGCTTCCAGTCGTTGACGCCCTCATCTCCAGGGAGGCGTCCCCTGGGGCGTCAGTTAGCCTGGCTATCTCCCATCGACCCCGAATGCGATCCACCCATAGAAGATCCGAGTATCGGTCATAAAGATCAGAAAGACGGGAACGGGAAGGCTGCGTGGGTACGCGCCGGAGACGACGACGGAACACCGGAACTCCCTCGAAAGATCCAGCGGAAGGGGCGGCGGAGAGCAGAACGCATCCTCTCGGCACCATCGGCCGAAGGTTGCCATCACGTTGCTCGTACCAGCGGTGCCCACTTCGACGCCAGCCAGCAGAGGGCCTCGCAGTCAGCTCACCGCAATGCTGCTAATCAGACACCAAGGCTGGTTGCCGTTGGAGCAGAGTGCAGCATCGGGTGGTAGTGAGAGGTACGTGTCTACTCCCAACTGATCAACGCGATACAATCTAGCAAACGTTCCGTGCCGTACAAGCCTTCGAGCGGGTAGGCCCGAACGTACAGGCCGTCGGGCAAGAGCGTCGCCATTGAAACCCGTTAACGTGGACGCCTGCCTGCCGGAGCCGGCAGCATCCCGTCGGTTCGAACTCAGCGAATTGACGATGACCTGTACGGCAGCCGCCAATAGCAGTCTGACCTGCTGGGATGCGGCGGGGTGGGTGTGCAAGGTACAGGTAAGAGTCGATGATCTTGACGATGCGATCGGTGCAGCGGCGGATTTTGCCCAAGCCGTTCAGCCACGAGTTCGTGCGCTCGACCACCCACCGCTTGCCGACCTGGACCGGCGCGGGCACGCCCTTACGGGCGTTCTGCGCGTCGAAGCCGATCTCATCGAGCAGCTCACGTTTCCGCTGACTGCTTACCGCCCCCGGGTACCCGCTGTCCGGACCTTGGACCTATTGCCGGTCGCTCTTACGCGAGTCCTGTCTCGCCTCGAAGTGAGGATTGCGCGGACGCTTTGCGGCGGGCGGCCAAACGCCGCTCAGAAATGGCGCAGCAGGTCCGGGAAGGCGTCCAGGTGCAGCACACCGGCATCCGCCGGATCCAGCTCGTCGTGCTCCAGCACCCAGGTGTTCGCGTTCGGGATGAACACCGCGTTCCAGCCGGCGGCCCGGGCGGGCAGGATGTCCGAGCGTGGCGAGTTGCCGATCATCCAGGCACGGCCCGGGTCCAGGGCGTGCCGCCTGGCCAGCCACCGGTAGGTCTCGACATTCTTCTCCGCCACGATGTACGCGGCGGAGAAGTGGTGCAACAGCCCGCAGGCGTCCAGCTTGCGCTGCTGCTCCTCGTGCTCGCCCTTGGTCAGCAGCAGCAGCTCGTGCCGGCCGGCCAGCTCGTCGAGGGCGTCGGCCACCCCCGGCATCAGCTCGACCTGGTGGGTCACCAACGCCACCGCCAGCTCGTCGATCTCCCGGCGCTCCGCCTCGGTGGCCGGCCGCTGACGCAGCCGCTCCAGGCACTCCCGCAGGCTGCGCAGGAAGACCCTGCTGCCGTACCCATGGGTGACGGCGTTGGCCCGCTCGATGTCGTCGAGCACGGCCCGCAGCTGCGTCCGGTCGAGGGTGGGATGGTCCAACCACTCCAGGAAGTCGTCGATCACCCGCTCGAACACGACGTTGTTCTCCCAGAGGGTGTCGTCGGCGTCGAAGACCAGCACCCGCCCCGACTCAATGGCCACCCCACGCATCACCACGCGGACTCTAGGCGAACCGGCGCCCGGCGGGCCACCGGATAACCGGGGACCCGTCCTTGATCGTCTGCATTCCAGTGACCGTCGTGCCGGCGTTTCGGGTCACCGGAATGCAGACGATCATCGGCTCAGACCGGGGTGAAGACCACCCGGGAGCGGATCCGCCGGAAGCCGGTCCGCTCCAGCTCCGCCACCACCGCTACCCGGTGCGCGTCCACGTCGGCGACCACCTCGTACGCCCCGCCGCCGGCCAGCGCCGCGACCGAGTCGGCCAGCAGCTCACCAAGCACCGACTCGTCCAGCAGGCCGAGGTAGGCGATCATCGGGAAACAGGCGTCGGCCGTCGGTCCCGCCAGTGCCACCGGTTCGTCGCCGTGCAGCGCGACGCGCCAGTTTCCCAGCGGCGTGCCGGTCAACCAGGCCAGCGGGTCGCGGGCCAGGTCAACCCCGGCGACCTCCCGAGCGGTCTCGGCACCGGTCAGCACGACCGGCTCGACGATCCGGGCCACCAGCGCCTCGATCTCCGCAGCGTCTTCGGCGGGGCGGAAGGAGAACCGGCCGGACGGAGCCGGCAACGGCCCACCCGCCCAACTGAGCCTGAGCCGCTCCCCCCGCTCGACCAGTCCCGCGAGCCGGGCCGCGGCCATCGTCGCCTCGGCGACCGCCCGCACCTCGGGTTGTCGACGCCAGTACGCCGGCAGCGCCGCGTGATACACCTTCGGGCCGCCGAGCGCGTCATGTGCGGCGCGCAGCAACGCAGCACCCACGGCGCTTGCGGTTTCGGTGGCGTGTGCGAGGTCCAGGTCGAAGCGTTCCAGCCACGGTTCACCGACGGAACCGGGTAGCAGCAGCCACGCGGCGCGACCCACCACCCGGTCGCCGCGTAACGCGACGAATGTGCGCTCCGGCCGGTAGCCGCCACCGGCGATCCCGTCGGCGTAGCTGATCTGTCGCAGTTGCGGCAGCGGGTCGGGCATCGAGTCGAACAGTTTCTCCTCGCCCGCGACGAGCGGGCGGATGACCAGATCGGTCATGGCAGATCCTCCGGGACAGCGACGCCCCGGGTCAGATCCGCGTGGACGCCGGGCCGCGGACGGGGCGCAGAACATCGGACATTGTTCTGACCTCCTCTCCACTCGATCGGCGTGCCAGCCAACCTACGCCCCCACCGCCCGGTGATCAAGAAGGTTTGGTCGTCCCGGCTCACGAAATCCGACGCAAACTTCTTGATCAGCGGGCGTCAGTGTGGGTGAAGAGGTTGGTGCTGAGGAGGTGTTCGCGGTGGTCCTGGGTGTCGGGGCGTAGTCGGCCGCCGCGGGTGAGCATCACCATGCCGTGCAGCA
This sequence comes from Micromonospora sp. C95, assembly GCF_018070465.1. Classification (GTDB taxonomy): domain Bacteria; phylum Actinomycetota; class Actinomycetes; order Mycobacteriales; family Micromonosporaceae; genus Micromonospora. The sequence goes on from NZ_JAGPXT010000014.1 coordinate 99,688, forward strand.
GGCTCCAGCCCAGCTCGGCGAGGATGTCGGCGTCGCGGCCGGCGGCCAACGGCGTGAGCGCGGTGCGCAGTTCACCGAAGGTGGCCGCGACCGTCTCGGGAACCTGCTCCGCGCCGAGGGTCAGCTCCGGCGTGTGGGCGAACATCGCGTCGTAGACCTCGGGATTGGCGTACGCGAAGTCCAGGTAGGCCGCCATCACCGCCGGCCAGACCTCCGCCGGGCGATCGGCGGACATGCGTGCCCCGGTCAATGCGGCGGCCAGGTCGGCGAAGCCGCGCACCGCGACGGCGGCCACCACCGCATCCCGGTCGGCGAAGCGCTGGTAGAGGGCGCCGAGGTCGACGTCGGCGCGTTCGGCGAGCCGGCGGGTGGTCATCGCGGCCAGGCCCTCGGCCTCAGCCAGCTGCCAGGCGGTGGTGACGATAGCGTCGCCGTCCCGCCCGGTGCCTGGTTCGTCTGCTCCGGACACGCCGCCGATGCTAGCCCCTGTCACGCAGGGTCATCACCTCGCGACGGATTGGCGACTGACGGCCGGGCAGCCCGGTCAGCGGCGCAGGGTGAGGATGAGGTCGGCGACCAGGGCGGTCCAGCCCGTCTGGTGCCAGGCCCCCAGGCCGGCGCCGTTGTCGCCGTGGAAGTACTCGGGAAACGCGATCAGGTCACGCCAGTCCGGGTGGGTCTGGAACAACTGCGCCGCACCGTAGATCGGCCGCCGGCCCCAGCCGTCGCGGGTGAACAGCGCGATCAGCCGGGCCGACAGGTCGTCGGCGATCTCGTCGAGGGTCTTCTTCACCCCGGAACGGGTCGGATACTCCACCTGAAGGTCGTCGCCGAAGAACGCGGCGTAGTCCCGCAACGCGCTGATCAGCAGGAAGTTGGTCGGCATCCAGATCGGACCGCGCCAGTTGGAGTTGCCGCCGAACAGGCCGCTTGTCGACTCGGCGGGCTCGTAGCCGACGCAGAACTCCTGCCCGCCCAGGGTCACCGCGAACGGCTTGTCCAGGTGGGCGCGGGAGAGTGTACGCAGCCCGTACTCGGAGAGGAACTCGTCGGTGTCCAGCATCCGGGCGAGCAGCCGCACCACCTGCTCCGGGCCGCACATGGACAGCAACCGTTGCTGCCGCCCGTCCGGACCGAGCCGCCGCGCGCCGACCACCGCGGCGTACTCGGGCCGGTTGGTGAGGAACCAGCGCAGCCGGGCGCCCAGTTCGGGCAGCCGGTGCAGGGTCCGGGCGGTCAGTCGGGTCACCGCGGCCAGCGGCAGCAGACCCACCACCGAGCGCACCTTCAGCGGCACCTTCGTGCCGTCGGCCAACCGCAGCACGTCGTAGAAGAACGCGTCCTCGTCGTCCCAGAGTCCCTGGTCGTACGCGGCCGCCGCGATGTAGGCGAAGTGTTCGAAGAACTTCGTGGCGGTGTCCACCCAGGTGCGGTCGTGCTCGGCCAGCACGATGGCGATGTCCAGCAGGTTGAGCGCGTACATCGCCATCCAGCCGGTGCCGTCGGACTGCTCCAGCACCCCGGCCACCGGCAGCGCCGCCGAACGGTCGAACGGGCCGACGTTGTCCAGCCCGAGGAACCCGCCCTCGAAGACGTTGTTGCCGCCGGTGTCCTTGCGGTTGACCCACCAGGTGAAGTTCATCAGCAGCTTGTGCATCATCCGGGCCAGGAAGTCGTGGTCCCGGCTGCCGTCGATCTCGAACACCTTCAACGCCGCCCAGGCGTGCACCGGCGGGTTGACGTCGCCGAAGGCCCACTCGTACGCCGGGATCTGCCCGTTGGGGTGCAGGTACCACTCGCGCAGCAGGAGCAGAAGTTGCTCCTTGGCGAAGCCGGGGTCGACCCGGGCGATGCTGACGCAGTGGAAGGCCAGGTCCCAGGCGGCGTACCACGGGTACTCCCACGGATCCGGCATGGAGATGACGTCGAAGCTGGTCATGTGCCACCAGTGGCTGTTGCGCCCGTGCCGGCGACCGGCCGGCGGGTTCGAGCCGGGGTCGCCCTCCAGCCACCGTTTGACGTCGAAGTGGTAGAACTGCTTGCCCCACATCAGCCCGGCGATGGCCTGCCGGGCGATCAACGTCTCGTCGGCGCTGGCCTCGGCCGGGATGACCGCGTCGAAGAACCGGTTCGCCTCGGCGCGACGGGCCCACACCACCGCGTCGTAGCCGTCGCCCAGCTCGGCCGGCGGCGGGGCGCCGCCGCCCGGCGGCGGGGCGGTACGGGTCAGCCGCAGCCGGATCCGCCGCTGCTCGCCAGCCGGCACGTCAAGCACGTAGTGCAGCGCCCCCTTGGTGCCCTCCAGCTGCGGGTTGACCGTCTCCGCCCCGTCGACCACGTGGTCGTTGATGCCGTCCTTCGGGTACGGGGTACGACTCGGCAACCCCCACAGCCGCTCGGCATTGGTGTCGTTGTCGCAGAGCAGCGGCGTCGGCTCGCCATCGCCTTCGAGCACGATCTGACCGAGCACCCAGTGCTCCCCGACGAGCCGCCGCCCGGCCCCGACGATCCTGGGCACCCGGTCACCGCCGGGCAGGTTCCACGCCCAGGTGTTGCGGAACCACAGGTGCGGCAGCACGTGCAGCCGGTCGGCCTCCTCGCCACGGTTGGCCACGGTCACCACGATGCACATGTCGGTCGGGCCGGCCTTGGCGTAGTCGACGCTGACCGCCCAGTACCTGTCGTCGTCGAAGATGCCGGTGTCGACCAGTTCGTACTCCGTGTCGTCCCGGCCGCGCAGGCCGTTGACCGCGACCAGCTCGTCGTAGGGGAAGGCGGCCTGCGGATAGTGGTAGCGCCACCGCATCCAGGAGTGGGTGGGGGTGGAGTCCTCGTACCACCAGTACTCCTTGGCGTCCTCGCCGTGGTTGCCGCCGTCGCCACCGAGGCCGAACATCCGCTCCTTGATGATCGGATCGCGTCCGTTCCACAACGCGAGCGCGAAACAGAACGTCTGCCGGTCGTCACACACGCCCGCCATGCCGTCCTCGGACCACCGGTAGGCTCGGGACCGCGCATGGTCGTGGGGAAAGTAGTCCCAGGCCGTGCCGTGCTCGCTGTAGTCCTCCCGTACCGTCCCCCACGCCCGCTCGGACAGATAGGGACCCCATGCGCGCCAGTCCTGCTCCCCGGCATCGGCCTGGGCGAGCCGGATCCGCTCGACGTCGGGGGCGGAGGGCGAACCGTCATTGATCACCTGAACATCTTCGACGCCGCCGGGGTACTTCTCCACAGCGGCCATTGTCGTCGTGTCGTGTTACACCTCGCCGCCGTGGAGGAAAGTTGATCGAGATTCGCTACGGTTCGCAGGTCTGCGGCGAGCTGACCAGCGCCGCCAGCCGCGAATGGCTGGTGCCGGACGGCCTGGGCGGATTCGCGATGGGCACCGTCGGTGGGTTGCGCACCCGCCGCTACCACGGGCTGCTGGTGGTCCCGGGTGAAACGCCGGCCTCCCGCAAGGTGGGACTGGTCAGCCTCGATCCGGCGGTGTCGCTGCCCTCCGGTGCCCGGGTGCGCCTCGGCGCGCACGAGTGGGTCTCCGGTGACGTGGATCCGCGCGGCTTCGAGCTGCTGGAACGCTTCGACCTGGCCGACGGGTTGCCGCGCTGGCGGTGGCGCGTCGGCGACGTGGTGATCGAGCGGGAGCTGGCCATGCTGCCCGGCCGTTCCTGTGTCGCGGTGGTACACCGGCTGGTGAGCGGTGGTCCGGTCGAGCTGGAGCTGGCCGCCGCCGGCACCTGGCGGGACGCGCACGGCGAGCGACGCGGCGACGGGCCACCATTGCGGATGGAACCGGTCGACGGCGGCGCGGTGATCGAGGGGGCATACCGGCTGTCCGGGCCCGGCTGGTCGCCGCAGGGCCACTGGTGGCGGGGCGTGTACCACCGCGAGGAGGCGGCGCGGGGCCTGCACCCGGAGGAGGACCTGTGGTACGCGGGCCAGTTCCGCGACACCCTGCACCGCCCCGGGGACACGCTCTCGGTGCTGGCCTGGGCCACGGACCTGGAGCACGAACCGCCGCCCGGCCCGCAGGTGGTGGCGACGGCGCGACACCGCAACCGGCAGGTGGTCGCGGCGGCCAGACCGGCCGACGCCGTCGACGCGACCCTGGCGCTCGCCGCCGACGCGTTCGTGGTGCGGACCGCCACCGGGCCGGACGTGGTGGCCGGCTACCCGTGGTTCGGCGCCTGGTCCCGGGACACGATGATCTCGTACGAGGGGCTGTTCCTGCGTACCGGTCGAGCCGACCTGGGCCGGGAGCTGCTGCGCTCGTACGCGGCGACGCTGTCGGAGGGGATGCTGGCCAACACCGCCGACACCGGACGGGTCGAGTACAACACCGTCGACGGCACGCTGTGGTTCCTGCACGCGGTCAGCCGGCACGTCACCGTCACCGGCGACACCGACCTCGGCGACGAGCTGCTGCCGGCGCTGCGCGCGGTCATCGACGCCCACGTGGCCGGCACCCGGTACGGCATCGCCGTCGACCCGGCCGACGGACTGCTCACCTGCGGCGCCCCCGGTGCCGCGCTGACCTGGATGGACGCCCGGGTGTACGGAGTGCCGGTCACCCCCCGGCACGGCAAGCCGGTCGAGGTCAACGCCCTGTGGGTCAACGGAGTGGCCGGGATCGCCGAGCTGGCCGAGCTGGCCGGACAGGACGCCGACGGACTGCACCGGCTGCACGAGCGGGCGGTCAAGGCGTTCCGGGACCGCTTCCCCACCCCGGCCGGCTGGCTGCACGACGTGGTCGACGCGCCCGCACCGGCGTACCCGCTCGGCGGTGCGGCCCACCACGACGACGACCTGCTGCGCCCCAACCAGCTGCTGGCCTGGTCGTTGCCGTTCGCGCCGATGGGACCGGATGTCGAGGCGCTGGGTCAGCTCGGCGCCGGACTGCTCACCCCGCTCGGCCCGCGCAGCCTCTCCCCCGACTGTCCCGGCTTCCTGGGCCGGCACCGGGGCGGACCGGCCGAGCGGGACACCGCGTACCACCAGGGCACGGTCTGGCCGTGGCTGATCGGCCCGTACGCCGACGCCGTCCGGCGGGCCGGTCTGCCGGTCGACAACCTGTTCACCGGTCTGGAGGCGCACCTGACCGAGTACGGTCTCGGCTCGGTAAGTGAGACCGCCGAGGGTCTCGCCCCGCACCCCGCTACCGGGTGCCCCTTCCAGGCGTGGTCGGTCGCGGAACTGCTGCGCGTCCGCCGGTAGCGCTTTACACCCCCGCAACGGTTACGTCTCCGCTGGTTAGCCAGCTACGACCAGGATTGGTCCCGATCCAGCCGCAACGCGAACGCCACCCGTCAGGGGGCTTCCCAGGGGTGCGCGGAGACAAGTCGAAGGGGGCGCGTATGTCACCGAACGCCGACGTGATCGACATCAACCCCGCACGCTCGCAGCGGGTGCTGATGCTGTCGTGGGAGTACCCACCCGTTCTCGTCGGTGGTCTCGGCCGACACGTGCACGCCCTGTCGGTGGCCCTGGCCGCCGCCGGTCACCAGGTCACCGTCGTCACCCGCCACACCGACGGCGCCCCCCTGGAGGAATACGTCGACGGCGTCCGCGTCGTCCGCGCCGCCGAAGACCCCGTCACCTTCCCCCTCGCCACCGGATCACTACTGGCCTGGACCATGGCCTTCAACCACACCCTCACCCGCGCCGCCCTGCACGCCACCACCACCGGCACCTACGACGTCATCCACGCCCACGACTGGCTTGTCGCCCACACCGCCATCACCCTGCGCGACCACCTCCACCTTCCCCTCGTCACCACCATCCACGCCACCGAAGCCGGCCGACACCAAGGCTGGCTCCCCGACGACATGAACCGCACCATCCACGGCGTCGAGCACTGGCTGAGCAACGCCTCGAACCGGGTCATCGCCTGCTCCGGCTACATGCGCGATCAGGTCACCACCCTGTTCGACACGCCCGGGCACCGCGTCGACGTGGTGCCCAACGGCGTCGACGACCGGGCCTGGCGGGCCCGGCCCCGCGCGGTCGCCTCGGCCCGCGCCCGGTTCGCCGGGGACGGTCCGCTGGTCGGGTACGCCGGCCGGCTGGTCTACGAGAAGGGCGTGCAGCACCTGGTCGACGCCGTGCCGAGACTCCGCACGCGGCACCCCGGGCTGCGGGTGCTGATCGCCGGAGACGGTCCCTACCGGGGCGAGTTGGAGGACCGGACCCGTCAGCTCGGGCTCGGCGGCACCGTCCGCTTCACCGGCTTTCTCGACAACACCCAACTGCCGGCGGTGCTCGGCGCCACCGACGCGACGGTGGTGCCCAGCCTCTACGAACCCTTCGGCATGGTGGCGCTGGAGGCGGCGGCGGCCGGAGCGCCGCTGGCCGTGGCCCGCACCGGCGGGCTGGCCGAGATCGTCGAGCCGGGCGTCACCGGCGTCACCTTCCCGCACAGCGACCCGTCGGCGCTGGCCGGTGCCGTGGGGCAGCTGCTCGGCGACGAGGTCTTCGCCCGCCGGGTCGCCCGGCAGGCACGCAGCATGGTCGGAAGACGGTACGGCTGGGCCACCATCGCCGCCCGCACCGCCGAGGCGTACGCCGCAGCCCGCCGCGAGCACGTCGCGCCGCAGCACCGGCGCGTCGCCGCCGAGTTGCCCGCGCGCCGGCAGACGATTGCCATCCCGGACGGCAACCTACTCTCGGTGGGAGGGGCCGCCTCCTGAATGGACCTGTCGGATAGGTGAATCCCGATCCGCTGGCTAGGGTGTACGCCGGACCGTGGCGGATGGGAGCGATGTGCGAGCGGTGATCGCCGGCCGGTACCGGCTGCTCGATCAGGTCGGGCGCGGCGGGATGGGGACGGTCTGGCGGGCCGAGGACGAGCTGCTGCACCGCCAGGTGGCGATCAAGCAGGTGGTGCTGCCGGCCTGGCTCGGCGGTGACGAGCTGGACCAGTCGCGGGCCCGTACCCTGCGTGAGGCGCGTACCGCGGCACGGCTCAACCACCCCAACGTGGTCCGCGTCTACGACGTGATCGTCGAGGCCGACGAACCGTGGATCGTGATGGAGTACGTGCCGTCGCGCACCCTCCAGGACCTCCTCGACGCCGACGGGCCGCTGTCGCCGCAGCGGGCCGCTCGGATCGGGCTGGCGCTGCTGGACGCGCTGCGGGCGGCGCATGACGCCGGGGTGCTGCACCGCGACGTCAAACCGGCGAACGTCCTCGTCGCCGACGACGGCCGGGTGCTGCTCACCGACTTCGGGCTGGCCGTGTTCGACGGTGGCGATCAGACGATGACCGGGCCCGGCACCATCCTGGGCTCGCCGCAGTACGTCGCGCCGGAGCGGGCCGCCGAGGGGGTGTCCAGCGAACGCGCCGACCTCTGGTCGCTCGGCGCCACGCTGCATACCGCCGTCGAGGGTCGCGCCCCGTACGCCCGCAGCACCGCCATGGCGACGCTCAGCGCGCTGGCCGCCGCGCCACCGGACCCGGCGCCGCACGCCGGGCCGCTGTCGGCGGTGCTGGCCGGGCTGCTGCGCCGCGATCCCGCGCACCGCACCGACCACGCCGAGACGCGCCGCCGGCTGCTGGCCGCGGCCGGGCCCGACCCGACCGACGAGCCCGACCGGCCAGGTGCGGACACCGCTCCCCTGCCCACAGCCGGACCGTCTTCCGCCGGCACCGCCACATCGCCCGGAGCCGCAGCCGCTCCGGCGACGTCAGCCGCCTCGCCCACTCGTGAGCCGACCGGGCACCCGACTGCCGACGAGGCGACCCGGCCGCCAGTCGGACACCTTCGGAACCAGACCAACCGGCACGAGCCGGACCGGAACCACCGGCACGAGCCGGACCAGGCCAGCGGGGACGGCCCGGACCGGATCGGCGGCTCCCCGTCGCCCACGTCGTCCGCCGGCAACTCGACGGTCAGGCCGGACGCCGGGCCACGCCGGGATGCCGTGGCCCGGCCCTGGGCCCTGGCTGCGGTCGCCGTGCTGGTCGCCATGGCGGCCGGGATCGGCGCCGCCCTCACGGTGGTCGGCACGGGCGCGGACCAATCCTCGGAGCCGGGCAGTCCTCAGTCGTACGACGTGGGCGCGCCCGGGCCCGACAACCCGTTCCCACGCGACGGCCGACGCCCGCCCGGTCCGCCGCCCGGCGGCGTCGTCCCTCCGCCGCTGCCCTGCGTACGGCCGTGGGTGGACGGTGCCTCGCTACGCTCCGCCCCGCCCCGGCCCGTCGACGGCTTCCGGCCGCCCGCCGGGTGGGTGTGGCATGCCGACGCCGACGGGTTCCGGGTGGCGTTGCCCGCCGACTGGCGGCACTCCCGCGACGACGACGTGGCCTGCTTCCAGGATCCGGCCACCGGTCGCGCCTTCACCGTGGCGGACAGCGCGGACGTCACCACCGAGCCGACGGCCCGGCTGCGCGCGGTGCGGGACCGGGAACTGGCCGACGGCACCCTGCCGGGCTACCGGGAGTTCCGGCTCGGTCGGGTCGGCGACGCGATCGAGTGGGAGTTCAGTTGGCTGACGCCGCACGGTGACCGGCTGCGCGCCACGCAGATCGTGCCGGACGCTCCGGCGCCGGGCCGCTTCTGGACGTTGGGCTGGATCACGCACGAGCGGGATTGGACGACCGCGGTGAGCCAACTGGCCACCGTCCGGCTCGGCTTCCAGCCCGACCGCTAGCCGGTGTCAGCCGGTGAGCGCCACGATGCCGGTGATGGTCCAGCGATTGCCCTCCGCGTCTTCCGTGGTGAATTTACAGTCACCGAAGATCTCGTCGGTGAGCACGTCCGTGACCGGGGCACCGGCCGCTCGTACCCGGTCCAGGAGAGTCTCGACCTCCCAGCCGTTGTTACCGATGGTGAATCCGTGGTGCGCCCCACCGGAGGCAGCCGGGGCGTTCGGGCCGGCGCCGGCCTGACCGATCGTGACCCGGTTGTAGTAGCCCAGCGAGAGGTCGACCCGGTGCACGACACCGGTCTCGTCGGTCTCGACCGCCTTCTCCTCGAAGCCGAGGACGTCGACGAGGAACCGCCGACCGATCTCGATGTCCCGGTAGAGAACCATGAGACCTCCTGGCGCCGGAGAACCGAACGGCATGGGTCGGCTCAGCGTAGCGACCGGCGGCAACCGCCCGACACCGCGCCGGGAATCGGGGAGCCCACGCGGCGCCTCGGGCGGCACCGCCGTCCCATGGCCGACAGATCGTGCCGGACGACCGCTACGCGCTGCCATACTCCCTGGTGGTCGGCCCGGTTCACCGACCGGCTCCGACAATCGTCCGAAGTGGACGGCCTGGATGGTCCCCCTGCGGCGCCGTAGCGAACTACAGTGGCGTAGTTTTGGCGCTCAAGATCCCTGGGGAGGGCGAGCCGAGATGATGGGACCGTCGCACGCGCTGTCTGGCGCGGCGGTATGGCTGAGCGGGTCCTGGGCGCTACAGCACTTCTACGACTACGAGCAGTCGCCGTTGGCGTTGGCCGTCGGCACCGCCGTCTGCGCCGGTGGGGCGCTGCTGCCCGACCTCGATCTGTCCGGCAAGGTCACCCGCAACCAGGGTGGGGCAACCGTGGCCCGCACGTTCGGCGTCTTCTCGCTGTTCCTCGCCGAGGTGGTGGAGAAGGTCTCGCTGGGCGTCTACTACGCCACCAAACTCAGCCGCGATCCCAAGCGCAGCAACGGTCACCGCACGCTGACCCACACCATCCCGTTCACCGTGCTGGTGGGTTGGGGCACCACCACGCTGTGCGCCCGGTACGGCAAGTGGGCGGTCATCGGCATCCTGTTCTTCATGATCGGTCTAGCCCTGCGTGGCCTGTTCGACGAGTGGGCCGAACGCGCGGGCTGGGTCATCGTCACCCTGGTCTCGGCCGGCGCGGCCGTGTTCACCGCCGCGAACCTCCCCGGCGACCGGGGCTATCCGATGATCGGACTGGCCGTCGGCGTGGGCTGTTTCGTGCATATCATCGGTGACATGATCACCCGGGCCGGCGTACCGATCCTGTGGCCGATTCCGATCAAACGCCGGATGTGGACACCGATCAGCCTGCCCGACAGCATCGCGCTGCGGGCCGGCGGCAAGACCGAGATCGTGGTGGTCCGCACCGCGCTGACGATCGTGTCGGTGCTGGCCACGCTCGGCCTCGTCGCTCCCTCGGTGTTGCAGAAGTTCAACCTCGACCTGTGAGCGTCCAGCCCGTCGATCCGTCGATCGTGGCCGCCGACGAGGCGGTGCCACGATTCTGGCAAGGGCTCGGTCTGCCCGGCCTGGCCGACGTGCACGTGCACTTCCTGCCGCCGAGGCTGCGCCGCCGGGTGTGGGACTACTTCGACTCCGCCGGCCCGCTGGTGGGGTTGGAGTGGTCCATCCGGTACCGGTGGAGTGACGCCGAACGGGTCGCCCACCTCCGTCTGCTGGGGGTACGAGCGTTCAGTGCGCTGGCGTACGCCCACCGGCCCGGCATGGCCGAGCAGCTGAACCGGTGGACGCTTGACTTCGCCCGCGACACCCCTGGCTGCCTGCCCTCGGCGACCTTCTTCCCCGAGCCGGCGGCGCCGCGCTACGTCGCCGAGGCGATCGACGCCGGTGCGCGGGTGTTCAAGGTGCACTTCCAGGTCGGTGGTTTCGCGCCCACCGACCCGGCATTGGCGCCGGTGTGGGATCTGCTCACCGAGGCTGGCGTGCCGGTGGTCGTGCATGCCGGGCACGCGCCGGTGGGCACCGCGCACACCGGGCCGGAGCCGTTCGCCGCGCTGCTCGCCCGGCACCGGCGGCTGCCCGCGATCGTCGCCCACCTGGGTGCTCCGGACTACCCCGCCTTCCTGGACCTCGCCGACCGGCACGAGCGGGTACGACTGGACACCACCATGGCGTTCACGCCCTTCCTCGACCGTTTCGTGCCTTTCCCGGCCGAGGAACTGCCGCGACTGCGCGAGCTGGGGCTGGCTGGCAAGGTGCTGCTGGGCAGCGACTTCCCCAACATCCCCTACCCGTACGCGGACCAGTTGACCGGTCTGACCCGACTCGACCTGGGCGACGACTGGCTGCGGATGGTCTGCTGGCAGGCTGCCGCCACCCTGTTCGACCTGCCCCCACCCAGCCCTGTTGATCATGAGGTTGGCGACACTCCCTGATCTTCAACCTGCCGCCAACCTCATGATCAACCAGCGGAGAGGGGTGGGTGGGTTAGACGCCGACGCGCTGTTCGGGGACGGTGAGGCCGTAGAGGGCCATCAGTTCGGGGGTGTCGACGCGGCTGCCGTCGGCCACCGCGTCGCAGGCGATGTCGACGATCTGGTCCTTGTGCGCCAAGAGGTACGGGCGGGCGCCGACGTCGGCACTGGCCAGGGTGGCGATGCCCGGCCAGTGCCGACGGCCGAACAGCATCGGGTAACCGCGCAGGCCGTTGTAGGTGGCACAGACCAGCACGTCGGGGAAGGGCAGTGCGGCCACCCGACGGACCGCCGCGGCGGTGAGCCCCGGCATGTCCACCGGCACCACCACCGCTGCCTCGACCCGATCGTCGTCGATGCCGGCGAGGCCGGCCCGGATGGACGAGCCCACGCCGGTACCCCAGGCGCGGTTGACCACCACCGTGGCGCGACTCAGGTCGGCGGTCTCACGGACCTGGTCGGCCGCGGCGCCGAGGACGACCACGATCTGCCCGCAACCCGCCTCCGTCAGCGTGTCGATCATCTGGTCGACCAGTGGCTTGCCACCCTGGTGCAGCAGGGCCTCCGGCCCGCCGATCCGACGGCCGCCCCCCGCAGCGATGATCATTCCTGCGATCCGGTTCAGAGCTGCGCTCCCTCCAGCGTGGGAGCGGTCGGGGCCGCACGACCCCGACCCTCCCGTCCTACGCACACCGTTTGCAACGACAGCGGTTGGAGGAGAGTGGCGGGGCATTTGGTGTAAATTGGGTATCTATCCGGACCGTACGGACGTCTTCTCCGCCGCACTATGGTCCGGATCGCACGAAATCGGCAGCAGCGCCAGCATCCCCACCGCCACCAGCAGATAGGCGTTGCCGCCGAGAAAGCCGTGCGGCCCGCCGAACCCGTTGGCGAAGATCCACACGACGCCGCTGCAGAGCACCGCGTACCCGACGACGAAGGCCCGCAGCCGCCGCCGCGCGACGGGTCGGGTCGGCGGCCACGGCAGCGTCGCACCGACGAGGACGATCAATCCGGGTACCAGCCACACGAGATGGTGCACCCAGCTGACCGGACTGACCAGCACCCCGAGGACCCCGGTGAGGGCGAACCCGACGCGCTCGTCGCCGGCGGCCCGCCGGACCCGGAACCACCAGACCGTGAGCGCCGAGGCCACCAGGCAGAGCCACAGCAACCGGTCGGGGTGCGCCGGGTCGAGCCGGGCGACCAGGCCCAGCAGCGACTGGTTCGACACGTACTCCAGCTTCCCGACCCGGCCGGTGTCCCACAGCGCCTCGGCGAAGAAGGTGCGGGTGGCGTTCGGTGCCACGACCGCCGCCAGCAGCGTCGCCACCGCCGTGGTCGCCGTGGCCGTCGCGGCGGCCCGCCACCGTCGGGTCACCAGCAGGTACGCGACGAAGACCGCCGGCGTCAGCTTGATCGCGGCGGCCAGGCCGATGCCGACGCCGGCCAGCCGATGCCGACGCTCCAACAACCACAGGTCGACGTAGACCAGGGCCACCAGCAGCAGATTCACCTGCCCGAAGCTGACCGTGTCGCGGACCGGGTTGAGCGCGGCGAACAGACAGGCCGCCAACGCCATGGTCTGCCACCTGGGCCGGCCGGCGCGCCGCGCCACGGGGTCCACCAGCAGGTTCAGCAGGAAACCGGCCGCCACGACGGTGAGCGCCAGGTTCGCCGCGATCGCCGGATGCCAGGGCAGGGCCGCCACCGGCCGCATGACCAACGCGGCGAACGGTGGATAGGTGAAGCCGTACTGGTTCCAGGTCACCCACTCGTAGAGTTGGCCGCCGCTTGCCCAGTGTCGTACCGCGCCGTGGTAGACACCGATGTCGAACCAGCCCCGGTGCCCGGGCAGCACGGCGATCGCCACGCCGATCGCGGTGGCCAGCCCGATGATCAGCAACGCCGGCTGCCAGGTCGGGGTGGCCGGTCCGGCGGCCGTGCCGGCCCCAGGTGCGGCGGTGCCGTTGCCCCGGAAACGTCCGGTGGTGGTCACCGGCGCCCCGCCAGGGCCAGCGGGGCCGACCGGGTGAGCAGCCGCAACACGCCGACGATGGCCAGGCCGACGAGCACGCCCGCCGCCGCGAGCACCGCCTGACCGAGGTCCGGGCCGAAACCGCTGGGCAGGACCGCGAACGCCAGCACCGTCGCGGCGAGCGCCGCGGCCTGCCGCAGCCGCCCGGGCGGGGCCGCCGCGGCGACCAGCACCAGTCCCCACAGCGCGTACCAGGGCCGGGTCGCCGGGCCGAGCAGCGCCACGGCGAGCAGGACCAGGCCGACGGCGTACGGCGGACCGAGCCGATGCCGCTGGTGCCAGGCGGCCACGGCGACGGCGATCAGGCCGAGCAGGCCCACCAGGACCCCGGCGCGCATCGGCGCGGTGCCCAGATCCAGATCGAGCGTTTCCGCGAACCGCTGGACGCCCCGGCCGAGGGCGGTCGAGATGGACCAGCTGTGCCGGTACACGGGCGTGGCGAGGGCGTCGATCCAGCCGTATCCGATTCCGCTCGCCCAGGTCACCGTCACGCCGCTGGCCACCGCGAGGCCGGCGACCCGCACCACCGCCCGGCCGACGCCGACGCGCCGGGCGGCGAGCGCGCCCACCACCAGCAGACCCAGCAGCGCCGGCACCTTGACCAGCGCGGCGAACGTGACGAGCACGGTCGCCGCACCGAACCGGTCGGCCAGTGCCAGCCGAAGGCCGAGCACCAGCAGACCCAGCATCACCGCCTCGTTGTGCGCACCCGCGACCAGGTGCAGCGGAACCAGCGGGTTGAGCACCCCCAGCCAGAGCGCGGCCGCCGGGTCTACCCCGCAGTGCTGTGCCAGAGCCGGCAGGTTGATCACGAGAAGGGCCACCCCGGCCACCGCCACGAGCCGCAGTGTCAGCACGCCGAGCGCCAGGTTCCCACCGGTGAGCCAGGAAACTCCGGCGGCGAGGGACAGGAAGACCGGCCCGTACGGTGCGGGCGTCTGCTGCCACATCTGCGGCACCTCGACGGCGAGGTGTCCACCGAGGTGCGCCACCCCCACCCGGTAGACATCCAGGTCGGCCAGGACCATCGCGCCCTGGGCCAGATAGCTGTAGACGTCGCGGGAGAACATGGGCGGTGCCAGCAACAACGGCGCGGCCCAACAGGCAAGCGTGACGGCTCCACCGCGCCGGTGGGCGGGGTCGTCCGGTGTGCCGCCGGGCCGACGCAGGTCGCGGCCGGCCCACCACCAGGCGAGCGTGAGCAGGGTCAGCCCGGCGTAGCCGGCCGCCAACGCGGGCCGGTCGGCGTGGCGGAGGGCTGTCCACCACAGGGCGTCGGGTACCGGGAGGGCACCGGCACCGCAACCGGCGACCGCCAGCAACGCGGTGCCCGCGCCACCCAGGAGTCGGTACGCCAAGACGCTCGTCGGTGTCAGCACCGGGGAATGGTGGCAGCGCGAGCTGACCATGAGACGGCCACCGGTCGGTCAACAGGAGGCCCTCGGATGTCCCCTCGGGACCGGGCCTGGCCGCCGGGTGGGCGGCGCCACCGGCCACCCGCGTCACATCACCCAAGCCGGCAGATACCGGGCCGGGTTACGGCTCCCGACGGGTGGCCAGCCGCAACCGGCGTTTGACGCCGCCGGCCGCGCGGGTCCGCAGCCGGGAGAGGACGTTCACCTTGTCGGACGGGGCGTTCAGTTGCTGGCTGAGGAGGTCGGCGTGGTCCAGCATGCCGACGATCGTCTCGACGGCGACCTGGAGCAGCTGGTCCTCGGTCAGTTCGTCGGGGCTGACGCTTTCCCGCATCACGGTCGGCCGCAGCTCGTCCAGGTCACCGACGATTCGACACGGATAGTCCTGAAGCTCCTTGATCTGCTGCTCCGCCAGCTCCCGCACCCAGTCGGCCCGGTCCAGGCCGACGCCGAAGGGCACCCCCTCACGCCGCTTGAGCACGGCGTCGACCAGGTGCTGGTGGACCACCTTCTGGTACGGCGTCCGCAGCGGATAATTGTCGCCCAACGCCAGGTTGACCCGGCGGAGCAGCTCGATCTCGGCCGCGCCGAGCGACGGATTCGAGGTGGGTTCCGCCAGTTCACACAGCCCGTCCGGAATACCCAGGATCCCGGCGAACCGGTGCCACAGCAGGTCCCTCGGCGCGCCGGGCGGTGGAACGGTCACCAGGTACCGGTGCTGCGGGGGCACCAGATCGCCCCAGCGGCGCAGCATGCTCGGTGCGGTGTGGTTGTCCCAGAAGGTGTCGGCCCGGCCCTCCTCGACGGCACGCAGGAAGGCACCGAACCGCCAGCCGCTGCGCGCCCGGATGCTCTGCTGCCAGAAGGACGGGAAGGTCCGCCACAGGTCACGGCCGGCCGCGATGACGTGGACCTCGGCGGCCTCCAGGCTCTGCACCGCCCGGGCAGCCTGCGCATCGGTCGCCGCGCCCAGCCCCTCGTTGCTGATGATCGCGTCACCGGGCCAGTCGCGTACCTTCTCGGCCAGCCGATCCCACGTCCAGTAGGCGTCACTGTCCCGCCAGTACGCCACGCGCAGATCGGCCATCGCGTGGTCGTGCGCCGCCGCGCTGGCCGGCAACAGAATGCCGGCCTCCGCCAGCGCGGCACTATTGTTCCAGAGCACGTTCTGCACATAGGTGCTTCCCGTTTTCGGTGCACCGATGTGCAGATAGACGCGTCTGGCCATGCCGCCTCCCTGGCATCGACATCACGTCGATCGACGTGGTCACGTTTGCGGAGCCAGGGTGACATACCGCGGGCGTACACCAAAACAGCGGGCGACGCCTTTTCAGCCGGACGAATTCCCGGTTCTTCGGACATGTACGGGCCGCGAAAATCAGGTGAACAATCCCCTGCCGGCGTAGGCGGTCGGCGGTTCGTCGAGGGCGATCACGCCGCGTCGGCGTAACACTTCACGATGGACAGATCCAACGGAAAGCGGACCGGCGTGTCACCGAACAGCAGCGCGCTGGCGCGCCGGCCCGCCCGGTCGACCGCCTCGGCGACCTGCTCGGCCTGCGCCGCCGGGCAGTGCACGATCACCTCGTCGTGCTGAAAGAAGACCAGCTCGGCCCGGCTACCGGTCAACTCGCCGCGGAGCACCGCGAGCAGGGTGGACGCCCACTCGGCCGCGGTCGCCTGGATGACGAAGTTGCGGGTGAACCGGCCCCGGGACCGGGCCGCCCGAGCCCGGGGCGACTGGACGCCACCAGCGTCGTCCGGGTCCGCCGGGTCATCGTCGGCGCCGAATCCCGCCGTACCGGGCGGGCAGGTCCGCCCCAGCCAGGAGCGCACCAACCCACCCGCCTCACCGGTGCGCGCCGCCGCCTCGACGTAGCCGAACGCGGTCGGGTAGCTGCGTCGCAGCACCGCCAGGGCCGGCACCGCCGCCCCGCCGGTCTGCCCGTACATGGCGCCGAGCAACGCCAGCTTGGCCCGGGCCCGGTCACCGCCGAAGGCGTCCCGGGCCAGCGCGGCGTAGAGGTCACCGGTCGCCCCGGCGGCGGCGAGCCGGACGTCGCCGGAGACCGCCGCCAGCACCCGTGGCTCCAGTTGCCCGGCGTCGGCCACCACGAACCGCCAGCCCGGGTCGGCCACCACCGCCCGGCGGATCACCTTCGGGATCTGCAACGCGCCGCCGCCCCGGGTGGCCCACCGGCCCGACACCACCCCGCCGGGAACGTACTCCGGCCGGAACCGGCCGTCGCGGACCCAGGCGTCCCGCCAGGCCCGGCCGTGTGCCGTCCAGATCCGGTACAGCTCCTTGTACTCCAGGACCAGCGGCACCGCCGGGTGATCGACCCCGCGCAGCACCCAGGCCCGGGTGTTCGGCAGCTCCACGCCGACCCGCGCGAACGCCTTCAGCAGCTCGGCGGGGCTGTCCGCGTGCACCTGCCGGACCCCGAACGCGGCAGCGATCCGCGTGGCCAGCTCCGCCAGGCGGCGTGGCGGTCCACCCACCGGAGAGGGTTCACCCAGCAACTCGGCGAGCAGCGCGTCGTGCACGTCTGCCCGCCAGGGCAGCCCGGCCGCACCCATCTCGGCCGCGATCAGCGCACCGGCCGACTCGGCCGCCACCAGCAGCCGGAACCGCCCCGGGTCGTCGGTCGCCGCGACGCGGTCGAGCTGGTCGGCGTACACCCGGGTCAACGCGGTGATGCCCGGACCCGGCGGCCCGGGCATAGCGTCGAAGAGTGCGGCCTGACCGGCGCCGGGCGGGGTGGCGGCGCGCGGCGGCGGATCGGCCGGCACCGGCGCCCCGGTCAGCCGCGCCCAGGCCGCCGCCAGCGCGCGGGGCTCACCCCATCGGCCGGCGTACCCGAGCAGCAGCCCCTCGGTCAGCTCCACGTCGTGGCAGCGCTGCACGGTGACCCCGGCACGCAGCAACGCCGGATAGCGCGCCGCACCGCAGGCCCACACCCAGCGTGGCTGGTCGGTGCGCTCCCGGGCGGCCACCGCGGCGGGCAGGTCGACGACCGGTTCGGGCGCGCCCAGCGGCGCACCGGTCGGATCGAGGGGTTGCAACACGCCCCCACCCCGCTCGTCGGACACCACCGCCACCAGCACGAACGTGATTCTGCCCGGCGCCTGCGACAGACCGGAGCCGGGCTCGTCAGTCTCGCCGCAGGTTCATCCGCAGCAGTTCGGATTCGTCGGAGATGCCCGGTGGCGCCTTGGTGTCCGCCGGGAGCAGCGACCAGGCATCCTGCTTGCGCACCAACCGAGGGGAGTCCAACCGCACCTGCTCGCCGCCGACGGACAGCTGCGCGGTGCCGGCCGCCAGGACGTTTCGCACCCAGTCGGTACGCGGCCCGTACAGCGGCACGAACAGGTATCCGTCGGGCAGCGGGTGGGCGTCCAGCGGAGTCTGGTACGTCCTGCCGGACGATCTGCCCACGTGCGTCAGGACCGGTCGGACGCCCCGACGGACTTCCCGCGGGTTGACGAACCGTTTGTTGAACCGGGCGAGCCACCGCGGCAACGGCATGCCGACCTCCTCGTTCTCGGTGTGTGTCAGCGAGCACCACCGAACCACCTGGTTAGCGCCACCTCAAGGGTCCGCTGGTCCGCGCCGACCCATGCGACGTGCCCGTCCGGCCGAAGCAGGACCGCCGGCACGTCCAGTTCCTCGGTGGTGTCGACGACATGATCTACCCGGTCGCGCCAGCCGTCCACCGAGAGCCGCCCGGTCTGGTCGAGCAGCAGCCCGGCGCCGGAGCGCAGCAGCTCGAACAGCCGCCCATGCGTGAGCTGCACGTCGCGTAGCCGCCGCCCGAGCAGGGCATGGCCCTCGCCGACGTCGTACCGGACACCGATCGCCGTGATCTTCTCGATCAGGTACCGGTTGACGTCGTCGAAGTCCATCAGCTGCGTCAGCAACCGTCGGACGGCCTGCGGCCCCGGCTCGTTGGTGGTCAGCTCCATCTGGGCGCGCGTGTTGTCGAGCACGTCCGCCGCCACCGGATGCCGCTCGGACTCGTAGGTGTCCAGCAGGTCGTCCGGCGCCCAGCCGTCGATCGCCGCCGCCAACTTCCAGCCCAGGTTGAACGCGTCCTGGATCCCGAGGTTGAGCCCCTGCCCACCCAGCGGCGGGTGGACGTGCGCGGCGTCCCCGGCCAGGAACACCCGTCCCACCCGGTAGCGCTCGGCCTGCCGGGTCGCGTCGCCGAAGCGCGACAGCCAGCGGGGCGAATGCACCCCGAAGTCAGTGCCCGCGTACGCCCGCAGCTGGTGCGTGAACTCGGCCAGCGTCGGCGGCGTCGACCGGTCCTCGGCCACGCCCTGCGCCGGCACGACCGCCCGGAACACCCCCGGTGTGCCCGACGGCCCGACCCCGAACCGCTTCTCGGTCCTGCGTACCTCCGTCACCACCTTGGTGATCTCCTCCAGGGACGCCGTCACCGCCACCTCGCCCAGCAGCGTGTCCACCCGCGACGGCTCACCGGGAAAGCCAACGTCGAGCAGCTTGCGGACCGTGCTGCGTCCGCCGTCACAGCCGACCACGAACCGCGCGCGCACCGAAGACGCGCTGCCGTCGGCGAGTTGGACGGTCACCCCGTCGTCGTCCTGCTCCAGCCCGACCGCCGCGTAGCCCCGCCGGATCTCGGCCCCGGCGTCGGCCGCGTGCTCGGCCAGCAGCCGGTCGGTCAGCGGCTGCGGAATGCCGAGCACATATCCGTGGGCGGTGTCCATTCCGGCAGGGGCGGGCTTGTCGATTCCGGCGAAGAATCCCCGGATCGGAAACTGCTTACCGTTGTCGAGGAACCGCTCCAACAGCCCCCGCTGATCCATCACCTCGATGCTGCGCACGTGCAGCCCGAGCGACCGCACGAACGGTGGCGGCTCGGCCTCCCTCTCAAGCACGAGCACGCCAGCGCCGCGCAGACGCAACTCGCTCGCCAACATCATGCCGGTCGGCCCGCCACCGACGATGATCGCATCGAACATGAATCCCCCCAGGTATGCCAATTCTTTCGCTCGGCGGACGATTGTGCGCCACGACCGGGGTCTTGCCGCAATGCCGGGGGTGCGGTATATGTTGACAGTGGCAAGGAGTTCTTCTCCTTGCCTTTGTGCTTTTCGGGTCCGGCACGCCGCTCCGCCTCCCGGGTCGTTAACCTGGGCGCGTGACGGTCGACCTCTTCGCCGGGCGTGAAGGTCCAGGCACGCGATGACAGACAAGATCGACTTCAGGAAGAGCATCGACGCCTACCGGGCACCACGGGGACGGTTCCGGATCGTCGACGTACCCGACCTGCGCTATCTCATGGTCGACGGCCACGGCGACCCGAACACCTCACCCGCGTTCACCACGGCCGTCGAGGCGCTCTATCCGGTGGCGTACAAGCTGAAGTTCGCCAGCAAGCGCGACCTCGGCCGCGACTACGTCGTTCCGCCTCTGGAGGGCCTGTGGTGGGCCGACGACATGGCCGCCTTCACCACGTCGCGGGACAAGTCACAGTGGAACTGGAGCCTGCTGCTCATGGTCCCGGACTGGATCGACCGGGCCATGTTCGACACCGCCGTCGCGCAGGCCGGCGCGAAGACCAAGCCGGTACGCCTCGACGACATCCGCCTGGAACCGTTGTCCGAGGGGCGATGCGTACAGACACTGCACGTGGGCTCCTTCGACGACGAAGCCGCCGTGCTCGCCGACCTGCATGACGAGTTCATCCCGGCCCAAGGGCTGCGCATGACCGGAAGGCATCACGAGATCTATCTCAGTGACTTCCGCAGGGTCGCACCCGACAGACGGCGCACCATCCTGCGGCAGCCGGTCACCGCCGAGGCCGCGCCGTCAAAACCAGGATGACCGCGACACCGGCGGCGCGTAGGGTCCGGCCATGCCCCGCACCGAGCTGCGGCCGTTCACGGCCGCCGACCTGGCTGCCTGCGCCACGTTGCTCGCCGAACGGCACCGCCGGCACCGCGTCGCGCAGCCGCTGCTGTCCGCCCGGTTCGAGGACGCCGCCGCGACGCTGGCCGAGCTGACCACCGGGTACGAGACGCCGGACGCCTCGGGGGCGGTCGCCTACCGCGGCGGCGTACCGGTGGGTTTCGTCCTCGGTGCGCCGAAGCCGTTCCCGCTGTGGGGGCCGAACATCTGGGTGGAGGCCGCCGGGCTGGCGGCCACCGATCCCGAGGTGCTGCGCGACCTGTACGCGCTCGCCGCGACCCGCTGGGTCGACGAGGGCCGCACGGCGCACTACGTCGTCGTGCCGGCGCACGACCCGGAGCTGGTGCAAGCCTGGTTCCGGCTGGGCTTCGGCCAGCAGCACGCGCACGCCATCCGACCCGCCGCCCCGCCGGCAACGGTCACCCCGGCCGGACTGTGGGTGCGTCGGGCCAACCGGGCCGACATCCCGGCACTCGCCCAACTCGACCGCGAGTTGCCACTGCACCAGGGACGCTCCCCGACGTTCTCCGCCGGCCCGATGGGCACGATCGAGGAAGCCGTCGCCGAATGGACGGCCGACATCGACGATCCCGCGTACGCCACCTTCGTGGCCGAAGCGGATGGCCAGGTCATCGGCTCTGCCATCGGCTGCGCGCTGGAGAAGTCCAGCTCGCACCTGAGCCTGGCCCGCCCGGAGCACGCCGGGTTCCTCGGGTTCGCGGCGGTGCTCCCGAGTGCTCGCGGCCTCGGTGCCGGGCGGGCGCTCGGATCCGCCGTCATCGACTGGGCGGTGTCGGCGGGTTTCTACAGCGTGGTGACCGACTGGCGAGTCACCAACCTGCTCTCCTCACGCGCCTGGCCGAAGCTGGGCTTCACCGAGACGTTCCTCCGGCTCCACCGGCTGATCCGGTACTGACCACCACATCCGACGCCAGCGGGCTCCGCCGCCGTCGGGATGGCTACGACAGGATTTCCGCGTCCATGACCGCGTTCACGTACAACAACAACAGCCCAGCCGACGGCGTTTGCCCGATCGGCGATCCCAAGTGCGCGGGCACCTTCTGATGAGGCTTGTCCTGCGGCGTTTCGAGCCCTTTCCTCTCATCCTTGCCCCGGTCTGGCTGATCCTGATCGTGCTCGTGCTGTGGTCGAAGGAATTCGCAGCTCAAGATATTGCTGTTGCTGTCGTGGTGTTCTCTCTAGTGGCCTTGTTCTGTCACCTGCAGGGGCCGGTATTGCAGGTGGTGGTGACACCGCAGCATCTAGTGGTGGCCAACACCTTCTTCCGCCACCGGGTACCGCGCCGCATGATCGATGACGTAGTGGGCACGGACTTCGGCGTCAAGGTGCGGCTGGTTGACGGCGACACGATCGCTGTTGCGATGTTCGATCCAGCCGTGAATGGTGTCACCGCCAAATCCGCCCGCTGGTACCAAGGCAGATCTCGAAGATTGGTCGAGGCGATGGAAGCGGTTCCTTCCGAGGTGTCTCCCGACCATGAGGTCGAGAGGTCGGCAAGATACGGAAATATGTTCACTCTGCTGGTGTTCGTGCTGATCATCGCGAGTGGGATCGGCTATGTGGCCAATGCTTGACTTTCGGTCAAGCGGTCGGTACCCAGAACCGCAATTTCCCGCCGCGTTGGTCCGCCAGGATGCCGCCGGTGGACTCGATGACCTTACGGGATGCGACGTTGTCCGGGTCGCAGGTCACCAACGCAGATTCGATGCCCAGGCGGTACGCCACGGGCAGCGCCGCACGCAGCATCGCGGTGGCATGGCCACGACGCCGCGCCGAGGGCCGTACGTCGTAACCGATGTGACCGCCGACCTCGCGCAGACGCGGGGTCAGGCGATGCCGGATCGCGAGGCGGCCGAGGTAGTCGTCGTCCTGGATCCACCACAGGGTGGTCGATGGCACCCAGCCGTCGGGGCGGGGTGATTCCGCAAGGGCTTGAGACCGCAACCAGTCGACGTACCCGGCGAAGTTCTCAGGCACCACCCAGTCGCGCCCAAACCTGCGCAGCTCGGCCCCGATCATGCTGTCATCGCCGGAGCTACCGCGACCCTCGGCGCGGAACTCGGCCATGGCGGCAACGAAGGACCGATGTACCCGCACGGTGGGCGGCCTCAGCTCGGGCATAGCGATATTGGTACCGAACCGGCCACGCCTGCGCACCCGCAATTCGGCGGGCCAGAACGTCGGAGCGCAGTCGAAGCAGCGGGGCAGACACGGTGGCCGCAGTCAGGTTGACATTGACTCATCCTATGGATAAAAGGATTGCGACATCGGGTGGGGGCGACATGCGACAGGCAGATCACACGGACGTCGGGCGTTGGCTGGCCGGGCACGGCCTGACCGGTGTCGGGACGGCGGCCCGGCGAGCCATGGCCGCCCGATGATCGTCATCGACGCGGCCTCGCCGACGCCGCCGTACGAGCAGCTCCGGGCCCAGCTCGCGAGGCAGATCCAGGACCGCTCACTTGCCGTCGGCACCAGATTGCCGACGATCCGCCGCCTCGCGGCCGACCTCGGTCTTGCCATCAACACCGTCGCACGGGCGTATCGGGAGCTGGAGGAGGCCGGGCTGATCGAGACCCGCGGTCGGGCCGGCTCGTTCGTCTCGGCCGCCGGTGAGCAGGCCCTTGAGCAGGCCCGCCGCGCCGCCCGCGACTACGCGGCGGTCGTCACCAGCGTCGGCATCGATCCCACCGAGGCCATCCGGATCGTCAAGGCGGCACTGGGCCATGCTCCGGCACGGTGACGATCGCGCCTGCTGGCCCGCCGCTGCACGACCGTTGAGCTTCGTCTCAGCGGTCGTACCGGGAGAGAGTTACTCGGTCACGATCCGTCCGACGGGTCGGCCGGCTGCTGTCCCGGCCAGAACGGCCACTCCTCGAACGACCGGCAACGTCCGTCGTCCGCGAAGCGCATGATCCAGAGGTCGCGGTACTCCTGGTCGACCGGGTCGCCGTAGCGGACCTCCTGGCGCGACACCGCGGTGTCGCCGTCGATTGCGACAATGTCCGTGGTCATCTGGAACACCTCGTCGGGGCCCTTGCGCTGCTGCTCCCACATCCGGGCGATGGCCGGCAGGCCGACCACCGGCGTCCAGTACGGCCCCTGCTGATAGCTCGCGTCCTCGGTGAAGAGCGTGGCCAGCGCCTGCGTACCCGGCGTCCGCCAAGCCCGCTCGTAGCTGGCGATCCAGTCGGTGACCTGCTTCCTGTCCATGCACAACACCATGCCATCGCGAGGGCGGTCGGCAACGGGATCCGTCGGACACCGACCCTAGGCTCTGGCCCGTGCCCGTCGCTCGCGCAGCCAGACGAGCAGCACCATGGCGATGTTGACGACGGCGAGGATCAGCAGGGACGCGTCGCCGGTGTCGGTGGACCTGTCGATCGCGAAGCCCTCGCCGCCAGCCATCACCGTGTTCACGGTCGTGAACAGGACGTTGTTGGCGACGTGAAACGCGACCGGGGCCTCGATGCCGCGGCTGATGATCGCCATCAGCCCGGTGGAGACGCCGAACACGGCGTAGTAGCCGAACAGCCAGGGGTCGGTCGACCCGTGGACCACGGCGAAGCCCAGGCTGGAGATCACCAGCCCGAGGGCCAGGGCCGGACGGACCTTACCCACCCAGGACGCGGCGGCGGGCAGCACGGCGCTTCGGAACATCAACTCCTCGCCGGTGGCCTGGATCGGGGTGCTCAGCAGAACGATCACCAGCATGGCGATCGTCGTGCCGGTGACGCCGAAGCTGGTCCAGCCGGGCGCGTCGGGCGCGACAACCGCGACCACACCGATCCCGGTGCCCACCAGCAGCGCCGCACCGATCAGGTAACGCACCAGGCGGCGGGCGTCGAACGCTCTCGGAAAGCTGATCAGGCTGCGCCACGGCACCCTGGCGATCCAGGTGAGCAGCAGGATCGCCAGCGCGCCCGCCGTACCCACACTGATGTTGACGGCCAGGAACTTCAGCGGCGTGAAGGTGGGTGCCATCGGGTCGTCGCTGCCCTCGATGACGCCGACCAGCTGGTAGAGCAGAACCTGCAGGACCAGCATCACCAACGGCGGCACAATGATCACCACGAGCGGCTTCCACCAGCTCATGCGCAGGTGGGCACCGAAGGGGCGGGAGTTGTCGACCGCTGGTCGGGACCGCGTGGGGGTCGGCCGGGTACTGGACATGTCATCCATTGCAGCGCGCACGGCACCCTTCGGACAGGGCCGCGATGTCACCGATCGACCATGACATTCCCGCAGCCAGACATATGACGCGATGTCACTGGTGACCCAACGACGCCGACACCAGTTCGACACGACCCATAGATCTGGACGCCGAGCCAACGGCGCAACGACCACGTCCTGATCGGAACCACTGTCACGGATGAGCCGGCCCGGCGGTCCCGGGGGTCGGCGAGTGGGTCCGTGCTTCCGGCTCGGCCTGCTGCGACTCGATCGCCCGGATGTGCCGGTACGCGAACCACAGCGGCGGGAACGCCCCGACGGCGAAGGACAGGTCCACCACCGTCCAGAACCACGGGATCTCCCGCAGCGGCCCGCAGATCAGCGCCAGCGGCACGATCCCGACACAGGCGATCATGCCGAGCTGGACCACCCAGACGTTGCGCACCGGGTCGCGTAGCGGCCCCCAGAACGCCACCGCCAGCACCAGGTGGGCGTAGGCGAGCCAGTCGGTCCCGTACCGCATGAACGGGTACCGGTCCCCGGTTTCGACAAGTCCGACATGGACTCGCTCGATCCAGCCGACCAGGGCCGGGAACTGCTCGGCGAGCGGTTCGGCCGCCCGCAGCAGCCAGCGCACCTCGATCTCCAGAGGAAACGCGGTGACCCCGCTCAGGAACAGGCCCACCACCACGATCCACAGCCAGCCCCGGATCCGCCGTAACCGCTCGTCGACGCCCATCCCCGCAGCGTAGTGATGAGCCTCGGGCGCCCGTGGTCGGCCACGGGCGCCGTGAGCTGCCCCACCGGTCGGGCCGGGCACGGTCCGACCGGGGATGTGTCGGGGCTACTTGCTGACGCCGGCGGTGAGGCCGGACTGCACCTGGCGCTGGAAGACGATGTAGACGATGAGCACCGGCAGCATCGCCATGGTGACCCCGGCGAACAGGCCGGACCAGTCGGAGCGGTAGCCCTGGTTGACCGACAGCTCGATCAGGCCCTGGGAGATGACCTGGTTCTTCGGCTCACCGGCCACCGACTGCATGAGCAGGGTCGGCAGGTACCACTGGTTCCACTGGCCCAGGACGTTGAAGATGCCGATGCTGATCAGGCCCGGCTTGGCCATCGGCAGCATCACGCTGAAGAACAACCGGCTGTGCGACGCCCCGTCGACCATGCCCGCCTCGGCGATCGCGGTGGGCAGGGTACGGAAGAACGAGTGCATGAAGAACACGGTGAACGCCAGCGACCAGGCGACGTAGACCAGGATCAGCATGAGGTGCTTGTTCGGGCCGAGGAAGGGCAGCGTCACCCCCATGTTGTAGACGCCCTTGAACAGCGGCACCGCCGCCAGATAGATCGGCAGGGTCAACCCCGACAGGAACATGTAGTAGATGAACCGGTTGCCGGGGAAGTCGTAGCGGGCGAGCACGTAGGCGGCCATCGAGCCGAGCAGCATGGTGAGGAAGACGCTGCCGGTCAGCACCAGCACGGTGTTGACGAAGAACGACCCGATCTGCCCCTCGGTCCAGGCGCGGGCGAAGTTGTCCCACTGCAACCGCTCGGGGATCAGCGACAGCGGCTTGCGGATGACCTCCGAGTCGGTCTTGAGCGCCGACATCACCACCCAGAGCAGCGGGTAGACCACCATGACCGCCCACACGGCGAGAAACAGGTGGGAGAAGCCGTTGAAGAACCGCGCCCCAGCGCCGCCGCCGACGGCGGCGCGCGGGGCCGGTGGTGGGGCCTGGTCGGGGCCGGCCAGGCCACCCGGGGTGTGGGTCACCGTGCTCATCGTCGGTGTCTCCTCAGTACTCGATGCGCTCACGACGGGTGATCCTCAACTGGAGAGCGGCCAGCAGGATCGTGAAGATCGCCAGAGCCACCGCGATGGCGCAGGCGTAGCCGAACTGCCCCTTCTGGAACGCGTTGAAGTGAATCACCGAGGCGAAGATCTCGCTGGCGTGGTTCGGGCCGCCCTGGCTCGGGGTCATGATGTAGACGAGCGCGAACATGTCCAGCGCGATGAAGCCCAGGTAGACCCAGGCCACCGAGACGGTGTCCCGCAACAGCGGCAGGGTGATCCGGAAGAAGGTGTGCACGCGTCCCGCGCCGTCGAGGATGGCCGCCTCGAAGATGTCCTTCGGGATGGACTGCATGGCGGCGGAGAAGAGCACCATGTAGAAGCCGGCGCCGCTCCAGACCGCGATCAGCAGCAGCCACCACAGCACCGCCGGTACGCCCAGGAAGGGCTCCGGGTCGTACATGAAGGTGATCGGGTCGTCCTCACTGATCAGCCCGATCTTCATCAGCACGCCGTTGATCAGACCCTGGCCGTCGGCGCGGTAGATCTGCTGCCACATCACCGCGATCACGACCAGGGACAGCACCTGCGGAAAGAAGAAGATCACCTTGTACAGGCCGGAGCCGAAGACGCCCCGGATGCCGGCCTTGTCCCCACGCCCGCCCACGTTGAGCAGGAACGCGAGGAACAAGGCCAGCGCGATGGTGAACAACGGCACGGTGATCAGGAAGAAGACGTTGTGCCAGAACGCCTTCCTGATCAGCTCGTCGGAGAACAGCCGGACGTAGTTCTCCAGCCCGACGAACTGCTGCCTGTCGGAGTAACCTCCCCAGTCGGTCAGCGAGTACCCGGCCGCCTGCAGGAAGGGCCACACCACGTAGAAGAGGTACAGCCCGACCGGCAGGGCCAGGAAACCCGTGACGAAACGCGCAACACCGTGCCGCATGGGACTCACTCTTTCCGTTCCGGATCAGGCGTCGCGGGTCTGCTTGGTGATCGACGAGTCCTTGGCGACCTTGTCGGCGGCGGCCTGCATCTTGTCGACGAACTGCGCGGCGGTCAGCCGACCGGCCATCAGCTCGGCGGACAGGTTCTGGCTCTCCTTGTCCAGGTCGGCGTAGAAGTTCCAGAGCTTGATCGAGATCAGGTCCGAGCTGGCGTTCTTCATCAGCTCGTTGGCGCTGGCCAGGGCCGCGTCCTGGACGTTGTCGCCGGAGCCCTTGGTCGACGCCAGCGACTTGGTCAGCTCGGCGAACTTCGCCGAGCCGGCCTTGGAGAGCACCGCACGCAGGAACTCCTTCGCGGCAGCCTTGTTCGGCGCCTTGGCCGGGACGACGATGCCCTCGCCGGCACCGGCGTAGACGTCGTTGGGCGCCTTGTCGGTGGCGCCCAGGCCCCAGTAGTCGGAGATCTTCATCTCGAAGCCCGGCGGGATGGTCGCCGCCATCTCGTTCTTCAACCACGTGCCGACCTGGATGAAGGCCGCCTTGCCGTCGAGCCACGCCTGCTGCGACTGGGTGTGGTCGAGCTTGCCGGGCAGCAGCAGCTTGTCCTTGACCAGCTTCTCCCACGCCTCCAGCGCCGGCAGGACGCCCTCGGCCCGCCAGGCGTTCTCCTTGAGGTTGTCGATGTCGATGACGGCCTGCTTGCCGGCGGACTTCCAGACCGTCGCCATCAGCGCCCAGCGCGGGTAGTAACCGTGCACCGCGTCGTACACGTAGGGGGCCATGCCCTTGGCCTTGATCTTCGGGGCGAGGGCGAAGAAGTCGTCGAAGGTCTTCGGCGGGGTCCAGCCCTCCTTGTCGAACAGCACCGAGTTGTACCAGTTGCCCCAGACCGTGTAGGCCACGTTCACCACGAAGAACTTGCCCTGGTAGGTGCCGTCGCCGACGGTGCCCGGCAGCAGCGTGTCGGCCACGGTGCCCTCGCTGTCCCAGGCGGGCGCGGCGAGCAGGTCGTCCAGCGGCTCGATGGCACCCTCGTTGACCAGGGTGCTGATGTCCATCATGTCGGCGCCGGAGTTCATCACGACGTCGCTGGGCTGCGTCGCCATCTTCGGCTGCTCTTCGGTCTTGATCTTCTGGGTGGAGCTCATGTTGACGGTGACGTTCGGGTACTTGGCGTTGAAGATCGCCTGGTCCTCCTTGGCCCAGGCGTCACCCAACCCACCGTTGAAGATGACCACCTTCACGGCGCTGCCGTCCTGCACGCCGAAGGGGTTGTCGTTGCTCTTCTCCCCGGCGCTGTCGTCGTTCTGGCTCGGCGTGCTACCGGCGCAGGCGCTGAGCAGACCGGCGGCCGGGGTCACCAGGAGGCCCGCGGCCGCCGCGCGGCGCAGCAGGGTCCGGCGGTCGAGATCGGGGGTAACGGACATCGTGTGACTCTCCTTGTGAGGTCGGGTCAGGCGGTGCGCCGGAGACGCCCGGCGTACCGCGACTCGAGGGCGAGGTTGTGCTCGTCCCCACCGGGGACGTTGGCGGAGAGGTAGATAGGGGGTACCTCTCCGGCCTGGTGGAACCGTCGTACGACCTCCGCGGTCAGCAGCTGCGCCAGCAGCGCCGAGGTGACCGAGGAGACCGCACAGACCGCGCCGCCGCCCTCGAGCGGCAGCAGTGCGTCGCCGTACGGCGCGCCGTTGTCCAGCACGACGTCGGCGAGATCGACGAGCCGCCGACCGGACGGGTGCCGTGGGGCCACCCGTGCGGTGTGCTCGACCGAGGTGACCGCGATCAACGGGTGACCGCGTCCGGTGGCCAGCAGGGCCAGTTCGACCACCGAACCGTTGATGCCGGACTGGGACGCCACCACGAACACGTCCTGCGGCTGGGGTGCGGCGATCGCGTAGAGCTGATGCGCGACGGCCGGGTCGCGCTCCAGTTTGGGGTCGGCGAGCACCTGGCGCGCGGCGTCGCCGTGCAGCACCAGGTCGTGCAGGGAGATCCGGTTGGTGGGTACCAGTCCGCCGGCCCGGGCGACAAGTTCGGCGGCGAAGACCTCCGAGTGCCCGGCGCCGAACGCCTGGAGCACCCCACCGGCGCGCAGGCTGGCGGCGATCAGGTCGGCGGCCCGGCCCAGCGACTCGGACCCTCGCTCGACGAGCCGGTCGAGCACCGGTCGCACCGCGTTCGCGTACCCCTGGGCGCTGATCATGCGCTCGCCTCCCTCGCGGCCTTGTGCCCGTCGACGGCCTGGGCGGTGCGCCGGAAGGCCGCGTGGGCGCGGTCGTGGGTGCGTTGGGCGACGGCGATGTAGAGCAGGTCGAGCACGACCAGTTGGGGGTGCCGGGCCGACAGCGCGTCCGGCCGGAACGTGGTGGCCTGGCTGGCGGTGAGCAGCACGATGTCGGCCAGCTCGGCCAGCGGCGACCGGCGGAACCCGGTGAGCGCGATGGTGGTCGCGCCCCGGCTGCCGCCCTCGGCGAGCATCTCGATGGCCTCGCGGGTCTGTCCGCTGTGCGAGATGCCCAACGCGACGTCTCCGGGGCGCAGCAGCGCGGCGGCGGCCAACCCGGAGTGCACGTCGTTCCAGGCCCACGCGGCAACGCCGATGCGGTGCAGGCTGAACTGCATCTCCTCGCCGACCAGGGCGCTGCCGCTGGCGCCGAAGATGTTCACCCGCTCGGCACCGGCGATGGCGACGGCGGCCCGTTCCACCTCGCTCAGGTCCAGCAGCGCGGCGGTGTCGTGCATGGCCCGGGTGTCGGCGGCCATGATCTGCTCCAGCACCCGCTCCAGCGGGTCACCGGGCTGGATCTCGCGGCCGATGTCGACGGTCCAGCCGGCCGAGCGGGCCCGGCCGGTCTCGGCGGCGATGCCCAGTCGCAGGTCGGCGTAGCCGTCGAAGCCCATCGCCCGGCAGAACCGGGTGACCGTGGCCGGCGACGTGCCGCTGCGTTCGGCCAGTTCGACGATGGTGGCCCGGGCCGCCGCCTCCGGGTCGCTGAGCACGTGCTCGGCGACCCGGCGCAGCGCGCCGGTAAGTTCGGCGGCACCGGTGCGGACGCGGGCCAGTGTCCCGTCCGAGGCGACGAGGGCGGTGCGCCGGTCGATCCCGTCGGGAACGACGAGGGCACCCCGCGGGTCGATCCCGTCGGCGTCGGCCACCGCGGTGCCCGCGGAGGTGTCCGACTCGTGATCAACCATGGGGTGCCTTTCGGAAAAGACTGTTAACTGTTAGTGGTAAAAGTTCTTACTGAAGGCCCCTCCGTGTCAAGAGCGTGGGCGAAGTTTTCAAACTGTTACCTGGCGCACAGCCCGCCACCGAGCCCGCCCGGTGCCCGGCATCAATGCCGCGACCAGCACGAACGCGACTCGGCGAGGAGGTGGCGCGGGCGTCCACGGACCCGTGCCGCAACCGTCCCGACCGCTGCCGGGACTGGCCTAGGCTCGGAGGATGCGCCGCCTGGCCCGCCTCGCCGCCCGTACGCCGCCGGACCGGGAACGCTACCTCGACCTGCTGCGGGCACTGGCCATCATCCTGGTGGTCCTCGGGCACTGGGCGATAGCCGCGGTCGAGTACGACGAGTCCGGCCGGCCCGACGGGCATTCGGCCCTGACCACGATGCCGTGGGCGTATCCGCTCACCTGGGCGGTCCAGGTCATGCCCGTGTTCTTCCTGGTCGGCGGGTACGCCAACGCCGCCTCGCTGGCCGCCCACCAGCGCCGCGGCGGCGACGCGATCGGTTGGCTGCTCGGCCGCAGCGCCCGCCTGCTGCGCCCGACCAGTGCCCTGGTGCTGGTGCTCGCCGGTGCCGCGCTGGTGGCCCGGCTGGGCGGTGCCCAACCGGACGAGGTCCGCCCGATCGTCTGGTTCGCCACCATCCCGCTGTGGTTCCTCGCCGCCTACCTGGCCGTGGTGCCGCTGACCCCGGTCATGTACGCGCTGCACCGCCGCCTCGGGCTGCTGGTACCGCTGGCGCTGGTGCTGCTGGTCGCCGCCGGAGACGCCGGCCGGGCCCTCGGACCGGCCGGCCTGGCCCTGCCCGGCTACCTGCTGGGCTGGCTCGCCGTCCACCAGCTCGGTTTCGCCTGGTACGACGCCCGCCAGGGGCACTGCCGCCCGACCGGCCCACGCACCCGGTGCCTGCCGATGTCCCGCCGGGCCGCGGCTGTCATGCTGCTCGGTGGTCTCGGCGTGGCGGTCCTGCTCACCGGACCTGGCCCGTACCCGATCAGCATGATCAATCTGCCCGGTCAGCGGCTGGCCAACGCCGCCCCGCCCAGCGTGGCACTGCTCGCGGTCGCCACCGCACAACTCGGGCTGATCCTGCTGCTGCGGCAGCCGGCGGAACGGTGGCTGCACCGCAGCCGCCCCTGGCAGGCGGTGATCGCCGTCAACTCGGTCGTGCTGACGGTCTTCCTGTGGCACCTGAGCGCGGCCGTCCTGCTGGTGGGTGCGCTGCACGGGCTCGGCCGGCTGCCCACACCGGAGGCCGGTACGGCGGCCTGGTTGGCCTGGCGGGTGCCGTGGGTGCTGATGCTGGCGGTGGTACTGGCCGTTCTGGTCGCCATCTTCGGTCCGATCGAGGCGTCCACCGGTCGACCTCGACACCTGCGGGCGCCGGCCAGGTGGGCGGGTGCCCGCGCGGCACTCACCGTCGCCGGATTCGCCGCCGTCATCTACGCCCTGGCGGCCAACGGCACGGCGGCCAAGACCGCACCGGAGCCGCTCGGGTGGCCGGCGGAGGCGCTGGTGGCCTACCTGGCCGGCGCGGGCACGCTGCGCCTGCTCAGGTCTGGGTGGGGAAGCCGAGATTGACCCCGCCGTGGCGCGGGTCCAGCCAGCGGCTGGTGACCACCTTGCCCCGGGTGAAGAAGGCGACCCCGTCGGCACCGTGCGCGTGCAGGTCGCCGAAGATCGAAGACTTCCAGCCACCGAACGAGTAGTACGCCATCGGCACCGGGATCGGCACGTTGACGCCGACCATGCCGACCTCCACCTCGTGCTGGTAGCGCCGGGCGGCACCGCCGTCGTTGGTGAAGATCGCCGTGCCGTTGCCGTACGGGTTGGCGTTTACCAGGGCGAGCGCGTCGTCGTACGAGTCGACCCGCAGCACCGACAGGACCGGCCCGAAGATCTCGTCGGTGTAGATCGACATCTGTGGGGTGACCCGGTCGAACAGGGTCGGCCCGAGCCAGAAGCCGTTCGGGTCACCGTCGACGGTCACGTCCCGCCCGTCCACCACGGGCACCGCGCCGGCGGCCACACCCGCCTCGACGTAGGCGCGCACCCTGGCCGCGTGCGCGGCCGTGACCAGGGGACCCATGTCGCAGCCCCGCCGCCCGTCTCCGGTACGCAGACCGGCCATCCGGCGGGCGATCCGGGCCACCAGATCGTCGGCGACCGGTTCCACGGCGACCAGCGCCGAGATCGCCATGCACCGCTCCCCCGCCGAGCCGAACCCGGCATTGACGGCCGCGTCGGCAGCCAGGTCCAGGTCGGCGTCGGGCAGCACCACCATGTGGTTCTTCGCCCCACCGAGCGCCTGCACCCGCTTGCCCGCCGCCGTGCCGCGCTGGTACACGTGCCGGGCCACCGGGGTGGAGCCGACGAAGGACACCGCCCTGATCGCCGGATGGTCCAGCAGTGCGTCGACCGCCTCGGCGTCCCCGTTGACCACGTTGAACACGCCGTCGGGCAGGCCGGCCTCGGCGAAGAGTTCAGCCAGCAGCAACGCCGCGCTCGGATCCTTCTCGCTCGGCTTGAGCACCACGGCGTTGCCGGCGGCCACCGCCACCGGCACGAACCACAGCGGCACCATCACCGGGAAGTTGAACGGGCTGACCACCGCGACCACTCCGAGCGGCTGGCGCAGGCTGTACGAGTCGACCTCGGTGGAGACGTTCTCGCTGAAGCCGCCGCGCAGCGCCGCGGGGATCCCGCAGGCGTACTCGATGACCTCCAGGCCGCGTTGCACCTCCCCGGCGGCGTCGGCGAGCACCTTGCCGTGCTCGGCGGTGATCAGCTCGGCCAGCTCGTCCCGGCGGGCGCGGACCAGCTCGCGGACGGCGAACAGCACCGCCGTCCGCCTCGCCAGCGACGAGTCGCGCCAGCCGCGGGCCGCCCGCTCGGCCGCGGTGACCACCGCCGCGACGTCCGTGGCGCAGGCCAGCTCGACCTGTGCGGTACGCCGACCGGTGGCCGGGTCGAACACGTCGCCGCGCCGGGTCGAGGTGCCGCCGGTGCGCTTGCCGTCGACGAAGTGCCCGATGAGGTTCATGGATTCGCCCTTCGTTCCCGACTGCGGGCTCGCAGGACCGGCTCACTCCTCGCGCTCACGGGTTCACCGCCGCCACGCCGGCCCGGATCGCGTCGACCAGGATCGCCAGGCCCTCCCGGGCCTCCTCCTCGGTCAGCGTCAACGGCGGTCCCATCCGCAACACGTTGCCGTACAGGCCGCCCTTGCCAGTCAGCAGTCCGCCCTCCCGGCACGCCTCGAAGATCCGCGTGGTCAGCGCCGCGTCGGGTTCACCGGTGCCCGGGTGGACGAACTCGACGCCGAGCATCAGGCCCTTGCCGCGTACCTCACCGACCCGGTCCAGGTCGGCGACCGCCGCGCGCAGGCCGTCGCCGAGGATGCGGCCGACCCGCGCGGCGTTGGCCTGAAGATCGTGCGCCAGCAGGTAGTCCAGCACCGCGTTGCCGGCGGCGGTGGAGAGCGGGTTGCCACCGAAGGTGGAGAAGCTGATCCCGGACACCGAGTCCAGCACCTCCGCCCGGCCGACCACCCCGGCCAACGCGAATCCGTTGCCGATGCCCTTGGCGAAGGTGAGCAGGTCCGGGGTGACACCGTGGGCCTGGTAGCCCCAGAAGTGCTCGCCGGTCCGCCCCCAGCCGGTCTGCACCTCGTCACAGACGAGCAGGATGCCGTGCTCGTCGAGGACCTTCTTCCAGGCGGCGAAGAGACCGTCGGGGCCGTGCACGAAGCCACCCACGCCCTGGATCGGCTCGACGATGAGGCAGGCCACGTCCCCGCTGGTCTGGGTGGCGAGCACCTCGCGCAGATCCTGCACCGCCGCGTCGACCCGGTCGGGCTCCGGCAGCCGGGCCAGCAGGCCGCGCAGCCGGTCACCGGAGTGCAACCAGGCCACCTGGAACGGGTTGATCGACGTCGGCGACCAGGTGCGGTTACCGGTCGCGCCCATTGTCGCGTACGTGCGGCCGTGGTAGCTGTTGCGCACCGCGAGGATCTGGTGCGACCGTCGATGGTTCGTGGCGACCAGCAGCGCCGCCTCGTTGGCCTCGCTGCCGGAGTTGGTGAAGAAGACCCGCGCGTCCGGGATGCCGGACAGCCGCGCCACCTTCTCGGCCAGCTCGACCTGCTGACGGATCAGGTACAGCGTCGAGGTGTGCACGATGCCGGTGCCCAGTTGCCGCTGCACCGCCTCGCGGACCTCGGCGATGTCGTAGCCGAGCGAGTTGGTCAACACCCCACCGAAGAAGTCCAGGTAGGTGCGGCCCCGCGCGTCGGTGACCCGACGGCCGTGGCCGCTGACAAGTTCGATCGGTTCGGCGTAGTAGAGCGTCATCCAGGACGGGAGCACGGCCCGGTGCCGGGCCAGCAGGTCGTCGGCGGTCATCGTCGCCCCTTCGGTCGCGTTCCCGCACGCTTTCACCACCGTCACTGCCGCGACAAGTGCCAAACTGTCCGGCGGTGCCCCGGGAACGCTGACAAACCGTCAACGCTTTCCGTCGCCGCATCGCCGTATCGCCGCGTTTCCGGTGGTCGGATACGCAGCCGGATGGCGTTTTCCGCCTCCACTCGCGGGAAGGTGCAGTGCCACCGCGACCAGCGCGAACCCCGTCCAGCCGGCGACGAGCGCCACCACGACCGAGACGTTCTGGCCCAGGTGGACCCCGACCAGGAAACCGAGCAGCGCCAGGCTGTTGCGGGCGAAGTGCCGGCAGAAGGCCGGCAGGTCCCGCCGCACCTCGACCGCCACCAGCACCCCCGCGTACGGGAAGGTCACCACCAGCCCCCGCAGCACCTGGCCGAGCAGTCCGGTGAGCACCGCACCGGCGAGGATCAACAGCAGCCGACCCACCACCGGCACCCGCGCACCGTGTCCCGCCGGCACCGCCGGTGGGTCGGCCGCCGGCACCGCCGGTGGGTCGGGTTCGGGGAGACGGCGCAGCACCAGCATGGCGAGCAACCACAGGGCCACCGTGGCGGCAAGCGTCGGTCCGAACGGCAGCGCGAACGGGCGCAGCACCGCCGCGACCGCCAGGTAGCCGGCGACACCCGCCAGGTCGGCCAGCAGAATCGGCATCCGGAACCGGTGGTACGCCAGTGCCACGACGCCGAAGAACAGATTGAGCCCGACCACGCCGACGAGTTGCGTGCCGTCGACGGAGTGACCGGTGGCCAGCAGCGCGGCCGTCATGGGCAGCGGCAGCGCGGCCACGAGGGCCCGCCACCGGACCGGACGGATCAGGGTCACCGCCCAGACCACCGCGGTCACCAGCAGTACGCCCTGGACGGTCATCGGTTCGTCAGGTGTCGAAGCTGGCCCGGCTGAGGCACCCCTGGAACGTCTCGTCGGTCCGGGTGAGGTCGGCGGCGTTTACCGAGAACCGGTTCTCGTTGATCTCGCCGTGCGCGCTCATGCCGGCCGTCCAGCACGCGGTGCCGTCCCAGCGGATCAGGTTGACGTGCAGGTCGGCCGGGACCGCGCCGGTCGACAGCAGACCCACCCGGACACCCGCCCGCCGCTGCGTCGCCACAAGTTCCGCCAACTCGTCGGAGAACTCGGCGTAGGTGAAGATCCGAGTGATCGCCACTCCCCGGGCGAGTGCGGCGAGGTTCTCCGACCAGTACCGCCGGCCGATGTCACCGCTCCACCAGGCCAGCCGAGGCAGCACGTTTGTCAGCGCCTCCAACTGCCGTACGCAGTCCCGGGTGGCGGCCAGCATGTCCTGGTAGTCCGTGCCCGGCCGGATGATGCGTCCCTGCCGGAGCTGGCCGAGATCGGCGTGGAAGCGCTCGAACCGGCGCTGGGTCTCCTCGGCGACCCGGGTGCCCGGATGGCGGTCGACCGCCTCGGTCGCCGCGGTGGCGATTTCCGGGACCGCCCGCACCAGCCAGTGCGGGCCGGCCAGCAGCGCCCGCAGGTGGAACCGACGCTCGGCCCGGGCGATGGAGTCCACGAGCAACGAGATCGTGATGCCCATCAGACCGGCCAGCAACGACTCCACGCCGGTGGCGGCACCGGTCAGGTCGAGCGTCACGGAGAGCGAGATCGACAGACCGATGCCGACCAGTGCGACCGGGTCGGTGTGCGCGATCAGCCGCGCGGCACCGACCGCGTGCGCACGTGGCCCAGTACGCGGACGCCGCAACAACTGAACCATCAACCACCCCCAACCACCCAACTCCCCCCACCGTAGAACGCCCCCACCACCCCACCCCCAAGCCAGGTTGATCATGAAGTTATTGTCCGGAGATCCGACAAAAGGTGACAACAACTTCATGATCGACGAGAGTGGCCGGGGAAGGAGGAGGGCGGGTGGTGGGTGGGTGGGCTGTTAGGCGGGGGCGGTGGTGCGGATGGCTTCGGCGAAGACTTCGGAGCGGTGTTCGAAGTTGCGGAAGCGGCCGTAGCTGGGCGCGGCGGGCGAGAGCAGCACCACCCCACCGGTCGGGGTGACCTGCCGGGCCAGTTGCACCGCCTCGGCGAGGTCGTCGACCAGTTCGGTGCGTACCTTGGGCAGCCCGTCGAGCGCCCCGATGATTCGCGCGCCGCTGTCCGGGATGCCGATGACGGTCAGTTCCCGCTCGGCCAGGTGCTCGCGCAGGGGCGTGTAGTCGACCCCCCGGTCGTTGCCGCCGACGATCACGGTCAACGGTCGCCCCTCGTACGCGTCGATGGCGTGGATGGCCGCGTACGGGCTGGTGGCGAGGGTGTCGTCGACGAAGGTCAGCCCGGACGGATCGGCGATCTCGGTCAACCGGTGGGCCAGTCCCTGGAACTCGGCGACCGCCAAGGCCAGGGCGTCCTTCCGGTCGACCAGGTCGATGCCCAGCGCGTCGAGCACGGCCAGGGCCACGCAGAGGTTGCCCTCGTTGTGCCGACCGACGAGCGGCAGCACCGCCCGGGGAAAGAGTGGCTGGTCGATCCGGTGGAACCAGGGCGTACCATCCGGGCCGGCGGCGACGTTCACCGAGTCGGCGGTGCCGGCGCGTACCGCCGCGCGGTCGCCCAGCTCGAACGCCAGCCGTGGGTCCGCGCCGTTGACCACCACGGTGCGCGGCCCGTACGCGAGCAGGTTGAGCTTGTCCCGGTAGTACTCCCGTTCGCCGCCGTGCGCGTCGAGATGCTCGGGAAACAGGGCCGTGACCACCGCCACCCGGGGCGAGTCGGTCAGGTCGCTGCACTGGTAGCTGGACAGCTCCAGGACGTACAGCTCCGCCTCCGGCAGGTCCAGCGTCGGTACGCCGATGTTGCCGCCGAAGACGTTCGGCCGGTCCACCGCGGTCAGCAGGTGGCTGATCAGGCTGGAGGTGGTGCTCTTGCCCTTGCTGCCGGTCACCCCGATGGTGCGGTCACCGTGGTCGGCCATCCACAGCGAGGTGCCCTGGGTGACCGTCGCGCCCTGGCGGCGCAGCTCCACCAGCCAGGGATGCGTCTGCGGCACACCCGGCGAGCGGACCACCACGTCGGCGGCGGCCAGCCGGGCGAAGCCCTCCTCGCCGGTGACCAGCGGGGCGGCTTCGGCCAGGGGGCCGTCCCAGGGCAGGGTGAGGAAATTCGCGCTGTCGTCGACGGCGACGAGGTCGGCCGGGCCGTGGGCGGCGATGGCCGTCACGGCGGCCCGCCCCTCCCGGCCGGCCCCCCAGACGGCGACTCTACGTCCGCGCAGGTCAGACAGGCGCACAGGCTCTCCTCGGGTACGACGGCGGTAGGGCACGGTCCGGCCGAGCCGGGCACGACCGGACGAACCAGGGCCTAGTATGGCGTGTGCTCAACACGCAGCTGGCGCGGATGGACGCCTTCACCTTCCCGTCCTACTCGATCGACCTGTCCACCGGCGAAGCGTTGTTCGACTACGCCCTGACCGGGCCCGACGGCGAGCAACGGTTCACCGAGGTGGTCACCTTGCCGGTGCCGGCGGAGTCCCCGTCGGACGCCGCCGTGGCGGCGCTGGGCCGGGTGCTTGAGCTGCTGCACGTGGTGGCGGGGGTCAGCTACTACAAGACGGCCGCGCCGGGGCAACTGGTGCTGCCGGCACCGCTCGGCCCGGCCGCCGTCGAGTTCGTCACGGCCGTCTACACCAAGGGCCTCGCCGAGTACGCGTACCGCAACCAACTGCCACACGTGCTGGAGCTGACCCCGCGCGTGCCCGACGGACGGGTGAAGCGGGCCGCCGAGTACGACAACTCCGACCGGCGCCCGCTGTCGGCGGTGGGTGGCGGCAAGGACTCGATCGTCAGCCTGGAGGCGCTGCGCCGGGCCGGCCTCGACCCGGTGCCCTTCTCGGTCAACCCGAACCACGTGATCAACGCGGTGAACGCGGCCTCCGGGCTGCCTGCGCTCGCGGCCCGGCGGCGCATCGACCCGGTGCTGTTCGAGCTGAACGCAGCGGGCGCCCGCAACGGGCACATCCCGGTCACCGCGATCAACTCGCTGATCGCGGTCGCCACCGCCGTACTGCACGGCCTGGGCCCGGTGGTGATGTCCAACGAGCGCTCGGCGTCGGACCCGAACCTGATCTGGAACGGTCACGAGATCAACCACCAGTGGTCCAAGGGCATCGAGGCCGAGGGACTGCTGCGGGCCGCGCTCGCGGAGCACGCCGGGCTGGCCGAGCCGTACTTCTCCCTGCTGCGCCCGCTGTCGGAGCTGCACATCGCCCGACTGTTCGCCGGCATCGACCGCTACGACGACGTGGTCACCAGCTGCAACGCCGCGTTCAAGCTCCGCGACGCCAGCGAACGCTGGTGCCGCGACTGCCCCAAGTGCCGCTTCGTCTTCCTGGCCCTGGCTCCGTTCATGCCCCGCGAGCGGATCACCCACATCTTCGGCGGCGACCTGCTCGCCGACTCCGCACAGATCCCCGGCTACCGCGAGTTGCTCGGCATCGACGGCCACAAGCCCTTCGAGTGCGTAGGCGAGGTGGAGGAGTCGGTGGTCGCCCTGAGCCTGCTCGCCCAACAACCCGACTGGCGCGACACCCCCGTGGTGACCGCCCTGGTCGCCGCCCTCCCCGACAGCGCCTGGACGACGGCCGCCACCTCCGACACCTTCACCCCCACCGCCGCCAACCACCACATCCCCCCCACCTACCAGAAAACCCTCCAAACCCTCACCCCCTAACAGCCCCCACC
>NZ_JAGPXT010000015.1:0-20713 GCF_018070465.1 Micromonospora sp. C95
CTTCTTGATCAACCCAAGGGTGGTCAGGGGGTTGGGGGGCGGGGGGTCAGTTCGCGCCAGGTGTCGGGGCCTTGGAGCAGTGCGCGGATGGTGTTCTCGGCCTCGTCGAGGGTGTCGTACTCGTAGAACCGGGAGACGCCTTCGGCGCCGCCGGCGCGTTGCTCGACGAACCATCGGTCGGCATCCGTCCGGAGGAAGACGTCCCGCCGGGCCAGTCGCCCCCACTTCCCGTTCCACAGGTGTTTCCGCTGCTCCATGGCCGGACTCTATCGAACATCTGTTCGACACAAGGCGGCCCCTGCGGGATTCCCGCAGAGGCCGATGTGCGGGTGCCGGATTCAGCGCGCGGCGGGCGGTTCGTCCCGCCGGCCGAGCACGTCGTCCAGGGCGCCGCGCTGCTGCGCCGGGGTGGTCCGGCCGGCGGCGACGAGGGCGTCCCGGATCTCGGTGAGCAGCTTGATCTCCTCGCTCGGCGCGGCCGGCGGCGGCTCCTCGCCCCGCTGGCGCCGCTCCGCCAGCCGGTTCATCGGAAACACCACCAGGAAGTACAGCGCGGCGGCGGTGAGCGCGAAGGTGATCAGTGCGTTGACGAAACTGACCCAGTCGAACTCGATGTTGTTCACCGTCCACGGCGTGCCCGCCAAACCGTCGTCGCTGCCCGTGATCGTCACGGTGAACAGGGCGATCAGCGGCTTGAGGAACGAGTTGGTGAGCTGTGTGACCACGGCCGTGAACGCGGCGCCGATCACGATGCCGACCGCGAGGTCGACGACGTTGCCGCGCAGAATGAAGTCTTTGAAGCCCTTGAGCATCCGTACTCCCGAGGTGTCCCGTCGATGTCGGGGACAACCTATGCCCCGGGCGGGGGCTCCAGAAAAGCGCCGGCCTCCCGGGCGGCCAGCTCCGGATCGCCGGCCCGGACGGCGGCCACCAGCCGGGCGTGGTCGACGTGCCGGTCCGGCGTCAGCGCGTCGCCCATCGCCTGGGTGAGCGTGCTGCGCATCGCGGTGCCGATCGAGGCGTACAGCTCGGCGAGCATGGCGTTGTGCGCCGCCGCGACCACCGCGGTGTGCAGCGCGGCGTCCGCCGCCACGAACTCGGCGACCCGGCCGCCGCGCCAGGCCGCCTCGCGGGCGGCGAGCGCGTCGTCGAGGGCGGTCAGGTCCTCGGGGGTACGCCGCCGTGCGGCGAGCCGTGCGGCCTCCACCTCGAAGGCGCGGCGCACCTCGATCACCTCGTTCATCCGGTCGTCGGTGAGCCGGCGGGCCATCACCGGGGCGAGTTCGTCGGTGGAGAGCACATAGGTGCCGGAGCCCTGGCGGCATTCCAGCACCCCGGCGTGGGCCAGGGCGCGGACCGCCTCGCGCACCGTGTTGCGCCCCACGCCGAGTGTCTCGACCAGTTGCGGTTCGGTCGGGATCCGCCCGCCCACCGGCCACTCGCCGTCCATGATCCGTTGCCGGAGCTGGGCGATCGTCTCCCGGACCCGCCGGCCACGCGGCGGCACCGGGGTGGAATCGACTGCCGGTGGCACTGGTTACAACCTCTCGCCGAAATTCATCCCATGATTGTAGGTTCGAGGTCATGCCCCCGTCACCCCCTGCCGTCCCCGCCGTCCCGACGGACGCGGTCACCCGCCAAGTCGTCGCGATGAACCCGGCCACCCGTCAGGCCGTCTCGACGGCCGCGGTCACCGGACAGGGCGTGTCGACCGTCGAAGTGGTAGCGGATGAGGGGCTCCCGGGCGCGGCCAGCCCGGCCGGCGGCGCGGCTCCGACCACGTCCCGCGTCAACCCGGCCTGGCTGGTGCTGGCCGGAATGCTGCTGGTGGCGCTCAACCTGCGGGCCGCGGTCACCAGCCTCGGCGCGCTGCTCGACGAGGTGCGCGTCGGCCTGGCGCTCTCCGGGACGATGGCCGGCTTCGTCACCACCCTGCCCACAATCGCGTTCGCCGGGCTCGGCGCGGCCACCCCGTGGTTGGTCCGCCGCTTCTCCCCGGCCCGGCTGCTGGTGCTGGCGATGCTGGCCCTCACCGTCGGGCAGGTGCTGCGGGCGGTCACCGGTTCCGCCGTGGTGTTCCTGTTCACCAGCGCGCTCGCGCTGTCCGGCATCGCGGTGGCGAACATCCTGCTGCCGATGCTCGTCAAGCAGCACTTCCCGCATCGCACCGGGCTGGTCACCGGGGCGTACACGATGGCGCTGACCGTGGGCACGACGGTGGCCGCCGCCTCCGCGGTGCCGGTGGCGCACGCTTTTGGCAGTTGGCGGGCCGGCCTGGGCGTCTGGGCCGGGCTGGCGGCGGTGGCCGTACTCCCGTGGCTGCCGGCGGCGCTGCGCGGCCGGACCGGCGCGCGGCGTACCGGCACTGGGTCGCGGTCGGGTGTGCGGCCGGGACGCACCCGGCTCGGCTGGGCGATGGCGGTCTACTTCGGGGCGCAGTCGCTGAGTGGTTACGCGATCATGGGCTGGTTGGCCCAGATGTTCCGGGACGCGGGTTTCCGCCCGCAGGACGCCGGACTGCTGCTGGCCGGAGTGACCGCGCTCGGGGTGCCGATCGCGCTGCTGATGCCGACGCTTGCCGGCCGACTGGGCAGTCTGCGGCCGTTGGTCTTCGCGCTGACCGCCGCCTCCAGCCTGGCGTACCTGGGGCTGGCGTTCGCGCCGCGCGGCGGGGCGCTGGTGTGGGTGGTGCTGCTGGCGTTCGGGCAGGGCGCCTTCCCGCTCATCCTGGCCACCATCGGGCTGCGAGCCCGCACCGCCGACGGCACGGTCGCGCTGTCGGCCTTCGCGCAGAGCAGGGGCTACGTCATCGCGGCGTCGGGTCCGCTGCTGGTCGGCATCCTCCACGACGCGACCGGAGGATGGCTGGCGCCGATCGGCTTCCTGTTGGTCGCCCTGGCCGTACAGACCTGTGCGGGCGTGCTGATCGCTCGCCCCCGCTACATCGAGGACGAGCGTTGAGCCGTCGAGGTCAGGAGGAGGCCGGCGTCGGATCGCCGGCGACCGCCTGCTCGACGGTGGGATAGGTGTGCAGCACCTCGACCAGGCCACTCACCTCCAGGATCCGCAGCACGCCGCGTTGGGGTGCGGCGAGTCGGACCACTCCGCCGGCCTCGTCGCAGCTGTTCTTCGCGCGGACGAAGACCGACAGACCGGTGGAGTCGCAGAACGAGACGTCCGACAGATCGAACACGAGGCGACTGCGCCCCTTGTCGAGCAGGTCGGTGATCTGGTCCTGCAACTGCGGTGCGGTGGCCATGTCCAACTCGCCTGCGACCGACACGACGACCACGTCACCGCGCTGTTCCGTGTGCACCGTCAAGGACATTCGCCAGACCTCCTGTTTATCGGTGGAACGGTATCCCACCCCGGCCGTGATACGCAGAACGGGAGCAGGATCAGGTGGTCATCGTCATTCCGTTGCTCTGCGGCAAGTAGTTCGTCGGGCCCCGGTGATAGAGTCCGGCCGGTCCAGGTCTAGGGGGTATTGCCATGGCGCTCAGCGCTGACGAGAGCGGCCGGTTGGGTGAGCTGCTGACCAGCCGGGCCGAGGTGGTCACCCAGCGGTGGACGGAGATCATCGCCGGGCAGTTGCGGGGCCGGCTCAGCCAGGCCGAACTGGTCCGGCAGGTGCAGGAGCTGCACCGTGCCCTGGTCGACGCCCTCAGCAAGGGCGCAGTCGACCTGACCGCCGAGGAGGCCACCGAGCTGCGGGCCGTGCTCGCCGAGTTCTCCCGCGGGCAGGCTCGGCAGGGCTTCTCCGCCACCGAGACCGCCACCGGCGTGTTCGCCCTCAAGGAGGCGCTGCTCAGCGTTCTGGGGACCGACCAGGATGCCGCGATGCTGCGTGACTACGTCTCCTTCTCGGCGCTCGTCGACCAGATGGGCCTGTTCACCTTCGAGACCTTCGTCCGCACCCGGGAGAGCCTGATCGCCGATCAGGCCGAGCAACTGCTGGAGCTCTCCACTCCGGTGGTCAAGCTCTGGGAGGGCGTGGTGG
Source organism: Micromonospora sp. C95 (assembly GCF_018070465.1). GTDB lineage: Bacteria > Actinomycetota > Actinomycetes > Mycobacteriales > Micromonosporaceae > Micromonospora. Next base: position 4,001 of record NZ_JAGPXT010000015.1, read on the forward strand.
CGGTGCCGCTGGTCGGCACGCTCGACTCGGCCCGCGCCCAGGTGGTGATGGAACGGCTGCTGCAGACCCTGGTCGACACCGGCTCGCCGTACGCGATCATCGACATCACCGGCGTGCCGGCGGTGGACACCCAGGTGGCCCAGCACATCCTGAAGACCGTGGTGGCCGCCCGGCTGATGGGCGCCGACTGCATCATCTCCGGCATCCGGCCGCAGATCGCGCAGACAATCGTGGCGCTCGGCATCGAGTTCGGTGACATCGCCACCAAGGCGAGCCTCGCCGACGCGCTGCGGCACGTGCTGCGGCTCACCGGGGTGGAGACCTCCCGCCGCCAGTCGCGTCGGGAGGCGTGATGGAGCGGGTGCCGATCCTCAAGATCGGCGACATCCTGCTGGTCTCCATCCAGGTCGACATGTCCGACCAGACGGCGGTCGCCCTCCAGGAGGACCTGGCCGAGCGGATCGTCGCGACCGGTTGCCACGGCGTGATCATCGACATCACCGCGCTGGACATCGTCGACTCCTTCGTCGGTCGGATGCTCTCCACCATCGCCTCGATCTCCCGGGTGCTGGACGCGGAGACGGTGGTCGTGGGGATGCGCCCCGCCGTCGCCATCACCCTGGTCGAGCTGGGGCTGTCGCTCAACGGCATCCGTACCGCCCTGAACGTCGAGCGGGGGATGGAACTCATCGCGATCGACCGGGCCGACGACCACGACGATCCGGACGACGATCCGGTCCCAGAGCCGACGGCGTCACCGTGACCAGCGGGGTCGACCTGGGCCGCCCCCAGGCGCAGACGGTCGGCAGCGACGAGGACGTCGTACGCGTCCGGCAGATGGTGCGTACCGTCGCCGTGGCGGTCCGGCTCTCCCTGGTCGACCAGACCAAGGTGGTCACCGCGGCCAGCGAACTCGCCCGCAACACGCTCGTCTACGGTGGCGGCGGGACGGTCGAGGTGACCGCCATCGACAACGGCCGGCGACCCGGCATCAGGATCGTCTTCGCCGACTCCGGTCCCGGCATCGCCGACCTGGAGCTCGCGCTGACCGACGGCTACACCACCGGTGGTGGCCTCGGGCTCGGCCTCAGTGGTGCCCGCCGACTCGTCGACGAATTCGACATCCAGACCGCGCCCGGTCAGGGCACCCGGATCACGATCACCAAGTGGTCCCGGTGACCGTCGAGCCGGTCGCCGACCGGGGCACTTGGTTCCGGGTGGAGAACGGCAGCGCCGGCAGTGCGGTGCGGCGGGCCGCCGAGCGGCTTGGCGAACAGTTGGGTCTGCCCGCCGGGCGGATCGCCGACCTGGCCATCGTGGCCGCCGAGCTGACCAGCAACCTCATCAAGCACGCCGACGACGGATTGCTGCTGCTCCGGCCGGTACGCCGCGAGCTGGACGCCGGCGTGGAGATGATCGCCGTCGACACCGGTCCGGGCATGGTCGACCTCGCCGACTCCGCCCGCGACGGGCACTCCACCGCCGGCACCCTGGGCATCGGTCTGGGCGCGATCGTCCGGCAGGCGAGCTGGTTCGACGGGTACTCGCGGCCGGGTCGGGGGACGGTCATCGCCGTGCGGGTATTCGCCGCCCCGGACCCGGCGGCGTCCTGGGTCGGCGGACTGACCCGACCGTTGACCGGGGAGACGGTCAGCGGGGACGGGTACGCGGTCCGGATCGTGGGCGACCGCCGTCAGGTGCTGGTCACCGACGGTCTGGGGCACGGGCCGCTGGCGGCTGCGGCCACCGACGCCGCCCTCGCCGCCTTCCGGGATGCCCCGGCGGCGTCACCGGCGGAGGTGGTCGGTCACCTGCACCGGTCGTTGTCGCACACCCGTGGTGCGGCCCTTGCCGTGGCCGAGCCGGAACCGGCGGTCGGCATGCTGCGCTACGCCGGGCTGGGCAACATCACCGGCGTCGTGGCCACCGGCGACGGTCGGCGTCGCGGCCTGGTCTCGCTGCCCGGCATCGCCGGGCACCAACGGCCGGTGATCCGGCAGTACGACTATCCCTTCGAGGCGGGCAGCCTGCTGGTCATGCACACCGACGGCGTGGTCGACAGGTGGCGACTGGCGGACTACCCGGGCCTGGCCGGGCGGGCACCCCTGGTGGTGGCCGCCACCCTGCTACGCGACGCCGGCATCCGGCGCGACGACGCCGGGGTCCTGGTGGCGAGGTCCTGGTCATGACCACGACGCCGTTGCTGAAGATGGCGCTGCGGGTGGAGCAGGACATCTTCGTGGTCCGCCAGCGTGGCCGGGAGGTCGCCGCGGCGGTCGGTATGGAGCATCAGGACCAGGTCCGGATCGCCACCGCGTTGAGCGAGGTCGGCCGGGACCTGCTGCGGGTGGTCGGCGGTGCCGACGTGGTCTTCGCCGTCGCCGAATCGCCGGACGGCCGTTGTCACCTGCACGCCGACCTCACTCCGGTGGCACTCCTGCCAGGCGGGCGGTACGAGCCGGAGTCGGGCGCGGTGGCACGCCTGGTGGACACATTGAGCGTGCTGACGGTTCAGGGGGTTACGGTCGTCAGGATGTCCCGACGGGTTTCGGCAACCGCCCGGGCGCTCACCGCAGAGCGCCTGGCGGAGCTGCGTGCCCAACTCGGCGAGAGCGCCCCGGGTACCGCCGAGGAGGAACTCGCCACCCAGAACCTCCAACTGATCAACGCCCTGGACGAGGTACGCAACCAGCGTGACGAGCTGGCCCGGCTCAACGAGGAACTGGAACAGACCAACCGGGGCGTGATGGCGCTCTACCAACAGCTCACCGACGAGTTGGAGGCGACAAACCAGGGCGTGGTGGCCCTCTACGCGGAGCTGGACGAGAAGTCGGCGCAGTTGCGCGCGGCGAGCGAGTCGAAGAGCCGGTTCCTGGCCAACGTCAGCCACGAGCTGCGGGCCCCGGTGACCGCGATCATCGGGCTGGCCCGGCTGCTCGGCGACTCCGCGTCCGACCCGCTGACCACCGAGCAGGAACGCCAGGTCGGCCTCATCCGTGCCTCGGCGTCGGATCTGCTCACGCTGGTCAACGAGCTGCTCGACCTGGCCAAGGCGGAGTCGGGACGGATCGAGCCGGAATGGTCCGAGGTGGACCTGCGGACCGTCTTCGGTCAGCTGCGTGGCACGCTGCGGGCGCTGCCGGCCGCCGACGGCGTCGAGCTGGTGGTGGAAGAGCCGGCCACGCCGGCCACGGTACGCACCGATGAGGTGCTGCTCGCCCAGGTGCTGCGCAACCTGCTGCACAACGGCCTGAAGTTCACCACCGTGGGCGAGGTCCGGCTGCGCGCCGAGCGGCACGGTGACGATTGGCGGCTGACCGTCTCCGACACCGGGCCGGGCATTCCGCCGGAGCTGCACGACCGGGTGTTCGAGGAGTTCTACCAGGCGCCCGGTCCGACCCGGGTCGGCGGCACCGGCCTCGGCCTGCCGTACGCCCGGCGGCTGGTGAGCCTGCTCGGCGGCACTCTCGACCTGACCAGCGAGCCGGGTCACGGCAGCACCTTCACGGTCCGGCTGCCCACGGACGGGACGTGACGTGGACGGCGCGGCGACAGTGCTGGTGGTCGACGACAGTCGGACCAAGCGCTACCTCCTGGTGAACTGGCTGACCCGGGCCGGCTTCACGGTGCTGGAGGCGGAGACGGGCGGCGAGGCGCTCAGCCGGGTCGGGGTGGACCCGATCGACCTGGTCGTGCTCGACGTCCGGCTGCCGGATCTCAGCGGCTTCGAGGTGTGCGAGCGGATCAAGTTGGCGCACCCGGCGCTGCCGGTTATCCACGTGTCCGCGCACGCGGTCGACACGAACGACCGGACCCAGGGCCTGACCCGAGGCGCGGACGCCTACCTGGCCGAGCCGATCGAGCCGGAGGAACTGGTCGCCACCGCCCAGTCGGTGTTGCGGTACTACCAGGCCCGGCGGCGGGCCGAACTGCTCGCCGAGCGGCTCACCGGGCTGGCGGACACCACGGTCGCGGTGCACGCCGCGCCGAGCTTCACCAAGCTGCTGCAGGTGGCCGCGGCCGGCGCCGCAAAGATCTTCAAGAGCCCCGCCGCGGTGGTTGCCGAGACCTTCGACGGCGACTGCCTCGCTGGGGTCTGTGCCGGGCCCGGTGCCGAACCACGAGTGGTGACCTGGGTCGTCGACGACACCGGGGTGCCCACCGGCGCCACCGTCGTGGTGCAGGAGCCGGACGGTTGGTCGCTTGTCGACTGGCCGACCGGCGACACCGTCACCGTCGCCGCCGCCCGGCTACGCGAGGACCGCGCGCCGCTCTACGTCGTGGTGCCCACCGCGACGCAGACCGCGCGTACCCCGGTGCTGGTCCAGCTCGCCCAGGCGGTGGCCTCCGCCGTTGAGGCACAACGTTCCTTCGACGAGGAACACCGGATCGCGGTGACGCTGCAACGCAGCCTGCTGCCGCGTCAGATTCCGCAGATCACCGGTCTCGACCTGGCCGTACGCTACGAACCGGCCAGTGCCCAGACCGAGGTGGGTGGCGACTTCTACGAGCTGGTGATGCTCGACGGTCACCTGCTGCTGGCCATCGGGGACGTGGCCGGTCACTCGCTGCACGCCGCCACCGTGATGGCCGAGCTGCGGCACGCACTGCGGGCGTACGCGGTGGAGGGGCACCAGCCGGGCGAGATCCTGCACCGGGTCAACGAGCTGATGCGTACGCTGCTGCCCAACGAGCTGGCGACGATCTGCGTACTGCTGGTGGAGCCGACGACCGGTCACGTCCGGCTGGCCAGCGCCGGTCACCTACCACCGTTGATCGTGCAGGACGGCAAGGCCGAGTACGTGCAGCATGCCGCGCCGCTGCTCGGGGTGCGGGCGCCCCGCCCCGCCGACCTGGAGTTCGTGCTGCCGCCCGGGTCGACGATGGTCTTCTACACCGACGGTCTGATCGAACGACGGGACGCCACCATCGACGAGGGCCTGACTGCCCTCGCGGCGTGTGCCAGCCAGGTCGACGACGACCTCGACCGGTTCTGCGAGCGGCTGCTCGTCGAGCTGGCCCCGGACGAGATCCAGGACGACGTCGCCGTGGTCGTCCTGCGCCGCCGCTGAGGCGCAAGGAAGGGCCGCTCGTTGCCGCCAGCACCGGGCGGACGCCGACCTACCGTCGGCTCTGGGCATATGCGGCCGGGGAGACGCCGGTCGTCGCGGTGAAGTCGCGTACCAGGTGAGCCTGGTCGCTGTAGCCGAGTTCGGCGGCGAGCCCGGCCCAGTCGAGCGGCCCGCCAGCCGCCCGTTCGATTGCCTCGTGCAGCCGGTAGCGGCGGATCACCCACTTGGGACCGACCCCGACATGGGTGAGGAAGAGCCGCTGCAACCGGCGGACGGACACGCCGTGCTCGTGGGCGAACTCGTCGACCCGGCGTACGTTCCGGTCGGTCCGGATCGTCTCGACCAGGCGCATCACCTCGTCGTTGACCGGATCCGGTCGGGGCGTCCAGCCGGTCAGTAGGGTGTCCAGCGCCTGGCAGCGTTCGGCGTCCGTACCGGCACAGACCGGGGTCACGTCGAGGTCTGCCCGGTCGACGAGCGGACGTCGCTGATCGGTCAGTTCGGCGACCGACCGCCGCCAGAACGGATGGAACCCGCCGGGCCGGAACTGCACCCCGCTGACCCGCCCGGAACCGGTCAGGATGATCGAGAACAGTTCGGTGCCGACGCCGGCCACCTCGGCGCGCTCCGGGCCGTCGCCGTCGCGCTGAGCGACCAGGTTGACTGCCGGATGCGGGACGATCCGCTGCTCGAACGGATCGGTCAGGTTCCAGTCGATCAGCCAGTAGTGCTCCACCCACTGGCGTAGCGGAACCGCTGGCAGGTGCCGTCGGAACCGCACCCGGCGCATCAGCCGGGCCGGGTCGAGGATGCCCCGGCTGTCTCCGCGCGGCTGTCGCATTTCTTCAAGACCGCCCTCATACGCTGGCCGTATGGCCACAAAGACTAGCGACCTGCTGGCGGCTGCGGCGCCGCGAACTGTTGCGGTGGTCCGGCAGATCACCGATGACCAGCTCGACCTGCCGACTCCCTGCCGGGACTACCGGGTGCGTGACCTGCTCAACCACTTGTACGACGTGGTGGTCAACTTCCAGACCCTCGCCGGGCGCTCGCCGGTGACCTGGGCCGACAAGCCCGACCATCTCACCGACGGCTGGCGGGAGCGGTTCGAGGCCGAAACCCGCCGGCTGGTGGCGGCGTGGTCGGACCCGGCCAGCGAGCAGGGCGTCTCACCGGGAATGGGGATGCCGCAGCAGGTGGTGGGTGCGATGGCGTTGCTCGACCTGACAGTGCACGGCTGGGATCTCGCGGTCGCCACAGGTCAGGTCTACGAGCCGGCGGCCGAGGTGCTGCCGGCGCTGTCCGAGCTGGCCGGCCAGCTCGCACCGACCGCCCGGCAGATGGGCGTGTTCGCCGAGGCGGTACCTGTCGACGGCGCCCTGCCGGAGCTGCCCCGGCTGCTCGGCATGACCGGCCGCGACCCGGCCTGGTCCCCGGTCGGCTGACCGGCGACACGCACCTGAGGCCTTGACGGCCACTATTCACCGAGTGAATAGTGGCCTGGTGTCCACACCGCATCTGCTGCTGGGGCTGCTCGCCACCGGCACGATGCACGGCTACGAGCTGAAGCGGGCCCACGACAGCCGGCTGCCGCAGGCCCGCCCGCTGGCGTTCGGGCAGGTCTACGCCACGCTGGGTCGGCTGCTGCGGGACGGACTGGTTGCCTCGACCGGGCCGGAGCGCCTCGCCGGCCCCGACCGGACGGCGTACGCGCTCACCGAGCAGGGACGGGCCACGCTGGACCAGTGGTTGAGCAGCGTCGAGCCGCCGATGCCGTACGTGAACAGTCCGCTGTTCACGAAGGTGGTGGTGGCACTGCTGGTGGCCGACGTGGACCGGGCGCGGGCATACCTCGTCGCGCAGCGGCGCGCGCACACCGAGCGGTTGCGTGAGCTGACCGCGCTGAAGACGGCCCCGTCGGCCAGCGTCGACGACGTCGTGGCGGCCGACTTCGCCATCGCCCATCTCGACGCCGACCTGCGGTGGTTGCACACCACCCTGGACCGGGTCGCCGACTGGCACCGGGAGGTGCACTCGTGACGCAACTTCAGGCTCGCGGTCTGGTGAAGTCGTACGGACCCACACCCGCACTGCGGGGCATCACCCTCGACATCGACGAGGGGGAGATCGTGGCGGTGACCGGGCCGAGCGGCTGCGGCAAGTCCACCCTGCTGCACTGCCTGGCTGGCATCCTGCGACCGGACGCCGGCGAGGTGAGCTGGCGTGGGCACCGGCTCGACACCTGGTCCGAGGCGGCCCGATCCCGGCTGCGGCGTACCGAGTTCGGGGTGTTGTTCCAGTTCGGTCAGCTCGTTGCCGAGCTGACCGCGGCGGAGAACGTCGCCCTTCCGTTGTTGCTCGCCGGCACGGGGCGGCGAGCGGCACGGACGGCGGCGCTCACCTGGTTGGATCGGCTGGGCGTGGCGGACTGCGCGGACGTGCGCCCCGGCGAGATGTCCGGCGGTCAGCAGCAGCGCTGCGCGACCGCCCGGGCACTGGTCACCGAACCACGGGTGCTCTTCGCCGACGAGCCGACCGGTGCGCTGGACACCCTCGCCGGGGAGCAGGTGCTCACCCAACTGGTCCGGCTGGCCCGGGAGCAGCACACGAGCGTCGTCCTGGTCACCCACGAGCCACGGATCGCCGCGTACGCGGATCGTGAGGTCGTCCTACGCGACGGCGTGATCGACCACACCGGCCTGGGCCTCGACACGCCGTTGGCCGGCGGCTCCCGGTGAGCCTCGCGACCCTGGCCAGGCTGGCGCTCGCCGGCAACCGCACCGACGCGGCCCGGGTGGCGTTGACCGCGCTGAGCGCCCTGCTGGCCATCCTCGCCGGGCTCGCCGCCCTGACGGTGCTGGCCATCGAGAAACCGCCGGGTGGCGCGTGGCAGCAGTCCGAGCAGTACGCCAACGCGCTGCTGCGCGAGCCGGGGCTGCGCGGCGGGACGGCGTTCGCACTGGTGCTGCTGACCATCCCGGTACTGGCCCTGGCCGGCCAGAGCGCCCGGCTGGGCGCACCGTCGCGGGACCGTCGGCTCGCCGCGTTGCGGCTGGCCGGCGCGACCCCCGGCCAGGTGACCCGGGTCGCCATGCTGGAGACCGGGCTCGCCGGCCTGGTCGGTACGGTGGTCGGCCTGGCCTGCTACCTCGGCGGGCGGGAGGTGCTGCACCGTCCGGACGCCAACGGCCAGTTGGCCCTGCCCACCGACGTGCTGCCGCCGGTGCTGGGGATGGCGCTCATGGTGCTCGGGCTTCCGGTGCTCGCGGCGGCGGCCACCGCCGTCCTGCTGCGTCGGGTCGCCACCACGCCGCTGGGAGTGGTCCGCCGGACCGGCCGCACCGGGTCACCCCGGCCGTGGCCGGCGCTGCTGATCGGGCTCGGCGTGCTGGCCGCGGCGATGGTCGAGCCGATCCAGTGGGCCCTGCAGGGCGCCGCCCTCGAATGGCTGGTCCTGGTCGTCATGCTCGGGATCTTCGGTGCGGTGATGGGCGTGATCTTCGGGGCCGGCTGGATCTCACACCTGGCCGGGCGGCTGCTGCACCGTTTCGCCAGGCGTCCGGCCGCCCTGCTGGCGGCTCGCCGGCTGACCGAAGACCCGTGGGCCAGCAGCCGTACCTTCGCCGCCCTGCTGGCCGCCCTGATCATCGCCGGCGGCGCGGCGGCCTTCCGCGCCTCGTTCCACCTCCGGGCGGAGCTGGAACAGGAGCAGAACCGGCTGGCCGACTTCGGTGGCGAAGCCTTCTACGACTCCTTCTACCTCAGCACCATGGATCTGGTCGACCTCGCCGTGGCCGTGGCGGTGACCATCGCCGCCACGGGTCTGCTCGTCACGCTTGTGGAGGGGATCGTCTCCCGTCGCCGGACCTACGCCGCCCTGGTGGCGACCGGCGTGCCCCGGGCCACCATCGGCACCTCGATCGCCTGGCAGGTGCTGGCCCCCGTGGTGCCCGCCGTGCTGATCGCGCTCGGTGTCGGGTACGCCATCGGCCGGCTGCTCACCGGCGACCTCAGCCGGGACGGTCGGACGCCCGACGTACCGCTGGAACAGTTGGCGTTGCAGGGTGCCGGCGCGATCGTCGCGGTGCTGGCCGTGGTCGGGCTGGGGGTGCTCTTCCTGCGGTCCAACACGGCAGTGGAGGAGCTACGCGCCACCTGACCGGCCGTCGGCGCTCGCGGAATGCGGCATGTCGGGCCTTCCCGCGTCTGGGATACCGCGAGATGCCGCATTCCGCGAGCGCAACCACAGGTCAGGCGCGGCCGAGGCGGTCCAGGGTCCAGGCGTTTATGAACGCCTCCTCCCGCCAGGCGTCGTAGCGCCCGCTCGGCCCGCCGTGACCTGCCTCCATCTCGGTCTTGAGCAGGTACTCACCCTGTGGGGCGACCGCCCGCAGCCGGGCGATCCACTTCGCCGGCTCGTGGTAGAGCACCCGCGTGTCGTTGAGGCTGGTCATCGCCAGGATCGCGGGGTAGTCCAGGGCGGCGACGTTCTCGTACGGGGTGTACGACTTCATGTACGCGTACACCTCGGGGTCGGCCAGCGGGTTGCCCCACTCCTCCCACTCGGTGACGGTCAGCGGCAGCGACGGGTCCAGGATGGTGTTGAGCGCGTCCACGAACGGCACCTGCGCGACGATGCCGGCGAAGGCGTCCGGCGCCAGGTTCGCCACCGCGCCCATCAGCAGCCCGCCGGCCGAGCCACCCCGGGCGACCAGCCGGTCCGGTGCCGTCCAGCCCGCCTTCGCCAGGTGCCGGGCACAGGCCACGAAGTCGGTGAACGTGTTCTTCTTGGCCAGCATCTTGCCGTGGTCGTACCACCGGCGGCCCAGCTCACCACCGCCCCGGATGTGGGCCACCGCGAAGATCACCCCACGGTCCAGCAGGGACAGCCGGCCGACCGAGAACCACGGGTCCATGCTCGCCTCGTACGAGCCGTAGCCGTAGATCACGCAGGGCGCCGAACCGTCCCGGGGGGTGCCCCGCCGGTAGACCAGCGAGATCGGCACCTTGGTCCCGTCGTCGGCGAGCGCCCAGTCGCGCTGCTGCTCGTAGTCCTCCGACCGGTACACCTGACCGTCCGGCCCGGGCAGCACCGGCCGTTGACGCAGCAGCGTCATCTCCCGGGTGACGAGGTCGTAGTCGTACACCGAGTCGGGCGTGACGAGCGAGGTGTAGCGCAGTCGCAGCCGCCCGGTGCGGTACTCGGGGTTGGCGTCCAGGCCGACCGTGTGCAGTGGCTCCGGGAACTCGATGTCGTGGGCGTCGCCGCCGCCGACGGGTAGCACCCGCAGCCCGGTCAGACCGTTGCTGCGTACCGAGACGACCAGGTGGTCGGCGAAGGCGTCGACCGACTCCAGCCGGGTGCCCGGTGAGTGCTCGATCAGCGGCACCCAGTCACCCGGGGCGTCGGCCGAGGTGTACGCGAGGGCGAAGTCCTCGGCGTCGTCGTTGTGCAGGATCAGGAACCGGTGACCGTGGTGCTCCACCGAGTACTCGACACCCTGCCGGCGGGGGGCGATCACCGCGGGCTCACCCGTCGGGTTGCCAGCGGGGATCACCCGTACCTCGCTGGTGAGCTTGCTGGCGATGTCGATCAGGATGAACCGCTCCGAGCGGGTCAGTTCGACCCCGACCCAGAACCGCTCGTCGTCCTCGGCGTGCACCACCACGTCGTCGTCGGCGGCGGTGCCGATCACGTGTCGCCAGACCCGGTTGGGTCGCCACGCCTCGTCCACCGTGACGTAGAACAGCACCGACGCATCGGCGGACCACGCGGTGCCGTAGAAGGTGCCCGGAATCTCGTCGGGCAGCAGCTCACCGGTGCTGAGGTCCTTGACCCGCAGGGTGAACCGTTCGTCGCCGGAGAAGTCGGTGGAATAGGCCAGGTAGCGCCCGTCGGGGCTGACGTCGAAGGCACCCAGCGAGAAGAAGTCGCGTCCTTCGGCCAGTTGGTTGCCGTCCAGCAGCACCTGCTCCCCGTCCAGCGGAGCACCGTCGGCGCTGATCGGCGGGGTGGTCTCGTCGGGGTGGACCGCCCGGCGGCAGTGCACGCCGTACTGCTGACCCTCGACCGTGCGGGTGTAGTACCAGTGTTGGCCCTTGCGGGTCGGCACGGACAGGTCGGTCTCCTGGGTCCGCCGCCGGATCTCCTCGAACAGTTTCGTTCGCAGCCCGGACAGGTGCGCCGTCCGGGCCTCGGTCCAGGCGTTCTCGGCGTTCAGATACTTGATCGTTTCCGGATCGTCCTTGGTGGCGAGCCAGGCGTACTCGTCGACGACGGTGTCGCCGTGGTGGACACGTTCGGTCGGCACCCGCCTGGCCGCGGGAACGGGGGTCTCGGTGGTCACGGCGTCACGTTACCGGCCGTAGCGACAAGTGGCGCGGCGCAATTCCACCTCCGATCGTTAGAACACATGTACGATCGCCGGCATGGTGCCACCCCCTCCCGCCGGTACGTCCGGTGTCCGCGACATCACCCGCCGACTGGCCGAGATCTGTGGTCCGCGCTTCGCCCGCCTCGCCGGTCCCGCCGACGAGGTGGCCGGAAGCACCGCCCGCTGGGTGGCGGTGCCCGGCGGCCCGCACGCCGCCGCGCAGGTGCTCCGGCTGGCCGCCCGGCACGATCTGAGCGTGGTGCCCCGAGGAGCCGGCACCAAGATCGACTGGGGTGCGCCGCCCGAACGGGTCGACATCATGCTCGACACCGGGAGACTGGCCGGCATCGGTCATCAGTCTCCGGATCGGGGCACGGCCGAGATCGGCGCCGGTACGCCGCTGCGCGCGGTACAGGCCATCCTGGAGCGCACCGGCCGACGGCTCGCGTTGGACGCACCCTCACCGGGCGCCACCCTCGGTGGGGTGCTGGCGGCGGACGAGGCCGGCCCGCTCCGGCACCGACATGGCACCGCCTGTGACCAACTCGTCGGCCTGCGCTACCTGGCCGCCGACGGTGAGCTGGCCGAGGCGGGCGGTGGGGCGGCCGGGCTGGCCGAGGCGCGGCTGCTGTGCGGCTCGGAGGGCGCGCTCGGCGTGCTGGTCGGCGCGACGCTGCGGGTACAGGCGGTGCCGGCCGCGCGGGTGTGGGTGACCCGACCGGTGTGGACCCCACTGGAGGTGCACGATCTGATCCAGGCGGTGCTCGCCGCCCGGCTCGACCCGGCCGCGATCGAGCTGGACCTGCCGGTCGGTGCCGGCTGTCGGCCCCGGCGGGACCGCCGCGCCGAGTCGATGGCGCTGCACCCGTCGATGACCGGGCGCACGTCGGCCGGCCCGGTGGGCACCGGTTCGCTCGTGGTGCTGCTTGAGGGCGGCCCCGCGGAGGTGGCGGAGCGCATCGACCGACTGGTCGATCTCCTCGGCTCTTGCGCGACGGTCGCCCGCACGGCGCCCCCGTGGTGGCGCAGCTACCCCTTCGCCCCCGGCGACACGGCGCTGCGGCTGGAGGTGCCGATGACCGACCTGCACGCCGCCGTGTACGCCCTGCGCGACGCGGCCGGTGGTCCGGTGCCGGTGCGCGGCTCGGCCGGGCTCGGCGTGGTGCACGCCGCCCTGCCCGGGGCGATGGCCCCGAGCCGGGTCGCGTCGATCCTGGCCGCGGTGCGTGGCGTGCTGCTCGCCCGACAGGGCCGGTGCGTGGTGCTCGCCGCCCCGCCGGCCGTCCGCCGCACCGTCGACCTGTGGGGCGAGCGTGCCGACCTGGCCCACCTACGCGCCGTCAAGCAGCACCTCGACCCCACCCACCGCCTAGCCCCCGGCCGCCTCCCCGGCGGCCTCTAACCCACCAGCCCCGCGCCTGCACCCCAAGCCCGCGCCTGCCCCCAAGCCCGCGTCGATCTTGCACTTTGGGTCGCCGAAATGCCTAGCTTGTCCTGGTATGTCGCGACCAGAACTGCAAGATCGCGGGTGCGGGGTTAGGCGGCGTCGTTGCGGAGGACGAGGATGGCGATGTCGTCGCGGGGTTCCTCGACCGAGAAGTTGATCGCGGTGGCGCGTAGTCGGGCCGCCACCACGTCCGCCGAGTAGCCGGCCAGCGGCGCGGCGGCGTCGCGCAGCCGCCCGGTGCCGAACAGTTCCCGGCCCCGGCGGCGCTCGGTCACGCCGTCGGTGTAGAAGACCAGGCAGTCGCCCGGATCGAGGGCGAGTTGCGCGGTGGGCGAGGCGATCGTGTCGAGCAGCCCGAGGGCGGTGCCGCCGGTGCCGACGAAGGCGGCCGGGCCGCCGCTGGACCGCAGCAGCACCGGCCGGTCGTGCCCGGCCAGGTGCAGCCCGACGTCGAGCCGGTCGCCCTCGCCCGGCCCCACCGCTGCCAGCGCCAGCGTGCAGTAGCGGCCGGCACCCCGCTCGACGAGCGTCTCGTTCAGCCGGGCCAGCACCTCGGGCAGCGGCTTGCCGTCGCCGGCCAGCACCCGGATCACGTCCCGCACCAGCCCGGTGACCGCCGCCGCCTGCACTCCCTTGCCGGAGACGTCGCCGATCACCACCAGCCAGCGCCCGTCGGGCAGCGGCACCACGTCGTAGAAGTCGCCACCGACGTCGACGTCCCCACCGGTCGGCACGTACTCGGCGGCGAAGCCGATGCCCTCCACCACCGGCAGGACCGGCGGCAGCAACGACTGTTGCAGGGTCTGGGCGACCCGGCGGCGTTCGGCGTGGATACGGGCGTTCTCGATGGCGAGGGCGGCCCGCCGGGCCACGTCCTCAAGCACGGCGATCTCGTCCGGATCCTGCCGGTGCCGCTGGTGGCGTCCGACGGCCAGCGTGCCGAGGCGCTGCCCACGGGCGATCAACGGTACGGCGAAGCCCTCCATCGGCGCACCGAGCGGGGTCCGGGTGCCGTTGCGGCTGGCCTCACGGAGCCGAGCCAGGACGGAATCGGGGCCGGCTTCGCGGAGCATGGCGTGCAGCTGCGGCAGCATCGACTCGTCGGCGTGGCTGGCCGCCGCGAGCCGGAGCCGACCCCACTCGTCGGTGGTGTGCACCGCGCACCACTGGCCGAGCCGGGGCACCACCAGCTGCGGGATGAGCGCCATTGTCAGTTCCACGTCCAGCGACTGGGCGAGCAGTTCGCTGGCCTCGGCGAGGAAGGTCAGCCAGGCCTGCCGGCGGACGTCGGCGCGGCGCAGCCGGTCGTTCTCCAGGTGAAGCGAGAGCCGCTCGGCGGTCAGCACCGCAAGCGGCTGGGCGTACGCGGTGGGCGCGGCGTCCAGTTCCAGCTCGCCGGCGTACGGGCGGTGCACCGCCAACGGCACCCGGAGCAGGTCGTTGCCGGCCCGGGGCTGGCGGCCGTACCGGGCGAGGACCTGGGCACCCTGGCCGTCGCCACGATCCAGGCGCACCACGCCACCGGCGGCACCGACCATCTCCGCCACCCGGGTCAGCAGGCCGGCGGCGAAGTCCGGCAGCGGATCCTCCGCGTACGCATCAGGGGTGGTCTGCATCAGCGCGTTCATCGCGCCGGCGCTCGGCACGGCGGTCTGCCCGGTGCCGTCCGGTTGCGCGGCGCTCGCCGGTGGTGCCGGGGTGGTCGGCCCCTTCCCCCTGCGATCGGACCGGTCCAGCCGGAACCACACGCCCTTGCCGGTGCGCAGGTAGGTGGTGCCCCAGCGGCTGGCGAAGTGGTCGACCAGCAGCAGCCCGCGCCCCCGCTCGGCGACCTCGGCGATGTCTGTGGCCAGGTTGCGTACGCCGACGGTCAGCTCGTCGACCGGGCCGGCGGCGAAGTCGGAGACCGTCACGGTGAGCCCCGCCTGGTCGGCGGTGACCTCGATGTCCAGTTCGGTGCGGGCGTGCTCGACCGCGTTCGTGGACAGTTCCGTGGTCAACAGAAGTGCCTCGTTGAGCAGTTCGTCCAGGTCCGCCTCCGCGAGCACGGACCGGACGACCGCGCGTGCGGCGGCCGGCGTACGGCGGTCGGCGGGAAGCCGGACCCGTCGCACATGCTCGTCTGGGCCCGTCCTCGTCGCGGGCCCCGCCTCCGCTGACACCCTCGTATCCTCCACCGACACCACGCCGGTGCCAAGCCGATCACCACTGGGTCTTTGTCGTTGGGCGGTGCCGTGCCGTGGCGTTTTCGAGGTCACGGGGACAATGATGGGGTGGCCGGTGGGAGCCGGTGTACCCCGAGGTGAGCGAGGAATGATGACCACGGCGAAACAGTCGGTGACCGCGGAGACCTCCGCCGCCGACCACGAGGCGGTCCTCACCGAGCTGGCGGAGGCGCTACGGCGGGTCCGGGGTGGTGACCTCAAGGTGCGGTTGCCCCGGCGCTCGGGCGCGGCCGGTGAGGTGGCGGACGCCTTCAACGACGTCGTGTCGCTCCAGGAGCGGCAGCACCTGGACCTGCGCCGGATCAGTCGGGTCGTGGGCCGCGACGGCCGGCTGACCGAGCGCCTGGACGAGGAGGGGCTGGACGGCTCCTGGGCGGAGGGCCAGCGGGCGGTCAACTCGCTCATCGACGACCTGGGCCGGCCCACCACCGAGATCGCCCGGGTCATCGTGGCGGTCGCCGACGGTGACCTCACCCAGCACATGGCGCTGGAGATCGACGGTCGCCCGCTGCGTGGTGAGTACCTGCGCATCGGCCGCACGGTCAACACGATGGTCGACCAGCTCTCCTCGTTCTCCAACGAGGTGACCCGGGTCGCCCGGGAGGTGGGCACCGAGGGCAAGCTGGGTGGCCAGGCCGACGTCCGTGGCGTCGCCGGCACCTGGAAGGACCTCACCGACTCGGTGAACACCATGGCGTCGAACCTGACCGGCCAGGTCCGGTCGATCTCCCAGGTGGCGACGGCGGTGGCCAAGGGTGACCTCTCCCAGAAGATCACCGTCAGCGCCCGCGGCGAGGTCGCCGAGCTGGCCGACACGATGAACTCGCTGACCGACACGCTGCGCCTCTTCGCCGAGCAGGTGACGCGGGTGGCCCGTGAGGTGGGTACCGAGGGCAAGCTGGGCGGTCAGGCGGAGGTGCCGGGCGTCGCGGGCACCTGGAAGGACCTGACCGACAGCGTCAACTCGATGGCGTCGAACCTGACCGCCCAGGTGCGGAACATCGCCCAGGTCTCCACGGCGGTCGCCCGAGGTGACCTGTCGCAGAAGATCACCGTGGCCGCGCAGGGCGAGATCCTGGAACTCAAGGACACCGTCAACACGATGGTGGACCAGTTGTCGTCGTTCGCCGACGAGGTGACCCGGGTGGCCCGTGAGGTGGGCACCGAGGGCAAGCTGGGCGGCCAGGCGCAGGTACGCGGCGTCTCTGGCACCTGGCGTGACCTCACCGAGAACGTCAACCAGCTCGCCGGCAACCTGACCAGCCAGGTCCGTAACATCTCCCAGGTCTCCACGGCTGTCGCCAAGGGTGACCTGAGCCAGAAGATCACGGTGGATGCTCGGGGTGAGATCCTGGAGCTGAAGTCGACGGTGAACACGATGGTGGATCAGCTGTCGTCGTTCGCCGACGAGGTGACGCGGGTGGCCCGTGAGGTGGGTACCGAGGGCAAGCTGGGCGGTCAGGCGCAGGTCAAGGGCGTCTCCGGTACGTGGCGGGATCTGACCGACAACGTGAACTCGATGGCGTCGAACCTGACCAGCCAGGTGCGGAACATCGCCTCGGTGACCACGGCGGTGGCGCGCGGTGACCTGTCGC
>NZ_JAGPXT010000015.1:20813-137671 GCF_018070465.1 Micromonospora sp. C95
AGAAGATCACGGTGGATGCCCGGGGCGAGATCCTGGAGCTGAAGTCGACGGTGAACACGATGGTGGACCAGTTGTCGTCGTTCGCCGACGAGGTGACCCGGGTGGCCCGTGAGGTGGGTACCGAGGGGAACCTCGGCGGTCAGGCGCAGGTCAAGGGTGTCTCCGGTACGTGGCGGGATCTGACCGACAACGTGAACTCGATGGCGTCGAACCTGACCGCCCAGGTGCGGAACATCGCCCAGGTCTCCACCGCGGTGGCGCGCGGTGACCTGTCGCAGAAGATCACGGTGGATGCCCGGGGCGAGATCCTGGAGTTGAAGTCGACGGTGAACACGATGGTGGACCAGTTGTCGTCGTTCGCCGACGAGGTGACCCGGGTGGCCCGTGAGGTGGGTACCGAGGGCAAGTTGGGCGGCCAGGCGCAGGTACGCGGCGTCGCCGGCACCTGGCGGGATCTGACCGACAACGTGAACTCGATGGCGTCGAACCTGACCAGCCAGGTGCGGAACATCGCCTCGGTCACCACCGCGGTGGCCAACGGTGACCTGTCGCAGAAGATCACAGTCGACGCGCAGGGTGAGATCCTGGAGCTGAAGAACACCGTCAACACGATGGTGGACCAGTTGTCGTCGTTCGCGGACGAGGTGACGCGGGTGGCCCGTGAAGTGGGCACCGAGGGCAAGCTGGGCGGTCAGGCGCAGGTCAAGGGGGTCTCCGGGACCTGGCGTGACCTCACCGAGAACGTCAACCAGCTCGCCTCGACGCTCACCACCCAGCTGCGGGCGATCGCCCGGGTCTCGACCTCGGTGACCCGGGGCGACCTGACCCAGCGGATCGCGGTGAAGGCCCAGGGCGAGGTCGCCGAGCTGAAGGACAACATCAACCAGATGATCGTCACCCTGCGGGAGACGACCCACAAGAACGCCGAGCAGGGGTGGCTCGACTCCAACCTGGCCCGTATCGGCGGGCTGCTGCAGGGCCAGCGTGATCTCGGCGAGGTCTGCCGAATGATCATGCAGGAGGTCACCCCGCTCGTCGACGCGCAGCTTGGTGCCTTCTTCCTGGTGGACAACTCCGAGGGAGTCATGCGGCTGCGACTGACCGCCTCCTACGGTTACGTGTCCCGGGGACACGACGTGACCTTCGGGCCGGGCGAGGGGCTGGTCGGCCAGGCCGCGCTGTCCCGGCGCACCATCCGGGTCGGCGCCGTACCGGACGGGCGGATCACGCTGCGGTCCGGGCTGGCCGACACCCCTCCGGCGGACCTGGTCATCCTGCCGGTCCTCTTCGAGGGCGAACTACTCGGCGTGATCGAGTTCGCCACCGTCACACCCTTCTCCGAGCTGCACCTGTCGTTCCTGGAGCGGCTGGTCTCCACCATCGGCATCGCGGTCAACACCATTCAGGCGAACCGGCGTACGGAGGAACTGCTCGCCCAGTCGCAGCGGCTGGCGCACGAGTTGCAGGAGCAGTCGGCGGAGTTGCAGCGGACCAACGCCGAACTGGAGGACAAGGCCAAGCTGCTGTCGGAGCAGAAGGCGAACATCGAGACCCAGAACCGGGAGATCGAGCTGGCCCGGCTGGGCCTGGAGGACAAGGCCCAGCAGCTCACCCGGGCCTCGGCGTACAAGTCGGAGTTCCTGGCGAACATGAGTCACGAGCTGCGTACACCGCTGAACTCGCTGCTGCTGCTGGCCCGGCTGCTGATGGAGAACTCCGAGCAGAACCTCACGCCGAAGCAGATCGAGTTCGCCCGCACGATCCACGGCTCCGGCTCGGACCTGCTGCGCCTGATCGACGACATCCTGGACCTGTCCAAGATCGAGGCGGGACGGATGGACGTCGAGCCGACCGAGGTCCGGTTCACCGAGATCTGCAACTACGTCGAGCAGGCGTTCGCCCCGCAGGCCGAGGAGAAGGGCCTGGACTTCCAGGTACGCACCGGCAAGGATCTGCCGGCGGCCGTGGTGACCGACGCGCAGCGGCTTCAGCAGGTGCTGCGCAACCTGCTGTCGAACGCGGTGAAGTTCACCGACAACGGTGCGGTGACCCTGCGCATCTCCCGGGCGCCGGAGCACGCGGTGTTCGACGTGCCGGCGCTGACGAATGCCCGGCAGGTGATCGCCTTCACGGTGATCGACACCGGCATCGGGATCTCCGACGACAAGCTGTCGCTGATCTTCGAGGCGTTCCAGCAGGCGGACGGGACCACCAGCCGCCGGTACGGCGGTACCGGGCTGGGCCTGTCGATCAGCCGCGATCTGGCCCGGCTGATCGGGGGCACGATCACGGTCGCCTCGGCACCCGGTCAGGGCTCCACGTTCACGCTGTACCTGCCCGACGTGCTGGCGCCGGACGCGGTGGTGGCACCCGCACCACCGTCACCGCAGCGGGCGGGGCTGCCGTCGTCGCTGTTGATGCCGCCGATGGAGTTGCTGTCCGAGAAGCCCGAAGCGCCGAAGACCCGTCAGCTGGACGGTGCCACCGTGCTGATCGTCGACGACGACGTGCGCAACGTCTTCGCGTTGACCAGCGCGCTCGAACTCCACGGCATGACCGTGCTGTACGCCGACAACGGCGCCGACGGGGTCCGCCTGTTGGCCGAACACCCGGAGGTCGATATCGTCCTGATGGATGCGATGATGCCCGATCAGGACGGATACGAGACAACCCGGCAGATCAGGCGTAACCACCGGTTCGCGGACCTACCGATCGTGTTCCTGACGGCGAAGGCGATGCCGGGCGACCGGGAGTCGGCGATCGCGGCCGGAGCCAGCGACTACATCACCAAGCCGGTCGACCTGGACCAGCTGATCGAGCTGATGGGCACCTGGATCAGTGGCAGCCGTACCGAGGAGGGCTCGTGACGCAGGTGGCGAAGGCGCTGCTGGTCGATGACCGTCGGGAGAACCTGATGGCCCTGGAGGCGATCCTCCAGGGGCTGCCGGTGCAGTCGGTCGCGGTGGAGAGCGGTGAGGCGGCTCTCAAGCAGTTGCTGGTGGACGACTTCGCGGTGATCCTGCTGGACGCCCAGATGCCGGACATGGACGGTTTCGAGACGGCGAGCCACATCAAGCGGCGGGAGCGTACCCGGCACGTCCCGATCATCTTCCTGACCGCTGCCGACCGGGACGCTCAACTGGCCCTGCGCGGCTACGCGGCCGGTGCGGTGGACTACCTCACCAAGCCGTTCGACCCCTGGGTGCTGCGGGCCAAGGTCTCCGTCTTCGTCGAGCTGTGGACCAAGACCCGCCAACTGGCCGCGCAGTCCGAGATGGTCCGCGAGCGCGACGCCCAGTGGCGGTTGCTCACCGACGCCGTCGACGAGGCCACCACCCTGCTCCGCAACGCCGACGACCACGAGTCCCACTCCCGCGCCGTAGCCCTCCTGGAACAAGCCCGCTGGGGCACCACCCCCGACTAACCCCCTACCCGCCCCGCCCCCGCCTCCTGCCCCCCCCCCCGCGATCTTGCAGTTCTTGTCCCGACGAAAGGTGCAATCCGGGGCATTTGGGCGACCGAAAGTGCAAGATCGCGGCGGCCGGGGGGCGGGCGTGGGGGTGGGGGCGTGGGGTGGGTTAGGGGGTGGGGGTGTCGTTGCGGATCATCAGGGCGCTGCGTAGGCCGGTGATGTCCAGGACGCGGAGCAGGAACTCGCCGACGTTCGTCAGGACGAGCAGGCTCTGCGCGTGGCTGGCCTTGCGGCTGAGGACGACCAGGGTGCCCAGGCCCTGCGAATCGCAGAACGTCACGCCGTCGAGATCGAGGACGATCCGGGGCGGGGGCTCGGTGAGCACCTCGTTGACGACGGTCGACAGTTGGGCGGCCGTTTGCATGTCGATCTCACCGGCCAGGCGCAGCACTGCTTCGTCGCCCGTTCGGTGTACAGCGATGGACAGTTCGGCACGATCCACCGGGTCAGCCTATCGCGATCTCCGTCGCCCGGCCTGTCGAGGCGTGCCGTCCCCCCGCAGCGTGCCGGGGGTGACTCCGGTAACCCCAAGCCGGGGCGGCTGCCGATCCGCCGCCGGGCGCTGACACAATGGCGGCATCGTGACCGAGGTGTTTACCGCCGGATCCGACCGCTACCCGGTCGACGCGCCGGCCTCAGCGGCCCTGTTCGACCGCGCCTGCGCCATCGTGCCGGGCGGGGTGAACTCACCTGTGCGTGCCTTCCGGGCGGTCGGCGGCACCCCACGCTTCATGGTCCGAGGTGAGGGCCCGTGGCTCCATGACGCGGACGGTCGCCGCTACGTCGACCTGGTCTGCTCCTGGGGGCCGTTGATCCTGGGCCACGCCCACCCCGAGGTGGTCGCGGCCGTGCAGGCCGCCGCCGCCCACGGCACCAGTTTCGGTACGCCCACCCCCGGCGAGGTCGAGCTGGCTGACGAGATCGTCGCGCGGACCCCGGTCGAGCAGGTCCGGCTGGTCAACTCGGGCACCGAGGCGACCATGTCGGCGATCCGGCTGGCCCGTGGATACACCGGCCGATCGAAGATCATCAAGTTCGCCGGCTGCTACCACGGGCACGTCGACGCACTGCTGGCCGCCGCCGGCTCCGGCGTGGCCACCCTCGGCCTGCCCGACTCGCCGGGAGTCACCGGCGCGGCGGCCAGCGAGACGATCGTGCTGCCCTACAACGACGTGACCGCCGTCGAGGCCGCCTTCGCCGCCGAAGGTCAGCACATCGCCGCGGTGATCACCGAGGCGGCACCGGGCAACATGGGCGTGGTCGCCCCGCGCGACGGGTTCAACGCGCAGCTGGCCCGGATCGCGCACGCGCACGGCGCACTGCTGATCGTCGACGAGGTGATGACCGGGTTCCGGGTCGCCCGCGCCGGCTGGCACGGCCTCGACCCGGTCGAGGCGGACCTGTGGACGTACGGCAAGGTCATGGGTGGTGGCCTGCCCGCCGCGGCGTTCGGCGGGCGCGCGGAGATCATGTCGCGACTGGCGCCCGCCGGTCCCGTCTACCAGGCCGGCACCCTCTCCGGGAACCCGCTCGCCTGCGCGGCCGGGCTGACCACGCTGCGGCTCGCCGACGACGCGCTCTACCGCCGGCTGGACGACACCGCCGCGACGGTGGGCAGGCTCGCCACCGAAGCGTTGGCCGCCGCCGGGGTTCCGCACCGACTGTCGTACGCCGGCAACATGTTCTCGATCTTCTTCACCGACGCCGACGTGGTCGACTACGACACTGCCCGCACCCAGCAGGTACCGGCGTTCAAGGCGTTCTTCCACGCGATGCTCGCCGCCGGGGTCTACCTGCCGCCGAGCGCGTTCGAGTCCTGGTTCGTCTCGGCGGCGATCGACGATGCCGCCCTGGAACAGATCGCCGACGCGCTGCCGACGGCGGCCAACGCGGCGGCAGCGGCAGGTCACGGGGGGTAGCGGTGAGCGCGAGGAGTGAGCCGGGTTTGCGAGCCCCGCAGTCGCGAACAAGGGGGACGCAGCAATGAGCGCGACGGTGGTCCACGTGCTTCGGCACGGCGAGGTGTACAACCCGGACGGCATTCTGTACGGCCGCCTGCCCGGTTTCCGCCTCAGCGAACTGGGCGTCCAGATGGCCAAGGCCGCCGCGCAGGGGCTCGCCGAACGTGAGGTCGTGCACGTGGCGGCCAGCCCGCTGGAACGCGCCCAGCAGACCGCAGAGCCGATCGCCGCCCAGTTTCGGCTGCCGGTCGGGGTGGACGAGCGGCTGATCGAGAGCGCCAACTGGTTCGAGGGCAAGAAGGTCTCGCCCGGCGACGGCTCGTTCCGCGACCCGCGCAACTGGTGGGTGCTGCGGGACCCGGTCACCCCGTCCTGGGGCGAGGCGTACCGGGCCATCGCAGAGCGGATGTTCGCCGCACTGCACGCCGCCCGGATCGCCGCCGAGGGGCGGGAGGCCGTCCTGGTCTCGCACCAGCTGCCGATCTGGACGCTGCGCCGCTACGTGGAGCGCAAGCGGCTGTGGCACGACCCACGTCGCCGGCAGTGCGCACTGGCCTCGCTCACCACCTTCCACTTCGACGGCGCCAAGATCGTCGGCATCGGCTACTCCGAGCCGGCCGCGCACCTGGTGGCGATGTCGCCGACCGCGCGGACGGCCAAGGGGGCCTGAGGTGGGCGTCCGGAGGCTGGCTGCCGGCCTGCTCGCCGCCGCGACCACCGCGGCGCTGCTGAGCGGATGTACCGGCGACGCCCGGGGGTCCGACTGTGACAGTGCCGGCGGCATCGTCGAGTGCGCCCCGGAGCAGCGCTCCGCCGCCCCGAAGATCGCCGGTGAGCTGCTTGCCGGCGGGTCCTACGACGTGGCCGACCAGCGGGGCAAGGTCGTGGTGGTCAACTTCTGGGGCTCCTGGTGCGCGCCGTGCCGGGCCGAGGCCGACGACCTGGAGAACACCTACCAGGCGACGAAGGACTCCGGGGTGACCTTCCTCGGCATCAACGTGCAGGACAGCCGGGACAAGGCGATCGCCTTCGAGGAGGGCCGGGTCAGCTACCCGAGCATCTTCGACCCGGGCAGCCGGCTCGCCCTCGACATGGACATCCCGCCGAACACCATCCCGGCCACCGTCGTGCTGGATCGGGAGGGTCGCATCGCCACGGTGATCCGGGCGGCGGTCCGGCAGGAGGGGCTGCAACCAATCGTCGAGCGGATCGCCGCCGAGGCACCCGCGCCGGCCGGTAAGCGCTGATGGGCGGGACCTTCGGCCAGCTCGCCGAGTCCGGCCCGCTGCTGCTGGCGTTGGGCGCGGCGGCCCTGGCCGGTCTGGTCAGCTTCCTGTCGCCGTGTGTGTTGCCGCTGATGCCCGGCTACCTGTCGTACGTCACCGGGCTGGCCGGCGCGGACCTCGAAGGCCGGCGTGAATCGCCCGCGGCGAGCGAGTCGGCGGGCGGTGGTGGCGTCGGCACGGCCGTGCGGCCGGACACCCGGGTCGTCCCGGCGGTGAAGGGGCGGGTGCTGGCCGGGACGTTGCTGTTCATCGCCGGCTTCACTGTCGTGTTCACCGCCACCGCGGTCCTGTTCAGCGGCGTCGGTCGGGTCTTCTTCGACCACGAGCGGACGCTGGAGATCATCGTCGGTGGGCTCATCGTCGTGCTCGGCCTGGGCTACCTCGGTGCGCTGCCGGGATTTCAGCGGGAGTTCCGGATCAACCGGCTACCGGCCGCCGGCCTGCTCGGCGCGCCCGTGCTGGGTGCCGTGTTCGCGCTGAGCTGGGTGCCCTGCACCGGGCCCACGCTGGCCGCGGTGCTCGGCATGGCCACCACCAGCGGGCAGACCGACCGGGCGGTGGTGCTGGCGGTGGCGTACTGCCTCGGGCTGGGCCTGCCGTTCGTCGTCTTCGGGCTGGGCTTCAACCGCCTGCTGGGGGTCTTCCGCGCGGTGCGTCGGCACAGCCGTTGGGTCACCCGGATCGGCGGGGCGTTGCTGATTCTGATCGGGCTGGCGCTGGTCACCGGGGGCTGGACCAACGTGGTGATCTGGTTGCAGACCACCGTCGGGGTGGGCAACTTCGAGGTGGGCATCTGATGACCGCCGTGGACGACCGGCCCGCCACCCCGGCCGAGGCGCCCCGCCGCCGCCCCAACCCGCTGCTCGCCCTGCTGCGCAACTCGTGGCGGCAGCTGACCAGCATGCGTACCGCGCTGGTGCTGCTCTTTCTGCTCGCCATCGCGGCGATCCCCGGCTCGGTGCTGCCCCAGCGCGGGGTCAACCCGGAGGACGTACGCGACTTCTACACCGCCAACCCCGACCTGGCCCCGGTGCTGGACCGGATCGGCGCCTTCGAGGCGTTCAGCTCGGTCTGGTTCTCGGCGATCTACCTGCTGCTGTTCACCTCGCTGATCGGGTGCATCACGCCCCGGCTGCGGGACCACGTCCGCGCGCTGCGGGCCCGGCCGCCGGCCGTACCGAAACGCTTGGAGCGGTTGCCGCAGCACGCGGTGGTGCCCGCGCCCGAGGGCGGCGCGGCGGCGGTCGCCGAGACGCTGCGGCGACGGCGGTGGCGGGTCGCGGTACACGGCGACGAGGTCTCCGCCGAGAAGGGTTACCTCAAGGAGACCGGCAACCTGATCTTCCACAGCTCGATGGTGCTGGTGCTGGTCGGTGTCGCGCTCGGTTCCTGGTACGGCTGGCACGGCAACCGGCTGCTGGTCGCCGGTGCCGACCAGGTCTTCTGCAACACCCGCCAGCAGTACGCCGAGGCGCGGCTCGGCCCGCGCGTCGGCGACAACCTGCCCCGGTTCTGCATGCAGCTCGACGAGTTCGACGCCCGCTTCCTGGAAACCGGTCAGCCCGCGTTCTACAACGCGAAGGTGACCGTCGACGAGGACGGGGGTGCGCCACGCGCGGAGGAGTTCTCGGTCAACTCGCCGCTGCGTCTCGACGGCGCGAACGTCTACCTGCTCGGGCACGGGTACGCCCCGGTGATCCGCTACACCGACCGGTTCGGCCGGAGCCAGACTAGTGCCGTGCCGTTCCTCAGCACCGGTGACATCGGGCTGACCAGCGAAGGGTTGGCCGCTTTCCCAGACGCCAACGTCGATCCGGAGACCGGCGAGCGGAATCCAGACCTCCAGATGGCCTTCGACGGCCTGTACCTGCCGACCGCCCCGCAGGATCCTCCGTTTGACCGCTCCGAGTATCCGACCGAGCGGAACCCGTTGCTCGGTCTGATCGCCTACCGGGGCAACCTGGGGCTGGACGGCGGCATCCCCGGCTCGGTCTACCAGCTCGACCAGCGGCAGGTGCGCAACGGTCGGCTCACCGAGATCGGAGCCAGGGAGCTGCGGACCGGTGAGAGCTGGACGCTGGACGACGGCACGACTGTCGAGTTCCTGGGTACCCGCCCGTTCATCACGCTTTCCGTACGCCACGACCCGGGTATGACCCTGCTGCTGGTCAGCTCCATCGGGCTGGTGCTGGGGCTGATGGGTTCGCTGTTCGTCAGGCGTCGACGGGTGTTCGTCCGGCTGCTGCCGACTGCTCCGGGTGACCCCGACGGTGGATCTCCGACAGGCGGTAGTAGTTTGGTCGAGGTGGCTGGTCTGCCGCGTACCGAGCATCCCGGATTCGCCGCCGAGTTCGCCCAACTGGTCGCCGCGATCGGTGGCCGATCCGGTGACGCCGGCACCGACCCGGACGCGCCGGCTCGGGCGCGGGAAGGAGCCGAGTGATGTCCGCACTCTCCGACCAGCTGGTGTCGATCGCCACGCTGGTGTACCTGCTGGCGATGATCAGCCACGCCGTCGAGTACGCCCTCGGCAACTCGCGTGCCAGGGCGGTCGCGGCACCGTCCCGCGAGCTGGTCGGTGCGGCGGTGGGCGCGGTCTCGACCGGGGCGGTGGACGGCCCTGCTGTGGAGGGTGGCGCTGCGGGTGGTCGCGGTTCCGCCGGTGACCAGGCCGCCGGCTCGCTCGCGGTCGGTCGCACGTTGGCTGGCGGCTCGGTGGCGGCCGGTGACACCTTGGCGGCTGACCGCACGAGCGGTGGCGCTGTGGTGAACACGTCGCCGCCGGGTCGAGCCGAGCGCACCGCGCGGCGGGCGGAGCTGGGCGGCCGGATCGCGGTCGGGCTGACCGCCGTGGCCGCCGCACTGCACCTGGCGGCCCTGGTCACCCGCGGTCTGGCCGCCGACCGGATGCCGTGGGGCAACATGTACGAGTTCGTGCTCACGGTCTCGTTCATCGGGGTCGCCGCCTGGCTGACCGTGCTGGTGAAGTGGCCGTTCCTGCGCCGCCTCGGGTTGTTCCTGACGCTGGTGATGGTGCTGCTGGTGGCCACCGCCGAGCTGGTGCTCTACACCCCGATCGTGCCGCTGGTGCCGGCGCTCAACTCGTACTGGTTCGTCGTGCACGTCTCGACGATCGTCTTCGCGTCCGGTCTGTTCCTGCTGGGCGTGGTGCCGGCGGCGGCGTACCTGATGCGGGCCGGGTACGAGAACGGCAAGCGCAGCTTCCCGTACACCCTGGCGAAGCGGCTGCCGGCGGCGGCCGGGCTGGAACGGCTCACCTTCGTGTTGCACGCCTTCTCGTTCCCGATCTTCACCTTCGCGGTGATCGCCGGGGCGATCTGGGCCGAGGCGGCCTGGGGTCGCCCGTGGGGCTGGGACCCGAAGGAGACCTGGGCGTTCATCTCCTGGGTGGTGTACGCGGGCTACCTGCACGCCCGCGCCACACCGAGCGTGCGCCGGAACACGGCCACCTGGCTGGCCATCCTCGGCTTCCTGACCGTGCTGATGAACCTCTTCGGCGTGAACATCTTCTTCGAGGGCCTGCACTCCTACGGCGGCCTCTGAATCGCGCGGGCCAGCTGACCCGCAAGACGTATAACTACACTTATAATAACTGTGGTTATACATCTTGCTTGGTGGTCGCCGTGAACTTGATCAAGCCTCCGGAAATCTTCGACCGGGACGTCGAGTGGGCCGAGTTGGCCCGGTTCGCCACCGATGAACGGCTCGGCGCCACCCTGGGCGTGGTCAGTGGTCGCCGTCGGCAAGGCAAGACCCTGCTGTTGTACGAGTTGGCGCGTGCGACAGGAGGCTTCTACTTCGGGGCTACCGAGGCGACGTCGACCGACTCGCTTCGGCGGCTCGGGGAGGCGCTTGGCCGGTACACGGACAGCCCGGGTCCGGTGCACCTGTCGGACTGGTCGAGTGCGGTCGACGCGCTGTTGGCCCTGGGTCGGTCTCGGCCGGTCCCGGTGGTGATCGACGAGTTCCCCTACCTGGCTCGGGCGAGTCGCGACCTGCCGTCGGTGATCCAGCATGCGTTCACGCCGGGCCGACCTGAGCGGACCGGCTCCCGCGCACGCCTTCTGCTGTGTGGCTCTGCGCTGTCCTTCATGGGTGGTCTGTTGGCCGGTTCCGCCCCGTTGCGGGGGCGCGCCGGGCTCGAACTGCCCGTCGCTCCCCTCGACTATCGGGCGGCCGCGGCCTTCTGGGAGATCACCGATCCGTTGCTCGCGGCCAAGGTGTTCGCCATTGTGGGCGGCACACCGGCCTATCGCCGGGAGTATGTCCAGGACGACGCACCGGAAGGGTCGGACGACTTCGACGACTGGGTGGTTCGCGCCGTACTGAACCCCGCCCGCCCGCTCTTCCGCGAGGCGCGGTATCTCCTCGCTGAGGATCCGGATCTGCGGGACTCGGCGCTCTATCACTCCGTCCTCGCTGCGGTGGCCGAGGGAAACGGCACGCGAGGCGGGATTGCCGGCTTCATCGGGCGTAAGAGCACCGACCTGCATCACCCGCTCACGGTGCTGGAGGATGCCGGTCTTCTGGTTCGGGAGCCGGACCCGCTGCGCAGAGGCCGTAGCCGCTACCGCATCAACGAGCCACTTATCATTTTCTATCAGGCGGTCATGCGGCCGGCCTGGACGGCCTTGGAGCAGCGGCGAGGTCCGGAGGTCTGGCGACGTTCCCAGCGGAGGTACGCCAGCGCGGTGCTCGGCCCGTCGTTTGAGGAGATCGTCCGGCAGTGGGCGCTGCGTTTCGCCGCTCCCGAGACGCTCGGCGGCATCGCCGCCGAGGCGAGTTCCGCCGTCCTCACCGATCCGGTTGGCCGGACAAGTCTGGAACTGGACCTCGTCGCGCTCGGCGAGCCGCCGCTGAGCGACGGGCCTCGCCCGCTGCTGGCCGTCGGCGAGGTGAAGTGGGGGCGGGTGTTGGGCACGGCTGATCTGGACCGGCTGGCCCGGGCGCGGGACCTGCTCGTCGCCCGTCCCGGTCTGGACGCCCGGGACACTCGATTGCTGCTGGCCAGCGGTACGGGGTTCACCGAGGACCTGTTGGCGGCAAGCCGACACCGGTCCGACGTGATCCTCGTCGACCCCACGCGCCTCTACACCGCCGACTGACCCGCGACCTGGAATGGACGCCGGTACCGCGGCGACCAGCGCACCCATCACCGCCATACCGCCGGACGGTGTCGACGTCAGTTCCGTCGTGGGGCCGAGAGCGGCCGGTGCCGCCGCAGCGTCTCGCTGACCCGCAGGGTGACCTGGTAGGCGACCTCCGGCACATCGGCCAGCTCGATCCGCTCGGACCGCAGCGCGAGCTGTGCGTGCAACTCACGGGCGACAGCATCGCGCAACTCGACCTGTAGCGGCGACAGCCCGTCCGGCTGGCCGACGACGTACGCATCCGACATGCCGCAATGCTGCCGTCGCCCGGCGTCCCGGTCCACGGTCGGTGAGATTCCCCAAATCCGTCGAGATCTTGGACAGTTCCCGTTCTTCGCTAACGGGAACTGTCCAAGAATCATTCGACATCTAGAGCGCTGACGGTCAGCGGAGGGCTTCGCGGGAGAGGAAATCGGCGCGGCGGATCACTTCCGGCAGGCGGTAGCGGCGGCTCAGGTCGAGCGTGATCGTGGTCGCCTGGTCGAGGCTGGTGCGGTGGCCGACCGAGACGAACACCGGCTTGACGTCGGTCTGCGTACGCAGCACCCGACCCAGCACCTCGTCGCCGTCGCGCAGTGCTGACCAGTCGCCCCGCCGGGTGCCCGGCTCGTCGTACGCACCGACGAAGGGCGTCTTCGCCACCCCGAAGGTGGGCAGCCCGGTCAGCACGCCCAGGTGGCAGGCGAGCCCGAACCGCCGGGGATGGGCGATGCCGTACCCGTCGCAGACCACCACCTCGGGGCGACGGCCGAGTCGGCCCAGCGCCGTCAACAGGATCGGCACCTCCCGGAAGGCCAGCAGCCCCGGCACGTACGGGAAGCTCACCGTGCCCGGTACCACGGCCGATTCCACCTCGGCGCCGGTGGCCAGGTCGATGACCACGGCGGCGGCGACGATCCGCGGCGAATCCTTGTGGTACGACACGTCCACGCCCGCGACCAGCCTAGGCGCGGCGTCCAGACAGTCGTCCAGGTCGAGGCGTTGCCGCAACTGCTGCTGGATCCGCTCCGCCTCCGCCACGGAAACCGGCCAGCTGGCCGCCGCACCCCGGCCCTCGGAGGTGACCGACACGCCCGGCTTATCGACCACTGCCGGTTCGTCGGTGGAGTGGAGCCGGTCGGCAGGGACGGTCGTCATGAGGTGCGAGCGTACGACCAAACGCGGGACAGCGGCGGCGGTCAGTCGGTGGGCTGTGGGCGGGGGGCTCGTGGGGCGGCCCAGCCGAGGAAGCGGTCGTGCAGTGCGGCGGGTTTCGGCGCGTCGTGCGGGTTGAGGCGGTACAGATCCTCGACCGCGTCGTACAGCATCCCGGCGAGGTAGATCGACAGGGCCACGTGACTGTCCCGGTACTCGGTGAGCAGGGCGAGCCGGGCGGTGGCGCAGGGCCACGGCGCCGCGCAGGCCCGACAAAGCCACAGCGGCCGGAGCGGTACGTGGAACCGCGCTGTCATCTGCGTACCCCCTCTGCTGGCCCGGTTCGGGCTGGCCCGGCGGTCCTGCCCGGCCGGTGTCCCGCCGATCGTCTGGTCGCCGGAACCGGCCGACGGTCGTGACCTGGGTGCTCTCACCGTGGCGGGGCTGGAGGCGGGGCCGTCCGTCGCCGACGTGCCGGACGGCCCCGCTTCGGTTGCGCCCGTCCTTTTCGGGTCGGATCCGGGCGGTTCCGATGGGGACAGTCTGGCCAGCCGGCGACTACGCTCGGAAGGTAATCGATCGCCCTGTGTGCCTGGCGTGGCCGCCGGTGAGGGCGGTGAGAAACGCGGGCGTCCTGGTGAGGAGTGGTGCGGGTGGACGAGCGGTCACGGGTGCTGATCGAGGAGCTGCGGCACATGCGGGCGGCGCGCAGGGTGACGCAGGAGGACCTGGCTCGGGCGATCAACTATTCGCCGTCCACGGTGGCCATGGTGGAGACCGAGGCGCGCAAGCCGCCGCCCGACTTCTGGGAGCGGGCGGACGCGGCGCTCGACACCGGCGGCGCGTTCGTCCGGATGCTGGCCCGGCTCGGGTCGCCGCAGTGGATGCGCGAGTGGGAGGCCAACGAGCGGCAGGCCACCGTGCTGCGGTCGTTCGAGCACACGGTGGTGCCGGGGCTGCTGCAAACCTCGGCGTACGCCCGCGCGCTGTTCCGCAGCGTCGGGCTCTATGACGACGCGGAGGTGGAGCGGCGGGTGGAGGCGCGACTGGCCCGGCAGGCGGTGCTCACCGGCGAGCGACCGCCGCAGCTCGTCACGGTGCTGGACGAGCACGTGCTGCGCCGGCCGGTGGGCGGGCCGGTGGTGATGCGTGAGCAACTGCGGCGGCTGGTCAAGCTGGCCACCGAGCACGCCCGGGTACGGCTGCACGTGGTGCCCGCCTCGGTCGGCGCGTATCCGGGTGTCGCCGGGGCCTTCGTGCTGGCTACCCTTCCGAGTGGGGAGGATGTGGCCTATCTGGACGATCAGCTCAAGGGCCAGGTGATCGACCACACCGAGGACGTGCTGGCGATCCGGGCCTCTTGGGAGGCGATCCAGGGCGAGGCGTTGCCGCCCCGGCAGTCGATCGAGTTGTTGACGGAGGTGGCGGAGTCATGGCGGAGCTGACCGACGCCCGGTGGCGCACCAGCACCCGGAGCAGCACCAACGGCGGCAACTGCGTCGAGGTGGCCGACAACCTGCCCGGCCTGGTCGCGGTCCGGGACAGCAAGGACCGCGACGGCGCGGTGCTGACCTTCGGCCCGGCGGCCTGGCGGGCGTTCGTGGCGGTGCTCCCGGTCAGCCGCTGAACCAGCCGGGGATGTCGAGGCGGAACCAGTTGGCCGGGGTGACGGCCCGCAGGTCGTCCTCGATGGACGCGACGCGGTCCGCGCCGAGCGTCTCCGTCCAGCGCTGCCGCAGCTCGTCGAAGACGACGGCCGACCGGCGCAGCCCGTCGAGCCCGCGCGGGGTCAGTCGGACCAGCTTGCGGCGGGCGTCGCGGCTGTCGTCGGCGCGTTCCAGGTAGCCGAGGGCGACCAGCCGGTCGACGGTCTTGCCGGCGGCCTGCTTGGAGACGCCCAGCCGGTTGCCCAACTCGGAGGCGGTGGTGCCGTCGGCGCCGACGGCCTGGAGCACGAAGCCGTGCAGCGGGCGCAGCTCCGCGTGGCCCTGCCGGGCCAGCTCGGCGTGCAGGTCGTCGATGAGCGTCCGGAAGCCGGCAAGCAGCAGCAGCGGCAGTACGAAGCCGGGTCGCTGCGGTTCAGGTGTTGGCAATTTCGACAACCTGGTTTACGGTTTGGTCAACCATGTTGACCAAACTACGGCAAGGGTGTTGCCATGTCCACGCACGTCTTCACCACCCACACCATCGACACCGCGCCGGAGGCCGCCCGGGCCACCATGACCGGCGTACACCGCAAGATCGGCTACCTGCCCGGTGCGGTCGGCCTGATGGCCGAGTCCCCCGAACTGCTCAAGGGCTTCCTGACCGCCAACGCCAGCTTCGAGAGTTGCGGACTGGACCCGATCCAGCGGGAGGTCGTGGTGCTCACGGTCGCCGGCCGCAACGAATGCCACCTCTGCGTCGCCATGCACACCGCCACCCTCGTCCGGCACGGCGCCGCCGCCGAGCTGATCGACGCGCTGCGCGCCGGCACCGACCTGCCCGACGAGCGGCTTGAGGCGTTGCGCCGCTTCACCCTGGCCGTGCTCGACCACCGGGGTGCGGTGCCCGACGAGAAGCTCTCCGCCTTCCTGGTCGCCGGCTACCGGCCCCGGCACGCCCTGGACGTGGTGCTCGGCGTCGGTACCTACACCCTCTCCACCTTCGCCAACCGACTCACCCGGGCACCGATCGACCCGCCCCTGGCCGCGTACGCCTGGCAGCCGGCCGCCTGACCGGCCGTCAGACAGGTTCGTCGCGGTCGCGCACGTCGTTGCGGACGGTGGCGGGGACGTTCAGCCGCTCGTCGGCGTACAGCAGGCGCAGCTCATCCGCGTGCGCGTCGGGCTCGCGGGTGAGCCGGGCCAGCTCGTCGAAGAGCGCCATCCGCTCATCGTCGAGTTTCTCCTCCGGAGCGGGCATCGCGCCCCAGGAGTCCCACGGCAGCAGCTCCACCCCGTGCAGCGCGGCAGCGTCGCGCATCAGGTTGCCGGCGATCCACCACCAGCCGCCCTCGTCGGTCAAGCTGAGTCCGAAGACGTCCGGGTCCGCGTGACCGGCCCGGCAGCGGGCCCACGCCTCACCGGCGACCAGGAACCGGTCCCGGGGCACGTCTGTGGTGTCGAAGTCGATGCTGAACAGCTCACGCTGGCGCGCGTCGAGCTGGGCGTCGACCATGATCCAGCGGAGTTGCTCGGGGCTCCAGTACTCCGCGACCCAGTGGTCCTCGTACCGGCCGTCGATGAAGTAGTCGCCGAACCCACACCGGGCCCGGGCCGGCACGCCCCGGGCTCGCAGCGCCGTGACCAGCAGCAGCGAGTAGTGCCGGCAGTTGCCCGCCACCCGCTGATCGGGGATGCGGGGGACGATCAGCGGCTGGTCATCCGGCCCACCCGCGATGCGGGCGAGGATCTCGTCGGCGGGCCGCAGGTGCACGGTCTGCCGGCCGGCGTCGGTCAACGTGACCCCGTACGCACCGGCGACGTGCTCGTGGATCAACAACCCCTGGATCGTCCGGGCGATCTCGGCCGGGTCGGACGGCACCGCTTCGAGAAGCGAGGCGAACGGCCCGGCGGAGGTCAGCCGGCCTGGCCGCGCGAAGCGGGAGACATTCGTCCGATCCTGGTTCATCTGTCACTCCTCCGCAGATCGGCGGCTGGCGGGCCGCGAGCGCCGCTGAGCTGGGCGCTGTCGCGCAGGCGCAAGCATTTCAGGATTCGCCCGATGGTGGTGTCCCGTGACGATCCGTACGCGCTCTCAGCTCGACAGGGCCGGACCCCCCGTACCCAGGCCCAGCCCCGTCGTCGGGCGGTGGCGGGGGTGGGACGCGCCACAGGGGCGTACGGC
The DNA here is from genome assembly GCF_018070465.1 of Micromonospora sp. C95. Taxonomy (GTDB): domain Bacteria; phylum Actinomycetota; class Actinomycetes; order Mycobacteriales; family Micromonosporaceae; genus Micromonospora. The sequence continues at coordinate 37,666 of NZ_JAGPXT010000015.1, forward strand.
CACCCGGCGTGGGCAGGACCAGAGAGCGTAGGACAGACTTGCGGCATGGCGGCTCGTGGCTTCCCGTACACCGATCTCAAGGATTTTCTCGCGGCGCTGGAGCGCGCGGGCGAACTGCGGCGCGTCAGCGTCCCGGTCGACCCGACGCTGGAGATCAGCGAGATCGTCACCCGGACGGTGCGGGCCGACGGGCCGGCGCTGCTGTTCGAGCAGCCCACCCGGGGCGAGATGCCGCTGGCGATCAACCTGTTCGGCACCGAGAAGCGCACCGCGATGGCGCTCGGCGTCGAGTCGCTCGACGAGATCGGCGACCGGATCGGCGAGATGCTCAAGCCGGAGCTGCCGGTGGGCTTCTCCGGCATGATGGGCGGCCTCGGCAAGGTCATGCAGCTCAAGTCGATGCCGCCGAAGAAGGTCAGGACCGCCCCCTGCCAGCAGGTGGTCTACCGGGGTGACGACGTCGACCTCAACCGGCTGCCCGGGCTCCAGGTGTGGCCGGGTGACGGCGGGATCTTCCACAACTTCGGGCTGACCCACACCAAGCACCCGGAGACCGGCAAGCGGAACCTGGGCCTCTACCGGCTCCAGCAGCACAGCCACAACACCCTCGGCATGCACTGGCAGATCCACAAGAACTCCACCGCGCACCACGCCGTCGCCGAGCGGCTCGGCCAGCGGCTGCCGGTCGCCATCGCCATCGGCTGCGACCCGGTGGTCAGCTACGCCTCCAGCGCGCCGTTGCCGGCCGACATCGACGAGTACCTGTTCGCCGGCTTCCTGCGCGGCGAACGGGTGGAGATGGTCGACTGCCTGACCGTGCCGTTGCAGGTGCCGGCGCACGCGCAGGTGGTGCTGGAGGGCTACCTGGAGCCGGGTGAGCGGCTGCCGGAGGGTCCGTTCGGCGACCACACCGGCTTCTACACGCCGGTCGAGCCGTTCCCGGTGCTGCACGTCGAGGCGATGACCATGCAGCGCGACCCGGTCTACCACTCGATCGTCACCTCGAAGCCGCCGCAGGAGGACCACGGTCTGGGCAAGGCCACCGAGCGGATCTTCGCGCCGCTGCTTCGGTTCCTGATCCCGGACATCGTCGACTACGACCTGCCGGCGGCTGGCGTCTTCCACAACTGCGCGATCGTGTCGATCCGTAAGCGCTACCCGAAGCACGCCCAGAAGGTGATGAACGCGATCTGGGGCGCACACATGATGTCGCTGACCAAGCTGATCGTGATCGTCGACGAGGACTGCGACGTGCACGACTACCGCGAGGTCGCCTTCCGCGCGTTCGGCAACGTCGACTACGCCCGGGACCTGCTGCTCACCGAGGGCCCGGTGGACCACCTGGATCACTCGTCGTACCAGCAGTTCTGGGGTGGCAAGGCCGGCATCGACGCCACCCGCAAGCTCCCCGAGGAGGGCTACCACCGGGGCTGGCCGGAGGAAATGACCATGGCCCCCGAGGTCGCCTCCCTCGTCGACAAGCGCTGGAAGGAATACGGCATCTGATGCCCACCGCCGACCCCGCCGACCCCCGCGATCTTGCACTTTCGGTCGCCGATTCGTCCGCTTCGCCCAGCTCTGTCCCGACGAAAAGTGCAAGATCGCGGGGGCGGGTGGGGGCGTTTCTGAGGCTCGTGGCGATCGAGCACTCGGTGTTCGCGTTGCCGTTCGCGTATCTGGCGGCGTTGGTGGCGATGTCGGTCAACGGGGGGCGGGTGCGGTGGGGGGACCTGCTGCTGATCACGGTGGCGATGGTGGGGGCACGGACGTTCGCGATGGCGGCGAACCGGATCCTGGACCGCCGGATCGACGCGCGGAATCCGCGTACCGCGAACCGGGAACTGGTGACCGGGGCGGTGAGCCTGCGGACGGCCTGGACCGGCGCGGGCGCCGCCTTGGTGGTCTTCCTCGCCTCCGCCGCTCTGCTCAACCCGCTCTGCCTGGCGCTCGCGCCGCTGGCCGTGGTGCCGCTGGTGGTCTACCCGTACGGCAAGCGGTTCACCAACTGGCCGCACGCCATCCTGGCCGCCGCCCAGATGGTCGGCCCGGTCGGCGCCTGGCTCGCGGTGACCGGCACCTTCGCCGGCTCCGGACCGGCCTGGCTGCTCGGTGCCGCCGTCGGCCTGTGGATCGGTGGGTTCGATCTGATCTACGCCTGCCAGGACGCCGAGGTCGACCGGGAGATCGGCGTGCACAGCGTGCCGGCCCGCTACGGGCTGCGCTTCGCCCTGCACGCCTCCACCGTCGCGCACGTGGTCACCTTCGCGCTGTTCGGCTGGTTCGGCGTGCTTGTCGGTTTCGGCTGGCTCTGGTGGATCGGCCTGGCCCTCACCGCGGTCGCCTTCGGCTACCAGCACCTGGTGGTCACGCCGACCGACCTGAGCCGGGTCAACCGGGCGTTCTTCACCGCCAACGGCTTCGTCGGCATCGCGCTGTTCGCCTTCGCCCTGCTCGACCTGGTGGTCCGGCTCGGCCTACGGGCCTGATCGGCCGGCTCGGCCTGCGGGCGTGATAGGCCGGCCCGGCCTGCGGGCCGGACCAGCCGGCCGGGTCGGCCTACGGGCCTGGCGACGTGCCGCCCGACACGGCGTAGCGGGCGCTCTCCATGGTCCAGTCGAGGGTGCCGCGAACGGCCCGGGCCACCCCGTCGAGGTGGGCGGTGACGGCCGGGTCCAACGCCGGACCGAACGAGGGCATCGTGGCGCGCAGGCTGACGAAGCGGTGCATCGACTCGTGCCAGCGCTGCGCCGCCAGCTCGACGGCGGCGGGTACCGGCACGCGATGTGCCGTGGCCAGCGCCAGCACCAGGTTGTGCCCGCCGGAGGTGGCCGCGTCCCGGTCCAGCGAGGCGATGTCGTTGTACCAGGAGAGTAGGTCGTTACCGACGTCGCGGAGCTGGCCCAGCCGGGGGTGGTGGTAGACCGGCTCGGGCAACGGCCGGCCGGTGACGAACTCCACGAGCGGGTACGACACGTACGCCGCCGACGTCGCCCGGCGCAACTCGACGTACTCCTCGACGCCTGGCGCGTGCCCGGTCGCCTTGTTGACCGCCTCCTGCCAGGTGCCGTCGAGGTGATGGGCCACCGCGTCGGCGAAGCGCAACCGCCAGCGGGCCGGCATCCGGCGTTGCGGCTCCCGCCAGGCACCGACCAGCAGCCGGCGCAGCGGACCGGCCAGACCCGGATGCCGCAACCGGGGACCGCCACGCAGCAGCGCAACCGCGCCGTCGCGCAGGGCCTGGATCTCGTCCAGGCCGACCCGCTCGGGTCCGTCGCAGGCGTCGTCGACCAGGAAGAACCAGGTGAACAGCGCGGTCAGGGTGCGTAGGTCGGCCTCGGTGGCATCGGGGTAGAGCCGGCCTGCGTAGCGGGCGAAGCCGGCCAGTCCCAGCCGTTCCCGCGTCGCCGCGTCCAACGGCAGCCCGGAGACCAGCCACTCCTGCACGTCGTCGGCGTACGGGGAGAGCTGCGGCACGATCGGGCAGGCGGCACGCAGCGACGGCAGGATGTCGTGCGCGGAGCCGGCCGACGACGAGATGATCTCCACGTCCTTCCGGTCGGCCCCCACGGTGCTTTCGGTCCCCGGCAGCATGCCAGCTTGCGGTGGTCGCCGCAGACCCGCCGGGCATCGGTGGCGTAACGGCGCAGGCTGCGGCGATCATGGGCACCTCGGACACGCTTCCCGGGGTGCCCGACCAGCGCCCGTGGCGACCAGGCAGGCTGAGGGCATGCGCGAACCATGGGTGGTCGGGGTGTCCGGGGCGTCCGGCACGCCGTACGCGGCCGCAGTCGTACGCGGGTTGCTCGACGCCGGGGAGCCGGTGGACCTGATCGTCTCCCGGGCCGCCCGGCTGACCGTTCTCGACGAGACCGGACGGCCGTTCCGGGACGCGCACTGGGCCGAGGACCTGGCCGCCTGGCTGGGGCGGGACGTCGACCCGGCGGACCTGCGCCACTGGCCCGCCGGTGACCTTGCCGCCGGCCCGAGCAGCGGTTCCTACCCGGTACGCGGGATGGTGGTGGTGCCGGCCAGCACGGCGGCCTGCGCCGGCATCGCCATCGGCCTGTCCAAGGATCTGTTGCAGCGGGCCGCCGAGGTGAACCTCAAGGAACGGCGGCGGGTGGTCGTGGTGCCCCGGGAGACGCCGGTGACCCGGAGTCACCTGGAACACCTGATCGCGCTGCATGACGCCGGTGCGGTGGTGCTGCCGGCCAGTCCCGGCTTCTACGGTGCGGGTGCCGCCGCCACCGGAGCCCAGCTGGTGGATTTCGTGGCGGGCAAGGTGCTCGACGCCCTCGACGTGCCGCACACCCTGTTCAAGCGGTGGGCCGGAAAATTGAACGCGGACCGGACCTGATGGCCGGCCCGCGTCCCGACCCGCAATTCAGTACATGCCGGCGTTTGCCGGGCCGGCAGGGCCGGTCGAAGCGGTCGGGCCCGCATTACGCGGCCTACCCATATCATCCGCCTCGTCCAGCATGCCCTCCCCTTCAAGCAGGGCCCGCACCTCGGATTCCCGAAACCGGCGGTGCCCTCCTGGAGTCCGGATGCTCCCGATCCGGCCCGCCGCCGCCCATCGCGTCACGGTTTTCGGGTCCACCCGAAACAGTGCGGCGACTTCACCCGGTGTCAGCAGGCGATCTCCAGTGTCCACAGCCCCCTCCTCGCGTCGACGAAGCCCCCGGCTGAACACACTGCCCCCGGCCGGTGCGAGCCCAGAGCCGTCATGAGGGACGTATGGCAATTACAGCACCAGCGACCTGGCGTGTCCGCCAAACGCGAAAAACGCACTGAGTGGGAAGTTAGTAAATGGTACCGGCGTCACGCCCTCCGAACCCTGGGTATGCGAACTGTCACCCGCTGCCAGTCCAAACGGATACCGGAGTCCGGCTGTCCCGGCCCGCCGACTAGGGTCACAGTCCGTGGACGCCATCGACCTCAACCTCGTGGACCTGCTCCGCAGCAATGCCCGCCTGTCGTACGCCGAGCTGGCCCGCCAGGTCGGCCTGTCCGCTCCGGCGGTGCACGAGAGGGTCGGGAAGCTGGAGTCCGGGGGCGTCATCCGGGCGTACCGCGCCGAGGTCGAGCCGGAGACCATCGGGTTGGGCGTGACGGCCCTGATCGGCATAGTGGAGGACTCCGGGGCGGACACCGACGACGTGCTGGAGGCGTTCCGGGCCATGGCCGAGATCGAGTCCTGCTACTTCATGGCCGGTGTCGAGTCCTTCCTGCTCAAGGCCCGGGTGGGCACCATCGCCGAGCTGGAGCAGCTGATCGTACGGCTGAACCGGACACCCGGGGTCGCCTCCACCCGTACCGGCATCGCGTTGTCGACGAAGTGGGAGAACCGGCCGCAGCCGGTCGCTCCACCGGCGGGCTGAGCCGCAGCGCCGCAGGTCGGCTTGCTAGGTTTCCGGGCGTGACTCATCTCGACCGGTGCGACGAGGACGGCCGGCGGTGGGTGACCGAGGCGATCGCGGCCGTGGAGGCGGACGCGAACCGGTCCGCCGACACCCACCTGCTGCCGTTCCCGCTGCCCCGGCAGTGGGGGATCGACCTCTATCTCAAGGACGAGTCGGTGCATCCGACCGGGTCGCTGAAGCACCGGCTGGCCCGCTCGCTGTTCCTGTACGGGCTCTGCAACGGCTGGATCGGGCCGGATACCACGATCATCGAGGCGTCGTCCGGCTCCACGGCGGTCTCCGAGGCGTACTTCGCCCGGATGCTCGGGTTGCCCTTCATCGCGGTGATGCCCGCCTCCACCTCGCCCGAGAAGATCGCCCAGATCGAGTTCCAGGGCGGCCGGTGCCATCTCGTCCAGGACCCGGCGAAGGTGGTCATCGAGGCGCGCTGGCTCGCCGAGGACTCCGGCGGGCACTACATGGACCAGTTCACCTACGCGGAACGGGCCACCGACTGGCGCGGCAACAACAACATCGCCGAGTCGATCTACGCGCAGCTCGCCCTGGAACGGCATCCGGTCCCGGCGTGGATCGTGGTCGGCGCGGGGACCGGCGGCACCAGTGCCACCATCGGCCGGTACGCCCGCTACCGGCGGCTGCCCACCAAGCTCTGCGTGGTCGATCCGGAGAACTCCGCGTTCTACCCCGCCTGGCAGGCGGCCGACTGGTCGGTGCGGACCGGCCGGGGCTCCCGGATCGAGGGCATCGGCCGGCCGACCGTCGAGGCGTCGTTCCTGCCCTCGGTGGTGGACCGGATGGTGCAGGTACCCGACGCGGCCTCGCTGGCGGCCATGCGAGCCGCCTCGGCGGTGCTGGGGCGGCGGGTGGGCGGGTCGACCGGCACCAACCTCTGGGGCGCCTTCGGCCTGATCGCCGAGCTGCTGGCCGCCGGCCGGACCGGCTCGGTGGTCACCCTGATCTGCGACGCGGGTGATCGGTACGCCGACACCTACTATGCCGACGAGTGGGTGGCCAGGCAGGGCCTCGACCTCGCGCCGCACCTGGCCACCGTCGACCGCTTCCTGACCGACGGCTCCTGGCCGGTGAGCGCCGGGCCGGTGAGCGCCGGGCCGGATTGACAGTTCCTGGCCGACCTGAGCGCCCAGCCGGCAGCGCGGACGGTCGGTCAGCGGGTGGCTGCGCGCTCGGCCAGCCCCGGGTAACGCAGGACGTAGCCGTCTGCGTCCACCTCGACCTCGGCGCTGAAGCCGCCGCTGGCGTACCGGAACCGGTCCGGGCCCAGCCCGGTGTACACCTGCTCGGTGGGGAGCACGGTGAGGCTGGGCAGCAGCACCCAGGCCACGCTTATCGAGCGAGCGGTGTCCGGCGGTGCGGCGTTCAGGCCGAGCCGACGCAGCGGCAGGGTGTTGAACAGTGGTGAACCGCCGAGGTCCACGTCCAGGGCGTCGGCCAGCCGATCCGGGTCCTCCACGCCGGGCAGCCCGGCCGGGGCGTGCCCGGCGGCGGCCAGCACCGCGTCGAGATCACCCTGCTCGGCGGCGGTCACCCGCCACCGCTGGGTGGCCCGTTCCAGCCGTACGCTGCGCCGCCATCCGGCGCCCTCGACCTCGACCTCCAGGCGGACACTGGCCCAGTCGGTGTCCGTGGTCACCTGGTAGCGACACGTGTAGGGAAGCGGGTCGACGGCCACCTGGGTGCCCTGCGCCGTCAGGCCGTGGCCGTCGTCGACCAGGGCATGCTCGGCACCGGCGGTGTCCGTACGGGTCCACAACAGTGACTTCGGCGAGGTCGGCATGAGCCGGACGTTACGCCACCCGGCGGAGCCGGGCAGCGTATGCGCCGAAGATCAGCACCGCGCGCGGAACGCGGTTGTCAGTAGCTGCGAACCCGCGGTCGGCCGCCCGTCCCACGCCGGTCCTCGCGTGGCCGGTCGTGCGTGTTCCACCCCTCCGACCGACCGCCCCGGTCAGCGCCGAAGCGGCGCTCGCCGCGTGGGTTGTCGTGGTAGCGGCGCTCGCCCGGTGCCTGCTCGGCGAAGCGGCGTTCGCCCCGGTGACCGTGGTCGGCGTACCGGCGCTCGCCGTGGTCGGTGTGACGGCGTTCGCCGTGGTCGGTGTGACGGCGCTCGCCGCCCGGCCGGTCGCCGAAGCGACGGGGGCCGCCCGGCCGGCCGCCGCGCCGGGGCTGCGGCTCCGGCTCGTCACGTACCGGAACGCCACTCGGCTCCCGCGCCCCGATCAGCTCGGCCAGCGCCGGGTCGCCGACACGTACCCGGGACTGCGCCGGCTCCACACCGGCCTTCTCCAGCATCGCCAGGGTGGTGCGGCGCTGCTTCGGCAACACCAGGGTGGCCACCGCGCCGGTCTCACCGGCCCGCGCGGTACGCCCCGCCCGGTGCAGGTAGTCCTTCGGGTCCTTCGGCGGGTCCACGTGCAGCACCAGGGAGACCCCGTCGACGTGGATGCCCCGCGCGGCGACGTCCGTGGCGACCAGGACGTTCGTCCGCCCCTCACGGAACTCCGCGAGCGTGCGGGTACGCATCCGCTGGGTCTTGCCCCCGTGCAGCCCGCCGGCCCGTACGCCCACGGCGGCGAGCTGGGTGACCAGCCGGTCCACGCCCAACTGGGTACGGGCGAACACGATGGTCCGGCCGGCCCGCGCGGCGATCGACGCGGTGACCGGGAACTTCTCCTGCGGCGGAATGAGCAGCAGGTGGTGGTCCATGGTGGACACGGCTGCGGTCGGCGGTGCGGTGGAGTGGGTGACCGGGTCGGTCATGAACCGCCGTACCAGCGCGTCGACGTCACCGTCGAGAGTGGCCGAGAAGAGCAGTCGCTGCGCATCCGCCGGCGTCTTCGCCAACAGCTCGGTGACCTCGGGCAGGAAACCCATGTCGGCCATCTGGTCGGCCTCGTCGAGCACGGTGATCTCGACGTCGTCGAGCTGGCAGACGCCCCGGTCGATCAGGTCGGCGAGCCGACCCGGTGTGGCCACCACCACTTCGACGCCGCGCCGCAGGGCATCGATCTGCCGGTCGTACGGCACCCCGCCGACGGCGGTCTTGACAAACACGCCGACGGCCTTTCCCAGCGGCAGCAGCGCGTCGTTGACCTGCATGGCCAGTTCTCGGGTGGGCACCAGCACGAGCGCCCGTGGATGCCGGGAGCGGGCCCGCTCACCGGCGGCGATCCGGGCCAGCAACGGCAGCCCGAAGGCGAGGGTCTTACCGGAGCCGGTCTGCCCACGGCCCAGCACGTCGCGTCCGGCGAGCGCGTCCGGCACGGTGGCCTGTTGGATCTCGAACGGAGTGGTGATGCCCTGTCGGTCCAGGGCCCGGACCAACTGCCGGGGAAGGCCGAGCGAGTCGAAGGTGACCGGGGTGGTCGTGCCGGCCGGTTGCGGCGCGGCGGGAAGGTCGGGGGAGAACGGGGGCATGCCGAGGTCAGCGGAGGTGGTCAAGAAATGCCTTTCGAGCGGGGCGCATCTTCGCGATGTCCCGCTGCGGCCGTGGCCGCCGGATCTTCCGCAAGAACGCCCATGGGCGCGTGGTCACGCGCCAGGTCAATGATCACCGACAAGTGTACGGCGGTCGGCGCCTGCCCGCCTGCGCCGGAGCCGGGTAGTGGGCGGACTCACCAACGATCCACGAGCCGTCGGTCGTCCACCAGGCCACTGCTCGCGCTGGGCAGCGCGTCGTTCGCGAACAGCACCACCATCACGCTGATCGCCACCAGCACCCCCAGCGCGACCGCCATCAGGATCACCACCCGGAGTGTGCTGCGGGACCGCTCGGCCGGCGTGTCAGCCCAGCCCTGAGCCAGGATGTGCCCGGTCAACGAGCCGGAGGTCTCCTGGTCGCCGGTCGGGAAGGCCACCGTCGCCGAACTCTCCAGCCCGGCATAGTACGCGCTCAGGTCGGAGCCGCCGGGACGCTGAGCAGGTGCTACCTCAGCCGCGCGGCGCGTGTGCTCCGCCGTGCCCGCGCGGCGCGTGTGCTCCGCCGTGCCCGCGCGGCGCGTGTGCTCCGCCGTGCCCGCGCGGCGCGTGTGCTCCGTCTCTCCGGGCGAGCGGACGCCCGGCGTGGACCCGGTCGCGGACGTCCCGACCCAAGCGGGCGGTTCGGACGTGCTGCTCTGGGTTCGCGTCGCACCCGGATCACCGCTCGGCGCGTCCACCGGCGCGAGTGACCCGGCGGGGCCCGCGAGTGACCCGGCGGGGCCCGGACGCAGTCCCGGACGGGACGAGGGCCGGGGCGCGACCCCCGGGGAGTTGGGCGCGGGCTCGTCCCGGCGGCCGCCGGGGTTGGTCGGTGGCGGCCAGACAGGCAGCGCCGGCGCCGGCACGGCCGGGGCCGCGTCGGCCTCGCCAGGGCTGGCGGGCGAGCCGGTGCGGGACACGGCGGCGGACGGTGTGGGCCGGATGGTGTCGGCGTTCGCCGGTGGCGGCGGGAACGGCGGCGCCGGCATCGGGCCCGGTGGCGGCGGTACGGGTGGACCGGAAGGCGGCGTCGGTGGCGGTACGGGTGGACCGGGAGGCGGCGTCGGCGGGCCCGGAACCGGCGGCGCGGGCCGTGGGGCGGGCGGCGCGGGCCGTGGGGCGGGCGGCGGAACAGGGGCTGGTCCCGGCGGGTACGGACCGGGCGTCGGCGGCACCGGTGCTGGGGAGGGCGGTGCCGGCGACGGCGACGGCGGGGTAGGCCCAGGTGGGACCGGTCCGGGCACCGGGGGGTGGGGTGCCGGTTCCGGCTCGGGTGCGGGTGGCGTCGGGGGTTGGGCCGGCTCCGGCGGCTGAGCGGGCTCCGGTGGCTCGATCGGCTCCGGTTCGGCTGGCCTGGCCGCTCCCGGTTGGGCCGGAGCGGACCGGTAGACACCAGCCGTCTTGCCGCCCCCTCCGGCGGACTCCGCCTCGTCCACGCTCACCCGGCTGAGCCCGGGTACCCGAACACTGGCCCGCGCCGGTTTCGATGCCGTCGACTCCCGGTGTGGCCGGACAGCCTCCCGCTGACCGGGTACGCCGGCCGTACCGGGCGCCGAGGTCGATCCGCCGAGGGCGACACCTCCGCTCGTGCCCACCGGTCCGGCGGTGGCCCGGTACGTGGTGCCTCCTCCGGCCCCGGTCAGCCCGGCAGCGGCCGGTGGCTGACCGTGACTCACGCCGCCGGGGGCCGTCACCTTGGCAACGCCTGCCCGGCCCCGGGCCGGTCCCGCCGGGCTGGTGGCGGCGTCTGCGCTCGGCGCGGTGGCTGCGTCCGCGCTGGGCCGGGTGGTAGGTGGTTGGGCGGGCTCATCGGCCGTCGGGTCCGCGGAACCGCCGGTACCCGGCTCGCTGGTGGGGGCGGGCACCGGCTGGGCGGTGGCGGTGGGTTCCGGCTCGGCGGTGGGCGTAGGGGGCGGACCCGCCAGCCCCGCCGGAACCTCTTGCTCCGTCATCGTCGCCTCCGCGCCACGCTCGCAACCGGACCGTGTCGCCGGACCGGGAGTGCCTGAGTGACACCGTGCCATATTCCACCGTGCGGCACACCCGGAGTGCATGCCACCGTCGCGGGTGTTATCGGTCGTCCGGCAGCACACACATGAACAAGTCTGGACTAATGCGGTGTCCTGGAACGCTCACCGGGCCTCGCCGCGACACCGCCAACGTTCCTGGACACCGGACAAGATGCGGTGCCGTGGTCTTGGCGTGGCCGCCCCGTCACTATCGGCGACCGACAGGCGTGCGTGGAGTGGGCGGGCTGCGGGTACGGGCTCAGGTGACCGTGGACGGGCTGGCCGATGCGCTGTCCTTCGGCGCCGCGCTGCTCGCCGTGGTGGTCGGGTCGGCCTTGCCGGCGGCCGTGGTCGGAGCGACGCTGCTGGCTTCCAGGGTCGGTGCGGTGGTCTCGGAGGCCGAGGTCGTCGCCGACGGGGTGGTGGTCGCAGACCGGGTTGCCGACGGGGTGGTGGTCGCCGACGGGGTTGCCGAGGGCGTGGTGGAGCCTGTCGGGGTCGGTGACGGCGTGGTCGAGTCCGAGGGAGTGGGCGACGGAGTCGTCGTCTTGGTGGGCTTCGGCGTCGGCTTCGTCGTCTTGGTCGGCTTCGGCGTTGGCTTGGGCGTCGGTTTGGGCGTGGGCTTGGGCGTCGGCGGTTGCGACGGGGTGGGCGAGGACGTCGGTGCCGGCACCGCGCCCACCACCCGGGTCGCGGCGTAGAGCCGGGACCAACGAACCGTGGAGATCTTGACCACGTCACCGGTGGTCGGCGCGTGGATCATCTTGCCGCCACCGATGTACATGCCCACGTGGTGGATGCTGCGCCAACTGCTGCCCGAGGCGAAGAAGAGCAGGTCGCCGGGGAGGAGAGCGGTGCGGGGCACGGTCCGCGAGCTGGTGGCGCGGTACTGGTCCCGGGAGACCCGGGGCAGCTTGCGGTAACCCGCCGACCGGTATGCCGCCCACATCAGGCCCGAGCAGTCGAACGAGTTCGGTCCCTCGGCCGCCCAGACGTAGGGGTCACCGAGCTGCTTCCGGGCGTACGCGACGGCGGCCTTCGCCGAAGGGTGGGCGACCAGCCCGCCAGCGGACTGGTCGACGTAGTCGGCACCGATCTGCTGCTCGGCAGCCTCCTGCTGGCGAGCCAACTCGACAAGCTGCGCGGAGTTCTCGTCGCGCAGCTTGATCAGCTCCGCTTCGGCGTCGCGCAGTGCCTGCTGGGTGGCGGTGTACTGCTGCTGAACGCCCTGAAGTCGGGACTGGGCGGCGGCGTGCGCCTGCGTCGCCACCTGCTCGTCGGCGCGGGCACGCGCCATCTCGCCGGCGGCCGGGCCGGTGTCGTGCCCGACCTTCTCGCCGCGGTTCGCCCGGCTGAGCAAATCCAGGTCACGCAGGTCGGTGGCGAAACCGCCGGGTGGTAGCGCGGCGGCAGCCTTGATGGCCTCGGCGGCGGCCTGGTCGGCACGCTGCTGGGCCTGCTGGACCGCGCCCCGGGCGAACTCCAGATCACGCTCGGCGGTGCGGAACTGGGCCTGCACCTCGTTGCGCTGCTGTTCGAGTTCGAGGAGTTGGGTGCCCAGCTCGGCGACCCGTGCCTCGGCGGCCGTGATCCGGGTTTCCAGCGCGCTGGCACCGGGAGTGCCGAGCGTCGGTGGCGTCAGGCCGGGGGTGGCGCCGGCGGGCATGCCGGGTAGTTGAAGGGGACCGGTGACCGTGGGACGGGAGCCGGTGTCGGGCACCGTGACGGGGATGCCGGGCTCGGCGTACGCCGGAGCAGCGAGGACCGTGCTGGCGACCGCGGCGAGCAGGGCGGACCAGAGGGCCGGCCGTAGCACCGGTGAGACCACCGGGCCTCGTCGCCGCTGCCGTCCGTCCGCGCTGTCGATCATTCCGCTCCCCGTCCGGCGTTGCTCTGCCACGCTCGGTCGGCGCGGCGGTTCGGGACGCTACCAGTGTGTGTCGTGCCCCACCCTGTCTTACCTCACCCGGTGCACTGGTGTCGATGTCTGGCCGGATAACGGGAGGCTGAGAGTCTGCTGCCAAACGACCACGGTGTGAGTTGCCGCCTCGGCCGACGTAGGCTCAGGTGGCGACCGCGCTCGGGTCGCGACCGCAGGTGGAAGGGGACGGGGCTTTAGATGGACGCCGGACTCAAGCGCGAACTCGAAGCGAAGGTGTACGCGGGGGAGCGGCTGACTCGTGAGGACGGGATCGCCCTCTACTCCAGCGACGACCTGACCTGGTTGGGGCGGCTGGCCCACCACAGGCGCACCGAGATGAACGGCGACCGGGTGATGTTCAACGTCAACCGGCACCTGAACCTCACCAACGTGTGCAGCGCGAGCTGCGCGTACTGCTCCTTCCAGCGCAAGCCGGGTGAGAAGGACGCCTACACCATGCGCATCGACGAGGCGGTCCGCAAGGCCAAGGAGATGGAGGACGAGCAGCTCACCGAGCTGCACATCGTCAACGGCCTGCACCCGACGCTGCCCTGGCGCTACTACCCCAAGGTGCTGCGCGAGCTGAAGGCCGCGCTGCCGAACGTCAAGCTCAAGGCGTTCACCGCCACCGAGGTGCAGTGGTTCGAGAAGATCAGCGGTCTGGGCGCGGACGAGATCCTCGACGAGCTGATGGACGCGGGCCTGGAGTCGCTCACCGGTGGCGGCGCGGAGATCTTCGACTGGGAGATCCGCCAGCACATCGTCGACCACGCCTGCCACTGGGAAGACTGGTCCCGGATCCACCGGCTGGCGCACGGCAAGGGCATGAAGACCCCGTCGACGATGCTCTACGGCCACATCGAGGAGCCCCGGCACCGGGTCGACCACGTACTGCGGCTGCGCGAGTTGCAGGACGAGACCGGCGGTTTCCTGGTCTTCATCCCGCTGCGTTACCAGCACGATTTCGTCGACTCGGCGGACGGCAAGATCCGTAACCGGATCCAGGCCCGCACCACGATGGCCTCACCGGCCGAGTCGTTGAAGACCTTCGCGGTCTCCCGCCTGCTGTTCGACAACGTCCCGCACGTCAAGTGCTTCTGGGTGATGCACGGCCTCTCGGTGGCCCAGCTTTCGCTCAACTTCGGTGTCGACGACCTGGACGGCTCGGTGGTGGAATACAAGATCACGCACGACGCCGACTCGTACGGGACGCCGAACACCATGCACCGCGACGACCTGCTGCACCTCATCTGGGACGCCGGCTTCCGCCCGGTCGAGCGCAACACCCGCTACGAGGTGGTCCGCGAGTACGATGCCGCTCCCACGCTGGCCGAGCGCCGGGCCGAGCCGCAGCAGGTCTGGGCCTGACGCGACGCGTACCCTGGCACGACGATGACCGAGCAGCAGAGCGCGTTCCCCCGCCGGGATGCCGAGGGGCGGATCCGGACCCTGGGCGACCTGGTGGGTGTCGGCCTGGCCGGGGTGGTCATCGGGCTGCTGGTGCTGGTGCTCTTCGACGTGGCCTTCGCCTGGTTCGGTGCCGGTGAGTTCGGCCAGGCCAACGGCTGGCTGGCCGTGATCCTGCCGGCCTGGCTGTTCTGGGAGGACTTCCGGGCCTGGGGTTTCGGTGCACCCCGGGTGGTGGCCGCCCTGGTGGCCGTGGCGACGGCGGTGGTTTCCGGGCTGCTGGTCGCCGGTGTGGCGACGGCGCTGCCGCCGCTGCTGTCCGGCGTGCTCGCGGCGACCACGTTCACCGTGGTGTACGCGACGATCTGGTTTTCCGGCGTGCGCTGGCTGGCCAACCGGACCGGCTGAGACGAAGTGTTTACCTGAGCGAGCGGAGCGAACGAACGTGAGTGCGGCGGTCAAGTACACGCTGGGCCGGATCGGTCTGTTCGTGGTCGTGGTGGCGGCCCTCTGGCCGGTCGACATGGACATCTTCCTCAAGTTGATCCTGGCGCTGCTGTTCTCCGCTGCTGTCTCGTTCTTCCTGCTGAAGGGCTGGCGGGACGAGATGGCCGAGGAAATGGCCGCCGCCGCCGAGCGTCGCCGCGTGGAGAAGGAGCGGCTGCGGTCCGCGCTGGCCGGCGACGACCAGGCCGACGGCGCGCCGGCTGACCGGCCCACCGACGAAAAGGGCTGAGCGCCCGGACAGTCGGCGCGGTGGAACGGTCGGCGGAACCATGTCGCCGGCATGAGGATCCGGCTGGGATGGACCAAACAACGATCAATGTTGATATGACCATGTGACCGGTGGTGGGCTGTCCGCTACCGAGCGGGGGATCCCCGCGCCTCCAGGAGGTTGTCCATGGCCTTCCGTTCAATCCCCGTCCGCCGTGCCCTGGCGCTCATCGTCGCCGCCGGGCTCGGCCTGCTCACCATCGCCGCGCCACCGGTCTCCGCCGAGCCGGCGCCCAACCGGGACGAACAACCGGCCGCCGTGCCCTACCGGGTGCTCGGCCCGAAGACCCTCGCCGATCGCAACGCGGTCGCCCGTACCGGCGCTGCCATCGACTACTCCGAGCACGGGGTGCTGCACGTCTCGGCCACCCGGGCCGAGGCCGCCGCCATCACCCGGCTCGGGTTCCGGCTGGAGGCGATCGCCGCGCTGCCCTCCGACCGGGCGCCGGCCGACGGCGACGTCGGGATCCTCGGCTTCCCGTCGGCCGACTCCAACTACCACGATTATCCGGAGATGATCGCGGCGGTAAACAAGGTGGTGGCCGACCACCCGACGCTCGCACGGAAGGTCAGCATCGGCAGCTCGTACGAGGGCCGGGACCTGGTCGCGGTGAAGATCTCCGACAACGTCGCCACCGACGAGAACGAGCCGGAGATCCTGTTCAACGCCCAGCAGCACGCCCGCGAGCACCTGACCGTCGAGATGGCGCTCTACCTGCTCAACCTCTTCACCGACAACTACGGCTCCGACTCGCGGATCACCAGCCTGGTCAACAACCGGGAGATCTGGGTCGTACCCTCGGTCAACCCGGACGGCAGCGAGTACGACATCGCCACCGGCTCCTATCGGTCGTGGCGTAAGAACCGCCAACCCAACAGCGGATCGTCGTACGTGGGCACCGACCTGAACCGGAACTGGAGCTACAACTGGGGCTGCTGCGGCGGCTCGTCCGGCTCCACCTCCTCGGACACCTACCGGGGTCCGTCGGCGTTCTCCGCGCCCGAGACGCAGGCGCTGCGCAACTTCGTCAACAGCCGGGTCGTCGGCGGGACGCAGCAGATCAAGGCCAACATCGACTTCCACACCTACTCCGAGCTGGTGCTCTGGCCGTACGGCTACACGTACAACAACACCGCCCCGGGAATGAGCGCCGACCAGTACAACACCTTCGCCACCATCGGCCAGCAGATGGCGGCGACGAACGGCTTCACCCCGCAGCAGTCAAGCGACCTGTACATCACCGACGGCAGCAGCATCGACTGGATGTGGGCGGAGCACGGCATCTGGGCGTACACCTTCGAGCTGTATCCGGGCTCGGCCTCCGGCGGCGGCTTCTACCCACCCGACGAGGTCATCCCGCAGCAGACCACGCGCAACCGCGAGGCGGTGCTGATCCTCTCCGAGTACGCCGACTGCCCCTACCGGGCCATCGGCAAGCAGGCGCAGTACTGCGGCAGCGGCGGCGGGGGGACCACGGTCTGGTCGGACACCTTCGAGACCGCGACCGGTTGGACGACCAACCCCAACGGCACCGACACGGCGACCACCGGGCAGTGGGAGCGCGGCGCCGCGCAGGCCACCAGCTCCAGCGGGGCCAAGCAGCTCACCCCGTACGCGGGCAGCAACGACCTGGTCACCGGCCGACTCGCCGGCAGCGGTGCGGGTGACTACGACATCGACGGCGGGGTGACAAGCGCCCGTTCGCCCGCTGTCGCACTGCCGTCCAGCGGCACGTTGACCCTGTCGCTGGCGTGGTACCTGGCGCACGGCTCGAACTCGTCCTCGGCGGACTACTTCCGGGTCAGCGTGGTGCACAACGGCGGCACCACGGCGTTGCTCACCCAGGCCGGTGCGGCCAGCAACCGTAACGGCGCCTGGACGGTGTCGAACCTCAACCTCACCCCGTACGCCGGCCAGTCCGTCCGGATCCTGGTCGAGGCGGCGGACACCTCGACCGCCAGCCTCGTCGAAGCGGCTGTGGACAACGTCACCATCACCTCCTCCTGAAAGCGGACGGGGCCCCGCCACCCCCCTCGCGCGGGGCCCCGTTCCAGGCGGATCAAACGGGCAGGACCGGCTGTCTCCCGGCCGGGTCTGCGGTAGCGCGACGGCCGCTCGGCGGGGCACCGACGCGACGTGCGCTACGGTCTTACCGACCCGTTCCCAGCGAAGCCGGTGAGACACCGGCGCTGTCCCGCAACTGTGATGCCCCGTTACCGGGGACGAGCCAGGTCGCCTGGGGCGCGGTCGCGATCCGCGCTCTCGAGGAAAGGGCGCCTCGCGGACGGGTGCCTCGGCTCCCTGTCGGCGAAGCAGCACACTCCTCGACCGACAGGAGGACCGATGTTCAGACGTACCCCCAGGGTCTTCGCCGCCAGCCTGGCGGTGACCGCGCTCGCGCTCGGCGCCTGCGCCGAGAAGACCACCGACACCCCCACCCCCGGTGACAGCCCGAGCGCCGCCACCTTCCCCGTGACCGTCGGGTCGCTGACGCTGGAACAGCGGCCGGAAAAGATCGTCTCGCTGTCGGCGACGGCCACCGAGATGCTCTTCGCGATCGGAGCCGGCCCGCAGGTCACCGCGGTCGACGACCAGTCCAACTTCCCCGCCGACGCGCCGAAGACGGATCTCTCCGGCTACCAGCCGAACGCGGAGGCAGTCGCCGCAAAGGATCCTGACCTGGTGGTGCTCAGCGACGACCGCAACAAGATCGTCGAGCAGCTGACCACGCTCAAGATCCCGGTTTACCAGACTCCCGCCGCGCAGACCCTCGACGACTCGTACCGGCAGATCACCGAGCTGGGCACGCTCACCGGTAACGCCGACGCGGCGGCCGACGTGGTGCAGCGGATGAAGGACGACATCACCAAGATCGTGGCCGAGGTGCCGCAGCGGGCGCAGGCGCCCACCTACTTCCACGAGCTGGGCCCGGAGCTGTACACCGCCACCAGCAAGACCTTCATCGGCTCGATCTACAGCCTCGCCGGGCTGGAGAACATCGCCGACGCGGCCGACGCCGACGGAAAGAATGGCGGCTACCCGCAGCTGTCCCAGGAAGTGATCGTCGACGCCGACCCCGACTTCGTGTTCCTCTCCGACGTCAAGTGCTGCCAGCAGAGCGCCGCGACGGTCAAGGCGCGCAGCGGCTGGGGTTCGCTCACCGCGGTGCGGCAGGACCAGGTCGTGGAACTCGACGACGACATCGCCTCCCGGTGGGGGCCGCGGGTGGTGGACCTGCTGCGGACCATCGTGGACGCCACCGCCAAGGCCGCCGAGTGACGCTGGCCGCCGAGCGCTGACCGGATCATGCACGACGTGCCGAAGCGTGACCGATCGGTCGTGCCGGCCGGGGCGTACATCACGCCCCGGCCGGCCGGCCTGCGGAAACGTTGGCTCGCGGCCGGGGTGCTCGCCGTGCTCGTGGCGCTGGTGGCCGGGGTCTCGCTCGGCCCGATCAGCCTGCCGCCCGGCAGCGTCGCGATCGAACTGCTCAACCTGCTGCCCGGGGTGCGCCTGGACAGCGGGCTGACCGAGCGGGAGATCGCCATCGTCACCGAGCTGCGGCTGCCCCGGGCGGTGCTGGGTCTGCTGGTCGGCGGGCTGCTCGCCCTGGCCGGTGGTGCCTACCAGGGGGTGTTCCGCAACCCGCTGGCCGACCCGTACCTGCTCGGCGTCGCGGCCGGGGCCGGGCTCGCGGTCACCGTGGTGCTGACCCTGGGGGTGGGCGCGGGCGGCGCGCTGAGCGGCCTGCCGGCCACCATCCCGCTGGCCGCCTTCGTCGGTTCCCTCGGCGCGGTGGCGATGACCTACCTGCTCGGCTCGGCCGGCGGCCGCAGCCGCTCCCCGGCCACCCTGATCCTGGCCGGGGTGGCCGTTTCCGCGTTCCTCAGCGCCGGGCAGACGTACCTGCTGCAACGAAACGCGGACAGCATCCAGCAGGTGTATTCCTGGCTGCTCGGGCGACTGGCCACCGCCGGCTGGCAGGACGTCCGGCTGGTGCTGCCGTACTTCCTGCTGACCAGCCTGGTCATCCTGCTGCACCGGCGGGAGTTGGACGTGCTGTCGGTCGGCGACGACGAGGCGGCCAGCCTCGGCCTGCACCCGCAGCGGTCCCGGTACCTGCTGATCGCCGCCGCCTCGCTGGGCACCGCCGCCGCCGTCTCCGCCTCCGGCCTGATCGGCTTCGTCGGCATCATCGTGCCGCACACCGTACGGATGCTGGCCGGGGCGAGCTACCGGGTGATCCTGCCGCTGTCGCTGCTGTTCGGAGGTGCCTTCCTGGCGCTGACCGACGTGGTGGCACGGATCGCCGCGGCACCGCAGGAGATCCCGATCGGGGTGGTCACCGCGCTGCTGGGCGGCCCGTTCTTCGTGGTGGTGCTGCGCTCGGCCCGGCGGGTGCTGACGTGAGCGCCTCGTCGCCGGTGTCGCCGCCGGATGCCCCGGCCCCCGCCGTCGACCTGCGCGACCTGCGGATCAGCCTGGACGGTACGCCGATCCTCGCCGGCATCGACCTGACCGTCGCCACCGGCGAGTGGGTCACGGTGATCGGTCCCAACGGCGCCGGCAAATCGACGCTGCTGCGCGCCGTCGGCGGGCTGCTCCCCACGACGGACGCCGTCCGGCTGTTCGGTACGCCGATCGGCGAACTGCGTCGCCGGGAACGGGCCCGGGTGGTGGCCACGGTGGCGCAGTCGCCGGTCGTACCGCCGGGTATGGCGGTGCTGGACTACGTGCTGCTCGGTCGTACCCCGTACATCCCGCCGCTGGGCCGGGAGTCCGCCGCCGACCTGGCCGTGGTGCACGAGGTGCTCGACCGACTGGATCTCGCCGGCTTCCACGCCCGGGAGTTGGCCACCCTTTCCGGTGGTGAGCGGCAGCGGGTCTTCCTGGCCCGGGCGCTGGCCCAGGGTGCCACCCTGCTGCTGCTCGACGAGCCCACCAGCGCCCTCGACATCGGCCACCAGCAGGAGGTGCTCGAACTTGTCGACCAGCTGCGTCGGACGCACGGCCTGACGGTGCTGGCCACCATGCACGACCTCTCCATCGCCGGCGAGTACGCCGACCGGATGGTGCTGCTCGCCGCCGGGCGGGTGGCCGCGGTCGGCACCCCCCGGGAGGTGCTCACCGACCGGCTGCTCGCCGAGCACTACCGGGCCAGCATCCGCGTCGTCGACGGCGAGCACGGCCCGCTCGTGGTGCCGGTACGCCCCAGGCGACAGTAGTCCGGCCGGAGGGCGGGTCAGGCGGGGGCGGGCACCGGGCCGAGGATGGAGAAGAACGCACCCTGCGGGTCGGTCAGCACCGCGAACCTGCCCCGGGGCAGGTCGGTCGGCGGGACGGACACGCTGCCGCCGAGCCGCTGTGCCTCGTCGGTCACCGCGTCGGTGTCGGTCACCGCGAAGTAGACCATCCAGTGCGACGGCAGGTCGCCCCACTCCTCGCCGACCATCGGCATCATCCCGGCCACCTGCTGGCCGTCGCGCTGCCAGGTGGTGTAGGTGATCGCATCCATCGGCTGGTCGTCGGCCGTCCAGCCGAAGACCGCACCGTAGAACTCCTTGGCCCGGTCGGGCTCCCGGGTGGTCAGCTCGGCCCAGGTCAGCGCCCCCGGCACGTCGAAGACCTCCGCGCCGGAGAGGCCCAGCGACTGCCACACCCCGAACGACGCGCCGGCCGGGTCGGTGAGCACCGCCGAGCGGTGGGAGCCGGACACTTCGACGGGGCCCGAGCGGCGCCGCCCACCGGTGGCCGTCGCGAGTTCACAGGCCGTGTCGACATCCTCGGTGGCCAGGTAGGGCCGCCAGGCCGGCTGCCCGTCGTCGGTCGGGCCGGCGCCGGCCACCGGTCTGCCCTGCTGGTGGAAGACGAGACGGCCGGTTGGCGGTTCGCCGGTCGCCTCGGCAACCGCCCAGCCGAACAGCGGTGCGTAGAAGCCGGCCGCCGCGGCGGGATCGCTGGTGAACAGGTCGACCCAGGCCGGCCTTCCCGGTGGAATGCTGGTCATGCGCGTAGGCTCCGGTTCCGTCGATGATGGGCGGGGCGGTCCGAGGGTCGCATCCGGATCCGACACCCCGCTGGCGGTTCAGCGCATCCCGGCCAGGGCGATGACCTGGAACAGGGCACCGTGGGGGTCACGGAGCGCGGCAAAACGGCCGGCCGGGATGTCGCGGGGCGGCACCAGGATCGTGCCGCCCAGCTCGGCGGCGCGGGCCGCGGTGGCGTCCGCGTCGACCACCGAGAAGTACAGCGTCCAGTAGGCCGGCGAGTCGGCCGGGAACTCGCCACTCAGCGGCGGCATCATCCCCGCGACCAGGCGGTCACCGAGTCGCCACCCGGTGTACGCGGGCTGGCCCATCGGCTCCTCCTCCGGCTGCCAACCGAAGACCAACTCGTAGAAGATCCGTGCTCCGTCCGGATCGGGGGTCACCAGTTCGGTCCAGCTCATCGCACCGGGCACGTCGAACACCTCGGCCCCGGTGAAGGCCATCGGCTGCCAGACACTGAACGCGGCTCCGGCGGGATCGGTGAAGACCGCCATCCGACCCCGGTCGAAGACCTCGAACGGCGGCACCACCATCTGTCCGCCGGCCCGCTCCACCCGGCCGGCGACCAGATCCGCGTCGTCGGTGGCCACGTACGTCGACCAGATCGGCACCTGATCCGGTACGGCCGGTGGGCCCGCCCCGGCCACCGCCCGCCCGTCGAGCAGGAAGACCGTGTATCCGCCCGCCTCCGGCTCGGGGTCGACCCGGCCGGTCCAGCCGAACAGTTCCGGGTAGAACCGCCGGGCCGCGTCGAGTCCCGGCGTCGCCAGGTCGGCCCAACAGGGCGTACCCGGTGCGACGCTGACCACGGCCACCCCTCCCGCCCCGCGGCGACCACCGACCGGCCACCCTCCTCGGCATGGTGGCACCGGTGCGCCGCCGTTCGGGGTGGAAACCGGGGGTACGTCAACTGAACCGGCGACCCGGTCCCGTCCGGTAGGGAGTCAGCCGAGCGGGGCGGGCAGCGGCGTGGCGTGCAGCACGGACAGCCGGGACACCGCCCGGGTGAGCACCACGTACAGCCGGTTCAGGCCGCGTGGCTCGGCGGCGGCGATGGCGGCCGGTTCGACCGTGATGACGTGGTCGTACTCCAGGCCCTTGACCAGGGTTGCGGGCATCACCGTGACGCGCGTACCGGTGGCCGGCCCGTCGGGGGCCGCGGTCTGCACCCCCGCCTCGGCCAGCGCCGCCCGTAGCCCGTCCACGGTGTCGTCGGCGGCGATCACCGCGATCGACCCCTCGAACGCGAGCGCCGCCCGCACCTCGG
The DNA here is from genome assembly GCF_018070465.1 of Micromonospora sp. C95. Classification (GTDB taxonomy): domain Bacteria; phylum Actinomycetota; class Actinomycetes; order Mycobacteriales; family Micromonosporaceae; genus Micromonospora. The sequence continues at coordinate 59,992 of NZ_JAGPXT010000015.1, forward strand.
CCACCGTCGCAGCCGCCAGATCGCGCACGGTACGCACGTCGAGGCTGCCGTCACCGCGCAGCGACTCGGCCGGCGGCACGTCGACGGCCAGCGCCGGTAGCAGCCGGTTGGCGAAGGCGAGCACGGCGGCGGGCACCCGGAACCCGATGGTCAGCGGCACCACCGTCGCGTCCGGCTTGCCCAGGTGGCGCAGGCTCTCCCGCCAGTCGCTGGCCGCCCAGGGCGCGGTGGCCTGGGCCAGGTCGCCGAGGAGCGTGAGCGAGCCGTGCTCGCTGCGCCGGGCGATGACCCGGCACTGCATCGGGGAGAGGTCCTGAGCCTCGTCCACCACCACATGGCCGTAACCACCCGGTCGTTCGAGCAGGCCGGCCGCCTCGTCGATCAGCACCGCGTCGGCGGCCGTCCAGCGGGTCGCCTTCGCCGTCCGCCCCAACCCGGTGCCGATGACGCGCCCGGTCCCGGGTGCGGGGCGGGTGAGCAGGCGTTGCTCGTCGGGCGTGAGCAGGCCGTCAGCGGCCTGGGCGAGCCGGTCCGGGTCGGTGTAGAGCGCGTGCAGCAGGCCGTCCGGGGTCAGCGCCGGCCAGACGGCGTCCAGGAACCCGGTGACCGGCTTCGACCGGCTCATTCGGCGCAGCCACGCGTCGCCCGGCGATTCCGCCCGCCGGGCCTCGGCCTGCCGTTGCAGCAGTCCGACCACCCGGGCCCGGACCCGGTCCCGCCCGACGGCGTACGGCAGTCGCTCCGCGCGGGTGTCCTGGACCAGCCGGTGCAGCGGCTCCAGCCCGATCCGCCAGCGGAACGAGCCGTCGGAGACGAGCACCGGTTCGGCCGGCTCGCCGACGTGCGCGTCGACGGCCCGGCGCAGCACCTCGGCCATCCGGGCGTCGTGCTTGAGCGTGGCCACCATTGGCGGGTCCGTCGCGCGGACCGGTACCCGGGTGACAAGATCCTCCACGGTGGCCTGCTCCACCTCGACCTCACCGAGCGCGGGCAGCACCGCCGCGATGTAGCCGAGGAAGGCCCGGTTCGGCCCCACGACCAGCACCTTCGACCGTCGCAGCCGCTCCCGGTGCAGATAGAGCAGGTACGCCGCCCGGTGCAGCCCGACGGCAGTCTTGCCGGTGCCCGGGGCACCCTGCACGCAGATCGAGTCGGCCAGGTCGGCCCGGACGAGTTCGTCCTGCTCGGGCTGGATGGTGGCGACGATGTCGCGCATCGGCCCGACCCGGGGACGTTCGATCTCGGCGGTGAGGATCCGGCTGGCCGTGCCGAGTTCCTCGCCCCGGTCCAGGTGCTCGTCCTCGAAGCTGGTCAGCTTCCCCTCGCCGAACCCGAACCGGCGGCGTACCGCCAGGCCCTGCGGATCGCGGGCACTGGCCCGGTAGAACGCGCGGGAGACCGGCGCCCGCCAGTCCAGCACCAACGGTTCGCCCTGCTCGTCGGTGACATGCCGGCGACCGACGTGATAGCGGCGGCCGGCGTGTTCGGCGTCTGCGTCGCCGAAGTCGAGCCGCCCGAAGAAGAGCGGGGTGCGCGGGTCGTCGGCCAGTTCGGCGACCCGCCGGGCGAGGTGCCGGCCGAGCTGTTCGGCGGTGTACGCGTCCCCGGCCACCTTGTCACCGGTGGCGAAGAGGGCCTCGGCGCGTTCCCGCATCCGTTGTAGCGCTGCCCGCGAGCGGGTCAGGTGCGCCCGTTCGGCGGTCAGTTCGTCGTCCAGCGCGGCTGGCTGGGAGATTTTTTCGGCGTGCAGGCTCATCCACGGACTCCTCGACGCGGGAAGAAGGCTGCCGCTCGCGTTTCCGGCACGAGGGCCGGCGCGGGGACGTCCGCTGCGGTGCTACTCACCGCGGCCGTCGGGCGGAACGAACAGCCTACTCCCGGGACTGCCGTGGACAACCGGTTTTCCTCCCGGCCGGGGATCATGGGGACATGACGCAGGCGAACCCCGAGCCGCCCCGGGTGACGATCAGCGACCCGCAGACGCTGCGGGCACTCGCTCACCCGGCCCGGCTCGCGATCATGGAACACCTGGCGACGACCGAGGGCGCGGTGACCGCCACCGAGTGCGCCGAGGTGGTGGGCCTGTCGCCGAGCGCGACCAGTTACCACCTGCGGGCACTGGCCAGGTTCGGCCTGGTGGAGCAGGCGCCGAGCCGGGGGGACGCCCGCGAGCGACTGTGGCGTGCCGCGATCCAGTCGTGGACGATCGACGCCGGCCGGGACGCCGACCCGTCGGTACGCGACGCCGAGCAGACCCTGGTCGAGGTTTTTCTGGCCCGGGAACTGGAGCGCAGCCGGGACTGGCTGCGCCGGGCTCCGGACGAATCCGAGGAGTGGTATCGCAGCGCGATTCTCAGCGAGTCGTTGTTGCTGCTCACCGCCGAGGAGTTGGCGGAGTTGAACGAAGCGGTGACGGCCCTGCTCCGGCCGTACCGCAAACGTACCCGGACCGATCCGCCGCCGGGCGCGCGCCGGGTGGCCGTCCAGTACCGGGCGCTGCCGCTGGCCTGACCTGCTTGCGTCAACCAGATATGAAGCATTACTTTCGAAGTATGTCCTTCACATCTGGCGAGTCGCGGTGGGCCGACGTCGCCCTGGCCACCGCCGCCCGTGGTCTCGCCACCTGCGGGCAGTTCCTCGCGGCGACCACGCTGACGCTGACCCTCCAGTCGTCCGGTGCAGGCGGCCGTGCCGTTGCGGGGATGCTGTTGGCGGCGACGCTGCCGCTCGTGGTGCTCGCCCCGCTGACCGGTCGGCTCGCCGATCGGGTGGACAGCCGGACGCTGCTGATCGGAGCCGGTCTGGCCCAGTCGGTGATCTGCCTAGCGCTGGCGTACGCCGACCATCCGTTGCTGGTCGTGGGGCTGGTCGCGCTGCTCGCCAGCGGCCTGGCAGTCGCCCAGCCGGTGCTCGCCGCACTGGTCCCCGCCATGGTCCTCCCCACCGATCTGCCCAGGGCCACCGCACTCAACCAGACCGCCGGCATGCTCGGTGTGCTGACCGGACCGGCCATGGCCGGGTTCCTGGTGGGCGGCTTCGGTTCCCGGGTACCGCTGCTGATCGCCGCAAGCGGCTATCTGCCGCTCGTCGTCGCCGGCCTGCTCGTGCGTACCCGCAGGGGCGGTGCGCGGGGGGCAGCGATGCCCGGCGGTCCTTCGGTGGGCGCGGCGGTCGCGGACCGCGACGTCAAGGCAGCACGAGGTTGGCGGCTCCGGCGGGATCCGCTGCTGGTGGCGATGGTGGCGACCCTGGCCGGCGTGATCGCGGCCGTCGGCGCGATCAACGTCATCGAGGTCTTCTACGTACGCGAAACCCTCGGCGCCTCTGCCTCCGTGTACGGCCTGGTGACCGGGGCCTGGACGCTCGGTGTGCTCGCCGGTGCCTGGATCTTCGCCCGGGTGGCCGGGCGGTTCACCGACGACGGTGCCCTGGTACAGGGTGGCCTACTGCTGCTCGGCGGCTGTTGCGCGGCGGTTTTGCTCTCGGTGACGGTGCCCACGGCTCCGCTGTTGGTGCCGCTCTGGCTGCTCGGCGGCCTCTGCAACGGCGGCGACAACGTCTTCCACAACGTGGTGGTGGCGCGGCGGGTACCCGAGGCAGCCCGCGGGCGGGCCTTCGCCGCCGTGGGTGCCGCGGTGCAGGGGGCGGCAATGTTCGGTTACCTGGTCGGTGGTCTGCTCCTGGAGGTGACCGAACCTCGCCCGCTGATCGTCGGCTGTGGGGCGGCCGGGCTGCTGGTGCTGCTCGGCTTCGTGGTGCCGGTCCGTCGAACGGTGCGGGCCGAGCGCTCCCGCATCGGGCAGCTGCGGAACCCGGAAGGCCCCGCGCAGACCGGGCCGGCGGGAGCCGAGCCGGTGGACGCCGGGCCACCGCAAGCCGGGCCGGCGGGTGCGGGGTTTGCCACTTCCGCGACGTCCGGCTGAGCAGGTCAGGGGCGGTGGGGATACGGTCGGGGCATGGTCGAGCGCCTCGCCCGCCCCCGCGTGGGGCACATCCAGTTTCTCAACTGCCTGCCCATCTACTGGGGGCTGATGCGCTCCGGCGCCCTGCTCGACGTCGACCTGCGCAAGGACTCGCCGGACCGGCTCAGCGCCCAACTCGTCGCCGGTGATCTGGACATCGGGCCGATCACCTTCGTCGAGTACCTGAAGCACGCCGACGAGTTGCTTCTCCTGCCCGACCTGGCCGTGGGCAGCGACGGGCCGGTGCTGTCGGTCAATCTGGTGAGCACCCGGCCGCTGGCCGACCTCGACGGCGCCCGGGTGGCGCTGGGCTCGACCTCGCGGACGGGAGTGCTGCTCGCCCAGTTGCTGCTGCGCGAGCGGTACGGGGTCCGCCCGGAGTACTTCAGGTGTCCGCCGGACCTGACCCAGATGCTGCTGGAGGCCGACGCCGCGGTGTTGATCGGCGATGTGGCGCTGCGGGCGATGTACGAGGCACCCCGGCAGGGGTTGACCGTGACCGACCTGGGTCAGGCGTGGCGGGAATGGACCGGACTGCCGATGGTCTTCGCCGTCTGGGCGGCCCGTCGTGACTTCGCCGCCGCCCATCCCGGGTTGGTCAAGGAGGTGCACGAGGCGTTCCTGCGGTCGCGTGACCTGTGCCTGGCCGAGCTGGACCAGGTCGCCGCGTCGGCCGCCCGATGGGAACCCTTCGACGCGACCACGCTCGCCGACTACTTCCGTACCCTGGACTTCTCTCTCGGTGAACGCCAGATCGCCGGCATCCGCGAGTTCGCCCGCCTCACCGCCGCCCACGGCGAAACCCCGCCGCTACCCCCCACCGGCCCCACCTTCTTCACCCGCTGACCCCAGCCAACCTCCCGCGATCTTGCACTTTCCGTCGCCGCTTTTCGGGCACAAGCCGCGTTTCAGCGACCAGAAGTGCAAGATCGGCGCATGTTCAGGGGCGGGCGAGGAGGGCTTCGGTGATTTTTTCGCAGTTCTTCATGCCGTACTCGTAGCCCTTGTTGATCGGGTACTGGAGCATCACGCCCATGGTCCAGGTGTCGCCGATCGCCAGGCAGTTGACGTGGATCTCCTGCTCGCGGGTGCGGTCGACCCAGCCGTTCTTGATGGCGATCTTCTTCGCCTCGGCGGCCGGGAACGCCTTGCGGATGCCGAAGTCGCCGGCGCCGCGTACCTGACGCATCTCGTTGAGCAACCACTTGGTCCACTTCGGGCCGGCGGCGGTGCCGTCGGCGATGCAGTTGCCGAGGCGGGCGGTGTCCCGGGGGGAGAGTTCGGTACGACTCCAGCCGAGATCGCTTGACACCTTGCTGTCGGTCAGGTCGCAGGTGGACAGCAGCCGCTTGATCGAGGCGGACCTGCCGATCTGGGTGTAGAGCGCCTCGGTGCGGGTGTTGTCGCTGTCCCGGATGATCCGGGTCAGGTCGTCCAGCTTCCCGTCGCTCGGGGTCTGCCCGGCATCGGCGGTACGACGCAGATAGTCGGCGACGATCCAGGACTTGATCAGAGAGGCGGTGGTGCTGGTCTCGGCCATGTTCTCCGAGCCGATGATCTCGCCCGACCGGCGGTCCAGCACGCTCCACCCGTACCAGCCGTCGATGTCCAGGTCGATCTCCCTGGCCTCGAACGGCAGCGGCTCGGGCTCCGGCGACGGACTTGGTGACGGTGACGTCCGCACGCTGCGGTCGGTCAGGGCACCGTCCCTGGCGGCCGGTGACTCGCCCTGGCCCCACTGGGCGGCGGCGGTGGACTCGAAGGGTGAACCGGGCAGCAGGCGCAGCGACACCAGCACCAGCCCGATCAGTACGGCGGCGATGGCGATCAGACGCAGCGGCGATGTCTCGCCGTTGCGGCTGCGGCCGGCCATCAGAGCTTCCCGATCGGCTGCTGCGGCACCTTGAGGGCACCGCCGGGCTGCGGCGTCACCAACTGGCTCGCGACGCTGGCGCAGACGTCCGCTCCATAGTCGAGCTCGTACTTGAAGGGGTACCGCAGCATCACCGCGAGGCTCCACTTCTCGGTCACGGCCAGGCAGTTGACGTGCCAGTTCCCGTCGTAGGCGAGAGGGGTCCAGCCGTTCTTGATGCTGATCAGGCCCTGGCTGGTGATCGACTCCGGCAGGCCGTCGATGATGCCCCACCGGCCGCCGCCCTCGCGGGGCTTCTGGTCCTTGGCGGCGGTGCTGCCGCGAACCTTGCTCATCTCGGTGAGCAGCCACTTCGTCCACTTGGGCCCGGCGGCGGTGCCGTCGGCGATGCAGTCACCGAGGCGCACGGCGTCGCGCGGGGACATCCGGGTGAAGCTCCACCAACCCTCGTAGCCCTTGACGTTGCCGGGCTTGGTATCGGTGAGGCCGCACAGCTTGATCGCCGCCTTGAGCACCGGACCGGGCTGCCCGTTGGCCAAGGCTCGGTAGGAGCCACCTGCGGCGGCGTAGACCTTGTTGGCCGCGTCGTCGTTGCTGTCCCGGATGGCCGCGCTGGCCATCTTCTTCATGGCCGCGGGCGGCTCCTTGTCGCCGAGTTGACGCAGGTAGTCGGCGACGATCCAGGCCTTGAGCATCGACTCGGTCGAGCTGGTCGCGGCCATGTTCTTGGAGCCGGAGAGCTGGTCGGTCTCCCGGTCGAGCAGCGCCCAGGAGAAGAACTCGCCCTTGAAGTTCACCGACACCTTCCCGGCGGCCAGGGTCGGCGGCGGTGGCGGCGCGGGTGTGGGCGCAGCGACGCTCTCCGGGCTGGCCTCCGCCTCGCCGGCGGAAAGCCGGGCGTACGCGGCCGGTACCAGCATGACGCCGCCGAGTAGCACCGCCGTCACGGCGAGCACCATTGTCACGCGAGATCGCATGAGCGGGTGAGCTCCAGATGTCGGGGCCGGGGGGACCGGCTTGTTGCCAGGACTGACCGGTGCGGATCGCCGGACCGGGGGAAAACGGCCTGAGCTGGCGATCGTCGTCACCCGATCGGTGTGACGGGGGAAGTCTACGTGCGGATCGACGTTATGCCAGGACCCGACACCCGGCGACTCGCCGTGAAGGCGGGATAACGAACCGCTATGTGGTCGTTGCGAGGATTTGTCGCTGATTCGTGACCCAACTCATAGTTACCCCGGCCACTGATGGCGACCGGGAGATGACGGTGGGCAGTCCCGAATTTGTATGACACCCTCTGGCTTATTCAACCCCTAGCTGTAACACTGGGGGCATGTATGGCAATGACTTCCCGGGCGAGGACCCGCCCGGCGGGCTGCTCGGTGAGGTCGAGGCGGCGGAGGTGGCGTTGCGCGCGGCCGCGGCACGCGACCGTGGCGCCGCCGAGCCGGGTGGCGACCTGGCCGCCTACTTCGCCGAGGTCGTCGACGCCGACCAGAAGATCGAGCCCCGCGACTGGATGCCGGAGGCGTACCGGCGCACGTTGATCCGGCAGATCGCGCAGCACGCCCACTCCGAGATCATCGGCATGCAGCCGGAGGGCAACTGGATCAGCCGCGCACCGTCGCTCAAGCGCAAGGCGATCCTGCTGGCAAAGGTGCAGGACGAGGCCGGCCACGGCCTCTACCTCTACGCCGCGGCGGAGACCCTCGGCGTCAGCCGTGACGAGCTGGTCGACCTGCTGCTCAGCGGCCGGCAGAAGTACAGCTCGATCTTCAACTACCCGACGTTGAGCTGGGCCGACGTCGGGGCGATCGGCTGGCTCGTGGACGGCGCCGCGATCGTCAACCAGGTGCCGCTGTGCCGCTGCTCCTACGGCCCGTACGCCCGCGCCATGATCCGGGTCTGCAAGGAGGAGTCGTTCCACCAGCGTCAGGGCTACGAGATCCTGCACACCCTGGCGCACGGCACCCCGGCGCAGAAGGCGATGGCCCAGGACTCGGTGGACCGCTGGTGGTACCCGTCGCTGGCCATGTTCGGCCCGCCCGACGGCGACTCCACCCACTCCGCGCAGTCGATGGCCTGGAAGATCAAGCGGTTCTCCAACGACGAGCTGCGCCAGCGCTTCGTGGACATGTGCGTCGGTCAGGCCGAGGCGCTCGGGCTCCGCATTCCCGACCCGGAGCTGCGCTGGAACGACGACCGCCAGGCGTACGACTTCACCCAGCCGGACTACGACGAGCTGATGCAGGTGATCAACGGCAACGGGCCGTGCAACCGGCAGCGGATGGAGCACCGGCGCCGCGCCCACCGCGAGGGCGCCTGGGTGCGCGAGGCGGCCACGGCGTACGCCGCCAAGCGTGCGGAGAAGGAGAAGGTGGCAGCGTGAGCCGGCAACACACCCCGCTCTGGGAGGTCTTCGTCCGGGCCCGACGCGGGCTGGCGCACACCCACGTCGGCAGCCTGCACGCGCCCGACGCGGAACTGGCCCTGCACAACGCCCGTGATCTGTACACCCGACGTCAGGAGGGCGTGTCGATCTGGGTGGTGCCGGCGAGCGCCATCACCGCGTCCAGCCCCGACGAGAAGGACGCCTTCTTCGACCCGGCCGCCGACAAGGTCTACCGCCATCCCACCTTTTACGAGGTCCCAGACGGGGTGGCTCACCTGTGAGCGCGAGGAGTGAGCCGGGTTTGCGAGCCCCGCAGTCGCGAACGGAAATGGCCCTGTGAGCGCGAGGAGTGAGCCGGGTTTGCGAGCCCCGCAGTCGCGAACGGAAATGGCCCTGTGAGCATGGACTTCGCCCTCGCCCTCGGCGACGACGCGCTCATCGCGGCGCAGCGGCTGGCCGAGTGGACCACCCGGGCACCGGAGATGGAGGAGGACGTCGCGCTGGCCAACATCGCCCTCGACCAGCTCGGTGCCGCCCGCCTCCTGCTCTCGTACGCGGGTGAACTGGAGGGCGCCGGCCGGGACGAGGACACGTTGGCGTACCTGCGCGACGACCGGGAGTTCCGCAACTGCCTGCTGGTCGAGCTGCCCAACGGTGACTTCGCGGTGACCATGGCGAAACTGCTCGTGCTGGCCGCCTACCAGGTGCCGCTCTACACCGCCCTGGCCGCCTGCCCCGACGAGCGGCTGGCCGCCATCGGGGCCAAGGCCCGCAAGGAGTCCGCGTACCACCTCGACCACGCCGCGTTGTGGGTGAAGCGGCTGGGCGACGGGACCGAGGAGTCGTACCGCCGGATGCAGGCCGGCATCGACCAGATCTGGCCGTACGCCGACGAACTGTTCGCGGCGTGGCCGGACGCGCCGGTCGACCCGGCGACCCTGCGGTCCGAGTTCGACGACACGGTGACCGCCGTGCTCGCCGAGGCGACCCTCACCGTCCCCGAGGTCGCCTGGACGCCGGCCGGTGGGCGCGACGGCGTGCACACCGAACACCTGTCGTACCTGCTCGCGGAGATGCAGGTGCTGCACCGCGCCCATCCCGGGGTCCGCTGGTGAGCCGATGAGCCGGGCACGGGCGGCGGTGGCGGCGGTGGTGGATCCGGAGATCCGGGTGGTCACCATCGACGATCTCGGCATCCTGCGATCGGTGCTGGAGGACCCGGCCACCGGTCGGGTGGTGGTGACGATCACCCCCACCTACACCGGCTGCCCGGCGATGGACGTCATCCGGGCCGACATCCGGCGGGCCCTGGCCGCCGCCGGTCATCCGGACGCCGAGGTGCGTACGGTGCACAGCCCGGCCTGGAGCACCGACTGGATCAGCGACGCCGGACGGGCCAAGCTGGCCGCCGCCGGTATCGCCCCACCCGCTCCGGTCCGGCGCGACGGCGTCGTTCCGCTCACCCTGACGGTGCGCTGCCCACACTGCGGCTCGCCGGAGACCGAGCAGCTCAGCCGCTTCGGCTCCACCGCGTGCAAGGCGCTGTGGCGTTGCCGCTCCTGCTCCGAACCCTTCGACCAGGTGAAGGCCCTGTGACTGTCACCATCACCCGCCCGGTCCGCCGTCGACCGGCGTTCCACCCGCTGCCCGTCGTCGCCGTGGACCGGCTCACCGCCGATGCCGTCGCGATCACCTTCGCGGTACCGGAGGAACTGCGCGAGACCTTCGCGTTCCGTGCCGGCCAGCACCTGACCGTACGCCTGCCGGCCGCAGCCGTTGCCGAGGACGGTGACGGCGGCCGGGACGTGCGCCGTTCGTACTCGATCTGCTCCACGCCGGCGGAGCTGGCGCGGCACGGGCGGTTGCGGATCGGCGTGCGGGAGATTCCGGGCGGGGCCTTCTCCGGCTACGCCTGTGGGGCGCTACGGCACGGTGACACCATCGAGGTGTTACCGCCGCTGGGGCACTTCACCACGGCCTACCGACCGGACCGGGCGCGCCACTATGGCGCGGTGGTCGCCGGTTCGGGCATCACCCCGGTGCTGTCGCTGGTCGCCACCGCGCTGGCCGTCGAACCGGCCAGCACCTTCACGCTCGTGTACGGCAACCGGACCGCCGGCAGCGTGATGTTCGCCGAGGAACTCGCCGAGCTGAAGGACCGCCACCCGACCCGGCTGCACCTGGTGCACGTGCTCTCCCGCGAACAGGGCGATTCGCCGCTGCTGTCGGGTCGGATCGACGCGGAGCGGCTGGGTCGGCTGCTGGAGACCATCGTGCCCGGCCAGGCGATCGAGGAGTGGTTCCTCTGCGGCCCGTACGGACTCGTGGTGGACGCTCGTGCGGTGCTGACCGCGCGAGGTGTGGCGGAGTCGGCGGTGCACACCGAGCTGTTCCACGTTGACGCGCCGCCCGAGCCGGTGCGCCATAGCGACGAAGTGTCCGGCGGTACCGATGTGACGATCATGCTCGACGGACGCTCGTCGAGCTTCACCATGCGCCGCGGCGAACGGGTGCTGGACGCGGCGCTGAAGGTCCGCGGCGAGCTGCCGTACGCCTGCAAGGGTGGGGTCTGCTCGACCTGCCGGGCGAAGGTCGTCTCCGGCGAGGTCGAGATGGCCCGCAACTACGCCCTGGAACCCGACGAGGTGGCTGCCGGTTACGTGCTGACCTGCCAGTCCAGCCCGCTCACCGACACCCTCTCCATCGACTACGACGCGTGACGCTGGTGGGGGCAACGGCGGAGATCCTGGCTCTGCATGTGCGGGGTGTGGGTGCGGGCCGCGTCACGGCTCGGAACACCCCTGGGGGCAAGTACCGGTGAGCGGCGTACGCTCGGGGGCGTGACGTTGAACCGGGAGATCGACGACATCCTGCAGCGCGGTGCCGACGGCGGGCGGATCACGCCCGAGGAGGCCCTGCTGCTCTACACCGACGCCCCCTTCCACGCTCTCGGCGAGGCGGCGGACGCGGTCCGCCGGCGGCGGTACCCGGACAACATCGTCACGTACCTGATCGACCGCAACATCAACTACACGAACGTCTGCGTGACGGCCTGCAAGTTCTGCGCCTTCTACCGGGCGCCGAAGCACAAGGAAGGGTGGACCCACCCGACCGAGGAGATCCTGCGTCGCTGCGGCGAGGCGGTCGAGCTGGGCGCCACCCAGGTCATGCTCCAGGGCGGCCACCACCCGGACTACGGCGTGGAGTACTACGAGGAGTTGTTCTCCTCGGTCAAGAAGGCGTACCCGCAGCTCGCGATCCACTCGATCGGGCCGAGCGAGATCCTGCACATGGCCAAGGTCTCCGGGGTGAGCCTGGACGAGGCGATCGCCCGGATCAAGGCCGCCGGGCTGGACTCGATCGCCGGTGCGGGCGCCGAGATGCTGCCGCAGCGACCCCGCACGGCGATCGCGCCACTGAAGGAGTCGGGCGAGCGCTGGCTGGAGGTCATGGAGCTCGCGCACCGGCAGGGTGTCGAGTCGACCGCGACGATGATGATGGGGACCGGCGAGACCGCCGCCGAGCGGATCGAGCACCTGCGGATGATCCGCGACGTGCAGGACCGTACGCGGGGCTTCCGGGCCTTCATCCCGTGGACGTACCAGCCGGAGAACAACCACCTCAAGGGCCGCACCCAGGCGACGACCCTGGAGTACCTGCGGCTGGTGGCGGTGTCCCGGCTGTTCTTCGAGACCGTGCCGCACCTGCAGGCGTCCTGGCTGACCACCGGCAAGGACGTCGGTCAGCTGGCGCTGCACATGGGGGTCGACGACCTCGGGTCGATCATGTTGGAGGAGAACGTCATCTCCTCGGCAGGGGCCCGGCACCGGTCCAACCTGCACGAGCTGATCGGGATGATCCGTTCCGCCGACCGGATCCCCGCCCAGCGGGACACGCTCTACAACAGACTCGCCGTGCACCACACGCCCGACGACGATCCGAGCGACGACCGGGTGGTCTCGCACTTCTCGTCGATCGCCCTGCCCGGCGGCGGTGCCGGCCGCTCGCTGCCCCTGGTCGACGCCCGCTGACCGACGCACGCTGACCGACGCCCGGTCCCAGCGGAAGCGACGGACGCCGGCTGGCCACCAGGACCGCCTCATCCGCCGCTAGAGCCGCGAGTTGCGGCATCCCAGGCCCTCCCCACCGGCCGGTAGCCGCGAGTTGCGGTGTCTTGGGCCTTCACAGCGGCGGGACGGCGCGAGTTGCGGCATCCCGGGTCTTCGATGCGGCGGGCGGCGTCGTCGGGTGGTGGGGGCGGTGACCGGCGAGAGATCACTAGGCGTCATTACGGTTCCGGCGTTGAGTGACAGGGGTGACTCGATCGGTTGTCAGCCGAACGGCTCGGGTGGATCATCCATCCGGTCCGAAGCGCTGGGCCGCCACGGTCAGGCGCCGGGGCGCGACCAGGTAGCAAGACCCATCAATCCGGACAATCCTTAAGTTGCCATTAGCTGAGCAGCTTGTGACGGGTGTGTTCCAGGGTGGCGCGGGTGATCGCTGACCGCTAACGTCCCCGCCCGTACGCTTCCTACATCCCACGGGGAGACACCTTCATGATTTTCCGTAACCGGGCTGCCGCGTTCCTGGGGGCCGGCACCGCCGGCGTCCTCGCGGCCGGCGCCTTCGCCGCCCCGGCTCTGGCGGACGACAGCGCGGACCTCGCCATCAAGGCGACCGGAACCACGATCGCGGTCGGTGCGCCGGGCAAGGACGCCAGCGTCTCGCTGCTGAACAAGAGCAAGGTCGACGCCAAGGGCGTGCTCGTCGCCCTCGACATCAGCAAGCTGAAGACGTCCCTCGTCGACATCGACGAGAGCGGCTGCAACCCGCGCGAGGACGGCTGGATCCTCTGTGGCATCGAGGGTGACACCATCCGCGCCGGCGAGGACGTCGACTGGTTCTTCCCGTTGACCCGCAAGGGCAAGGAGGTCGGTCCGGCCGGCTCCATCACCGCGGTGATCCTGCACGACGGCCCGGACCCGGACGAGTCCGACAACGTGGTGACCGTGGACGTCAAGGTCGAGGGCACCGGTCCGGACCTGACCGTCGTCGCCGACGACGTCCGTAAGGCCGTCAAGGTCGAGGGTGGCACGATCACCGAGGTCGGCGACCTGTACGCGGGCAACACCGGCCAGCTCATCTACGGCGCCTTCAACCAGGGTGACCAGGCCGCCAGGGGTCTGCGCATCGAGGTGCAGCTGCCCAAGGGCGCGACCTTCGCGGAGAAGGAGCCGGACTGCACCTACAACGCCGCGATGACCTCGCTGACCTGCGAGTACGACAAGGCCGTCCTCATCCCCGCCGCGCAGGACACCGACGGTGACGACCTGTACTCCGGTGCTCGCTTCTACAACCTGGTGAAGGTCGCCGACGGTGTGAAGCCGAGCAGCCTCACCGGTGGCAAGGTCACCATCGACTCGCTGTCGGTGCAGGAGGCCCCCAGCATCCTCCGGTCCGCCGCCACCTCGGCCCTGCCGGAGAACGCCACGGGCGTCGCGGGCAACGACGTCGACCCGAGCGACAACACCGACGACTTCGCGGTGGTCGTGGCCGCCAAGGGTGGCTCCGGTGGTGGCGACAACGGTGACGGCCCCGGCCTGCCGGTCACCGGTGTGCAGGTTGGCCTGATCGGTGGTGTCGGCGCGGGTGTGCTGGCCGCCGGTGTGGCCATGTTCCTGGTCGCCCGCCGTCGCCGGGTGGTCCTGGTGACCCCGGGTGACGAGAAGACGAACGCCTGAGGTTCGTCCTCTATCGGCCCGCGCGGGCCGTTCACATAACGCACCGCAGTGAGGGCGGGATGGGTGACCATCCCGCCCTCACTGTGTGCCTCGACCCTGCCCGGGCGTTCGACCGCCGGGCTGGCAGAGTGAAGGGGTGAGCCGTACCCCGCAGGGCCAGCGCGCCAGTCTGGACAAGCAGCCGCACGAGGTCGCCGCGATGTTCGACGGTGTCGCGGCCCGTTACGACCTGACCAACACCGTCCTCTCCTTCGGCCAGGACCGGTTCTGGCGGCGGGCCACCCGCGCCGCGCTCGCCCTGCGACCGGGCGACCGGGTGCTGGACGTGGGCGCGGGCACCGGCGTCTCCACCGCGGAACTCGCCCACTCCGGGGCGTACGCGGTCGGCGCCGACCTGTCCCTCGGCATGCTTCACGCCGGCAAGCGCACCCGCCCGCAGGTGCCGCTGCTGGCCGGGGACGCCCTGCGGCTGCCCTTCGCCGACGCCAGTTTCGACGCGGTGACCATCTCCTTCGCGTTGCGCAACGTCAGCGACACCGATGCCGCGCTGGCTGAGCTGGCCCGGGTGACCCGTCCGGGCGGCCGGCTGGTGGTCTGCGAGTTCAGTACCCCGGTCAATCCCGCGTTCCGCACCATCTATCTGTCGTACCTGATGCGCTCGCTGCCGGCCGTGGCCCGCACGGTCTCCAGCAACCCCGACGCGTACGTCTATCTCGCCGAGTCGATCCGGGCCTGGCCGGACCAGCCGGCACTGGCGGCGCGGGTGGCCGCGGCGGGCTGGGGTCGGGTGGCGTGGCGCAACCTGACCGGCGGCGTGGTGGCCCTGCACCGCGCGGTGCGGAGGTGAGCGTGGCTTCACCGCGGTAACCCGCTCATTTAGGGGAATAAGGCGATTATGTCGCCTTTGCGGCTTAAGCTGGCCGACATGACGGATCCGAAGAATGTGGCCATCGGGGATGCCGCAGAGCTTGTCGAACAGCTCAAAGGGCTGGCCGGAGCGGATCCCGCCGACGTGCGCCAGGTGGTCACCGAGGTGCTCGCGGCCCTGGACCGGGCCGCCGGTGGCACCTTGCGTGAGCAACTGCCCGAGACCATCCGGGCCGGCCTGGACGGCGCCGCTGCGGCGCGCCACTGAGTGCCGCTCGCGAGCGCCGATCGGCGCATGTCAAAGGAGCCCCTGCCCTACCTGAGGCGTCGATCGGGCGGCCTTCCCGGCGTCCAGCAGGTTAGGTCGACCTAACAAGGCGAGCTTACGGCGTCGGTCATAGACTCGTCCCGGCTGGCTTGTGAAGCATTTCACGAGCAGGGCGGGGAGGAGGCGCTAATGACCGCGGTGGAGAACGACGCCGACGTGATCGTCGTGGGCGCCGGTCCCGGTGGTTCGGCGACCGCGTACCACCTGGCTCGGCACGGCGTACGCGTGCTGCTGCTGGAGAAGACCGAGTTTCCCCGGGAGAAGGTCTGTGGCGACGGGCTGACCCCGCGCGCGGTGCGGCAGCTCGTCCGGATGGGGGTGGACACCTCCCCCGAGGCCGGCTGGCTGCACAACCGTGGCCTGCGGGTGATCGGTGGCGGTGTCCGGCTGGAGCTGGACTGGCCGGATCTGGCCAGCTTCCCGAGTTACGGCCTGGTGCGCACCCGACTCGACTTCGACGACCTGCTGGCCCAGCGCGCGGTGGCCGCCGGGGCCAAGCTGCGGACCAACGTGAACGTCATCGGACCGGTGCTGGACGGCGACGGTCGGGTGATCGGGGTGCAGGGCGAGGACGGGCCGGACAAGGCGCCGATCACCTTCCACGCCCCGCTGGTGGTGGCCGCGGACGGCGTCTCGGGCCGGTTCCCGCTCGCCCTCGGGCTGGCCAAGCGGGAGGACCGCCCGATCGGTGTCGCCGTCCGGCGCTACTACCGCTCCGAGGCCCGTCACGACGACGACTACCTGGAGTCCTGGCTGGAGCTGCGGGCCAAGGACACGAACGAACTGCTGCCCGGGTACGGCTGGATCTTCGGCCTCGGTGACGGCCGGGTCAACGTCGGGCTCGGCATCCTCAACTCGTCCTCGGCCTTCGGCAAGACGAACTACCGGCGGCTGCTCACCGACTGGCTGGCCAACACGCCGCCGGAGTGGGGGATGACCGACGAGGCCAACGCCGAGGGCTCGATCCTCGGCGCCGCCCTGCCGATGGGGTTCAACCGGGTGCCGCACTACACCCGGGGGGTCATGCTGGTCGGCGACTCGGGCGGCATGGTCAACCCGTTCAACGGCGAGGGCATCGCGTACGCGATGGAGTCCGGCGAACTGGCCGCGGAGGTCGCGGTCCAGGCGCTCGCCCGACCGGCCGGCGTCGAGCGGGAGCGGGCCCTGATGGCGTACCCGCAGGAGTTGAAGACCCGGTTCGGCGGCTACTACCGGCTGGGCGGGGTCTTCGTGAAGCTGATCGGCCGGCCGGAGATCATGCGCGTCGCGACGAAGCACGGCATGCCACACCCCACGCTCATGCGCTTCGTGCTCAAGCTGCTGGCCAACCTCACCGACCCGCGTGGCGGTGACGCGATGGACCGGGTGATCAATGCGATGACCCGGGTCGCGCCGGCCGTGTAGGGGCGCGGAGCAGGCAAGGTCCACCCCCGCCGGAGGGCGCGGGGTGGGATGTGAATAGTGTGAAATTCGCCAACCACCGAGGGCAGGGAAGGACGAGCAGGAGAAAATATGTCGCTCTCGCCTTACGTACCCATCATCGGGCTGTTCGCCCTCGCCGCGGGTTTCGCGCTGTTCTCGATAGCCGCCGCCCGGTTCGCCGGCCCCCACCGCTACAACAGGGCCAAGCTCGAAGCCTACGAGTGTGGGATCGAGCCTAGCCCGCAGCCGATCGGCGGCAGCCGGTTTCCGGTCAAGTTCTACCTGACGGCGATGCTCTTCATCGTCTTCGACGTGGAGATGATCTTCCTGTACCCGTGGGCGGTCTCCTTCGACATCCTGCCGGTCTTCGGGTTCGTCGCCATGTTGGTGTTCATCGGTGCCGTCTTCGTCGCGTACGCCTACGAGTGGCGACGCGGCGGCCTGGACTGGGACTGAGGAAGGAACCGCTATGGGTATCGAGGAGAAACTCCCCGCCGGTGTCCTGCTCACCTCGGTGGAGAAGCTGGTCAACTGGTCGCGCAAGTCGTCGGTCTGGGGCGCCACGTTCGGCCTGGCCTGCTGCGCGATCGAGATGATGGCCGCCGGTGGTCCGCACTACGACATGGGTCGCTGGGGCATGGAGGTCTTCCGGGCCTCGCCCCGGCAGGCCGACCTGATGATCGTCGCCGGCCGGGTGAGTCAGAAGATGGCCCCGGTGCTGCGCCAGATCTACGACCAGATGGCCGAGCCCCGCTGGGTGCTCTCCATGGGCGTCTGCGCCAGCAGCGGCGGCATGTTCAACAACTACGCCATCGTGCAGGGCGTCGACCACGTCGTACCGGTCGACATGTACCTCCCGGGCTGCCCGCCCCGGCCGGAGATGCTCATCGACGCGATCCTCAAGCTGCGCGAGAAGATCGGCCACGAGCCACTCGGCCCGAACGGTCGCAAGATGCTTGCCGCCCGCGAGGCGCGCGGTGACGTGCCGGTGGTGCCGTACGGCTCGATGCCGTCGTCGTACCGCAACGACAAGGCCCGGCGGGCCGAGTGGACGAAGGCCGTCCGCGAGGGCCGCGAGGAGCAGTTGCGGATCGAGAACTGGATGAAGGCCCAGAACCACCTCCACCCGTACGGGGGGATCAAGTGACTGACGACAAGCCGACCACCGGCGGCGTGCCGGTCCCGGTGACGCCGGCCGGCGCGACCAGCGGCGCGCCCGCCGAGTTCCCGCCGGCCGCACCGGCCGGTCGGGGCATGTTCGGCAACCAGGGCACCGGTGACGTCTCCGGATTCGGCGGACTGGTCCGCCAGCACCGCGAGATCGAGGACTCACCCCGACCGTACGGCGGCTACTTCGACGAGGTACGGGATGCGCTGGAGGAGGCGTACCCGGCGTTCGGCGAGGCGATCGAGAAGGTCGTGGTCGACCGGGGTGAGCTGACCCTGCACATCCGCCCGGAGCGGATCGCCGAGGTCTGCCAGGTGATGCGGGACGACCCGGCGCTGCGTTTCGAGCTGTGCTCGTCGGTGTCCGGCGTGGACTACCTGGGCGCCGACGAGCGCCGGCTGCACGTCGTCTACCAGCTCACCTCGATGACCTACCGGCGCCAGGTCCGGCTGGAGGCCGCCGTGAGCGCCGAGGAACCGCACCTGCCCAGCGTCACGAGCGTCTACCCGACCGCCGACTGGCAGGAGCGGGAGGCGTACGACATGTTCGGTGTCGTCTTCGACGGTCACCCGGCGCTGACCCGGATCCTCATGCCGGACGACTGGGAGGGTCACCCGCAGCGCAAGGACTACCCCCTCGGCGGCGTGCCCGTGGAGTACAAGGGCGCCGAGATCCCGCCGCCCGACAAGCGGAGGTCTTACCAATGACCGGGTCGAACTACGCCACCGAGCGCGAGACGACCGAGGGCCGGGTCTTCACCGTCACCGGTGGGGACTGGGACGACGTCGTCGCCGGCGTCGATCCGATCAACGAGGGTCGGATCGTCGTCAACATGGGCCCGCAGCACCCGTCCACGCACGGCGTGCTCCGGCTGATCCTCGAGCTGGAGGGCGAGACGGTCCGGGAGGCCCGCTCGGTCGTCGGCTACCTGCACACCGGCATCGAGAAGAACCTGGAGTACCGCAACTGGGTGCAGGGTTCGACCTTCGTGACCCGGATGGACTACCTCTCGCCGATCTTCAACGAGACGGCGTACTCGCTGGCCGTGGAGAAGCTGCTCGGCATCACCGACGACGTCACCGAGCGGGCCAACACCATCCGGGTGCTCATGATGGAGCTGAACCGGATCTCCTCCCACCTGGTCTGGCTGGCCACCACCGGCATGGAGCTGGGCGCGATCTCGATCATGCTCTACGGCTTCCGGGAGCGCGAGTACATCCTGGAGATCTTCGAGCTGATCACCGGCCTGCGGATGAACCACGCGTACGTCCGGCCGGGCGGCGTCGCCCAGGACGTGCCGGACGAGGCGATCGTCAAGATCCGTGAGTTCCTCAAGGTGATGCCGAAGCGCCTCAAGGAGTACGAGGACCTGCTCTCCGGCCAGCCGATCTGGTTGGAGCGGACGCAGAACGTGGCGGTGCTCGACGTGACCGGCTGCCTGGCCCTCGGGGTCACCGGCCCGGTGCTCCGCTCCGCCGGCCTGGCCTGGGACCTGCGCAAGACCATGCCGTACTG
The DNA here is from genome assembly GCF_018070465.1 of Micromonospora sp. C95. Lineage (GTDB taxonomy): Bacteria > Actinomycetota > Actinomycetes > Mycobacteriales > Micromonosporaceae > Micromonospora. The sequence goes on from NZ_JAGPXT010000015.1 coordinate 79,260, forward strand.
CGGCTACGAGACGTACGAGTTCGACGTGCCGACCCACCCCGACGGCGACGTCTGGGGCCGCTACCTGGTCCGGCTGGCCGAGATCCGCGAGTCGTTGAAGCTTGTCGAGCAGGCGCTGGACCGGCTCAAGCCGGGCCCGGTGATGGTGGCCGACAAGAAGATCGCCTGGCCGGCACAGCTGGCCATCGGCGTCGACGGCATGGGCAACTCGCTGGAGCACGTCGCGAAGATCATGGGCCAGTCGATGGAGTCCCTGATCCACCACTTCAAGCTGGTGACGGAGGGCTTCCGGGTGCCGCCGGGCCAGGTGTACGTGGCGATCGAGTCGCCGCGTGGCGAGCTGGGCGTGCACGCCGTTTCCGACGGTGGGACCCGGCCGTACCGGGTGCACTACCGGGAACCGAGTTTCGTCAACCTCCAGGCCCTGCCGGCGATGGCCGAGGGTGGCCTGATCGCCGACGTGATCGCCGGCGGCGCCTCACTGGACCCTGTCATGGGAGGTTGTGACCGGTGAGCGCGAGGAGTGAGCTTGCGAGCCCCATCCGCCCGCGCGAGGAGAGAGCGGAGCGAGCCCCGCAGTCGCGGGCAGACGCCGGTGCAGTCGGGAACGGAAGGCGACGCTGATGACTGTCTTCACCGATGAGACGCGGACCCGGGCGCGGGAGATCATCGCCCGCTACCCGGCGGACCGGTCCCGTTCGGCCCTGCTGCCGCTGCTGCACCTGGTGCAGGCCGAGGAGGGCTACGTCTCCCCGGCCGGTGTGGCGTTCTGCGCAGAGGTGCTCGGCCTGAACAAGGCCCAGGTCGGCGCGGTGGCCAGCTTCTACACCATGTACAAGCGCCGGCCGACCGGTGACTGGCTGGTGAGCGTCTGCACCAACACCATGTGCAATGTGCTCGGTGGCCAGGAGGTCTACGACACCCTCGCCGAGCACCTGGGCGTCGGGCACGACGAGACCACCGGCGACGGCAAGATCACGCTGGAGCACGCGGAGTGCCTGGCGGCCTGCGACTACGGCCCGGTGATGACCGTCAACTACGACTTCTTCGACGGAGTCGACCCGCAGACCGCGGTCGGCGTGGTCGACGAGCTGCGCGCCGGTGGCCGGCCCACGCCGAGCCGGGGTGCCCGCCTCTGCACGCTCAAGGAGATGGCGGTCCAGCTCGCCGGCTTCGCCGACGAGCGGGAGGGTGCCGTCGCCGACGGGGTGCCGGGCGAGCCGACGCTGCGCGGTCTGCGCCTGGCCCAGCAGCACGGCATCTCGGCACCGGGCTTCGACCCGAACACCCCGATCCGCAGCGGCAAGGCAGGCGACAAGCCCGCGCCGGCGACCCCGGCGAAGGCCGCGCCGACCGGCAGCACCGCACCCGACGTCGCGGCACCGGACCGCAAGTCGCCGCAGGTGCGTACCGCCGAGACCCGGCAGCCGGACGCGAAGACCGCGGTCCCGGACGCTCCCGGCACCAAGGTCCCCGTTGACGGGCAGCCGCCTGCGGCGGGCGACGCCCGGGCGGCGGAGGCCGCCGGCGCGGCGGCCAACAAGCCGGCGGGTGACGCCAAGCCGGCCGGCGACGACACCGGGGCGCAGGAGCGCAACCTCAGGGAAGCGGAGTCCAACGGCGGTGGCCAGGACTCCGCACACGACAAGGGGGCTCAGAAGTGACCACGCCTGCGCCGGAGACCCTGGCCAAGTTGACGCCCGTGCTCACCAAGCGCTGGCTGTCCCCGGACGCCTGGCGGATCGCCACCTACGAGAAGCTGGACGGCTACGCGGCGCTGCGCAAGGCGATCAAGGCACACCCGGACGACCTGATCCAGTTGGTGAAGGATTCCGGGCTGCGCGGTCGCGGCGGCGCGGGCTTCCCCACCGGTCTCAAGTGGGGCTTCATCCCGCAGGGTGACGGCAAGCCGCACTACCTCGTGGTCAACGCCGACGAGGGTGAGCCCGGCACCTGCAAGGACCTGCCGCTGATGACCCACGACCCGCACTCGCTGGTCGAGGGGGTCATCATCGCCTCGTACGCGATCCGGGCCAGCCGGGCCTACATCTACATCCGGGGCGAGGCGGTGCACGCCGCCCGCCGGCTGCGCAACGCGGTGAACGAGGCGTACGCCAAGGGCTACCTGGGGCGGGACATCCTCGGCTCGGGCTTCGACCTGGACCTGGTGGTCCACTCGGGCGCCGGCGCGTACATCTGCGGCGAGGAGACGGCGCTGCTGGACTCCCTGGAGGGGTTCCGAGGCCAGCCCCGGCTGCGCCCGCCGTTCCCGGCCACCCACGGGCTGTACGCCAGCCCCACGGTGGTCAACAACGTGGGCACCATCGCCAGCGTGCCGTACATCGTGCTGGGCGGCGCAGACTGGTGGAAGTCGATGGGCACCGAGAAGTCCGCCGGCCCGATGATCTACTCCCTCTCCGGCCGGATCGCCAACCCCGGCCAGTACGAGTGCGGCCTCGGCATCACCCTGCGCGAGCTGATCGAGCTGGCCGGCGGGATGCAGCCGGGACACAACCTGAAGTTCTGGACCCCGGGCGGATCGTCGACCCCGCTGCTCACCGCCGAGCATCTGGACGTGCCGTTGGACTTCGAGGGGGTGGCCGCCGCCGGCTCGATCCTCGGCACCACGGCCACGCAGATCTTCTCCGACCAGGACTGCCCGGTCTACGCGACCTACCGGTGGCTGGAGTTCTACCACCACGAGTCGTGCGGCAAGTGCACCCCGTGCCGGGAGGGGAACTACTGGATGGTCCGGGTGTACCGGCGCATCCTGGCCGGCCAGGGCACCCAGGACGACCTGGACACCCTGCTCGACACCTGTGACAACATCCTCGGCCGCTCGTTCTGCGGCCTGGGTGACGGTGCCACCAGCCCGGTGACCTCGTCGCTGAAGTACTTCAAGCAGGACTACCTCGACTACATCGAGGGACGTACCGCGCCGAAGTTGTCCGACAAGCAGTTGGTGGGAGCCCACTGATGCGAGTGCGAGGAGTGAGCGGAGCGAGCCCCGCAGCCGCGAGCGAAAGGCGAGCACTGTGACGGACGTTGCCAAGCCGACCGAGACGGTCACCCTCACCATCGACGGCGTCGAGGTCACCGCCCCCAAGGGGGCGCTGCTGATCCGGGTCGCCGAGCAGCTGGGCACCGAGATCCCCCGGTTCTGCGACCACCCGCTGCTGGCCCCGGCCGGGGCCTGCCGGCAGTGCCTGGTGGAGGTGGAGGGGCAGCGCAAGCCCGTCGCCTCCTGCACCCAGACGGTCGCCGACGGCATGGTGGTCCGCACCCAGCTCACCTCCCCGGTCGCCAAGAAGGCGCAAGAGGGGATCATGGAGCTGCTGCTGGTGAACCACCCGCTCGACTGCCCGATGTGTGACAAGGGCGGCGAATGCCCGCTGCAGAACCAGGCGATGTCGACCGGTCGCACCGACTCCCGGTTCCACGAGCACAAGCGGGAGTACCCGAAGCCGCTGCCGATCAGCACCCAGGTGCTGCTCGACCGCGAGCGGTGCGTGCTCTGCCAGCGGTGCACCCGGTTCTCCGAGGAGATCGCGGGCGACAAGTTCATCGACCTGATGAACCGCTCCTCCGCCGAGGAAATCAACATCTACCGGGACGAGGACTACGGAACCGAGGGCGAGGACGGCGACGTCCCGTTCAACTCGTACTTCTCCGGCAACACCGTGCAGATCTGCCCGGTCGGCGCGCTCACCGGCACCCAGTACCGCTTCCGGGCCCGCCCGTTCGACCTGGTCTCCAGCCCGAGCGTGTGCGAGCACTGCTCGGCCGGCTGTGCCCAGCGCACCGACTGGCGCCGGGGCAAGGTGCAGCGCCGGCTGGCCGGCGACGACCCCCAGGTCAACGAGGAGTGGAACTGCGACAAGGGGCGGTGGGGCTTCCAGTACGCCCGCGCCGCCGACCGGCTCACCACCCCGCTGGTACGCGACGAGCACACCGGCGAACTGCGGGAGGCCTCCTGGAGCGAGGCGCTCAGCGTGGCCGCCGAAGGGCTGCGCGCCGCCCGGGACACCGGTCAGGGAGCCGGGGTGCTCACCGGCGGTCGACTGACCGTCGAGGACGCGTACGCGTACGCCAAGTTCGCCCGGGTCGCGCTGCACACCAACGACATCGACTTCCGGGCCCGCCCGGTCTCCCGTGAGGAGGCCGACTTCCTGGCCAGCACGGTCGCCGGCGGCACCGACGTGACCTACACCGACGTGGAGAACGCGCCGGCGGTGGTGCTTGTCGGCCTGGAGCCGGAGGAGGAGTGCCCGATCCTCTTCCTGCGACTGCGCAAGGCGTACCTGAAGAACAGACTGAAGGTGTACGCGATCGCCCCGTTCGCGACCCGTGGCCTGGAGAAGCTCGGCGCCAAGCTGGCCCGGGTGGTGCCGGGCGAGGAGGCCGGGGTGCTCGCCGAGCACGCCACGGTCGCCGAGGCGCTCAGTGCCGAAGGGGCGATCCTGATCGTCGGCGAGCGGCTGGCCACCGTCCCGGGTGGCCTCTCCGCCGCCGCCGAGGTGGCCGCGCGTACCGGCGCGAAGCTGGCCTGGGTGCCGCGACGCGCGGGTGACCGTGGCGCGGTCGACACCGGCTGCCTGCCCAACCTGCTGCCCGGCGGTCGCCTGGTCACCGAGCCGGCGGCCCGGGCCGAGTTGGGCGAGGCGTGGGACATCCCGGCCGGGGTGATCCCGAGCCAGGGCGGCCGGGACACCGACGCGATCCTCACCGCCGCCGCCGGGGGTCAGCTCGGTGCGCTCGTGGTGGCCGGGGTGGATCCGGCCGACCTGGCCGACCCGCGCCTGGCCGAGCAGGCCCTGGACGCGGTGCCGTTCCTGGTCAGCCTGGAGTTGCGGGCCAGCGCCGTCACCCGCCGGGCGGACGTGGTCCTCCCGGTTGCGCCGGTGGTGGAGAAGGCCGGCAGCTTCCTGGACTGGGAAGGCCGGCTGCGCCCGTTCGACGCGGTGCTGGACACCGCCGCGATGACCGACGGTCGGGTGCTCGACGCGCTGGCCGCTCAGCTGGGCGTGCGGTTGGGCACCGGGGACGTGCTGACCGTCCGGCGTGAGCTGGGCAGTCTGCCGGTGACCCGGGTGAGCCGCCCGGCCGCTCCCACGGTGCAGCCGGGGTCGGTGCCCCAGCCGGGTGCCGGCGAGGCGGTGCTGGCGACCTGGCACCAGCTGATCGACCTGGGCAGCCTCACCGACGGCGACGAGCACCTCGGCGGCACCGCCCGCCCGCCGGTGGTCCGGCTGGGCAAGGGCAGTGCGGAGGCGCTCGGCGTCGCCGACGGCGACCCGGTCACGGTCGGCACCGACCGGGGTGCGCTGACCCTGCCGGCGGCGATCACCGAGATGCCGGACGGTGTGGTCTGGCTGCCCACCAACTCGCCAGGTGCGACCGTGCGGCGCACCCTGGGTGCCGCCTCCGGCGCGGTGGTACGGATCTCCGTACCCGCGACCACCGAGCCGGTCGCCGCCGACGCGGCGGGCCGGCCGGGTCCGATCCTCAACTCCTCCGGGGGTGTCGCATGATCCCGCTGGCGCAGGCGCCGTCGCTTGGCGACTTCGGCCACGACCCGTGGTGGCTGATCCTCGGCAAGATTGTCTTCGCGTTCGTGGTGGCACTGCTCGGCACGCTGCTCGGCGTGTGGTTCGAGCGGCGGGTCGTCGGCTTCATGCAGGTCCGGCCCGGGCCGAACCAGCTCGGCCCGTTCGGCCTGCTGCAGACGCTCGCCGACGGCCTCAAGATGGCCTTCAAGGAGGACATCCTCCCGCGCTCGGCGGACAAGGTCATCTACTTCTTCGCTCCGGCCATCTCGGTGATCTGCGCGGTCACCGCGCTGTCGGTGATCCCGTTCGGCCCGATGGTGAGCGTCTTCGGCCACCAGACGCCGTTGCAGGTCACCGACGTGCCGGTCGCGGTGCTCGTGGTGCTCGCTCTCTCGTCGATGGCGGTCTACGGCATCGTGCTCGCCGGCTGGGCCTCGGGCTCGACCTACCCGCTGCTCGGCGGCCTGCGGTCCGCCGCCCAGCTGATCTCCTACGAGGTGGCGCTGGGCCTGTCCATCGTGGCGGTGTTCATGCTCGCCGGCACGATGTCCACGAGTGAGATCGTGGCCGCCCAGGGCAGCACGACCCAGCTGACCCTGTTCGGCGCCGACATCCAGACCCCCGGCTGGTACGCGCTGCTGCTCTTCCCGAGCTTCATCGTCTTCTTCATCTCCATCGTCGGCGAGACCAACCGGCCGCCGTTCGACCTGCCGGAGGCGGAGTCGGAGCTGGTGGCCGGCTTCATGACCGAGTACAGCTCGCTCAAGTTCGCGCTGATCATGCTCAGCGAGTACGTCGCGATGGTGACCATGTCGGCCTTCACCGTCACGCTCTTCCTGGGCGGCTGGCACGCGCCGTGGCCGATCACCATCTGGTCGGGGGCCAACTCCGGCTGGTGGCCGCTGCTCTGGTTCTTCGGCAAGGTCATCCTGCTGGTCTTCGTCTTCGTCTGGCTGCGCGGCACGCTGCCCCGGCTGCGGTACGACCAGCTGATGCGCTTCGGCTGGAAGGTGCTCATCCCGATCAGCCTGGTCTGGATCGTGGTTCTCGCCGGCCTGCGCACCATCGACGACTGGGACACCGAGAGCCGGATGTACGCCATCGGCATCCCGGCCGGCATCGTGCTGCTCGCCGCGCTGTTCTGGCCGAGCCGCAAGCCGGCACCGAAGCCGACGCTCGTCGAGCAGGTCGACAACCGGCCGCCGGGCAGCTTCCCGCTGCCCCCGATGGATCTCCAGGTACCACCGAGCCCGCGCACCCGGCGCATGGTCGCCGAGCGGGAGCCGGCAAACGCTCCCGCCGGCCAGGACTCTGAGGAGGTGTGACGTGGGCGCGATCACCGGAACGTTCAAGGGCTTCGGGGTCACCTTCTCGCACATGTTCAGGAAGGTCGTCACCACCGACTACCCGTTCACCCCGCCGAAGCCGGCGCCGCGCTACCACGGGCGGCACATCCTCAACCGGCACCCGGACGGGCTGGAGAAGTGCATCGGCTGCGAGCTGTGCGCCTGGGCCTGCCCGGCGGACGCGATCTACGTCGAGGGTGGCGACAACACCGACGAGCAGCGCTTCTCGCCGGGTGAGCGGTACGCCAGCGTCTACCAGATCAACTATGCCCGCTGCATCTTCTGCGGGCTGTGCATCGAGGCCTGCCCGACCCGCTCGTTGACCATGAGCAACGAGTACGAGCTGGCCCGGGACAACCGCCAGGACCTGATCTTCACCAAGGAGCAGTTGCTGGCGCCGCTGCTGCCGGGGATGGAGCAGCCGCCGCACCCGATGCGGCTGGGCGACAGCGAGAAGGACTACTACGTCGGCAGCCTCACCAACCCGGGCACCTCCGCCGGGGCGGAGCGCTCCCCGATGGGGCCGGGCCGCTACCAGGTGGACGAGCATCCGGGCGTCACCTTCCCCGGTGCCGAGCAGGCTGCCGCGCGGGCCGAGGCGGAGAAGGGGGAGTCGGCATGAGCACCTCGACGCTGCTCGCCGCCTCCGGTGCGGTCTCCGGCGGCGAGGCGGTGACCTTCTGGATCCTCGCTCCGCTCGCGCTGGCCGGAGCGATCGGCATGGTCGCTGCCCGCAACGCGGTGCACTCGGCGCTGTGGCTGGTGCTGACCATGCTCAGCCTCGGGGTGTTCTACGTGCTCCAGGCGGGACCGTTCATCGGCATGGTGCAGATCATCGTCTACACCGGCGCGATCATGATGCTCTTCCTGTTCGTGCTGATGCTCGTCGGCCGTGAGGCGTCCGACTCCCTTATCGAGGTGTTGCGCGGCCAGCGGATCGCCGCGATCGGGCTGGGTCTCGGTTTCGCCGGCCTGCTCGGCAGCGGGGTCTACCGGGCCACGCAGGGCAGCACCCCGGTCGGCCTGGAGCAGGCCAACGCGGGCGGCAACGTCGAGGGCATCGCCCGGCTGCTCTTCACCGACTACGTCTTCGCCTTCGAACTCACCGCGGCGCTGCTGATCACCGCCACCATCGGCGGCATGATCCTCGCGCACGTCGAGCGGCGCAAGGAGGACAAGCGCGACCAGGTGGCCACCATGAAGGCCCGCTTCGCGCCCGGCAACTACCCCGGCCCGAAGCCCGGCCCGGGTGTCTTCGCCACCTCCTCGTCGGTCGCCACCCCGGCCCGCCTGCCGGACGGGCGGCTGAGCGACCGCAGTACGCCGGACATCCTGCCGGTGCGGGAGCTGACCGCCGAGGAGACCACGCTGAAGGGCACTGAGAAATGAGTGACTTCTTCTCGGTCGAGCCGAACTACTACCTGGTCCTCGCCGCGGTGCTGTTCACCATCGGCGCCGCCGGGGTGCTGGTCCGGCGCAACGCGATCGTGCTGTTCATGTGTGTCGAGCTGATGCTCAACGCGGCCAACCTGGCGCTGGTCACCTTCAGCCGGATGAACGGTGACCTCAACGGCCAGATCATGGCGTTCTTCGTGATGGTGGTGGCGGCGGCCGAGGTCGTGGTCGGGTTGGCCATCATCATGGCGATCTTCCGCACCCGACGCTCCGCCAGCGTCGACGACGCCAACCTGCTGAAGTACTAGAGGGGCCCACCGGTGGACGAAATCATGACGTACGCCCAGGCTGCTCCGGCCGAGACCGTCTCGTACGCGACGGCGGACGGGCTGCTGAGCAGCGTCTGGCTGCTGGTGGCCATCCCGTTGGTCAGCGCGGCGATCCTGCTGCTGCTGGGCCGGCGGGCCGACCGGTGGGGGCACTGGCTCGGGGTGGCCGCCGTCGGCGCGGCCTTCCTGCTCGGCCTGAGCTACTTCCTCGGCCTGCGCGGCTTGGAGAACCGGTCGGTCGAGCTGAGCCTCTGGGACTTCATCGCGGTCGGCGGCCTGCACGTGGACTTCGGTCTGCTGTTCGATCCGCTGGCCGGGGTCTTCGTCCTGCTGATCACCGGTGTGGGCTTCCTGATCCACCTGTACGCGGTCGAGTACATGGCGCACGACGAGCGCCGCCGGCTGTTCTTCGCGTACTTCAACCTGTTCATCGCGGCCATGTTGCTGCTGGTGCTCGGCAACAACTACGTGATGCTCTACTTCGGCTGGGAGGGCGTCGGTCTGGCGTCGTACCTGCTGATCTCCTTCTGGTACACCAAGCCGGCCGCGGCCACCGCCGGTAAGAAGGCGTTCCTGATGAACCGGGTCGGCGACGCCGGCCTGGCCATCGCGATCTTCATCATGTTCGCCACCCTCGGCACCACCCAGTACGACGAGGTGTTCAACGGGATCGGCGCGCTGGCCGGCGGTACCGTGCTGGTGCTCGGCGTGCTGCTGCTGCTCGGCGCGGCCGGCAAGTCCGGCCAGTTCCCGCTCCAGGCGTGGTTGCCGGACGCGATGGAGGGCCCGACCCCGGTGTCGGCGCTGATCCACGCCGCGACGATGGTCACCGCCGGCGTCTACCTGATCGCCCGTTCCAACATCATCTTCTCGGCGAACGCCACGTTGCAGCTGGTGGTGGTGAGCGTCGGTGCGCTGACCCTGCTCATCGGCGCGATCATCGGCTGCGCCAAGGACGACATCAAGCGGGTGCTGGCCTGGTCCACGGTCAGCCAGATCGGCTACATGTTCCTCGGCGTCGGGCTGGGTGGCGCGGCGTACGCGCTGGCCATCGTGCACCTGCTGGCGCACGGCTTCTTCAAGGCCAACATGTTCCTCGGTGCCGGCTCGGTCATGCACGGCATGAAGGACCAGGTGGACATCCGCCGCTTCGGTGGCCTGTCGAAATACATGAGGATCACCTGGTTGACCTTTGGTGCGGGCTGGCTGGCCATCATCGGCATGTTCCCGTTCTCCGGATACTTCTCCAAGGAGCCGATCATCGCCGCCGCCTTCGAGCGGGAGGGGTGGACGGCCTGGCTGTTCGGTGGGGCGGCGGTGCTCGGTGCCGCGTTGACCGCCTTCTACATGACCCGGCTGTTCGTGCTCACCTTCCACGGGCCGAAGCGGTGGACCGAGGACATCGAGCACCCGCACGAGTCCCCGGCGCTGATGACGATCCCGCTGGTCCTGCTCGGCATCGGCTCGCTGGGTGCGGGTTGGCTGCTGGCCACGTCCGTGCCGGACTGGCTGACCACCACCGCCGGGCTCGGCACGGCCGAGGCGCACCACGACGCGGTGCTGCCGCACTGGGCGATCGTGGCGCTGTCGCTGGGGGTCACCGTGCTCGGTGCGCTGCTCGGCTGGTTCCTGTTCCGCAACGGGACGGCGACCGCGCCGCAGCCGGCCGGGGTGCTTGTCACCGCCGCCCGCAAGAACCTCTACACCGACGCGGTGAACGAGGCGGTCTTCGAGAAGCCGGGCATCTTCCTCACCCGGGCGCTTGTCTACCTCGACAACCGGGGCATCGACGGGCTGATCAACGGCCTGGCCGCGGGCGTCGGCGGCGGATCGGGTCGACTCCGGCGGTTGCAGACCGGCTTCGTCCGGTCGTACGCCACCTCGATCCTGACCGGCGCGTTGCTGGTGGTGGCCGCCTTCCTGGCCGTACAGGCGGGGTGGTTCGCGTGATCGACCTCTTGAGGCTGTCGGCCTCACAGGCGGCCGTCGCCGGCGGACCGCACAGTGACGACGGAGGTAAGGCCGCATAATGTCCGACTTCCCGTTCCTCTCGGTGCTCACCGTGGCGCCGCTTGTCGGCGCCGTGGTCGTCGCTCTCCTGCCGCGCAGCCGGCCGACGTTAGCCAAGCAGGTCGCGTTCGGCTGGTCGCTGCTGGTGCTGGCGCTGTCGGTGGTCATGTGGGTGACCTTCCAGGTCGGTGGCGACCGGTTCCAGTTCCGCGAGTCGTACCCGTGGATCCCGAACTGGGGGGTCAACTTCACCTTCGCCGCCGACGGCATCGCGCTGGTCATGCTGATGCTGATCGCGGTGCTGGTGCCGCTGGTGATCCTCGCCTCCTGGCACGACGCGGAGTCCTCGAAGCGGTCGATACCGGTCTACTTCGCGCTGCTGCTCGTCCTCGAATGCACGATGATCGGTGTCTTCGCCGCCGCCGACGTCTTCCTGTTCTACGTGTTCTTCGAGGTCATGCTGGTGCCGATGTACTTCCTGATCGGCAGCTACGGCGGCCACCAGCGGCAGTACGCGGCGGTCAAGTTCTTCCTCTACTCGCTCGTCGGTGGTCTGTTCATGCTGGCCGCAGTGATCGGCCTCTGGGTGGTCGGCGGCAAGACCTTCGACTGGGTGGCGCTGTCGCAGGTGGACATCTCCACCGGCGCCGAGCGCTGGCTGTTCCTCGGGTTCTTCGTCGCGTTCGCGATCAAGGCGCCGTTCTTCCCGTTCCACACCTGGCTGCCGGACGCCGGTGGCGCGGCACCGGCCGGTGCCGCCGCGCTGCTGGTCGGCGTCCTGGACAAGGTCGGCACCTTCGGCATCCTGCGCTACTGCCTGCCGCTGTTCCCGGACGCGGCCCAGTGGTTCGCGCCGTGGGCGCTGGCCCTGGCGGTCATCGGGATCATCTACGCGGCGCTGCTGGCGGTCGGGCAGAACGACCTCAAGCGGCTGGTGTCGTACACCTCGATCGCCCACTTCGGCTTCATCGGTGTGGGCATCTTCGCCTTCACCACGCAGGCGGGTACCGGTGCGGTGCTCTACATGGTCAACCACGGCCTCGCCACCGGGCTGCTGTTCCTGGTGGTGGGCATGCTCATCGCGCGCCGGGGCTCGGCGCTGGTGAGTGACTTCGGTGGTGCCGGCAAGCTGGTGCCGGTGCTGGCCGGGGTGCTCTTCTTCGCCGGTCTCGCCTCGCTGGCCCTGCCCGGCACCGCGCCGTTCGTCTCCGAGTTCCTGGTGCTGATCGGCACGTTCACGGTGAACAAGCCGGTCGCCGTGATCGCGACGCTGGGCATCATCCTGGCCGCGGCGTACGTGCTGTGGATGGTGCAGCGCACCACGCAGGGCACCCTCAACCCGGCGCTTACCGAGATCGACGGCATGAAGCGTGACCTCAACCTGCGCGAGAAGGTAGTCGTCGCCCCGCTTATCGCGCTGATCCTGGTGCTCGGCTTCTACCCGAAGCCGGTGACGGACGTGATCAATCCCGCCATCCAGGCGACCATGCAGGACGTCGGCCGGACCGACCCGGCCCCGTCGGTAGACACCGTCCAGGAGGCGAGCCGGTGAGCCCCGCAGTCGCGAACGAAAGGCTGATCCAGTGACCGAGCTTGAACTGCCGCCGATCGACTACGCGGCGATCGCGCCGATCCTGATCATGCTGGGCGCGGCGGTGGTCGGGGTGCTGATCGAGGCGTTCGTGCCCCGGCGGCTGCGGCATCCCGTGCAGCTGCCGCTGGCGGTGTTGGCGGTGCTCGCGGCGCTGACCATGGTCGTGGTCAACGCCGACAAGCGGGTGATCACCATTGGCGTGATCGCTGTCGATGGGCCGACGCTGTTCCTCCAGGGCGCGATCCTCGCCCTGTCGGCGGTGGCGCTGCTGCTGCTCGGCGAGCGGGCGGTCGAGCGGGGCGGGGCGTTCGTCGCCCAGGCCGCGGTGACCGCCGACTCGCCGGAGGACCGCCAGCAGGCGGAGAAGGCCGGTGGCGCGGGCGAGGTGTACCCGCTGACCACCTTCGCGATCGCCGGCATGCTGATCTTCGTGTCGGCGAACGACCTGCTGACCATGTTCATCGCACTCGAGGTCTTCTCGTTGCCGCTCTACCTGCTCTGCGCGCTGGCCCGTCGCCGGCGGCTGCTGAGCCAGGAGGCGGCGATGAAGTACTTCCTGCTCGGTGCGTACGCCTCGGCCTTCTTCCTGTTCGGCCTGGCGCTGATCTACGGCTTCACCGCGGGCCTGGGCGACCGGGCCGCCGGGGTGGACTTCGCCACCGTCAACGCGGCCGTGGCGAACTCGACGGCCAGCCCGGTGCTGCTCTTCGCCGGTATGGCGCTCGTCGCCATCGGTCTGCTGTTCAAGGCGGCCGCCGCACCGTTCCACGTCTGGACGCCGGACGTCTACCAGGGCGCTCCGACGCCGTTGACCGGGTTCATGGCGGCCTGCACCAAGGTCGCCGCGTTCGGTGCCCTGCTGCGGGTGTTCCACGTGGCCTTCGAGGGGGCCCGGTGGGACTTCACTCCGGTGCTGGGCGCGGTGGCGGTGCTGACCATGCTGGTCGGTGCGCTGTTCGCGGTGACCCAGACCGACATCAAGCGGCTGCTGGCGTACTCGTCCATCGCCAACGCCGGCTACCTGCTCGTCGGTGTGCTCGCGCCGGGCAGCGGAGGGCTTTCCGGCACGATGTTCTACCTGGTCGCCTACGGCTTCACGGTGTTGGCCGCGATCGCGGTGGTGACCCTGGTACGCGACGCCGACGGGGAAGCCACGCACCTGTCCCGCTGGGCCGGGCTGGGCAAGCGGTCGCCGGTCTACGCCGCCGTGTTCACCTTCGTCCTGCTGGCCTTCGCGGGTATCCCGATGACCAGCGGCTTCACCAGCAAGTTCGCGGTCTTCGGTCCGGCGCTGGACGGTGGGCAGGTGTGGTTGGTCATCGCGGGTGTGCTGACCAGCATGGTGCTGGCCTTCCCGTACCTGCGGGTCGTGGTGCTGATGTGGCTCTCCGAGCCGGGCGATGCGACGCCGACGGTGGCCGTGCCCGGTGCGCTCACCTCGGCCGCACTGGTGATCGGGGTGCTCGCCACGCTGGTGCTCGGCGTCGCGCCGGCACCGCTGCTCGACCTCGCCTCCTCGGCCGCCGACTTCGTCCGGTAACGGCTGACCTGCCGATCGAGGGCCGGACCACACGCTGTGGGCCGGCCCTCGTCGCGTATCCCCGGTCCGGTGCAGGTCGAACGTGTGTGGCATGGTTGGAGGCGTGGTGATTAGGGGTGGCGAGGGTTCAGGTGTCACCGGCTCCGGTGGTCGCCGGAGCCGTTCCGGCGCGGCTCAGTTCGGCGCGCTCGGCCTCCACCTCGCCGATCCGCGCAGTGAGGAGTCCGTCCTCGGCGTGCTGGAGGCGGTCGAGGCGGAGTTGCTGGCGAGCATCGCCAGCGCCGACCCGTTCGTCACCGAGGCGGCCCGGCACCTGGTGGAGGCCGGCGGGAAGCGGTTCCGGCCGTTGCTGGTGGCGCTGGGCGCCCAGTTCGGCGACCCGGCCCGGTCCGAGGTCGTGTCGGCGGCCGTGGTGGTGGAGCTGACCCACCTGGCCACGCTCTACCACGACGACGTGATGGACGAGGCGTCGGTGCGCCGTGGCGCACCCAGCGCCAACTCACGCTGGACCAACTCGGTGGCCATTCTGGTCGGCGACTACCTCTTCGCCCGGGCTGCGGACGTGGCAGCCGAGCTGGGCCCCGACGCGGTACGCCTGCAGGCTCGGACGTTCGCTCGGCTGGTGCACGGGCAGATCGCCGAGACCATCGGCCCCCGGGCCGGTGACGATCCGGTGGCGCACTACCTGCGGGTGATCGCCGAGAAGACCGGTTCCCTGATCGCCACCAGTGCGCATTTCGGTGCCCAGTTCAGTGGGGCCGCCCCGGAACAGGTGACGGCGCTGGCCGGGTACGGCGAAACCATCGGTGTGGCCTTCCAGCTCTCCGACGACCTGCTCGACATCGCCAGCGAGTCGACGGAGTCGGGCAAGACCCCCGGCACCGACCTGCGGGAGGGCGTGCCCACCCTGCCGGTGCTCTACGCCCTCTCCGCCGACGACGCCGACGCCGCCTCCGTGCGGCTGCGGGAGATCCTGGCCACCGGGCCACTGACCGACGACACCCTGCACGCCGAGGCGCTCGGTCTGCTCCGCGAGAGCCCGGCGCTCAAGCGCGCCCGCGAGACCGTCCGCAGCTACGCCGAGGACGCCCGCGCCCACCTCGCGCCCCTCCCACCCGGCCCGGCCCGCCGCGCCCTCGAATCCCTCTGCGACCACATCGCCGACCGCACCAGCTAACCCCACCCCACCTCCGTCGGGTTGATCAAAGTTTTAGTCGCCGTCCGCGCGAATCCAGACGCAAACTTCTTGATCAACGTGACAGGTCTGGGGTGGGGAGGAGTGGGGTGGCGGTGAGCATGAGGGCGGCGGCGGCGAGCATGGCGGCGGCAGCGGCGAGCCACATCGCGGGATAGCCGGCTGCGGCGGCCAGCGGACCCAGGGCGAGCGGGCCGACAAAGCCGCCAGCGTACACCCCGGTCTGGGTGATCGAGGTGGCGGCGGCCGGTGCCTGCGGATGCAGTTGGACCACCGCGAAGTTCATCAGCCCCGGCCAGGACCAGCCGAGACCGAAGCCGAGCACCACGCCCACGACCAGGGGGCCCGGACCGGCCGCGGCGAGCAGGCCCAGACCTACCGCGCCGGCCACCAGCAGGCCGGCGATCACCGCGACGTGTCCGCCGGTGCGGCGGTCGGCCAGCCAGCCGATCCCGATCCGGGCCGCGACGCAGACCGCGCTGCCGAGGGTCAGGGTGAGCCCGGCCATTCCCGGATCGAGCCCTCGGTCGACCGAGGCATCGACCACGAAGGTGCCAAGCGCGTTCGCCGCTCCTGCGGCCAGCGTCGCGGCCACGCCGACAAGGATCAGCCCCGGGCTCGGGCCGCCGGTACGGCCGGTGCGGCGCCGCGCGGGCCGGGCGCCCTGCGAGGGTACGGCCGGCAGTGCGGCAAGTGCGGCACCGGCCGCCGCCACGAAGGCCCAACGCCAACCGACGGTCAGCGCGAGGGTGGGTACCGCCACGCCGGCGAGCAGTGTGGAGACCGGAATGGCCGCCTGCTTGACGCCGAACGACAGGCCCTGCCGACGGGGCGGGACGTGCCGGGCGAGCAGGGCGTTGCTGGACAACTGGCCGAGTGCGTTCGCGGTGCCCGCGACGGCGAGCAGACCGACAAGCACCGGATACGAGCGGGCGGCCACCGCCACGGCCAGCAAGGCACCGGCGGACACCCCGATGCCGGCGCGGGCCACCACGGCGGCGCCCCACCGTTCGACGAGGGCACCGGAGGGCACCGAGGCGAGGGCGCCGACGCCGAAGTAGACCGCCACGACGAGTCCCAGGCCGGCGGGAGAGAAGCCCAATTCCTCCCGCATCTGCACGGCGAGGCCGCCGACCAGGAAGACCGGCAGGACGCAGACGATCGTGACAGTGACCGCTACCGCACTTGCCCGGACGGGTCGTGCGGCGGTTCCCAAGGGGTGCGCAGGGGCGATGTGGGTCATGGTGCGGCCAACCTACGCCAGCCGCACGGCGACGACGGAAAGTGAGGTGAACTTCACATCTAGTATTCGATTACCTTGGATCATCCACCCGATCAGGCGTTTCGCGGCGGGCCGCTTTTTCATATGGTGTAAGTCCCCCGGTGGCGGAGGTGGTTGTGCGTGACCCCCTGGCGGAACCTTCGGACCTGATCCGAAGTGTCTCCCGCGCGCTTCGAGTGCTCGAGTCGGTCGGTCGTGCCCCCCGGGGCCTGACGGTCAAACAGATCGCCCGCCGCTGCGAGCTGACCGTGGCCACCACGTACCACCTGGTTCGCACCCTCGCGTACGAGGGCTACGTGATCCGTCGGGAGGACGGCACGTACATCGTGGGGCTGGAGATTGCCGACCGCTACCGCGAGCTGGTCTCTGCGTTCCGCGGCTCACCAGCGATCGGGGAGAGCCTGCGTCGGGCAGCCCTGGAGACCGGCTGGAGTCATTTCCTGGGCCGATTCGTGGGTGGCCAGGTGGCGATCACCGCGGTGGCGGAGGGCCACCGCTCGCCGTACCTGGAGGATCTCGTTCCCGGGTTCGACGAGGGCGCGCATGCGACCGCGCTCGGCAAGGCCCTGCTCGCCACACTCACCGCCGAGCAGCGCCACCGTTACCTGCGCGAGTACGGCATGCGCCCGTTCACCAGCGCGACCCTCACCAGCCCCGAGGCCTTCGAGGCCGACCTGTCGGCGGGTGACCGGCGCGGGATGCAGTTGGAGCTGGGCCAGTTCCGGCAGGGCGTGGCCTGCGCCGCCGTGCTGGTGAGCCCGGACAAGGACATGGAACGGCGGACGGTGCTGGCCTGCGCGCTGCCGGCCAGCGAGATGATGACCTCCGCCCGAGTGGTCCGGACGAAACTGCTCGCCGCCGCGCGTAGCATCGCCGACGGGCTGGCCGCCGACAACTGATCCTCGACACCTGCCGAGACGGCCCCCTCCCTGGTGGGGAGAGGGCCGTCGGATGGGCGGCCGGCGCGATGCCGGGGCGGGGTCAGCTACCGACCGGTCCGCCGTCCAGCCGCCAGGTCACCACCACACCCGGCTTGGCGTAGTCGCCGTCGGGCCAGGTGGAGGCCGGGTTGTCGATCGTGAAACCGCTGATCTCACCCGGGTGCTGCACGGCCACGAAGACCGAGCGGTTGTCCTCGGTGATGAACGGACCGCAGGTCTCCGCACCGACCGGCACCGTCAGGAACTGCTTCAGGTGGCCCCGCTCCGGGCCCTCGATCGCCGTGGCGAAGAGGCCGTCGTTGCTGTCCAGCGCGTTGCCGTCGGTGGAGATCCAGAGGTTGCCGGTGGCATCGAACGCCACGTTATCCGGGCAGGAGATCGGCGAGACCTTGGTCTTGTCGTACCCGGCGAAGTAGGTCGACGGGTCCGCCGGGTCGCCGCAGACGATCGGCAGCGACCACTTGAACGTGTCGGAGGTGTTGTCCCCCCGGTCCTCGACCAGTTCCAGGATCTGCCCGTGCCGGTTGGCGGTACGCGGGTTGGCCTCGTCCGGTGCCGGGTTGCTGCCGACCCCACGGTTCGAGTTGTTGGTAAGCGCCACGTACACCTTGCCGGTGAGCAGGCTCGGCTCGACGTCCTCCGGACGGTCCATCTTGGTCGCACCGACCTTGTCCCCCGCGAACCGGGTGAAGGTCAGCACCTCGGCGGCGGTCATTCCGTCCACGTAGGAGCGGTTACCGCTGACCAGCTTGATCCAGCGGCCCCGGCCGTTGAAGGCACCGTCACTGGGCAGGGTGCCGGAGCCGTCGATCTCACCGGCGCTGGTCTGGTCGAGCTTGGCGACGTAGAGGGTGCCCGACTCCAGCAGCGTCAGGTTGTGCTTGCGGGCGACCCAGGAGTTCCCCTTCATGAACTTCTTGTCGGAGACGAACTTGTACAGGTAGTCGAAGCGCTCGTCGTCGCCCATGTACGCGACCACGTGTCCGTTGCGGGCGACGATCACGTTCGCGCCCTCGTGCTTGAACCGGCCGAGCGCGGTGTGCTTGCGCGGGCGGCTCTCCGGGTCGAACGGATCGATCTCCACGACCCACCCGTGCCGGTTGGCCTCGTTGGGGTGCTTGGCGAGGTCGAAGCGCTCGGCGGCCCGGTCCCACTTGCGGCTGCCGCTCGGGTAGCGGGCGCTGGTGCTGATCCCGTAGCGGGCCAGCCGGGCCTTCTCCGACTCCGGCGCCGCGTCGCCGCCGACGAAGTACTGGTTGAAGTTCTCCTCGCCGGAGAGCACCGTGCCCCAGGGAGTGACGCCGCCGGCGCAGTTGTTGAGCGTGCCGATGACCGTACGACCCTTCGGGTCGGCGGCCGTCTTCACGAACGACGAGCCGGCGGCCGGGCCGGTCAGCTCGAACTTGCTGCTCAGCGCGTCGACCCGGCGGTTGTACGGCCGGCGGCCGGAGTCGACGACCTGCCACTGGCCGGTGCCGTCGACCCGCTCGATCTCCACCACGGACATGCCGTGCGCGGCCATCGCCACCTTCACCTGCTCGACGCTCAGCGCGTCCTGGCTGGTGAAGCCTGGGAACATCAGGTCCTCGTTGGTGTACTCGTGGTTGACCACCAGCAGCGCCCGCTTGCCGCGCTTGTCCAGCGGGAGCACGCCGACGAAGTCGTTGTTGTAGCCGAACTGCTTGGCCTGCGCGGCGGCGGTCTGCCGGCGCAGGTTGAACTCCGGCGCGCCGGGCACCACCGGGTCGCCCCAGCGGATGATGACGGCGTGGTCGTAGCCGTTCGGGACGACGAAGGTGTCGAGGGTGTTCGGCGGGATCGGCTTGAAGGTCAGGGCACCGCTGCCCGGGCGACGGCCGGCCGCCGCCGGCTGACCGGCCGGGGGCACCGGGGGAACCGGGGCTGCGGCGGCGGGAGTCGCGCCGGCCAGCGCGCCGGCCGCAGCGCCGCTGAAACCGAGCACCAGGGCGCCGACCGCCCCGGCGCGGACCACACCGCGGCGGCTGACCTCGGCGTTCACCATGTCACCGAAGTACGCGTTGTCGGAGGTGTTGGGTACCGGATGGTCACAGGCGTTGCCGCAGCGGTAGAGGCAGGTCATGGCGTCGCGGCTGCCGTGGCGGGGGGTGCCCAGCAGCGGGAGCAGCCGGGGACGGTCGCTCATGGGGAGGATCCTCCTGAGGGTCGGTGCACGTCGGTGCAGGTCACCGACGCGTACCCGCCGGACGCTAGGGCGGCGTGGTGAGCGAGGGTCGGCGTCGATGTGAACCAGCGATGAACTCCACCCCCGGGAATCCCAGGTTGAGCTGGGAATGAACCGTTCGGCGTGACAGGACGTATCTCTGGTCGTAACACCGCGCCCGCTCGCGCCGAGAGCGAGGAGAAGACCATCAGCGACCACGACGCCCACCTGCTGCGCGCCCTGCACGACGAGCATGCCGAGGCGCTGTACGCGCACGCGCTGCGGCTGGTCAACGGCGACCGGCAGCGCGCCGAGGACCTGGTGCAGGAGACGCTGCTGCGGGCCTGGCGGCATCCGGAGTCGCTCGACCCGCGGCGCGGTTCGGTGCGCGCCTGGCTCTTCACCACCGCCCGTAACCTGGCGATCGACGCCTGGCGGCGACGGTCCACCCGGGTCGGCGAGGTGTACACCGACGAACTTCCCGAGCCGCCGGAGGTCGTCGACGAGACCGAACGAGCCGTCGAGGCGTGGACGGTCGCGGAGGCGCTCAACCGGCTCAGTCCCTCGCACCGCGACGTCCTGGTGGAGTGCTTCTACCAGGGGCGGTCGGTCTCCGAGGCGGCGTCGCGGCTGGGGGTTCCGCCCGGCACGGTGAAGTCCCGCACCCACTACGCGCTGCGCTCCCTGCGGCTGGTCCTGGCCGAGATGGGGGTGACCGGATGAACCGTTGCGAGTTCGCGTACGACGACGGGGCGTACGTGCTGGGCGCGCTCTCCCCAGCCGACCGGGTGGCCTACGAACGGCACCTCGTCGACTGCCCGGCCTGCCAGCAGTCGGTCTCCGAGATCGCCGTGCTGCCCGGTCTGCTCGGCCGGTTGGATCCGGCCAGCCTGGAACAGTTCCTCCCGCCGCCGGAGAACCCCCGGGTGCCCGAACTGCTCAACGCCGCCCGGGAGCGCCGACGCCGTGAGCGGCAGGCCGGCCGGCTGCGGTACGCGGTCATCGGGCTGGCCGCCGCCGCGTTCGCGCTGGTGGTCGGCCTCGGGGTGGCCATGATGCTGCCCGGGCAGGTGCTGAACGGGCCGGGTGCCCCGGTGCGGATGGTGCAGATGCAACCGGTCGCCGGCACGGTGCCGGTGCACGCCGAGATCGGCCTGACCGGCACCAACTGGGGTACCGAGGTGACCATGCACTGCGGCTACGACGAGCGGGCCGGGTACGGCAAGGCGAACGCCTTCCGGCTGGTGGCGCACGCCGGGGACGGCTCGCAGGAGCAGATCGGTTCCTGGTTGGCCGCCCCCGGCGACGACCTGCGGATCACCGGGGCGACCCGGTTCACCAACGCCGAGTTGGTCCGGCTGGAACTGATCCGTGCCGACGGCACTCCCGTGCTCGCCTACGAGGTCCGCTGAGCCGGGCCGTCAGCGGCTGGTCGCGACCGCTGCGGTCGGTGCCTCGGTGGCATCCAGCCGCAGGCGGCGGGTGCGCCGGGCCTGGCGTACGGCGTCGGCGGTGAAGACGATCAAGGCGAGCCAGACCAGGGTGAAGCCGGCCAGCCGGGCCGGCGGCATCGGCTCGTGGAAGATCAGTACACCGAAGCCGAGCTGGAGGATCGGCGCCACGTACTGGAGCATGCCGAGGGCGGTCAGCGGCAGCCGGTTGGCGGCACCGGCGAAGAGCAGCAGCGGGATGGCGGTCAGCGCCCCGGCCAGCACCAGCAGGGCCGTGTGCCCGGCCGATACGTGGCCGAACGCGGCGGCACCGGTGGCGGCGAGCCAGCCGAGGTAGCCGAGCGCGGGCAGCGACAGCACCGCCGACTCGACGAACAGACCCTCCGCCGCGGGCAGGCCGAGGCGCTTCTTCACCAGGCTGTACCCACCGAAACTGAACGCCAGGATGAGCGCGAGATACGGCAGCCGACCGTAGTCGACGGTGAGCACGGCCACGGCCAGGGCGCCGATGCCGAGCGCCGACCACTGCGCCGGTCGCAGCCGCTCACGTAGCACCAGCACCCCGAGCAGGACCACCACCAGCGGATTGATGAAGTAGCCGAGGGCGGTCTCCACCACTCGGTCGGAGTTGACACCGTAGATGTAGGTGAACCAGTTGACCGCGATCAGCGTGGCTGCGGCACCGATTCCCGCGAGGGTTCGTGGCCGGCGGAGCAGGGCCCGCAGGAAGCCGACGTTGCGCAGCGCGACGAGCAGCAGTGCGACGAAGGCGACGGACCACACCACCCGGTGGGCGAGGATCTCCAGTGGTCCGGCCGGACGCAGCAGCTTGAAGTAGAGCGGGAAGAACCCCCACAGCAGGTAGGCACCAAGTCCGTAGAGGTAGCCGAGACGGAGCGACGTCACGGTTCCACCGTAAGGGCCTCATGGGGTTGTCGATCCTTGCTGGTGAGCGGACTCACGGCCTGGCCGCGCTGGTCCAGCTCCATCCAACGGTCGGCCCGTACGCCGCCGAATCCGATTTTCGCGTACACCCCGTGGGCGTCGATGGTGGCCAGCAGGATCCGGCGTACGCCGAGC
Source organism: Micromonospora sp. C95 (assembly GCF_018070465.1). GTDB lineage: Bacteria > Actinomycetota > Actinomycetes > Mycobacteriales > Micromonosporaceae > Micromonospora. The sequence continues at coordinate 101,154 of NZ_JAGPXT010000015.1, forward strand.
TCGGCCAGGTGGTCCCCGACCGCGCCCGCCAACCAGGTGCCCAGCCCGCGACCCCGTAGGGCCCAGTGCCTGACCTGGGTAGGTCCAAGCAGCCAATTCTCGCGATGTGGCCGGACGCGCCGCCCCGGTGGTCACCGTTACCGGCAACCACCGGGACTCGCGGCGGGTGGTGTCAGTCTCGGTCGAGGATGGCGCCGAGGATCCAGGTGACGACGCCGACGAAGAGTGCCCCCAGCACCGCGGCCGGCCAGAAGCCGTCGACGTCGAAGGGCAGTCCCGCCTGATCCGCGATCCAGCCGGTGAGCAGGAACAGCAGGCCGTTGACCACGAGGGCGATCAGGCCGAGGGTGAGCAGGTAGAAGCCGCAGCCGACGGTCTTGATGATCGGCTGGAGCACCCCGTTGACCACCCCGAAGATGACCGCGACGAGGATCAGGGTGAGGATCGTCTCGGAGACCGACTCGGTGTCGAGCGAGATACCGGGAATGAGCAGTGTGGCCAGCCAGAAGGCCACCGCCGTGGCGCCGACCCGGATCAGTAGACCTTTCAGAAAACCCATGGCGGGCATGGTGCCACGGCGGGCGCATGGGCGGAACCCGCGAGATCACTGCGCTTGGCCAATGGCTCGCGCGCCGACGAGCTGCGCCTCGATCGGGGTGCGGGCGAGCACTGCCCACCGCAGGGCCCGCCGGTTGACCACGGCGACCATGTCGGGCCGGATGCGGGTCAGTGACTCCGCCGCGTCGCCCAGTCCGAGCGCGTTGCCGGCGACGGTGGCTTCCGCCCGGCTCAGCGGCTGGAACACCGCCAGGTCGACCCGGCCCAACGCGTCCGCGTCGGCCGGCGTCAGCACGTCGCGGACCAGCAGCGTGGTGTGCCAGGCGGTGCCCGGCCGGGGACCGGCGGGCGGCGGCGCGTCCAGCACCACGAGTACCGGGGCGAGCGGCGTACCGGGTTCTCCCGTGACCGGCCGACCCGGTCGGATCAGCGGCACCGGCCGACCCGTGCCCCGGACGAACCGCGCCCAGGCGTGCGGCCGGCCGGTCTGGACGATCACCCGGGCACCGAGTGCCATCGCGCGTACGGCGACCAACTGGGCAGCGGACACCCCACCGACGAGCATCAGTCGCGTGCTCTCCGGCCGGAACAGCCGCACGGTGACGGCATCGCCGTGCCGGTTGACGCCGATCACCAGCCCGGCGGCGCCGAACGGCACCTCCCGCACCAGGTCCCCGGCACCGTACGGCACCTCCCGATTCGGGTCTCCGGCATCGGTCAGCGGTGCTGCCCCGGGCCGAGCCACCGGCAGCGTCGCGGCGAGCCCGTCCCACTGCCGGCCGTCGAGCCGCTCCAGGGTCGCGCCGTCGGCGGCGGCCGTCCGGCGCAGCTGCCGAGCCGCGTCCGACAAGTCGGTGGGCGTCGGCGCGGCGAGCCGAACGAGCAGCGCGGTGGCCGTCGGCCGCTCCGTCCCGGCGTGCAGCGACACCGTGATCGCGGTCGCCGGCAGCTGCCACAGCCGGTGCACAAGCGTGGCCGCGTCCCCGCCCGGCCAACGACTCAACCGGAAGGTGGTCTGGAGCAGGCGACCGCAGCGGACCGTTTGCCACGATTCCCGCACCGGCCGCCCGTCGTGGTGGGCGAACTCGGCGAGCACCCGCCGGATCGGTTGCTCGCCCATCGGCCGCACGGTCAACGGGCGCAGCCGCCGGACGATCCGGCGGACGGCGCCCGCGAGGGCTTGCCGCAACGCATCTTCCGGCCAGCCCCGCGCCCGCGACACCCGCACCGCCAGCACCGCCCGATCCCGCCCGGCCAACTGCCCGTCGGTGAGCTGACGGTACGAGACGGCCGGCACGCCGCCGCCGGCACCGAGCGCCGGTGCCGGCGTACCGGTCAGGAGAAGTTGTACGCATACCGGCGGGCCCTGGTCGGTCTCGGCCGCAAGCAGCGACGCGGGCGACGGTAGTGACTGCTCGCGGTCACCGATCAGGTCGGCCGGGTCGCCGATCTCCAGCAGTGCCATCAGGCCGTCCGGGTCGTCCAGGATCGCGGCGAAACCATCGCCCAGCTCGACGGAACCGATCACGGCGTTCGGGTTCACCAGACCGAGCAGCTCGGTCGGACCGTCGTCAGGTCCGGTCGTACGCCGCCGGCTCAGAAAGCCAACGCCGGTGACCAGCCACTCGTGCAACCATCGCCGGCGGACCCGGCTCCAGGTCACGGTGAGCACCACGGCCGCCACAAGTGTCGTGGCGGCCGTTGCCAGGGGACCCCGGCCCGGAACCACGACGATCGCCGCCGCCACCACCTGGGTGGTGACGATCTGGCCGGGGCGGACAGGAGTCGAGCGCCATCGGCGGCCGGGTGGTCGCCGTGGCTCGTTGGGACGGATCCGACGGCCGGATCCGGACGACGGATCGTCGGAGGGCGGGAGGCCGGGCGCGTCCGGGCGGGCCGAAGTGAGGGTCGCCGCCACCGTAGCCTCCCTTGAACCGTCACCGATCGCGACATCGACGACGCCCATCGTAGTTGCCGGCGATCGAGGACGTTGTCCACAGGGGAACGAGGTGGGGTAGCAGAACCGCGATCGTGTCGCTACTCTCAGCGACGAGTTCTCGTTGGCCCATCCCGCGTCGTGCTCGCCCTCCGGCGTCGTGGGTGGTGCGTACCGCCGCAGGGCCAGCCACGATCGAGGAGACGAGGTGACGTCCAAGGTGTCCCAGACCCAGGCAGAGGCCGCGGTGATGCAGCAGACCGCGGCGAAGTTCGAGCAGACCGACCAGTCGTTGCAGTCGATGCTCAGTGGACTGTTGGTCCAGCTGGAGGTCCTCCAGCAGGCCTGGCGCGGGGCTGGTGGCCGATCGTTCGAGCAGGTCAAACGGAAGTGGGCGGAGGATCAGGCCGGGCTGCAGCAGGCGCTGCGGGAGACGGCGGGCGCGATCCGCACCGCCGGCACCCGCTACGACGCGTCGGACACCGAGGCGGCCGCCCGGGTGGCGGCCACCAACCGTGGCGGCATCCAACTGCCGCTATAGCCACGACTCAGGGAGAAGAATCCGATGGAGCACGGTGTGCTGGTCGTCAACTTCGCCGCGCTGCAACAGGCCAGTGCGGACATCCAGCGAGCGCTCAACACGCTCGATGCACAGCTCGGCCAGTTGGAGCGCGACGCGGCGCCGCTGGTAGCCAGCTGGTCCGGTGCGGCACAGCAGGCCTACGAGCAGCGGCAGGCGCGGTGGCGTAACGCCTCGCAGGATCTCCAGGCGATGTTGCGGGACATCAAGCTTGCGGTGGACGAGTCCGCAGCTGACTATCTCGACACCGAGAAGCGGAACACCGGCCTGTTCCAGTGAACCTCCGCCGCCGGGGTGACGCCGATCGGCGTCACCCCACGTCGTGGCCGTGGTCGGCGGGACGCCATCGTCGGCGTACCCCTCGGGGCACCACCACCGCGGCCAGCACGACGGTGGCCACCAACGGCATGCCCGCGCCGGTGAGCAGCAGTGCCCGGGTCTGTGCGGCCCGTCGACGGTCCTGCTGTGCCAGTAGCGCCGGATCAGGCCGGTCGTCGGCCAGCCCGGTCGCCGCCCGCGCGTGCCTCGGCACCGAACCGGTCTCGGTCACCGCCCGGTACGGATTGAGTACCCCCGCACCGTATCCGTCGCCGGGGGCCGGATCGGCGCTGGCGACGATCCGCCGGGCCACCTCCAACGCGCTCAGGTCGGGGCGGTACTGGCGCAGCAGGGCTGCGGTGGCGGCGACGAAGGGCGCCGCGTAGCTGGTGCCGTCGGCACTGCGATGACCATCCCCGGGTGCGGCGACCAGCACGTCGAGACCGGGAGCGACGAGATCCACGTGCGTGCCGGTCTGCGAGAAGTCGGTCCGCATGCCGTCCGCTCCGACCGCGCCGACCCCGAGTACCCCGCCGTAGGTGGCCGGATACGGGCGTCGCTGGCCGTCGGCGGACAGGTTGCCGGCGGCAGCCACCACGACCACGTCCCGGCTGAGCGCGTACGCGACAGGCGCGGACAACGGGATGGTCGGCGTAGAGAACCACGGAGAGGTTGACCACGGCGGCGCCCTGGTCGACCGCCCAGCGGACCGCTCGGCCGAGGTCCCGGGGCGTCGCCGTGCGTCCCGTCCCGTGCCCGGCCACGACCTGTTGCTCACTCACCCGGACCGGCAGGATCCGGGCCTTGGGCGCCAGCCCCTGGAAGGCCGTCCCGTCGCGGGGCGCCGCGGCGATGATGCTCGCCACGCCGGTGCCGTGCCCGACACAGTCGAGGCCGCCGTCGCCGCCGGGATCGAGCAGGTCAATGCCGGCCAGCACCCGACCGGCGAGTTGCGGGTGCCGTCGGTCCACGCCCGAGTCGACCACCGCCACGGTCACCCCGGCACCGGTGGCCAGCCGAGCAAGACGCTCCGGGGCGTACCGTTGCTGCGCCCAGGGGGCTGCGGAGACCGGCCCGGCCGGAGCCGGTGGCGAGGCGCACCCCGGCGCGGCGCGGGCCGGGGGCACCGCGACCGTCGTCATCGGGCCGGCCAGCAGGATCGCGGTCAGCCCCGTCCGGAGGACGCCCGGTGGGCGCCGACCACCTCGCCGGCGTCGCCGCGCACCGCGTGTCCGGTACATCGACTGCCTCCGTATCGTGTCGACACCGAGACGGGATGTTATCGGTTGCTGGTGAGCCGGGTGGGCCACCGGCGGCCTGACATTGTGATCTTGCAATCACCTTGTAGGTTGTATCCGATACCTATGGCCTGTGCCCGGGAGGAGGGGTGGCCGTGACCGACTGGGAGCCGGCCACCGGGGCCGAGGCGGCGATGCGAGACGCGCTGCACGGCAATGACCAGCAGCTTTACTTCCGGATCCTGTCCGGAGTCGAGCTGCTGCTGCCGGTCTCCGCGCAGGCGGCCGCGGGGCGGACACCGGTGGGCTGGGGCACGTGGACAACCGGCGGCCGGACGCACGTGCTGGCGTTCACCTCCGCCGAGGCGATGCGGGCCTGTCTCGGTGAGCACGCCGGGCCCAGCCGACGCACCGGGTACGCGGAACTCGCCGCGAGCTGGCCGAATCACGAGTGGTGGCTGGCGGTGAACCCCGGCCTGCCCATCGAGGGCTACCTGCCCGCCTGGTATGTGTCCCAGCTGTCCCGAGGTGATGTCCGGCTGCCCGGCCGTACGGTGGGCGCACGCGCTCGGTTGGAACGTGTCGAGGCGCTGAACCGGGCCCGCGACGCCGCCTCGGCCTCATCCGCTCCGGCGACGCCGAACCCGCCCTCCGCACCGCGGTCGTCGGGTCCGGTCCGACCGACGCAGCTCTCCGCGGCACCACCGGTGGTGCCGGCGGCCTTTCATCTTCCCGAGGTGCCGCCGGCGGCGGCGGGCACAGTTGCTCGACCTCGCACGGACTCCGCCGACCGTGCAGCCGACCCGGCCCGCCCGGCACCGCCCGACAGTAGCGGGATGGGGCGTGCCGACGCCCAGCGGCCGGGTGGTCTGGGTGCTGCTCGGCCGGACGGCCGCGGCACCGTGGGTGGTGGTGCGTCGCCACGGCGACCGGCACCGGGGCGGAGCGAGGTACCGACGTCCGGCGGGCCCGGATGGCCCACGGCACCGGACCGGGCCGGCGCGCCCGCAAACGGAGCTCCGCCCGGCCCCGAGCCGACCGCTCAGCGATCCTTCTTCGAGCCGGCGAACGGTCGCTCGACGCATCGCGGCGACCGCCTTGCCGACCGGGCCGTACCACCGTCGCGGTTTCGGGGTGGTCAGCCGTTTCCCCGCCGCGGACCGGCCGGTGAACCGCCGTCCGACGGTTCGACCCGCGCTTTCGTGTTCAGCGAGAACGACCAGGCCACCACCCGGACGAGTCCGGTCCCGAACGAGGAGACGACCCAGCCGCTGCCACCGCCCGACGGGCCGGTTCGGTCGCTGCGGGTGAGCACCCCGGTCGGCTGGGCGGTCCCGGGTGGCGGTGATCCGACCGCCGGTGGCGGTGATCCCGCCGAGACGCCACCCCGTCGCCAGCCGGCGGAGGAACAACCGACCTCGGCGGCCGAGCCGGTCTCCGCCCCGCCTGCGCCGCGTCGTGGCTTCACCCCGATCGTGATAGAGGGCACCATCATCGAGGCCCGGGACCTCAGCCTCACCAACGGCCACCCGGGTCAGCCCGGCGGGCCGCCGGACGGCGGCGGCACGGCCGGAGCGGGCGCGGCGTCGGCTCGTCCGGCACCGCAGGACGCGAGGGTCTCCGCCCCTGCGGAGCCAGCGTTTGCCGACCCCGAGCCGGCGTTTGCCGACCCCGAGCCGACGGCTGCCGATCCCGAAGCGACGGCTGTCGATCCCGAACCGACGGTACGCTTTCCAACCCGCCGGCCGGAGCCGACGGCGTCGGAAGCCGAGCCGACCGTGGCGGTGCCGGCAGCGCCGCCCGAGCCGACCGTCCCGGTCCGGACGGTGCCGCCCGAGCCGACCGTGGCGGCACCGCCAGTGCCGCCCGAGCCGACCGTCCCGGTCCAGACGGTGCCGCCCGAGCCGACCGTCCCGGTCCAGACGGCGCCGCCCGAGCCGACCGGCCCCGAACGATCGGCGACGCCCGGGTCGACGGCCGCCGATCCGGCGGCCAGCCCGGCACCGCCGCGCCAGGCTCAGGTGGATGCCGGGGTCGAAATGGCCGCGTCGGTCGACGCCCGACCGGCGGCCGTCCCGGTCGCGGAGCGGCCGTCGCTGTTCACGCCGGCGTCCGCGTCGGCCGCAGGAGCACCCGAGGGGTCCGAGCCCTCGGGTGCGACGCCCACGTCCGGCCCGCCCACGGCGGCCACCGCGTCCGCCGATCCGCCCTTCCAACCCGCCAACGAGGTGGAGGAAGACCTGTACGGCGCCGCCGAGGCCGGCAGCACGGACACGTTCCTCTCCACGTTGCTGTTGGCCCGGGTTCTCATGCCGGTCGCGGCCGACTCCGCCGCCGGTAGCCGCCCTGGCGACCTGGGCTTCGTCTGGCCGGCCGTGCAACTGGACGGGCAGACCTTCGTGGTGGCATTCACCTCCCCGCAGCGCCTTGCCGACCACACCGATCCGGCGGCCGAGACGGTGCAGGTCCGCTTCGTCCAGCTCATCCGCAAGTGGCCCGACCTTTCGTGGTCGTTCGCCGTCAACCCCGGCACCCCGGTGGGTGCGAAGCTGCCCGGTGAGCAGATCGTCGGGCTGGCCAACTGGGCTGCCGAACTCGGCCTCGGCGACGACGCCGAGGGCGAGCCCGAGCCGACCGTCGAGACCCCCGCACCGGCGAGCAGCCCACGGCAGGCGGCGCCAGCGGGTGATCTGACCCGGCCGATCGTGATGCAGAAGGCGATCGCACCCAGCCAACTCGGCTACTACCTGGAACGGGGCTACGACCGGGTCTCCGGATTCGTGCACCGGGCCAGCGAGCTGGCGCATCTCACCACCCCGGCCGCCCTCTACCGGGCGCTCGGCCTCAACCACCCCGAGTCGCCGTTCGCGCCGGACGCCGAACAGATCTACGTGCTCCGGTGGCCGGCCTACCGGCCGAGCCTGTACCGCATCCCGTACGGCGGGCAGAACGAGGCGGCCATGCGGGCGATGGAGGGCTGGGTCATCGAACGCGCCCCGTTCCGGGGCAACGGCTTCGCCCCCGGCGAGGGCAGCGACGTGCTGGCCGAGTTCAAGGTGGACAGCGTCCGGCTGCCGCACGGCGCTCAACTGGTACGCATCGATGCCTCGGGCAGTGAGCGGCTGGTCGCCGTACTCGACGCCGACACGCTCTCCTGGCAGGAGGTCGGTGAACGGTGATGCGCGACGGCTACGTGGCGCGCTGGCGCGGACGGGAGTTCCCGGCCAGCCCGGACGGCAGCGAGGTGCGGCTCTACCAGCCGGACGCGACCGAGGGTTTCACCGAGGTACGCCCCGGCCGCCACGTCCGGGTCGTACCGGCGAACGAGATCGAGCAACTGGCGTACGTCCGTACCACCTGTACCTGGAAGGGTCAGCCGTTCATCGTGCTGGCCGAGCACGACGGGTGGCTGCGGGTCGAGTACACCGGTGGCCGTTGGCCGGTCGCGCAGGCGATGCGGCTGGAGGCCTTCGACTTCGGCGTCTACCAGGGTTGGGCCCCCGTCGGCGAGGTAACCGACGTACGCGAGCAGCGGGTCTGAGGCCGCCCGCGCGGGTCAGGACTTCGCCCAGCGCAGGACCTCGCCGAGCACCAGTTCGGGTGTCTCCAGGTGGGGGAAGTGTCCGACCTCGTCGAGCAGTCGCCACTCGTACGGTGCGCTGACATAGCGCCCGGAGCCCTGGGCGGTGCGCGGTAACGCCGCCACGTCCCGCGCCCCGTGCAGTTGCAGGGTGGGCGCGGAAAGCGGTCGCTGCATCAGCTTCACGAACCGGTAGCCGTGCAGCCGCAGTACCGACCGGAACGCCCACCGGTAGCCCTCCAACGCGCAGAAGGCGGCCTGCGGGATTCGCATGGCCTCCCGGTAGCGCCGCGCGTGTTCGGCGAAGTCCGCGCCGGTGACCCAGCGGTCGCCGCCCCAGCGGCGCAGAATCTCCTCGACCGCTCGACCGTTGTCGCGGGTGAGGAGGTGTTCGTACCGGGGCAACTGGAATCTCAGGGCGGGGGTCGACGCGGCGAACTGACCGCGTGGGTCGGCGAAGATGGCGGCCCGTAGCCGCAGTGGGTGCGGGGCGCCGAGCACCACCAGGCGGCGCACCAGGTTCGGGTGGAACGAGGCCACGGTCCAGGCGATCATGCCGCCGGCGCCGGTGCCGACCAGGGTGGCCGAGCGCTCGCCCAGCGCCCGGATCAGCCCGGCGACGTCGGCCGCGAGGGTGTAACCGTCGTACCCCCGGGGTGGTTTGTCGCTGGCGCCGTAGCCCCGCAGGTCCATCGCGACGGCGCGGAAGCCGGCGTCGGCGACCGCCGGCAGCATCCGGTGCCAGGCCCACCAGTGTTCGGGGAAGCCGTGCAGGAAGAGCACCATCGGCCCGGTACCCGCCTCCACGACGTGGAAGCGGCTGCCGTTGGCACCCACGAACCGGTGCGTCCACGGCCCTTCGGTGAGTACGCAGGACTCGTCGACGGCATCGTCACGCTGGTCGGTCATGCCCGACAGCCTAGGGCCCCGATGCCGCTCGCCTGGCCGGTGCCGTCGCCGCGGTGGCCCGGCCGATCCGCCACGACGGCGTCGACGGTCAACCGACCTGGCTCATCTTGAGGATGCTGACCGGGATTCCGGGGCCGCAGTCCACCTCGGCGGTAGCCGGGGCGGTGGTCACCCGTACCCAGGTGCCGGTGGCGAAGGTGCCCTTGTCGGCGCCGTGCAAGGCGTACTCCCGGCCGTCGTCGGTGACCAGGGTGTAGCAGGGGCCGCTGCCGCCCTGACTGAGCCGCCCGGCCAGGACGTTGGTCTTGCGCAGCTCGGTGGGATGGCGCGGCGGTGCCGTCGGGGTGCCGATCAGCGGCGGGTCGGTGGGCGACAGAGCCTCGCCGGTGCGCCCGACGGGAGGCTGCCCGGTGGCGTTGCCGGCGGTGGCGTCGCCTGCCACGGTCGGGCTGCCGGTAGCGGTGGGGCGCTGGTCGGCGGTCACGGCACCTCCGTCCGGCTCGCCGCATCCAGCCAGGGCCAGCAGCGCGGCGAGGCAGGCCGCCGGCGCTCGGGTGCGGATGGTGGTGGGCACCAGGGTATGACGCGAGCGGTGTCGGGGCGGTTCCCCTGCGGTCGATGCGGGTCCGGAAAGGGGTGGTGCCCCCGGCAGCTGACCAGCCCGGGGCACCACGTCGTCGGTCCGACGGATCAGGAGAAGCGGACCTTGGTGTTGATCCCGTTCTGCTTCAACACCTTGATCTTGGTGCCGGTGGCCGGCAGCTTCACGCCGTGGTTCGGCAGCTCCGGGAACCAGTACTTCTTGGTGTCGTCGAACAGCGGCTGCGCGGCCTGCCCACGGATGTACTGCGGCTGGCTGTTGAGGTGCAGCGTGAACGAATCCGCCTTCTTGAGACTGAACGGCGCGTCGTAGACCTGGATGCGGGCCCGCCAGGGCTGCCCGGTCAGGTTGTAGATCGGCCGCGGATGGGCGTCAATGATCATGTTCCGGCCCTCGCCCGGGTGGGCGAAGGTGTCGTTGTCCGCCCACCGGGTGTTCCAGTACGAGATCAGCAGTCCCTCCTGGTACGCGTAGTGGTCCACGTAGTCCGGCTTGGTGTTCTCGTACCCGAAGAAGTACGGGCCGGTCTTGAGATACTTGTCGTACGAGATGTACTGCCGGGTGCCGGCGATGTAGTAGTTCGCGAAGCTCCGCGTGTACGTCGCCTCGACCACCTCGAACCCGCCGGCCAACGTCCAGCCGTCCGCGTCGGACTCCGCGCCGTCGGTGAAGACGGTCTCGCCGTCGGCGGTGAGGGTGACCGCGTCGCCGAAGAAGCCGCCTTCGGAGACACCACCGTCGGTCTGGTAGCGCAGCCGGAATCCGACGCTGCCGCCCGCCACCTGGTCCAGTGGGATCTCGATGTCGACCCACTCGTCGTCGGAGCTGCCGTCCAGCGCGAAACGGCCGGGGGAGATCTCCTTCAGCGGCTCGCCGTCGACCGTGCCGTTCTGCGACGTCCAGGTCTGCCCGCCGTCGAGGGAGGTCTCGAAGAAGAGGTAGTCGTAGTCCGCCTCGATGCTGTAGCGGCCCTTCATCGACAGGGTCGCCGACGACTTCCCGGTCAGGTCGAACGTCCGGGTCATGGTGCTGTTGAGGTCGTCCGCGTTGCCGGAGAAGAACTGCTTGTCACCCTCGTACGGCGCGCCGTTGTCGAAGGTGTACTCGCGCTCGGGCAGCACCACCACGGCGGCCTGGGCCTGCTTGGTGTTGTACTCCTGCGGGCCGAGAGTGAGCGTCCGCTTCTGCCCGGCCACGACGACCTCGTAGTCGAGCCAACCGAGCTGGAGCTTGTTCCAGGCGCCGAGGTCGCCGCCGCGCTCGCCGATGCCACCGTCGTGCTTGGCGCCGAGCCGGCTCTGCGCCATCAGCGTCCAGTGCTCGTTGTTGTTGTCGCCGCCGCTGATCACGTTGTAGTCGTCCGGCAGGCCGAGGTCGTGGGCGTACTCGTGGTAGAAGACGCTGCGACCGCCGTTCTCCGGCTGGATGGTGTAGTCGCCGATCCAGACGCCGGTGTCGCCGATCTGGGTACCGCCCGCCGGGAAGTTCGACGGCCCGGTGCGGCCCTGGTCGGAGGCGTACGCGTACCAGCGGTGGCTCCAGATGGCGTCCTCGCCCTGGATCGGGTCGCCGTCGGCCATGTCGCCACCGGCGTGCACGATCTGGAAGTGGTCGATGTAGCCGTCCGGCTCGTTGAAGTCGCCGTCACCGTCGTGGTCGTAGCGGTCCCACTCGTCCATCGCCCGCACGTCGGCGGCGATCTCCTCGTCGGTCCGCCCGGCCGCCTGCTGGTCGGCGACCCACTTGTTGGCGGCGTCGCGCACCAGCGCCCAGACGTTGTTGCAGACGATTCCCTCGCACGGGTAGCCGCTGGAGCGGCCGTAGCGGGCCTCGTTGTACTGGACCTTCACCCAGTCGGTGACCACGCCGTCGACGCTGTACCGGCCGGAGGACTGTGCCTCGTAGTACTGCTTCACCGACTCGCCACCGGGGTCGGTGCCGAAGTAGAGCTTCCGGTAGTGGTCGGCGTCGTAGTCCGCCTGCCAGACGGTGGAGTTGTCCACCGACCGGTCCGGCTCGGGGATCTCGTTGTGCAGTGGACCGTCGAACTTCGTCGGGCCGGCGATGTCCGGGTCGGTGTCCTGGTCGGGGTAGTTCGGGTGCCGGTCATTGCCGAACTCCGCGAGGATCACGAAGATCTGGTCGGTCTGTTCCCGGGACAGCTCGACGTACTGCTTCTCGGTGGGGCCTCGCCCGCGCTTGGTGGCCTTGGCGTTGCGGCCGGCCGCACCGCCACGGACGGCCCGCTCGCCGACCTTGACCACCGTGCTGCCGTTGATCCGTTCGGCCTTGGCCCGGCCCGAGAGCACCTCACTGAGGCCCTCCTGGCGCAGGGCGCGGCGCTTGTCCTCAAGCGGGTTCGGCAGGTCGTGTTCGGCGTGGGCGGGCTCCGCGATGGACGGGGCGGCCGCCGGTGTCTCCAGCTGCGGAGCGGCGGCGGCGGATGTGCCGACCGTCAGTCCGGTAGCCGTCAACGAGAGCCCGAGCAGACCCACTGCGACTTTCCGCACGTGGTACCTCCGGATTGAGGGAACCGACCCGTCGGGGGGTTGCGGGCCGGTGAAAAAGGCCCCCGTAAATGGGGCCAGTGGTGAACCTAGGCACTCCTGGGGCTGGTGAGAAGAGTTGTGACCAAATTTTGTTGCACCTTTTTGTTGGCAGGCGTTTTCACTGTCACATCCCGACCCGAGTTGACGTGCGGAAACATGACGAAGGGTGGCGGTCCGATCCCGGACCGCCACCCTTCGGGTCGTACGCCTGTGGTCAGTCCTCGTCGGACTTGCCGCCGCTCATCCCCGAGGAGATCAGGTCCATCACGGACGAGTCCTGCAACGTGGTCACGTCGCCAAGCGAGCGGTTCTCCGCCACGTCCCGCAGCAGCCGACGCATGATCTTGCCGGACCGGGTCTTCGGCAACTCCGGCACCAGCATGATCTGCCGAGGCTTGGCGATCGGACCGAGCGTCTTCGCCACGTGGTTGCGCAACTCGGCGATGAGCTGCTCACCGGCCGCACCGGAGATCTCGGTGCTGCCCCGGGGGATGGCGAACGCGACGATCGCCTGCCCGGTCGTCGGGTCGGTCGCGCCGACCACCGCCGCCTCCGCCACCGACGGGTGCGACACCAGCGCCGATTCCACCTCGGTGGTGGAGATGTTGTGCCCCGACACCAGCATCACGTCGTCGACCCGACCGAGCAGCCAGACGTGCCCGTCGTCGTCCTTCTTCGCACCGTCACCGGCGAAGTAGATCCACGGATCGTCGGAGTTGCCGGTCGCGCCCGCGCCGAACCGGGACCAGTACGTCTCGATGAACCGGTTGTCGTCTCCCCAGATGGTGCGCAGCATCGACGGCCACGGCTCGCGCAGCACCAGGTAACCGCCACCGCCGTTGGGCACCGACTGGCCCTGGTCGTCCACCACGTCCGCGACTACGCCCGGCAGCGGAGTCATCGCCGAGCCCGGCTTGGCGGCGGTCACCCCCGGCAGCGGTGAGATCATCATGCTGCCGGTCTCGGTCTGCCACCAGGTGTCCACGATGGGCAGCTCACCGTGCCCCACGTGCTGCCTGTACCACATCCAGGCCTCGGGGTTGATCGGCTCGCCGACACTGCCGAGCAGCCGCAGCGAGGAGAGGTTGTACTCGGCCGGGATCTCCTCGCCCCACTTCATCATGGTGCGGATCAACGTCGGCGCCGTGTAGAGGATGGTCACCCGGTACCGGTCGACGATCTCCCAGAAGCGGCCCTTGTGCGGGGTGTCCGGCGTGCCCTCGTACATCACCTGGGTCACGCCGTTGGCGAGCGGACCGTAGACGATGTACGAGTGGCCGGTCACCCAGCCGATGTCCGCCGTGCACCAGTAGACATCGGAGTCCGGCTTGAGGTCGAAGACCGCGTACGACGTGTACGCCGCCTGGGTCAGGTAACCGCCGGTGGTGTGCAGGATGCCCTTCGGGCGGGCGGTGGTGCCGCTGGTGTAGAGGATGAACAACGGGTGCTCGGAGTCGAACGGCTGCGCGGTGTGCTCGGCCGACGCCTGCTCCACCGTCTCGTGCCACCAGTGGTCCCGCTCGGACCAGCCGACCTCCTCGCCGGTGCGCCGGACCACCAGGACGTGCTCGACCGACGGGCAGTTCGCCACCGCCTCGTCGACGGTCGGCTTGAGCGCGGACGGCTTGCCGCGCCGGTACCCGCCGTCGGCCGTGATGACGACCTTCGCCGAGGCGTCCTGGATCCGGTTGGTGAGCGCGTCCGCGGAGAAGCCGCCGAACACCACGCTGTGCGTGGCGCCGATCCGGGCACAGGCCAGCATCGCGACCGCGGCCTCCGGAATCATCGGCAGGTAGATCGCCACCCGGTCACCGGCGGTCACGCCGAGGTCGGTGAGCGCGTTCGCCGCCTGGCAGGTCATCCGGTGCAGGTCGGCGTAGGTGATGGTGCGGCTGTCGCCGGGTTCGCCCTCCCAGTGGATCGCCACCTTGTCACCCCGGCCGGCCTCCACATGCCGGTCGAGACAGTTGTAGGCCACGTTCAACTGTCCGCCGACGAACCACCTCGCGAACGGCGGCCGCGACCAGTCCAGCACCTGGTCCCACTGCTTGGTCCAGGCCAACCGGGACGCCTGGCGCTCCCAGAAGGCGAACCGGTCGGCCGCCGCCTCGGCGTACGCTTCCGCGGTGACGTTGGCGTCGGCGGCGAGTTCGGCCGGCGGCGGGAACTGGCGCGTCTCGTTCAGCAGATTGGCCAATGCCTCGCTCATGCCGGTACTCCGCTTCGCTTCGTACCGGCATGAGGCACCAGCGCGCTGCATTGATGATTCGCTCGCTGACGCTCGCTCATGCGGTGACTCCTCGTCGCTCGGGTGACCTGGGTCTCTCCCGGGCAGGTTAGTCGCGGCGGCTGGGCGAGGCGACCGATCCCCGACGCGCCCGTCGCTCAACGGCCACTCCCACGCGCCGAGGTGCAGCACAGAGCCGCGCTTTCCCGCTGGTCCGCGCGGCCTGGGCGTTCGATCGTCACGGCTTGCGGCATGTCGGGCCCTCCCGTCGCCGTGATGGCCCGACATGCCGCAACCCGTGACCTCGGCTCTCCCGGTCGGGGTGGTTGCCGCCCGGGAGGCCGGTGGCGTGGGTCGCGTTGCCGGTGACTCGCGCCCGGGCCCACCGCCTCCGTCGTTACCGTGTCGGAGTGACCGCCGATCCGCTCGCACCGCTGCTCGACCTCGCCGACATCGCCGCCGCCGTGGAGCGGGCCCGCGACCGGTTCGACCGGGCACTGGGCCACCGGGCGTTGCGGCGCCACGGCGGCCAGGTCGCCGCCGAGGTGAGCCTGCGCTCCGCGGTGGCCAGCGCCGGACTGGAGGGCCACCACCACGAGCGGGAGGCGGTACGCGCCGGCACCGTCACCGAACCGGTGCTCCAGGGTGCGCTCCGGGTGGCCGGCGCCCTGCCCGGGCTCAGCGAACTCTGGCCGAAGGCCCCCCGGCAGGTACTGGCGAAGCTGCACGTGCTCGCCGCCCGCGAGGTGGTCGCCGAGGCCGCGCTGGGCCGCCCGGTCGACGATCCGGTGGTCGCTGCCCGGCTCGACGCCCTGGCCACGCTGGTGGCCGGCGGCACCCAGGTCACCCCGCTGGTGCTGGCCGCCGTCGTGCACGGTGAACTGCTCAACCTGCGGCCGTTCGCCGGCCCGTCGGGCGTGGTGGCCCGGGGCGCGGCCCGTCTCGTGCTGCTCTCCACCGGGTTCGACCCCCGCGGCCTGCTCGCCGTAGATGTCGGGCACCGGGAACGCGAGCCGGAGTACGTGGGCGCGGCCGGTGCCTTCGCCACCGGCACCCCGGACGGACTGCGATCCTGGCTCCGCCACTACATGTCCGCCGTCGAGGTGGGCGTCGACCAACTCACCGCGATCGGCGACGAGATCCTGGCCGCCGCCTGAGGGGATACCGACGATCCGTCCGATGGCGGCGCCGATCGGTGGTGCCTGTGGTGGAGGGGGGCCGGGTGCGCCCGCGCTGTGTCCGAACGCCGCTGGCCGGCGGCCCCGCGCCGGTTCCTGGCCGGCCCTCTGTAGCTGCCGTCGTCGATCCCCGTGCGGGCGCTGGTGGTCGCGGCCTCGGCCTGCGGCGGTGCAGCCTGCGGTGCGGTCAGGCCGGCGAGGCAGAGGCGCGGGTGCGGCGATGTCGGCCGTACCAGGCGATGCCGATGGCCACCCCGACACCGACGCCGAGCGCCGCCGCGGCGACCGGCACGGCGGGCCGCTCGCGCAGTCGCCGGCCCAGCGGCACCGGGTGTCGGAACTCGAGCACCGGCCAGGCGTTCTCGACCGCCAGCCGGCGCAGCTGCCGGTCCGGGTTGACCACCGACGGATGCCCCACGCACTCCAGCAAGGGGCGATCGCTGTACGAGTCGGAGTAGGCGTACGAGTCGGCCAGGTCGTAGTCGCGGGCGGTGGCGAGCTCGCTGACCGCCTCGACCTTGCTCGGGCCAGCGGCGTAGAACTCGACCTCGCCGCTGTACCGACCGTCGACCACGCCCATCCGGGTGGCGATCACGTCGGTCACCCCGAGCAGCACACCGATGGGGCGCACCATCTCCTCGCCCGAGGCGGAGACCAGGACCACGTCCCGACCGGCGGCCTGATGCTCCTCGATCAGCGCGGCGGCCTCCGCGTACACGTAAGGGTTGATCAGCTCGTGCAGCGTCTCCGCGACGATCTG
Source organism: Micromonospora sp. C95 (assembly GCF_018070465.1). Classification (GTDB taxonomy): domain Bacteria; phylum Actinomycetota; class Actinomycetes; order Mycobacteriales; family Micromonosporaceae; genus Micromonospora. Next base: position 117,588 of record NZ_JAGPXT010000015.1, read on the forward strand.
CCGGACCTGCTCCACCGGCCACCCCTTGCAGAGGGTGGCGAGATAGTCGCGGGTTCGGGCCATGGTCTGCTCGTCGGTGCCGCCCAGCCGGAACATCAGCTGCGCGTACGCCGACTTGACCACGTCACGCCGAGTGATCAGGCCGTCCCGGTAGAACGGCCTGCCGAACGCCAAGGCGCTCGACTTGGCGATGACGGTCTTGTCCAGATCGAAGAAAGCGGCACTTCGGCCCACGGCGCGAAAGTCTAGCCCGATGGTCTATCGTCGGCGGGTGCCCGGGGGCTGAAGACCGCTCGGACCTGCGGGCCGACCCCCACCCGCCTGCGAACAGTGACCGTGGTCACACCCAGCGAGGAGGATTTCGCAGGGAGTGGAGGCTACACCACTCGACGTACACAGGTCTGCTCAGGCAGACTTGGTTGCAGCACAAGCATTCATATCTAGTACAACCGGCAGACTCTCGGCGGTTGCACCCCCCGTGACCGCTGAGCGGGTTCGGCTCGACCCCCCCGGAGCCGAACCTCCGACGACCCCCGTCTCCCCCCGACGGGGGTCGTCCCTTTGCCTGCCTGTGTCGGTCCAGCTGAAGCCGCGTCTGTCGAGTGGCGTACGCTCCCAAGCCGTCGCACGGGAGGCACCATGGGCAGAACAATCAATCGCCACGCCGTCGGTGCATTTGTCGCATGGGTGGTGTTCGTCGCGCAGGCCCCCGTCATCTACGGCGGACTACTCGTGTACGCGGCGAGCACCACCGGGGATCTGGGCGGTCCGCTCGCCGGGCCGGCGCTCTGCGGTTCGCTGGCGTGTCTGGGTGTCGTCTTGGTGCCGTTGCTGTTCGTACCGGCGGGCTGGATCGGCGAGATCGCCTCGAGGAGTGGCCGGCTTACCGTGAAGTTGCTGGTGGCGCTGGCCGTCGCCGCAGTGCTGGCAACGATCTGTGTGGCTGGCGTCGCGGTACTGACCGACGGGGCTACCGTCGTCGGCACGTCGGTGGCGTGCTTGGGCGGCGTGGCCACTGCGCTCGGCCCCACTGCCGCCTACGTCACGGTCGCGCACCGCAGGCTGAGGACGAGTTCGATCTAGCGACCAGCTTTCTCGGCCACTCTGCAGCGGAGCGGCAGCAGCGCCGTCCCGGGTGCGTGCGTCAGAGAAGCGCGAGTTGTCGGGCCGGATCGGCGCGGAAGGTGGGCCGGGCCGGGGCGGGGGTCAGCACGAACTCGTACGTACCGTCGTCGGATCCCTCGGCTTGCGGGTGTCCTCGGACCTCGATCGCGTACCAGCCGGACGGCACCGTCACGCGGCGATGTGCCGGATGGTCGGGCCTCCAGTCCCGGAGGTGGCCGATGCCGCAGAGCAGCAACGAGCCGGTTTCCGAGCCCAGGATCCAGCCCGGCGAGGAGAGCGTCGCTGCGGACCGTGGTGCTTGATCCGCAACGTGTCGCACCAGCATCGTGTAGCAGCCCTCAGCCAGCCCCGTCAGCGGTAGTGCTATTCCCTCTCGGGCGACGGCGTCACCGGCCTCGGTCGTGGTGAACAGCTCCAGCAGGTCGCGACCGGTGCTATCCGTACCCAGGTGCCGATCCAGGCGCGCGGGGTCGAGCAGCGCGAACCCGTGAGCCTCGGGGAAGCAGCCGGTCAAGTGCACGGCCGGAAAGACCTCGGTCACCTGATCACGGCGCGGGCAGGCGTGGCCGTTGGTTCGAAGCAGACCAGGGCGCGACCACGCCGGTCGGTCACCACCCAGGGGTGGCCGACGTACGTGTGCTGCCGGTACGACTCGCCCGGCTGCAGCACGTCGTACTGCCTGCGGTGCCCACGGTGGTCCAACCAGTACAGGATCACCGATCGCGAGCGGAGGTTGACGAACTCGATGCTGGTTTCGTTGCCGCCGTTGACCGAGCGCAGCCCACGCTCCCGCCAGGCCGGCAAGGGGGTCAACTCCTCCGGCTGGGGTGGCCGGGTGGTCGATGGCGGTTTCGCCGGCCGGCTCGGCGAGGGCGTCGGGCGGGTGCTCGGCGTGGCGGGCGCGGTCGTCGAGTCGGTCCGGGTGGGCGACGAGGCCGGGGTCGCCCGGCGACTGAGCTGTGGCTGGGAGGACGAGACCCCGCCGACGGACGACGCGGCGGACGGCGACGGGGCGCCGGCGGGCGCGATGCCGTCCAGGGTGGACGCTGGACTCTCGGGAGGCGGAGGTACCCAGCCCGACGGCACCTCGGGGGCGGCGACCGTCGGTGGCTCGGTCGCCGGCCACAGCACGGTGAGCATGAGACCGAGGGTCGCGGCCGCGAGGCCGGCCAGCACCAGTCGGTGTGACATTCGGCCGGGAGCGCGCGGGGCGGGTTCGACCGAGACCGCAGCTTCCCGTAAGGGCGGGGCCGCGAGGGCCGGCCCGCCAGGTGGCTCCGGCGCTGGCGGGAGGGCCCGCGGGACCGGACGTGCCGGTAGCGCCAACTGCCGGGCCCGGGAACGTGGGTCGAACAGCCAGGGGCCGACCCGCAGCCTCGGCTCGACACGGGCGTGTTCGTGATCTGGCGACTGGGTCATGACCTCGATCCGGCGAGGATTGCCGTTCTGCCGACGGCACGGGACGTCGATTATGCGTGTTGCGTGTCACGTTTCGCCATGGTTGGTGAGTGCCGAGACGGGTGCGCTCTGCGGCCCGTCTCCATAACAGATCAACGTCCGGGGCGGGCGTTGTCCACAGAACGCTTCGTTGTCCACAGGTCAGCCGGCAGGGGCGGCGTGCGGGGCGGCAGCGGCGGCAGGGTTCGAGCCAGTCAACCCGCGCCGACCGCCTGGAGGCCGCGATGCCATCCCGTACCTCCGTCCCACCGGACCGGCGCCTCCCGCTGGTCATCACCTCGGACGGTGACCTGCTCGACGACCTGCTTCGGCTCGCTGCTGCGGGTGGAGTCGAGGTGGAGGTGGCCGCCGACCCGGCGGCCGCCCGCACCCGCTGGCGACCGTCCCCGTTGGTCCTGGTCGGCAGTGACCAGGCGCAGCCCTGCCTGCGGGCGCGGCTACCCCGACGAAGTCGGCTCGTCCTGGTGGGACGGTCCGGCGATGTCGAGTCCGGTTGGCAGGTGGCCGAACTGCTCGGCGCCGAACACGTCGCCGTGTTGCCGGCGGCCGAGCCGTGGCTGGTGGACCGGTTCGCCGACTGCGGGACCGAAGGTGGGGCACCGGCCCACGCCCGGATGGTCGCGCTGGTCGGTGGCCGGGGCGGCGCCGGTGCCAGCATCCTCGCCGGCGGCCTCGCCGTCACCGCCGCCCGGGCACGGCTGCGTACCCTGCTGCTCGACGCCGATCCGCTCGGCGGTGGCCTGGATCTGGTGCTCGGCTGGGAGCAGATGGAAGGGCTGCGCTGGCCGGCGCTGACCGGGGCCGACGGACGGGTCGACGCACCTGCTCTGGTACGCGCGTTGCCCAGCCGGGGCGATCTGGTGGTGCTCTCCTGGGACCGTGGCGACCTGATCGCGGTGCCGGCCGAGGCGGTGGCCGCCACCCTGGACGCCGCCCGGCGGAGCCGGGACTTCGTGGTGGTCGACCTGCCCCGCCAGCTCGACGACGCAGCGGTGACCGCTCTTCAGGCGGCCGACCGGGCGTTCGTGGTGGTACCCGCCGAGCTGCGCGCGACCGCCGCTGCGGCCCGGGTGGTCGCGGCGGTCGCCCCGCACTGTTCCGACCTCTCCGTCATCGTCCGGGGTCCCGCCCCCGGCCGGCTGCGCGCCACCGAGGTCGCCAAAGCACTCGGCCTGCCGCTTGCTGGTTCGCTACGGCCGGAGCCGGGGTTGTGCCGGGGGCTGGAGCGGGGTGAGGCCCCGGCGGCCGATGGACGCGGCCCGCTGGCCGAGCTCTGCCAGCGGATCGTCACCGAACTCACCGGGCAGCCCGCGGCGGGTGCGGCATGACCGGGGAGAACCTCGCGGCCCGGGTACGGCAGCGGATCGCCGCTACCACCGCGCCGGTCACCCCAGCCGCGATCGTCTCCGCCGTACGCGCCGAGCCCGACGCCGCCGTACTCGGTGACAACGCCCTGCTGCGGATCGCCGACCGGGTGCGCGACGACCTGGTGGGCGCGGGCCCGCTCGCCGTGCTGCTGGCCGACCCCGAGGTGACCGACGTGCTGGTGAACGGGGCACGGGTGTGGGTCGACCGGGGGCAGGGGCTGCACCAGGTGCCGGTGCCGGTGGGTACGCCGGACGACGTTCGGCGACTCGCGCAGCGGCTGGCGGCCGGAGCCGGTCGTCGGCTGGACGACGGCTCGCCGTGTGCCGACGCCCGGCTGGCCGACGGCACGCGGCTGCACGCCGTGCTACCGCCGGTGGCGACCGACGGGCCCTACCTGTCACTGCGTACCTTCCGGCAGCGGCCGTTCACCCTTGACGAACTGGTGACACAGGGCGCGGTGGCTCGGCCGGTGGCGCCGGTGCTCTCCGCCGTGGTGGCGGCCCGGCTCGCCTATCTGGTGATCGGTGGCACCGGTTCCGGCAAGACAACCCTGTTGAACACGTTGCTCGGCCTGGTACCGGGCACCGAGCGGATCGTGCTGGTCGAGGACGCGGCCGAGTTGCGGCCGGTGCACCCGCACGTGGTGGGTCTTCAGACGCGTACGGCCAACGTGGAGGGGTCGGGTGCCGTCGGCCTGAGTGAGCTGGTCCGGCAGGCGCTGCGGATGCGACCGGACCGGCTGGTGGTCGGCGAGTGTCGGGGTGCGGAGGTGGTCGACCTGTTGGCTGCCCTCAACACCGGGCACGAGGGTGGGGCGGGGACGCTGCACGCCAACACCCCGTCGGACGTGCCGGCCCGGCTGGAGGCGCTCGGCCTGCTCGGTGGGCTGCCCCGGCCGGCGCTGCACGCACAGGTGGCGGCGGCGCTTCAGGTGGTGTTCCAGATCCGCCGTACCCCGCAGGGCCGGGTGCTGGAGTCCATCTGCCTGCTGCTGCCGCAAGGGCCCGACCGGCTGGTCACCGCCGTGCCCGCGTGGGTGCGTGGCCGGGGACTCGGCTTGGCGGCCCGGGCGCTCGGCACGCTGATCCACAACCGCGACGTGCCGGTGCCGCCGATCCTGTGCGAGCCCTGGCCCGCGTCGGCGGTGTCGTCATGAGTGGCGCGTGGTGGTGGGCGATGTCGGTGTTGCCGTTCCTCGCCGCACTGACCCACCGGAGGCGTGGGCGACGTGCCCGGTCAGGGGTCGAGGACGGCGGGGCGGCGGCCGATGATCCGCTGGTCGCCTGGGTCGTTGCCCTACGTGAGGCGGGCGGTCGACGGGACGGACAGAGACCGCGAGGCCAGGGCTTGAGCAACCCGGGACCGACCGGTGTGGGGTGGCCGTCGACAACAGGGGCCCCACCTTCGTCGATCATGGCTCACTCCGCCAGGCCAGCGGCGTCCCCGATCGCCTGGCCCAGGTCGGGGCCGCCGACGGCACCGACCGCATCCCGTCCGCCGGGGCCGCGCGGAAGCCGCCGACCGAAGCGGCCCGGTGGCATGGCCGGTGCTGTCGCACCGGCAGGAACACCAGCCGTCGCAGGGCCGACGGCACGGGCGTGCGGCACGCGGTTGTTGGACGAGGATCAGATCGCCAGGGATGAACCCGACCACCGCGACCAGACCGACCACCGAGAGCCGGCCGACCTGCATCTGCCGGCCGACCATCGCGAGCGGACCGCGACATGTGCACCGCCGGTGAGTCGACCGACGGCGCCGGTGGCGACACCGCGGCGGATTCTGGTGCTGACCTGCCTGCTCGGCGCGGGTGTCGGTGGGTTGCTGGCCGGTCCGGTGGCGGCGGTGGCGCTGGCCGGCTACGGCGTACTGGGTGTGCGGGCGATGCGCCGCCGGGCAACCCTCGGCCGAACCGTCCGGGACCGGCGGGAGCGGCTGGATCAGCTGTGTGCCCTGGCCGGGGACCTGCGGGTGGGCCTGCCGGTGCCGGTGGCCGCGCAGGTGCTGACGACCTCGTTGTCCGACGCCACTTCGGCCGCCTCAGCGCCAATCGCGCCGGATGAGAGCGTCACCGACGACTACCAGCCCGTCGGGTCCGAGCATCGTCTACCGGGCCGGGCCGGGCTCGGTCTCACCGAGGATCGCCTCGGGCGACTGGCCGGGGCGGCGGTACGGCTGGCTGAGCGTACGGGGGCACCCCTGGCCGATCTGGTCGAGCGGATCGAGGCCGACGCCCGGTCGACGGACCGAGGGCTGGCGGCGGCCACGGCCCAGGCGTCCGGTGCCCGGGCTACCGCCTGGTTGCTGGCTGCCCTGCCGCTGGGCGGGATCGGCCTCGGCTACGGCATCGGGGTGGACCCCCTCCAGGTGCTGCTGCACACTCCGGTCGGTGGTGCCTGCGCGGTCGCCGCCGTCGGCCTTCAGGTGGTCGGCCTGCTCTGGGCGGAGCGCCTCTCGGTCACCTCCGCCGGGGACAGCTGATGTCCGGGACGCACCTGCTCGCCTGCGGTCTGGCCGGCGTTGCCCTGGTCGCCGGGCTCGCGGTCGGCCGGTACCGGCCCCGACGCCGGCTGCGTCGACTGTCCGGACAGGTAAAGGCCGATCGGGCTGGTCAGCGCCTCTGGCGTTGGATTGCCGGGCGGACGAGGTCACGCGGGGGGAGACCGGCCGCCCAGCGGGACGGGTCAGCTGACGGAGCTTCGGCACCGGCTTCGACGGCCCCGTCGCGGAATACGAGCCGGTGGGGACTGGACCTCGTCCGGTTGACCGCTGGGCTGTCCGGCCTGGCGGCGGCGGTACTGATCGAGGGCTGGGTCGGACCGGTGGCGGCATTGCCCACGGCGGTGCTGTTCGACCGGTTGCTGCGGCGGATCGAGCCGCCGACAGTGCGCCGTCGCCGACTGCGTGCCACCGCCGACCTACCGCTCGCCGCTGACCTGCTCGCGGCGGCGCTGCGGGCAGGGGCACCCGTGGAGCGTTCGCTGCTCGCAGTGGCCGACGCGCTCGGCGGGCCGTTGGGCGGACAACTTGCCCGGGTCGGCCGGACGCTGCAACTCGGCGGCGGGCCCCATGAGGCGTGGGCACATCTGGCGGAGGTACCGGGCGCGCTCCGCGTGGCCACCGCCGCGATCCGCTCGGCGAGCAGTGGCGCCGCCCTGGCCGGAGCGCTCACCCGGCTCGCCGACGACCTGAGAGCTGACCGGGCGGTCGCGCTTGAGGCGGCTGCTCGTCGTTCCGGCGTGCTGATCGTGCTGCCGCTGGGTCTGTGCTTTCTGCCCGCCTTCATTCTCGCCGGCCTGGTGCCGGTGATCGTCGCTGTCCTCGGCGACGTGCTGTGAAACCAACGAGAAAGGACGAACACGTGCGCAGAATCCTCGCCCGCCTTCGCGGGGACGCCGGAATGAACACGGCGGAGTACGCGGTCGGAACGCTCGCCGCGGTGGCCTTCGGTGGTGTCCTGCTCAAGGTGCTGACCTCCGACGGAGTGCAGTCGGCGTTGACGGCCGTCATCGACCGGGCACTGAAGTGATCGGGCGCCGGCCGGCCGGCCGCGACCGGGGATCGTTCACGGCCGAGATGGCGGCCGGCCTGCCGGCGCTGGTGCTACTCCTGCTCACCGGGCTGACCGCGATCAACGCGGTGAGCACCAAGGCGGCGTGCCTGGACGCGGCGAGGGAGGCGGCGCTCGCCGCCTCCCGGGGTGAACCGGGCGCCACCGCCGGCAGCCGGCAGGCCCCGGCCGGTGCCGAGGTGGTCGTCGTCTCGGACGGCGAACTCGTCCGGGCGACGGTCCGCGCCTCCGTCCGCGCCCTCGGCACCGATCTGCCCGCGATCAGCGTCGCGGCCACGGCCGTCGCGGCGGTCGAACCGGGTGCGCCGGAGCCACAACCGTGAACGCCGGCGCATCGGTTGCCCCGCCGCCCCGCAGACCACCGGCCACCCCGTCGGCTGGTCGGCCAGCCCGCTGGTGGGCGGGACCACGGGCGACCGGCGGTGGTGAGCGGGGTGGGGCCACGATCTGCCTGCTCGGGGTAGGGCTGTTGTTCGTCGTGGCGGGCCTGTTCGGCGCGGGCGTGGGAGCGGCCCGGGTGGCACGGCAGCAGGCCCGGGTGGCCGCCGACTTCGGTGCCCTCGCGGGCGCGGCTCGGGTTCTTCAGGACGAACCGGCGGCGTGTGCCCGGGCGGCGGAGTTGGTCGCCGCGAACGCCGCCCGGCTGGTGTGGTGCCGGATCGATGGGCTGGACGTGCTGGTCACCACCGAGGTGATCGTGAGCCCGTTGCCGGGCATGACCCGGACCGCCAGGGCCACCAGCCGGGCCGGCCCGTTGCGCGGCTGACCGGGTAGTCGGCGGAGGAGGGCTGGTGACGGCTGGGATGCGGGGCGGCCGGCCCGCTCGGCGTGCTGGTCGAGCGGGCCGGCCGGGGCCAGAGGTGGATCGCTGAGGTCGGGACCGGCGTCAGCGGCCCTGCAGGGCGTCGAGGGCGACGGCCATGGCGATCACCAGGCGACGGTCGATCTGCGGGTTCTGGATTTCGACGACGTACCGGTCGCGCAGACCCCACTTCTTCACCACGGAGAAGACGGGCTGCCCGTCCGCGACGAAGTCGAAGTGGTAAGGCAACCAGGACAGCGAGTCGACGAAACGACGCAGCAGTGCCACCGGCATGCTGCGCTCCTGACCGGTGACGTTGGGCAGACCGGCCTGCTCGACGTGCCAGGTCGAGCGGAGCAGGGACTGCGCGAAGTCCTTCCGGAACAGGCCGATCGGGGTGCCGGCGTGGTCGGTGACGTCGTACGTGGCACCGAGGTCAAGGCGCTGGCGTGCCTTGAAGCCGAGCAACGGCTGCTGCTTGGCCTCGTCGGAGTAGATCGTCACCTGCTCCTTGAAGGCGAGCCGCTTCTGCTGGGCGAACGCCAACAGCCCGCCCTCGGAACCGTCCGGCGCGACGCTGTGCACCTCGTACTGGTTGACCATGAACCGCACCCGCTGACGGATGTGGAACTGCTGCTGTGCCTGCAAGCTGTCGAGCTGCATGAGAACTCCTCAATTGTGGTGCGCCGGAGTGTCGCACAGTCGGACAACGGCTGCGCCCAGGGTCCACCCGTCAGCGGACGCCGTCGCCCGCCGACCGGTGCGTCATGGTGGTCAACAGCAGGTGGATGGTGCGCAGACGCTCGTTGATCTGATCCAGCCGCTCCGCCTGGGCCAGGGTGGCGAGGGCGGTGCCCAGCGCGATCTGCTGGTTGATGTCGAGCTTCTCCTGGTCGATGGTGTAGAGCAGGTCGACGGTCTCGGCGATGGTGTCGGCCACGGCCTCTCCTCCATGCTGGCAAGGGCAACGAACGGCAAGCACGGCGCTCGATGGAAGCGCTCCCACCATCATTGCCCGCCAATCCCGAATTTCATACCCGGCCAGGTCATTCGGGCAGGTTGGTGAGCACCACGTCGAGCACCCGGATCGCATCCGGCTTGGACAACGGATTGTTGCCGTTGCCGCACTTGGGTGACTGCACGCAGGACGGGCAGCCGGCCTCGCAGCCACACTCGGCGATCGCGTCCCGGGTGGCCCGTAGCCAGGACGCGGCCATGCCGTACGCCCGCTCCGCGAAGCCAGCACCCCCCGGATGGCCGTCGTAGACGAAGACGGTCGGCGCCTCGGTGTCCGGGTGCACCGCCGTGGAGAGCCCGCCGATGTCCCACCGGTCGCAGGTGGCGACCAGCGGCAGCAGCCCGATCGCGGCATGTTCGGCCGCGTGCAGCGCCCCCGGCACGTCGGCCGGCGCCACCCCCGTGTCGACAAGCGACTCGGGGGAGAGGGTGAACCAGACCGCGACGGTACGCAGCTCACGCGCCGGCAGGTCCAACGGGCGGGTGTCGATCACCTCACCGGTGGCGATCCGTCGCCGCTGGTAGGAGACCACCTGACTGGTCACGTCCACCTCGCCGAGGAAGAGCCCGACCGGTCCGGCGTCCACGTAGGAACGCACCGAGACCACCGACAGCGACGTGACGTCGCGGGCGTGGGTGGACCAGTCCGGCTCCTCAGGGTGCACCAGCGCGCATCCGTCGTCGAGGTCGAGCGAGTCGACCACGTACGACACGCCCTGATGCAGGTAGACCGCGCCGGGGTGGAGCAGGAAGTGCGCGGAGCCGCCGTCGACCGTGCCGAGCAGCCGGCCGGTCGCCGCCTCCACCACGCAGACCGGGGCACCACCCTCGCCGCGCAGATCCACCTCGGGCCGTTCCCGGTGCCGCCAGTACCAGCCGGTCGGCCGTTGTCGCAGCGCACCCGCCTCGACCAGCGCCGCCACGGCCTCCTTGGCGCCGTCGCCGAAAAGCTCCAGGTCGGCCGTGGTCAACGGGGCCTCCGCCGCCGCGCAGGCCAACTGCGGACCGAGCACGTACGCGTTGGCCGGGTCGAGCACGGTCGCCTCCACCGGCGCCCCGAAGACCGCCTCCGGATGGTGCACCAGGTAGGTGTCCAGCGGGTCGTCCCGGGCCACCAGCACCGCGAGGGCCTCCTGACCGGAGCGCCCGGCCCGGCCCGCCTGCTGCCACAGCGATGCCCGGGTGCCCGGGTATCCGCAGATCACGACCGCGTCCAGGCCGATCAGGTCGACCCCCAGCTCCAGGGCGTTCGTCGAGGCCAGCCCGAGCAGTTCGCCGTGCAGCAGCGCCCGCTCCAACTCGCGACGCTCCTCGCGCAGGTAGCCGGCCCGGTAGGCGGCCACCCGGTCGCCGAGGCCCGGCACCGCCTCGTCGAGGCTGCGCCGGGCGCTTGTCGCCACCACCTCGGCACCCCGCCGGGAGCGGACGAAGGCCAGCGTGCGTACTCCGGTGGCGACGGTGTCGGCGAGCAGGTCGGCGGTCTCCCGCAGCGCCGACCGGCGAACCTGGGTCAGATCGGACCCGGGCTCGCCGGACGCGGCGGCCGACGGGTCCGGCGAAAGCAGCGGCGGTTCCCAGAGAGCGAAGGTGACCCCGGCACGCGGCGAGGTGTCCTCGGTGACGGCTGTCACCGGGAGGCCGGTCAGCCGGCCGGCCGCCGCCGCCGGATCGCCCGAGGTCGCCGACGCCAGCACGAACGTCGGTCCGTCGGCGCGACCGTACCGGGCGCACTGCCGCCGCAGCCGGCGCAGCACGTGGGCGACGTGGGAGCCGAACACGCCCCGGTAGACGTGGCACTCGTCGACCACCACGTACGCCAGCCGACGCAGGAAACCGGACCACTGGGCGTGCCCGGGCAGGATGCCGTGGTGCAGCATGTCGGGATTGGTCAGCACGAACCGGGAGTGCCGCCGGATCCACTCCCGCTCGGCGCGCGGAGTGTCGCCGTCGTAGCAGGCCGGGCGTACGCCGTCGATCTCCAGCGCGGCGACGGCGCGCAGCTGGTCGGCGGCGAGTGCCTTGGTCGGTGCCAGGTAGAGCACCGTGGCGCGCGGGTCGGCGAGCAGCGTGGCCAGTGCCGGCAGCTGGTACGCGAGGGACTTGCCGGACGCGGTGCCGGTGGCCACCACGACGTGCCGGCGGTCGTACGCCAGGCCGGCCGCTTCGGCCTGGTGCCGCCACGGCGTGGTCACCCCGCGCCGGGCGTACGCCGCGCGCAGTTCCTCCGGGGCCCAGGACGGCCACGACGCCGGTACCCCGTCCCGGGGCGGCACCCGCTCGACGTGGGTGACCGGATCGGCGGCGTGTCGCTGGCGTAGCCGGCGCAGCAGTTCCCCCGGCGACGCGAGCGGCGGGCCGGCCGGGACGGCAGCCGGCGGGCCGGCCTGGACCGCGCCCGGCGGTCGCTCGGGGCCGCTGCCGGCGGATACGGTGGCTGCCGAGGTCACGTCCTGCACTCTCGCACTGGTGTTCGGGTGTTGGGAAATCGGCGTGCCGGGTACGGATGGACCTGCCCCGGTGAGTCGTCGGGCCCACCCCGGGGTAGTGGTTAGATGCCAAGAGAGTTTACGGCTGCCTGAGGAGGACGGATGGAGCTGTCGCTGGCGACCCGCACCGTGGGTGAGCACACGGTGCTCGAGGTCGGCGGTGAGGTGGACGTCTACACCGCCCCGCGGCTGCGCGAACGGCTCCTTGAACTGATCGACGCCGGGGCCCGGCACGTGGTGGTCGACCTGGGCCGGGTGGACTTCCTCGATTCCACCGGGCTGGGTGTGCTGGTCGGTGCGCTCAAGCGGCTGCGTACCGCGGACGGCACCTTCGCCCTGGTCTGCGACAAGGAGCCGCTGCTCAAGATCTTCCGGATCACCGCGCTGGACCAGGTGTTTCCGTTGTACCCGACGGTCGAAGCGGCGACCGGCGCCGGTAAGTGATGGCGACGGTCCGGCTCTCCTTCTCGCCCGCGCCGGTGCACGTGCGTACCGCCCGCCTGGTCGGCGTCGCGGTGGCCCGGCGCGCGGGTGTTCGCGAGGATCTGCTCGACGAGGTCCGCCTGGCCATCGGTGAGGCGTGCACCCGGGCGGTCGCTCTGCACCGCCAGTACGGCCTCGCCGAGCCGGTGCTCGTGGAGATGTCCGACTCGGGGGCGTACTCGGTGCGGGTGGTGGACCGGGCGCCGATCGAGGCGAGCATCGGTCTGGCCGCGCTCGACGCCGACCAGTTGGCCAACGAGTCGTTGAACGAGGACGACCTGACCACCGGTGTCGGCTTCGCCCTGCTCGCCGGATTCGTCGAGGATCTTCAGGTCCGTCCCGTCGACGAGGGTGTCGGCACCGAGGTGCGGATGGTCTGGCCGGTCAGCCGCTGACATCGCGTGGATGACCGGATGACCATGGACCGGTTCCCATATCAGATTTCGGTTCATAACACAGCGACGGAGATCATCCAGACCCGCCGCCACCTCGGTGTGACCTCGAACACTGGGGGCGGCTAGAGTACGCGGGTTGTCAGCAAGTGATCCACCCGGCAGCCAGCGCAGATGGGCGTGGAGTCGCTGGTTCGCCGGGTGGATCGGCGCGCGCTTGCGAATTCGCATCCAGGCGCCGGGCGGTGCGTCTCCACCGGCCGGCGCGTTGTTCGGCACAGGAGGACACAGATGTCCGACACCTTGGCCGCCGAGGGCGGCGGGATCTCCCTCACCGGAGCCAATGTCACGTACGTCGTCATCGCCGCGGTGATCGCGCTGGTCGCGCTCGCCTTCGCCGCCGCGTTGACGAAGACGGTGCTGGCCGCCGGCAAGGGCACCACAAACATGCAGGAGATCTCCGGGGCCGTGCAGGAGGGCGCCTCGGCCTATCTGCTCCGACAGTTCCGTACCCTGGCGATCTTCGTGGTGATCGCCGTGGTCCTGCTGTTCCTGCTGCCGGTGCACAACACCGACGGCAGCGAAGTCGCGGTGAAGATCGGTCGCTCGCTCTTCTTCGTGGTCGGAGCCGTGTTCAGCGCCTTCATCGGCGGCGCAGGCATGTGGCTGGCGACCCGGGCCAACCTGCGGGTGGCTGCCGCCGCCCGGGAGCGTGAAGGTGGCCGCGAGGCGGCCATGAAGATCGCCTTCCGGACCGGTGGCGTGGTCGGCTTCCTCACCGTCGGCCTCGGCCTCTTCGGTGCCGCGCTTGTCGTGTTGGTGTTCCGGGGCGACGCGCCGACCGTGCTGGAAGGCTTCGGCTTCGGTGCCGCGCTGCTGGCCATGTTCATGCGGGTCGGCGGCGGCATCTTCACCAAGGCCGCCGACGTCGGCGCCGACCTGGTCGGCAAGGTCGAGCAGGGCATCCCCGAGGACGACCCGCGTAACGCCGCCACCATCGCCGACAACGTGGGCGACAACGTCGGCGACTGCGCCGGCATGGCCGCCGACCTGTTCGAGTCGTACGCGGTCACCCTGGTCGCCGCGCTGATCCTGGGCCGGGCCGCATTCGGCTCCGACGGCCTGGTGCTGCCGCTGATCATCTCCACGATCGGTGTGCTGGTCGCCATCATCGGCGTCTTCATCACCCGGCTGCGCGCCTCCGACCGCAACGGCCTGACCGCGATCAACCGGGCCTTCTACCTCTCCGCGCTGATCTCGGCGGTGCTGGTCGCGGTCGCCACGTTCGTTTACCTCCAGCCGTCGTGGGCGGCGCAGCTCGGCGACGACTGGCGGACCACCCTCGGCGTCAACGGCGGGGATCCGCTCTTCGGCCCCCGTGGTGTGGTCATCGGTGCGGTGATCATCGGTATCGTGCTCGCCGCCGCCATCCAGGCCCTGACCGGCTACTTCACCGAAACCAACAAGCGCCCGGTGCAGGACATCGGCAAGAGCTCGCAGACCGGTCCGGCCACCGTCATCCTCGCCGGCATCAGCGTCGGCCTGGAGTCGGCGGTCTACTCGGCGCTGCTCATCGCCGGCGGTGTGTTCGGCGCGTTCCTGCTGGGCGGCGGCTCCATCACCCTCTCGCTGTTCGCCGTGGCGCTGGCCGGTACCGGTCTGCTCACCACCGTCGGCGTGATCGTCGCGATGGACACGTTCGGCCCGATCTCGGACAACGCCCAGGGCGTGGCCGAGATGTCCGGCGACATCGACGAGCACGGCGCCCGGACGCTCACCGAGCTGGACGCCGTCGGTAACACCACAAAGGCGATCACCAAGGGCATCGCGATCGCCACCGCGGTGCTGGCCGCGACCGCGTTGTTCGGCTCGTACACCGACACGCTGCGGGTGGCGTACGCCGACGCCGGGGTGACCGACGTCGGTGCCGAGATCCTCAACGCGCTGAACGTGTCCAACCCGCAGAACCTGGTCGGTCTGATCATCGGTGCGGCGGTGGTGTTCCTCTTCTCCGGCCTGGCCATCAACGCGGTCTCCCGCTCGGCGGGTGCCGTGGTGATGGAGGTTCGCCGGCAGTTCCGTGAGCTGCCCGGGATCATGGACCGCACGCAGCGTCCGGAGTACGGCAAGGTCGTCGACATCTGCACCCGGGACGCGCAGCGTGAGCTACTGACCCCCGGTCTGCTGGCGATCCTGGCGCCGATCGCGGTCGGCTTCGGCCTCGGGCCCGGTGCGCTGGCCTCGTACCTGGCCGGTGCGATCGGTGCCGGCACGCTGATGGCGGTCTTCCTGGCCAACTCCGGTGGTGCCTGGGACAACGCCAAGAAGATGGTCGAGGACGGCGCGTACGGCGGCAAGGGCTCCGAGGCGCACGCCGCCACGGTCATCGGCGACACCGTCGGCGACCCGTTCAAGGACACCGCCGGCCCTGCGATCAACCCACTGCTCAAGGTGATGAACCTGGTGGCGCTGCTGATCGCGCCGGCCGTTGTGGCGTGGAGCGTGGGCGACGACCGCAACGTCGGCCTGCGGATCACCATCGCGCTGGTGGCGACGTTGATCGTCGTCGCGGCCGTGGTGTTCAGCAAGCGCAAGAGCATCGCGATGGGCGACGACGCCGACAGCGGTTCCGGCAGTGCGGACCCGCGTCCGGAGGAGATCAAAGCCTGACGGATAGGACGCACCGGTCCCCGGTCGGCAACGTCTGCCGGCCGGGGACCGCGCTCCTCTCCGGACCCGGTACCGATGACCGGTGCCGACCGGGAGGAGAAGCCGTACGCTGCAACGCATGCGTACGTGCCGGGCGGCAGCCGCCGGAAAGTTCACGGTGGTCCTGGCCACGCTGATGCTGGTAGCCGCCTGTGGCTCCAGCGGCCCCAGTCCGCGCGCCTGGGCCGCCTCGGTCTGCTCGGCGTTGACCCCCTGGCGAGCCGAGATCAGCAAGTTGACCAACAGCACCGACCAGCAGATGACCGCGCAGACCACCCCGGCGCAGGCCAAGGAGAACCTGGTCCGGCTCTTCGGCGGCGCCGAGCAGGCCAGCGAGACCGCCCGGCGCAAGGTGGAGCAGGCCGGTGTGCCCGAGGTGGAGCACGGCGCGGAGGTTTCCGCCGGCTTCCGCGCCTCGCTCGCGTCGATGCGGGACGCCTACGGCCGGGCCCGAACCACCATCGACGGCCTGGGCACCGGCGAGGCCAGCACCTTCTACGACGGTGTCCGGGCCGCGGTGGAGACCCTCCAGCAGGAGTACGACGCCAGCGCGCTGGACACCAGCCGGCTCGACTCCGAGGAGTTGAAGCGCGCCTTTGACGAGGTACCCGAATGCCGTTGAGCGGTTCCGGCGAGACACCGGCGGCGCAGCCGTTGCCGGTGTCCTTCCCACCGCCCGTCGGGACACCACCGACGCACCGTCGTCGGCCGACCGGCCGCCGGCCCGCCCCGGTGGATGCCCCGGCCGACGACGGCTCCCCGGACGACCCGTCCACGCTGCCGGCCGACGCGACCGGCCGCGACCGGCAACTCGTCTTCTTCGGCGCGGAGACCGGTGAGCCCTCGGTGGCCGACCTCGCCGGGCTGCTCGCCGGCCCGGGCGAGGTGCACCGGATGGGCGGCACGGCCCGGTTGTCGGTGGTGGTGGCGGCCGCCTGGCGGGTGCACGTGCTCGTCGCCGAGCTGGCCCAGCGGGGTGTCCGCAGCAGCTGGGCACCGACCGAGGACCAGCGCTACACGGTGCACACCGCGTACACCCGGACGATCGTGCCGCTCGCGGCGGCCTGGCTGCGCGGCCCGACGCAGCATCCGCCGCCCGGGTTCCAGCTCGACGGCCGACGACTGCGCCTCTGGCTCGCCGCGGCCGGCGTGGCCGATCCGCCCGACTTTCTGCTGCACCTCGGCGGTGACGACCCGGCCCGGTGGGCCACGGTCGGTGCCGCGCTGGCCACGGCCGGGCTGGCCGGTGAGCTGATCGAGGCGGGATCCGGCGGTCCGGCGTACCGGATCGCGGGCAGCCGCCGGACGCGGCGGCTGGCCGAACTGGTCGGTGAGCGCCCGCCCGCGAGCCCGCCGACGGCCTGGCCGAGCCGGATTTGACGGTCGGGACGGCTGTCCGATCCGAGACAGCCGGGTGTCGGGGAATACAGGGAGAATCGGCCGGGTTTGACCTCCGCCGAGGGGCTGCCATGGTCACAGCGGCCCGCTCGTCACCCTACCCAGGGTGTACGGTGACGCCGTCTGGCGTGACCACGGATCGTCCGGGGCGGATTGCCGCCCGCGAAACCCGAAACACGGACGGCGCGTTACGTTGGACATCCGGACCGCCGGGTACCGGTGGGCCGAGTGCGCCCCAGAGCCGGCCAGGCGCGGCCATTTGAGTGGGAATGAGGTTGAAACAGACGTGCCGAGCAACGCTGGAACCACCCGTCTGGTCATCGTCGAGTCTCCGGCGAAGGCCAAGACGATCTCGGGCTACCTGGGCCCGGGGTACGTCGTGGAGGCCAGCTTCGGGCACGTCCGTGACCTGCCACGTAACGCCGCCGACGTGCCGGCGAAGTACAAGGGCGAGGCGTGGGCGCGGCTCGGCGTCGACGTCGACAACGGCTTCCACGCCCTCTACGTCGTCTCCGCCGACCGCAAGCAGCAGATCAGCAAGCTGACCAAGCTGGCCAAGGAGGTCGACGAGATCTTCCTGGCCACGGACGAGGACCGCGAGGGCGAGGCGATCGCCTGGCACCTGGTGGAGACCCTCAAGCCCAAGGTGCCGGTCCGGCGGATGGTCTTCCACGAGATCACCAAGCCGGCGATCCAGGCGGCGGTGGCCAACCCCCGGGAGATCGACCGGGATCTCGTCGACGCCCAGGAGGCCCGGCGCATCCTCGACCGGCTCTACGGCTACGAGGTCTCCCCGGTGCTGTGGAAGAAGGTCATGCCGAAGCTCTCGGCGGGCCGGGTGCAGTCCGTGGCCACCCGGATCGTGGTCGAGCGGGAACGGCAGCGGATGGCCTTCCGCACCGCCGAGTACTGGGACATCCTGGCCACCCTCGCCGTGACCAACCCGGGCGAGGGACCGCGCAACTTCAACGCCACCCTGGTCGCGTTGAACGGCGACCGGATCGCCACCGGCAAGGACTTCGAGCCGACCACCGGCCGGGTCCGGCCCGGCGCCGGTGTGGTCCACCTCGACGAGGGCGGGGCCCGAGGGCTCGCCGCCCGCCTGGCGGATCGACCGTTCACCGTCACCCGGGTCGAGGAGAAGCCGTACCGGCGTCGCCCGTACGCCCCCTTCATCACCTCGACCCTCCAGCAGGAGGCGGCCCGGAAGCTGCGGTTCTCGTCGCAGCAGACGATGCGCACCGCGCAGCGGCTCTACGAGAACGGCTACATCACCTACATGCGTACCGACTCGGTGAACCTGTCGGAGACCGCCATCGCCGCGGCCCGTCGGCAGATCGTCGAGCTGTACGGCGAGCGCAGTGTGCCACCGGAGCCGCGTCGCTACACCGGCAAGGTGAAGAACGCGCAGGAGGCGCACGAGGCGATCCGCCCGGCGGGGGACAACTTCCGGACGCCGGGCGACGTGGCCAAGGAGTTGTCGGCCGAGGAGTTCAAGCTCTACGAGCTGATCTGGCGGCGCACCATCGCCTCGCAGATGACCGACGCGGTCGGCTCCAGCGTCTCGGTGCGGATCCGGGCGACCACCTCCGGCGGCGAGGAGGCCGACTTCGGCGCCACCGGCAAGACCATCACCGACCCCGGCTTCCTGCGGGCGTACGTCGAGTCCAGCGACGACGAGAACGCCGAGGCCGAGGACGCCGAGCGGCGGCTGCCGAACCTGGTCAAGGACCAGCCGCTCACCGCCGACGAGCTGGCCGCGCAGGGCCACCACACCCAGCCGCCGGCCCGCTACACCGAGGCGTCGCTGGTGAAGGCCCTGGAGGAGCTGGGCATCGGCCGCCCGTCGACCTACGCGTCGATCATGCAGACGATCCAGGACCGGGGGTACGTCGTCAAGCGCGGCCAGGCGATGATCCCGTCGTTCCTGGCCTTCGCGGTGATCGGGCTGATGGAGCGGCACTACCCGCGCCTGATCGACTACGACTTCACCGCCAGCATGGAGAACGAGCTGGACGAGATCGCCGGGGGCGACCACGCGGCCGTCGACTTCCTGACCGCCTTCTACTTCGGCAGCAGCAACGGCACCGGCGACCAGGCCATCGCCCATGCGGGCGGACTGAAGAAGCTGGTCACCGAGAACCTCAGCGAGATCGACGCGCGCAGCGTCAACTCGATTCCGCTGTTCACCGACGACGACGGGCGTGAGGTGGTGGTACGGGTCGGCCGGTACGGGCCGTACCTGCAACGCCGGGTGCCCGGCGAGGAGCAGGCACCCGCCGCGGAGGGCGAGGAGGGCACCGCCCCGGGTGACCGGGCGCCGATCCCGGAGGGGCTGGCGCCGGACGAGTTGACTCCGGAGAAGGTGCACGAGCTGTTCCTCGGCGGCGGTGGCGAACGCAAGCTGGGCGACGACCCGGCGACCGGTGAGCCGATCCTGCTCAAGTCCGGCCGGTTCGGCCCGTACGTGGCCAGCGGCGAGCGCAAGTCGTCGCTGCTGCGCTCGCAGTCGCCGGACTCGCTCACCTTCGATCAGGCGCTCAAGCTGCTCAGCCTGCCCCGGCTGGTCGGGGTCGGCCCGGACGGCGCGGAGGTGTTCGCCAACAACGGCCGCTACGGCCCGTACGTCAAGCGTGGTGACGAGTTCCGCTCGCTGGACTCGGAAGACAAGATGTTCACCGTCACGCTTGACGAGGCCCTGGCGTTGCTGGCCGCCCCGAAGACCCGCCAGCGCCGGGCCGCCGCCCCGCCGCTGCGGGAGATGGGCAACGACCCGCTCACCGAGAAGCCCCTGGTCATCAAGGACGGCCGGTTCGGCCCGTACGTCACGGACGGGGAGACCAACGCCTCGCTGCGGCGCGGCCAGACCCCCGAGGCGTTGAGCCTCGAGGAGGCCTCCGAGATGCTCGCCGAGAAGCGGGCAAAGGGTCCGGCCCCGAAGAAGAAGGCCGCCGCCAAGAAGGCCCCGGCCAAGAAGGCGACGGCCAAGAAGGCCACCGCCACCAAGTCCACCGCCACCAAGGCCACCAAGGCGACCGCGACCAAGGCCGCCAAGGCGCCCGCGAAGAAGACCCCCGCCACCAAGTCCACCCCGGCCAAAGCCCGCACCACCGACTGACCGCGCCGAATCTTGGTCCGAAACTGCCCCTGGCTCGAAGTCAACTGATGGTTGCAACGCCGCCTCGTTGTGCTGGTGGAGGTGGTTTATGGCGCCACGGTTGTCTGCAGCTGAGCGTGAAGAAATCGGGCTCGGTCGTGCGGCGGGCGAGTCGATACGG
>NZ_JAGPXT010000016.1 GCF_018070465.1 Micromonospora sp. C95
GGGGTGGGCTTGGGGGCGGGATGCGGTGGGGGCGAAGGCGGTTAGGAAGCGGTCGCGGAACTCGTTCATGGGCCAGACCGGGGCGTTCGGGTCCGGGGTCAGGCCGTCCTGCCAGCCCCAGTCGTTGATCCGCTCGAACACGGCCGGGTCCTTCGCCACGATGTGGATCGGCACGTCGTGGCTCGGGTTCTCGCCGGTGACGACGGGCGCGGGCTGGTGGTCACCGACGAAGACCAGCACCGTGTCGTCGTCGCCGTAGCGCTCCACGTAGGAGATGAGGGTACGCAGCGTGTAGCTGATCGAGTGCCGGTAGCCGGTGCGCGCCTGCGCCGTCGGGGTGCCGATGATGCCCCGCCGGAACACCTCGCCGTCGTCGATGGTGTCCCAGTCGACAAGCGACGGCACCTTCGTCCAGGGGGAGTGGCTGGAGACCAGGGCCAACTCGGCCATGACCGGACGATCCTGTTGCCCGCCCAGTTCCCGCTCGTGGAACTGGTGGATGGCGAACTGGTCCGGCATCGGAGCGAAGGCGAACTTGGGGCCCTGGTAGCCCAGGTCGGGGCCGCTGTAGAACTGCTCGTAGCCGTAGAAGGCACCCTCCGGCCAGGCCTGGTTGACCGCCGGCATCACCCCGACCGTACGCCAGGAGGCGCGCCGGAAGGCGTCACCGAGGGTGAACCGGTCGGTGGCGAGCAGGTTCCGATAGCGCTGGTTGTTGTCCACCCACAGGCCGGACAGCAGCGTGGCGTGCGCCAACCAGCTCGCACCGCCGATCGTCGGTGAGGTGAGGAAGCCGCTGCGGGTGGCGAACCCGGCCGTGGCCAGCCGCCCGGCGCTCTCGTCGAGCATCCGGGGAATGGACGCGAACTCGGCGTCGGTGACCGCGTCGCGACCGTAGCTCTCCACGAAGGCGATGATGACGTTCTTGCCGTGCAGCCCGGTGAGCAGCTGGTCGCCGGGCACGTCCCGGAACGGGTCGACGCCCACCTCGTTGGCGAATGCCTGGCGGTCGTACAGCCGGTCCCGGACCTCGGCGGCGTGCTCCTGCACGAGGATCGTGGCGTTGGTGTCGGCCATCGGCATGGCGGGCACGATCCGCGCCCCGAAGGCGGCCAGCACCGCCCAGACCAGCACCAGCGTGGCGACCGCCCGCGTGCTGCCGGTCCGGTGTCGGGCCAGCGTCCCGGACAACCGCACCGCCGACAGGGCGGTCAGCACCGGTACGGCCAGCAGGACCACCCCGACCCCGAGCGCGATGGCGATCGCGCCCGGTCGGCCGATCGACTCGGCCACGAAGGTGAACGCCTCGTCGAGCAGCGACCAGTCCAGCACCAGGTCGAACGGGCGACCCAGCGACGAGTAGAAACCGAGGTCGCCGACCTTCACCACGGCGACGAGCCCGAGCAGCCCACCGGCCAGCGCGGCCACCACCCGGCGGGGCCGACCGGGCAGCGCGAGCAGCAGCGCGGCCAGCAGCAGTCCCTCCAGCGGGATTCGCAGGAACGCGCCGGGTTCCAGCTGCCACGGCCGGTTGGGCAGGGTGAACGTGACAAGCACCAGCAGCGCGGCGAGCGCCGTGACCACCCGCGCGACGATCCGGCGGCGCATGGTGACCGGCACCGGCCGGGACGCGGCGCCAACCGCTGCGGTCCCGTGTGTGTGTTCGCGCGGGTCGGTGGCGCGGCTCGGGTTCTGCTCGGCGTCGGGGGTGGACGCCCGGTCGGCGATCGGCAACTGGGTCTCCGGGGTCAGCGCAGCGACAGGACGGGGGCGGTGGACAGGTCACGCTCGTCGACCCGCCGCATGCCGATCGGCACGGTCGGCATGGCCGGAACCACCACGGCCGGCACGGTCCGGACCTGCCGGTGCCGCCACAGCCAGCCGACGTCCCGGCCGAACGACTCGACCAGCAGCCCCAACGCGGCCACCAGCACGACCGTGGTCAGCACTCCGGGCAGCACCTGGGCGGTGGCGACCGTGAGCATGATCCCCTGGACCGCGGCGACCACCTTACGCCAGTACCGGTGCGGCAACTGCGCGTTCACCCAGGGCAGCAGCCAGCCGGCGATCAGGAACACGTACCGCATCAGGCCGATGGCGAGCACCCAGGCACCGACCGACGGCGCGACGTGCAGGCTCAGCACCAGCACCAGGAACGAGTCGACCTCCATGTCGAACCGGGCGCCGAGGGCGCTCGTCGTCCCGGTGCGCCGGGCCACCTTGCCGTCGACCGCGTCGAGCGCCAGCGCCACCGCCGTCATCGCCACCAGCAGTGCCACCGGCGTGGGGCGACCGTTGATCAGCGCGTCGGCGATCAGCGCGGTCACCGCACCGACCAGCAGCCCGCGGCCCATGGTCACCCAGTCGGCCGGTCCCAGTCGGTCCGAGCCCGCGTGACGGAGCCCACGCACAAGTGCCAGGTAGGTCACCGCCCCGTACGCCAGACCCGCCAGCCAGCCCGCGACACCGAGACCGACCGTCGCGGCGAGCCCCGCCAGCAGGACGATCTGGACGATCAGCCCGATTTGCGGACCGGTTCGAACTGTGGACACCGTGCCTCCGTGTTTATGATCGACGACCCCCCGACAGGGAACTACGGGAAATACGACGGATCGGTTCGGTCTGGACGCAGGTAAGGAGAAAAATCGGGTGACGCGTACCGCCCTCGCCTTCTGGCTCCGGGCTCCCGGTGCGGGTGAGATCCGTCCGGTGACGCTGCCGGAACCGAGCGCCGACGAGGTCCTGGTGCGCAGCCGGTACTCCGGGGTCAGCCGGGGCACCGAGACGTTGGTCTTCACCGGCCGGGTGCCGGCCAGCCAGTACGCCGCGATGCGCGCCCCGTTCCAGGAGGGTGACTTCCCGGCCCCGGTCAAGTATGGCTACCTCAGTGTCGGCGAGGTCGAGCAGGGTCCGGCGCACCTGCTCGGGCGTACGGTGTTCTGCCTGCACCCGCACCAGAGCGCGTACGTGGTGCCGGCGCAGGCGGTGACCGTCGTACCGGACAACGTCCCGGCGGCCCGTGCGGTGCTGGCCGGCACGGTGGAGACCGCCGTCAACGCGTTGTGGGACGCCCCGCCTCTGGTCGGCGACCGGGTGACCGTGGTCGGCGGTGGCATGGTCGGCTGCGCGGTGACCGCTCTGCTGGCCGGCTTCCCGGGCGTACGGGTGGAGCTGGTGGACACCGATCCGGCCCGCGCCGAGGTGGCCGCCGCGCTGGGTGTCGACTTCGCCTCCCCCGAGACCGCCAGCGACGGCCGTGACCTGGTGGTGCACGCCAGCGCCAGCGCCACCGGCCTGCAACGCGGCCTGGACCTGCTCGCGCCGGAAGGCACCCTGCTCGAACTGAGCTGGTACGGCGACCGGCCGGTGCAACTGTCCCTCGGCGGCGCGTTCCACTCCGGACGACTGACCATCCGCAGCAGCCAGGTCGGCATGGTGGCACCGGCGCGACGCGGCAGTCGCAGCTACGCCGACCGGATGGCGCTCGCCCTGGACCTGCTCACCGACCCGACGTTCGACACGCTGATCACCGGCCGGTCGCCGTTCGCGGAACTGCCCGACGTACTCGCCCGACTCAGCGGGGGCGACCTGCCCGCGCTGTGCCATCTCATCACCTACGACGGGGAGTGAACCGTGTTCAGCGTTACCGTCCGTGACCACATCATGATCGCCCACAGCTTCCGGGGCGAGGTCTTCGGCCCCGCCCAACGGCTGCACGGCGCGACGTTCGTGGTCGACGCCACCTTCCGCCGCCCCGACCTCGACGACGACGGCATCGTGGTCGACATCGGACTGGCCACCGACCAGCTCAAGGCGGTGCTCGGCGAGCTGAACTACCGCAACCTCGACGACGAACCCGCCTTCGCCGGACAGAACACCACCACCGAGGTGCTGGCCCGCACCATCGCCGACCGGCTCGCCGACCGGGTGGCCGGCGGTCGACTGGGCGGCGGCGCCCGGGGGCTGACCGGGATCACGGTCACCCTGCACGAGTCGCACGTGGCCTGGGCCAGCTACGAGCGGGCGCTGCCCGGCTCGACCGCCGTCGGCGAGGGCACCACCTGACGTGCCGATACTGCACGTGATCCTGCCGGGCGACATCGACGACCCGGCATCACCCAGCGGCGGCAACGGCTACGACCGACGGATCTGCGCCGGCCTCACCGCCGCCGGCTGGTCGGTCCGCGAGCACGCCGTGGCCGGTGACTGGCCGCGACCCTCCCCGCCGGCGCGGGCCGCGCTGGCCCGGGTGCTGGCCGGTACGCCGGACGGTGCGCTGGTGCTTGTCGACGGCCTGGTCGCCTCGGTGGTGCCGGACGTTCTCGCCGCCCACTGCGGGCGGTTGCGGCTGGTCGCGCTGGTGCACCTGCCCCGCGACGACGACACCGAGGCTCGCGCGCTGGCGACCGTCACCGCCGTGGTGGCCACCAGCGCCTGGACCCGCGACGCGCTGCTGCGGCGGTACGCGCTGCCCGCCGAACGGGTGCACGTGGCCCCGCCCGGGGTGGACCCGGCCCCACCCGCGACCCGGTCGGCGACCGGGGCGGCCCTGCTCTGCGTCGCCGTGGTCGCCCGGCACAAGGGGCACGACGTGCTGGTCGAGGCGCTGACCACGGTGGCCGACCGGCACTGGACGCTCACCTGCGTCGGACCGGTGCACCGGGAGCCGGAGTTCGTGCGCCGGCTGCGCGAGCGGATCACCGCCGGGCGGCTCGGCGACCGGATCCGACTGACCGGACCGTTGGCCGGTGACCGGTTGCACGCCGCGTACGCCGCCGCCGACCTGCTGGTGCACCCGTCGCGCGGCGAGACGTACGGGATGGTGGTCACCGAGGCGTTGGCGCGCGGCGTACCGGTGCTCGCCACCGCCGTCGGTGGACTGCCCGACGCCCTCGGGCGCACGGCGACGGGCGACCGGCCGGGTCTGCTGGTGCCGCCCGACGACCCGGCCGCCCTCGCCACGGCGTTGCGCCGCTGGTTCGACGACGCGGCCCTGCGCGAGCAACTGCGGCACGCCGCGCTCCGGCGTCGGGACACCCTCGCCGACTGGAGCAGCACGGTCGCCCGGATCAGCACGGCCCTGAAGGAGGCATCGGCATGAGCATCGACCTACCGCCCGATTTCGCGCAGTGGCTCGCGCTGCGGGAGCCCGCCGACGTGGCGGCCCGGTCCACCGAGCTGGTCGACACGCTGCGCGCGGCGCTGCCCGCCCACGCCGCACCCCTCGTGATACACGATCTCGGCGCCGGGACCGGCTCGCTGGGCCGCTGGCTGGCCCCGCTGCTGCCCGGCGCCCAGCACTGGATCCTGTACGACCAGGATCCGGACCTGCTGGCCCGGGCCTGCGCCGGCATGCCGGCCACCGCCGCCGACGGCGCGCCGGTGACCGTCGAGACACGCCAGGGCGACCTGACCCGGCTGACCGCCGCCGAACTCGCCGACGCCGCCCTGGTGACCGCCTCGGCCCTGCTCGACATGCTGACCGCCGAGGAACTCGACCACCTGGTCGCCGCCTGCGCCGAGGCTGGTTGTCCGGCGTTGTTCCTGATCTCCGTGACCGGCGCGGTGCGGCTGACCCCGGCCGACCCGCTGGACGACGAGGTCGCCGCCGCCTTCAACGCACACCAGCGTCGCACCGTCGGCGGCCGGCGGCTGCTCGGACCGGACGCGGTCGACGCCTGCGCCGCCGCCTTCGCCCGCCACGGCGTGGACGTGCAACTACGCCCCAGCCCCTGGCAGCTCGGGTCGGAGCGGGCCGCCCTGGCGGCGGAGTGGTTCACCGGGTGGCTCGACGCGGCCCGTGAGCAACGCCCCGACCTGACCGTCGACACCGACGAGTACGCACGACGTCGGCTGGCGGAGGCTGAAAGCGGTCGGCTCGGGGTACTGGTCGGTCACGTCGACCTGCTGGCGCTGCGCCGTTGAACCGGCAGCCGCCCAGCTGCGTGCGTACAGTCAGGGAAGATCGTCATGCCGGGGAGGCACGAGTGGGGGATGAAGCTGGCGGCGCCGCACCCACGGCGACCCCGGTGCGCCGGTCGTTCTGGGGCTGGGCCCGACTGGCACTGGGGCTGGCCGTCCTCGTCGGCCTGCTCTGCTGGTTCGGCACCGGGCCGTTCCTGGCCGGGCTGCGGCTGATCGACGCGCCCGCGCTGGCCGCCGCGCTCGCCATAGGCGTCCTCACCACTGTCTGCGCCGCCTGGCGGTGGAGTCTCGTCGCCGGCGGTCTCGGGGTACGCCTGCCACTGCGGGAGGCGGTCGCCCACTGCTACCGGGCGATCTTCCTCAACGCGACGCTGCCCGGCGGCATCCTCGGCGACGTGCACCGCGCGGTGCGGCACGGCCGTGACGTGGGCGACGTCGGGCGCGGCATCCGGGCGGTGGTGTGGGAGCGGATGGCTGGCCAGGTGGTGCTGGTCGCGGTCGCCGCGGTGCTGCTGTTCGCCCTACCGTCGCCGGTGCGCCCGTTCCTGCCGGTGGCGACCGCCGTGGCGGTGGCGGCGCTGGTCGCCGTGGTGCTGGCCGCCCGACTGCTACCACAGTCCGGCGCCTCCCGCTGGGCCCGCGCACTGGGTACCGCGGGCTCGGACGTACGTCTCGGGCTGCTCGGCCGGCGTACCTGGGCGGGGGTGCTGCTCGCCTCCGCGCTGGCGGTGGCCGGGCACCTCGCCACCTTCCTGGTGGCGGCACGCACGGCGGGTTCGACCGCCCCGCTGACCCTGTTGTTGCCGCTGACCCTGCTGGCCCTGCTCGCGATGGGGGTGCCGGCGAACGTCGCCGGGTTCGGCCCCCGCGAGGGGGTGGCCGCGTGGGCGTTCGCCGCCGCGGGCCTGACCGCCGCCGAGGGGGTGGCCACCGCCACGGTGTACGGCGCCCTGGTGCTCGTCGCGAGTCTGCCGGGAGCCGCGGTGCTGCTGGCCCGACGTGTCCGTGTACCCGCCACCGTCTGACGAGGAGACCCATGTCCGAATCACTGCCTGTTGCCACCATCCGGACGCAGGTCACCGTGCCGCTGCGGTTTCCCGACGGTTACACCACCACGGCCCGGCTGTTCACCTTCGACGGGCTGATCGACGGCCGGGAGCACCTCGCCTTCGCCCTCGGCGACACCGTCGCAGCCGAACGCGGCGGCGACGTGCCGTTGGTCCGCCCGCACAGCGAATGCCTCACCGGCGACGTGTTCGGCAGCCAGCGTTGCGACTGCGGGCCGCAGTTGCGCGAGGCGGTGCAGCGCATCGCCGACGTCGGCGGCTACCTGCTCTACCTGCGCCAGGAGGGCCGGGGCATCGGGCTGTACGCCAAGCTCGACGCGTACGCGTTGCAGGACGCGGGACTGGACACCTTCGAGGCGAACGTCGCGCTCGGTCACGCCGAGGACGAACGCGATTACACCGTGGCGGCGCAGATGCTCGCCGCACTCGGTGTCGGCCCGATCGCGGTGCTGAGCAACAACCCGGAGAAGACCGAGCAGTTGGGGCGACTCGGGATCACCGTGACCGAGCAGGTGCCCACCGGCGTGTTCCTGTCGCCGGCAAACGCGGACTACCTCGCGGCGAAGGCCAGCCGTGCGGCCCGCGCCGCCGACCTCCCCTTCGTCCGGTGACCGGCCCGTCCGGGGCGGCCCGGCCGTATGTGCTGCTCAGCTGCGCCACCTCGATCGACGGCTACATCGACGACGCCACCGACGAGCGGCTGCTGCTGTCAAACGAGGCGGACCTCGACCGGGTGGACGAGGTCCGGGCCGGCTGCGACGCGATCCTGGTCGGTGCCGGCACCGTCCGCCGTGACGATCCCCGGTTGCTGGTGCGCTGCGAACGACGCCGGGCCGAACGGGTCGCCCGGGGCCTGCCGGCATCGCCGACCCGGGTCACCATTACCGGCTGCGGTGACCTGGAACCCGAGGCCCGGCTGTTCACCGTGGGTGACACCGACCGGATCGTCTACAGCGCCAGTGGCGCGGTCGAGAAGACCCGACACCGGCTGGGTGAGCTGGCCACCGTGGTCGACGCCGGTGATCCGGTCGACCTGCCGCGGATGCTGACCGACCTGGCCGAGCGGGGTGTCGGCCGCCTGTTGGTGGAGGGCGGTGCGGGCGTGCACGGCCAGTTCCTCGCGGCGGGGCTCGCCGACGAGCTGCACCTGGTGGTGGCCCCGTTCTTCGTCGGTGACCGGCGGGCACCGCGGTTCGTCGGCGAGGGCAGCTTTCCGTGGCACCCGGGTCGGCGGGCACAGGTGGTCGAGGCGCGTCAGATCGGTGACGTGGTGCTCACCCGCTACGCCCTGTCCGAGCGCTGCGAACCGACGCAGGCCGACTGACGCACCATCTCGCGCTGTCTCTGCGGCGGCGGGGCCGCGACATGCCGCATCTCGCGCTGTCCGGGAGGCGGGAAGGCGCGACATGCCGCATCTCGGGGTGAGGCCCTGTGTCGAAGTCCCTGGCCGGACCGCCGGCTGGACTCCGCCTCGGCTCGACCGAGGACTTCGACCAGGGTCTAATCCGGGGTACGGTCGAGGAACATCAGCCGGGCGTGCTTGTCGGGCAGTTCGATCAGCGGGCCGTCGACGAAGCCGGCCCGGCGTAGCCGGGTGATCGCCTTGTCGTTGCGGGCGTCCGGTTCCATCACCAGCCGTAGCCGGTTGGGGTCGGTGAACACGAAGGCGACGAACTCGGCCAGCAGCGTGCCGGTGAAGCCCGGTTCGGGGCGTACCGGGGTGCCGATCAGCAGGTGCCCACCGTGGTCGCCGGGGCGTACCGGGTAGCACGTGCCGACCGGGTCGTGCTCCGGTTCGTAGGTCTGGAACAGCGCCACGGGGTGCCCGTCGCGCAGGGTGAGGTACGCGTGGTGGGTGGACAGCGAGTCCACGTACCGGTAGATCTCGGCGACCCGCTCCCGGTCGGCGTCGCGCATCCCCCAGAACCGGGCCCGGTCCTGACTGACCCAGGAGTGGATCACGTCGGCGTCGGCGTCCGGCTCGACCGGCCGGAAGGCCACCACACCGAACCGGGGCACGTGACGTTCGTGATGGTGACGGTCAGTCATCGTGCTCCTCGGTCAGCCGGTCCCAGTCGCAGCTGGTCCGGATCAGATCGCCGCGCAACCACAGCGGTAGCTGGTCGTCGCGGTGCGGCCCGGCGCCGGTGGCGCCGAACGGCACCACCCAGCGGCTGTCGTCCCGTCGGGCCAGGTCCCACACGTAGCGGGCCGCCGGCCCGCGCAGGCACAGGTCGGTGACCCCGGGGACGCTGGAGGTGGCCAGTACGCAGTCGTGGTCACCGGACAGTTGCGGCCCCGGCGACGCGGCCGGGTCGGGCAGCGCCCGCCACGGCAGGAGCCGGTGCCGTTCGCCCCAGCGACGGGTGTCGTCCGCGGCGGCCACCTCCGCCAGGGCCTCGCGCAGCAGGTCGGCCCGATCCAGGCCGGGCAGGTCGGCGTGCAGCAGCGGGGTCACCGCGTACCCGACCCGGGCCGGCAGGCCCAGCCACGGCCGGAACACCTCCGGGTAGGCGGGTGGTTCGGCAAGCGTCGCCAGCGCGGGGTGGGCGGCGAGCCGGCGGGTCACGGCGGCCCGCAGGTCGGCGAAGGCGGCGGCGTCCACGCTGTCGGCGGCCATCCGGCGGTCCCAGCCCAGCAGACGGTCGCGCAGTTCGGCGGCGGCCGGATCGAGCCCGTCCAGCGGGGCGAGCAGCTCCAGCAGCGGGCCGGCGGCGGCCAGATGGGTGTCGGTGTGCACGGTCGCCAACTGCTCGGCACGCCAGTCGTCGGTGGCGTCCAGCAGCTGGCGGATCCGGTCGGCCCGGTACGGCGGCGCGAACTCCACGCCGAGCCCGGCGGCGAGGCCACGCTCGTTGGCCATCACCGCCACCTGATCGACCGGGCTGCTCGGCAGGTCGTGCCAGCCCTGCCAGGCATGGCTCGCCGCCCAGCCGGGGACCACCCGCTGCCCGTTGTCCGGGTGGCGTCGCGGCACCCGGCCGGCCACCCGGTGCAGCAGTCCGCCGGCGGTGTCGGCGGCGAGGACCACGTTCACCGGTTCGACCCAGTCGTCAAGTGCCGCGTCGACGTCGTCGACGGTGCGCGCCCGCAGCAGCGCCGGCAGGACGCCGAAGCCCAGCTCACCGAGGACGCGGGGCGGGTACCGCAGGCTGACCGTGACGGCCGGGTCGTCGTCCGGTCCACCGGAGACCAGTGGCCCGCGTTCGGTCTCGATCACCTCGACCTCGACCGGTGCGGCGCCGGCCACCTCGATCGTCTCGACGTGCCGGTGCGCCGGCCGCCACCCGTCCGGCCCGTACGCCTCGACCCGGTCACCCCGGCGGCGCAGCCGTTCGGCGTACCCGTCCTGGTAGTCGGCCATCGCGTTGGTGATCGCCCAGGCAACCTGGCCGGCATGGCCGAAGTGCGGGATGCCCGGGATACCGGGTACGGCGAAGCCGAGCACGTCGTACTCCGGGCAGGCCAGCCGGATCTGCTGGTAGATGCCGGGTGCCTCGATGAACCGGTGCGGATCACCGGCGATCAGGGCGGCGCCGGTGGCGGTGCGGTCGGCGGCGAGCAGCCAGCCGTTGCTGCCCGAGGTGGCCTGGTTGTCCACGGCGAACAGGCCGGCGGCCGGCGGGCCGAGCCGGCGAGCCACGTGGTCGCGCCAGAGTTTGGTGCCGAAACCCGCGAAGAGGACGTGATGTCCGAGCCAGAGCGCGAGCGGCGTCCACGGCTGCCAGCGCCCCGGTCGCAGGCCGGTGGCGGCGAACTCCGGAGCCCGCGCCGCACCGGCGGACAGCCCGGCGTTGACCCCGTCCACGTAACGACCCACCCACTCGGCGGTGGCCGGGTCGAGGGCGGCGTGGCAGCGTCGCGCGGTGTCGTCTAGCCGGGCCCGGCGGGCGAAGCTGTCCCAGGCCACCGCCTCGGCGCCGAGGAAGGAGGCGGAGGTGCCCTGGGACCGGTGCCGTTCCACCTCGATCTGCCAGGCCCGGTCCAGGGCGGTGACCCGACCCTGGGCGTAGGCCAGCGACAGGTGGTCGTCGGCGCGCAGATGCGGGATGCCGTAGCCGTCGCGGTAGCGGCGGGCGGTCACCGTGTCACCGTACCGGCTCGGGCGCGGGCCGCCGGCACCACCAGCGGCGTGCCGGTCTCCGGATCGTCGATGACCCGGCAGGGCAGGCCGAAGACCTCCTCGACCAGTTCCGCGGTGACGATCCGGCGGGGTTCGCCGGCGGCCACCACCCGACCGCCGCGCATCGCGATCAGGTGGGTGGCGTAGCGGGCGGCGTGGTTGAGGTCGTGCAGCACCGCGACAAGCGTGCGACCCTGCTCCTCGTGCAGCCGGGCGCACAGGTCCAGCACCTCGATCTGGTGGGCGATGTCGAGGTACGTGGTCGGCTCGTCCAGCAGCAGCAGGGGTGTCTGCTGGGCCAACGCCATGGCCAGCCAGACGCGCTGCCGCTGACCGCCGGAGAGTTCGTCGACCAGCCGGTCGCCGAGGTCGTCGACGCCGGTGGCGGCCATCGACTCGGCGACGATCCGTTCGTCGTCGCGGGACCACTGCCGTAGCAGCCCCTGGTGCGGGTAGCGCCCCCGGGCCACCAGCTCGGCCACGTCGATGCCGTCCGGAGCGATCGGCGACTGGGGCAGCAGCCCGAGCGTACGGGCCACGGCGCGGGCGGGTAACCGGTGGATGTCCGTCCCGTCCAGCAGCACCGCCCCGGCGGCCGGCCTCAGCAGCCGGGACAGCGCCCGCAGCAGGGTGGACTTGCCGCACGCGTTCGGGCCGATGATGACCGTGAAGGAGCGGTCGGGCACAGCGACGGTGAGATCCTCGGCGACGACGCGCCGGTCGTAGGCGAGCCGTAGCCCGTCGCCACCGAGCCGGGAGGTCGACATGCTTGTTGCTCCGTTCTCGGGTGTCGTGGTGGGGACCGGCACGGTGGTCGGCCGCGGTTCACCGGACTGACCGGGCGTCACAGCCGGCCGGCCCGACGCTCGGTGGCCAGCAGCCACACCAGGTAGCCGCCGCCGATCACGCCGGTCACCACGCCGACCGGCAGCTGGCCGGGGAGGGCACGCAGCGCGACCTGGTCGGCGACGACGGTGATCAGCGCGCCGACGACCG
Source organism: Micromonospora sp. C95 (assembly GCF_018070465.1). GTDB lineage: Bacteria > Actinomycetota > Actinomycetes > Mycobacteriales > Micromonosporaceae > Micromonospora. The sequence goes on from NZ_JAGPXT010000016.1 coordinate 12,112, forward strand.
CCGCCGGCAGGAGGGTGACCCCGGGCGACCGGGTGAGTCGTCGGGCCAGGTGCGGGGCGGTGAGCGCGACGAACGGCACCGGTCCGGCGGCGGCCGCGGACAGCGCCACCAGCAGCACGGCCCCGGCGAGCAGCAGCAGCCGCAGCCGGTGCACGCTCACCCCCAGCCCGCTGGCGGCGTCGTCGCCCAACTCGGTCATCCGCAGCGCCGGCGCGCAGGCCAGCAGCGCCGGCACCAGGACCGCGAGGGCAGCCAGCAGCGGCGCGGCGTCGGACCAGCCGCGACCGTCGAGGCTGCCGGTGAGCCAGAGCATCGCCCGGGAGGCGCTCATCAGCGGTACCCGGGTCATCAGGTATCCGTTGACGCCGGTGAGGATGGCCGACATGCCGATGCCGACCAGGACCAGCCGGTAGCCGTGCACGCCGCGCCGCCAGGCGATCAGGTAGATGAGCAGGCCGGTGACCACGCCGCCGAGGGCCGCGGAGCCGGCGAGGGCGGCGCTGCTGCCGCCGACGGCGACCACGACGAGCGCCCCGGTGGCCGCGCCCTGGGTGAAACCGAGCACGTCCGGGCTGCCCAGCGGGTTGCGGACCAGCGCCTGGAACACCGCTCCGGCCAGGCCGAGCGCGGTGCCCACGGCCAGGCCGGTGACCAGCCGGGGCAGCCGCAGCTGGGTGACGATGAACTCCTCGGCGGGGCTGCCGCCACCGGTAAGCGTGCGCAGCACGTCGGTCGGTGACATCGGGTACTCGCCGTGCCCGATGGCCAGTACGCCGACGCCGACGGTGAGTAGCAGGCAGACCGTGCCGACGGCGAGGACGCGGGGACGCAGCCGGACGGAGAGCCGGGCGGGCGTACGGATCACGATCATGAGCGGATCGTCCTCGTCCGGAGCACCAGCGCCAGGAACAGCGGGCCGCCGACCACCGCGGTGATCAGCCCGACCTGGAGTTCACCGGGGCGGCCGAGGACTCGCCCGAGCACGTCGGAACCGAGCAGCAGCACCGGGGCGAGCAGTGCGCAGTAGGGCAGCAGCCAGCGCAGGTCGGGCCCGGTGAGGGCACGGACCAGGTGCGGCACGAGCAGACCGACGAAGACGATCGGTCCGCAGGCGGCGGTGGCGGCCCCGCAGAGCAGGGTGATGGCGATGATCACACCGGCTCGGGCCACGGCCGGCCGGGCACCCAGGGCCTGCGCGGCGTCGTCACCGAGGGCTAGGGCGTTGAGCGGACGGGCGGCGGCCAGCGCGACCAGCAGCCCGACCGCGATGAACGGCAGCACCCGCAGCACCGTGCCGGTGTCGGCGCTGGCCAGTGAGCCGACGGTCCAGAAGCGCAGCCGTTCCAGGCCGGCGGCGTCGAGCAGCATCACCGCGCTGACGTACGAGTACAGGGCCGCGTTGAGCGCCGCGCCGGCCAACGCCAGACGGGCCGGAGTGGCCGCGCGACCGCCACCGACGGCGTACACCCCGACGGTGACCACGGCGGCACCGAGCAGCGCGAACCACACCTGGCCGGTGCCACCGCGGAGGCCGAACAGGGCGGTGGCGGTGGCGATGGCGGCGGCGGCTCCGGCATTGATGCCGAGCAGGCCGGGATCCGCGAGCGGGTTGCGGGTGAGGGCCTGCATCGCCGCGCCGGCCACGCCGAGCGCGGCGCCGGCCAGCAGGCCGAGCAGCGTCCGGGGCAGCCGCAGTTGCCGTACGACGGTGTACTCGGCGGCGTCCCGGTCGGTCAGGGCGTGCCAGACGTCGGACGGGGGGATCGGCTTGGCGCCGACGGCGATGCTGAGCACCGCGACCGCGAGCAGGGCCAACGCGGCGACGAGGAGACCACCGGCACGCAGGGCGGTACGGCGGTGCCGGGGCGCGGTGGTCGACCGGGTCGGTTGCTCGCGGGGTGGCGACTCGATGACGGACAGGGTGAACTCCAGTGCGGTGCGAAACGCCGTCGGGACTTGACAGGAGCCGAGTGTAGGCAGGAAGTTAGGTTAGGTTAGCCTAACCCCCGGCCGTCCATGGTCCGAGACCCTGATCGAAAGACGACACGCATGTCTGAGCACCACTCCGCCCGTCGCCTCTCCCGCCGGGGGCTGCTCGCCGTCGGCGGTGCCGCCATGGCCGCCGCACTCGTCGGCTGCGGCCGTGACGACGGCGCCGGAAACAGCACCGACGACGCCTCCGGCCCCTGGTCCTTCATCGACGACCGCCCCGAGACGGTCACCGCCGACGCTCGGCCCCAACGGGTGGTCGCCTTCACCGGCTCCGCTGCGGCGCTAGTCGACTTCGGACTCGGCCGCGAGATTGTCGGGGTCTTCGGCGAGACGAAGAAGGCCGACGGCAGCATCGAGCCGCAGGCCGGCGACCTGGACGTGGAGAGCGTCGAGATCCTCGGCAACGTCTGGGGCGAGTTCAGCGTCGAGAAGTACGCCGCCCTGCGCCCGGAGCTGCTGGTCACCCACATGTACGACCCGGGCGCCTACTGGTACGTCCCGGACGAGAGCAAGGACAAGATCCTGCCGCTGGCGCCGGTGGTGACCATCACCACCGCCCGGGTGCCGATGACCAAGCCGATCGAGCGGTACGCCCAGCTCGCCGAGTCCCTCGGCGCCGACCTGTCGGCGTCGAAGGTCACCGACGCCAAGGCGCGGTTCGAGGCCGCCGCCGAGGCGGTACGCCAGGCCGTCGCGGCCAATCCGGGCATCAAGGTGATGGCCGCCTCGGGCAGCCCCGACCTGTTCTACGTCTCCAACCCCAAGGTCAGCACCGACCTGATGTACTTCGCCGAACTCGGCGTCGACATCGTGGTGCCGACCAAGCTGGAGTCCGGTGACTACTTCGAGGCGCTCAGCTGGGAGAACGCCGGAAAGTTCCCCGCCGACCTGATCCTGCTCGACAACCGCGGCACCGCCCTGCAACCCACCGACCTGGCCGCCAAGCCCACCTGGAAGCAACTGCCCGCCGTGCAGGCCGGGCAGGTCACCCCGTGGGACGCGGTGCCACGCTTCTCGTACGCCGGCGCGGCGCCGCTGCTGGAGAACCTCGCCAAGGCGATCCAGGGCGCCAAGAAGCTGACCTGACACCGGCGGGCGGGCCGGCCGATCCAGCATCGGACCGGCCGGCCCACCGCCGCCCTCCCAGACCCGATCCGCCCGCCGCCCACCTGCCGTGCGGCGGGTTCCGGCTGCCCGAAAACCGAACCGCCCGAGCGTGGAGGACACGTCCATGACCCTGCCGGTGCACACCGCCGAGGCAACGCCGACCCCCCTGCGGCCCGGCCCCACACCCGCCCGGGCCCACCTGCTCAGCGACGACACGGTCGAGCGGTACCGCCGGGCGGTGGCCGCCGGCACCGACCGGGTGGCCCGCCGGATCGCCGAGGTCACCGGACCCTTCACCGGCGTACGCCCGGACGAACTCGCCCCCCAGGTGGAGGCGATCGACCTGGACCGGCCGCTGGGCGACACCACCGCCGCCCTCGACGAACTGGAGGACGTCTACCTGCGCGACGCGGTCTGGTTCCACCACCCCCGCTACCTGGCGCACCTCAACTGCCCGGTGGTGATTCCGGCCCTGCTCGGCGAGGCGGTCCTCAGCGCGGTCAACTCCTCGATGGACACCTGGGACCAGAGCGCCGGCGGCACCCTGATCGAGCGCCGGCTCGTCGAGTGGACCGCTGACCGGATCGGTCTCGGCCCGGCCGCCGACGGGGTGTTCACCAGCGGCGGCACCCAGTCGAACCTGCACGCCCTGCTGCTGGCCCGGGAGGAGGCGCTGGCCGCCGCGACCCCCGCCGACCGGCGGATCCTGCTGCCTCAGCTGCGGATCATCGCCTCGGCGGCCGGTCACTTCAGCGTGCAGAAGGCGGCCAAGCTGCTCGGCCTGGCACCGGATGCGGTCGTGGTGGTGGAGACCGGCCCCGACCGGCGGATGCGTCCGGGCGCGGTCCGCCACGAGATCGCCCGCTGCCGGCGCGCCGGACTGACCGTCATGGCGGTGGTGGCCACCGCCGGCACCACCGACTTCGGCACCATCGACCCGCTCGACGACATCGCCGAGGTGTGCGCCACGGCCGGTGTGTGGCTGCACGTCGACGCCGCGTACGGTTGCGGGCTGCTGGTCTCGCCCACCCGCCGGCACCTGCTCGACGGCATCGAACGCGCCGACTCGGTCACGGTCGACTACCACAAGTCCTTCTTCCAGCCGGTCAGCTCCAGCGCGCTGGTGGTCCGCGACCGGCGGACCCTGCGGCACGCCACCTGGCACGCCGACTACCTCAACCCGGCCCGGACGGTCGCCCAGCGCATCCCCAACCAGGTCGACAAGAGCCTGCAGACCACCCGCCGGTTCGACGCGCTCAAGCTCTGGTTGACCCTGCGGGTGATGGGGCCCGACGCGGTCGGTGAACTCTTCGACGAGGTCTGCGACCGGGCCGCGCAGGCGTGGGAGTTGGTCGCCGCCGACCCGCGCTTCGAGGTGCTGACCCGGTCGCAGCTGAGCACCGTGGTGTTCCGCTGGCGACCCACCGGACCCGGCCGGGACCTGGCCGACGCGGCCAACCTGCGGGCCCGCGAGGCGTTGGCCGCCTCCGGTCTCGCCGTGGTCGCCGGCACCAAGGTCGACGGCCGTCAGTACCTCAAGTTCACCGTGCTGAACCCGGCCACCACCACCGAGGACGTCGCCTACGTGCTGGACCTGATCGCGGAGCATGCCGGCCGTTACGTGCACGAACACGCCGCTGCGGCCACCGCCGACCTGACCTGCCCGGTCGGCTGACCATGCCGGCTGCCAACCCGAGCCTGGAGGGCCGGATGCAAAGCCACGACTTCATCGGGATCGGCCTCGGGCCGTACAACCTCGGCCTGGCCTGCCTGACCGCACCCATCGCCGAACTCGACGGGCTGTTCCTGGAGGCCCGCGACGACGTCTCCTGGCACCCCGGCATGCTGCTGGAGTCGTCCCGGTTGCAGACGCCGTTCCTGGCCGACCTGGTCACCCTCGCCGACCCCACCTCGCCGTTCTCCTTCCTGAGCTACCTCAAGGAGATCGGCCGGCTCTACCCCTTCTACATCCGGGAGAACTTCTTCCCGCTGCGGGTGGAGTACGACGCCTACTGCCGCTGGGCCGCCGCCAAGCTGCCCAACCTGCGCTTCGGTCACCAGGTCACCGCCGTCGAGTACGACCCGGCCGACGACCGCTACGTGGTGACCGCCACCGTCGACGGTGCCGCCGTCACCCACCGGGCCCGGCACCTGGTGCTCGGCACCGGCACCCCGCCGCACCTGCCGGACGCCTGCGCCGGCCTGACGTCCGACGCGGTGCACAACTCCCGGTACCTCGCGCACCGGGACACGTTGCGGGCCAAGCGGAGCATCACCATCGTCGGTAGTGGGCAGAGCGCCGCCGAGATCTACCACGACCTGCTCGGCGACATCGGCACCCACGGATACCAGCTGAACTGGGTGACCCGCTCGCCGCGCTTCTTCCCGCTGGAGTACACCAAGCTCACCCTGGAGATGACCTCACCGGACTACGTGGACTACTTCCACGCGCTGCCGGAGCCCACCCGGTACCGGCTGGAGGCCGAGCAGAAGGGGCTGTTCAAGGGCATCTCCGCCGACCTGATCGACGACATCTACGACCTGCTCTACGCCTCCAGCGTCGACGGCCCGGTGAACACCCGGCTGCTCACCAACACCGAGCTGACCGAGGTGACGCACGACCGGAGCACCGGAGTGCACACCCTTCGGCTGCGCCACGTCGAGCAGCAGCGGGACTTCACCCTGGACACCGAGGGGCTGGTGCTGGCCACCGGCTACCGGTACGAGGTGCCCGGGTTCCTGGAGCCGATCCGGCACCGGTTGCGCTTCGACGACCACGGGCGGCTCGACGTCGCCCGCAACTACAGCGTGGACACCACCGGGCGCGGCGTGTTCCTGCAGAACGGCGGCACCCACACGCACAGCATCACCTCGCCCGACCTCGGCATGGGTCCGTACCGCAACAGCTGGATCATCCGGGAACTGCTCGGCCGCGAGCCGTACCCCATCGAGAAGTCGATCACCTTCCAGGACTTCGGGGTGCCCGGGTGACCCAGCTCGTGCACGTCCGCCACGATCGGCGACTCGGCGAGTTCGCCCTGCGTACGATCGACGTGGCCGCCGACGCGCCGCTGCTGCACCGGTGGGTGACCCATCCCAAGGCGGCGTTCTGGCTGATGCGGGACGCCGACGTCGACGCCGTGGCCGCCGAATACCAGCGCATCGCCGAGCACCCGCACCACGAGGCGTACCTCGGCCTGTGGCGTGGCGAGCCGGCCTTCCTCGCCGAACGGTACGACCCGGCCCACGTCGAGCTGGTCGGCCTGCACGACGCGCGGCCCGGCGACGTCGGGATGCACTTCCTCTGCGCACCCACCGACACCCCGGTTTCCGGGTTCAGCCGGGCCGTCATCACCACCGTGCTGGCCTGGATCTTCGCCGACCCCGCCACCGAGCGGGTGGTGGTCGAGCCGGACGTGCGCAACACCGCCGTGCAGGCGCTCAACGCGGCGGTCGGCTTCGAGGTGGTCGGACCGGTCACCAAGCCGGAGAAGACGGCCCTGCTGAGCATCTGCACCCGGCAACGATTCCGCGCCGCCACCGGCGTGACCAGCGCGGCCGGCGCCGAAACGAAGGAGCATCACCGTGACCACGCCTGACCCGGTAGCCCACCTGCGCCCGGAGACCTGGGAGCGAGCCAACCGCCTGCTGGTCCGCAAGGCGCTCGCCGAATTCACCCACGAGCGGCTGCTCACCCCCGAACCGGACGGCCCCGCCGCCGACTCCACCGGCCGCCACTGGTACGCCGTCAGCGCCGCCTCCGGCGCGGTCCGGTACCGGTTCGCGGCCCGGGTGATGACCCTGGAGCACTGGGACATCGACCCGGAGAGCATCACCCGGCACCGGGACGGCGAGTCGCTGCCGCTGGACGCGGTCGACCTCTGCCTCGACCTGCGTGACGCGCTCGGCCTCACCGACCGGATCCTGCCGGTCTACCTTGAGGAGATCACGTCCACTCTCGCCGGCCTGGCGTACAAGCTGGACCGGGCGCTGCCCGGCGCGGCGAAGCTGGTGGCGGCCGACTTTCAGACCATCGAGACCTCGATGACCGAGGGCCATCCCTGCTTCGTGGCCAACAACGGGCGGCTCGGCTTCGGCGTCGACGAGTACCACCGGTACGCCCCCGAGGCGGCCCACCCGGTACGGCTGATCTGGCTCGCCGCCCACCGTGACCATGCCACCTTCACCAGCTCGGCGGACCTGGACCGGGAGACGCTGCTGCGCGCCGAGCTGGGCGAGGCGACCCTCGCCCGGTTCGCCGGGGCCATGACCGAGCTGGGCCTGGACCTCGCCGACTACCACCTCATCCCGGTGCACCCGTGGCAGTGGTGGAACAAGCTGTCGGTCACCTTCGCCGGCGAGGTGGCGGGTCGCCGGTTGGTCTGCCTCGGTGAGGGCCCCGACGAGTACCTCGCCCAGCAGTCCATCCGCACCTTCTTCAACGTCAGTCACCCCGAGCGGCACTACGTCAAGACCGCGCTGTCCGTGCTGAACATGGGCTTCATGCGGGGCCTGTCGGCCGCGTACATGGAGGCCACCCCGGCCATCAACGACTGGTTGGCCGACCTGATCGACGACGATGAGGTGTTCCGGACCACCGGGCTGACGATCATCCGGGAGCGGGCCGCCGTCGGCTACCGGCACCGGCAGTACGAGGCCGCCACCGACCGCTACTCCCCGTACCGCAAGATGCTCGCCGCGTTGTGGCGGGAGAGCCCGGTGCCCGACCTGGCCGACGGTCAGCGACTGGCCACCATGGCGTCGCTGCTGCACGTCGACACCGACGGGCGGTCGTTCGCCGCCGAGCTGATCGCCGCCTCCGGCCTGGCACCGGCGCAGTGGCTGCGCCGCTACCTGACCGCCTACCTGACCCCGCTGCTGCACGCCTTCTACGCCTACGACCTGGCGTTCATGCCGCACGGCGAGAACGTCATCCTGGTGCTGCGCGACGGGGTCGTGGAGCGGGCGATCTTCAAGGACATCGCCGAGGAGATCGTGGTGATGAGCGCCGAGGCGCCGCTGCCGCCGGCGGTCGAGCGGATCCGGGCCGACATCCCGGAGGACATGAAGCTGCTGTCGATCTTCACGGACGTCTTCGACTGCTTCTTCCGCTTCCTCGGCGCGACCCTCGCCGACCAGGGCGTCCTCGGCGAGGAGGAGTTCTGGCGTACGGTGGCCGACTGCGCCACCGAGTACGCCGGCCGGGTACCGCACCTGGCCGACCGGCTGGCCCGCTACGACCTGTTCGCCCCGGAGTTCGCGCTGTCCTGCCTCAACCGACTGCAACTGCGCGACAATCAGCAGATGGTCGACCTGGCCGACCCGTCGGCGGCCCTGCAACTGGTCGGGGCGCTCACCAACCCACTCGCCCGGTTCGCACCGTCCTGACGCTCGGCGAACCCCGGTGGCCGCGAACGAGGCACCGCATCACGACCGCGTCGAGCGACGTCAAGAGCGAGCTAGGCTGTGGAAATGGCATCCATTGTGCAGCGGATCATGTCGTTCCTCAACAGCCCCAAGGGCCGCCAGGTTGTTGACCGGGGACGGCGCGAGTTGGCGAAACCTGGTAACCAGGAGAAGCTCCGGCGGCTTATCGCAAGGGGAAAGGGCAGCGGTCGCCGGCCCTGAACGGGCAGCGCCCTCTGACTCGATGATCCTGCAATATCCGGGCCGCCCCACCTGGCCGACCTTTCGCCGCGCCCTGCGACTGGTTGGCTCGGTGCTCACTGGGCGGTCAGCTCGACCAGGTCGCGGTCGAGCAGCTCGGCCAGCAGTGTGTGCCGGCCGGGGTCGTTGTCGGGGGTGATGCCCCGGCTCGGCATCTCCACGGTCATCAGCAGGTGCAGGTGCATCCGGTACAGCGCGAGCCGGCGGCGGACCCCGTCGTCGAACACCAGCGGCACGCCTGTGGCCTCGGCGTACCCGCGCAGGAACGGATGTGTCGGTTCGTCCTCGGCACGCCGGAACAGCAGCGGGGAGACCAGGTCGAGCAGCGGGTCACCGTAGAGGAACCGCTCGCCGTCCACCAGCCCACACATCCGGTACGCGCCGTCGGCGTCCCGGTCGGCGAGCACGTTGCCGTCCCAGCAGTCGAAGTGCAGCAGCGCCGGCCGGCGTACCGTGTCGAGCAGTTCGCCGTGCCGGGCCACAAGTGCGCGGAACCGCTGCGGTGGCACCGGTAGCGGCACCTGCCAGTCGGCCGCGTCGGCAAGCAGGTCGTCGATGATCGCCGCGAACGCGGCCGACCAGGTCGGTCCGCCGGTGCGGCCGGCGTCGTAGCCGAACCGCGCGCCGGTGATCCGGTGCAGGGCGGCAGCCGCCGCGCCCAGGTCGGCGCGGACCGGCCCGTCGCCACCGTTCAGGTCGGGCAGCGCCCGGCCGGGCAGCCGGCCGGTTACCAGCCATTCGCCGAGCCGCCGGTCCCGGCCGTGGTGCAACACCGCCGGCACCGGCACCTGCGGCGCACGCTCGGCGACCAGCCGGAAGTAGCGGGCCTCGGCGGCGAGCAGGTCGGACTCGTAGCGCAGCAGCCGCGCGGTGGGCGGCGGGGCGACCTTCAGCACCACGTCCCGGTGAGCTGGTGCCGTACGGCCCGCTCCCGGCCGGTCGCCGTCGAGGCGGACCCACCACACCGCGGCGAAGCCCCCACCGGACAGCGGCCCGCAGTCGGCCACCCGCCGGCCCGGACCGAAGGACGACCGTACGAAGTCGACCACGTCGTCGGGGGAGAGGACCCGTTGCGTTGGACTGACCGGCGCCACCCGGCCAGCGTAGGCTGTGGCCCGCCTGCTGTCCGTCCGACGTCCGCCGGCAGCGATCCGGTTGTCAGGGCCAGCGCGAGCGGGGCCGCGTTCAGGAGTCGACGCATCCGGTCACACCTGTCCCACCGGTGCGACGATCGGTGCCCTGCCGGCCCTGGCGAGGGCTCTATACGCTCAGCGGCGTGGAGGTCGCGGAGGCCGGGCCACCGGTCCAGCCGGAGCCGGAGGAGCCCCGTCGCTTCGTCATCTGCGGCGACGACAGCCTGGCGTACCGGCTCGCCGACGAGCTGACCAACCGGCACGCGGGCCAGGTCACGGTGATCCTGCGATCTCGGACATCCCGGTACGGTCGACGCATCGCCCGGCTGCCCGGCGTCCGGTTCGTCGTGGCGGAGCGGCCGGATGCCGACGCCTACCAGACGGCCGGGCTGGGCACGGCCGACGCGCTGGCCTTGGTCGACCGGAACGACGTGGCGAACATTGAGGCCGCGCTCCAGGCCCACGACCTGCACCCGACGCTGCGGATCGTGGTGCGGATGTTCAACACCGGACTGAGTCGAGGACTCGACCAGCTGCCCTACTGCACCGTCCTCTCTGACGGGGCGCTGGCCGCGCCGGCCTTCGTCTCCGCCGCAGTCGGCCAGGCCACTCCTCGGCACGGTCTACGTGACGGCACGATGTTCGTCGCCGGACGCGACGAGGTGCGCGAGCACGAGGTGGTCTGTGGCCTGGCGGTCACTCGGAACGGCGACGAGGTCGAGGTGCTGCCGGCCCGGCAGCACGACGCCGACCTGGTGCTCGCCGCCGTGGCACCCTGGCGGCCGGAGACGTCCCGCCGCCGTCCGATGACCCACGGCTACCCGCTCGGAACGATCGCGGGTCGGGTCTGGCGCCGGATCCGCCTCGTCCTCGGCGTCTTCCTCGGACTGCTGCTCGTCGCCGCGGCCGTGCTCGCCCTGAGCCGGCCGGCAACGTCCTGGTCGCAGGCGTTCGTCGAGGCGGTCCTCGCCACTCTGGGTGGTGCGGACGTCGAGCCGACCGCCACCGGGGTGGAGAAGGCCACCCTCGTTGTTCTCACCATCGCCAGCATCGCCCTGATCCCGCTGCTCACCGGCGCGGTGGTGGACGCGGTGATCAAGGTACGACTGGAGGTGGCGGACGGTTCCCTGCCGAGGCGGGCCAGCGGACACGTCATAGTGGTCGGGCTGGGCGGGGTCGGCAGCCACGTGGTCGAAGGCCTGCACGCCCTCGGGGTCGACGTGATCGCCATCGACCGCTCGGCGGACGCGCGCGGCGTGTCGGCTGTGCGGGAGCTACAAATTCCGCTGATCGTCGGGGACGCGAGTCGTCGAGAGACGCTGCTCGCCGCGTCGCTGGCGACCAGTCGCGCGCTTGTCGTACTCACCTCGGACGACGTGACGAATTTGGAGACCGCACTGGTCGGTCGGGCCGTCCGGGCCGACCTGCGGGTGGTGCTGCGGCTGTTCGACGGCGACTTCGCCGACCAGGTGCAGCGCGCCTTCGACCTCACCATCTCCCGCAGCGTCAGCAACCTCGCGGTGCCGTCGTTCGTGGCGCGGATGCTCGGCCACGAACTGGAGGCGATTCCCGTCGCCCGGCGGGTGCTGCTGGTCGCCGAGACGACGGTCGGGGAGCGCTCGTTGCTGACCCGGATGACCGTCGGTGACCTGCGCCGGCCGGGCGAGGCATGGCTACTGCGGTTGACGAACCTCGTCGGCAGTCAGCTGCCGGCGACCGTCGCGGACGGACGGCGGTTGCGTCCCGGAGAGAAGCTCACGGTGGTGGCCACCCGGGCCGGGCTGGCCCGGTTGATGGCGGAGGCGGCGGCCCGACCAGACGCGCTCCGGCACATCGTGCCGCACGAGTGACGCCAGCGATCATGGTCCGACTCCCGGCGGGCGGTCGCCCCGGACATCCCGCAGCGCCTCGGCGATCATGCGGTGGCCCTGGGCCTCGAACGCCTCGTCGCCCACCCGGTACGCCCACGCCGCGGTGCCGATCGCGTCACGGACCCGGGTCCGGTGCCACGCGTGCGGCTCGCGGGGATCGGGGCCGTACCCGTCGAGGAAGGCTGCCTCGAGCCTCGGATCGCGCCGGAAGTCCTGGGCGGCCAGCCGACCGAGGTCCGTGTACGCGGGACGCAGCGCAGCGCGACCGAAATCGATCACACCGAGCACGCCGTCGTGGACCAGCCAGTTCCGGGGCTGCCAGTCGCCATGGGTGGGTACCAGAGACGCCGACGGGGTCGGCCAGGCCGTGATTTCGGCCCGGAGCCGCCGCACGGTGTGCGCGGCGATCCGGTGTGGACGGCACAGCCAGGCCAGCGACTTCTCGTTCTCGCGTCGCTCGTGTTCGTCGTCGGGAACGACGAGCTGGGCGTGCAGCAGCGCCAGCAACTCGCCGGCCTGCCGGTAGACGCGGGGATCGTGGGCGTGTGCACTGCCGAGCACCAGCTGACCGGGCAGGTAGCGGGTGACGAGCAGCTTCGCGTCCGCGTCGCCGTGCACCAGGGCCGGTGCGCGACCCCGATCGGTCCAGGGCTGCAACCAGTTGGCATGGGCGTCGAGTTCGCGGCCGATGCCGTGGTCGTCGTCGCCGGCCTTGACGATGAATCGCGCACCCGCGCAGGTCACCTCCAGGACGGTGGTGGCCACCAACCCCCAGCTGTGCTCGGCCTCGACGCTCGCCCCGGGAAGCCACCGCGCCAGCAGCGCCTGCTGCTGGCGGGTGAGGCTCCCGAGCGTCGAGGTCACAGCGAGAGGATACGAGCCGACCGTGGGTACGGTCAGGACCCGCCGGACCCGGTTGCCTGCGGGACGGTCAGCGCGGTCCACGACACGGGCGGCAGTTCGACGGTGAGCAGGCCGTCGGCGAGCCGCGCGGTGTCGTTGCTGCGCAGTCCGACCCGGTGCGGGTCGCGCAGGTCGTTGGCGGCGCGCACCTCGGTGTCCCAGATTCCCTGGGCCGAGACCGCGCCGGTCGGCTGGAACGCGCGCAGGTCGATCGTCACCGTCGTCGCCTCGGTGAGGTGCCGGTTCTGCAGGAACACCGACAGCCCGGTGCCGTCGCTGGTCGCGGCGGCGGCCACCACCGGCACCGAGCCGAAGGTCGCGGTGGTCGTCTCGTCGGCGTCGGCGAGGACCCGCAGCGCGTCGCCCCGGGCGGCGCGCGAGGTCACCGAGAACGGGAAGAACGTGGTCTGCCGCCAGGCCGGACCGCCGGGCTCGGTCATGATCGGTGCGATCACGTTGACGAGCTGCGCGAGGTTCGCCGAGGTGACCCGGTCGGCGTGATTGAGCAGGGAGATCAACAGGCCGCCGAGGACCACGGCGTCCGCGACGGTGTACCGGTCCTCCAGCAGGCGAGGTGCGACTGGCCACTCGTCGATGGTGAAGGTGCGCGCCTTCTCCTGCCACCGGCTCATGTACCAGATGTTCCACTCGTCGAACGCGAGGTCGACCCGCTTGGTCGACCGCTTGACCGTGCGTACGTGGTCGACGGTCGCGACCACCGACTCGATGTAGGTGTCCATGTCGACGCCGGAGGCGAGGAAGCTCGCCAGATCATCGTCGTGTTCCTGGTAGTACGCGTGGCAGGAGATGTAGTCGACGTCGTCGTAGGCGTGGGTCAGCACGACGCGTTCCCACTCACCGAAGGTCGGCATGCCTCGGCCGGACGATCCGCAGGCGACCAGCTCCAGGTTCTGGTCGACCTGGCGCATCGCCTTGGCCGTCATCGACGCGAGCTTGCCGTAGTCGGTGGCGTCGCGGTGGCCGAGCTGCCAGGGCCCGTCCATCTCGTTGCCGAGGCACCACATGGCGATGCCGAACGGCTTCTCCCGACCGTTGGCGGCCCGTTGCGCGGCGCGGGCGGTGCCGGCCGGCAGGTTGGCGTACTCCAGCAGCTCGACGGCCTCCTTCGGGCCCCGGGTGCCGAGGTTCACCGCCAGCATCAGCTCGCTGCCCACCAGGTCGAGCCAGTGTTGGAACTCGTGCAGGCCGACCTGGTTGGTCTCGGTGGAGTGCCAGGCGAGGTCGAGCCGGCGCGGCCGTTCGGCCACCGGCCCGACGCCGTCCTCCCAGTTGTAACCGGAGACGAAGTTGCCGCCCGGGTACCGGACGGTGCTGACGCCGAGCTCCTTGACCAGCTCGACGACGTCACGCCGGAACCCGTCCGGTCCGGCGCTCGGATGCCCGGGCTCGTGGATGCCGTCGTAGATGTGGCGGCCGAGGTGCTCGACGAAGCCGCCGAAGAGCCGGCGACGGACCGGCCCGATGGTGAACGCCGGGTTGATGGTGAGGTGCGCGCGGGGCATGGGACTCCTTACCAATGATCACCAACGATAACGTTTTCGGCGACGTCAGACGAGCCCCAGCCGCCCGGCTCCGGCACCCGACGATGCCGGGCGTCACCTCGGGGCGGCGCCGGCGCTGTCCCGGCGGACCAGTTCGGCCGACAGCGACTCGACCCGGGGACCGGCGGCTCCCGGGTCCAGCGCCAGGGCCATCGCGCGGGCGCCCATCTCGACAAGTGGCAGTCGGACCGTGGTCAGCGCCGGGGTGACGTCCGCGGCGATCGGCATGTCGTCGAAGCCGAACACGCTCACCTGCCGCGGCACCGGCACCGCGCGGGCGCGCAGCAGCGCCAGCGCGCCGATGGCCATCGAGTCGTTGAGCGCCGCGATCGCGGTCAGGTCGGGCTCGGCGTCGAGCAGCGCGGCGGTGGCCTCGGCGCCGCCGTCGCGGTCGAAGTCGGCGTACCGGATGCGGTGCTCGGGCAGCTCCCGGCCGTGGTCGGCGAGCGCCGCGCGCAGCCCGGCGAGCCGGTCGGTGATGGTGGTCAACACCCGGGGACCGGCCACCACGCCGATGCGTTCGTGGCCGAGGCGGCACAGCTCCTGCCCGAGCAACTCGCCGCCGCCCCGGTTGTCCGGCATCACCGCGTCACCGGAGTGTTCGTGGCGGCCGATCACCGCGACCCGCCCGCCGGTGGCCTCGTACGCGGCGAGCTTGCCGTTGAGCAGCCGGGTGAAGTCGGCGTCGTGGTATCCGGAGCCGGCCAGGATGATGGCGGCGACCTGCTGCCCCCGCAGCAGTTCGACGTACTCCAGTTCCCGCTCCGGGTCGCGGTAGCTGTTGCAGATCATCAGCAGCCGGCCCTGGTCGGTGGCGACCCGTTGCAGGCCCCGGGTGATCTCCGAGAAGTACGGGTCGGAGACGTCGTGCACGATCACGCCGACGGCACCGCGATGCGACCGGGCCAGCAGTTGGGCGTGCGCGTTGGGCACGTACTGCAACTCGGTGACGGCCCGCAGCACCCGCTCGCGCAGTTCCTCAGTGACCGGTTTGCTGCTGCCGTTTATCACGCGGGAGGCGGTGGCGGGTGAGACACCGGCCCGTCGGGCCACATCGGACAGCGTCGCCACACCCGCCCCCTCACGCGTCGCGCCGGCCGCTGTCGCGGCGACCAGCGACACCGTACCGCAGGGCGGGGGCCTTTTCCGGGGCGTGGTTGGCGCAGGTCAAGCCGGCAGGTCCGGCCGGTCCCGGTCGATGTCCGACGGATCGGGGGCGGTGCCCCGGGCGAGCAGGTGAGCGCTCGCCGCGACCAGGGCGGGCTCGGTTCGGTAGACGCGGGCGAGCCGCAGCGCGGCGTCGAACACGGTCTGCGCCATCGGCCCGTGCGCGGCCGCCTCGGCGGCGGTCCAGGCTGGTCCCTCGACGCCGTCGACGGCCAGCTCGACCAGGCCGGCGGTCCGGCACTCGTCGAGCAGTTCCTCGACCCGGTGGAAGTAGGCGTGGGTGAAGCCGAGACGCGCGTCGTTGCGGCCGTCGGTGAGCAGCGCTGCGGCTTCCCTGACCATCGGTTCGTCGAGCCGACCGGTGGCGGCGAAGTCCAGCGGCCCGGCGAATCGTGAGATCGCGGCGGCGAGGACGCGACCACCGGGCCGGGTGACCCGGACCGCCTCCGCCAGGGCCCGGCACCGGTCGGCGCGCTCGGGCAGGTGGTAGAGCGGCCCGAGCAGCAGGGTGGCGTCGTAGCTGTCGTCGGGCTCGGGCAGCGCGCGGGCGTCGGCGACGTCCGCGTCGACGGTGGGGTGGCCGGCGCGGGCCTGGGCGACGTGCGCGGGCACCAGGTCGAGCAGGCGTACCCGGTAGCCGAGGGTGACGAGGTCGCGGGCGTACTCGCCGGGTCCTCCGCCGACGTCCAGGATCCGGGCGGGCGGTGCGGGCAGGTGCTCGCGCAGCAGTTCCACTGTGCGGGTCCGTTCCAGCCGGGCCTGTGGCCGGGCGGCGAGCCGCAGGTCCTCGCGGTACCGGTCGGTGTAGTACGTGACGATCTCGTCGGACTGGCGATCCATGCACTGATGGTCCTCGTTCCGGTGGCGGGGTGACGAGCGATTTGCTCCGGCCTCGGCGGCCCGGTGTCGGCCGCCGAGGCCGGAGACACCGCCGTTAGGTAAGCCCTTGCCTGGCTTCGGAGGTGCGGCCTAATCTGGGCGGGAAAGCGCTTACCTCACCCGGTCCGAGCGCGTACGACGGAAGGACCCCCATGACCCGCAGGTCGATCGGCATCATCGTGAACGGCGTCACCGGCCGGATGGGATACCGGCAGCATCTGGTGCGCTCCCTGCTGGCCATCCGATCCGCCGGTGGGGTGCCGCTGGCCGACGGCACCACCGCCTGGCCGCATCTCGTCCTCGTCGGCCGCAGCGAGGCGAAGCTGCGCGAGATCGCCGAACGACACGGCCTGGCCGACTGGACCACCGACCTGACCGCCGCCCTGGCCCGCGACGACACCGAGGTCTACTTCGACGCGCAGGTGACCCAGCAGCGGGAGAAGGCCATCCGGCAGGCCATCGACGCCGGCAAGCACATCTACACCGAGAAGCCCCTCGCCGAGGACACCGCGGCCGCCCTGGACCTGGCGCGCGCCGCCCGGGCGGCCGGCGTACGCACCGGCGTGGTGCAGGACAAACTCTTCCTGCCGGGGCTGCGCAAGCTCAAGCGGCTGCTCGACGGCGGCTTCTTCGGCCGGGTGCTCTCGGTGCGCGGCGAGTTCGGCTACTGGGTCTTCGAGGGCGACTGGCAACCCGCCCAACGCCCCTCGTGGAACTACCGGTCCGCCGACGGCGGCGGCATCGTGGTGGACATGTTCCCGCACTGGCACTACGTCCTCGCGGAACTGTTCGGTGAGGTACGCGCGGTCTCCGCCACCATCGCCACCCACATCCCGCGTCGGGTCGACGAGGCCGGGCGGCCCTACGAGGCCACCGCCGACGACGCCGCCTACGGCGTCTTCGAGCTGGCCGGTGGCGTCATCGCCCAGCTCAACTCGTCCTGGTGCGTCCGGGTGCACCGCGACGAGCTTGTCGAGTTCCAGGTCGACGGCACCGAGGGCAGCGCGGTCGCCGGGCTGCGGCGCTGCCGGGTGCAACACCGGGCGGTCACCCCCAAGCCGGTGTGGAACCCGGACCTGCCCGCCACCGAGGACTTCCGTTCGCAGTGGACGGAGGTGCCGGACAACGAGGACTTCGACAACGGCTTCAAGGTGCAGTGGGAGGCGTTCCTGCGGCACGTGGCCACCGGCGAGCCGTTCCCGTGGGACTTCCTGGCCGGTGCCCGTGGCGTGCAACTGGCCGAGTTGGGCCTGCTGTCGGCCCGCGAGGGACGCCGCGTCGAGGTGCCGGAGCTGACCCTGTGAACGGCACCGAGGTGGCCCTGCCCGGCGGCCGGCGGATCCGGCTGTCCGGCGGCACCGGGCATCCCCGTCCCGACGGTCCGCCGACCTGCCGCGTCGCGTACGCCGCCGCGCACGTGGTGGCCGACCCGGCCGGCGACAACACCCCGGGCGCCCCGGCGGTCCTGGACTGGGACCGTACCCTCGCCTTCCGCCGCCACCTGTGGTCCTACGGCCTGGGGGTGGCCGAGGCGATGGACACCGCGCAGCGCGGCATGGGTCTGGACTACCCGGCGACCCGGGAGCTGATTCGGCGCAGCGCGGCCGAGGCGCGGTCCGTCGGTGGCCGGATCGTCGCCGGGGCCGCCACGGACCAGTTGCCGCCTGGCCCGGCGACGCTCGCCGAGGTCACCGCCGCCTACCGGGAGCAGCTCGACGACGTGCGCGACGCGGGGGCGGTGCCGGTGCTGATGTGCAGTCGGCACCTGGCCGCCGCCGCCCGTGGCCCCGAGGACTACCTGCGGGTGTACGACGAGCTGCTGCACGCCGCCGACGAGCCGGTGGTGCTGCACTGGCTCGGTCCGATGTTCGACCCGGCCCTGTCCGGCTACTGGGGCACCACCGACCTGGACCTGGCGGCCGACACCGTCGTCGAGCTGCTCAAGGCCCACGCCTGCCGGGTGGACGGCATCAAAGTGTCGCTGCTCGACGCCGGGCGCGAGGTGGCGTTGCGCCGCCGGCTGCCGGCGGGCGTACGCCTCTACACCGGCGACGACTTCCACTACCCGGAACTCATCCGGGGCGACGCGGCGGGCCACTCCGACGCGCTGCTCGGGGTCTTCGCCGCCATCGCACCCGCCGCGTCGGCCGCGCTCGCCGCCCTCGACCGGGGCGACCTCGGCCGGTACGACGAGATCTTCGCTCCGACCGTGCCGCTGGCCCGGCACCTGTTCGCCGCGCCCACCTGGTACTACAAGACCGGCATCGTCTTCCTCGCCTGGCTGGCCGGGCACCAGGAGCACTTCACGATGGTCGGCGGGTTGCAGTCCGGCCGTTCACCCGAGCACCTGGGCACCCTGCTCGCCCTCGCCGACGCCGCCGGCCTGCTGCCCGACGCCGAGTTGGCCGCCGCCCGGGCCCGGGCCTTCTTCACCGTGGCCGGGGTGACCCAGTGAGCCGGGCGGCGCTGCGGCGGTTCTCGTTCAACCAGGCCACCGCCCAGCACTGGCCGCTGCCCGACCTGGTCGCCGGCTGCGCCGCCGCCGGAGTGCCGGGCATCGGCCTGTGGCGGGAGCCGGTCGCCGAGTACGGGCTCGGCCGTACCGCGAAGCTGGTCCGCGACGCCGGGCTGACGGTCACCACCCTGTGCCGGGGTGGGTTCTTCACCGCCGACGACTGGCGGGAGCAGAACCTGAGGGCCATCGACGAGGCGGCCACGCTCGGCGCCCCGGTGCTGGTCCTGGTCTCCGGTGGCCTGCCCGCCGGCAGCCGGGACATCGACGGCGCCCGCGCCCGGGTGGCCGACGCGATCGCCGAACTCGCCGCGCACGCCGACGCCGCCGGGGTGAGGCTGGCCATCGAACCGCTGCATCCGATGTTCGCCGCCGACCGGTGCGTCATCGCCACCCTCGGTCAGGCGCTGGACATCGCCGAGCGGTTCGACCCGGGCGTGGTCGGGGTGGTGGTGGACGCGTACCACGTGTGGTGGGACGACACCGTGCACGACCAGATCGCCCGCGCGGGGGAGTGGATCGCCGCCTTCCAGGTCTGCGACTGGGTCACCCCGCTGCCGGAGGGGGTGCTGCTCGGCCGGGCGCTGCCCGGCGACGGCTGCATCGAGCTGCGCCGGCTGCGCGAGGCGGTCGACGCGGCCGGCTACACCGGCCCGATCGAGGTGGAGGTCTTCAACGCCGAGGTCTGGGCCCGTCCCGGCGAGCGGATCCTGGCCGCCGCCATCGACGGCTACCTGCGCGAGGTCGTGTGACCTGCGGCGCGTCGACCGGCCACTGCCGGGCTGGATCGTCGACCGAGCCGGCTCGCGAGCGGATCAGCTCGTCGCGGTGCGGGTGGCGAGCGCGTCGACCAGGCGCCGGGTCGAGCCGGCGAGGTTCCACCGCTCGGCCAGGTCGAGCAGCCGTTCCGGATCGGCCGGCGCCACCGGCAGCTCGGTGGCCAGCGGTGGCAGCGGCACGTCCAGGGCGACCCGGACCACCTTCGGCGCCACGGCCAGGTAGTCCCGGGCCGCGTCGAGCTTGGTGCGCAGCCCGGGTGCGAAGCCGGCGGCCGGGTCGTCCAGGGCGGCGAGGATGCCGGCGATGTCGCCGTACCTGTCGACCAGCCGGGCGGCGGTCTTCTCGCCGACGCCGGCCACCCCGGGCAGCCCGTCGGACGGGTCGCCGCGCAGCGCGGCGAACTCGGCGTAGCGGTCGGCCGGCACGCCGTAGCGGGCCCGCACCGCGGCGTCGTCGCAGTCCTCCAACTTGGCCACCCCCCGCCCGACGTAGAGCAGCCGAACGCCCCGGGCGTCGTCGATCAGCTGGAACAGGTCCCGGTCACCGGAGACCACCTCCACCGGGCCGGGCTGGGTGACCGAGAGGGTGCCCAGCACGTCGTCGGCCTCGTAGCCGGTCGCGCCGACCACGGTCACCCCCAGCGCTTCGAGCACCTCCAGGATCATCGGCACCTGCGGGGAGAGGGTGTCCGGCACCACCTCGCCGCCCTCCGGAGCCACCCGGTGCGCCTTGTAGGACGGCAGCAGCGCGACCCGCCAGTCCGGCCGCCAGTCGTGGTCCATCGCGCACACCATCCGCCCTGGCCGCCGGGTGCGCACCAGCTGGGCGAGCATGTCGAGGAACCCGCGCACGGCGTTGACCGGCTGACCGTCGGCGGTCCTCGCGGCGGATTCGGGGATGCCGAAGTACGCCCGGAAGTAGAGACTGGGCGCGTCGATGAGCATGATCGGGGTCTGCGCTGTCACGCCGACAGCCTGGCACACCGCACCGACGTTCACGGCGGACCGCAGGTCGGCGGTGCGTGCCGCCGGCGCGACGAGGGAGAGGGACCGATGACCGTACCGACCCGGCTGACGCTGACCACGGTGAACCTCGACACGCCCGACCCGGCGGCCCTGGCCCGCTTCTACGCGCGCCTGCTCGGCTGGGACATCGCGGTCGAGGAGGCCGACGACGTGATCCTGCGTGCCGCCGACGGTGGGGTCGGGCTGTCCTTCCAGCGGGAACGCGCGTACGTGCGGCCGAGCTGGCCGGCGCAGCCCGGTCGGCAGCAGATGATAATGCACCTGGAGATCGGGGTGCAGGATCTGCCGGCCGCGCTGGAACACGCACTGGCCTGCGGGGCGACGCTTGCCGCTTTCCAGCCGCAGGAGGACGTCCGGGTCTGCCTGGACCCGGACGGCCACCCGTTCTGCCTCTGGCTGACGGACTGACCCGCCGTGCCGTCAGCTCGCGCCGGCCGTACCCCGCCTGCCGCGTCGCTTGACGGCGTACGGCAGCACGAACAGGTACAGGCCGGTGATCAGCAGTAGGGCCAGCGGCAGCAGCGGCACGTAGGAGATCCAGACGACCGGATCCTCCTGCGCGAGCGCGACGAAGGTGACGACGACGGTCACCGTGAACGCGATCGCCAGCCACCGATGTGCCTGCCGGATCCAGTTGTTCCCACTCATCATGAACCTCCCGGGTGGCTCTCCGCACCGGCCCGAGCGGCTGCCCGGCCGGGGATCTACCCTGGTCAAGCTAGTGACGTCCGGCTGGTCGGTGCTTCTCGATTCCTGACCGGTGCGTCGTGGTGGTCCGGCACCGTCAGCGCCGACCGGACCAAACGACCGTTAAGCTAGCGGTGTGGGGTTCGAGGAGCTGTATCCGCCAGGGCGCCTGGCCGCCGCGCAGCGGGCCGTCGCTGCGGCCGGGTTGGACGCGCTGATGCTCAGCCCCGGCTCCGACCTGCGCTACCTGACCGGCTACGACGCGCACGCCGGTGAACGGCTGACCCTGCTGGTGCTGCCCGCCGAGGGCGAGCCGACGCTGATCGTGCCGACCCTGGAACGCCCGGCGGCCGAGGCGTCGCCGGCGCCGGCCACCGGGGTACGCATCGTCGACCACCCCGACGGCACGGACCCGTACCCACTGGTGACCGCCGCCCTGGGCGGGCCGGTCGGCGCGGTCGGGCTGGCCGACCGGATGTGGGCCGAGCAGGTGCTGGCACTGCGTGCGCTGCTGCCCGACACCCGGCAGCGGCTCGCCTCGACGGTCCTGCGGGAGCTGCGCGTCCACAAGTCGGCCGCGGAGATCGAGGCCCTGGCCGAGGCCGGCGCGGCCATCGACGCGGTGCACGCCCGGATGGGGCAGTGGCTACGGCCGGGGCGGACCGAGGCGGAGGTGGCCGCCGACATCGCCGCCGCGATCAGGGCCGCCGGCCACGTCACCGTCGACTTCGTCATCGTGGCCGCCGGCCCGAACGGCGCCAGCCCGCACCACGGCACCTCCGACCGGCCGATCGGCGCGGGTGAACCGGTCGTGGTGGACATCGGCGGCACCATGCCCTCGGGCTACCGTTCCGACTGCACCCGCACCTATGCGGTCGGCGGCCCACCGCCGGCCGAGTTCGTCGACTACTACGCGGTGCTGCACGAGGCACAGCACGCCGCCGTCGCGGCGGTCCGGCCGGGAGTGCGTGCCGCAGCCGTCGACACCGCCGCCCGTGCGCCGATCACCGCGGCCGGCTACGGCGACGCCTTCCTGCACCGCACCGGTCACGGCATCGGCCTGGACGGCCACGAGGAGCCGTACGTGGTGGCCGGCAACGACCGCGCGCTGGCCGCCGGGATGGCCTTCTCCGTCGAACCGGGCATCTACCTGGCCGGGCGACACGGCGCCCGGATCGAGGACATCGTCGTCTGCACCACGGACGGCGTACGACGGCTCAACACCATCCCCACGGAGCTCATCGCGCTATGACTGTCGACCGGATCCTGCCCACCGACGAGGCTCGCGACCTGCTGGAGTTGACCACCGAGCTGGCCGACCGGGAACTCGCGCCGAAGGTCGTCGAGTACGAGCAGCGGGCCGAGTTCCCTCGGGAGGTGCTGCGCACGCTGGGCCGGGCGGGGCTGCTCGGCCTGCCGTACCCGGAGGAGTACGGCGGCGCCGCCCAGCCGTACGAGGTCTATCTTCAGGTGCTGGAGATCCTGGCCGGCCGCTGGCTCGCGGTCGCCGAGGCGGTGAGCGTGCACACCCTGTCCTGCTACCCGGTGGCCGCCTTCGGCAGCGAGGAACAGCGCAAGCTGCTGCCCGACATGATCGGCGGCGAGTTGCTCGGGGCGTACTGCCTGTCGGAGCCGCAGGGCGGTTCGGACGCCGCGGCGCTGACCACCCGGGCGGTGCGCGCCGGCGACGGCTATCTGGTCACCGGCACCAAGGCGTGGATCACCCACGCGCAGGTGGCCGACTTCTACAACATCTTCTGCCGCACCGGCGGCCCGGGCCCGAAGGGCATCTCCTGCCTGCTCGCCGACCGCGCCACGCCGGGTGTGCATCCGCAGGCCGCCGAGCGCACCATGGGGCTGCGCTCCTCTCCGGTGGCGCAGGTCGTCTTCGACGAGGCTCGGGTGCCGGCCGACCGGCTGATCGGCGGCGAGGGTGCCGGCTTCACCATCGCCATGGCGGCACTGGACTCCGGTCGGTTGGGCATCGCGGCCTGTGCGGTCGGGCTGGCCCAGGCGGCGCTGGACTACGCGGTGGACTACGCCCGGCAGCGTGAGCAGTTCGGCCGGTCGATCATCGACTTCCAGGGGCTCGGCTTCACCCTGGCCGACCTGGCCACCCAGATCTCCGCCGCGCGGGCGTTGACGCTGGCGGCGGCCCGGTTGCGCGATGCCGGTCGGCCGTACTCCATCGAGGCGGCCAAGGCGAAGCTGTTCGCCACCGACGTGGCGATGCGGGTGACCATCGAGGCGGTGCAGGTGCTCGGCGGTGCCGGTTACGTCGCCGACCACCCGGTCGAGCGGTACCTGCGAGAGGCGAAGGTGCTGCAGATCGTGGAGGGAACCAACCAGATCCAACGGCTGGTGATCTCCCGGGCGCTGGCGAAGGGCTGACCGTAGCGACGGCGAGTGGTTTGTCAGTCGCGTCGACCCGTCGTACCCGGTAGGTTGCACGCCGTGGAGGAGATCGACCGCGCCATCGTGGTGGCGCTGACCGCGGACGGCCGACTGTCGTACACGGATCTGGCGGAGAAGGTCGGCCTGTCGGTCTCCGCGGTGCACCAGCGGGTCCGTCGGTTGGAGCAGCGCGGGGTGATCAAGGGTTACGCCGCGCGGGTCTCGTTCGAGGCGCTGGACCTGCCCCTGACGGCGTT
Organism: Micromonospora sp. C95; assembly: GCF_018070465.1. Classification (GTDB taxonomy): domain Bacteria; phylum Actinomycetota; class Actinomycetes; order Mycobacteriales; family Micromonosporaceae; genus Micromonospora. The sequence continues at coordinate 36,048 of NZ_JAGPXT010000016.1, forward strand.
CGTGGCGATCCGGCCGTTCGATCCGTCGCAGCCGGACGACGCGCCGGAACGGCTGGCGCACTTGCCGGAGATCGACTCCTGCTACTCGGTGGCGGGGGAGGACTTCTACCTGCTGCTGGTCCGGGTGGCCAGCCCGGTCGACCTGGAACGGGTGCTCCAGCAGATCAGGACGTCGGCGAACGTCACCACCCGCACGACGGTGGTGCTGTCCACCCCGTACGAGCATCGGCCACCCAAGGTCGTCGGCCACCCGGCGAACCACCACCGCCCCTGAGACGTGTCGCCCGAGGTGGCGAACCGGCAGGCGGGCTGACCCGGGACACCCCGTGCTGCCGCCGCACCGGAGACGCGGCTAGGATCCATCCCTGATTCAGCGGAAAGTGAGACCCGGATCATGACCGGACGCCGGGCCGATTCGTGCCGCCCCGTCCCGGTCACGTCGCGTGTCTCGAAGGGGAGGATGAGGTGAACCGATCGATGCGATCGCGCTCCAGCCAGGCGGCGTCCGGGGTACGCCCATGACACGCATCCTCATCCGCGCCGGCAAGAGCCCGTTGACAGCGCTGTCCCATGAGCAAAGCCTGTCCACCTCTCGGTTGGGTGTCTTCGGGTCGAACTCTGGGAACATGCTGTTCTACAGCGCGGTGTTCCGGGTGCTGAGCGTGCCCGGCGCCGAGGTGGTCGCGAACTCCTACGTGCATGAGCGCCCGGTGCACCTGGGCACCTACATCAACCGGACCAACGAGGAGTTCGACCGGTTCGTCCTGCCGATGGCGAACTCGTACCGGGACACCTTCCTGCCACACCTGGAGCGTCTCGCCAAGGTCATCGAGCGGTTGAAGATCCCGGTCACGGTGGTCGGCATCGGCGCGCAGCTGCCGTACGGCACCGAGTTCGACTCGCTACCCGACGACTACAAGAAGATCGTCACCCGGTTCACCCGGGCCGTGCTCGACCGGTCGGCCTCCATCGGCGTACGCGGCGAGTACACGGCCCGCCTGCTGAAGTACCTGGGCTTCGGCGACGAGCACGTGCGAGTGATCGGCTGCCCGTCGATGTTCGGCAACGGGCCGCTGGGACCCCTGGTGCGCAAGGTGGATCGGCTGGCCTACGACAGCCCGATGGCCATCTCGTACACCCCGAAGGTCAAGGGCGTGGACCGACTGGTCGAGGCGAACACCGACCGGTACCCCAACAGCGTCATCGTGCCGCAGCAGCATCACCGGTTGGCGCTGATGCTGTGGGGCGAGAACCCGGCCAAGGTCCCCAACAAGCGGATGCCCATCCACACCGACCATCCGCTGTACGAGAACGACCGGATGCGCTTCTTCGTGGACGCGTCGACCTGGGTCGAGTTCATGGCCGAGCAGCACTTCGCCTTCGGTACCCGCATCCACGGCAACGTCGCGGGTGTGCTGGCGGGCACACCGTCGGTGGTGCTGGCCCACGACTCCCGCACCGTCGAGCTTTCCGAGTACCACGGCATTCCGTACCGCCTCTACTCGGAGCTGCCGCCGGATGTCGACGCGCAGCGGCTCTACGAGGAGGCGGATTTCGACGCCTTCGGGCCGCGTCAGGCCGAGACCTTCGACACCTACGTGCGATTCCTCGAGCACAACGACCTTGAGCACGTGTTCCAGCCGGGCAAGGAGAACCCCGCCTACGACAAGGCGCTCGCCGCCGCCAAGTTCCCCGGCCCGGTGCACACGCTGATGGCCTCGGACGTGGTCGGACGGCGCCAGGTCATGTCCCGGCTGCGCTGGCTGCGGCAGGGGCACGAGGGCGACCTGGAGCGCCGCGCGTACGAATTCGAACCACCCTTCCGCGAACCGCGCGGAAAGAAGACGCTCGAGGAGCGGGTAACCGAGTTGGAAAAGGAACTCAAGGTGCAGCAGGAGTCGCTGGCGAGCTGGCGGGGCCGGATGGGGCGTGTCCTGCGGATCAACCCGTTGTCCAATGGGGGCCGACGGTGACGATGGCTGATCCGGAGAAGTCCGGGTTGACGGCCTTGCTGGCCTCGAAGGCGGGAGGGCGATTCGTCTCCACCACGATCGAGGTGTCGGCCCTCGTCGCGCTGCTGTTGGCGGCGGTGGGCGGCTCCCGCCTCTGGGCACTGCCGCCGGCCCTGCTCGCGGCCGTGTTGCTGGCCTGGACGTGGCGTGGTGCGTTGCGCGGGGGAGCGGTGCCCACCGCGAAGGCGGTCGTGCCGCGGGTACTCCTGCTCGCCTGCGCGTACCTGGTCGGCGTGGTGCACGGCGGCGTCGATGCCGCGCTCGCCGTCGGCGTTGCCCTGGCCGGTCTGGCGGTGCTCGGCGAGGCGCCGCTGGGGCTCATGTCCCGTGCCGCCTACCCGGTCACCGCCAACCTGCCGGGGATCGGGGCGCGACCCTACCGGCGTCCGAACACCAGCCGCAGCGTGCTGGTCAACGGTGCCGCGGTGCTGGTGGCACTCGGCTGCGCGTTCACCGGCGCCCTCGCAGTGATCTCCGCGGCGGTGTCGGCGGCCGCGCTCGGCCTGGCGCTGTTCACCTCGTGGCAGGCGCTGACCAGGGTACGGGCCAGGCGGACCAGCGAGCAGAACCTCTTCACCGCGCTGTCCGCCCACGAGCCGGCGTTCGTCGTGCACTGGAACGCGCCCGCTGGCACCGCGTACCAGATCGCGATGTGGCTGCCGTACCTGGAGCGCCTCGGTCGGAGGTTCTTCGTGCTGGTCCGCAGCGAGGCCAACTTCAACGAGGTCGCGGCGCTCACCACGGCCCCGGTGGTGCTCCGGACCGCCCTGGAGGACCTGGACGACGTCGTCACCCCGTCCCTGCGGGTCGCCTTCTACGTGAACACCGCGACGAGGAACAACCACCTCATCCGGTACACGAAGCTGACGCACATCCAGCTCAACCACGGCGACAGCGACAAGGTGCCGAGTCACAACCCGGTCTTCCGGATGTACGACAAGAACTTCGTCGCCGGCCAGGCCGCCATCGACCGGTTCGCGGCCAACGGGGTAAGCATGCCGATGGAGATGTTCACCGTCGTCGGGCGGCCCCAGGTGGAGAACGTGGCGGTGGCGGCCAAGCCGATCGCCTCGATCGCCAACCCCCGGGTGCTGTACGCACCGACCTGGGCGGGTTTCTACGCCGACTCGAACTACTCCTCGCTGCACGTCGGCTACGACATCGTCAAGGCCCTGGTCGCGCGCGGTTGCAGCATCGTCTTCCGGCCCCACCCGTACAGCCGCCGGTCCCCGGCGCTGGCCCGTGAGTGTGACCGGATCCGGGCGCTGCTGGAGGAGGACCACCGGGTCAACGGGCGGCAGCACGTCTTCGGCAACCAGGCCGAGGTGAAGATGTCGGTGGTCGACTGCTTCAACGCCTCGGACGCGATGGTGTCGGACGTGTCGAGTGTGGTGGCCGACTATCTGTACTCGGAGAAGCCCTTCGCGATGGTGGCCGTCTCGACGTCGGCGGTGACGTTCACCGACGAGTTCCCCCTGGGACGGGCCGGCTACATCATCGACGCGCACAGTGGCCGGGTGCAGGGACTCGACGCGATCCTCGACGACTTCCTCGGTGCCGACCCCCTGGTTCCCACCCGGCACGACCTCAAGAAGTACTACCTCGGCGACATCCCGCCGGAGCGGTACGCCCAGCACTTCCTGGACGAGGCGTCGCGCCACCTCTGAGGCTCCACCTACCGGCTCGACGCCGCCCGGAACCGCTTCCCGGTCGGTCAGTGCCGGGCCGTCGGCTCCCGCGCGGGCCCGGAGGGCTGGGCGACGAGTTGGTTCCAGCGGAGGATCACCCGCCGGCCGTGTTCGTGACCGAGCAGGCTGAGGGTGGCGGTGTCCAGTCGGAGCAGCCCGCCGGCGGAGGGCGGCAGGCCGATCCACCGGGCGCCCAGCACGCGCAGCGCGTGCGCGTGACCGACCAATGCGACCGGGCCGCGGTCGAGCAGGGGATGCAGCTTGGCGAGCAGTCGGTCCAGGCGCTCACCGACCTCGCTTGGCGACTCGCCGCCCGGGCACCCGTCGGTCCAGACGCTCCACCCGGGGCGCTCGTCCTGGATTTCCGCGGTGGTGCGGCCCTCATAGACGCCGTAGTGCCACTCGGCGAGGTCGTCGTCGGAGTCAGTGACCGGCAGCCCGGCCAGCTGCGCGGTGCGTAGCGCCCGGATCCGTGGGCTGGTCAGCACCGCGACGAACCGTCGTCCGGCGAGGGCCGGTCCGAGTGCGCGGGCCTGTCGCTCGCCGTCGGGGGTGAGATTGAGATCGGTGTACGAGGTGTGACGGCGACTGGCGCTCCAGGTGGTCTCGCCGTGCCGGACGAGCAGGATCTCGCTCATGCCCGCGCCTCAGCGTGCTGCGCGGTGCGGTGCGCGCTGACTGCGCCGATCCGAAGAATTCGCTCGCCCATGTCCTCAGTCAACCAGGACACCGGGTCCGATGCCGGACGGCGACCGGATCGCTTTCAGCGCTCAGTCGCGTCACGGGTCCAAGACCCGCTACACACCTAGTGTCCTAGGATGCAGTAGCGGTTGTGCCAGGCTTCACCACCCCGCAAGGCCGTTTCAGCTCACTGCACGGGGGGACACCAAGGAGAGCGGAGCGGTCCGCTCCGTCAACCGCCGAAACAGGCAGGGAGGCGACATGAGCTTCACCGACAAGGCGAAGAACAAGGTCGAGGAACTGAGCGGTGCCGCCAGAGAGCGGATCGGCGACATGACCGACAACGAGCGCATGCGGGCCGAGGGCGCCAGCCAGCAGGGCGATGCCCGTGCCCGTCAGGCCGGTGAGAACGTGAAGGAGGCTGGGCGCAACGCGAAGGACGCCTTCAGGAAGTGACCGCCCGGTACGGAAGCGGGCCGCCGGATCATTCCGGCGGCCCGCTTCGCGGTGTGTCGTGCGGGAATCAGTCGTCGCGGTGGACGCGCCACCACTGCTGACCGGCCTCCGGGAGAGTGTCGATCGGGTCGTAGTAGGCGTAGCGCTTGCTGAGTGCCGCCAGGTCGGCGGACTCGATGGAGGTGCGGTAGTTCTTCGTCCAGTAGGAGATGCCACGTTCCCGGTCGTACTCGGTGACCATGTGCACCCAGCGCTTACCGACGAAGGGCACGTCGCAGACGATTCGTGGGGTGGCGTAGCCGGGCAGGTAGCCCATGATGTCGTGCTGGAGCTGCTGGGCGTGCCAGAACGGGACCCGCCAGTGCTCGGCGTTGGGGATCATGTCGCACATGTAGAAGTAGTAGGGCAGGATGCCCGCCTCGCCCTGGAGCGCGAAGCAGAGGTCGAGCAGGTCGGTGCTTGTGGCGTTGACTCCGCGCATCAGCACGCCCTGGTTGCGTACGTCGCGCACGCCGATGTCGAGGGCGGTCTGGGCGGCCCTGGCGACCAGCGGGGTGAGCGACTGGGCGTGGTTGACGTGGGTGTGGATGGCGAGGTTCACGCCGCGGCGGGCGGCGGTGCGGGCGACCCGTTCCAGGCCCTCGACGACGTCGGGTTGCAGCCAGTGTTGTGGCAGGCCCATGAGGGCCTTGGTGGCGAGCCGGATGTCGCGGATGGTTTCGATCTCCAGGAGGCGCATCAGGTACGACTCAAGGTTGCGCCAGGGCACGTTGGCCACGTCGCCGCCGGAGACGACGATGTCGCGTACGCCGGGGTGGGCCTTGAGGTAGCTGATGTGGGCGTCGTAGCGGTCGACGGGCTTGAGGGTGAGCTTGAGCTTGTCCACCGTGGGGGTGGAGTTGCCGACCAGGTCCATGCGGGTGCAGTGCCCGCAGTACTGCGGGCAGGTGGAGAGCAGTTCGGCGAGGACCTTGGTGGGGTAGCGGTGGGTGAGGCCCTCGGCGACCCACATGTCGTGTTCGTGCAGGGAGTCGCGGGTGGCGTAGGGGTGTGACGGCCAGTCGGTGCGCCGGTCGGAGGCGACCGGGATCATGTAGCGCCGGATCGGGTCGGCGAGCAGCGTCTCGGTGGTGGGTGGGCCGTACGGCGCCATGGTGTTGATCATCTGTGGGGTCACCAGCATGGACATGGTGGCCAGGGCGCGCTGGTCGGCTTCGAGGTCGGCGTAGAAGGTGTCGTCCACGGTGTCACCGAGCACGGTGCGCAGTTGCTTGATGTTCTTGACGCAGTTGACGCGCTGCCACTGGGCGCTCTCCCACTGGTCGCGGGTGACCTCGCGCCAGCCGGGGAAGCGGGTCCAGTCGGGTTCGACGAGGGGGCTGCGGCGGTATTCGTAGGGCTGGCCGGTGCGGGTGGTGGTGAGGGCCGGCGTGGGCGCCGGGATGGTCTGCGCCGGCGGTCGGGTCTGGGTCACGGCCCCTCCTCTGGTCTGCCTGGGTGATCAGCGACCCGAAGGCTACTGGAAAAATTTCGGTAGAGAAATTATTCTGCCGTAAGTTTTCCCGCCATGCGAGTCCAAAGCGAGGCTTCAGGCGGCCGGACAGGGGGAGGTCGGTGTGACGTCACCGGTGGGTCTGCACCGCGTCCTGGAGCCTGCGGGCGTGTTGCCACAGGCCGCCTGGCGGCTCGACACACGTGCGGAGATCGCGCCGAACGAGGTGCGGATCCGGGTGGAGCGGCTCAACCTGGACGCCGCGAGTTTCCGGCAGTTGTCCGTCAAGCACGATGGGGACGGCGACGCGATCCGGGCCGAGGTGCTCGACATCATCGCGACCCGGGGAAAGATGCAGAACCCGGTGACCGGGTCCGGCGGCATGCTGATCGGCACCGTCGAGGAGACGGGCCGGCGGTCGCCGTTGGGGCTCAAGGCGGGCGAGCGGGTGGCCACGCTCGTGTCGTTGACGTTGACCCCGCTGGTGGTGACGGACGGGCTGGCCGGCTGGGACGGCCGCAGCGAGCAGGTGCCGTGTGAAGGGTGGGCGATCCTGTTCGCCCGGTCGGTGGCGGCGGTGCTGCCGGCGGATCTGGACCCGCAGCTGTCCCTGGCGGTGCTGGACGTGTGTGGTGCGCCGGCGTTGACGTCGCGGGTGGTGGCCCGGTACATGGCCGAGCGGGCGGCCGAGGGGGATGCCCGGCCGGTCACGGTGGCGGTGGTCGGCGGCGCGGGCAAGAGTGGTTCGTTGTCGCTGGCGGCGGCGCGGCGGGCAGGCGCGGGCCGTACGGTCGGGGTGGTGCCGGTGGTCGCGGAGCGGGACGCGCTGGTGGCGGCGGGTCTGGCCGACGTGGTGGCGGTGGCCGATGCCCGTGATCCGGTGGCGTTGTCGTCGGCGGTGACCTCGGCGCTGGGGGTGCCGGCGGACGTGACGGTGGTGTGCGTGGACGTGCCGGGCTGTGAGCACGGCGCGGTGCTGGCGACCGGGGGCGGCGGCACGGTGATTTTCTTCTCGATGGCGACGAGCTTCGCGGCGGCGGCGTTGGGTGCGGAGGGTCTGGCGGCGGACGTGACGATGCTTGTCGGCAACGGGTACGTGCCGGGGCACGCGGAGTTGGCGTTGGGTCTGTTGCGGGGTGAGCCGGGGGTGCGTGGGCTGTTCGAGTCGCGGCTGGCGGCAGACTGAGGCCATGACGAACATCCCCTCGACGTTGTACCGCGCCGGTGTGCTGCACTGCCCGGCGGATCCGTCCGCGACGGCGTTGCTCGTCCGTGACGGGCGGATCGTGTGGCTGGGTTCGGATGCCGACGCTCCGTCGGCGGACCTGGTGGTGGAGCTGGACGGTGCGTTGGTGACGCCGGCTTTCGTGGACGCGCACGTGCACGTCAGCGACACGGGGCTGGCGTTGTCCGGGCTGGATCTGTCCGGGGTGCGCTCGGCCGGTGAGCTGCTGGGCGCGGTGTCGACGTACGCGGCGGGGCTGCCGGCGGACGCGGTGGTGCTGGGGCACGGGTGGGACGAGTCGACGTGGCCGGTGGCGCAGCCGCCGTCGGCGGCGCAGCTCGGGCGGGCGGCCGACGGTCGGCGGGTCTATCTGTCGCAGGCGTCGATCCATTCGGCGTTGGTGTCGGAGGCGTTGCTGGCGGCGTGTCCGGAGGCGGTGGCCGCGCCGGGCTACGACGGGTCGGGTTGGCTGCGGCGGGACGCGCACCATGTGGTGCGGGCGGTGGCGCGGGCGTCGGTGACGGGGGCGCAGCGGGTGGCGGCGCAGCGGGTGGCGTTGGGGCACGCGGCGTCGGTGGGGATCGCGGCGGTGCACGAGTGCGGTGGGCCGGAGATCTCCGACGAGGAGGATTTCACCGGCCTGTTGGCGATCTCCGGTGCGGGGGTGCCGGAGGTGTACGGGTACTGGGGTGAGTTGGGTGGTGCGGCGCGGGCGCGGGAGTTGGGGGCGGTCGGTGCCGGTGGTGATCTGTTCGCGGACGGTGCGTTGGGTTCCCGGACGGCGCACCTGTCGCAGCCGTACGCCGACGGTGACGGGTGTGGTCACGGTTATCTGAGCGCGGACCAGGTGCGTGATCATTTGTTGGACTGTGCGGCGCACGGGATGCAGGGCGGGTTCCATGCGATCGGTGACGCGGCGGTGTCGACGGTGCTTGAGGGTTTCGCGGCGGCGGCGCGGCGGTTGGGCACGGAGCGGTTGCGGGCGGCGCGGCATCGGGTGGAGCACGCGGAGATCGTGGATCGGCGGTTGATCGCCGGGTTCGTGGAGTACGGGGTGGTGGCGTCGATGCAGCCGGCGTTCGACCGGTTGTGGGGCGGCGCGGGCCGGATGTACGAGACGCGGTTGGGGTTGGCGCGGTCGTTGGCGTCGAATCCGATGGGGGCGATGCACGGGGTCGGGGTGACGTTGGCGTTCGGTTCGGATTCGCCGGTGACGCCGTTGGATCCGTGGGGTTCGGTGCGGGCGGCGGTGGCGCATCACAATCCGGTGCAGCGGATGAGTGTGCGGGCGGCGTTTGCGGCGCATACCCGGGGTGGTTGGCGGGCGGTGCATCTGGACAGCGAGGGGGTGTTGGCGTTGGGTGCGCCGGCGACGTTCGCGGTGTGGTCCACGCCGGCCGGGGTAGAGCGGGGGTTGCCGGTGTTGCAGGCCGCTGATCCGGAGACGCGTGGTGTGGATGATCCGACGCCGTTGCCGGTGTGCCGGCGTACGGTGCTGCGCGGTGAGGTGATCTATGAGGAAGGGTCCGTGTGACGGGGAAGCTTGACCTGGATCCGGTGCTGGTGGCGCGGGCGCGGGAGTTGGCGCGGCGGGCCGGGCGGCCGGTGGTGGAGTTGGCGCGTGGTCATACCACGGTGTCGGTGGAGCGGGCGGTGCTGCGGCTTGCCGGGGTGACCGGCGCGGATCCGGATGGCATTCCGTGGGTGAACCGGCTGGTGGATGCGGTGGTGGCGGATGTCGGGTTGGGTCACGGGGTGGCGTTGCCGGTGTTCGACGCGCTGGCCCGGGAGCAGGTCACGGATGTGACGTTGCTGGCGCAGCAGGCGGCGGCGGGGTCGGTGCGGTTCCAGGTGCCGTCGGGTCGGGCGGCGACGGTGGCGCGGCGGGCTGCCGGCAGGGCGGTCGCGGCGGGGGTCCGGCGGATCGACCGGCGGCGGGCCGAGCGGGACCGGTTGGTGCGGCGGTTCGGGGATCCGGCGCAGCGGCCGTGGATCTATCTCATCGTGGCGACGGGGGACATCTACGAGGACATTCCGCAGGCGCAGGCGGCGGCGCGGGCGGGTGCGGATGTGATCGCGGTGATCCGGTCGACGGGGCAGTCGCTGTTGGATTACGTGCCGGAGGGGGCGACCCGGGAGGGTTTCGCGGGTACCTATGCGACGCAGGAGAACTTCCGGCTGATGCGGGCGGCGTTGGACGAGTCGTCGAAGGAGTTGGGGCGGTATGTGCGGTTGACGAATTACGCGTCGGGGCTGTGCATGCCGGAGATGGCGACGCTCGCGGGTCTTGAGCGGTTGGACATGATGCTCAACGACTCGATGTACGGGATCTTGTTCCGGGATATCAATCCGGTGCGTACGTTCGTGGATCAGCGGTTTTCGCGGCAGGTGCACGCGCGGGCGGGGATCGTCATCAACACCGGTGAGGACAACTATCTGACCACTGCGGATGCGGTGGACGAGGCGCACACGGTGACGGTGTCGCAGTTGCTCAACGAGTACTTCGCGCATGAGGCGGGGCTGGCGGACTGGCAGTTGGGGCTGGGGCACGCTTTCGAGATCAACCCGGAGGTGCCGGAGTCGTTGCGTCTGGAGTTGGCGCACGCGTTGCTGGCGCGGGAGTTGTTTCCGGACGCGCCGTTGAAGTGGATGCCGCCGACGAAGCACATGACCGGGGACGTGTTCCGGGGGAATCTGCTGGACGGGTTCTTCAACCTGGTGGGCACGATGACCGGGCAGGGCATCCTGCTGGTGGGGATGATGACGGAGGCGGTGGTGACGCCGTGGTTGTCGGATCGGGACATCGCCCTGCAGAACGTGCGGTACGTGCTCGGCGCGGCGGGTGGGTTGCACGAGGATTTCGTGCCGGCTGCGGGTGGGTTCATTCAGCAGCGGGCGAACCGGGTGCTGGCCGAGGCGGTGGCGTTGTTGGAGCGGATCGGTGAGCAGTCGTTGTTGACGGCGATCGCCGAGGGCACGTTCGGGATCATGAAGCGGCCGGCGGATCGGGGTAAGGGTCTGGACGGTGTGGCGCGGCACGAGGTGGGTTACTTCAACCCGGCGACGGAGATCCTGGAGCAGCCGCGACCCGAGGAGGCCCGGCCATGACGGGCGGCGGTGTGGTGCGGCCGTACGGGGACACCACCGGTGACGGCATGGTGCAGGTGTCGTTCACGTTGCCGGTGCCGCATGACAAGCGGGCCGAGGGTGCGGCGGTGCAGTTGGCGAACAGGATGGGTATCGACCCGGCGTTGCTGGTGCACGCGAAGCCGATCGGCGACGGGTTCACGTTCTTCGTGGTGTACGGGCGGGTGAACCATCTGGTGGACCTGTCGGCGGTGCGGGTGGTGGAGCGGGATTTTCCGTTGCTGAGCGCCAAGGAGGTCAACGCGGTCGTCAAGCGGCGGTTGCGGCGGAAGTTGTCGGTGGTGGGGGCGTGTATCGGCACGGACGCGCACACGGTGGGCATCGACGCGATCCTCAACGTGAAGGGCATCGCGGGGGAGAAGGGTTTGGAGTACTACCGGGAGTTGTCGGTGACGAACCTGGGCGCGCAGGTGAGTGTGCCGGAGTTGGTGGAGGCGGCGCGGGTGGCGCGGGCCGATGCGGTGCTGGTGTCGCAGGTGGTGACGCAGCGGGATGCGCACCTGCACAACACGCGGGAGATGTCGGCGGCGTTCCGGGAGGCGTTGCCGGCGGCCCGCCGACCGTTGTTGATCGTGGGTGGGCCGCGGTTCGACGAGTCGCAGGCCGCCGAGCTGGGGGTGGATCGGATCTTCGGTCGGGGTACGACTCCGGGTGAGGTGGCGTCCTATCTGGTCCATGCGTTGATCACGGGTGGGAGGGCGAGGGTGGCATGACTGACGGTCGGTTGGGTGTGACGGTGACGCATCGGCGGTATGTGCCGTATTCGCACGCGCACTACGCGGGTGATCTTGTCGACGGGGCGTACGCGTTGGGGCTGTTCGGCGATGTGGCCACCGAGGTGTGTATCCGTACCGACGGTGACGAGGGGTTGTTCGCGTCGTACTCGGACGTGCAGTTCAGGTCCCCGGTGCGGGCCGGTGACGTGGTGGAGGTGGTGGCGACGGTGATTCGGGTGGGTACCCGGAGCCGCACCATCGACTTCGAGGCCCGGGTGGTGTGCCGGGGCCGGCCGGATCGTGGCGGGTCGGCGGCGGAGGTGTTGGCTGAGCCGTTGGTGGCGGTGACGGCGACCGGCACGGTGGTCGTGCCCGCCGCGGTGTGAACGTCGCGGTCTGCGCCGACGTCGGTTCGACGTTCACGAAGGTGGCGGTGGTCGACCTCGACGGTGGTGGGCTGGTGTCGGCGGCGGCGGCGCCGACCACCGTGGGCTCGGATGTGCTGCACGGCCTGGACGCGGCGGTGGGTGCGGCGACTGTCGGCCTCACCTCGGCTGAGGTGCCGTGGTTGGTGTGTTCGTCGGCGGGTGGTGGGTTGCGGCTGGCGGTGATCGGCTACGAGCCGCTGGTGACCGCGCAGGCGGGTCGGCGGGTCGGCCTGTCGGCGGGGGCGGACGTGGTGCACGTGGCGGCCGGGCGGCTGGGTCGGGCGGAGCTGACGGCGTTGCGGGCGGCCCGCCCGGACGTGGTGCTGCTGGTCGGTGGCACCGACGGCGGGGACGCGGACACGCTCACGCACAATGCGACGCGGCTGGCGCGGGCCCGGTGGCGGGTGCCGGTGGTGCTCGCCGGCAACGTCGACGCCCGGGACGACCTGCACGCGTTGTTGTCGGGGGCGGGGGTGCCGGTGACGGTGGCCGACAACGTGCTGCCCCGCATCGGGGTGTTGGCGCCGGTGTCGGCGCGTTCGGCGATCCGGCAGGTGTTCCTGCGCCACGTGATCGGTGGTAAGGGGTTGTCGAGGGGTGGCCGGTTCGCCCGGCTGGTGCGGGCGGCGACACCGGATGCGGTGTTGTCGGGGGTGGAGGTGCTCGCCGACGTGGCCGGCGGTGACCTGGTGGTCGTCGACGTGGGTGGGGCGACGACGGATGTGTACTCGGTGCTCACCCCGGACGAGCGGGCCGGTGGGCCGGGTCGGGAGGTGGCCGGTGAGCTGTGGCGGGCTCGGACGGTCGAGGGGGATCTGGGTGTGCGGTGGAGCGCACCGGGGGTGGTGCGGGCGGCCGTGGAGGAACGTCTGGTCGCGGTGGGGGAGGGCGACGGGTTGGCGGCCGAGGCTGCGGTGCGTGCCGCCGATCCCGGGTTCCTGCCGGGCGACGCCGCCGGTCGGGCGGTCGACGCGCGGATCGCGGCGTTGGCGGCGACGGTGGCGCTGCGTCGGCACGCCCGTGGGGTGGGTACCGGTGAGCGGGCCGGTCGGGATCTTCGTGATGTTCGGCTGCTCGTGGGCTCGGGTGGGGTGTTGCGGCACGCTTCGGACAACGACGCGGCCGGGGTGCTGGGCACGGTGTTGACCGACCATGCGGGTGGGTGGGCGTTGCCGAGGGCGGCCCGGCCGGTGGTGGACACCGACTACGTGCTGGCTGCGGCCGGTTTGCTGGCCGAGGAGCATCAGGTGGCGGCGCGGGGGCTGCTGCGGTCGCTGCTGGGTTGACCGGGGTGGATGCCTGCCGCCGGTCGGGGGCGTCGACGAGGTGGTGGCCGTCACGACACGCCGGGCCGGTGCGACGACTCGTCGGGGGTGGGTTGACAAGGCCGGGGGTTGGCCACGTACCGTCTTTGAGTCCTACCACGGGAAGCGGCTGTTGTTCGCTTCGTCCCTTCGTCCGCTGGCCGAGCGACACGGTGCATGTTCAGTCGCGGCGGCCAGGTCCAGCGGGCGGGGGTCGGCGGGGCGGCGCGAACCGGCCGCGGTTACCGGTGTATGGGCAGGATGGGGTGCACGGCCAGTAGACAACGGTCAGGCGGGGACAGCCAGTCACCGTCGGGTCGGTCCGAAGGTCGGCGTGCCACATTCCGCCGCACCGGCCGGGAGGGGCCTGGGAGCATCGGGGCGCGGCATATGCCGCGCCCCGACTTCGTGTGTGGCCGCCGGGGCGGCCAGTCTGCGGCAGGCATGTCATGCCGTGCCGGACGATGCGCCGGGGGCGCCGCCGGCGGGATGCGTCGGATCGCCCCCGGCCGTGACCCGGGCCGCCGGGGGCGATGGTGCGGGCGGCCGGGTAGCCTTCGGCGCGTGATCGCGTCCGACCCGCCCGTGACGACCGTGGACCGCGCCGCCGGGCCTGAACCGCCGCCGTCCGGTCAGGTGCCGGCGGGCCTGGTGCGCCTGCCGGTGGCTGTCGCCATGGCGGTGGGCGCCGGCCTGGCGTTGCTGCTGGCCTTCCCGCCGTACGGGTGGTGGCCGCTGGCGCCGGTCGGGGTGGCGTTGCTGGCCGCCGCGACCCACCGGCGGCGGCTGCGGGCCGGCGCCGGTCTGGGTTTCCTGGCCGGTTTGACCCTGTTCGCGCCGTTGCTGGCCTGGACGAACCTGCACACCGGCTACCTGCCGTGGGTGCTGCTGTCGCTGTTGCAGGCCGGCTACCTGGCGGTGCTGGGCATGGCCACGGCGTGGGTGTCGCCGCTTGTCGACCGGCTGCCGGCGATGTGGCCGGCGGTGACCGGTGTGCTGTGGGTGGGGCAGGAGGCGCTGCGCGACCGGACACCGTTCGGCGGGTTCCCGTGGGGCCGGTTGGCGTTCGGGCAGGACGAGTCGCCGCTGCTGCGGCTGGCCGCGCTCGGCGGTGCGCCGCTGGTGACGTTCGCCGTGGCGCTGGCCGGTGGGCTGCTGGTCGCCGGGGCGTGGTGGACGGTACGGGCGCGGCGTAGCAGCGGCCCCCGGCGGTGGGTGCCGGCGGCCGGGTGCGCCGCGGCGGTGCTGCTGCTGCTCGCCGGTGGGCTGCTGGTGCCGGTGGCCACCACCCGTGACGCGGCGAGCGTGACGGTGGCGATCGTGCAGGGCAACGTGCCGCGACTCGGGTTGGATTTCAACGCCCAGCGGCAGGCCGTGCTCGACAACCACGTCGAGGCCACCATCGCCCTGGCCGGTGAGGTCGCCGCCGGGACCCGGCCCCGACCGGACCTGGTGGTGTGGCCGGAGAACTCCAGTGACATCGATCCGCTGCGCAACGCGTCGGCCGGAGCGCGGATCTCCGCCGCCGCGGACGCCGTCGGGGTGCCGATCCTGGTCGGTGCCGTGCTGTCCGGGCCGGAGCGGGGGCAGGTGCGCAACGCGGGGCTGCTGTGGCGTCCCGGTAGCGGCCCCGACCTGGAGCAGCTGTACGTGAAGCGTCATCCGGTGCCGTTCGCCGAGTACGTGCCGTTGCGCCGGATCGCCCGGATGGTCAGCGACCAGGTCGATCGGGTGCGGGCCGACTTCGTGGCCGGTACCGAGGCGGGAGTGGTCGACACCGGACCGGTGGTGCTCGGGGACGTGATCTGCTTCGAGGTCGCCTACGACGGGCTGGTCCGCGACACCGTCGTCGGTGGGGCGCAACTGCTGGTGGTGCAGACCAACAACGCCACCTTCGACGAGGCCGAGGCGCGTCAGCAGCTGGCCATGGTGCGGCTACGGGCGGTCGAGCACGGGCGTGCGGCGTTGATGGCCTCCACGGTCGGGGTGTCCGGGTTCGTCACCCCGGACGGGCGGGTAAGCGACGCCACCGGGTTCAACACCCGCGCGGTCGTGGTGCGGCAGCTGCGGCTGACCGAGGGACGCACGCTGGCCACCCGGGTCGGGGTGCTGCCGGAGGTGGTGCTGGCGGGGCTGGCCGTGGCCGCGTTGGTCGGCACGGCGGTGCTGCGGCGTCGGCGGGACGGCCGGTCCGTACCGGGGGCCGCCCACCCGGGGTGAGGGGGCAGCGGTGGTACGCGGAACCGACATCCGTCCGGTGACGACCGGCGTGCCCGGCGTGGGTCGGGTGCTGGTGGTGATTCCGACCTTCAACGAGGCCGACAACGTCACGGCGATCGTGCGGCGGGTTCGGCGGGCCGCGCCGCAGGTGGAGATTCTCGTCGCCGACGACAATAGCCCCGACGGCACGGGCGAGATCGCCGAGGGCATGGCCCGCGCCGACCAGCGGGTGCACGTGCTGCACCGGGAGGGCAAGCAGGGACTCGGCGCGGCGTACCTGGCGGGGTTCGCGTGGGCGCGGCGGCGTGGCTTCGACGCGGTGGTGGAGATGGACGCCGACGGCTCCCACGCCCCGGAGGACCTGCCGGCGTTGCTGGCCGCGGCCCGGGACGCCGACGTGGTGATCGGATCGCGGTGGACCCGGGGTGCCCGGGTGGTGAACTGGCCGCTGCGGCGGCTGCTGCTGTCGCGGTGCGGCAACCTGTACGCGCGGCTGGCGTTGGGGATGCCGGTCGCCGACGCCACCGGCGGGTACCGGGTCTACCGGGCCGGGGTGCTGGACGCCCTGGACCTGGACTCGGTGTGTTCGCAGGGGTACTCGTTCCAGGTGGAGTTGTCGCGGCTGGCGCACCGGGCGGGGGCGCGGATCGTGGAGGTGCCGATCACCTTCGCCGAGCGGGAACGTGGTGCCAGCAAGATGAGCCCGCTGATCGTCGTCGAGGCGTTGTGGCGGATCACCGGCTGGGCGGTCCGGGACCGGCGTACGGCGGTGCGGCGTGGGCTGCGTGCGGCCACGGCCGGACAGGCGCGGTGGCCCTGACCACACTCGGCCCGCTGCGGGCGGGCATCCTCGAACCCGCTCTGAGCGGCGGCGTGTCATGCTGGACGGACGGGACGGCTGCGCCGCCGGGGCGGGGCCGGGACGACGAGGCGCCGTGAGGCGGTTGGGGTGAGATGCGCCGAGCACTGAGGTTCGTACCGTTGGCTCTGCTGGTGTCCGTGGCCGCGGAGATCGCCGTGTTCGTGGTGGTGGGTCGGGCGCTCGGGTTCGGTGCGGCGACGCTGCTGGTGTTCGCGGCCTCGCTGCTGGGTCTGGTGCTGTTGCGCCGCGAAGGCGTACGGGCGTGGCGGGGTTTCCGGGAGGCCGCGCAGTCGGGTCGGCCGCCCGGCCGGCAGGTGACCGACGGGCTGGTGGGGCTGCTCGGCGCGCTGCTGCTGGCGACCCCGGGTCTGGTCAGCGGCCTGGTGGGGGTGTTGCTGCTGGTGCCGCCGGTGCGGCGGTTGACCCGCGGTGGGGTGCAGCGGGTCGCGGAGCGCCGGGTGTCGTCGATGACCGCCGGTGACCTGTTCGGTCCCCGCCGGGTGCGGGTGTACCGGGGCGGGCCGGCGCAGCCGGGGCCGACTCCGCCGCCGCAGGCCTCGACGACGTCGCCGCCGCCCGTCTCCCCGGCGCGTCCGGTGGTCGAGGGGGAGGCCATCGAGGGCGAGATCGTGGAGCCGCGCTGACGCACGCGAAAACGGCGCCCCGGGAAAATTCCCGGGGCGCCGTCGACGTGACGGGTCAGGCGCGACCGCGACGGGTGCGAACCTCCTGCAGCCGCTCGGCCAGGATGTCCTCAAGCTCGGCGATCGACCGTCGCTCCAGCAGCATGTCCCAGTGGGTACGCGGCGGCTTGGCCTTCTTCTGCTCCGGCTCGCTGCCGTCGACCAGTCGGGCCACGCTGCCGTCGAACTTGCACTCCCAGGTGGTCGGCACCTCGGCGTCGACGGCGAACGGCACCTCGAACTGGTGACCCTTGGCGCACAGGTACTCGCGGGTCTGCCGCGGCGCGAGCTCCGTGTTGCGGTCGGATTCGTAGCTGACCGCGCCCAGCCGGCTTCCGCGCAGCATACGCTCGCCCATGATCGACTTCCCCTCTTCGGTGGTGCGGGTCCTATCGGTGTAACGGTCCGTCTCCGTCGGGCCATTCCCGCGGCCGCGCGTCGACAACCCCGTACACCCGGGTGCGCAGTCCAGGGTAACCGGCCATCACGTACGCCCGGCGGGGGTCGTCCCGGCCGGGTCGTCTCGGCGGACCGTCACCGCCAGCGGGAATGGTAACCGGCCGAGGTCGTGGTGCGGTGACGCGCCGGGTGGACGCGCCGGGCGGGCACCCTTCGGTGTCGCGGTCAGCCGGTGCGCGGCGTCGGTGGCAGCGGCAACGGCAACCCCGGCAGGCCGTCGATGCTGGTGGCGATGTCGTCCTTGCCGGCGAAGTAGGCGTCCAGTGACGTGTCGTCCTCCCGGGCGAAACGGCGGGCGTGCAGGTCCCGGTCACTGTCGTAGGTCATGAACGGCACCGCGTAGCCGCAGGTGTCGCGGATCAGCCGGGCCCGCACCACGACGACCGCCCGGAGGCCGTGCTGGGTGGTGTCGATGTCCGGGAAGTGCGTCAGCAGGTCGGGGAAGCGGGGATCGTCGCGGAACACCGGCTCACCCTGGCCGTGTATCCGCACGATGTTCGGCGGGCCGGCGAAGGCGCACCACATCAGGGTGATCCTGCCGTTCTCCCGCAGATGGGCGATGGTCTCGGCGTTGCTGCCGGCGAAGTCCAGATAGGCCACCGTCTGCTCGTCGAGCACCGCGAGGCAGCCCTGCAGGCCCTTCGGGGAGAGGTTGACGGTGCCGTCGCCGGCCAGCGGCGCGGTCGCGGTGAAGAACATCGGCTGCGCCTCGATGAACTCCCGCAGCCGCCCGTCGATGCGCTCATGCGTCTTACCCATACCGCCATCCTCCCCCACCCCCGCTCGACGCCGAGAGGGAGAGGACGGTGGTCAGGGGGTGGTGCGGGTGAGGGCGGTGGCCAGGTCGGCGACCTTGGCGGCGAGCTGGGCCACCCGCTCGCGGGCGTCGTCGCGGTCGGCCTCGGTGGCGCGAAGGCGTAGCGTCAGCTCGCTCACCTGGCTCTCGGCGGCGCCGAGCGTCGCCCGCAGGCCGGTCAGTTCCTCGCCCAACCGGTCGACGCGCGTGGCGAGCGCGGCCCGCTGCTCAGCGGACTGCCGGGCCTGCGCCCGGGCGTGCTCGCGGTCGGCGGATGCCTGCGCCTGCGCCTGCTGCGCCCGTTCGGTCTCGGCCCGGGCGGCCACCGCCTCCGCCCTGGCCCGCTCGGTCTGCGCCCGAGCCTGCGCAGCCTCCGCCCGGGACTGCTCAGTCTCGGCCCTGGCCTGCTCGGCCAGCGCATGGGCTCGCTCGGCCGCAGCCCGCGCCTGGTCGACCTCGGCCCGCGCCTGGTCGACCTCGGCCCGCAGCCGGTCGACCTCGGCGAGCGCCGCCGACGTGGTGCCGGCGGCCCGCTCCGCCTCGGCGCGGGCAGCGTCGCGTTCGGCGACCAGGTCACCGTTGCGACGACGCTCGGCGGCCAGGTCGGCCCGCAGCTCGGCCACCTGGCCGCGCGCGGCGTCCCGGTCCGCCTCGGCCTGGGCCCGCAACGCCTGCGCGGCAGCGGCCTCCCGCCGTGCCTCGTCCCGGGCCGTCTGCGCATCCTGCGCCCGGCTGACGGCCGACTCGGCCCGCTCGCTCGCGTGGGCGGCCTCGGCTCGGGCGGCGTCGCGTTCGACGGTCGCCGCCTGAGCCTGCCGACGCTGCCGCTCGGCGTGGGCGGCGGCGTCCTCGGCGGCCCGTAGCGCCTCGTCGCGTTCGGTCTGCGCCGCCGCGATCTCACCGGCGGTCTCCGCGCGTAGCTGTGACAGTTGCCGCTGCACCCCGGCCGGGGACAACTCGGCGTGCAGCGCCTCGGTCAGGGTGGCCACGATCTGGTCGAGCCGGTCCACCGCCTCCCAGGTCCGGGCCACCTGTCCGGGCAGGCCCGGGGCGTTGCGGTGCCGCATGCGGCTGTTGCGGGAGGCCCGCTGGCAGGCACCGTCGTTGTCCCGGCAGTACCGGAACGGGCGGCCGGCGCCGGCCCGCTGCGGCACGTCACGCCCGCAGTGGGCGCAGGGCCGGGTGTCGGCGGCGGAAGTCGACTCAACGTCCATCGAACGGGCAGTCTAGTGCGCCGCCCAGCGCCGCTGCCGAGGTCGCGGCGGGGCCCTGTCCCCGGTGAACGACACCTCGACCGGCTGGCCGGCTGCCATCTGCCGGACCGGCTCGCCGTAGCGGCTGCGCACCCGCAGTCGTCGGGTGACCGCCGAGTCGACGGTCAACGCGAAGCCGGGATGGAACGACTGCGTCCAGCGCAGCATCCCGTCACCGGCCAGCGGCCGGCCGGCCTGCGCCCGCCGGCCGGCCGGGGTCATACGTCGCCGGCGTGCCGGTCGCCGCGGCCGTGCTGTCCCGTACGGTCAGCCGAGGCTCCAGCAGCGTCACCGGTGGGGTCGGCTCGCCGCGCAGTTTACGCATGAGCAGCGACACGGCCTGTCGACCGATCTCCTCGGCGGGTACCGGCACCGAGGTCAGGCGGGGGCTGGCGTGCTCGGCGAACTGGTCCGGGCAGACGGCCACCACCGACACGTCATCGGGCACCCGTCGACCCAGCGCGGCCAGCGCCGCCTGCACCGGACCCACCGCCGCCTCGTTCTGCACCACCAGAGCGGACAGTTCCGGTTGCCGGGCGAACAGCTCGACCACCCGGGCGTGCACCTGCGCGGCGTTCTCCTCGCAGGGCAGCGTGATCGCCTCGACGCCGTGCCGGGCCGCCGCCTCGACCACGCCCGCGCGGGTGCGGTGGGCGAATCCGGTGCCTCGTTCGTAGACGGCGGCCGGCGCGCCGAGCAGCGCGACGCGGCGGTGTCCGAGCCCCGCCAGGTGCTCCACGCAGACCTGCCCGGCCCGGTGGAAGTCCAGGTCCACACAGGTCAGCCCGTCGGTGTCGGCGGGCAGCCCGATCAGCACGCTGGGTCGACCCAGCGTGCGCAGCAGCGGCACCCGGACGTCGCGCAGTTCCACGTCCATCACCAGCACCCCGTCGACCAGGGCACCGGCGGCGATGCGGTGCAACCCCTGCGGGCCTTCGTCGGAGGTCAGCAGCAACACGTCGTGGTCGTGACGGCGGGCGGAGGTCACCACCGCCGTGGCGAACTGCATCACCACCGGCACCTGGATGCCCGAGCGCAGCGGCAGGACCAACGCGATGACGTTGGCGCGTCGGCTGGCCAGGGCCCGGGCACCGGCGTTCGGGTGGTAGCCGAGCAGCCGGACGCTGGCCAGCACCCGGTTGCGGGTCAGCTCCGAGATGGCCCGCTTGCCGCTGAGCACGTACGACACGGTGCTCACCGCGACACCGGCGTGCCGAGCCACGTCGGCGATGGTGGGTTGGCCGGACGGCACCCGGCCCCGCCCGCTCACCGGGCCCCGCTGGTGGCATGCGGCCGGGCCGGCGGCGTAAGCGGCTCACCGCGTACGGCCACGGCGCCGACCAGCCGTACGTCGGTCGCGGAACGCCCGACCAGCACGGTGTGGGTGGCATCCTCCACCACGAAAGTGCCCGCGTCGGCGTCCCACCAGCTCAGCTCGGCGCTGCGCAGCCGCAGCGTGACGGTACGCCGTTCGCCGGGGGCGAGGACGATGCGGGCGAAGTCGCGTAGTTGCCGCAGCGGCTGCTTCACCCGGGAACGCCGTTGCCGGGTGTAGAGCTGCACCACCTCCACGCCGGGGCGGTCACTGGTGTTCGTCACGTCCACACTCACCCCGACCTCCTCGCCGACGCGCACCGACGTGGCGCTCAGCCGCAGGTCGCGGTAGTCGAACTCGGCGTAGGACAGCCCGTGCCCGAACGGGTACAGCGGTTCTCCCCGGTAGTACAGGTAGGTGGAGTCCGCGCCGATCACGTCGTAGTCGAGCAGGTCGGGCAACTCGGCGGCGTCGGCGTACCAGGTCTGGGTGAGCCGGCCGCCGGGGTCGGCGTCGCCGAGAAGCACCTCGGCGAGGGCGTTGCCGTGTTCCTGCCCGCCGTGCGCCGACCAGAGCACCGCCGGCAGGTGCCGCTGAGCCCAGCCCAGCGCGTACGGGTAGCTGCTGGTGACCACCAGCACGGTGCGCGGGTTGGCGGCGTGCACGGCGCGCAGCATCGCCTCCTGCCGGGCCGGTAGGGCCAGGTCGAGGCGGTCCTCGGTCTCGCGTCCGTTGACCATCGGGTGGTTGCCCACCGTCACCACCGCCACGTCGGCGGCGGCGGCCAGCTCGGCGGCCCGGGTCGCGCCGTCGGTGACCACCTCGATGACGAGGCCGGTGCCGGCCCGGTCGTCGCCGTTGACCCGCAGCCGGCCGTGCTCGTCGACAGCCACGTACCGGTCGGTGGCCAGGTGGCGCAGCAGCACGGTGCCGTCGGGCAGCGGATCGAACTGGAAGGTCTCCCGGACCACCCAGCCGCCGGGGCCGGACCGGTCGTTGACCAGCGCGCCGTCGTCGTCGACGCCGACGTGGCGGCCGTTGCCGACGGCCCGCAACGCGACCGTGTCCCGACCCCAGTCGAACACGTCGAACGAGGCCGGGTCGGCGCCGACGCTCAGCGGCCCGCCCTCGGCCTGGTCGGTGCAGCCCACGTAGCGGTCACCCACCCGGAACATGATCCGGTCGGCGCCGGAGTGGGTGGTGACCGTCGGCAGCCGCTGCGTCAGCCCTCGAACGGTGCTGACCGCGTAGGGCAGGGTGCCGCTGTACCAGTCGGTGTGTACGGCGTCGGCGAGCGGGCCGAGCACCGCGATCCGCAGGCCGGGCGACAGGGGCAGCAGCCCACGGTTGCGCAGCAGCACGACGGACTGCCGGGCGGCGGCCCGGGCCAGGTGGCGGTGCGCCGGGCAGTCGATGACCTCCGGTCCGGTCGCGGCGTACGGGCCGGTGTGCGGTGGGTCGAGGTCGCCCAGCCGCAGCCGGACGGTGAGCACCCGACGGACCGCCCGGTCCACGTCGGAGGCGGTGATCAGCCCACGGTCCAGGGCCTCGGTGAGGTGCCGCCGGGTCGGTGCGCTGTCGGCGTCGTCCTCGGTGAAGCTGTCGATGCCGGCGCGCAGCGCCGCGGCGAACCCCTCGACGTGGTCGGGCAGGTGGCCCTGCACCCCGGCGATGTTGCTCACCGCCCCCGCGTCGCCGACGACCAGGACCTCGCCGGGTGCCCACCGGCGCAGCTCGCCGTCGATCAGCGGGCTCAGGTGCGCCGGCACCCCGTCGACCAGGTTGTAGCTGGCCATCGCGGCGACCGCCGCGTCGGCGGCGAGCGGGGCGCGGAACGCCGGCAGCTCGTACTCGTGCAGCACCCGGGGCGGCAGGTCGCTGGAGGTGGTGGCCCGGTCGGTCTCGTTGTTGTAGCCGAGGAAATGCTTGACCGTCGGGGCGGTGCGCAGCCGCTCGGGATGCCCACCGCGCAGACCCTGCGCGTAGGCGGTGGCGAGCCGGCCGGTCAGCCACGGGTCCTCCGACCAGCCCTCCTCGTTGCGTCCCCAGCGCGGGTCGCGCAGCGGGTTGACCACCGGCGCCCACACGTTGAGGCCGACGCGCTGCGGGTCGGCGTGGTGCTTGGCGCGTACCTCTTCGCCGACGGCGTCACCGACGGCCCGGACCAGATCGGGGTTCCAGCTGCTGGCCAGGCCGAGGGCCTGGGGGAAGACGGTCGCCGGGCCGAGCCAGGCGACGCCGTGCAGCGCCTCGGTGCCGGTACGGAAGCCGGGCAGGCCGAGCCGGTGGACGGGCGCCTGCCACTGGTGCAGCAGCCCGATCTTCTCCGGCAGGGTGAGCCGGGTCAGCAGATCCTCGACCCGGTCCCGGATCGGGGGCGTGGTGCGGTCGGTCATGGTGCATCGCCTTCCAGTGCCCGGCGCGCCGGAGGTCGAAGCGCTTCGACGGCGGATGGCCGAGCGGCCTCGCAGGTCATGGTGGGATGACGGTCGTCGGCCCGGACGCTGGTGAAGCGCTTCGACGAACCGTGAAGAACAAGCCGCCCCGGGTGCCCGTGCGGAGCGGCTCGCTTCGAGGTTGGCACTCGCGGCCGATCGGGTCAAGACTCCGAGCGGCCGAGCGGGCATCGACCGGTGACGTTGCCCGCCGGCTCAGCGGGCAGGTAACCGTCCGGCCTCGACGGTGGCCAGGGCGGCGGTGGCGCCGCCGAGCGCGGCGGCCGTGTCCAGGGTGGAGGCTGCCAGGCGGCAGCCGCCGGCACCCGGGGTGTGGGCGCGGGCGGTCAGCTCCGACCGGGCCGCCGGCAGCAGCCAGGGCGCCAGGGTGGCGAAGTGGTCGCCGAGCACGACCGCCTCCGGGTTGAGCAGGTCGGCCAGGACCGCGACGCCGCGGCCCAGGTGCCGACCGATCTCGGCCAGGCCGCTGCACACCCCCGGGTCGTCCTGGCGGGCGAGCGCCACGATCCGGGTCAGTTCCGGCAGGTGGTCGATCACCGGGCCGTCGACCTCGGCGTCGGGCAGCAGCCGGCGCACCACGGCGGGCAGGCCGACCAGGGCGGTCAGGCAGCCGTGGGCGCCGCAGACACAGGACGGACCGCCCGGGTCCAGCGACAGGTGCCCGATCTCTCCGGCGAAGCCGCGCCCGCCGCGCAGCAGCCGTCCGGCGGCGATGATGCCGGCGCCGACGTTCAGCCCGCCGGTCAGGTGCACCAGGTCGGTGCTGCCGGCGTACCCGCCGTGCCGCTGCTCGGCGAGGGCGGCGAGGTTGGCGACGCTGTCGACGCCGAGGGCGAACTGCGGATCGCGCAGGGCGGCGCGCAGCTCGGCCGCGACCGGCACGTCCCGCCAGCCCAGGGCACTGGCCACCGGCACCGCGCCGGAGGGGTCGACAAGTCCTGGTACGCCGACGGTGAGGCCCAGCACGGTGCGGCCCTGGGCGCTGACCCGCCCGACCGCCCGCCGGGCGAGCGCGGCCAGCGCGCGCAGCGTCTCGGTGGGCGCCACGGTGGTCGCGGCGAAGGCCCGCCGCCAGGTCAGCAGCCGGTTGCCGCCGAGGTCGACGGCGACGGCCACCAGCTCGTCGGCGCCGATCTGCAGACCCAGGGCGGCGTACGGCTCACCGTCGAGCACCAGCATCGTGGCGGGTCGGCCGACCCGGTTCTCGGTGAGCCCGGTCTCGCGGATCAGCCGCTGATCGATCAGCTCGGTCACCAGGCTGGAGACGGTGGCCTTGTTCAGACCGGTCCGGGCGGCGATGTCGGCGCGGGAGCAGGGGGCGTGCAGACGTACGTGCCGCAGCACCACCGCCCGGTTGGCGACGCGCACGTCGCCGAGGTCGGTCGGCTGCGGTTCGTTGTGGATGCTGATCACGCTTCGCCCACTCCCTGCGCCGGTGTCGCGGCGCGCGTCCATCATCGCGTACCGCGCTGGCGGGGCCGATCAGGCCGCCCGCCCTGTCTTGTGGGACGGATTACCGTCGATTAGTTTGTTCGGCTATAACCCCAACTAATCCTAGCCCGGGCGGTTGACTCCGCAAACCGTTACCGACAACGAAGGGAGTGCGCCGTGACGTCTTCCCCGCGCACGTCCACCGACCGCCGCACCCTGCTGCGGCTGCTCGGCCTCGGCGCCGCCGCGACCGTCGGCGGCACCACCATGGCCGGATGCAGCAAGGAGGCCGGCAGCCAGGGAAGCGCCACCGGCGCCGATGCCATCCGCTCGGTCCTGCCCACCTACCAGCGGGTCGAGCTGCTCAAGCCGGACATCCCCGGCGAGGGACCTATCCCGGACGGCTACCTGACCTACCCGACCCAGCTGGTCGACGCCGTCACCGAGGCACCCGGCCGGGGCGGCCCGCCGATCCGCACGATGAGTCCCTGGTGGGGGCCGGCCCCGCCGCCGCTGGGCCGCAACGCCTACCTGGCGGCCGTCAACGGCAAACTCGGCGTCGAGGTGGACCCGAGCCTGCAGGACGGCAACACCTACGCCGACAAGCTCAACGCCATGCTCGGCGCCCGCGACGTGCCCGACCTGCTGAGCGCGCCGAACTGGGAGGTCGACAAGGTCGCCCGGTTCTCCGACGCGGTAAAGGCGCTGTTCACCGACCTGACCGACCACCTCAAGGGCGACGCCGCCGCCAGGTACCCGTATCTGGCCTCGCTGCCGACCGGCGCCTGGGAGTACTCGGTCTGGGGCGGCCGCCTGTACGCGGTGCCGTTTCCCACCGACGGTCCGTTCGCCTACGCACTGTTCCACCGCCGGGACCTGCTCGCCCCGGCCGGCCTGGCCGCGCCGACCAGCCCCGACGAGCTGTACGAGTTCGGCAAGAAGGCCACCGACCCGGCCAAGGGCGTGTGGGCCTTCGGCAGCGTGTTCGAGATGGTCCAGCAGCTCTTCGGCTGCCAGCAGACCTGGCGCAAGAAGCCCGACGGCGGCCTGGAGCACAAGTTCGAGAACCCGGCCTTCGCCGCCGCGCTCGAGTTCACCGCCCGGCTGTTCGCCGACGGTCTGGTGCACCCGGAGACGGCGGCCAGCAAGGGCGCCGACGAGAAGCAGCTGTTCAAGGCCGGCAAGATCCTGATGTACCAGGACGGACTCGGCGCCTGGCAGGGCATGCAGAGCGAACGGGTCAAGGAGTTGCCCACCTTCGACATGCAGCCGCTGCCGGTCTTCGGCGCCAGCGGCGCCCAGCCGGTCATCTGGGGCAGTGAGAAGCCGGTCTTCTACACCTTCCTGAAGAAGGATCTCGCTCCCGAGCGGGTCGAGGAACTGCTCGGCGTGCTCAACTGGTGTGCCGCTCCCTTCGGCAGCCGGGAGTTCGAGCTCCGCGAGTACGGCGCCGAGGGCGAGCACTTCACCCGCACCGCCGACGGCACACCGGCCCCGACCGAGCTGGGCCGCAAGGAACTCGGCGCCCAGTACACCCACATCGGCGGCCGGGTGCCGGTCAAGGTGCGCAGCGGTGACACCCCGAACTACGTGCAGGACTACATCGGCTACTACCGCAAGCACCTCGACGCGATGGAGAAGGACCTGTTCGCCGGGATCAAGCTGGAACTGCCGGCGAACTGGTCGAAGATCATCCAGCCGACCGACGACAAGGTCCGCGACATCGTGCGGGGCCGCCGCCCGGTCGGCGACCTGGCACAGGTCCGCAAGGAGTTCCTGGACTCCGGCGGCGAGGAGGGGCGCGCCTTCTTCGAGAAGGCGCTCGCCGACAACGGCCGGTGAGCATGCCGACACGGCACCGCGGAGCGCGGGAATGAGCGCGCCCACCCTGACACCGACGCCCGGCCGCGGCCGGCCGGGCGGGCGTCGGCCAGCGCGCCGTCCACGCCCCGGCCGGCGTACCCTGCGGGCCCGGTTGCGCCGCGACTGGCCGTTGCTGGCGATGACCGCGCCGGCGGCGGCGCTGCTGCTGGTCTTCCACTACCTGCCGACCCTGGGCAACGTCATCGCCTTCCAGGACTACAACCCGTTCGTCGGCGACGATCCCCTCGCGGCGTTCGTCAACAGCGAGTGGATCGGTTTCGGCAACTTCGAGGCCCTCTTCCGCGACCCGTTGTTCTGGGACGCGGTACGCAACACCCTGAGCATCACCGCCTTCCAGCTGGTCTTCTTCTTCCCGCTGCCGATCCTGCTGGCGATCATGCTCAACAGCGTCGTGTCGGGCCGGGTGCGCGGCTTCGTGCAGAGCGTGGTCTACCTGCCGCACTTCTTCAGCTGGGTGCTGGTGGTGACGTTCTTCGTGCAGATGCTCGGCGGGGCCGGGCTGCTGGCCCAGGAGATGCGCCAGGCCGGCCACGAGCCGTGGGAGATCATGACCAACCCGGACACGTTCATCGTGCTGGTCACCGCCGAGGCGGTCTGGAAGGACCTCGGCTGGGGCGCGATCGTCTTCCTGGCCGCGCTGTCGGCCATCGACCCGAACCTGTACGAGGCGGCGGCGGCCGACGGCGCCGGCCGCTGGCGGCGGTTGTGGCACATCACCCTGCCGGGCCTGCGACCGGTGATCGTGCTCCTGCTCATCATGCGGCTCGGTGACGCGCTGTCGGTCGGCTTCGAGCAGTTCATCCTGCAACGGGAGGCCGTCGGCCGGCAGGCCGCCGAGGTTCTCGACACGTTCGTCTACTACCAGGCCATCAGCACCCAGCAGTGGGGGCTTGGTGCCGCGGCGGGCCTGTTCAAGGCCGTGGTCGGGTTGGCGTTGATCCTCACCGCCAACAAGATCGCGCACCGGCTCGGCGAACAGGGGGTGTACTCCAAGTCATGACCGCACAGCTGAGCGGGGCCGGCCCGGTACCGGCGGCACCGGCCACGGCGGGTGCCCCGCCGCCACGGCCACGACGACGGTCCGGCCGGGCCGTGTGGGAGGGACCGCCGTCGGTGTCGGGCACCGTGGCCAAGGCGGTCGTGCTCACCCTGCTGGTGGCGGCGGTGCTGGTGCCGCTGTGGGCGGTGCTGGTCACCAGCCTCGCCTCGCGGGGCACCATCGACGAGGCGGGGGGCATGGTGATGGTGCCCCAGGAGATCGACCCGTCGGCGTACATCACCATCTTCAGCGGCGGCGACGTCACCCGGGCGGTGTGGATCAGCACCCTGGTCACGGTGCTCGGCACCACGGTCAGCCTGGTGCTCACCGTGCTGGCCGCGTACGGGCTGTCCCGGCCGGGCTCGGTGGCTCACCGTGGGCTGCTGTTCTACTTCCTGCTGACGTTCCTGATCTTCCCCGGCCTGGTGCCGAGCTACCTGGTGGTGACCGGGCTGGGCCTCAAGGACAGTATCTGGGCGCTGATCCTGCCCAGCGCCATAAGCGTGTTCAACCTGGTGGTGATCCGGGCCTTCTTCATGAACGTCCCGGCGGAACTGCTCGACAGCGCGCGCATCGACGGCGCGGGCGAGTTGCGCATCCTGACCCGGATCGTGCTGCCGCTGTCGCGCGCGGTGATCGCCGTGGTCGGGCTCTTCTACGCGGTCGGCTACTGGAACGCCTACTTCAACGCGGTGCTCTACATCGACTCCAACGACAAGTTCCCGCTCCAGCGGGTGCTGCAGAGCTACATCCTGGCCGGGCAGTCGCCGAACGTCTCCGGTGCGGCGGTGAGCCTGCCCGGGGTGACCGCGTACCCGCCGACGCTCGCGGTCAAGATGGCGGTGGTGGTGGTCACGGTCGTCCCGGCGGTGATCATCTACCCGTTCGTGCAACGTCACTTCACCAAGGGCGTGATCACCGGCGCGGTGAAGGGCTGACCCGCGCAGCGGAGCCCCGTCGCGCGCGGCACCCGGACCCGTCCACCCGGGCGCCGCGCGCGACGGTCAGCCCGGTGTGGGAAAGAGCCCCGCGAAGGGCACGACGGTCACCGCCGCACCGTTGAGCAGCGACCGGGCCGGCCGGTCGGCGTCGCCGACGCCCGCGAGCGCCAGCTGCCCCACCCGTAGCGGCCCCCGGGTCGCCATCCGCAACTCGTCGCCGTCGCGGACCGCCTCGATGATCGTGTCTGCGTCCACGTCGTGCACGACGGTGCGCCCGTCCACCGCTCCCCAGCTGACCAGGGTGATGTCCCGGAAAGGCCCGTCGCCGACGGTGGCCCCCGGCGCGACCAGCGGCAGCAGCGCACCCCGGCGCACGTACAGCGGTATCCGCGACAGCGGCGACCGCACCCGAAGGTGCCGGCCGCCCGGGTGAAGTTCGCCGGTGGCGGCGTCGAACCAGTCGTCCCCGACGGGCAGGTACACGTCCCGCACCCCGGACGCGTCGATGACCGGCGCGACCAGCAGGTCCGTGCCGAGCCGGTACTGCAGGTCGGTCGTCCAGGCCGTCGGGTCCTGCGGGGTGTCGACGAGCAGGGCTCGCATCATCGGTACGCCGGTGCGGGCCGACTGCACCGCCGCCGACCACAGGTACGGCATCAGCCGGTAGCGCAGTCGCAACGCGGCCACCGCGAGTCGTTCCGCCTCGGCCGGGAACTCCCACGGCAGCCGGCTGGTGGTGCCGTGCAGCCGCACCAGCGGCGACAGCGCGCCGAACTGCGACCAGCGGACGTAGAGGTCGGGCTCGGGGGTGCCGTGGAAGCCGCCGGTGTCGTGGCTCCAGAACGGCACGCCCGACAGTCCGTGCGACAGACCGCCGCGCAGCGTGCTGGCCAGCGCCGGCCAGGTGGCGTTGACGTCACCGCTCCACTGCGCGCTGTGCCGCTGCCCGCCCAGGTACGACGAGCGTGCCCAGACCGCCCGGTGGCCGGCCACCTCCTCGGTGACGCCGGCGACCACGTCGTTGAACAGCAGGGCGTACACGTTGTGCAGGTCGACGCCGCTCATCCCGTTGTGCGCCACCGCGTCGGCGGGCACCCCCTCGGCGAAGTCGGTCTTGAACACCGCCACCCCCTGCCGCAGCAACGGACGCAGCAGCCCGGTGAACCAGTCCACCGCCGCCGGATTGGTCAGGTCCACGACGGCCGAGGCCGGGTAGCTGCCGTGCCACACGTCGGCGACGTACGTGCTGCCGTCGGGCCGGCGCAGGAAGTATCCGGCCGCCTCGGCCTCGGCGTAGAGCGGACTGGCCGTCATCAGGTAGGGGTTCATCCAGAGGCAGACCCGGAAGCCCTGCTCGGCCAGGGTGCGCAGCATCCCGGCCGGGTCGGGGAACGCCTCGGCGTCCCAGCGCAGATCCGACCAGTTGCCGGCGACCTGCCAGTAGCAGTCCAGGTGCAGCACGTCGCAGGGGATGTCGCGTTCACGCAGGCGGCGGGCCCGCTCCAGCACCCGTTCCTGGCTGTCGGGGTAGAAGCCCGAGGAGACCCAGGTGCCGAAGGCCCAGCGCGGCGGCAGGTACGGCTGCCCGGTCAGCTGGTGCAGCCGGTCGAGCACCTCGGTGGGCGTCGGCCCGGCCAGCACGTAGTAGTCGAGCAGGTCGTCGGGGACGAGGATCTGCACCGCGCTGTGGGTGGACTGGCAGACGTCGAACTGCACCGGCAGTCCGCTGTCGACGAGCACCCCGTAGCCCCGGTTGGACAGGTAGAACGGCACGTTCTTGTGCGACCGGTCGGACTCGCTGCCGAAGGCGTCGAAGTTCCACATCAGCGCCCGTTGGCCGCGTTTGTCCAGCGGGGTGAACTTCTCGCCGAAACCGACGAACCGCTCGTCGCCGGGGGCGAGGAAGCTCTCGTGCCAGGCGACCCGGACGCCGTCTGTGGTGGAGTGTCCGAACGGCAGGGTGCGTTGCCGGCCGCTGATGTCGACCGTACCCGGATCCTGCTCCAGCACCAGCGAGCCGTCGGGGCGCAGGAACCGGAGGTGCCACGGGTCGAGCCGGATCTCGGCGACCAGCGCGCCGGCGTCGATCCGCACCTGCCGGTCGTCGACGGTGACGGTGGCCGGGTGGGGACGGGGATGCACCAGCGGCATCAGCTGGGCCGACCGGCTGCGGGCCTGGGGATCCTCGGCCAGCCGCACCCG
This sequence comes from Micromonospora sp. C95, assembly GCF_018070465.1. GTDB lineage: Bacteria > Actinomycetota > Actinomycetes > Mycobacteriales > Micromonosporaceae > Micromonospora. The sequence continues at coordinate 66,738 of NZ_JAGPXT010000016.1, forward strand.
GATCACCCCGTCGCCGGCCGCGTCGATGCGCACGACTGCGGTCACCCCGTCGGCCAGTACCGCCTTGACGGTGGCTCCTTGGGCGTCGGTGCCGGCGATCTCGGCCCGGCTCACCATGGCCGGGCCACCCTCACCAGGGGCCCGCACCGGCAGGTCGGGTGGGTCGGCGACGAAGGTCTCGTAGGGCACCAACGGCGGTCGGTACGGCATCAGCTCTCCTCGGCGGCGTTCGCGGCGGTGCCGACAGTTTCTTTAACTATCCAACGAACTGTCAACGACGATCGTAAATACGGGCCGGCCATCGGCCGTTGACATGGGCAGGAGTGATCCATAGTTTGGACGCATCCTCAACTAAACCGGCGGGCTGGTGATGGTGATGTGGACCGACGGCCCGCTCTGCCACGGCGGCGACTACAACCCCGAGCAGTGGCCGGCGCAGGTCTGGTCCGAGGACGTCGCGCTGATGCGCCAGGCCGGGGTCAACCTCGTCACCGTGGGGGTGTTCGCCTGGTCCCGGCTCGAACCGGCACCCGGCCGGTACACCTTCGGCTGGCTCGACCGGGTGCTCGACCTGCTGCACGCCGGTGGCGTACGGGTCGCCCTGGCCACGCCGACCGCCTCGCCGCCACCCTGGTTCTCCCTGGCCCACCCGGGCGCGCTTCCGGTCACCGCCGACGGGATCCGGCTGCACCACGGCAGCCGGGACACCTACTGCGCCGCGACCCCCGCCTACCGCGAGGCCGCGCTGCGCGTCACCGCAGCCCTGGCCGACCGGTACGCCCACCATCCGGCGCTGGCCGGCTGGCGGGTGCACAACGAGTACGGCACGACCTGCCACTGCGAGCACACCGCCCGGGCCTTCCGGCGCTGGCTGGCCACCCGCCACGGTGACCTGGCCGCCCTCAACGACGCCTGGGTCACCAGCTTCTGGAGCCAGCACTACTCCGACTGGGCGCAGATCAGCACTCCCCGGGCCACCCAGTACCTGCCCAACCCGGGCCAGCTGCTCGATTTCCGTCGCTTCTGGTCGGACACCCTGCTCGCCGCGTACACCGAGCAACGCGACCTGCTGCGGGCGGCGAACCCGGCGCTGACCATCACCACCAACTACGTGCTCGGCGACTGGGTGCCGGTCGACCACGCCCGCTGGGCCACCGAGGTCGACCTGGTCGCGGTCGACCACTACCCGTCCGCCGTCGACGGCGGCGCCGAGGAGCAGACCGCGCTCGTCGCCGACCTGGCCCGTGGTTGGGCCCGACACGCCGCCGCCCACCGCCGCCCCGGCCCGCCGCCGGCCGGCGGCGCAGCGACCTGGCTGCTGATGGAGAGCGCGCCCAACCAGATCCACACCGCCGGACGGATGCACACCAAGGAGCCGGGGCGGATGCTGCGACACAGCCTCGCCCACGTGGCTCGCGGCTCCCACGGTGCGATGTTCTTCCAATGGCGGGCACCGGTCGGCGGTGCCGAACGCTTCCACTCCGCCCTGGTGCCGCACGCCGGCCCGGACAGCCGGGTGTTCCGGGAAACCGTCGCACTCGGCGCCGCCCTGCGGCAGCTCAGCGAGGTGCGCGGCCGTGTCGAGGCGGCCGTGGCGCTCGTGGTCGACGCGGCCAGCGGCTGGGCGCTGCGCCACCCGGGCCTGCCGTCGACCCTGCCGGACCACCACGACGAACTCGCCGCCGCGCACCGGGCCCTGTGGCGCAACGGGTACGCCTGCGACACCATCACCCCGGGCGACCCGCTCGACGCCTACCGGCTGCTCGTCCTGCCCGCCGTCTACCTGATCGACGACGCCACCGCCGACTGGCTGCACCGCTACGTCCATGCCGGCGGGCACCTGCTGGCCACCTACCTCAGCGGTGTCGCCGACGAACACGCCCGGATACGCCTCGGCGGCTATCCGGGCGCGCTACGGGACCTGCTGGGCGTGTACGCCGAGGAGTTCCACCCCCTCGCCGTCGACGACCACGTCCTCCTCGACGGCGGCGGCACCGGGCGGACCTGGGCCGAGACGCTGCGCCTGACCGGTGCCGACCCGGTCGTCTGCTACGTCGGGGGAGTACTCGACGCGATGCCCGCCGTCACCCGGCACGAGGTCGGCGCCGGCACCGCCTGGTACCTGTCCACCCGCCTCGACGACACCACCTACCGGCGGCTGCTCGGCACCGTCGCCCGGACGGCCGGCGTCACCACCGTCTGTCCCGACGCACCCGAGGGAGTCGAGGCGGTACGTCGCCGCGACGGCGAGGCGAGCTGGCTGTTCCTGCTCAACCACACCGGCCACGAACTGCGCGTACCCGCGCGCGGAGTGGAGCTGCTCACCGCGACGCCGGTCGACCGGGCGGTCACCCTGGCAGCCGGTGGCGTCGCCGTGCTCCGCGAGCACAAGGGTTGATCCGCCGGCCGGGGCTGGCTAATCTCGCACCAGCGCGTCGGGAACGCGCCGAGACTCGCCGGTAGGCTCGAAGCCACCCCACACCATCTGTCGAGCGACGGACACCGAAGCTCAGTTCCGCCCGTGCGAGTCCGGGCGAGCAGTGAGGTGCCGCGTGAAGACCCTGCCCGACAACCCCAGCCTCGACCACCTGCGTCAGCAGGCCAAGAACCTGCTCGCCGGCCTGCGCGACATCGACCCGGCCGCGACGCTGACCACCGCGCAGGCTCGGCTGGCCGAGCAGTACGGCTTTTCCACCTGGGCAGCGCTGAAGGCCGAGGTCGCCCGGATGCGGGGCCGGGCCGAGATCGCCGAGGTGTCCCTGGCCCACGCGATCGCCGCCAGCTACGGCCTCGGTGACGTAGTCGGCGAGATGCGCTCCGTGGCCCGTGCCGACGACATGGGGCGTCGCTGGTGGCTGGTGACGGACCGGGGCCGCTGGGCGGTGCGGACGATGGACACCTGGTGGCCCATCGTCGACGCCGAGACCGACGTGGCGTTGCAGCAGGCCGCCGCGACCGCCGGCATCCTGCTGCCCGCGCCGGTGCGCAGCCGTGCGGGCCGGATCGTCGAAACCATCGGCGGACACCGCTGGCGGGTCTACGAGGGGCTGCATTCCGGGCCACCGCTGCTCGCCCCGGCCCGCTCGTCGGTCACCCGTGCGGTCGGTGGTGTCCTCGCCGCGATCCACGGGTTCGGCCTGCCGGTCGATCGGGTCAGCCCCTGGCACGGCACCCGGCTGACCACCAAACGCTGGTCCGACCTCGCCGCCGGTGCTGCGGCTCGCCGGGCCAGCTGGGCTGCCGCGCTCGATGCAGCGGTCGCCACCCTGACGGACCTCGACGGCATCGGGATCGACACCGAGGCGCCGGAACCCGTGCTATGCCACAACACCCTCGGTCCGGCGAGCACCCGACTGGCCAGCAACGGCCGCCTCGTCGTCGTCGGTTGGGAACATGCCGGCGGTCAACCGCCGAGCTGGGAGCTGGCCAACGCACTGCTGGACTGGGCCGTGGTCCCCGGTGGGGTGGTCAACGTGGCCGGCGCCCGCGCGTTGCTCGACGGGTACCGCACGACGGCGGGCACCCTGCCACCGCTGGACCTTGCCGCGTTCCGTGGCGCGGTCACCAGCCTGGCCAACTACGTCTTCGGGCAGGTGGACGGTGCCCTGGAGGCAGCCGACGACGAGGAGCGGCGGTACGCCGACCGCAGCGTCGCGCACCTACTGACGCACCTGCCCACCCGCGCGGTCCTGGAACAACTGCTGGACGCGGCCACCGGGGCGGTACGCCGCTGACCGTGGACCGGGCAGCTCGGCCCGGTCCCGGCTGCGGTCGAGGGCGGTGCGGGACGGCGGGCTCAGCCGGTGGCGACGGCGGCGCGGGAACGGTCGCTGGCGATCCGCACCGCCATCGCCGCCAGCACCGTGCCCATCAGCATCCGCTGTACGCGCAGCCACAGTGGCCGCCGGCTGAGGAAACCGGCGATGCCACCGGCGGTGAGCACGATCAACGTGTTCACCGTCAGCGCCACGACGATCTGGGTCAGCCCGAGCAGCAGGCTCTGCCCGGCGACGTTGCCGCGTGCCGGGTCGATGAACTGCGGCAGCAGCGACACGTACAGGATGGCGATCTTCGGGTTGAGCAGATTGGTGACCAGCCCCATGGTGAACAGCCAGCGGGCCGGATCCGGTGGCAGCGGCGCCGGGTTGAACGGCGACTGCCCGCCGGGGCGCAACGCCTGCCACGCCAGCCACAGCAGGTACGCCGCGCCGGCCAGCTTGACCGCCGTGTACAGGGCCGGTACCAGCACGAACACGGTGGCGATGCCGGCGACCGCCGCACCCAGGTAGACCGCGAAGCCGGCGGCGACCCCGAGCAGCGAGATCAGCCCGGCTCGTCGGCCCTGGGTCACCGACCGTGACACCAGGTAGACCATGTTCGGTCCCGGCGTCAGCACCATCCCGAGGGCGACCAACGCGATGCCGACAATTCCGGCTGTACCGACCATGTCCGTGACCCCCGTCCCACCGTGACTCTGAGCCTAGGGCACCGGGGAATGCCGGTCGGGCCCGTGACGCTGCGCCATCGGGAGACAGTGGTCACGTTACGGTTGTCCGGGGAGGTGGCGAGGGTGGAGATGCGGTGGGAGGCGTCGGTCGAGGCGCAGATCCGGGCGGCGCAGGAGCGCGGCGAGTTCGACAATCTGCCCGGTGCGGGCAAGCCGATCGCCGGCCGGGGGACACCCTACGACGAGTCCTGGTGGATCAAGAGTTTCCTGGAGCGCGAACAGCTACCGACCAACCTGTTGCTGCCCACCCCGCTGCTGCTGCGTCGCCGCATCGAGCAACTGCCCGACGAGGTCCGGGATCTGCCCACCGAGCAGGCGGTGCGGGCGGTCGTGGCCGATCTCAACGCCGAGGTGCTGGCCTGGCTGCGTAACCCGTCCGGCCCACGGGTGGTGGTGCGTCCGGTGAACGTCGACGAGGTGGTGCGCCGCTGGCGGAACGAACGGCGCAAGGCCGTCCCGCCGGCGCCCGTCGCAGAACCGCCAGCCCGGCGACGGCGTTCCTGGTTCCGTCGCCGCCGCACCGCCTGAATCGGCCTCCGCCTGAGGCACCGCAGCTCAGGAGCGTCTTGCATCGGGCGCGCGGAGGTCGACCGTGTAGAGGATGAGGGCGCCGCGTTCGTCGTGGTCGGTGCGTTCGGCGTGCATTCCGAGTCGCTCCACTATCCGGCGCGACGCGGTGTTGTGAGGTCGGATGCTGGCCCAGACGCGCGTTGGATGCCGGAGGCTCGGCACTCCTTCAGGACGGCGGTCGCGGCCTCTGATGCCAGTCCCTGCCCTTGGTGCTTCTTGTGGATCATGTAGCCGAGTTCAGGCTCGGCGTAGGTGCTCCGGCCGCGCAGCATGCCGCAGTTCCCGATCAGCTGGTCGGTGTCGATTCCTCGTAGCGCATACCAGCACAATCCGTGTTCGCTTTGCGCGGCGATGCGGTTCTGAATCCACCGGTGCGTCTCGGCTAGAGAGGTGAAGGGGCCTGATCCGATGGTGTTGGTCTCTCGGTCAGAGAAGAGGGCGTGTAGTTCCTCAGCGTCGGCGAAGGTGAACGGGCGCAGACGTAACCGCATCGTGGTCAGCAAGGTTCGCATAGATCCTCCGGAATGAGCTGCTGCGCATCAGGCGGCCGGGTGGGTGCTGGGTCCGAACCTTTCGATCGTGCGGCCAGGCATTCCACCTTGTTGACGGGTTCGAGGTTGTCGACCACCGCTTGAGATCGACTGGCGGACGACATGAATCAATTAACGGATTACCGGTTATGCCAAACCATCAATTACGAGACCGCAAATCGGACATAACGTACGCACATCATAATGACTGTTAAGGTGCGTAAGCGCTGAGGCTGGTGTAGCAGTCGCCGAGAGCGGGCAGCTCGGCCCCGGTACGGATTCGGCTACGACGTCCCCGACAGCCCCACCAGGGTCACCTACCCCGAGTCGACCGGCGTCGTCCAGGACCGTGGGTACGACCGCCGACCTGGTCGGTACCGCACGGCTCGGTATCCAGGCGGGGAACGACGGTAGGTCACGCACCGGCAAGGGAGTCGTGGCCCGGTAACGGATACCGGACTCCGTCGAGATACTGGCTTGATGCGGGACGAGTGGATCCATGTCGGGCGGTTGTGGACCAACGGTGAGCAGTTCCTCGCCATCGACAGCGCCGGGCGTGGTGACTGGCGGGGAGATAGTGAAGAGGAGTTCGATCGGACTCTGGAGTTGACGCCGGAGGAGACAGGGCTTTCGGTCGGCATGCGGATGGCGGTTCTCGTCGGTGGGGACGGTGTCGTTCGGGACGACAGCTGGATTGAGGTCTTCCGGAGCACGGGTCGCCGTCGCGGGGCGTCGATCCGGGGTTACTGATGAGCACCGAGGGTGTGGCGGCCTACCGGCTGAAGGTTCGCTGGTTCACGGAACTCGACGAGAAAAGCTGCTTCGCGCGCTGGCTGCTCATTCCGTCGGCGGCCGGTCACTGATTGACCTCTCCTTGCGGTGGTCGCTGGGCGTAGTCGTAAACCGCTTGAGCGTCGGCCGCACGTTCTCATAGGTTGCCTGCGACCCGTGGCAGTGAGGACAGAGGACGAACCGCGTGACCCCGCCTGCTCGCTAGACCTGACATCTTCCGCTCACCGGTAGCCGACGCTTGCGTCGGCTCTGCCGGGCTGCCGCCGCGCGCCCGGTCGTACCGCGTTTGAGGCCGCGCTCAATCGGCCTCGGGTCAGGTCTTTCGGAGCAATCGTGTCTTCACAACCTCATATCGTGCTGCCCTGGGTCGTCCGTCGGACCAGGCTGCCGCTGCTGTCGCTGCACTGCGTGGACTGCCCGTCGGGGTCGGCCACCACCGGTCCCGGCAGGTTTCGCGTCAATGCCAACCACAAGTTGCTCGACGTGTGGCTGCTGGTCCGCTGCGTGTCCTGCGACCGGACCAGCAAGCTCACCGTGTACGAACGCACCCCGGTCAGATCCTTCGATCCGGCCGAGTTGCGCGGATACCGCCTCAACGATCCGGCACTTGTGGCGTCCCGGCTGTTGGATCCGCAGCTGGCCCGCCGCAACCGGTTCGCTCTCGACTGGACCGGGGCGTGGCGGCTGGACACCTCGTCGGGGTGGCCCGACCGGACGTGGCCGGTCCAGGTGGCGGTCGCCTTCGACGATCCGGTTCCGGTGCGTCCGGAACGGCTCATCGCGCACGGGCTCGGCCTCAGCAGGCGCGAGGTACTGCGCCGGATCAAGTGCGACATTCCGTTGCGCCGTCCGAGAAGTACCGACTTCACCTTCACGGTGACGGCTGGACCGTGACGGTGTGGCCGGGCGGGTGCCAACCGACCCGCCCGGCCGCCCCGTCCCCGCCACGGCAGGCGGCGGGGACGGCCGGGTCAGCAGGAACTCGCCCGTACGCCGCACGGGCTTCAGCGACCTCTGCCGCCTGGCGCGCCCGCCAGCGTTGCTGCGCCAGCCGGTTGCAGGCCCGGCAGACCCGCCGGAGGCGACCCGTCGCCGGGTCGGTCTCCCGCTCGTGCCCGTTGCGGCAGCGCGGACGTTGGGCGCGTTCCCGGCAGGTGTCCGCGTGGCTGAGCTGGCGCAGATGGGTCGGCTCGATGCAGTCAGGCGCGCCGCAGTCGTGGTGGACCTCCAGGGTGGGGTCGTAGCCGCCGACGAATACCACGTACGCCGCGATGTGCGCCCACGCCCGTCCGGCGAGCTTCTGGTACCCGCCGCGCTGGCCGCCGTACCCGCGCACGACGAGGCATCCGTTGTCGGCCCGCATCGAGCGGGCGAGCAGATATGCCCGCAGGGTGTCCTCGGTGAAGTGTCGGGACAGACCGTTGACCTGAGACAGCACCGGGCCAGCGTAGGGGTCGGGTGCGACGCGAGGTACCGTCCGGTCGATCATGATGTGTCGGCGCGCCTGATCGTCAACCCGCACCAGGACTGAGAGCATTTTTCACATGCGTCCGCACGACACTTCGGTGCAGTACCGCCCGTCGGCCTACCCGGCGCTGCCCGACGGGCCGATGGCCGTCACCGACGCCTGGCTGCGTAACCGGCGGTTGAGCGAGCACACCCGTGATGCGTACCGCCGGGACGTCGCCGGCTGGCTGGCCTGGTGCGCCGCCCGGCACCTGGATCCGCTGCGGGCGAACTTCCTGCACGTCAACGAGTACGGGCGGGCGTTGGAGAACACCGTCTCCGACCGGACCGGCCGCCCGCTGACCCCGGCGACGGTGGCCCGGAAGCTGTCCGCGCTGTCGAGCTGGTACGACTTCCTGATCAAGCTGCGGGCGGTGGAGCTCAACCCGGTGGCCGGAGCCGACCGGCCCCGGGTCGACCGGGACCACTCGGCCACGGTCGGTCTGGCGCCCGACGAGGTGGACGCGCTGCTCGCGGCGGCCGAGGCCGAGACGGGGCCGACCGCCGCCCGCAACCGGGCCGCGGTCGCGCTGCTCGCCGACCTGGGGCTGCGGGTGGGGGAGCTGGTCTCGCTGAACCTGGACGACCTGGGCGCCGAGCGGGGACACCGCAGCGTGCGCTTCGTCGGCAAGGGCGGGCGGTCGCGCCGCCGGGCGTTGACCCCGGGCACGGCGTACGCCGTCGACACGTACCTGGCCGAGCGGGCCGCCGCGCAGCGGGTGCCGGTGGCGGAGTTGGCCGGTCCGCTGCTGGTCACCGCCAGCGGCGCCCGGCTCGACCGGCACTCGGTGTTCCGGCTGGTGCGGCGGCTCGCCCGGAGCGCCGGGATCGCCGCGTGGGCCCGGCTGTCACCGCACTCGCTGCGGCACGCCTTCGCCACCACCGCCCGGTCCGAGGGGGTGCCGTTGGAGGACGTGCAGGACGCGATGGGCCACGCCGATCCGCGTACCACCCGACGCTACGACCGGGACCGGCACAACCTGGACCGGGATCCGGCGTACGCGATCTGGGCGGCGAGGGCCCGCCGTCGAGGCTGAGCGGCGGGTCAACCGCGCGTCGTGCGGACGCAGTACACGTCGCCGGAGTTGGCCTCGTGTGGCAGCGCGAGCAGGTGCGCGGCCATCTGCTCGGCATCGACCCAACGCCCTAGGGTCAGCGACTTGTCGTCGCCGAGGGCCACGTCGAAGCCGTCGAAGCCGAGGGCGGCGAGCCGGTCCAGGCAGCGCACCGCGACCGCCCGTCCGATCGTGGTGAACTCGAAGGACAGGGCGGGCAGGGGATGGCTCAACCCGGCGAGCACGGCATCCTCGAAGCCCTCCACGTCGATCTTGACGAAGCTCGGCGTGCCATGTTCGGCGATCAGCGCGTCGACGGTGGTCACCGGTACCTCGATCTGGCCGTCCCAGACCTGGCCCTCCCAACCGCCGGCCCCGGCGGCGGCCGCCACGAAGTCGGTGGAGGCGGTGGAGACGGTGGGATTGGCCGAATTGACCAGGAAACCGATCCGCCCGGGTTGGGCACCGCAGGCCGCCTCGATCAGCGTGACCTGGTCGTCGTCGGCGTAGATGGCCCGCAACGCCCGCAGGCACAGCGGTTGCGGCTCGACGGCGATGACCCGGGCACCGAGCCGACGGAAGCTGCCGATGTGGTCCCCGACGTGCGAGCCGATGTCGAAGACCAGATCGCCGGGGCCGACGAAGCGGGCGTAGAAAGAGTCCATCGCCGCGTCCCGGTCGGGGTTGCCGTAGTAGACCTCAAGCGATCGGCGCAGGGAAGCGGTGCGCGGGTCGGTCTTGAGGGCCTCGACCGCGGCGGAATGGGTACCCATCGCAGCACCTTAACGTGCCCGGCCTGCCCGCTGTGGCGGTCCGACGTGTTGCCGCACCGGGCGACCGGCGGACCCGTCGCCGAACCCTCTCCGGCCCCCGGCTCCTGCGGAGTCCCCGGCTCGGTCTGCTGGCGACCCGTGATCTTCCGGCAGGGGTCGGGCGCCTCATGGCCGAGTTGTCGGCACGGCGCTGGTCAGGAAGTCCCGGATGTGGCCGACCACGGTGTCCAGGTGGCTTTCGAGCAGGAAGTGGCCGCCGCCGGACACCAGATGGATCTCGGCCTCCGGTAGATCCTGCGCGAATGCGCGGGCGCCGTCCGGGCCGAAGATCTGGTCCTCGGCTCCCCACACGGCCAGCAGCGGGACGCGACTGCGTCGGAAGTACGCGTGCACCTGGGGATAAAGGGGTGGGTTGCTGGCGTAGTCACGGAAAAGCGCGAGTTGCGCGAGGTCGTTGCCGGGGCGGCTGATGTCTCGGTGGTCGAAGGTCCAGGTGTCGGGGTCGACCAGTTCGGGGCGGTCCACCCCGTGCAGGTACTGCCAGCGGATGGCGTCCAGGCCGAGCGCGATGCGGACTCCCGGCTCCGTGTCGGGGCCCGGGTCCTTGGCGTAGGCCCACACGGGTAGCCAGAACTGCGGGACGAAGCCCTCATCGTAGGCGTTGCCGTTCTGAGTGATCACCGCGGTGATCGCCGTCGGGGTGCGGAGCGCGAGCCGCCATCCGATGGGAGCGCCGTAATCCTGCACGTAGATGGCGTAGTGGCGCACGCCGAGTTCGACCAGGAGCGCCTCGGTGATGTCGGCGAGTGCGTCGAACGTGTACGGGAACGTGTCGGCGGGCGGGGTGTCGGAGTGACCGAAGCCGAGGTGGTCGGGGGCGATGACGTGGAACCTGTCGGCGAGTCGTGGAATCAGGTGACGGAACATGCGTGAACTGGTGGGGAAGCCGTGCAGAAGCAACAGCGTCGGCGCGTCGTGGGGGCCGGCTTCCCGGTAGAAGATGCGGTGTCCTCGCACGGTGGCGTACTGGTGGCGAACCTCGACCATGACCAAGACTAACCCTTTCAGGTCTTTTGGGTGATTACCTTCGCCCTGGTGGACGGTCGACTTGACGGCGCGGGTCGGGCGCGCTAAATAAGGAAGTGGAAGTTGAGTCTGACGGACTCAACTAGGGACCTTCGGCCAGGAGAACCGAGGAGGCACACGATGCTGATGCGCACCGACCCGTTCCGTGAGATCGACCGGCTCGCCGAGCAGTTCTTCGGCAGCACCAGCCGCCCGGCCGTCATGCACATGGACGCCTACCGCGACGGCGACTTCTTCTACGCCGCCTTCGACCTGCCCGGAGTCGACCCGGAGAGCATCGACTGCACGGTGCAGCGCAACGTGCTGACCGTGCGCGCCGAGCGGCGGCGTGCCGCCGGCGACAACGTCGAACTCGTCGCCGCCGAACGCCCGATGGGCGTCTTCAGCCGCCAGCTCTTCCTCGGCGACACCCTCGACACCGACAGGCTCGAAGCCGGCTACGACAACGGCGTGTTAACGCTGCGGATCCCGGTGGCCGAGCGGGCCAAGCCCCGCCGGGTCACCATCAGTGCGACCGGCAACGGCCGCAAGGAAATCAAGGCCTGATCGACGACCTGCCCCGGACGTGGCCGGACGGGAGGCGGTAACCGTCCCGCCCGGCCACGTCTGCTTTTCCGCCCGCCGCAGCGGCCGATTCTCTACCGTCGAGTGGTGTGGGCGCTGCGCAGCCGTGGAGCAGACCGGCCCGGCGACGCCATCCGATGCGGGTCGGCCTCGTCGTCGCCGCAGCCGGGACGGCACTGTGCTGTGTCGGGGTCGCCGGGCTGGGCGCCTGGAACCTGCAACTGGTCACCCAGGCCGCCGCCCCGGTGCGCCAGACCGCCGAGGGGTTCCTGCGCGAGGTCACCGCGGGAGACACCGGCAGCGCGTACGAGCGGCTCTGCGACGACGCCCGCACCCGGTGGAGCGAACTCGGCTTCACCAGCTGGGTACGCACCCCGCCGGTGGTGCGCAACTACGAGATCGTGGACGTGTCCGTGGCCACCCGGGGCGGCCGACCCCACGGCAAGGTCACCGTGCTGCTGACCCGCGACAGCGGCAGCACCGAACAACGGGACCTGTCGGTGGTACGGGAGGACGGCGGCTGGCGCGTCTGCGGCGACCCGTACTGACACCGCCCCAGGTCACGCGGTCACGCGGTCACGCCGGAACCGGCTCGGCCGCCTCGACCAGCCGGCCGTCGCGCAGCACCAGCACCCGGTCGGCCAACTCCACGAGCGTCGGGTCGTGCGTGGCGACCAGGGCCGTCATGCCCCGGGCCCGCACCACCGCCCGCAGCAGGTCCATCACCGCCCGGCCAGTCTCCGAGTCCAACTGGCCGGTCGGCTCGTCGGCGATCAACAGCGCCGGGTCGTTGGCCAACGACCGGGCGATCGCCACCCGCTGCTGCTGCCCACCGGACATCTCGTACGGCCGCTGCGCGGCGTGCCCACCCAACCCGACCAGTTCCAGCAGCACCGACACCCGCTGTTCACGGTCCGCCGCCGGCACCTTCGCCAACCGCATCGGCACCCCCACGTTCTCCGCCGCCGACAGGATCGGCACCAGTCCGAAAGACTGGAACACGAACCCGATGGTGTCCCGACGCAGCCGCAGCAGCTCCTTCTCGCTGGCCGCCGTCACCTCCTGCCCGGCCACCCACACCCGCCCCGAGGTGGGCCGGTCCAGGCCACCGATCAGGTTCAGCAGGGTCGTCTTGCCCGCCCCGGAACGGCCCCGCACCGCGACCAGCTCACCGCGACCGGCACGAAACGACACCTCCCGCAGCGCATGGACGACCCGGTCACCACCGCCGTAGTCGCGGCTGAGCCCCTCGACCCGGATCAACTCCTGCTCGCTCACCGCGCACTCCTCTCGTCACCGGAACGCACCTGCACGTGGTCCGGCTCCAGGGTCAACCGCACCCGGTCCCGCAACGCCAACGCGTCGACGAAACCCGCCGGCAACTGCATCCGCCCGGCCCGGTCCAGCACCGCGTACTCCTCGGTCACCAACTCCTCGACACCGTCGGCGCCGACCCGCGCGGTGCGGTGCACCTCCGAGGCGGTGCGGCCGTCGCGGATCGACACGGTCCGCCGCACCTGCGAGGCGACCTGCGGGTCATGGGTCACCACCACCACGGTCACCCCCAACTCGGCGTTGATGGTGCGCAGCGCGGCGAAGACCTCCCCGGCCGTCGCCTCGTCCAGCTCACCGGTCGGCTCGTCGGCGAAGAGCACCTCCGGATCGTTGGCCACCGCCACCGCGACGGCACAGCGCTGCTGCTCGCCGCCGCTCAGCTGCCCCGGCCGACGGTCCGCGCAGTAGCCGACGCCGACCATCTCCAGCAGCTCCGCCGCCCGCCGCCGAGCGGCCCGCCCACCCCGGCGCGCCAGCCGCATCGGCAACTCCACGTTCTCCCGGGCGGTCAGGTACGGCAGCAGGTTGCGTGCGGTCTGCTGCCACACGAACCCGACGGTGTGCCGCCGGTACCGCAGCCGCTTGGCGGCCGACATGGTCAGCAGGTCGAACCCGGCCACCCGGGCGATGCCAGCGGTCGGCGTGTCCAACCCGGACAGGATGTTCAGCACTGTCGACTTGCCGGAACCGGACGCGCCCACGATCGCGATCAACTCACCACGGTCCACGACCAGATCGAGGCCCTGCAACGCGACGACCTCCACCCCCTCGCTGGTGAAGATGCGTACCAGCCCGTCGCAGACGATGTGCCCGCGCAGCCGGTCGGCGCCACCGGCCCGCGCGGCGGCCCGCTCCGCCGCCCGTCGTTGCAGCGTCGCCAGGTCCGGACCATCAGACACCATCGTCACGGGTTCTCCTCTCCCAGACGCAGCACCTCACCGAGGCGCATCCGCCGGTTCATCAGGTTCTCCACCACAAGCCCGGTCACCAGGCCCAGGACCACCAGCCCCAACACGGAGGCCAGCACCAACGGATCCAGGTGAGCGCGGACCGGCACACCGGGCACGAACGCCGACAGCCCGAGCGTCGACCCCAGGATCCTGGGCAGGGCCGCACCCACCGCCGCCCCGGTCAACGCCGCGACCAGGACCAGCGGCACCAGCTCGTACACCAGCAGCCGCCGGCCACGGCCGGCGGACAGACCCAGGGTGCGCAACCGGGACAGCATCCGGCCCCGCCCGGCGGCGTCGGCGACCACCGCGAACCCGACGGCCAGCACCGCCAGCGCGGTGCCGCCGGCCGCGCCGGCGGTGAACGCCAGGGTCAGCACGTCGTTGGCGCCGGTGCGGTCCAGATCCTCCCGGTACGCCCGCCAGGTCTGCAACGACGCCGGCACCTGCGTCCGCGTCACCTGCACACCGAGCACCGCCGACTGCCGTCGCCGCTGCGCGTCGTCGGCCACCCCCAACAGCCGCGCCTCGTCGATGTCGTCACCGGCCACCAGATAGCGGTTCGGGATGATCGGTGTGTACTCGTACTCGGGCAGCGCCTGCCACGGCAGCACCACGAACCGTTCGGTGCCCAACCCGACGCCCGGGAAGGCGTCGGTCACCTCGGCCACCCGGAACTCGTACAACCTGCCCTGCACGTCGACGGCAGCCCGGTCACCGACCTGCGTGGCCACCTCCGACGACACCACCGCCGGTACCGGCCCGTCACCCCGGGCGGCAGCCCGCAGGGCGGCCGGCACGTCCACCTCGACACCGCTGCGCGCCACCACCTCCGCGAAGGCCGGACCGTCCACCACCAGCACCCGGGCCGTGCCGATCTGCCGCGACGGCGACCCGGCCTCCGGCACCAGCCGCCGATTCGAGTCCACCCACACCCGGGCCACCGCCGTCACCCCGGACACCCCGGACAACGCGTCCTGCGCGTCGGGGGAGAAGGTGTACCCGGTCAGCCAGGCATCCGCCGGCACCGTCAACGTGGCCGCCCGGTCCCGGGCCGCCCCGACGGTGGTGGTGACCACCCCGCCGAACACCCCGGTGCTGACCGCGACGATCAGCAACGCCAGCGGACCCAACGCCACCGGCGCACCCCGACCGGCCCGGGCGACACCGAGGAACAGCACCGCGCCCCGGGCCCGCGCGGCCAACCGACCGGCCGCCCGCAGCGGCCACGGCACCAGCCGCACCGCCACCAGCGCCGCGGCCACCGCGACCAGCACCGGCACCGAACTGAGGTACGCGTCGACACCGGCACCCGGGTCGAGACCACGGCGACGCAGCAGCAGCACCCCGAGCACGGCCAGCACCAGCACACCCGCCTCCACGGTCAACCGCCGCGTCGACGGACGCCGCCACGCCACGTCGGCACGCCCGGTGACCACCCCGACCCGCCGCTGCGAGTGCATCGCCAACACCGGCACCACCGCGGTGGTGAGCACCGCCAACGCCAGCACCGACCAGGGAAACACCCCGTCTCGCCCCGGCACCCGGCTGCCGACGAACCAACCGACAAGCACCGCCAACGGCTGCACCGGCGCGGACTCCGCCAGCGCCCGCAGCCCCACCGCGGTCAGGGCGGCGCCCCGGGCCCGCAACAACGCGAACTCGTCACGTCGCCGCGACACCGTCAACCGCGCCGCCAGCACGATCAGCCCGAGCAGGCTGGCGACCAACCCCGCCTGCACCACCGCCAGCAGGGCCTGCACGGCGCGCAACTGCCCCGCGAACCGCGACAGGGCACCGTCCAGCGACGTCTGCACCGTCGCACCCGAACTCCACGACATGCGACGGGCCTCCGCCACCGCCGCCGTCACCGACTCCAGCGTCGCCGCGGTCAACCGCCGCTCGTCGAGGCGATACCGCCAACCGCTGACCGCGGGGACCCCAATGCCGGCGGCGACGATGTCCACGCCGACCCAGTCGGTCACCCCCGCCACGACGTACGGCTCGCCGTCCAGCACCGGGACCACCGGCTCCAGCGCGTAGCCCAGGTCGTCCCAGACCGGGTCACCGACGTCGCGCGGCTCGAACACCCCGACGACGCGCGCATCCGCCTGACCGTCGCGTCCGGCGAACCGCAACCGCTGACCGGCGCGCAGGGACAGTGTCTCGGCCACCGCCCCCGACACCACCACCTCCACCGGGCCGCCCGGGCGGGTGCGGGGCCAGCGTCCGGCGGTCAGCTCGGCCGCCTCCGCGACGCCGGTCTGGGCCCGCAGGCCGAACATCTTGCGGGCACCGCCGTCCATCGGCGGCTCGTCGCCGACGGCGAACAGCTGCTCCTCGTCCAGCGACGCCGCGTACCACCGACGCTGCACCAGCTCCGGCAGCGGCTGCGGCAACTCGGCGGCGTAGCGATCCAGGTCAGCCTGCCCGGCCGCGACCGGCGCGGGCCGCTGACCGGCCAGCGACACGTCCCGCACCAGGTGCGGCAGCCGGGCCACATCCGCGCGTAATCCCCGGTCGGCGTACTCCCCGGTCAGCCGCGGAGCGGCGGTCAGCAGCAGCGCCGCCACCAACCCCAGCACCGCCAGCAGGCCCACCTGACCGCCGTACGCCCTGATCCGCCTCGCGCTCACTGGGCTGGCCTTTCGTTCGCGACTGCGGGGCTCGCAAGCTCACTCCTCGCGCTCACTGGTCCTCCCCGGCACGTAGGTGCGCGGCGGTGAGCCGGCGCCGCACGCTCACCGACACCGCGGCGCTGAACGCCAGGGCCAGGGCCAGCAGTCCGACGCCGGTACCCAGCACCGGCGCCCAGTCGACGCTCAGCAGCGGCGGCGGATCGGGGCGGTCCGCCGACGGGGTCAGGATGACAAGCGGGGCCATCGTCGCCGCCACCCCGATCCCCACCGCCAACCCCACCAGCACCCCCATGCCGGCGAGGAGGGCCTGTTCGGCCAGCAGCGACCGGGCCACCAGGCGGTGACCCGCGCCGAGGGTGTGCAGCACCGCCAGTTCCCTGGCCCGCCGCCGCGCCGTGGCGCTGACGTCCACGGCCACCCCCACCGCGGCCAGCAGCACCGCGGCCAGGGCGGCGACGAAGAGGGCACCACGGGCACCGACGCCGAACGGGTCGCGGGCCAACTGGTCGGCGACGTCGCGGCGGTCCAGCACGGTCAGGTCGTCGAGCGCGGCGGCTGCCCCGGCCACCTGTGCCGCCGCGCCGGGCCGGGCGGCCACCCACCACTCCTGCGGCGAGCGGACGATGCCGTGTTCGTGGAACAGCCGGGTACGCAGCGACGGCAGGTCGACAAGCAACGCGGCGTCCTCGACGTCACCGGGCAGGGCCGCGACCCGGTCGACCACGACGACGTCGACCTCGGCGCCGCCCAGGAAGAGCCGGGTCTGCGCCCCGACGTCGACGTGCAGCATGTCCAACGCCACCGCGGTGGCGACCACCGGCACCCGGTTCGTGCCGCCCGGGTGGGTGACGGCCAGCTGCACCGGGGTGTCCGGGGCGTTCCAGGTCACCGGAACATCACGTGCGTAGCGGCCGGACAGGGCGGCACCCGAGCCGGTGGCCGTGATCGCGGTTCCCGCGCGGTCGACCAGCTGCCACGGTCCGCCCGCGTCCAGGTCGATCGGGGTGCCGGTGCTGGTGTCCGGGCTGGCCCGCAGGTTCGACAACCGCCAGTCGAGGCTCAGCCGCGGGCCGCCGAGGGTCTCGGCGGTGAAGCCGGCCAGCCGCCACGGCCCGTCGGTGGCCGGCAGCTCGACGGAGAACCGCAGCGGTTCACCAGCCCAGCCGGTCGAGCCCAGGGCCACCCGGCGGTGTTCGCCCCGGGCGTCGCTGAGCACGACCTCGTGGCGGATGGGCACGCCGCTGTCGACGACGCCCCGGGTGCGCAGCTGACCGGTCAGTCGCCGGGTGCCCGCCGGCAACGCCGTCGCCGGTGCCCGTACCCGGCCATCCGCGAGGCCGTCGAGCAGCCGGTCGGTGGATCCGCCGGCCAGGTCGGCACGTAGCCGCAGCACCCCGTCCGCGCCGTCGGCGTCCACCGCCACCATGGTCGCCGGCTCGGCACCGGCACCGAGCCGCACCGGCTCCCGCCAGACCGGCAGGACCGCCCGGGTGCCCGGCAGGTCGGCGAGCTGGTCGGCGCGGTCGTCGGGGGCGGCACCGGTGGTCTCGGTCAGTCGCAGGTCGGCACCGACCCGGTGGGCGGCCTGGTCGTCGAGGGACCGTTGCGCTGTCCCGGCGAGGGACCAGGCAAGGGTGCCGACCGCCACGGCGAGGGCGAGCAGCAGCACCGGCCCGGCGTGCGGGCGCCGACCGGCCTGCCAGGTGCCGAGCATCACGGCGGTCCACGGCCGGCGGTCCACCCACCGTTCCGTCAGCCGCACCAGCGGCGGCAGCAGCCGCAGCGCGAGCACCGCCCCGGCCAGTACCCCGAGCGTCGGCGCTGCCGCCAGCAGCGGATCGACGCCCAGCTCACCGCCACGGGAGCGGGACAGCGGGGACGAGTATCGGCTCAGCTGGTACCAGCTGAGCAGGGCCAGGCCGACGAGCAGGACGTCCAATCCGGCCCGCTGCACCATGCCCCGCCGGCTCGGGCGGGACCGGCTGGCCAGGTCGGCGACGTAACTGTCGCCGCGACGCAGACTCGGCCCGATCATCGCCGCCGCGCAACCGGCGGCCGCGATCCCGGCCACCAGCCACACCGTCGGGTCGGCCCAGTCCGGCCGTAGCGACACCGCGGCGAGGCCGGGCAGCCGGTCGGCCAGCCCCAGCAGCTCCACGACGAGCGGTGGGGCGAGGACCACGGCCGGCAGGACCACCAGGGTGGCCTCCCGGGCGGTCAACCCGGCCACCTGCCAGCGGGCGGCGCCCCGGGCCCGCAACAGCGCGGTCTCACCCCGGCGGTGCTCGGTGAGCAGGATCGCCACGAGCAGCAGCGCGTACCCGCCGAGCACCACCACCAGCAGCATCGGCGTGACCAGGGCGGACCTGCCGACGAGGGTGGCCTGGCGCAGTCGTTGCACCAGGTCCACCAGGTCACCGCTGACCACCGCGGAGTCGCCGAGGCCGGCCTCGGTCGAGCTGCTCGTGGTGATGCGGGCGGCGGCGTCGGCGAGCCGGTCCAGGGCGGTCGGACCGATCCCGGCCAGGTCGGGCTCGACCAGCCAGCCGGCGGAGGCGTTGGCCAGGAAGTGGGTGGCGAAGTCGTCCCGGGACACCGTCAGCGGGCCGTAGGTGGCCGCCTGCGGCAGCGAACCGGTGCTCGTCTCCGGCGCCAGCCGCCAGTACGCGGCGTCCGGGTCCACGGGCGTGAACACACCGGTCACGACCACCTCGGTGACCCGCCCGGTGAGCCCGTCGGTGATCGGGATGCGGTCGCCGACACCCACCCGCAACGTCGTCGCCGCCACCTCGGCGATCGCGGTCTGCACCGGACTCGCCCCGGGCTGCGGCCACGCCCCGGAGGTCAACCGGGCGTGCGCGGGCAGATCGTCGAGGAACATCACCGACGCATAGGTGGCACCGCTACGGTCGGCGACGGCGTCACCGGTGTCGCCGCGCAACTGCCGACCAGCCGCGTACCCGGCGGCGCTGATCCTTGCCGGCAGACCGGCCAGGTCGGCGGCGACCTGCTCCCGCAACGCGCCGTCACGGTCGCGCAGCGCCGCCTCGGTACGTCCGGCGGACGCGCGTACCAGGACCGACCGTTCCTCGGCGGTCGCCGAGGCCAGCACGTTGCGGGTGCCGGAGTCGACGACGTCCCGGTTGTACGCGGCCAGACCGGTGAGCGCGACGGTGGCCACCAGCGCCGCTCCGGCGGCGGCCAGCAGCAGGCCCCTGGTGGCCCGGGCACGCCGCAACGCGAACCTCATTCGTCCTGTACCCCCGCCGGTTCGCGGGCCGGTGCGGCCCCTGGTTGCTCCCGTCATGCACCAGAAGGGGTCGGGGCCGGGGAAAGGTTCGCAGCGGTGATCGTTTCGTTATGCGGGGGGCGCGGGGCTCAGGTGCTGGGCGCGGTGCTGCGGGGGCCCAGGTCACCGGCGCGGTGGTGCCGCCGGCAGAGCACCTGGTACCGCACGTCGGCGGTCTCGACGGTGTCGCCGATGACGACCTGTGCGCCCTCGCGGGCCACCCGTCCGTCGGCCACGCGGGCGTTGAGCAGCCCCTCACGGCCGCACCAGCAGAGCACCTCGACCTGGATCCGGGCCACCGAGTCGGCCAGTTCGAACAGTCGCTGCGCCGCCGGGAACAGGCTGGAGCGGAAGTCGGTGGCCAGGCCGAAGGCGTACACGTCGACGTCGTAGCTGTCGACCAGGTCGGCCATCTGCTCCACGTGCTCGACAGCGTAGAAGCTGGCCTCGTCACAGATCAGGTAGTCCACCCGCACCCCGTCGGCCCAGGCGTCCCGGACCAGGGTGCGCAGGTCCAGCTCGTCGGTCACCTCGACGGCCTCGTGGGCCAACCCGATGCGGGTGGTCACCTGCGGGCCGAGTGACCGGTCGATGCGGGTGGTGACCAGCCCCCGGCGTCCCTGCCGGGCATGGTTGTAGTTCATCTGCAACGCCATCGTGGACTTGCCGCAGTCCATCGGCCCCCAGAAGAACCGCAGCGCGGCGGCGTGCGCCGGTCGTCCGTCCACGCCCCGGGCGGCGACGCACCCGGCCGGGTTGTCGCCCGCACCGGGCAGGGTCGGGCGGGCCAGGCAGGTCGGTACGGCGTCGTCGGTCGTCACGGACCGGCAGCCTAGTGCGCAGTGACCCCGGCCCGCGCGGATGCCCCGACCGGGGTGTCGATCATCGCATCGCCGCCGGGGTCAGAGCACCCGGGGCGGGGTGTTGCCGGCGGCGACGATGGCCCTGCGGATCGGCACCGCCAGCAGCAGCAGGAAACCGACCACGAAGAAGATCAACAGCGAGACCAGGCCGAGCCGGTAGGAGCTGGTGAGCTGGAAGACCAGGCCGAACGCCGCCGGCCCGAGCCAGCTGGTGCCCTTGTCGCTGATCTCGTAGAAGCCGTAGTACTCACCTTCCTTGCCGGCGGGGATCAGCTGGCTGAACAGCGACCGGCTCAGCGCCTGACTCCCGCCGAGCACCAGGCCGATGGCCGCGCCGAGCACCATGAACGGCAACGGTGCCTCGGCGGGCAACCAGAACGCCGCGCCGATCACCGCCGTCCACAGCACCAGGCTCAGCAGGACCGTCTTCCAGGCCCCGATCCGCCCGGCCAGGGCGCCCAGCCCCAGCGCGCCGCCGAACGCCAGGAACTGCACCAGCAGGATCGTCACGATCAGGGTGCTCTGGCTCAGCCGCAGCTCCTCGATGCCGTACACGCTGGCCAGCGTGATGACGGCCTGGATGCCGTCGTTGTAGATCAGGAACGCCAGCAGGAAGAACAACGTCAGCGGGTACGCCTTCATGCCCCGCACGGTGCGGCCGAGCTGCCGGAACCCGTCGGTGAGCACGTTGCCGCGGCCACCGGCGGCCAGCGCGGCGGCGGTCGGATGCTCCCGCAGCCAGCGCAGCGGCACCAGCGTGAACGCCGCCCACCACAGCCCGGCCGAGACGATCGACCAGCGGGCCAGATCCAGGGTGCGTTCGGTGGTGCCGTTGTCGAACGACTGCACGACGACGAGGTTCAACGCCAGCAGCAGGCCGCCGCCCAGGTAGCCCAGCGCCCAACCCCGGCTGGAGATGGCGTCGCGCTCCTCCGGGCCGCCCAGTTGCGGCAGGAACGAGTTGTACACCACGAGCGCCGCGCCGAAGCTGATGTTGGCGATGATGAACAGCGCCCCGCCGAGCAGGTACCGGTCCCCGGTGACGAAGAGCATCCCGATGGTCGCCGCGGCGCCGGTGTACGCGGTGGCCGCCAGCAGCCGCTTCTTGTGCAGCGACCGGTCGGCGATGGCGCCGATCACCGGCAGCACGAAGACCGTCAGCAGCACCGACAGCGTGATCAGGTAAGGGTAGTACGAGCCGGGGGCCACCTTGACGCCCAGCGGGTAGACGTAGCCGGAGCATTCGTCCGCACCGGGTTCGCAGCCGGCGGCGAGCTTGGCCACGCTGGTCAGGAACGGTCCGAGGAAGACCGTGATGACGGTGGTCTGGAAGGCCGAGTTGGCCCAGTCGTAGAGGTACCAGCCGGAGCGTTCGCGGCGGGTACTTCTCGGTGGTGGGATGTCCTGTGCCGCCGGGGTGACCGTCTCGGCCATGGGGGTCCTCCGCCCAGGTTGTTCAGGCGGCCCAGTGGCCGCGGCTGCGGTAGACGTCGCGCAGCACGCCGACGTGGTCGGTCATGATGCCATCAACCCCAAGATCAAGTAACTCGTGCATCTCGGTGGGTTCGTCGATCGTCCAGACGTGCACCTGCAGACCGAGCCGGTGGGCCATCCGCAGGAACCGACGGTCGACCACCGGCACCCGGCCGTAGCGCACCGGCACCTGCGCGGCCACCACCGACGGCGGCAGCCGCAGCGGCCGCCCGGTCCACGAGGCCCACCGCAGCCGGGCCACCCCGCGTACCCCGAGGCTGGTGGCGACCCGCCCGCCGGTCAGCGTCCGCAGCCGGCTCAGCCGGGCGTCGCTGAACGAGGCCAGCAGCACCCGGTCGGCCGCACCGGTCCGTTCGACGGTGGTCACCGTGGGGGTCACCCCCTGGTCGGATTTGACGTCGATGTTGAACCGCACCTGCGGCCACGCGCCGAGCACCTCGTCGAGGCGAGGCACCACGGCGGAGCCGCCGACCCGCACGGTGGCCAGGTCGGCCCAGCGCATCGCGCCCACCCGGCCGCGCTGCCCGGTGACCCGTTGCAGGGTGTCGTCGTGGAATACCACGGCCACCCCGTCGGCGGTGCCGTGCACGTCGGTCTCGACGTACCGGTAGCCGAGCTCGACCGCCCGGGCGAAGGCGGCGGCGGTGTTCTCGTCGCCGTCGGCGGCGCCGCCGCGGTGGGCGAAGGCCAGCGGCGCCGGCGCGTCGAGGTAGGGGTGCGCGGTGGTGGGCACGGGGCGCAGTATGCCTGGCCCCGGTGACCGTCCGGTGGCGGCCCGGCGGCGAGCTGGGTTCGTCCCGTGTTCCACACCCCACGCGGTACCCGCTGGTGACGGCCGGAGGCCGGACAGGGATCTGCGCTTCTTGGCCGGGCGTCCGGGGCGGGTGCGTCGGCCACCCGAGCCGCCACGGGCGGTACGGCGGGCGACCCGAGCGCCTCAGCCGGCGGCGGGGCGGCGTCGATGTGCGCGGCTGAGGTCGACCGGACGGCCGGGGTCGACGTGGCGGGGCCGGTCGGGTTCGTCCGGCCGCAGCGGGGCGAGGGTGTCGGTGATCGCGTCGATGATCCGGTCGGTGGCCCGTCGGGCGGCGCCCGGCGTGCCACGGGTCAGGTCGGTCAGCTCCACCGGGTCGCCGAAGTGCACCCGGACCGTCGGGCGGCGGACCAGCGCGCGGGCGATGCCGCCCAGCAGGCCCTTGGGGGTCTGGTAGGGCAGCACCTCGTGGGATCCCCACTGGGCGACGGGAATGACGGGTGCACCGCAGGCCAGGGCGAGACGGGCGGCACCGGTCTTGCCGCGTTCGGGCCACATGCCCGGGTCCAGGCCGATGCGTCCCTCCGGGTAGACCAGGATCGGCGCGCCCGCGGCGACCGCGGCGGCGGCGTCGTCCAGGGCCCGGTGTACGCCGCTGGTGCCCCGGTCGACGCGGATGTGCCCGGCCCGGCGCATCGCGGCGCCGATCAGCGGGGCCCGGAAGAGCCCGCCGGTGGCCATGATCCTCGGTGCCACCCGGCGGGCCCGGCAGGCCGCGGCGAGCACGATCGGATCGAACGGGCTGATGTGGTTGGCGGCCAGGATCAGCGCTCCGCCGCGCATTCTGGCCGGTAAGTCGCCGGTGACCTCAAGCCGCGCCAGCATCCCGACGACGACGCGCGCCAGCAGCAACGCGACGCGCCAGATCAGCGGCGGACGCCAGGGGGAGTGGACGGCTTCCATCAGCGGGACATGGTCGCACGGCAGACCGACAAGGCGGCGGTCAGGGCGGGCCGTACGGCAGAGGTGAGCAGGGTCATTGGTCCCGGCCCGGTTCGGGCCACCCGCCCCTGCCGATCCGTGTACGACACGCAGTAGTATTTACTACGTCTTGTAGTATGAGTAGCCTGGGGGTCGCAGGTGGACGCGTTGGACGTCGCCCGCTGGCAGTTCGGTGTCACCACCGTCTACCACTTTCTCTTCGTACCGCTGACCATCGGCCTGTCCGTCCTGGTCGCCATCCTGCAGACACTCTGGCACCGCACGGGGGACGAGAAGTACCTCAAGCTCACCAAGTTCTACGGCAAACTCTTCCTGATCAACTTCGCCATGGGTGTCGTCACCGGCATCGTGCAGGAGTTCCAGTTCGGCATGAACTGGAGCGACTACTCCCGCTTCGTCGGCGACATCTTCGGCGCACCCCTGGCCATCGAGGCCCTCGTCGCGTTCTTCCTCGAATCCACCTTCATCGGCCTGTGGATCTTCGGATGGGACCGGCTGCCCGCACGCCTGCACCTGGCCAGCATCTGGGCCGCCGCGATCGGCACCAACCTGTCGGCGTACTTCATCCTCGCCGCGAACTCGTTCATGCAGAACCCGGTCGGCTACCGCTACAACCCGGACACCGGCCGCGCCGAACTGACCGACTTCGTCGCCGTGCTGACCAACAAGGTCGCCCTGATCACCTTCCCGCACACCATCGCCGGCTCCTTCCTGGTCGCCGGATCGCTGCTGGTGGCCGTCGCCCTGTGGCACCTCATCCGCAACCGCGACAGCGCCGACACCCCGGCCTACCGCTTCGCCGCCCGCTTCGGCTCCTGGGTCACCCTGGTCGCCGCCACCGCCGTCGTCATCACCGGCGACATCCAAGGCAAGATCATGACGCAGGTGCAGCCGATGAAGATGGCCGCCGCCGAAGGCCTCTACACCACCGAGAGCCCCGCGTCGTTCTCCGTCCTGACCATCGGCAGCCTCGACGGCAGCCGGGAACTGTTCGCCCTCAAGATCCCGTACCTGCTGTCCTACCTCGGCACCGGCGACCCCAACGGCACCGTCCAGGGCATCAACGACCTCCAGGCCCGCTACAGCGCCCAGTACGGCGCCGGCAGCTACACCCCGATCATCCCGGTCACCTACTGGAGCTTCCGGCTCATGATCGGCTTCGGGCTCGCCGCCGCCGCCATCGCCCTGCTGGTGCTCTGGACCCAGCGCAAGGGCCGCACCGTCCCGAACAGCAAATGGCTGCTGCGCGCCGGCCTGGCCATGCCGATCCTGCCGCTGCTGGCCAACTCCTTCGGCTGGATCTTCACCGAGATGGGCCGCCAACCCTGGATCGTCTTCGGCGAGATGCTCACCCGCGACGGCGTGTCCCGCAGCGTCTCCCTGACCGAGGTGCTCACCTCCTTCACCGCCTTCACCCTCATCTACGCCGTCCTCGCCGTCATCGAGGTGAAACTGCTGATCCGCTACGCCAAGGCCGGCGTACCCGACGTCACCCCGGCCCCCGAACCCGACGACACCGACGACGCCGAGCGCCCGCTCGCCTTCGCCTACTGAGCCCGGAGCCCAACCGTGGAACTGACCACCATCTGGTTTCTCCTCGTCGCCGTGCTGTTCACCGGCTACTTCATCCTCGAAGGCTTCGACTTCGGCGTCGGCATGCTGCTGCCCGTGCTCGGCCGCGACGACAGGGAACGCCGCGTCATGATCAACACCATTGGGCCGGTCTGGGACGGCAACGAGGTCTGGCTGATCACCGCCGGCGGCGCCATGTTCGCCGCCTTCCCCGAGTGGTACGCCACCCTCTTCTCCGGCTTCTACCTGCCCCTGCTGCTCATCCTGCTGGCCCTGATCGCCCGCGGCGTCGCCTTCGAATACCGCCACAAACGACCCGAAGCCACCTGGAAACGCCGCTGGGACAACGCCATCTTCTACGGCTCACTCGTCCCGGCCATCCTGTGGGGCGTCGCCTTCGCCAACATCCTGCGCGGCGTACCCCTGGACGCCGACCACGAGTACGTCGGCGGACTGCTCAACCTGCTCAACCCGTACGCCCTGCTCGGCGGCGCGACCACCGCGGCGCTGTTCGCCACCCACGGCGCCGTCTTCGTCGCCCTCAAGACCGTCGGCGACATCCGCAGCCGGGCCGCCACGCTCGCCGTGCGCCTGGGCATCGCCGCCGCGATCCTCGCGGTGGCCTTCCTGAGCTGGACCCTGACCATCCGCTCCAGCGCCGCCGCCGTCGTGCTCGCCGTGGGCGCCGCGCTCGCCCTGCTCGGCGGACTCGCCGCCGCCACGGTACGCCGCGAGGGCTGGGCCTTCACCGGCACCGCCACGGCGATCGGCCTGGCCGTGGCCACCCTGTTCGCCGCCCTGTTCCCGAACGTGCTGCCCTCCACGCTGGATCCCGCCGGCACCCTCACCGCCACCAACGCCGCCTCCACCTCCTACACCCTCACGATCATGACCTGGGTGGCGGTGTTCTTCACCCCGATCGTGCTCGCCTACCAGGGCTGGACCTACTGGGTGTTCCGCAAGCGCATCGGCGTCGCCCACATCCCACAACACTGACCTGATCGGGCCGGGGACCACCATCCCCGGCCCGATCAGGCACCATCACCTGATGCCACACACCCACACGCACCGCTACCAGACCACCGTCACCTGGACCGGCAACCTCGGCACCGGCACCAGCGGCTACCGCGACTACCGCCGCGACCACGACATCACCACCGACGGCCGCCCACCCATCCCCGGCAGCTCCGACCCCACCTTCCACGGCGACCGGACCCGCTGGAACCCCGAACAACTCCTCCTGGCCGCCCTGTCCCAGTGCCACATGCTCGCCTACCTGCACCTGTGCGCCGACAAGGGCATCGTCGTCACCGACTACGTCGACCACGCCACCGGCACCATGACCACCGACAACACCGGCAACGGCCACTTCACCGAGGTGATCCTGCGACCCCGGGTCACCGTCGCCGACCCCACCACCACCGACGTCGCCACCGCCCTGCACGACGACGCCCACCACACCTGCTTCATCGCCAACTCGGTCAACTTCCCGGTCCGCCACCAGCCCGTCACCACCACCTGAACGGGATCACCACCTCGCGGCCGGCCACCGGCACAAATTCGGTCGACCGCACCGCCACGACCGCTATCGTCGGCCCGTGCCCGACGTGCGTGAACTCACCCCCGACGACCTGGACGACGCCTGGCAACTCGGCCGGCTCGCCTTCGGCTCCGACCCGCAACCACCCCCACCACCGAACCCCACCGGCCGCACCCTCTACGGCGCCTTCGACCCCACCGGCGCCCTCATCGGCAAGGCCGTCGACCTGCACGACGAACAGTGGTGGACCGGACAGCGCGTACTCTCCGCCGACGTCGCCGGCGTCGCCGTCGCCCCCGAGGCACGCGGCACCGGAGTGGGCCGGGCCCTGCTGACCACCCTGCTGCGCGACGCCCGCGACCGTGGCGCCGCCGTCAGCACGCTGTTCCCCACCACCGCCGCCCCCTACCGGGCCTGCGGCTGGGAGATCACCGGACAGCTGCGCACCCTCGACCTGCCCACCGCCACCCTGCCCCGGCACCGCCCCGACCCACGGCTGACCGTCCGCGCCGGCACCACCGCCGACCTGCCCGCCACCGCCGAGCTCTACCGCCGCGTCGCCCACCACCGCAACGGCCTGCTCACCCGCACCCACCCCCGGTTCACCGCCAGCGACGAACTGCCCTACGACGGACTCACCCTCGTCGAACACGACGGCCAACTGGTCGGCTACGCCGGCTGGGACCGTGGCCGCGGCTACGGCTCCGACGCCGTCCTCACCGTCGAAGACATCCTCGCCACCACCGCCGACGCCGCCCGCGCCCTCGTCGGCGTCCTCGCCAGCTGGCACAGCGTCACCCCGACCCTGCGCCTGGCCCCACTACCCGGCGACACCGTCAGCCTGCACCTGCCCCTGGAACGCGCCCGCGAACACGAACGCGACACCTGGATGCACCGGCCCGTCGACGTCGTCCGCGCCGTACAGGCCCGCGGCTGGCCCAGCCACACCCACGGCCAGGTCACCTTCACCCTCACCGACGACCTCGCCGACTGGAACACCGGCACCTGGCACCTCACCGTCGCCGACGGCCACGCCGACCTGCACCGCACCACCGACACCGCCGACCTGCACCTGACCGTACGCGGCTTCGCCCGCCTCTACACCGGCACCGCCACCGCCCGCACCCTCGCCGAAACCGGTCTGCTGCACCACGACACACCCGACCCGAGCGCCCTGGACCTGCTCGCCGCCGGACCCACCGCCCACCTCATCGACTACTTCTGACAAACGCCGGTGGCCCAGCCCGGCAGCGGATGCCGGACCGGGCCACCGGTCGGATCGAAATCCCTCAGCCCGCCTCGCGCAACTCCGCCAACCGGGCCTCGATCTCCGCCAACTCCGCCCGCAACTTCTCCGCCTGCCGCTCCGCCTCCGACCGCTCCGCCGCCAGGATCTGCTCCACCGCCTCGTGCACCCCCGGCACATCCACCAACGCCACCATCCGCAGCGCCTCCGCCGGCTTGAGCACGTACGGCTTGGCCAACACCTTCCCACCCTGCTGCGCCGCCACCGTCCACTCACCCTCGGCATAGGCCAACGTGACCGTCAACCCCGCCGGCCCCTTCGGCTTCGCCGCCTTCACCGCCCGCCGAGCCGGCTTCGCCTCCACCTTCGACCCCACCGTCTCGTCCACCCTCGGCTCCTCCCGACTCGACTGCTCCTCCGGACCCGGCTGCTCCTCACGGCGCTGCTGCGGTGCCCGGCCCAGCACGAACTCCGGTGTCACCGCCGGCGACTCGACCGGCGCCGACTCCACCTTCGACTCCGCCGGCCGGCGACCCGCACCGCGCGGCGCCACCGCCACGTCGGTGGGGGAGAAGGGCAACTCGTCACGCCCGAACCGCACCACCACGAACTCGTCGGACTCCGCCGGATCGGTCAACTCCACCACCTGACCCAACTGACCGGCGATCTGACCAGCCGCCGCCGTGAACACCACCTTCGGCTTACGCCCCGCGGCCAACGCCTCCCGGATGCCGCGTACCTCGTCCTCGGACAAACCCTGACCAGCGGCACCCATCGCCCACCCTCATTCCTCGTACACGTGTTCAGCCGCCTGCCTTGATACCAGCCGCCAGCGACAACACGAAGATCAGCCCCCCAACGCCCGCAACGCCCGATCGGCGTGCTCGTGCATGCCCAACTCGCTGTGCACCACCTCGACGACCCGCCGATCGACCCCGATCACGAACGTCATCCGCCGCATGCTCAACGGACCCAACGCCAGCCGCCGCCGCACCCCGAACCGATCCGCCACCACACCGTCCGGATCCGACAACAACGGATAGTCGAACCCGTGCAGCCGCGAGAACTCCGCCTGACGCGACACCGAATCCCGACTGATGCCCACCCGCTGCGCACCCACCGCCGCGAACTCCGCCGCCAGATCCCGGAAATGGCAACTCTCCGCCGTGCATCCCCGCGTCATCGCCGCCGGATAGAAGAACAGCACCACCGGCCCCGCCGCCAGCAACTCCGTCAACCGCCGCGGCCGACCCGTCTCGTCCGGCAACTCGAAATCGTCGACCAGGTCACCGACAGCCACACCCGCCACAAGCCCTCCCCACCGACACCGTCGCCGCGAGCGTAAGCCATCGACCGTCGCCGGCCGTGCGCTCGACCACACCGCGCTATCCGCCACCGCGACCACGCCGGTAACGTCCCCGACACCGGCTCGGGGCAGGGGAGAGGTCCATTGGCCAACGCCACCATCATCACCGGCGGCAGCCGCGGCATCGGCGCCGCCACCGCCCGCCGCCTCGCCCACACCGGCCACCACATCGCCCTCGGCTACCGCAGCGACCACACCGCCGCCGACACCGTCGTGGCCGACCTGCGCGCCACCGGCGTACGCGCCATCGCCGTACCCGCCGACACCCGCGACCCCGACCAGGTCACCGCCCTGTTCGACGCCGCAGCCGAACTCGGCACCCTCACCGGCCTGGTGAACAACGCCGGCATCACCAGCCCGATCGGCCCCTTCACCGACCTCGACCCCGAGGACCTGCGCCGCGTCGTCGACGTCAACCTCATCGGCTACGTCCTCTGCGCCCAACAGGCCGCCCGCCGGATGAGCGACGGCGCCGCCATCGTCAACCTCTCCTCCGTCGCCGCCACCCTCGGCAGCCCAGGGGAGTACGTCCACTACGCGGCCGTCAAAGCCGCCACCGACGCCCTCACCATCGGCCTGGCCAAGGAACTCGCCCCCCGCGGCATCCGCGTCAACGCCGTCGCCCCCGGCGTCATCCGCACCGACATCCACGCGCTCTCCGGCCAACCCGACCGACCCGACCGCGCCGCCGGCCGCATCCCACTCGGCCGCCCCGGCGAACCCGACGAGGTCGCCGCCGCCATCGCCTGGCTGCTGAGCCCCGACGCCTCCTACACCACCGGTGCCATCCTCCGCGTCGGCGGCGGCCTCTGACGCGCCATCCAACGCTGGCACTGCCGCACCATGACCGACGACGAGGCCCACACCTGGCTCGCCTCCTGGCCATCACGGTGGCAGGCCGAGAGTGTCGCCGGGTGGGCCGTCACCGGACCGCACCGCCTCGAACTCAACCACTCAACGCTCAATTTGGCCTCCTGCGCCGTCGCCCGGCGCGGCGGCTACCCGGCCACGGGGACCGCCCGCCGCGAAGGCCACCACGCCGACGGCTGGCACGACACCCACCGCCAGGCCCGCCTGCGCACCGATTCGCCCGGCACCCACCACCCGGTGTGAAACACCCCGCGCACCGCATCCACCGGCCGGCCTGCTCCGGACGGCCGGAATGCACACCGGCCCGGCGGGTAGACCCGCGATAGCCGCCACCGCGCTCACGGTGCCCGGCCGCCAGCTCGACGCAGGAGGGGAGCCGACATGCAGACCACCTACGACTCGGTGGACGACCTGGCCGCAGCGCTGCGCCGGGCGGCATCCGCGCACGACCGCCACGAGAAGGAACTCGGCCACCCCGACCCTGACTGGCCGGACTGGTACGCCCGCCACATGGTGGACGAGCGCGCCGGCCACCAACAGCACCGCTGAGCGGTCGGCGGTAGGTGCCCGTTCAACGTGAGGCAGGCCACGGCACCTCGTGGTATGTGGTCCCCGAGGAGAGGGTGACAACATGCTGGTGCCGCCGCAGCGGACCATCCCGTAGCGCGTCGAGGTCGACCGGTCGAGCCTCGACGAAGACTGTCGGCCAGATGAGATCCGGTACGGGTTGGCTGCTCAGGGGGTCGCCGAGCCGGGACCACTCAGCCTGCGCAATCCAGTCCTTTGACCACCCGACCTGGACAGTCCAGTCCTGCTCATGGACGAGGTAGCCCAACCCGGGTAGGGGGAGCAGCAACCCGTCCTCGGTCCTACCGTTCGCCGCGTAGTACCTCTCGATCTCCTCGATCGCCGAGTCGGTGTGCGGTACCAGGCCGGCGGCTCTGGCGCGCTTGTCGACCTCCCGCAGCACCTTCACCAGGTCGCCGTCGGCCCCGAGGTACCTGATCTCGCTGAGACTGCAACTGAGGCGGTACTCGTCGTGGGCCCACAGACCGTTTGTGTCGCCGGCATGGCAGATGTCCTGTGTTGCCACAGCGACCGGCCTGAGCGGCTCTGCCCGGCCCACCTCGGAGAGCAGGATGCTGATCTGCTCGGCGCTCGACGCGCTTGCCTGCCGAACCGCTGCCGATTGCGCTTCCCGGCTTGCTTCCTCGCGCGTGGGCGCGTCCGACCCGCAGGCCGTAAGCGTGAGCACCAGAGCCGCGGCTGCCGCCGCGGTGACCAGGTGACGAGGAGTCATGGTTGCGAGGATGACAGCCGCCTTCAGGCGAAGCATGAGTCGCAGTACTTGTTTCACCGGCGTCGTCAACCGTCGTGAGTGCCACGTGCGGGAGTCCTCGCCGCGCACCTGCACGGCGGTGACCCGCCCGCTCGCCGCCGCCGATCTACAGCCGATTCGATAATGTACATTATGTAAAGTTAAGGGGGTCGGCCCCTGCCCCTGACCGCGTCCGGGCCCACCCCCGCGAGGGTCAGTCGGTCGGACCGAAACTGACCTCGCTGGTCTCGACGGTCCCCGCCTGACGACCGGGCGCCCTGTGGAAGCTCCAGTACAGGTTGGTGTGAGCGATGACCTGCTCCGGCGGCGGCGCGCCGTAGGCGGTGAGGTCCTCCGTGGTGTGCGCGTCGCCGACAAGCGTCGCGTCGTAGCCCCGCACGAACGCGCCGTGCAGGGTCGACCGGATGCACGCGTCGGTCTGCGCGCCCGTGACGACCAGCCGGCCCACGCCGCGCTCGGCGAGCACCGTCTCAAGGTCGGTGTCCTCGAACGAGTCGCCGTAGCGCTTGTGCACCAGCGGCTCGCCGTCCTCGCGGACCAACTCGGGTACGTACTGCCAGGCTTCGCTGCCCTGCGGGAGGCCGTCGTCGGAGTGCTGCACCCAGACGACCGGCGCGCCCTCGGCGCGGGCCTTACCCAGCAGAGTGTTGATGTTGGCGATGACGCCGTCGCGGTTGTGGGTGCCCGTCACCACCCCGTTCTGCACGTCGATGACGAGCAGGGCCGTGTTGGGTCGCTCGGGCAGGGTCGTCATGGCACGCCTCCGGTGACGGTGAATTCGGTGATCGCACCGTAGCCCCGACCCCTGACAGAAACGCTCCCCTCCCCTCGGGCGCCGAACGTGAGAATCATGCATAATATCCCTTATGCATGACAAACAGGACGAATCGGTGGTCGCATTGATCGAGGAGTTCCTGACCGCCAGGGCCACCCGCAAGCCCTCCCCCCACACGCAGGCGGCCTACCGGCGCGATCTGACGGCCGTCGCCGCGCTCGCCGCCGAGCTGTCCACCCCTCCCCTCCCCCTGGCCGACCTGCCGGTCGACGTGCTCTCTCCCAAGCTGATGCGGGCCGCGTTCGCCCGGTTCGCCGCCGGCCGGGCGGCCAGTTCCGTCGGTCGGGCCTGGTCGACCTGGAACGGTTTCTTCTCCTTCCTGGTCGCCGAGCAGATGGTGGCCGGCAACCCGATGCCGGCGGTGGGACGTCCCCGCACTCCCCTGCCGACGCCCAAGCCGCTGCGCGGTGAGGACACCCCGGAACACCTGCTCACCTCGGTCGCAAGGGCCGAGGGACGGCAGCGGGACCCGTGGCCGGAGCGGGACGTGGCGGTGCTGGCGTTGGCCCTGTGCGCGGGGCTGCGGCTGTCGGAGTTGCTGGCGTTGCGGGTCGGTTCCCTCGGCGGTCGCCCCGGTGAGCGGCGGCTGGAGGTGGCCGGCAAGGGTGGGCGTCCCCGGGTGCTGCCGGTCGAGCCGGATCTGGACGCGGTGCTGGCGAGCTATCTGGACAGCCGGGCCCGCCGCTTCGGCGCGCGTACGGTGCGGCAGCTGTCGCCGCTGCTCGTGGATCGCCGGGGTGAGCCGCTGCGTCGGGGTGGTCTGCAGTATCTGGTGGAGTCCTGCTACCGGCGGGCCGGGATCGGTGACCGGGTGCCGCGTGGGGCGCGGTTGCACGCGCTGCGGCACACGTTCGCCACCCGGTTGGCCGAGGACGGTGCCGGGGCTGCGGAGATCATGCGGTTGTTGGGGCACGTGTCGTTGGCGTCGTCGCAGACGTACATCGAGGTGACGTCGGGCCAGCAGCGGGAGGCGGCCCGAGCCAACCGTACGTACCGGGCGTTGGCGGGGCTGCTGCCGGCTCCTGATTGATCTGCGAGATACGGGCGGTGGCACACCCCGGTCGCTTGCCGTGCCGGGACGGCCGTGGTCGCGTCGGGGTGATGGCACCGTCGGTGGTGGTGTGGCAGGGTGGCAGTGACGCGACTGGCGGCATCGGGGATGGGATCGACCATCGGGAAGCTCGTCGTGGGGGTCGTCCGCCTGGGCCCGCCACGGGCGAGGTGAGCCATGTCGACGACGATGACCGCGCGGTTGCTGCCGGGTGCGCCGGTGGCGGAGGCGATTCTGGCCCAGGTGGCCGAGGGTGTGACGCAGTTGCGGGCGGCGGGGGTGACGCCGACGTTGGCGACGGTGCTGGTGGGTGACGACGAGGCCAGTGCCGGTTACATCCGGATCAAGCAGCGGCAGGCGGCGGAGCTGGGTTTCGCGTCGCCGCACGTGCGGTTGGCGGCGTCGGTGTCCCAGGCCGACGTGCACGCGGTACTGGCCGACTTCAACTCCGATCCGGGGGTGCACGGGGTGTTGTTGCAGTATCCGATCCCCGGCGGTCTGGACTACGACCAGGCGTTGCAGACCCTCGACCCGGATTCGGATGTGGACGGAATGCATCCGGTGAACATGGGGCGGCTGGCGTTGGGGTTGCCGGGGCCGCTGCCGTGCACGCCGGCGGCGATCGAGGCGTTGTTGGCGTACCACGGGGTGCCGGTGGCCGGCCGTGAGGTGGTGATCCTGGGTCGTGGGGCGACGTTGGGGCGGCCGTTGGCGATGCTGCTGGCGCAGCAGCGGTCGACGGCGAACGCGGCGGTGACGGTGGTGCACACGGGGGTGGCGGACTGGTCTCGGTATACACGTCGGGCGGAGATTCTGGTGGCGGCGGCCGGGGTGCCGGGGATCGTGCGGCCGGAGCATGTGCGCCCGGGCGCGGTGGTGGTCGGTGGTGGGGTGCGGTACGCGGGGCGCCGGTTGCTGCCGGATGTGGACGAGTCGTGTGCGCAGGTGGCGGGGGCGATCACGCCGAGGGTCGGTGGGGTGGGTCCGGTGACGGTGGCGATGTTGTTCCGCAACGCGTTGCGGGCGGCGCGGGCAGCGGTTGGTCTGGTAGACCACCCGTAGTCGCAGCGACCGTGCCGCCGGCGTCCTGGAGGCAGCAACAACCCTGATGTTGCTGCCTCTGGACTGCGGGGGTTTCTAGCCGAGGTCGACGACCAGGGGCCGGTGGTCGGAGATGGTCGACAGTGGGGTGCGTACGGCCGCGACCGGGGGTAGCTGGTCGAAGCCGTGCCGGTCGGCGAGGATGTGGTCGAGCTGGACGCGGGGTTGCGTGGCCGGGTAGGTGGGTCGGCGGGCCAGCAGGTGCCAGCCGGAGACGGCGCGGGTGGCCCAGGCGGGCAGGTTCAGGTCGCCGAGCAGGATGCGGGGGGCGGGCAGGGCGCGCAGGGCGCGGATGACCTGGCGGAGTTGGCGGACGTTCCAGCCGGCGACGAAGGACAGGTGGGTGGCGGCGACGGTGAGCGTGCCGTGTGGGGTGTCCAGCACGGCGGCGAGCACGACGCGGGGTTCGTCGCGGAGCAGGATGAGGCCGCCGCCGGGGCCGGGCACGTAGACCGGGGAGCGTACCGGGGCGGGGTGCAGTCGGGTGACCCGCCAGCTGGTGACGGGGTGGCGGGAGATCAGGCCGACGCCGTAGCAGGGTTCGCCGTGGCCGTCGTCGTCGTGGGTGAGGGGGCGGAACGCCTCGCCGGGGGTGCCGACGACGGCGGCGGCGAAGCGGTGCTCGGGTGCGCCGATGGCCTGGGCGGCGATGGCGGTGAGGTCGAGGTGGCCGCTGCGGGACTGGTCGCGGTCGACCTCCTGCAGGGCCAGGACGTCGGCGTCGAGGGCGGCGACGGCGGCGGTCAGCCGGGCCGGGTCGACCAGGCCGTCGGCGAGGGACCGACCGTGCAGCAGGTTGAACGTGGCCAGGCGCACGCTGTCACCTTAGCGACGGCGTGGGACAGTTGCCCGATGCTGCGGGCGTTGTGCTGTTCGATGCTGGTGTTCGTCGCGATCGGTGGGGTGGGGATCTGGGTGCGGCGTCGTCGGGGCCGGTGAGGCTGGCCACAGCCGGCGGTGTGATGTGGCCGGCAGTGGGAAGAATGGCGGCTCGTGGAGGTGGACCCGGCGACCGTGGTGACGCTGCTGACCGCCGCCGCCCTGGCGGGCTGGGTGGACGCGGTGGTGGGAGGTGGTGGGCTGCTGCTGTTGCCGGCGTTGCTGGTGGCGGCTCCGGGGCTGCCGCCGGCGACGGCGTTGGGGACGAACAAGTTGGCGGCGATCGCCGGTACGTCGACGGCGGCGGTGACGTACGCCCGCCGTACGAAGATCGATTGGCCGGTGGCGGGGTCGGCGGCGGCGTTGGCGGTGGTGTGTGCGGGCCTGGGTGCGGCGTTGGCCGGGGCGGTGCCGCCGTCGGCGTACCGGCCGGTGGTGCTTGTGGTGCTGGTGTCGGTGGCGTTGTTCGTGGTGCTGCGTCCGGCGCTGGGGGTGCTGGCGGTGCCGCAGCGGCGGACCCGGGTGCGGGTGGTGGTGGCGGTGCTGGTGGCCGGGGTGGGCATCGCCGCCTATGACGGGTTGATCGGTCCGGGTACGGGCACGTTTCTGGTGTTGGCGTTCACCGCGCTGGTGGGTGCGGATTTCGTGCACGGTTCGGCGATGGCGAAGGTGGTCAACGCGGGTACGAACGCCGGTGCGCTGGCGGTGTTCGCGGTGACCGGGCATGTGTGGTGGCTGATGGGTGCGGCGATGGCGGTGTGCAACATCGCGGGGGCGTCGGTGGGCGCGCGGATGGCGTTGCGGCGTGGTTCCGGGTTCGTGCGGGTGGTGCTGCTGGTGGTGGTGCTGGCGTTGGTGGCGAGGTTGGGCTACGACCAGTGGGTGGCCGGGTGAGGGCGCGGCTGTACGTGCACCGGTCCCCCGGCCTGGAGTCGGTGTTGGCCGCCGAGGTCGACCATGTGACGTTGAACGTGGCGGCCGGCAATCCGGTGGCGGTGCGGTTGTACGAGCGGTTGGGGTTCACCCGGGTGGCCGAGTACGGCGAGTTCACGCTCGTGGCGCGGAAGGGGTGCCGCGGGTGGCTGGTTCAGCCGCGGTGGGAGGAGTCGAAGCGGCCGGCGCGGATCTCGCGTAGGGCACGGCGGCGGGTTTCGCCGCGCAGGGTGTCGACGTAGAGGCGACCGGCGAGGTGATCGGCCTCGTGTTGCAGGGCCCGGGCGAGGAAGCCGGTGCCGGCGATGGTGAGGGGTTCGCCGTGCTGGTCGTAGCCGTGGGCGGTCGCGTGCAGCGCGCGAGTGGTCGGGAAGTACAGCCCGGGGATGGACAGGCAGCCCTCGTCGTCGTCCTCAAGTTCGTCGGACAGCTCCAGCGTCGGGTTGACCATGTGGCCACGGTGGCCGTCGGCGTCGTAGACGAAGACCTGGGCGTTGACACCGATCTGGGGGGCGGCGACGCCGGCGCGGCCGGGCGCGCCGAGCAGGGTGTCCATCAGGTCGGTGACCAGGGTACGCAGTTCGGTGTCGAAACTGGTGACCGGTTCGCTGGGGGTGCGCAGCACCGGGTCGCCGATGATTCGGATGTCCCGCATCGTCATGTCGGCAAGGCTATCGGGCGGTGGCGGCGGGTGGGCGTCAGGTTCACCTCAGGGCGGCCCGTACCGGGGTGGTCTTGGCGGCGGCTTCGGCGACCTCGTCGGCGGGGTCGCTGTCCCAGGTGATGCCGCCGCCGGCCCAGACGTGCACGGCGTTGCCGTCGACGGCGGCGGTGCGGATGGTCAGGCCGAGGTCGATGTGGTCGGGGCCGATCCAGCCGAGGGCGCCCATGGCGGCGCCGCGGCCGACGGGTTCGAGGGCGGCGATGTGGTCGAGGGCGGCGAGTTTCGGGGCGCCGGTGACCGAGCCGCCGGGGCAGACGGCGCGGAGCAGGTCGGCCAGGCCGAGGCCGTCGGCGACGTCGGCGCGGACGGTGGATTCGGCCTGCCACAGGTCGCACCAGCGGCGTACGGCGAACAGGTCGTCGACGCGGACGCTGCCGGTGCGGGCGACGCGGGCCAGGTCGTTGCGTTCCAGGTCGACGATCATGATGTGTTCGGCGCGTTCCTTGGCGGAGGTGAGCAGGTCGGCGCGGCCGGCGGTGGTGGCCGGGCGGGTGCCCTTGATGGGTCGGGTGGTGAGGGTGCCGGCGCGGACCTCGATGAGGGTTTCCGGGCTGGCGCAGCCGATGGCCCAGCCGGGGCCGGTGAGGGCGCCGCCGTAGCGGGCGCCGGGGAGGCGGCCGAGGCGGGTCAGGGCCGGCAGCGGGTCACCGGTGTAGGGGGCGCTGGCGTGGCCGACGAGGTTGACCTGGTAGACGTCGCCGTGGCCGATGGCGTGGCGGATCGCGGTGACCGCGTCGGCGTGCTGGTGGGGGGTCCAGCTCTCGGTCCAGGTGCCGAGCCACCACCGCGCTGGCGGGTCGGGACGCGCTGGGGCCGCCTCGGTGTGGCCGTAGACGACGACGGCCACCTCGGGCAGGTCGGCGGGGTTGGGTGCGCCGGGTGCGCCGCCGGCGAGCAGCGCTCCGGCGGCGGCGGACACGTAGAGGGCGGCCCCGCAGATGTCTTGGCGGTGGTGGTGGGCCGGGCGGGCGGGGCGGGCCAGGTCGTGCAGGTGCAGGCCGTGGTCGGCGAGGAACTGTTCGGCGTACGCGGCCGGGTCGCCGCCGTCGGCGGGGCGCCACTGCCAGCGGGCCCGTTCGACGAGTCGGCCGCGGC
Organism: Micromonospora sp. C95; assembly: GCF_018070465.1. GTDB lineage: Bacteria > Actinomycetota > Actinomycetes > Mycobacteriales > Micromonosporaceae > Micromonospora. The sequence goes on from NZ_JAGPXT010000016.1 coordinate 104,998, forward strand.
AGGAGGCGGGAACGGCGGGTGGATCGACAACCATCCGTGGGAGCGCTTCCACGACGTCCGGGCGGTTCATGCTCATCCGTTCAGCGGATTTCCCGCGCACCACGCGCACATCCGGTCGATGCGGCACGCTTCCGCTTGGTACTGTGCGTCACTGGTCATGTGAACCATGACACAGTGCCCCCACAGTCCGGAGAACCCGATGTGCCAGCACCAACCCACCTGTCCCTCCGCCGAAGCCACCGACCGGGAAGCCGCCAGGGTCATCGCCTGCTTCCGTGAACAGGGCTGGAGCCTGCTCTGCAACGGCGTCATCGTCTTCGAGGACACCGGCGAGCTGCTGCCCGACGGCAGCAGCATCGCACCGCACCGAGGCCCCGCCCGACACGCGCTCGCCGCCTGAGGCGACGTCACGATCCGTCACGACGTCTTTCCCGCGCCGACCCAGGCTAGTCCCCCGGTCAGGGACCGCCACGACCAGGTCGGCGCGGTACCGGACCGGTCAGTCCTCGTACGCCTGCGGTGACGGGCACGAGCAGACCAGGTTCCGGTCGCCGTACCCGCCGTCGACCCGACGCACCGGCGGCCAGTACTTCCCCGCCCGGTCCACCCCGCCCGGCCACGCACCCACCGACCTCGGGTACGGGTGCGGCCACTCGTCACCGCCGACCATCGCCGCCGTGTGCGGCGCGTTGGCGAGCGGACTGTCTCCGGCCGGCCACTCACCGGAACCCACCTTGTCGATCTCCGCCCGGATGGCGATCATCGCGTCGCAGAACCGGTCCAGCTCGGCCAGGTCCTCGCTCTCGGTCGGCTCCACCATCAACGTCCCCGCCACCGGGAACGACATCGTCGGCGCGTGGAAGCCGTAGTCGATGAGCCGCTTGGCCACGTCGTCGACGCTCACCCCGGTCGCCTTCGTCACCGGCCGCAGATCCAGGATGCACTCGTGCGCGACCAGGCCCTTGTTGCCCGCGTACAGCACCGGGAAGTGTTCCCGCAGCCGCGCCGCCACGTAGTTGGCCGCCAGCACCGCCACCCCGGTCGCCCGCGCCAGACCGTCGGCGCCCATCATCCGCAGGTACGCCCATGGGATCGGCAGGATCCCCGCCGACCCGTAGCGGGCCGCCGCGATCGCCGGCCGGCCGTCGACCGGCGCACCGGCCGGATCACCCGGCAGGAACGGCGCCAGATGCGCCCGCACCGCCACCGGACCCACCCCCGGCCCACCGCCGCCGTGCGGAATGCAGAACGTCTTGTGCAGGTTCAGGTGCGACACGTCGGCCCCGAACCGGCCCGGCCGGGCGAACCCGACGAGCGCGTTGAGGTTCGCCCCGTCGACGTACACCTGCCCACCGGCGTCGTGCACCTTCGCGCACAACTGCGCGATACCCGTCTCGTACACCCCGTGCGTCGACGGGTACGTCACCATGATCGCCGCGAGGGTGTCCCGATGCGTGTCGATCTTCGCGTCCAGGTCGACCAGGTCGACGTTGCCGTCGTCGTCGCAGCCGACCACGACCACCCGCATCCCGGCCATCACCGCGCTGGCCGCGTTGGTGCCGTGCGCCGACGACGGGATCAGACACACGTCCCGGTGCTGCTCACCCCGGCTGTGATGCCAGGCGCGGATCGCCAGCAGCCCCGCCAACTCGCCCTGCGAACCGGCGTTGGGCTGCACACTCACCGCGTCGTAGCCGGTGACCTCCGCCAGCCACCCCTCCAACTGGCCGACCAGTTCCCGGTAGCCGGCGGTCTGCTCCGCCGGCGCCAACGGGTGGATGTCCGCGAACTCGGCCCAGCTCACCGGCTCCATCTCGGTGGTGGCGTTCAGCTTCATCGTGCACGACCCCAACGGGATCATGCCCCGGTCCAGGGCGTAGTCGAAGTCCGCCAGCCGACGCAGGTACCGCAGCATCGACGTCTCCGACCGGTGGGTGCGGAACACCGGATGGGTGAGGAAGTCACTGGTGCGGGCCAGCCCGGCCGGCAACGCCGCCGGCACCTCACCGTCGACGCCGTCGACACCGAACGCCGCCCACACCACCGCCAGGTGCTCCACCGTGGTGGTCTCGTCGCAGGACACACCGACCCGGTCGGCGTCGACCAGCCGCAGGTTCACCCCACGCCGCCGTGCCTCGGCCACCACCTGCCCGGCCCGACCCGGCACCCGCGCGGTCACCGTGTCGAAGAACGCGACGTCGGTGACCTCGACGCCACCGGCCCGCAACCCGGCGGCCAGCCGCGCCGCCATCCGGTGGGTACGGGCCGCGATCTCCCGCAGCCCGTCCGGACCGTGGTAGACGGCGTACATGCCGGCCATCACCGCCAGCAGCACCTGCGCGGTGCAGATGTTGCTTGTCGCCTTCTCCCGCCGGATGTGCTGCTCACGGGTCTGCAACGCCAACCGGTACGCGGACGCGCCGGCCGCGTCCCGGGACACCCCGACCAGCCGGCCCGGCAACATCCGCTCCAGCCCCGCCCGCACCGCCAGGTAGCCGGCGTGCGGCCCACCGAAGCCCATCGGCACCCCGAACCGCTGCGTGGTGCCGGCGACGATGTCCACGCCGATCTCCCCCGGCGGCCGCAGCACCGTCAACGCCAACAGGTCCGCCGCCACGCACACCAGCGCCCCGGCCGCGTGCGCGGCCTCGACCAGCGGGGCGTGGTCGCGCACCGCCCCGGACGCACCCGGATACTGCAGGTGCAGACCGAAGAACTCCGCCGGCAGCGGCTCGACGTCCAGGTCCAGCACCCGCACGTCGATACCGAGCGGCTCCGCCCGACCGGCGATCACCGCGATGGTCTGCGGCAGGGTGTCGGAGTCGACCACGTACACCCGGCTGCCGGCCTTCGACGCCCGCCGCGCCAGGGTCATCGCCTCCGCCGCCGCGGTGCCCTCGTCGAGCATCGACGCGTTCGCCGTCGCCAGGCCCGTCAGATCCGACACCATCGTCTGGAAGTTCAGCAACGCCTCCAGCCGACCCTGGCTGATCTCCGGCTGATACGGCGTGTACGCCGTGTACCAGGCCGGATTCTCCAACACGTTGCGGCGGATCACCGCCGGGGTGTGGGTGCCGTGATACCCCAACCCGATCATGGACACGGCGACCGTGTTACGGGCCGCCAGGGCCCGCAGTTCGGCCAGGGCGTCGGGTTCGCTGGCCGGCGGCGGCAGGTCCAGCCGGCCGTGCCAGCGGATCACCTCGGGAATCGCCGCGTCCATCAACTCGTCGATCGAGGCGTACCCGACGGCGTCCAACATACGGCGCTCGTCGTCGGGACCGGGACCGATGTGACGGTCGGCGAACTGCTCGGCGGTCATGGGCGCTCCTGCGCGGGCGAGGGTCGACAGGTCGGCCCTCCCCCTCTGTCACACCCCGCGGGCGCTCCACAGTGCCTGACCCGACGTGGTCCTTCTGCCTGAGAGGTTCCGGGGAGGATTTGCCCCTTCGGCGCCGCCCAGCTGTCGCCAGGCGGTCTCTCCCACGTCGGTGCTACCGGCGCGATCAACGCTACCAGCGGGCCCCCACGGCCCGCACCGAAGCCCCTGACCTGTCCCCCGGTCACCCGCCGACCGGACTCGGCACCGGCAGCGTCGCCGGACCCACCGACGTCCCGGCACCGAGCAGCCGGTCGGCCAACGCCGGCAACACCCGCCCCAACGGTGCCTGCACCCGCAGACGCGCGTACTCGTCGCCACGGGTCGGCCCCTGGTTCACGATCACCACCGGCACGTTCCGCTTCGCCGCCCGCAACACGAACCGGCGCCCCGACATCACCGTCAACGACGACCCCAGCACCAGCAGCAGCCGGGCCTGCTCCACCAACGCGAAACACGACTGCACCCGCGCCGCCGGCACCGTCTCGCCGAAGAACACCACGTCCGGCTTGAGCAGCCCACCACAGGCCACGCAGTCGACCGTACGGAACGCCGCCACCTGCGCGTCAGCGAGATCCACGTCACCGTCCGGGTTGACCTCGACGGCCTGTCCGGCGAACCCGGCATTGGCCGCCCGCAGCCGCCCGTCCAACTCCGCCCGCGACGTACGACGCCGGCACCCCAGACAGACCACCTCGTCGAGCCGCCCGTGCAACTCCGTCACCTCACGGCTACCGGCCGCCGAGTGCAACCCGTCGACGTTCTGCGTGATGATCCCCGTCACCAGCCCACCCTGCTGCAGGCGGGCCACCGCACGGTGCCCCTCGTTGGGTGCCGCCCCGGCGATCACCCGCCACCCCAGGTGGCTGCGCGCCCAGTACCGCCGACGCGCCACCGCGTCGGCCAGGAACGTCTGGTACGTCATCGGCGTGTGCCGGCGGGCGACACCACTGGGCCCCCGATAGTCGGGAATGCCCGACTCGGTGGACAACCCGGCGCCGCTGAGCACCACCACCCCACCGGCAGCCACCAGACCCGCCAGCGGCTCGATCAGCTCCTGCACCCACCCATCGTGCCTCAGCGCCGCCGCGGCGACGAACGCCAGCGACGAACGCCACCGGCGGCGGTGAACCGCCACCGGTGGCACCCACGGACCGCCGCAGCGGCGCCGGGCGGGCTCGCCTCAGCGCTGCTGATGCCGGGGCAACGACCGGCCCGCCGCCACTGCGGCCGCCGCCGGCTGCGCGCCGATGCGCTCCATGGTCCGGGACAACTGCTCACTGCCGTCGTCCAGATGCCGCGCCGCCGCCTGCATATGCGAGATCATCATCTCGCCGTAGATCCGCAGTGCCTCCCGCGCGGCCACCCCGTCGTCGAAGGTCGGACCCGCCGCCACGTGGTAGTCCTGCACCGCCCGCTCCGCCTCCTGACGGGCCTCCTCCACCGCCGCCCGCACATAGCTCTCGTACTGGGTACGGGCGTACTCGGCGACCCGCCGCGCATAGTCGTGCGCCTGCGCGATGATCTGCTCGGCCTCCCGCTGCGCCGCCGAGAGCAGATTCACCTCCTTGGCCGCCGGCACCTTCGACGTCGGCTCCGAACTCGGAATCACCCCGTGCCGGTGCAGCTCCACATGGTCGTTGAGCCGCTCATTCTCCGCCCGCAGGTTCGCCACCTGCGTCGACAGCAGATCCAACTCGTCGGCCACCTGCACCCGGAACCGGTCCACGTCGTTCTGGTCGTACCCGCGACGCCCGAACGACGACGACCCGAACTCCCACCGGCGCACCCGGTCGGCGGTCATCCGCACCTGCACACCGGTGGCGACCTGCCCACCGTCGTACCGGCCGACCGGAACCGCACTCACCGCACCGGCCCGCCACTCGCGGCCACGAGGCTCACTCACCGGGCACCTCCGGAATCGTCAGAGACAGCGGGGCCTCCCACCGCCGTCCGCCACGAGGGGCCGTACCAGTGCCTACCCAGACCCTCGTGATGAACCTGCCCGGCATGGAAGCCGGACCGGGTCAGAATCGCCACCGTGTGCGACACCATGTCGTCGGAACCACACACGTACACATGCCGGGACCGCCAGTCACCGTCGGCCAGCGCCCGGTCCACCGGATACACGAACTCCCCCGGCCGGTTCACGTCCAACCCGACCACCTGCGTCACCGACAACCACGGGTACGAGGCGGTCAACTTCTCCAACGCGTCACCGTCGTAGAACTCGCTGCGCGAACGCGCCCCCACGTACACGTCCACCCGACGCCGGGAACCCTCCGCGGCCACCTGCTCCACCAACGCCTTCAGCGGCGCCCAACCGGTACCACCGGCCAACAGCAGCAGATCCGCCGAACCGGCCGCCCGCAACGTCAACCCGTCACCCACCGGAGCGGCCAGATGCACCTGGTCACCCACCGCACACCCGTACACCAGCCGCGACGACACCGCACCACCCGGCGCCGCCCGCACATGCAACTCCACCGTGCCGTCCGCCCGTGGCGCGTTCGCCGGCGAGTAGTACCGCCACGACCGCACCGCCGGATGCGACACCCCGACCGACTGACCCGCGGTGAACGGCAACAGATACTGCGGACGCAACGTCAGCACCGCCACGTCGAACGCCCGCCGCTCGTGCCCCACCACCTCCGCGGCCCACCACGGTGGACTCGTCGCCTCAGCGGCCTGCGCCGCCTCGGTCATCACCTGCGCCACCAGCCCGTACGCCGCCGTCCAGTCCTGCGCCAACTCGTCGGTCCACTGGTCGGCGAGAAAATGCCGCAACGTCGCCAGCAACGCCTCACCCACCGCCGGGTAATGCTCCGCCCGCACCGCGAACTTACGGTGGTCGACGCCCAGATCCTGCAGGAAACCCACCAGCCGGTCCACCTGGTCCACCTGGGACACGATGTGCCCGAGCGCGGTCACCAGCCGATCCCGCTGCCCCGCCATGTTGGTCGGGAACATCTGCCGGGTCTCCGGATACGCCAGGAACAGCGTCGAATAGAAGTAGAGCGGCACCTGGTCACCGTGCGCGGCGACCAGCGACCAGCTCTGCTTGAGCCGGGGCACGTCCACGCTCAGGCGCCCGCCTGGTCCCCGCCGGCCACCACCTGGTCCTGCACCTGCGCCAGCACCGCCTGCACGTCGACGATGATGTCGCCCGGCACACCCAGCTGCGTCAACGTCGCCGTCAGATGCTCACCCACCTTGACGTAGTGCGCCACCGGAATGTTCAGGGGCTGATGCGCCGACGCCAGGTCCCGGCCGGTGTACTCGTTCGGACCACCGAGCACCACCGCCAGCATCAACGCCAGATGCCGACGCTGCCCCGCCATGTCCACCTCGGCGAAGTAGCCGGCAAGTTCCGGGTCGGCGAGCACCCGGTCGTAGAACAGCTCGACAGCGGCCTTCACCGCTGCCGCCCCACCGATGCGCTCGTAATGCGAGACCGGAGCGGTCTCTTCGGTAACCGTCACGGGTGTTTCCTTCCGTCGTGAGGGGACGCGCGGTGTCAGCGCACGCAACGACGACCCGCCGACGTCGTAACCACCCCACGGCAGCGACGGCCGACAGGCCGTGTCGGACGATAGCGTGCCGCGCCCGCCCCGTCACCGCCGACCCATCGGATTCCCGGCAACAACCAGACACGAAGAGTCACAAAACTCTCCCAGGACCGTTACCCGCACGCACCGCGCACTCACCGAAAGTGATCGACGGCGACGGTGTCACCAGCGGTGACGCGGCCACCCGGGCACCACAGTGGAACAGCTCAACCCGCCCGCCGACGGGCCCGACGCGCGGCCAACTCGTCGCCCACCGCGCCGCCCTCGGCACCCTCGGCCGGCCCCGGCTCCACCGGCACGGCCGCCGGCTCCGCCGGCAGATGCGACAACGAACCCTGGATCTCCTTGAACGCGCCACCGATCGCGATGCCGAACACCCCCTGGCCGCCCTGCAACAGGTCGACCACCTCCTCCGGCGAACGACACTCGTACACCGTCGTCCCATCGGAGATCAACGTGATGCCGGCCAGATCCGCCACCCCACGCGAGCGCAACGCCTCGATCGCCTTACGGATGTTCTGCAACGACACCCCGGCGTCCAGCAGCCGCTTCACCACCTTCAACACCACCAGGTCGCGAAACGAGTACAACCGCTGCGTGCCGGAACCCGACGCGTCCCGCACACTCGGCACCACCAGAGACGTACGCGCCCAGTAATCCAGCTGGCGGTAACTGATCCCCACCGCATGGCAGGCCGTCACACCCCGGTACCCCACCGCACCGTCACCGTCAGTTGCCGACCCGGGCATCCCACCCGGCTCACCCGACACCGCACCCTGATCGGAATCCCGCGGCTCGTACATCCCGACAACCTCCCCGTCAGTGCGGTGCCACGCCCCTTCCGGGACGCGCACCCCTCGACACGGCAACCCTATAGCGACCGCCAGGAGTTACCACGGAGAAACCGTCGCGACACGCCGTGCATCGACAGCGATGACCGTCACCATAACCGACAGTCACCACCCGCACGGCCTTCCCACCGACACCGACACGGCCGGACCCTCAGCCGGCGAAATCCTCCGGACGCACCTGCTCCAGGAACTCCCGGAACTTCTCCACCTCATCCTCCTGCTCGTCGGGAATCACGATCCCCGCCTCACTGAGGACCTGCTCCGCACAACGAATCGGCGCACCCACCCGCAACGCCAGCGCGATCGAATCACTCGGCCGAGCCGAGACCCGCACCCCATCACCGATCAACAGATCAGCGAAGAACACGTTCTCCTTCAACTCGGTGATCTCCACCGCCTGCAACGGCGCCTTCAACGCCGCCAACACATCCCGCAGAAGATCATGGGTCAACGGGCGCGCCGGCTTGACACCCTGCTGCTCATAAGCGATCGCCGTCGCCTCGACCGCGCCGATCCAGATCGGCAGATAGCGGTCCCCCTCGACCTCCCTGAGCAGGACGATCGGCTGGTTACTGGGCAACTCAACCCGAACCCCGACCACGCTCAGCTCGCGCACCGCCGCCTCCGTGTCGTTGTCACCTACGCCGCACCGCGCCCTTCCCTGCACGGTACACGGACCGCGACACGGCCGTCTCATGCGCTGCACGCACCCACGCCCGCGCCAGAAGAGGGGTTACCCCCGCAAGCCTACGCCACTCACGAACCGGCCGATCAGCACGCACACGCACCTCACCGACCCAACGTCGAGCGCAACCCCACTCGCACCAACGCCGCATGCAACTGCTGCGACAGGGCCACCAACTCCCGCGCCGTCTCCGCCGCCCGCGCCCGCGCCGCCGGATCACTCTGCCGCACCAACGGCGCCACCAACTGCGCGAACAAACCGACCTCGCGATCCGCCGCCGTCCGATAACCCCGCAGATGCCGCGGCTGGAACCCGTACGCAGCCAGACCCGCCACCGCCCGCGCAATGATCAACGCGTCACCGTCATACCACCCCGGCGGATCCGACACCACCAACCCGAGCCGCTCCAACTCACCCAACGTCGACTCGTCCACGCCACTACGCGCCACCAACTCGGCACGATCCAACCGGACCGGCGCCGACTCGACCGCCGCCGCACCACGACCCGGCACCGCACCGTCGGGACCCACGGCCACCAACGCCGGACGCGACCCCTCCGGCACCTCACCGTCGGTGTCCCAGCGCGCCAACTGCTCACGGATCACCCGCAACGGCAGATACTGATCCCGCTGCGCGGTCAGCACGAACCGTAACCGCGCCACATCGTCCCAGCCGTACTTCCGGTAACCCGCCGCCGTACGCTGCGGCTCCACCAGGCCCTCAGCCTCAAGAAACCGCAACTTCGAAATCGTCACGTCCGGAAAATCCGCCCGCAACTGGGCCAGCACCTCGCCGATACTCATCAACGACGGGGCGCCACCCACCCCGGACGGCCTGGAGGCCGCAGGCTCGTTCACCCCCGGCCGGCCTCACCCTCCGGGCGCGGACCGGCGATGAACACCACCCGGAACTTGCCGATCTGCACCTCGTCACCATTGCTCAAGGTCGCCGCCTCGACGCGCTCCCGGTTCACATACGTGCCGTTCAAACTGCCCACGTCCCGCACCGTGAACGTCCCACCATCCCGATGGAACTCCGCGTGCCGACGCGACACCGTCACATCGTCGAGAAAGATGTCACTGTCCGGATGCCGCCCACTGGTCGTCACGTCGTGATCCAACAGGAACCGGGCACCCGCGTTCGGCCCCCGCCGGACCACCAGCAGGGCCATCCCCGGCGGCAGCGAACCGGACATCCGGCTCGGCACCACATCGGTGTCCGGCCCCTCCAGCGCTTCCTCGAGCGAACCGAGATTGAGCGTCGACGTGACGTCGAGCGGGGGGAACTCGTCGCCTGGGCGAGTCATGGGGACCACCTCACGGAATCTGTTTCGGTCGGCGTCGGGAGACGGCGGGTCTGGCCGCCGGGCTCTCATCCACCCGGCGGCTGGCTCTCCGTGCCCCGAAAGGCTGTCCGCGACGCTCAACTAATGGGTTCTCGGTCGACTGGGCGAGCCTAGCCAGCGCCGAAAAACAGGGCAACCGGACGCGCGGCAGACACCGCCCCGCCCGCACAGCAAAAAAAGCTCAGCTCTCCGTCAACTCGCGATACGCGGCCGCACTCAACAGCGCGTCCACCGACGCCGGATCCGACACCGCGATCTCCACCAACCAGCCCGCGCCGTACGGATCACTGTTGATCACCTCGGGCGTGTCGACCAGCGCCTCGTTGCGCGCCGACACCGTACCGGCCACCGGGGCGTAGAGCTCCGACACACTCTTGGTCGACTCGATCTCACCCAACGACTCACCGGCCGCCACCGCCGCACCCGCCTCCGGCAACTGCACATACACGATGTCGCCAAGAGCATCCTGCGCGAAATGGGTGATGCCCACCCGAACGGCCCCACCGTCCGCAGCAGCCACCCACTCGTGCTCGGCGGTGTAACGCAGATCCTCAGGAATCACCAGCAGCGTCCTCATCCATCGCGACACCGGACCAACCGGCGCCGGCCCGCCGACCTTCAGGAGACCGGACGGGCATGTTCCAGCGGGCGGGGCTCGTGCAGCGCCGAAACCTCGGCAACCTCACGCTCCTCAACGATCACGTTACCGCCGTCACCGGCCACCGACGCGACCACCCCACCAGGAATGTTGAGCGCCGTACGCATCGTCGCCGGGTCACCCAGCACGGTGATGGTGAACGGCCCCGTCAACGGACGCCCATCCACGATCAACGACCCGCCCTCCCCGTTCAGGAAATACGTCGACGCCACGATCCGCACCGTCGCCCGGTCACCACCGGAGATCTGCATCGCCTCCGCCCCGGCACCCCGCAACTCCTGCACCGCGTCCAGCACCCGGGCCGCCGAGATCGGCTCCGCCCCCGCCTGGAACCGCACCGTCAGACCCGGACCCCGCGCCGGCAACGTACCCGCCAGAATGCCCAACTCGTCCGCCCGCCGAGTCGCCTCCTCCAACGCGGCCTCACGCCCCTGCTCACCCGAACGCAACTGCCGCTGGCTCTCCTCCAACGCGCCGATGTCCTGCCGCAACCGGATCTCCCGCGCCTCCAGGTCGTACAGAATCCTGACCAGGTCCTCCTGGCGCGCCGTCGCCAACGACGAATCCGTCGTCGTCATCTTCAACTGCACCGCCAGGGTGAACCCCAACAACCCCAGCAACACCACGATCATCACCGCGGCAGAGCTCAACCGCCGCCAGGGCGGCACCACCGCAGCCGGCTGAGCTACGGCGACCTCGTCGGCGGGCTCCGCCGACGGATCCTCCTCCTCCGACGGGTGACCCTGCGGCGACAACGGACTCAACTCGTCCGGATCCGGCGCCTCCGGACGCGGATCCGGCTCCCCCGCCGGGCCATCCGGCCGGGCTGGCTCCGCCGGCTGCGGCCACCCCGTACCCGTCTGCGTGTGCTCGTCACTCACGAGACAAACCTACGCCCGGAACAGGTGCCGACGGATCGCCGCCACATTGCCGAAGATCCGAACTCCCAACACGACCACCACACCGGTGGACAACTGACCGCCCACCCCCAACTGGTCACCCAGATACACGATCAGCGCGGCCACCAGCACGTTCGAGATGAACGACACCACGAACTGCTTGTCGTCGAAGATGCGGTCAAGCTTCGCCCGAACCCCACCGAACACCGCGTCCAACGCGGCCACCACCGCGATCGGCAGGTACGGCTGCAACGCCGCCGGCACCGTGGGATCAAGCCACAGCCCGAGCAGCACACCGGCCAACAGGGCCAGCACCGCGATCATCGACCACCTCCGGAGGGACTGGGGGACGTACCCGAGCCGGACGACTCGTCACCACCCGACGACGAGACACTCGGACTCACCGCGGGCTCCGCGTAGCGTAGCCGTGGCTCCGGAGCAGCGGGCAGCGTGAGGTCATCGGCGTCCCGCACCGCGAACGACATCCCCGTCACCTTCGCCACCTGGCGCATCGTCAACGCGCTCCCGCTGGCCTCGTACCGCTCGCGCAAGCTGCCCGGCCCGATCGCGCTCACCTCGTACGGACCGGTCACCGGCCGGAAGTCGACCAGGATCGCCTGACCCGCGGAACGAATCGTCGACGTCGACGTCAACCGTTGCCCGTTGATCGCGATCGCCTCGGCACCGGCCCCCCACAGATCGTTCGCCACGCTCTGCAGGTCAAGGTAGATCACCTGCGCCGGACCGGCGTCGGTGTCGCTGAGTGCATCCTGGCCAGCCGGCGCGTCCGCCAACTCCACCACCACACCGTCGCCACGCACCCGCCCCAGGCCGGTACTCGCCTCCAGCTCCCGCAACCGCGCGGCGTGGGAACCGCCCAACGCGGCCTCCCGCTGCCGATTGACCTCCTCGCGCAGCTGCTCGGCCCGCGTCGACAGCGCGTCGGTCTCACCCTGCCGCTGCTTGATCTGCTCCACCAAGCCGGAACGGGCCTGCGCACGCCCCGGCTCCTCGGCCATGGTCTGCCGGTACGCCACCGCGAACAGGAAACCGAGCAGCACGACCACCACCAGGCCGACCGGCCCCACCGACCAGCCCGACCGGGCCGCACGGCCGGTCTTCGCCCGCCGGGCCGCCGCGTCGGCGTAGCCCGGATCCAAGGGATTACGGAACAACTCGGTGAGGAAGTCCGGGGTGAAGCCCTTCGGCCCACGCCGGCTCTGACCGGAATCGTCGCTCATGCCACCGTTCCCTGCCGACCGCGTACCGCCCGCACCAACTTCCGGGCCTGGATCACATACAGCACACCAGCGACCCAGTAGAGCACCAGACCCCACCACGCCAGCGCCCAGCCGATCGCGCCACCGGCCGCCGCGGCCGCCGGCACCACCGAGGCCAGCAGCAGGATCGGAAAGGCGGCCAGCAGCAGGAAGGTGGCCGTCTTACCGACGTAGTGCACCGGCGGCGGCCCATAGCCGTGCCGCCGCAGCACGCCGAGCGAGCCCAGCAGCAGCACCTCCCGCGCCAGCAGCGCGGCGGTGAACTGCCACGGCACCACCTCGCGAGCGGTGAACGCGACAAGGGTGGCGAGGATGTACAGCCGGTCGGCGAGCGGATCGAGCAGTTCGCCCAGCCGGCTGACCTGTCGCAGCCGCCGGGCGATCCAGCCGTCCACCCAGTCGCTGGTGCCGCCGACTGCCAGCACCACGATCGCGGCGACATCGGCTCGCGCCACCAGGAACAGGAAAAGGAACAGGGGAACACCGAGCAGGCGAAGGAAGCTGATCAGGTTCGGCCAGGTGAGCACCCGGTCGTCGGTTCCCCGGCCATCGCCGCCGCGGGCCTGCGGTTGCTCCGCCCGAGCCGCCCGACCCGACACCGAACCTCCTCCGCGACGCGCTCGGGCACCGCGGCCCTGGTCCGCCGCGCGGCGTCGTACGCGTATCCAGCCGGCCACTGCCGGCGCCCCCTGTGATTCCCTGCCCCGCCGTCCATCGTCCGTCGATGATCACGGGTCGGTCGAATGCGCTGCCACTATAGCGGGCCGTGGTCGCGCTTCGGCTGCCCAGCGGCGGCGTGCCGACGGCTGGTCGTGCGACTGTGGCTGGGGTCACCACGTGTAGAGCGTCCTAGGATGACTGGAATCGCGCCATGGAGACGGCGGCATCCGCGTTCTGCGTCATCGTCGCCGCCTGCCCGAACGCCGTGAGCGCCCGCAGCAGATCCTGCCGACCCCGGGCCGGCATCCGGTCGAGGACGGCCCGCACCGCCTCGTGCCGGCGTGATCGCACCTCCGCCAGCAGGATCTCGGCGGCGGCCGTCGGGACCAGGCGCACCTCCCGACGGTCCCGGGTGTCGACCGTCCGGCGCACCAACCCGATCGCCTCCAGCCGGTCACAGAGCCGGCTGGCCGAGGAGGGCACCACGTCCAGCAGCTCGGCCAACCCGTTGACGTTCGTCTCCGGACGGACGCTCAGCAGGGACAGCACCCGCAGCTGGGTCGGCGACACCGCGAGCCGCTGACCGGCGGCGTCGAGCACGCCCACCAGCGCCTCGGCGGCCGCGTCGATCGCCGCGGTGAGATCCGGTCGCTCCACCCGAGGTCCCCTGCGATCGTTCCGCTGCCCGCACCGACCCGCCCCTCGGGGCGATCAGCCCTGTTGCCGGCCGGCCGAGCCGCGCCAGTCCAGGCAGACGATCACCGCGTCGTCGCGCAGGTCGGCGTCCGCGTGGAAGGTCTGCAACTCGCGCATCACCGTACCAACCGCCTCGGTCGGCGGCTGCAACCGTGTGGCCCGCATCGCCCGGGCCATCGCCCGCTCGCCGTACGTCTCCCGGCCGCTCGGATCGGCCGCCCACACCCCGTCGGAGACGACGAACAACCGGTCCCCCGGATCGAGGTCGAACTCCTGGAGGTCATACCGGGTCTCGCCGAACATGCCCAGCGGTAGCTGCTGTTCCAGGGCGACCCGGGACACCGCGCCGCCGCGCACCCGCACCAGATGCGGTGAACCGGCGTCCACCGCCCGTACCCGGCCGCTGGCACAGTCCAGTTCGAGCAGCAGCGTGGCCACGTGCCGGTGGCCCCGATGCTGGTAGTAGACCGTGTCGGAGGCCAGCTCGGCCTGTTCCACGAGGCCGCCGCCGGAGCGGCGGGCGTTGCGCATCGCGTTCACCGACACCGCCGTCAACAGCGCCGCGGCCATCCCGATACCGTCGCCGTTGAGCACGGTGACGGTGAGTCGTCCCTCGTCCAGCGACCAGTCGAAGTGGTCACCACCGACCGTGTACGCCGGTTCGAGCTGACCCGCCAGTTGGAAGGAGTCGTGGCTGACACTGCGGCCCGGCAGCAGTTCCCACTGCAACTCCGCGGCCATGCTCAGCCGCTCCCGCCGCCGGGCCCGTCGGTAGCGGTCGGTCTCCCGGTCGGCCGCACGCAGCGCCACGGCCAGGTCCCCGGCCATGTCGACCGCCGCGCGCACCACCGCCGCCGTCGGCTCACCGGCCAACTCGACCACGAGCACGCCGATCCGCTCGCCCCACACCGAGATCGGAAGGTGGACACGGCACCGCCCGTCCTCACCAGACTCCCGGACCGGCAGCTGACTGCTGAAGCAGCGCTGCACCGTATCCTGGACGTCCGGGGCGGTCGCGCCGGCCTGGCGCGAGTCGAGCACCGGCCACAACCCGCTGATCCGGTAGTCGGCGATGAACACGGCGGTGCCCGACGCATCGAGCGCCGACCGGATGGCCAGGTCGGCGGCCTCGACCACGCGGTCGGGCGGGGCCTCGCGCAGGGCGCGGGAGATCCCCGTGGGCGCATCCGCCATGACCATCCTCCGAAAATACTTGCTCTGGGGCAAGCATCATACGGAGGCGGGTCCGCCCATGGTCACCCGGATGCGCTGCCCGACACGGACGGTCACCGGACCCGCGTCGGTGCAGCGGAGCGTCGTGCCGGGCGCGTCACGTCCATCCCACGGCGGCGCACTCCACCGAGCCAGAATCGATCACCAGAATCGATCAACTGTGTGGTACTCGGCTGGTCGGAATCCATCGTCGACGACGCTCCTTTCCCGGACGGCAGCGTACCGACCTGAGCCCGCTCGGCGGTATCGCCCCGCTGGCCACGGGGGACGGCGATACTGACCGGGACCGGTCGGCGATGACGACCGAGTACGGGAGGTGACGGTGGCCTCGGACAGCGGCGCCGCGGTAGTGGTCGGCGTGGACGGCTCCGAGCCCGCCCGCGCCGCGCTCCGACTTGCCGCCACGGCGGCGGCCCGCCGGGGCCGGCCGCTACGGGTGGTGCACGCCTTCATCTGGCCGACGCTGCACTCCCCCGTCCGGCCGGGCACCGAGAGCGGCCCCGACGGGGGTCTGCGAGCGCGGGCCGAGCAGTTGGTGGCCGCCGCCGTCGACGAGGCCGAGGCGACCGCGCCGGGGCTGCGGGTCACCGGGGAGATCGTCGACGGTGAGGCCACCGCCGTGCTGCTCGCCGAGGCGCCCACCGCGACGATGGTGGTGGTCGGTGATCGTGGCGGTGGCGGGTTCGCGGCGCTGGTGCTCGGCTCGGTCGCGGTGAAGTTGGCCGCGTACGCCGACTGTCCGGTGCTGGTGGCGCGCGGCGCGCCGCACCCCGACGGTGCCGTCGTGGTCGGGGTGGACGGCTCGGAGCTGTCCCGCCGGGCCGTGGAGTTCGCCGTCCACGAGGCCGCGCTGCGCGGTGCCGCGGTGCTCGCCCTGCACGCCTACCGGCATCCGGTGTCCACCGGCCCGGGTGACATGCAGCCGCTTGTGTACGACGAGTCCGAGTTGCGGGCCGACGAGGACCGTGCGGTGGCCGAGTCCATCGCCGGGCTGACCGAGCGGTACCCGGAGGTGCAGATCACCCGCAGGTCGGTGCGGGGTCGCGCCGCACGGGTGCTCACCGACGCCTCCCGCCAGGCGCAACTGGTGGTGGTCGGTGGACAGGGACGGGGTGAGGTGACCGGACTGCTGCTGGGGTCGGTGAGCCAGTCACTGCTGCACCACAGCCACTGTCCGGTCGCGGTGGTTCGCGATCCCCGTTGACCCGCCGGCACGGTTGACGGCGGTTCAGGCGGGTAGACGGGCCGCGTCCGCCACCGGCGACGAACCGACGCCACGGCCACGACCGAACCGGTCGCCGGCACCGCGGCGACGAGGCGCCGAACAAAGGAGACAGTGATGCCCGGACCTCGACCCGGCAGCAACGCCTACGACAAGCAGCGTGCCCGCCTGCGCAACGCCATCGACGGCTCGGGCCGACGCACCCCGGACCAGAAGGCCGACGAGGCGGCGAACCGGATTCTGCGGGAAGACCGGGGCCGGCGCGGCGTCGTGCGGGGCGACCGTGCCTACGGGCCCAAGGGCAACCGCGAGCCCGGAGATCCGAAGAAGTGAGGGCGAGCGACCTGACCGACGGCCTCATCGCCGGGGCCGTCGGCACCACCGCGCTCAACATCGCGACCTACCTGGACATGACGGCCCGGGCCCGGCCGGCCAGCCGGACACCGGAGCGCAGCGCCGGAAAGCTGGCCCAGACCGCGCACCTGTCCTTGGGATCACCGCAACAGGCCGACAACCGGCGCAGCGGCCTCGGTGCGCTGATGGGCTACGCGCTCGGGGCCGCCGCCACGGTCGGCTTCGCCCTGCTGACCCGGGGCCGCCGTCAGCCACTGCTGCGGGCGGCCGTCCTGCTGGGCGGGGGCGTGATGACACTGTCGGACGGGTCGCTGACCCTGCTCGGCGTCACCGATCCGCGGACCTGGCGCCGCGTCGACTGGCTCGCCGACATCGGCCCGCACCTCGCCTTCGGGCTGACGGCCGCAGCCACCTGGAACCGGCTGCGACCGTCGAGGTAGTGCATCAGCTAGCGGTCGCTGTCGTCCTCGGCGACCGGTTCACCGCTGGGCCCGTACGGCGACACCTGGCCGTGCGGCACCGGGCGGCCGGTATCCCCCGGCGACGAGCCACGGTTGCGGGGATGACCCACCGGATCGGGGCCCTTGTTGTCCTGGCTGGTCTCACCGAGGGCGTTGCGCCGCAGTTCCTGCTGCTGCGGGTTCGTCACGGTGCTCTCCCTTCGCCGGTGCGCGGCGTGGTGCCGCGCCAGGAACGGCTTACCCGCACCCGTCGGCGACATTCCGGCACGGTGAGCGGCGAGGGCTAACCGTGCCGTCGGTGGGTACACCCCGAGGATGGGCGACCAACGGGCGCTGGC
The DNA here is from genome assembly GCF_018070465.1 of Micromonospora sp. C95. GTDB lineage: Bacteria > Actinomycetota > Actinomycetes > Mycobacteriales > Micromonosporaceae > Micromonospora. The sequence goes on from NZ_JAGPXT010000016.1 coordinate 122,628, forward strand.
GCGGGCCCTGCTGACCCGCCGCACGTACGCCGAGGAGGCCGGCATCGCGCTGGCCGACCGACCGGCGCCGCTGTACCAGTTGCTGGTGCTGGTCACGCTGCTCAGCACCCGGATCCGGGCGCAGGTGGGGGTGGCGGCGGCCCGGGAACTCTTCGCGGCCGGCTACCGCACCCCGCAGGCCATGGAGGCCGCCGGCTGGCAGCAACGGGTCGACGCACTGGGTCGCGGCCACTACCGCCGCTACGACGAGCGGACCGCCACGATGCTCGGCTCCGGCGCGCGGCTCTGCCTGGACCGCTGGCACGGCGACCTGCGGCGGTTGCACCGGGAGGCGGCCGGCGAGCCGAGGCAACTGCGCCGGCTGCTCACCGAGTTTCCCGGCGTCGGCCCCACCGGCGCGGACATCTTCCTGCGCGAGGTGCAGTCGGTCTGGCCGGAGCTGCGCCCGTACGCCGACCGGCGGGCGGTGGCCGGGGCGCGACGCCTCGGCCTGCCCGCCACCACGGACCGGCTGGCCCGGCTGGTCGACGATGTCGACTTCGGTCGGCTCGCCTCGGCACTGGTCCGGGTCGCCCTCGGTGAGGAGTCGGCCGGGCAGATCAGCCGCGGCGTGGCCGCCCGCTGAGCGCCGTCACTTCGCCGCGTCGCCGCCGGGTCTGGTCAGATACCACACCAGCAGCGACGCCAGCAAGGCCAGCACCACCAGCCCGCCGGAGATGCCGCGCCCTTCCTCCGGTGACCGGCCAGTGGTGCCGAAGTAGATCACGGCGAGGCCGGCGAGCACCGCGAGGAACTTCCGGATGCCTCGGTCCTTCACAGCTGGCACCGTACCCACCACGGCCCCGGTTTGCCTGGTTTACCCTAATCTGCCCCCCGGTCAGGGCACCTCAGTCGACCTCCAGGTCGTCGAGGGAGATCTTGTGGCTCATCAGCCACCGGGCCAGCGCCGACATGCCGAACAGCCACAGCGGCGCGGACTCGGTGGTGCCGTTCGTCGCGTATACGGCGAACCGCAGGTCCGGCGCCCGGTACGCCTCGATCCGCCACCGGTGCTGCCGGTCCCGCCAGACCGCGGAGGGGTCCATGCCGTCACGGTAGGTGCCCGGCTCCGGTCCCGGTCGACGATGCGCTCAATCCACCACCACCCGGGCATCGTCGGGCAGCCGCCGGGTCAGCCCCCGCCGGTCCAGCAGCTCCAGCAGCGGCACCGCCACCCGGCGGGTGGTGTCGAGCGCCTGCCGGGCGGCGCTGAGGGTGAACGGCTGCGGCAGCCCGGTCAGCACCCGCAGCGCCTGCTGCGGCGCGCCGGGCGGCAGCAGCACGTTACCGGTCAGCCGCAGCAGGGCCCCGGCCCGCACCGCGGCACCGATCTCCCGGGCACCCAACCCGACGGCGGTGAGCCGGTCGGCGTCGGGAGCACGGAACGGATGCGCCGCGTAGTCCTCGCTCACCAACGCCAACGCGCGGGCCACCGGCTCGGGCAGCGCCGCCGCGCCGGGTGCCACCACCCGGCCGGCGACCAGCCGCAGCGGCGGCCGGACCAGCGCCTCCACCAGCGACCGGTCGGGCAGGTCGAGTTGTCGGCGCAGTTGCTCGACCGGGACACCTGGCGCCAGCGGATGCGCGCGGGCGTACTCGGCCACGGCCACGGCGAGCCGATCGCCCTGCTGCCGCCAGTGGGCCGGATCGGCCAGCCAGTCACCCACCACCGGGGTCTGCGACACCTCGACGCCCGCCCGGACCAGGTCGCCCACCCGGGCCAGGCCCCGCCGGCTCAGCTCGCCGACGAGGTCGGGCCGGCCGTCCAGGGTGGCCAACACCGCGGCCCGGGCCGCCGCGGCACCCCGGCGCGCCAACGGCGGCGGCAGCACGTCGAGCACGGTGACCGCGCCGGCCACGTACCGGCGACCCGGATCACGCAGCAACGCCCGGTCCCCCAGCAGCAGCGGCAGCGGGCGGCTCAGCCGCAACCGGGCGGTGTCCGCGCCCAGCGGACGGATCCGCACCGGCACCGCGGCCGAACCGACGTGCAGCGTCAGCGTCACCGGCAGCTCGGCCACCGCGACACCGGCAACGCGTACGTCGACCATGGCGGTGCGGCGGAATCGACCCGCAGTGAGCAGGGCGTCACCGCGGCTGATCCGGTCACGGGCCACCCCCCGCAGGTTCACCGCCACCCGGGCCACCGGCACCACCTCGTCGCAGGCGGCACCGAGCCGATGCAGGCCCCGAATCCGCACCTGTTCGCCGCTGCCAGCCAGCTCCAGCTCGTCGCCGACGCGCAGCCGCCCATCGCCCAGAGTGCCGGTCACGACGGTGCCGCTGCCCCGCACCGTGAAACAGCGGTCCACCCAGAGCCGGACCGGACCGTCGGGCACCGGAACCGGCATCCGATCGGCCAGCCGGTCCAGCGCGGCCCGCAGGTCGGACAGGCCGCTGCCGGTCACCGCACTGACCGGCACCGCCTCGACCCCGGCCAGCGAGGTCGCCGCCAGCTCCGACCGGGCCCTGGCCAGGGCCACCGCCGGATCGGCCAGGTCCGCGCGGGTCACCACCAGCAGGCCGTACCCGACGCCGAGCGCGTCCAGGGCGGCCAGATGCTCGGCGGACTGCGGCATCCAGCCCGCGTCGGCCGCGACCACCACCACGGCCGCCGGCACCGGCCCCACACCGGCAAGCATGTTCGGTACGAACCGCTCGTGCCCCGGCACGTCGACGAACGCGACGGTGCGACCCGACGGCAGCGCCGTCCAGGCGAACCCGAGGTCGATGGTCATGCCCCGACGGCGTTCCTCCGCCCAGCGGTCCGGTTCCATCCCGGTCAGCGCCCGCACCAGCGTCGACTTGCCGTGGTCGACGTGCCCGGCGGTGGCCACCACCAGCATGGTCAGTCGTCTCCCGGCACGGCCAGCACCGCCGCGCGCAGCGAACCGTCGGCCCGCTCGGGCACGCAACGCAGGTCGAGCAGCAGCCGACCACGGACCACCCGACCCAGCACCGGTGGGTCGCCGACCCGCAGCGGCCCGGCGTACCGCTCGGGCAGGCTCAGCGCCCACGAGTCCAGCTCAACCCCGGGCGCACCGCCGCCACCGACCACCGCCACCGCCGGCACCATCTCGACCTTGCGGCCGTCGGCGGCGAGGGCGTCGCGTAGCCGTTCGGTCCGATCGCGTAGCGCCGCCACGTCGGCGTGCAGGGCCCGGTAGGTCGGGGTAAGCGGGTCACCGAGCGTACCGGCGAGCGCGGCCAGGGTCAGCTTGTCCACCCGCAAGGCCCGCGCCAGGGGGTGCCGGCGCAGTCGCTCGACCAGCTCGGCGGTGCCGAGCAGCAGCCCCGCCTGCGGACCACCCAGCAGCTTGTCGCCGCTGGCGGTGACCAGTGCCGCCCCGGCCCGCAGGGTGCTCGCGGCATCCGGTTCGTCCGGCAGCAGTGGGTCGGGCACGAGCAGCCCGGAGCCGATGTCGGCGACCACCGGCACGCCAAGCCCGGCCAGTCGGCGTACCGGCACCGCCGAGGTGAAACCGGTGACCCGGAAGTTCGACGGGTGCACCTTCAACACGAAGCCGGTACGTGGCCCGACGGCGGCGGCGTAGTCATCCAGGGTGGTCCGATTGGTGGTGCCCACCTCGCGTAGCCGGGCACCGGTGCTGGTGAGCAGGTCGGGCAGCCGGAAACCGTCACCGATCTCCACCAGTTCGCCCCGGCTGACCACGATCTCCGCGTCGGCGGCGAGCGTGGTCGCCGCCAGCACCAGCGCGGCGGCACCGTTGTTGACCACGTGCACCGCCTCGGCGGCCGGTACGGCGGCGGCGAGGGCGTCCAGCGCGTCGCGCCCACGGCGGGCCCGCCGCCCGGTGCCCAGGGCCAACTCCACGTCGGTGTACCCGGCGGCGGCGGTCACCGCGGCGAGCGCGGCCTCGGACAGGGCGGCCCGCCCGAGATTGGTGTGCAGCACCACCCCGGTGGCGTTGAGCACGACCCGGGGCACCGGCGGCGGCAACGCGGCCAACGCGGCGTCGCGTACCTCGGTCGGGTCGATCTCCCCCCGGCGGGCCCGTTCCTGGGCCTGCCGCACCGCGCCGCGCACCCGGTCACGGCCGACCGCGACGGCGGCCGCAGCCAACGACGGCTCGGCCAGCAACACGTCGGTACGCGGCACCCGGCGCCGCGGGTCGGCGCCGCCGTCGCTCATCGGTCCATCCCCTCGCAGTCTGGCGGAGACGGACGGGAATCGAACCCGCCTGGCCCGGATCCCGGGCCACACCGGTTTTGAAGACCGGGAGGGGCACCAGCCGCCTGAACGCCTCCACCGGCCATTGGATCACAGCTCGGCGGCGGGTGTGCGGCCGAGCCGGCACCGCCCCTACCGGTCGGGTTCGGCCGCCCGCCGGTCGAGCCGGGCCCGCTGCGGCAGCACCGTGTACTTCGGATCACGGGCCGAGGCGACACCGGCGTGGAACACCCCGAAACGGGTGGCCACCGAGGCGGCCAGCAACGCGGCACCGGAGACGGCCGAGACCAGTCGGCTCCGCCGGCCCAGCACCGCCCCGGCCACCCCGGCCACGGTCAGCGCCCGCCCGGCGCGCAGCAGCCGACCGGGCCGCCCCGTCCGGTACGGCTCACCCAGCAGACCAAGGCGATTCTCCACCCGGTGCGCGCCGAACAGTTCCAGCCCGGCACCGGCCACCGCCAGCCGCCGCGCCGGACCGGCCTGCGCCGGCGGCACGGCCAACAGACCCACTCCCGCGCCGCTGGCCAACGCGCTGCCCGCGAAGACGAACGGCAGGTCGGCGTACGCCTCGTGCCAGGACGGCACGGCCGTGTCGGCCAGCAGCACCGCCGTGTACGTGCCCAGGGCCGGCGCGGTCACCGCGGCGGCCAGCCCGGCGACCCGCCCCACCGACGGCAACGCCCGACGGGCCAACCCCAGCGGACCCCGCGTCGGCAGCAGCGGCGCCACCTCAGCCACCGCGGCCAGCCCAGCGGCTGGACCGTAGCCGGTGAGGATCCAGGTGCCCACCGACATCGGCGAGGTCGGCTTGGCCACCCGCAGCATGTGGTGGAACCGATCCGGCCGGCCCAGATCCTTGACCAGCAGACCGGCGCTGGCGGTGACCGCGGCCAGCGCGGCGAGCCGGCCGGCGCGGCGCACCTCGGCACGTCCGGTGAGCTGCCCGCCCGCCGCGAGCAGCGACGACCCGGCGGCCAGCCCGCCGGTGAACAGGTAGGCGGCGATCTCCCACGTCCACACCGGCGGTTTCAGGATCGGCCGGCCGTAGTAGGAGGTGAACTCCGCCGGTGGCACGGCCAGCTCCTCACCTGCCCGACGGCCGGCGCGGAAGCGGCGGAACCGGTCGCCGACGGCCGATCGGTCCCGGTTCACCGGCGACCACCGAGGAACGCACCGACGGCCGCCGCCGTCATGGCCAACGCGGCCAGCCCCGCCCGGCGCCACATCGCCGGCAGGTCCCGGGTGGTGACCTGCGGATCCGGCGGCAGACCGTACACCTCCGGCTCGTCGAGCAGCAGGAAGAACGCGCCGTCGCCACCCACACCGTCGTCCGGGTCGTGGCCGTACAGCCGGGCCTGCGTCTCCCCCCGTTCCCGCAACGTGGCGACCCGGACGGCGGCCCGTTCCCGCAGCTCGTCCAGCGGGCCGTACTGGATGGACTCGGTCGGGCAGGCCTGCGCGCAGGCCGGGGTCAGTCCCGCGCCGATCCGGTCGTAGCAGAGCGTGCACTTCCACACCCGGCCGTCGTCGACGCGCCGGTCGATCACCCCGTACGGGCAGGCCGACACGCAGTAGCCGCAGCCGTTGCAGATGTCCTCCTGCACCACCACGGTGCCGAACTCGGTGCGGAACAGCGCCCCGGTCGGGCAGACGTCGAGGCAGCCGGCCCGGGTGCAGTGTTTGCACACGTCCGACATCATCAGCCAGCGGAAGTCGCTGCGCCCCTCGGCGCTGCCGGTACGGCCGGGCGGCCCGGCGGCGGGCATGCCGAGGAACTCGGTCGTCCGGGCCGCGGCCGGCGGTTCACCGGGCAGCACCTCCGGCTCGGTTCCGGTCGGGGTGACGGTGTCGGCCGACCGGGCGACGGAGGCCGGGCCGGCCGGGCCGCCGGTCGGGTTCCCGGCCACCGGCGCGGTGCCGTGACCGGCGGGTCGAGGCTGTTCCACGAAGGCGACGTGCCGCCACGAATTGGCGGTGAGCGCGCCGGTGTTGTCGTAGGACATGCCGAGCAGGTCCAGCCCGGAGGTGGGTACCCCGTTCCACTCCTTGCAGGCCACCTCGCACGCCTTGCAGCCGATGCAGACGCTGGTGTCGGTGAAGAAACCCATCCTCGGGGGCGCGTCGACCCAGCCGGCCCCGGCCGCCGGATCGGCGGCCGGCAGCGACGACTGGGCCGGTGCGGTGGGCCGGTGCGGCGGATCGGCCATCAGGGGTTCCCCTCTCCGTCGCCGGTGGGTCCGGGCGGCTCGACCGGCACCCCGGGAGTGACCGCCGGCGGTACCGCACCCGGCACGATGCCGGCCCTGGTGCGGTAATCCTGCACCAAGTCCCGCAGGGCCGTCCCGGTGGGCCGGCGACCCGGCCGCACGTCACAGGTGCCGATCTTGCTCTCCTGGATCAGCACGTTCGGGTCCAGGGTGATACCGAACAGGTCGTTTGCGGAGTCACCGGTGACCAGACCCTCGAAGCCGAAGTGGTACGGCAGCCACAGCTGGTGGATCACCCGACCGTCGACGGCCAGCGGCACCAGCCGGTCGGTGACCAGCACCCGGGCCTCGATCGCCGCCCGGGCGGTGATCAGGTGCGCCCAACCGAGATGGGTCAGCCCGGCCAGCGCCGCCAGCTCCGGGGAGACCTCCACGAACATCTCCGGCTGCAACTCCGCAAGCGGCGCCACGGTCCGGCTCATCCCGCCCGCGGTGTGATGCTCGGTGAGCCGACTGACCGTGAACACGTACGGGAAGACCTCGTCGTGCTGCTGTGGTGGGCTCGGGTTCGTCGAGTTCACCGGGTGGTCGTACCGCTTGCGGGTGGGATTGGCCTGCTGGCCGTAGAGCGGGTTGCGCACCGGCGACTCGGCCGGCTCGTAGTGTGTCGGCAGCGGCCCGTCCAGCACTCCGCTGGGCGCGTACAGCCAGCCCTTGCCGTCGGACTGCATGATGAACGGATCGTCACCGGCCAGCGCCGCCGATCCCGTGGCACCCTCCGGCGGCCGGTACGACGGCGGTTTCGACACCTCGAAGTCCGGCACGTCGCGGCCGGTCCATCGGCCGGCCTCGGCGTCCCACCACACGTACCTCTTCCGCTCGCTCCACGGGCGGCCCTGCGGGTCGGCGGAGGCCCGGTTGTAGAGCAGGCGCCGGTTCGCCGGCCACGCCCACCCCCACTCGGCGGCCACCCAGTCCTGTTCGTGTCCCGGCCGGCGGCGGGCCGCCTGGTTCACCCCGTCGGCGTACACGCCGGTGTAGATCCAGCAGCCGATCGCGGTCGTCCCGTCGTCCCGGGCCTCGGTGAACGCCGACAGCGGGCGGCCGGTCGTGGTGTCGTACCCGTTGATCTCCCGCAGCACCGCCTCGGCGTCCGGTTCCGCGTCCCCGCCGTGGGTGGGATAGTCCCAGGTCAGGTCGAGCAGTGCCCGGTCGCGCGGCAGGGTCGAGCCGGCCAGCTTCGCCCGGATCCGGCGCCCCAGGTGGTAGAAGAACCACAGCTCGGACCGCGCGTCGCCGGGCGGGTCGACGGCCTTCTCCCGCCACTGCAGCAGCCGCTGGGTCTGGGTGAAGGTGCCCTCCTTCTCCACATGGGAGGCGGCCGGCAGGAAGAACACCTCGGTGCGGCACTGCTCCGGCACGATCTCACCGGTGGCGACCTCGGGCCCGCGCTGCCAGAACGTCGCACTCTCGATCATGAACAGGTCACGGACGACAAGCCAGTCGAGGTTTGCCATGCCCAGCCGCTGGGCCCGGCCGTGCGCCGAACCGACCGCCGGGTTCTGGCCGAGCAGGAAGTAGCCCTTCACCTTGCCGTCGATCATGTTGAGCACCTGCTGGTAGGTGCCGTGGTCGCCGGTCAGGCGGGGCAGGTGGCCGTAGCAGAAGTCGTTCTCCGCAGTGGCTGCATCCCCCCAGTACGCCTTCAGCAGGCTGGCGGCGTAGGCACGGGCTCCACCCCAGAAACCCTTCTGACCCGGATGCCGGATGCCGTCCACCCAGGCGTCGAAATCGGGATGCCGGGCGTGGTGCGGCATCGGCAGATAGCCCGGCAGCAGGTTGAACAGGGTCGGGATGTCGGTGGAGCCCTGGATGCTGGCGTGCCCACGCAGCGCCAACACCCCACCACCGGGCCGCCCCACGTTGCCCAGCAGCAGTTGGATGATCGCCCCGGTGCGGATGTACTGCACCCCGACCGTGTGCTGCGTCCAACCGACCGAGTAGATCAGGCAGCCGGTGCGCTCCCGCCCGGAGTTCTCCGTCCAGGCGCGGGCCAACTCCAGGAACTTCTCCCGAGGTACGCCACAGACCCGCTCCACCATCTCCGGGGTGTAGCGGGCGAAGTGCCGCTTGAGGATCTGGTACACGCAGCGCGGGTGCTGCAACGTCTCGTCCCGCTGTACCTGCCGGGCGACCGGAGCACCGTGCGACTCGTGGCGCAGACCGGCCGCGGTCTCCCGCTCGCGGGCCGTGTGCCCGCTGCCGGAGTCCCGCTCGTGGCCCGCGTACTGCCAGCTGTCCTGCACGTAGCTGGCGGTGGTCGGGTCGAAGCCGGAGAAGAGACCCTCGGCGTCCTCGGCGTCGACGAAGTCGTCACTGACGATCGTCGCGGCGTTCGTGTACGCCAGCACGTACTCCCGGAAATCCAGCTCGTTGCTGAGGATGTGGTTCACCACCGCGCCCAGCAACGCGATGTCGGTGCCCGCCCGGATCGGCAGGTACGCGTCGGCGACCGCGCTGGTCCGGGTGAACCGCGGATCGACGTGGAAGACCTTGGCCCCGCGCCGTTTCGCCTCCATCACCCACTGGAAGCCCACCGGATGGGCCTCGGCCATGTTGGAGCCCTGGATGACGATGACGTCAGCGTTGGCCACATCCTGCTGGAAATCCGTCGCGCCACCGCGACCGAAGCTGGCCCCCAGACCGGGGACGGTGGCGGAGTGTCAAATCCGGGCCTGATTCTCGATCTGAAGCGCCCCCATCGCGGTGAACAACTTCTTGATGAGGTAGTTCTCCTCGTTGTCGAGGGTGGCCCCGCCCAGACTGGCGATCCCCAACGTCCGGTTCAGCGGCCGACCCTCGGCGTCGGTGTCCTCCCACGTGTCGGCCCGGGCCGCGAGCACCCGGTCGGCGATCATGTCGAGCGCCGTGTCGAGGTCCAGGTCCTCCCACTCGGTGCCGTACGGCCGCCGGTAGCGCACCGTGGTCTGGCGCAGCGGGCTGGTGACCAGGCTCCGGCTGGCGGCACCCTTCGGGCAGAGCCGGCCGCGGGAGATGGGGCTGTCCGGGTCACCCTCGATCTGGGTGACCTGCTCGTCGGTGACGAAGACCCGCTGCCCGCAGCCGACGGCACAGTACGGGCAGACGGAACGGGCGACCCGGTCGGCGTCCTGCGTACGGGCGGTCAACTCGGCGCTGCGGGTCGAGCGGGCCGCGGCGCCCCGGCCCAGCGGATCGGTGCCGGTGAGCTGCCGGTAGACCGGCCAGCCCAGCAACCTGTCCCGCAGCCCCACGCTCCACACCTCCGGTCTCGACCTTAGGGCAGCGGGCCGGGATCGGCGACCCACCTCCCGAACCAGACCACGACGTCGCCCCCGGCCCGAGATCGGGCCGGGGGCGACGAAGGTGCCGGTGTGCAGGTCGCCTCTCGGCGAGTGGCGCGACGCGGCTCCAGCCGAACGGTATTCCGCGAAGGCAATTTAGGTGAGGCCCGGGGACACTTGACACACCGACACCCGAGTCAACAGGTTACCCGCTCCGCTTCTTCCTACCCCTGCCGTGACCGCCGCCACAGTATGAGCCGCCGGCGGCCTCCCGCAGATGCCGCTGGCCGGCACCCGGGGTGTCGGGTGCCGGCCGGCGGTTCTTGCTCCCCCTGTGGAGGAATGTCTTCGGTTGTCGGCTGGTGTCAGCTGGTCCAGTGTTGGGTGACTAGGTCGGCGGCCTGCTGTTCCCACTGGGCGTAGTGGTCGGGGTAGGCCGAGACCTGGACGGTCTGGGCTGCCTCGGTGAGGGGCATGTCCTGCCAGCCGTCGACCTGCTTCAACGCCTTGAGGAAGG
>NZ_JAGPXT010000017.1 GCF_018070465.1 Micromonospora sp. C95
AGTCGCCTACACCGCACCGAGTGCTTCCGGTTCCGGTCGCGGAGGCGGACTGGGCACACGCACATCGGCAAGACCGCGCGTCGAGTGCCGTCCGGGGATCACGCAACGTGACGCACCATCGGCGGCATGAGCGGGTGGTGGGATCCTCCTCGGTTGCCGTACTCGTGGCGGCGGCCGGCAAGATGTTGTGGTGGACACGGCAGGACAGTTCGACGACACCTATGAGGCTGTTGGACCACGGGAGTACCTCGATCGGCTCCTGGCGGAGTACGGCCTCCGTGAAGATGAACTCGGGGATCGAGTCAGGGTCCACGTGCCTGCGCGGGGTACGTCCGGGCTGGTCTCGCCGCAGGAGTATCTGGTGCACGAGTCGGTGCTGCGCTCGCACGGCAATTTCCCCTGCGCCGGTGACGCGGAGGCCCTGACCTTCTGCGAAGAGATCGCTGACGCGATGGCCCGCCGCTACGACATCTCCCACAGCGAGGCGGTGGCACGCGTCAACCGCCAGTGGTCACACGCTGGTGTCGCGGGCCGCGTCCCACGTGTCTGGATCGTCGGCCTGGACATCGTCTACCACGAGGACGCGGACTACTGGGCCGCGTCCATCTACTACGGCCCCGACTCGCGCTGGTGGGACCCAGGCGCTGACCTTCAGCCTCTGCCACCACCCTGATCGCTACAGGCTTCTACGTGCCAGAGCGTGGCATCGACGGGTGGCAGCACCTGCTACTCGGCAACTACGACTCGCCGTTCGGTGGGCTGGGCAACTCCCTGCGGCAGATCCGTCCATTCGGCGTCCGACAGCGGCTCGGCCACCGCTTCGTCTTGGTCCTGAAGGACCTGACGGACTTGCACAAGTGCGAAGCCGAGCAGGTTGAGGCCCTGCCACCGATTCGGATCGGAGGCAGCAGGGTCGTCGCGAGTGCGGCCAGATGAGCACGCCGACGCTGGCCTTAGCGCGTCGTTCGGCGAGCTGCACTCATGACCAGCGCAGAGTGCGCATCGTCAAGTGCCTGACTGGTCGAGCACGTCGATGACGCGCATGCTGATCTTGCCGAGGGCAGCGGTATCTTCTGCGCCCAAGCTATCGAAGAGGACGTCTCGAATCTCTGCGCGTTGCGCGCGTAGTACGCGTACCACGAGCAGCCGACCTTGCGAGGTGAGGGTGGCCGCGTAGGCTCGCCGTCCCGTAGGTACCCGAGCGCGGGTGACCAGACCCTGGCGTTCCAGGACGTTGAGCGTGTGGCTGACGCGGCTGGGCGAGAAGCGCAGCATGCCGGCGAGCGCTTTCAGGCCCAGCGTCTGGTTCTCCGCGGCGCTGAGCAGGACCAGCAACTTGACGTGCCCGTGCGAGATGCTCCCGTCGCGCTGGGACTGTCGTTCCAGCGCGACCTCGAGAAGGTGGGCAGCCAACACGAAGGCGTGCCATACCTCGGCCCGGTCGAGGCCGTCGTCCCGTCCCACCGTCACGGTGCCCATCTTTGCGTCGACGTACCGGCATGTCGACCTGCCGGGCCTACACCATGGGGTTGCCGTTGGCGGAGTCCTCGGCTGGGACGATGTCCTGGACGACGTCCCAGTGTTCCACGATGCGTCCGTCCTTCAAGCGGAAGATGTCGACGATGGCCACGGGGTTCGGGGCCCAGCCGTGGACGATGCTGTGGGTGAAGACGAGATCGCCCTGGGCGGCGATCCGTTGCGGTTCCCACGAGAAGCCCTCCAGCCCGGGGACGACGTTGCGCAAGGTGTCGAGCCCGTTGGGCATCTGGGGGCTGTGCTGGACATAAGGTTCGGCCCAGTATCGGTCGATCGCGCCGAGATCCTTCTCCGTGAACAACTCCCGCATCGCGGTGAGCACGATGTCGGTGTTCCGCTGTGCCTGATCGTCCTGGGCGGTGGGGTGCTGGCTCATGTTCAGGCCTCCTTGATCGTTCCGACGAAGTTGTAGAGCTTGCCGTCGACGGTCACGTTGGAATAGACCGTTCCGTTCTCGAAGTCCTCCAGGTGCGTCACGGTGGCCCCGCTCGCCTCGGTCCAGGAGTTCAGATAGACGCCTTCACGGATCTCCCGCAGGTCCAGCACCACCGTCTCCGCGTGGCCGTCCGGGGCGAGCCCCGCGCCCTGCACGACGACAAAGCTGCCCTGGGTCGGCGAATCGAAGGTGAACCGCACCTTCAGATCGCCCAGGTCGAAGCGGTAACTGCGACCCGTCAACTTCTCGGTCATCACACGTCCTTCCTGCTCACACGGTATGACTGCGTACTGACTTGAACTCTCAACTCAAGGTCGCACTTCCGCAAGGTTGTGCGAGAAGGGTCACTCCACGACGCCCGAGCGGCTCGTGCTCGGCCGGACCCGGCGACCGCCAGCCGGGGACAGCTCAGGCAAGCCACCGCGTTTGTCGTGGGTGCGCATGACGCGGGCGCAGGCGACTGCGGCGCCGGTCTGACCACCGCCGAACATGGCACTTCGCACTCGGCGAGCACCGCGACCGGATATCAAGGTTGTCGATGGTTGCGATCGGTGCGGGTCTCGGTCGAGGGAGCCTTCGACCTTGTCGACGAGGTTGAAGATGTCACGTACGGCGTTCACACGGTGATCGCGAACGACCCGACGCCACCCTCGAACCTCGATGTGCAGCACCCCTCAAGCAGGTCGAAGCCGGGCCGGTGCTATGTAGGCGTGTCGTCTTGCCGGGCTGGCCCAAAGAGAGTCATGACGAGCGCCACGGTGCTGAAGAAGCCAGATCCCAAGGCCAGCAGAAGCGAGGGCACGAAGGCAGAGGGCGGTGGCACCCAGCCACCAAGCACCCAGGGCAGCGCGACAAGGACGACTACCGCTGCCGTGGAGGTGACTTCGTTGACAACGAACGCGGTCGAGATGGCTGAGCTGCCGCGAGCGAGTATTCGGTGGGTCGTGTCGGCAGTGGCGGCAACCAGCAGGACCGAGAGCGCGATGAAAGTAAGAGCACCCCATATCGGCTCCAGGCCGGCGAATGTGAGGGACACGATGAGCGGCACAGCCAAGACCAGGAAGACCCACCGCACCCCAGAGCGGAGGTAACGATCGGCCGCAGCTGCGCCCCGGCGGGTCTTGTGCAGGTCGGAGTCGAGGTAGAAAAAGATTCCAATAAGGAATGTGCCGATGAGCGTACCGGCAACTTCTGCCATGGTCACAAAAAACTCGTCGCCGATTTCTCGCATCGCGACCGACTCCACTTCAGTATGGAAGATGTCCCGACAGCACTCTCGGTCACCATACGGCCGAATGAGACGTGTGAGAGCTCAGGACACAACGTTTCTGACAATGCCGACGGGCGCCGATGGTGGCGCTGCTGCCGGAGTGCGACGTGTTGGCAGGGATGGACCCGCCGCGATCTGGAAGCCGCCCTGGTGGTGTGACAACCCCCGGTGCGGGCTCGGTCCGGCGGCCACCAGAAGCGCATCGACGCTCGACAGACCGACCTGGCTGGGTGGAGGTCGACCGCCAGCGGTGAGCCGCTCGGCACTTGTGTTCGGAACGCGAGCGGATGTCCAGGGCGGCGATGGACTTGTCCCGCGCGTGATCGCAGGCAAACGCACCCGAGAGATGGTCTATCTGGTGGTGTCTTTGCCCACCGCCCACGCCCAATCTGCTAACCTGCCGGAATGGGCCCGCTTGAATGGCGCATCGCGAACACCGGCTGTATTGGATCCGCGAGGTGGCCTTCCACGAAGGTGTCCGCCTAGCCCCGATATCGGCATCGTCGACACTGAGAGTGTGTGGATCGTGCGCCCGGCACGGAGAAAAAGCTCGTACCGGCGCGTCGCGCCCCCAGAACCACGACGAGGAACATCGATATGACTGATGCGATGAAAGCCGTTGTGCTCGCCCGTTTCGGAGGGGCCGATGCTTTCGAACTCCGCGATGTCTCCGTACCGCGAGTCGAATCCCGCCAGGTACGGGTGCGCGTCCATGCGACGGCCGTCAACCCGCTCGACTTTCAGATCCGTCGCGGAGACTACGCGGATTATGTGCCGCTCCCGGCGATCATCGGGCATGACATCTCCGGTGTGGTCGAGGAAGTCGGATCCCACGTGACCGAGTTCCGGGTCGGCGATGCGGTGTACTACACGCCCCGAATTTTCGGCGGCCCCGGCTCCTACGCCGAGCAGCACGTCGCCGACGTCGACCTCGTCGGTCGGAAGCCGGAAAACCTCACGCACCTGGAGGCGGCGAGCCTGACCCTCGTCGGCGGAACGGTATGGGAGGCCCTGGTGACGCGAACTCAACTCATCGTGGGGGAGACGATCCTCATTCATGCAGGCGCGGGCGGTGTCGGCACGATCGCGATCCAGGTCGCGAAGGCGATGGGCGCACGAGTGATCACCACCGCGAAAGCCGCTGACCATGAGTTCGTGCGCTCTCTCGGAGCGGATGCGGCGATCGACTTCACCTCGACGGACTACGTCGAAGCCGTGGCCGAGATGACGCGAGGCAAGGGGGTCGATGTCGTCTTCGACACGATCGGTGGTGAGACGCTCACCAGAAGCCCGTTGACGCTTGCCGACTTCGGACGCCTCGTCACCATCGTCGACATCGCGCACCCGCAGAATCTCATCGAGGCGTGGGGCAGGAACGCCACCTATCACTTCGTCTTCACGCGACAGAACCGAGAGAAGCTGGAGGCGCTCACCACACTGGTGGAGCGCGGTCTCGTGAAGCCGATCATTGGCGCGACGCTTCCGCTCGCTCGCATGAGCGAGGCTCATGAGCTCCTGGAAAACAGGAAGTTGTATGCACTCCGCGGCAAGGTCGCGATCGATGTGGCGGGTGAGACTGTTGCGCTTCCCCCTCGCATCTCGTAGCGGAATGCGCCAGGCACTC
This sequence comes from Micromonospora sp. C95, assembly GCF_018070465.1. GTDB lineage: Bacteria > Actinomycetota > Actinomycetes > Mycobacteriales > Micromonosporaceae > Micromonospora. Next base: position 4,867 of record NZ_JAGPXT010000017.1, read on the forward strand.
GGGCGATGATCCGGCGGTCAGCTCCGACCGGACGTCAGCCGGCGCGGGGGAGGGGGACGACGGTGTCCGGTCGGGCCGGTCTCGCCGGGTCAACGCGCAGGCGGTGAGGCAGAGGGCGGCGGCGAGGACCAGTGGTGGCCGGGCGCCGAGCAGTACGGCAATGGCGCCGAGCGGTGTCGTCGCCGCGATCGGCCCGAACATGACCGTGTTGGCGGTGGCGGCGACCCGGCCGAGCAGCGCGTCGGGGCTGTGTGTCTGGATGGCGGTGACGGCCGCGACGAGCGCCCACGGTAGGCCGAGGCCGGCCAGCACCGACGCGGTGACCACCCCCGGCCACCAGGGCAGGCACCGGACCAGGCAACTGACCGCGAAGAGTCCGGCCCCGGCGAGGGCCACCGCTGTCGGGGCGAATCGGGTGATCAGCCGTCCGACTGCCAGTCCACCGGCGATCGAGCCGGCGCCCTGGGCGCTGAGTAGGACTCCCAGGAACGTCGCCGGCAGGCCGAGCGTGTCGGTGACGACGGCGTAGCCGGCGGCGGTGGTGAAGCCGGACATGCCGATGGCGACCGCGGCCAGCACCACCGGCCGCCGGACGGACGCCGCGCCGAACAGGACGGTGAGCCCGGCGCGAACTCCTCGAACATGGGACGCCGCCGTGGCCGAGGTGTGGGTCAGGCGCAGCGCCGCATAGCCGGCTGCGGCGAGGGCCGGCAGCACGGCGGCGAGCAGGGCCACCAGGTGGCCGCCCTGCCAGGTGTACAGACCGGCGCCGGCCAGCGGGGCGACCAGCTTGACGCCTTCCTGGGCGCTGGAGCGCCACCCGTTGACCCGTCCGAGCTGGACCGGCGACAGGGCCGCCGGCAGCAGGGCGCTCTCGCCCGCGTCGATCAGGACGTACGCGATGCCGTAGACAGTGGCCACGCAGAACAGCAGCCACACCTGACCCGGGCCACGCACCGCCAGCAGGCCGGGCAGGGCGGCGGCGACGGCCAGGTTGGCCGCGATGACGACCGGGCGTCGGGGCAGCCGGTCGACGACAGCGCCGAGCCACGGGCCGGCGAGGGTGGGTGCGTAGCCGCAGAGGCCGACGAGCGCGGCCAGGCCGGGGGAGCCGGTGAGGTCGAGGATCCAGATGCCGGTGACCAGGGCCATCGCGCTGCCACCGAGGCCGGACAGCAGGGACACTGCCACGAACAGGATCGCGTTGCGTCGCACGAGCCCTCCGGAGTTGAGTCAGAGTGGCTCACAGCGTCATGCCTTGAGTCGAACCGAGGCAATGGTTCGGAACGATGTCAACGCCGCGTTGACAGTGTGTCGGCCAAGTCGCGGGCGACGGCGCGCACCGGGGCGGGCAGACCGGGGTCGGCGACCGGCAGATCGGCGCGGATCCGGGCAGCCAGGTCGTACAGGCCGCCCGGATCGGCCTCCAAGGCGAGCGCGGTGGTGCGGCGGGTCAGCGCGGCCCGCGGAAAGCGGGTGTCCCAGCGACGATCGTTGTCGATCCAGCGCCGCAGGTCGCTGAGGAGGCCGCGCAGCGCGGCTACCTCGGCCGGCCAGCGCCGGTCGGACGCCGCTCGGCGGGCGGTACGTGCCGCAGCCAGGCGCTGGCGGCGCTGCTCGGCGGCCTGCCGGCTGCCCAGGCCGAGGGCTTCGGCGACCTGGGTCCAGGTCGCACCGGCCTGCCGCGCCCGGTCGATGAGGTCGAGTTCGGTGTCATCGAGCCGCTCCCGAGTGGCCGGAATGCCGGCGAGTTGGTCGAGCGGCGCACGCACCCGTCAACACTACATTGACAGCCCTCGGTCGACCGTCCTGGTCGGTCGCTCAGGCGGCGGACTGGTGGTGGGAGTGATCCGTCGACCAGGTCGGTCGAGCGGCCGGGGCCGCCCAGGTGTCGTCGGGGGCGGAGGACGGAGCGGCAGGCTCGTCGGCCGCGCCGCCCTGGGCGAGGTTCAGTGCCCGCTGGGCCTGCTGCCACGGCTCGCACGGCCAGTTCTGGCCGGCGCACAGCAGGTGGGTGCAGCCACCGTCCTCGCCCGGCGCGTGCGCGTCGGCGACGTCCAGGGCGAGCCGCCACAGCAGCGGGTCGGTGACGTCGGCCGGACGGTCGGCGGTGTGGTGGTGCCGGTCGATGGCGTTCTCGGACACGCGTGATCCCCCTCGTTGTCGAGCCTCACGCTCTTGATCTCCAGTCTGCACGCAGGTCAAACACTCGTTCCGGGACGGTCGGGCGAGGTGGGCGCGGTCACCGGGGGCGGGGCCGCCGATCATTGACAGATCCCTATCTGCGGGCGAAGGATGTCGGCATCTCGATCACTCCTACGACCCGGATGCGCGACGCTGCGTAATCGGCGATGCGGGCAGCGTCGACCGCCGAGCGCCTCGCCGTTGCTGTCCCGCACCCTGGGCGGCTCGGCGGATCCGCGCTGAACCCGCTGCCTCCGCGCCGCGTGCCGAGAGAAGGGGCGACCGCCTCATGTCCAAGGTCCGAACGGGCTTGCGCTGGCGACCCCAGCTGCCCGCCGCCACCGCACTTGCCGCCCTCGCGGCCGTGCTGCTGCTGGTCGATCCCGCCGCGGCGATCGTGCCGCAGGCCGCCGCGCCGGTGACCGCGCCCGCCGACCTCGGCCGGCTGGCCGACGAGCGGGCCAGCGTGGTCGAGGTGATCCTGGCCGACAGCGCAGAGTTGGACGCCCTGGTGGCCACCGGCGTCGACCTCGACCACCACGTCACCCACACCGGCGACGGCATCGTCGTGCACGCCGTGGTGACCGGCAACGAGGTCGCGACGCTGACCCGGGCCGGCTTCACCTTCGGCAAGGTGCTGCACACCCCCGAGGACGCGGCGCAGCGGGTGGCCGAGCGGGAGGCGACCATCGCCGCCCACCTGGCCGAGAACCGGGAGTACGCGGCCGCCGCCGACTTCTCCGCCCGATCCACGGTCGCCGACGTCAGGATCATCCGAGCGGACTACTACACCTCCGGCGACACTCAGGTGCTCTCGGTCGAGGCGAAGTGGGCGCAGGGCCAGACCGACGCCAGCCCGTTGACCGTCGAGCGGGACAGCGGGCCGGGCACCGAGATCGGCTCCGGCGGCACCCAGACCGTCTCCCGGTTCGTCGATGCCGGTGTCTACCTCTACCACCGGGGCGCGGCGCAGGTGACCAGCCGTCCGGCGTACGTGCGGATCACCAGTCCGAGCGGTGACGTGGCGGTGGCCAAGGTCAACGAGTGGCTGCCGATCCCGCCGAAGGACCCCGAGGGGCCGGGCTACATGAAGGACTTCGTGGCCAGCTACCTGACCCCCACCGAGCTGTACGACCGGATCAAGGCCCTGGCCGCGCAGTACCCGAAGATCTCGGAGATCGTCGAGCTGCCGCACCGGACCAACGGCTACCGGCGCAAGGCGCAGGCGGTGCTGGGCACCGTCGACGCCAGCCGGGTCGCGGTCGACTCGCTGGCCTGGGGCCACCAGGGCGGCAACGACATCTCCGTCGAACTCGCCGCCCCCGGCGTCGCCGACGCACCCCTGACGGTCACCGTCAGCGGCACCGAGGTCCGCGTCGACCTCGCCACCGACGGCAGCGGCACCGTCATCAGCACCGCCGAGCAGGTCGTCGCCGCGCTCAACGCGCAGGCGGGGACGCTGGTGACCGCGTACACCTATCGGGGCAGCCCGGGCACCGGGGTGGTCGCGCCGGCCGCGCGGACCGCGCTCTCCGACGGCCTCGCCGCACCGGCGGCGGTCTCCCGCGACCCACACCCGGTGTACGCCATCCGGATCGGCAAGCACCGCGACGGTTCCCGGCTCGGAGTGCTCGCCTACGCCCAGGAACACGCCCGGGAGTGGGTGCCGCCGCTGGTCACGATCGAGACCGCCGAGCGGCTGCTCCGCAACTACGCCCACGATCGCAAGACCCGCGAGCTTGTCGACAACCTCGACATCTGGATCGCTCCGTCGATCAACCCGGACGGCGGGCACTACTCGTTCTACGACTTCAACTCCCAGCGCAAGAACATGACGAACCACTGCGCCCCGCAGGCGCCGGCGGACTTTCTCGGCCGTAACTCGTGGGGGGTGGACAACAACCGCAACTACACCGAGTACAGCCTGTTCGACGGGTACGCGGGCGCGTCGACCAGCTGCACCAGCGGCACGTACGCCGGGCCGGGCGAACTGTCGGAGCCGGAGAACCGCAACGTCGACTGGCTGGCCGCCCGGCCGAACATCAGGTTCTCGATGAACCTGCACTCGTCCGGCAACTACTTCATGTGGTCGCCCGGCTCGTACGCGGTCCCCGGCCGGATCTCCGCACCGCGGCCGACGCTGGCCGAGGAGTCGCTGTTCTGGGGCGCATCGTCGCGGATCCTGACCGCCATCAAGCGGCACCGCAACCTGGCGGTCACCCCGGCCCGGACCGGCCCGATCGCCGACGTGCTGTACTCGGCCGCCGGCAACTCCGGTGACATGCTCTGGTACAAGTACGGCATCTACGCCTGGAACTTCGAGGTCGGCACCTCGTTCCAGCCGGCCTGGCCGGAGGCGCACGCCGAGACGATGGAGTTCGCCAACGGCCTGACCGAGATGCTGCGGGTCGCCCGGGACTTCGACACGGACCGGAAGCGGCCGAGAAGCTCGCTGTCGGTGCGGGCGAGCGCCAACCCGGGCATGGTGGATGTCACCTTCTCCACGAGTGAACCGGCGGCGGTGTTCTACACCCTCGACCGGAGCCGACCCACCTACGACTCAGCGCTCTACGGCTCGGCCGGCATCCGGGAGGGCGGCGAGACGCTCACCATCCCCGTCGGTACGACCGTGCACTGGTTCTCGGTGGACGCGGCCGGCAACGTGGAGCGCAACTACAAGCCCGACGGTCGGGGCAACAACCACAACAAGCAGAAGGTCAAGGCACCGAAGCGCTGACCGGACGCCGCGGCGAGCCGTGGGTGCCCCCGGAGATCTGCCGGCACCCACGGCTTGACCTTGACAGAGTGACAAGGTCTTCACTGTGTCGAGGAGGTGATCCGGATGAAGACGTCACAGGAGGCCACCCACACGGCGCGGATGCTGCGTGGGCTGGTGCACGCCGACCCGTCGGTGCGGCTGCGGGCGGCGCTGGCGGCCGGCACGACACCCGACCCGCAGTTGATCGACAAGCTGGTGGAGCGCTGTGCGGTCGAGCCCGACTTCTCCGTACGCGAGATGCTCACCTGGGCCCTCATCCGGCACCCGGCCGCACTGACTGTCCCCGGGCTCGTCGCGGAGCTGCGCTCGGAAACCGCCCAGGCCCGCAGCCAGGCCCTGCACACCCTGTCCAAGATCGGGGACCGGCGGGCGTGGCCGGCGATCACCCGGGCGTTGCTCACCGACGCCGACGACGAGGTGGCCCGCAGCGCCTGGCGGGCGGCCGTCGTCCTGGTACCCGGCGGCGACGAGCCGGCGCTGGCCGACGTGCTGGCGACCCAGCTCGGGCGCGGCGGGCGGGAGACGCAGTTGAGCCTCAGCCGGGCGCTGATCGCGCTCGGTGAGGTGATCACGCCGATCCTGCGGGCCGCGGCCCGGGACGGCGACCCCGGCGTGCGGCGGCACGCGATCGCCACGGAACGCCTGCTCGACGACCCGGACGCCGGTTTCGAGTTCGCGATCGAGGAGGCGAAGCGCGTGGTGGCTCTCGGCGAGAACGACCGGCGGCGGTGACCGGCGGTGCTGATCGGTGAGGTGGCGCGGCGCTCCGGCGTCAGTGCCCGGATGCTCCGCCACTACGAGTCGCTCGGTCTGCTGGAGCCGACCGGGCGCAGCGGGGTCGGCTACCGCGAGTACTCAAGCGACGACATCCGGAGGATCTTCCACATCGAGAGCCTGCGGTCGCTGGGGCTGTCGCTGCGGGAGGTGAGGCGGGCGCTCGACGATCCCGCCTTCACCCCCGCGCGGCTCGTGGCGGACCTGATCCAGCAGACCCGGGAGCGGATCGCCACGCAGACGGAGCTGCTCACCCGGCTGCGTCGGATCGGGGCCGCGCAACCCGCCGACTGGGCGGACGTGCTCCAGGTCGTCGCCCTGCTCCAGGCTCTCGGCTCCGAGGACGCCGGGCACCGTCAGCGCGCCGCCCTGTCCTCGGCCGGTGACACGGCGATGCCGGCGGAGGCACTTGTCGAGGCGGTGCTGGGCGAAGCGGACCCGAACGTCGCCGGCGCGCTGCGCTGGGCGCTGGCGCAGTCGGCCGGCGATGCGGCGGCGCTGTTGGCGGTGGGCCTCGACGCACCCGACGCCGAGGTACGCAAACGCGCCGTCCAGTCCGTCGCCGAGATCCCCGACGGTGACGCGACCGTGCTGCTGCGGGACGCCCTCGCCCACCCCGACCCCGTCGTCCGCAGGTACGCGGCGCTCGCGCTCGGGGCACGTGGCGTGGCCGAGGCGATCCCGACCCTGATCGAGATGGTCGTCGAGGAGACGAACGAGGCCGACGCAGCCGACGCCCTGACCGCGCTGGCCGGTGCGCCCGCGCTGGCGGAGCAGATCGCCGGGCACCTGGTCGAGCGCCTCACCGCCGACGGCGTCGCCCCGCCCGCACGCAGCCGGTTGACCCAGGCCCTCGCCGACATCCCGGGGGGCACGGCCACCCGTGCCCTCACCGAGCTGACCGAGGACGCTGACCGCACCGTCGCGTTCACCGCCAGGTACGTCCTCACGCTGCGCGACGGGCGATAGCGGGGCATTGGCGGCGCCGGCAGGTCGTCACCCGGGCCACGCGCGCATGTCGACCGACCGCAGCGCGGGCGCGATCCGTCTGTGCGGTCAGCTCGACAGTGCCGACACCCCACACACCCCAACCTGTCGCGGCGGATCCGGAAACATGACGCGGCGACCGGGACCGCCGACGGTCGGTCAGGTGCCGGCCTCGACCCGGGCGGCGGGAACGGGGGCGGCTTCGACGGTCGCGTCCTGGCGCACGTTGGGTACGGCGTCGAGCATCGCCCAGTCCCGGCTGATGTCGGCGGCGGTGCAGAGCAGGCGTGGCAGGTGCTCCTCGGTGAGGGTGCGTACCGACGTCTCGGCCGCGTGCACGGTGACGTTGACGGCGGCCACCACCCGGCCCCGGCCGTCGCGGACGCCGGTGGCGATCGACCGGATGCCGGGGGCGAGATCCTCGTCCGCGAGCGCCCAACCTCGGGCCCGCACCTCACGCAGCGACGCGTCGAGGGCGGCCCGGTCGGGTTGCCAGCGCGGTGTGATGCCGGACCGGCCGGGCAGAGCGAGGACCCGGTCGAGTTCGTCGTCGTTCAGGGCGGCGAGCAGCACCTTGCCCATCGAGGTCGCGGGGGCGGGGAAACGGGTGCCGATGGTCACCGCCAGCGTGATGATCTTCGGTACGGCGACCCGGGTCACGTAGACGATGTCGCTGCCGTCCAGCTGCGCCATCGACGTCGACTCGTTGGTCTGGGCGACGAGCCGTCGCATGTGCGGCCGAGCGATCTCCCACACGCCCAGCGCGCTGATGTACGTCATGCCGAGTTCGAGCACCCGTGGAGTGAGGGCGAAGCCACGGTCGGCGGCGCGTACGTAACCGAGATCCTCCAGGGTGAGCAGGATCCGGCGGACGGTCGGCCGGGCCAGCCCGGTCGCACCGGCGATCTCGCTGAGCATCATCACCGGTCGACCGGGCTGGAAGCAGCGCAGGACGTCGAGGCCACGAGCGAGGGCTTCGATGAAGTCGGGTCGGGCGTCGCGTGCCATCACTGCCTGCCTTCCGAGGGTCACGTACCGATCAATGCTTCCACTGCGCCGAGCCGGCGTCCCACTCGGTGTAGGTGTACGGGTTCTCCTGGATCTTCGTTTCCGGGATGTCGGGGTTCATGCCCTTGGCCCACGCCTCGGCGCCCATCTCGCCGACCAGATGGTCGATGGTCTGCTCGACGTGCCGGCGGGCCTTGGCCAGGTCGATCCCGAGAAGCTGGTGGTCGTGCTTGACCAGCCGCCCGTTGACCACGACGCTGTGCACGTCGCCACGCTGGGCCTGGAACGCGACGTGGCCGTACGGGTTGAGGATCGGGAACATCACCGGCGAGCGGTCGTTCTTGATCAGTACGAGGTCGGCCTTCTTGCCCGCTTCGACGCTGCCCACCACGTCGTCCAGGCCGAGGGCGCGGCTGCCGCCCCGGGTGGCCCAGTCGACGACCTGCTCGGCGCGCAGCCGGCAGTGGGTGATGGTGTCGGCGCGAGCGTGCGCCTCCAGATGCTCGCGCGAGCGGTCGGCGCCGAGCGTGGTCCGCATCGCGGAGAACAGGTCGCCGCTCCACCAGACGCTGGTGTCCATCGACAGCGACACCGGGATGTCGTGGTGGCACAGCGCCCAGGTGGGTGGGTAGCCCTGGCCCGCGCTCTGCTCGCTCTCCGTCGACACCGACACCGAGCCGCCGGTCGCCGCGATGCGGTGGTACGAGTCGTTGGTGAGGGTGGCGGCGTGCACGTACACCGTGGACGGGGTCATGAACCCGTTCTCGTGCATCAGCCGGATGCCGTCGTCGTTCGTCGCGCCCCACACCCCGGCGTGCGTGGTGACCGGCAGGTCCAGTTCCCGGGCCACCTCGAACGCGGCCCGCTCGGGGAAGGCCGGGTCACCGGTGACGTCGAAGGCCAGTTGCAGGCCGAGCATGTCGTCCCGACTGTGGAAGCGACGCTCGACGAAGTCGCGGAACTGCGGACTTGTCGACCACTCCCACGGTCCCTGCTGGATGTTGCCGTACGCGAGCACGAACCGGCCGGGCACCTCGCGCAGGGCGTCGACGGCGGCGTCGGCGTGGTCGGTGCTCTGCAGGCCGTGTGACCAGTCCACGGTGGTGGTGACACCGGCGTCGATGGCCTCGACGGCGGCCAGCAGGTTGCCGGCGTAGACGTCCTCCGGGCGGAACAGCTTGCCGGACTCCAGGTAGTACCAGACGAAGTACTGGGTCAGTGTCCAGTCGGCACCGTAGCCGCGCATCGCGGTCTGCCACATGTGCCGGTGCGTGTCGATCATCCCGGGCATGAGGATGCCACCGGACGCGTCGATCTCGATGGCGCCCTCGGGGGCGGTCAGCCCGACGCCGATGTCGGCGATCCGTTCGCCGACGACGAGGACATCGGTGCCGGGCAGGACGCGGTGCGTGTCGTCCATGGTCAGGACGAGGCCGTTGCGGAACAGCAGGGGACGGTCGGGACTCGGGCCTGATACGGGTGCGCTCATGGCGGTCAACTCCCAGCGGTGGTCGGGGCGGCCCACTTTGCGGACAGCTGTCCGTACTGCGGGCGGACCTGAGATGGGCGCAAGTGTGGGCGCCGTTTCCGGCAGGTGTCAACGGTTGACAGGGTGCATTGCCGCTCCAATACTCGGCAGTCACGGACACATGTCCGTCTAGCGGTCGGGAGTGGGATGACGATGGCACCGGAGCACGGACACGAACCGGATCCGACGCCGGGCGGTGGTCCACTGCGGGGCCTGCTCGTCGCCGACTTCTCCCGGATCCTGGCCGGGCCGTACGCCACCATGCTGCTGGCCGACATGGGCGCCGAGGTGGTCAAGGTGGAGAGCCCTGGCGGCGACGACACCCGGACCTGGATGCCGCCGGTACGCGACGGCGTCTCCACGTACTACCTGGGAATCAACCGCAACAAGCGCTCCATCGCCCTGGACCTGCGCGACCCCGACGACCTGACGGTGGCCCGCGACCTCGCCGGCCGGGCCGACGTGCTGATCGAGAACTTCAAGCCCGGCGGACTGCGCCGCTTCGGGCTCGACTACGACACGGTCGCTGCCGCCAACCCCCGGATCGTCTACGCCTCGATCAGCGGCTTCGGCACCGGCCCCGGTGCCGCCCTGCCCGGCTACGACCTGATGGTGCAGGCAATCTCCGGACTGATGAGCCTCACCGGCGACCCGGACGGCTCACCGTACCGGGCCGGCATCTCCGTGTTCGACGTGATGACCGGCATGCACGCCACCATCGGCATCCTCGCCGCCCTGCACCACCGGGGCGCCGACGGGCAGGGCCAGCACGTCGAGGTCAACCTGCTCTCCTCGGCGCTGTCCGGGCTGGTCAACCACTCCAGCGCCTACGTCGCCGGGGGCACCGTGCCCTACCGGATGGGCAACGCCCACCCGAGCCTGTTCCCGTACGAGCCGCTACCCACCGCCGACGGCGAACTGGTGGTCATCGCCGGCAACGACGGCCAGTTCGCCAAGCTCTGCGAGGTGCTCGGCGTACCGGAACTGGTCGACGACCCGCGCTTCGGGCGCAACCAGGACCGCACCGCCAACCGAGAGGAACTGCGGCCACTGCTGCTGGAACGGCTGCGTACCCGGGGCAAGGACGAGTGGTTCCGAGAGCTGATCGCCGCGGGCGTACCGTGCGCCCCGATCAACACCATCGACGGCGGGGTGGCGCTCGCCGACGAACTCGACCTCGACCCGGTCGTCGAGGTCGGCGCGGGCGACCGGGCGGTGCCCAGCGTCCGGCACCCGATCACCTTCTCCGCCACCCCGGCCCGCTACGACCTGCCACCGCCCGGCCTCGACGAGCACGGCACCGAGATCCGCAGGTGGCTCACCGAGAGGCAGGACCAACCGTGACCAGCTTCCCGACGTCCATCGGCACCTCCGACGCGAGCAGCATCCGGCTGCTCGGTCAGGATCTCGCCGCCGACCTGATGGGCCGCGTCGGCTTCGGTGAACTCGCCTTCTGGCTGGTCGCGCAGCGCCGCCCCACCCCGTCGGAGGTACGCGTCTTCGAGGCGGTGCTCGTCGCGCTCGCCGACCACGGGTTCACCCCGACCGCCATCGCCGCCCGGCTGACCTACCTCAGCGCCCCCGAGTCACTTCAGGGCGCCCTCGCCGCCGGACTGCTCGGCGGCGGCTCCCGGTTCCTCGGCGTCACCGAGGACTGTGGCCGGTTCCTCGCCGACACGCTCGCCACCGTCGACGGTCCGGTGCCCGCCGACGATGCCGGCTTCGACGACCTGGCCCGCGACGCCGTCACCGCCGCCCGGGCCGCCCGGCGGCTGGTCCCGGGACTCGGCCACCCCGTGCACAAGACCGAGGATCCGCGTACGCCGGTGCTGATCCGCATCGCCGAGGAGGAGCAGCTGCGCGGGCCGCACCTGCGGCTGTTCGAGGCGATCGGCCGGGTACACCCGGAGGTGCTCGGCCGGACTCTGCCGCTCAACGGTGCCGGGGTCTGTGGCGCGGCCCTGGCCGACCTGGGCCTGCCGGTCGACCTGCTGCGCGGCTTCGCGTTGCTGGCCCGCGCCGCCGGCCTGCTCGGGCACCTCGCCGAGGAACGCCGCACCCCGATCGGCATGGACGTCTACCTGACCGTCGACCGCAACGCCGCCTACACCACCCCCGACCCGTCCTGAGAGGAGCCGTCCATGGCCACACTGGCCGCGGTCATCGCCTCCACCCACCACCCCTTCTACTATCGGGCCAGCACCGCCCAGGGCGAGGACCGGCCACCCTTCGCCGACGAATGGGTACGCAAGATCACCGCGTTCCGGGAGACGCTGACCCGGGCCCGGCCGGACGTGCTGGTGATGGTCGGCTCGGACCACTTCCACCAGCTGTGGCTGGACAACATGCCGCAGTTCCTCATCGGCAAGGCGCCGTTCTACGACGCCAACTGGTACAACGAGGAACGCGAGTTCGGCCTGCCCCGGATGGTGCTGCGCGGCCAGGAGGACCTGTCGGCGTACCTGCTGCGTGAGGGCCTCGACGCCGGCTTCGACCTGGCGTACAGCAACGAGCTGCGCATCGACCACAGCATCACCTGCCCGATCATCACCCTGCGGCCCGAGGCCGACCTGCCGATCGTGCCGGTCTACACGAACATCTTCGCCCCGCCGCTGCCGCAGCCGAAACGCTTCGTGCAGCTCGGCAAGACCATCCGAGAACTTGTCGAATCCTGGCCCGGCGACCAGCGGGTCGCGGTGATCGGCACCGGGCACCTGTCGCTGGAGTTGGGCGGGCCACGGCAGTTCGGCCCGCACGGGCCCGACCCGGAGTTCGATCGCCGGGCCGTGGAGTGGATCGCCAGCGGAGACCTGGAGGGCTGCCTGTCCGAGGTGACGCTGGACAGCCTGCACGCTCCCGGCAACGCCACCCACGGCTTCATGGACTTCATGCTGATGATGGGCGTGGCCGGTGAGGGTGCGAAGGCCGACTACGTCGACACGCTCGACCTGTTCCACACCATGGAGGCGTACTTCACCTGGTACCCGAATGGAGCGTCGGCATGAGCAGGTACCTGCTGAACAAGTTCCTCTACACCGTCGACCGCGACCCCGACCTGGTCGAGCGCTACCGGGACGACCCGCGCGGCACCGTCACCTGGTGGGAGGCCGAACGCGCCAACCAGATCCTCAACTGTCACATCCCCGAGGCCAGCACCTGGCTGCGGTTCGACGAGGTCGAGCGGGAGGCCCTGACCACCCACGACTATGTCAAGCTGTTCGAGCTGGGTGCCCACCCGTTCCTCACCCTCACGCTGTTCATCGCCATGTTCGAACGCGACCACCCCGAACCGTTGGGCTTCCAGAAGGAGTACGCCCGCCGGCTGGCGCACTTCTCGCTGCCGTACCCGGACATCGCCACCTGATGGACGCCGCCGTCGTCACCGCCTGCGGTCGCCCGCCCGTCGTCGAACGTCGCGAACCACCACGACCCGGCGACGGACAGGTACGGGTCCGGGTGGCCGCCGCCCCGATCACCCCGCTGGACGTCCTCTGCGCCACCGGCACCTCGTACTTCGGCACCCCGGCCACCCCGTACGTGCCCGGGGTGCAGGGCGTCGGCCACCTCGACGACGGCACGCCCGTGTGGTTCGCCACGCCGGCCGGAATGCGGCCCGGTGACGGCAGCATGGCCGGCTACTGCGTCGTGCCGGACGCCGACGTGGTCGCCCTGCCCGACGGCGTCGACACCATCCTGGCGGCCCTCGGGCTCTCCGCGGTCGCCGCGCTGATGGCGCTGACCTGGCGCGGCGAGCTGAGCCCGGGGGAGCAGGTGGTGATCCTCGGCGCCGGCGGCGTCGTCGGTCAGGCCGCGGTGCAACTGGCCCGGCTGCACGGCGCCCGGCGGGTCGTCGCGGCGGCCCGGTCGGCAGCCGCCCGGGAACGGGCCCGACTGCTGGGCGCCGACGCCGTGGTGACCCTCACCGACACCGACGACGTGGACACCCTCGCCGGCTGGCTTGTCGACGCCTGCGACGGGCCGGCCGACGTCGTGCTCGACCCGCTGTTCGGGGTACCCGCCGCAGCCGCGCTGCGCACCCTCGCCCCGCGCGGCAGGCTGGTCAACCTCGGCAGCTCGGCCGGCGAACAGGCACCCTTCGACTCCGCGACGCTGCGCAGCCGCTCGCTGCGCATCCTCGGCTACACCAATAACGAACTGGCCCCGGCGCGGCGGGCGCAGGCGATCCGGGAGATCGCCGGCCACGTCGCCGCCGGTCGACTCGCCGCGACCCACGAGACCGTGCCACTTGCCGAGGTCGCCGACGCGTGGACCCGGCAGGCCGACGGTCGGGCAGCCGGCCGGATCGTACTGACCATGCCGAGGCGCTGAGCCGCCACCAGCCCGGCCTGCTCGGCTGGGTAGCGGGGCCCGGCCCCATCGCGGGCCGCCGGCCGCCATGATGAGACGGTGAAGATCCTGTCCATCCAGTCCTCGGTCGCCTACGGTCACGTCGGCAACTCGGCGGCGGTGTTCCCGTTGCAGCGGCTCGGCCACGAGGTCTGGCCGGTGCTGACCGTGCACTTCTCCAACCACACCGGCTACGGCGCGTGGCGGGGCCCGCTGCTGGCCCCCGCCGACGTCGCCGAGGTGATCGCCGGCATAGCCGACCGTGGGGTGCTCGGCGATGCCGACGCGGTGCTCTCCGGCTACCAGGGAGATCCGGCGATGGGTGCGGTGATCCTCGACGCGGTGACCCTGGTGAAGACCGCCAACCCCGACGCCCGCTACTGCTGCGACCCGGTGATGGGTGACGTCGGCCGGGGGATGTTCGTCCGTCCGGGCATCCCGGAGTACCTGCGCGACGTGGTGGTGCCCCGCGCAGACATCGTCACCCCGAACCAGTTCGAGCTGGAGTTCCTCGCCGGCCGCCCGACGAACACGGTCGACGACCTGCTGGCCGCCGTCGACGCGGTACGCGCCACCGGGCCCCGGCACGTCCTGGTTACAAGCGTGCTGCACGGCGACCTGCCGGCCGGCTCGCTGGAGGTGGTGGCCGTCTCGGATGCCGGCGCCTGGGCGGTGACCACCCCGCTGCTGCCGATCACCCCCAACGGTGGCGGCGACGTCACCGCCGCCCTGTACCTGGCGCACCTCTCCACGACGGGGTCGCCGGCCACCGCGCTGGAACGCACCACCGCCTCGATCTTCGCGGTGCTGGAGGCGACCCTGGCGACCGGCACCCGGGAACTCCAACTGGTCGCCGCCCAGGACGCGATCGCCGACCCGCCGCCGAGGTTCCCCGCCCGCCGGCTGCGTTGACGGGGCCTGGAAGGCGGGTCCGCACCGGCCGACCGGCGGCACTCAGGTGAGCCGCTGCTCTGCGACGATCTCCACCTCCCGACCTCTCACACTCAGTGACATCCCGACCGCGACCTCTCCCTACCCCTACGTCCTTTGCTCTGCTTCAACCCACGCATTGATTACGCTCAGCAACCTATGTGTCGGGCGGTGTCCCCGGACAACCCCAGCTCATGTCGGTTGTGCGTGGGGTGAAGCAGAGCAAAGCGTGGATGAGGGCAAGGTGGTGGGAGGCGCTACACGCACGCAGTGTGACCGTCGCTTACGGTTGTGCTGCTGCCGTCGGCTCCCGCTCAGCGTCGGTGATCTTCACCGCCGCGGACTTCGACTGAGCGAGCAGGCCCACCGACGTGCGGGCCTCCGCATCGCCGGGGTGCCGGGCCGATCGTGGTCGACCCGGCCCCCCGGCGGCTACCGGGGAACGATCGTCAGTACCGCAGGTTGCGCAGGTAGCGGTAGCCGATCTCGGCGGTGAGCTGGGGCGTCACGTCGGGAGTGTCGTTCTCCACGATGTACTCCAGCACCTGGTGCTTCCGGAAGATCCGCCCAAAATCGATCATCCCGGTGCCGAGGTCGGCCATGTCGCCGTCGGCGGCGTGCCGGTCCTTGACGTGGTACTGGAGCACCCGCTGCGGCGCGGCACGGATGACGTCCAGGGTGAAGCCCTCGGGGTCGGTCACACCGTCGCCGGACTCGATGCCGCCGGTGACCGCCCAGTAGATGTCGATCTCCAGGTGGACGAGCCGGGGATCCAGTTCCTCGGTCAGCACGTCCCACGGGGTGCGACCGCCGCCGAGGTCGATGGTGAACTCGTGGGCGTGGTTGTGGTAGCCGTACCGCAGACCGGCCCGGGCCGCCGCGACGGCCTCGACGTTCATCTGCTCCGCCCACCGCTTCCAGTCGTCGGCGTTCTCCGAGTAGAGGTACGGCACCACCATGAACTTCTGACCCAGCGTGACCGCGTTGCGGATCTTCTCCTGTAGCGCGGCGGGCGTTTCGCTGATCCCGTCGTGGCTGGACGTGGCCTTGATGCAGATGCTGTCCAGGAAGCGACGCAGTTGGGCGGCGTTGCGGCCGAAGTAGCCCAGCGCCAGTTCCACCTTCGGGTAGCCGACCCGGGCGAGGTGGCGCAGCGTGGCGTCGTACCCCGGTTCGCCGTTCAGCGCATCCCGGACCGTCCACAGCTGGATACTGATCAGCCCCGGCGGCACCCGCCGCCGACCACCATGCCCGTGCCCGGGACCGTGTCCGTGCCCGGGGCCGTGCTTGGGTCCGGCGGAGGCGGCAGTCGCGCCCATCCCCGCCGTGGCGAGGCCGACGCCGGCCATCGCGGCCACCGAGCCGCGTAGCAGGCCCCGCCGGTCGAGGACGGAACGCCGCAGCGCGGCCATCCCGTCGTAGCCGTAACACATGATGACTCCTCTCGTGGATCTACACGCCGGGTACGAGCACGACCTGGTCGGTCCCGGTCAGCGGCGGCAGTCCGTCGTCACCGGGGTCGGTGTAGTTGGCGACGAACACGGCGGACAGGTTGTCGGTCGCCGGGTCGTGCCCGGACGGGATGGTGGTGAGGATCGAGCCGGTGCAGCCGTTGGCGGTGGTCTGCGGGTGCCCGTGGTCGTCGTGGCCGAGGATGTAGGTCACGCTGACCCGGGCGCAGTCCACCGGCTGGTCGTCGGTGACCTGTACCTCGTACTGGATGGTGTCGCCGAAGGCGAAGGGTTGGCCCTCGACCGGCGCGACCAGCTCGACCACCGGCACGGCGTTGCCGACCACCACCCGCACCGACGCCGACGCCGACCGTCCCTTCCGGTCGGTCACCTTCAGCGTCGCCTCGTAGCTGCCGTTCTCGCGGTAGGTGAAGGTGGGGTTCGCCGACCGCGAGTCGACCCGGTCGTCGTCGTCCAGGTACCACTCGTACCGCAGCCGGTCGCCGTCCGGGTCGGTGGTGCCCTCGCTGGAGAACTCCACGGTCAGCGGTGCCAGGCCAGCGGTCTGGCTGGCCGAGACCGCCGGGATCGGACTGTGGTTGCCGTCCCAACCGATGTGGTCGATCCGGGACAGCTGCGCCTCCGGGTTCTCGCTGAAGAAGCCGTCGCCGTATTCCAGGGCGTAGAGCGCGCCGTCGGGGCCGAACTCCAGGTCCATCGGGTTGTCGAAGACGACCGAGGGCAGCACCGGCTCGATTCCGCTCAACTCGCCGCGCCGGTCCAGCTGGAACGCCTTCACATAGTCGCGGCTCCACTCGTAGAACAGCGGCTTGCCGTCGTAGTACGCCGGCCACGCCACCGGGTTGCGGCCCCGGGCGGTGGAGCGATCGAAGCGGTACGCGGGCCCGGCCATCGGCCCGATGCCGCCGGTCTCCAAC
The DNA here is from genome assembly GCF_018070465.1 of Micromonospora sp. C95. GTDB lineage: Bacteria > Actinomycetota > Actinomycetes > Mycobacteriales > Micromonosporaceae > Micromonospora. The sequence goes on from NZ_JAGPXT010000017.1 coordinate 21,793, forward strand.
TCTGGGAACTCGGGCGACAGGTCGTAGCTGTACCAAGCGTCCGGCTGCTGCGTGGCGGGCAGCTTCCGCAGCCCGGTGTTGTTCGGCGACTCGTTGACCGGCTCCGAGCAGTCGAACTCGGCACCGGACTCCTCGGTGGCGAAGTCGTAGTCCCGGTACGGCAGCTGCGGGGTGGCGCAGTAGGGCCAGCCGTAGTTGCCGGCCTTGCGGGCCACGAACCACTTGCCGTGCCCGGCCGGTCCGCGCAGCGGATCGGGCTCACCGGCATCGGGTGAGTAGTCGGCGACGTACAGGTCGTCGGTCTTGCGGTCCAGTTCGATCCGGAAGGGGTTACGCAGACCCATCAGGTAGATCTCGGGGCGGGTGCCCCGGGTGCCGGGCTTGAACAGGTTTCCCTTGGGGATGGTGTATCTGCCGTTGGCGCCGACCTTGATCCGCAGGATCTTGCCGCGCAGGTCGTTGGTGTTGGCGCTGGTGCGCTGCGCGTCGTACGCGGGATTGCGGCCGGGCCGCTCGTCGATCGGGGCGTACCCGCCGGACTCGAACGGATTCGTGTCGTCCCCGGTGGACAGGTACAGGTTGCCCTTCGCGTCGAAGACGATGTCCCCACCGACGTGGCAACAGATGCCCCGATCCACCGGCACGTCGATGATCCGCTGCTCGGTACGCAGGTCCAAGGTGTCCTTGACCAGCCGGAACCGGGACAGTCGGATGACGCCCTTGAACGGCGCGAGCTCCTCCTCGGTGCCCCAGACGGGCGCGTCGCCCTCGTTGACGTCCGGGGTGGCCGGGTCGTCGACCGGGGTGTCCATCGGCGGCGAGTAGTACAGGTAGATCCAGTTGTTGCCGCGTCGGCCGAAGCCCGGGTCGATGGCGACGTTCTGCAGGCCCTCCTCGTCGTGCTGGTAGACGTCGAGGGTGGCCGCGATCGTGTTGCGCCCGGTGTCGGGGTTGTGCAGCCACACCTGGCCGGCGCGGGTCACGTGCAGCACCCGACCGTCGGGCAGCACCGCGAGGTCCATCGGCTCGCCCGGACGGTCGTTGAGGGTGACCTTCTGGAAGGCCGAGTCGGGCGGGGGAGTGGTGGTGCCGGGCGCGGCCATCGAGCTGGCGGGCGGGGCGACGAGTGTGATGGTCGTCAGGCCGGCCACGGCGAGCGCGAGTCGTCTCTTCAACTGCCTCTCCTTGGGTGTGAGGACGGGTCGGGCAGGTCGGGACGTACGGGTGCTGGGCTTCTCCTCCGGGTGTCGGGCAGCACCGGATGGCCCGTGGTGCCGCCGGTGGGCGGCGCGGGCGCAAGTAACTGAGGATTGGGGTAGGTGTCCGAGGGGCCGCCGGAGGTCACGATCGAGGCGCTGGCCCCTGCGGCGATTCACCCCGTCGTAACATCCGGGCTGAAGTTAACAAAAGCCATGTCGATATGTCCATGGCTTCTGCCAGGTTTAATCGAACTTTCGGCCCTGGTGCCGAAAGGATCGTCCACACACGAAAAATCGCCCTCCGGTCTCGCGGGCGGATCCTCGGGGCCGGAAGGCGGTGCAGGTCGGACCGGCGGCTCAGCGCGGTCCGTCAGGCGACCGGGCCGGCGCTCCGGACCGCGTACCGGTGCATCGTCACGCCCTGCGCGAACGACGCCTGCTCGATAAGGTCCAGCTCGACCGGGGCGTCGTGGGCGTCGAACAGCGGCCGGCCGCCGCCGAGCACGACCGGGTGCGTGAAGAGCAGAAGCTCGTCGAGCAGCCCCGCCCGCAGCAGGCTGGTAGCCAGGGTGGCGCCGCCGACCCCGATGTCACCGTCGGACTGCGCCCGCAGGCGCGCTAGTTGCTCGATCGCGTCGTCCCCGCCGATGACCCGGGTGTTGTGCCCGGCGCTGTCGCGGGTGCGCGAGACCAGCACCTTGGGCATCGAGGTCCAGATCTCGCCGTACTCACGCATGAAGTCCGGCAGCGAGTCGTCGTCACGGGCGCCGGGCCAGAACGCCTCCATCGTCTCGTAGATCGTGCGGCCCTCGATCATCAGCGACATCGCCCGCGCCCGCCTGTTGAACTCCCGATGCAAGGACTCGCCGATGCGCATCCAGTCGCCGCCGCCCTGCTCACCCGGGGCGCGCTCGATCCGCAGATCGACCGACACGTTCATCCAGTACACGAACCGACCCGACACGCTGTCTCCCATGGGGTAGTGAACTGCAACTGCTTCCGGCTCGACGCCAGGTTGTGTCGGAGCGTGGCTTCATCGAGGCTCGTCGAGCCGGGCGAGCAAGGTCCGGGACGCCACCGACCGGTAGCCGTCCTCGATGACCTCGGCCAGCTCGGCCTCGCCGATCCTGGTGTCGAGACGTACGCCGACCCAGCCGCGATGCCCCACGTAGGGCGGGCGGAAGTACGTCCGCGGGTTCTCCGCGATCAGTTCCACGGCGGTGCCCGGCGGCGCGGCACACCACAGGTGGGCGAAGTCGTTCTGATGATGGCCGTCCGGCCAGACCATGACGAACGACTTCTTGCCCCGGACGAACCAGGTCGGGGTGCCGTGACTCAGTCGCTCGCTGACCTCGGGAAGACGCAGGCAGGCCCGCCGGACGATCGCCACCATGTCGGTCATCGGCCCAAGCTACGACACCGGTCCGACAGGACGTGGCAACCGCCGTGAACAAACCTGCCGCATCAGTTTGGTGGGATGGCGATGACCTCGACGTCGACGCCTTCGTTTCGCAGCGTCTTCATCGCCTGGTAGAGCGCCACTTGGGCGAAAGTGAACAGTGAGTCGACGGTGACCTGCCGGCTGCCGCCGAGCGCGATGGCGTAGACGACCTTGCTGGGGCGGAAGTCCTGGCCGAGGTCCCGTCCGTTCGGTTGCTGCCGCACCACGTCGAGGAATCTGGCGCGTGCGTCCGCCTGGTAGCGCAGCGCCTCGTAGGAGACGATGCCCTGGGCGAAGAGGTGGCTGAGCGGGGAACTGCCCTTCGCCCGCTTGACGTGGATCAATTCGCCACCGGGGCCGAGTAGGTCGCACGCCTCGATGCCGCGGGAATGTTGTGCGGTACGCAGCAGCTTCTTGTCCAGAAGAACCAGGCCGGGGTCGCTACCTGCCGCCGCCCGGTTGTAGGAGTCCTCGTCCGCAAGCTCGACCGTCCAGGGTGGCAGCGTGATGGCAGACGGCCGAGCCAGGATCTCGACGATCTCACGCCGCAGGAAGTCGCGGTGCTGCTCGCCGATCTCGTACCAGTTGCCCTCGTGGAGCAGCAGCTGACTGGTGCCGACGGCCACCTCCGCAGTGATCCAACGGTAGAGCCGGCCTGACTGCATCTCCTCGTTGCCGCTGGCGTCGGTGTAGAGGGTGAGAGTGCCGTTCCGCAGCCCGTCCCACCGGTCACCGTCGAGCGCTACGTTGGTGTGGGCGAGGATCGCCGGCAATTCCAGCTCACCGGTCAGGGTCGCGCGCCGCCCCGACTTTGGCACCTGGATCCGGTACGACCCGACGTGCTCGATGTCGCCGACCAGCTCACCGGGCACGGCCAGGCCGAGACCAGGTGGGTCGGTGAGGGCCAACCGCTCGTCGACGATGTCGCGCAGTCGCGGCACACGCGGGTCGGACGGCGGTACCGGGCGGATCTGCGTGATGAACTCCAGGTCGGCGGGCGGCGCTTCCTCCTGGCAGACCCGCTCGATCTCCCGCAGGTCTGCCAGGAGCCCACCAGGCTCGACGCAGAGATGGATGTGCAGGGCATCGCCCCCGTTGATCCGGGTCGGCTTTTCGCTCTGCCGGCAGACGGAGAGCCGCATATTCTCCGTACGGCCGCCCACCTGGCCGACGATCTCGCCCCACTTGTCGATGCCGTACTTCCAGATGGGCTGGCCGGCGGGAACGAAGCTACGGTCGACTCGGCCGCTGGCGCCGACCATCCGGCGGCGTACCTGCCGGATGTCACTCGGCATCAGTGCACGGACGGCGAACGACACCCCGAAGGTCCGGTCGATCGCCTCCTGGTCGACCATGTGGCGGCCCAGGGTTCCGTACGCCAGGGCGTAGGCGCGCTCGTCGACCACCAGGAGCAGTGCACCACCGCCGCTGCTGTAACCGAGGTCCACATCCTCGCCGGTGAGCCCGGCGAGGATGTCGCACCACTCGGCGCGGGGGCGGGGAACGCTGCCGTGCACCAGCAGGGCCGGCGCGTCGGCCACGTATCTCGGCACCGGCTCGAAGCCGTTGTCGTTGAGGTAGCGGAGGTTGAGTGCCTCCCGTAAACCGTCAGGCGCGGGGGAGACCCGGAGGCGGTAGACGGTGGTGGGGTGGGTACCGGGTGTGGCCCGCGGCACCGGGCTGTCGAAGAGCGTCGGCTGATGCGGATCGGGCCGGCGACGATCCTTGCGGTTGGTGGCGGTCGAGGGCAGGATTCGGTCGCCCGCCCTCGACGCGCAGGGCTCAGCCGAGGGCGACCTCGACGCCGCCGGAGAACGGCGAGTCGTGCAGTTCGAGCTTGGTGAGCTTCACCTTCTTGGGGATGTCGAAGACGACGACGCCGGTGACCTGGTTACCGGGGTTGATGTCGTTGAGGAACGTCTCGGCGTTCTCGTTGGCGTAGAGGCCGGCCGTGCCGTCGGCGGAGTACTCGGTGCCGTCGGCCGCGTACGCCTTCTGGCTGCTGCCGTCGAACAGCTGCGCCTCCTTGCCGATGTTCTTGACCTTGACGGTGATCAGGCAGAACTGGCCCTGGGCGGTCGCGCCGAGCAGGTCGCTGCCGACCTTGCGTACGCCGCACTTGCGGGACTTGACGGTGAACTCGAACTTGCCGTCGCGCGCCGGGTCGCCGATCTTCGCCGTCGCCTTGTCATCGCCCTTGTCCTCGCCCTTGCCGGCGTTCTCGCTGTCCGAGTTGCCAGCGTCATCCGCGTTCGCCGCGCTGCCGGCGTCGTCCACGGCTCCGGCGCCGCAGCCCAGTCCGATGAGGGCGGTGGCGAGCAGAGCGATGGTCGTGGTCGTGGTCTTGCGCATGGTGGTCCCTCCCGTTGCTTCGTGGCGGCGTCAATGACAACATCATCTGTGAATCGTGTCAACGGACATGATGCTTGACGGGTGTGAAACACTCCGAACGTGCAGGTGAACCCGACCATCACGGCGGCGGAGATCGCCCGGCTGGCCGGGGTCGGCCGTGCCGCGGTCAGCAACTGGCGCAAACGGCACGCCGACTTCCCGGCCCCCGTCGGTGGGACGGCGGGCAGCCCGGAGTTCGACCTGATCCAGGTCGAACAGTGGCTACGTGCGCAGGGCAAGCTGGCCGAGACGACCGCCGCCGACCGGCTCTGGCGGCGGCTCGTCCCGGCCGGCGAATCCCCGGCCGCCGGCCTCGCCGCCGTCGGTGCCCGCCTGCTCGACCGGCAACGCGGCAAGCGACCTCGCCGCCCGGCGGATGCGCGCCTGGCGGCGCTGACCCCCGACATCGACGCCCTGGCCGACGACCTCGGGCCGCAACGCGCCTTCGACGAGCTGTGGCAACGGTTCAGCGCGCCCGGTCCCGGGCGCCCCTTCGCCACCCCGGACGACCTCGCGGACCTGATGGTCGCCCTGGCCGACGTCGGCGGCGGCTCCGTTCTCGACCCGGCGGCCGGCACCGGCGCCGTGTTGCGCGCCGCCGTCCGAGCCGGCTGCACCAGCGCGTACGGGCAGGAACTCGACGACGACCTGGCCCGGCTCGCCGCACTGTGGCTGGCGCTGCGCGAGGTGCCCGGCGAACTGGACACCGGCGACTCGTTGCGCGCCGACGCATTCGCCGGCCACACCTTCGACGCCGTGGTCTGCCACCCGCCGTTCGGCGCCACCAACTGGGGCGACCAGGAACTCGGCCACGATCCCCGGTGGATCGTCGGCACCACCCCACGAACCGAACCGGAACTGGCCTGGGTGCAGCACGCCCTGGCGCACCTGCGGGCCGGTGGGCACACCGTACTGCTGATGCCGCCGACCGTGGCCAGCCGCCGCGCCGGCCGGCGCATCCGTGCCGAGCTGCTGCGTCGCGGCGCCCTGCGGGCCGTCATCGCGCTCCCGGTCGGAGCGGCCGCGCCGCACGGCGTACCGCTGCACCTGTGGGTGTTGCGGCGACCCGCCACGGACGCGCCACCACCGGCGCGGACGCTGCTCGTCGACGCGGCCGGCGGTGAACTGGCCGGGACCGGCCCACGCATCCTCGCCGCCTGGCGGGCGTTCCGCACCGACGCGGAGATCGAGCAGGCCGGCTTCGCCCACGCGGTGCCGGTGGTCGAGCTGCTGGACGAGGCGGTCGACCTCACCCCCGCGCGCCGGCAACCCGCCGTCGCGGTCGGGGCCACCGGAGAGCAGGTGGTACGCACCAGAGCGCGACTCGCCGCCCTCGTCGGTGACCTGCCGGCGCTGCTGCCACAGGTCACGCCGATCCCGGCCGAGCCGGAGGCGGAGTTCCTGACCGTGGCGGAGCTGGCCCGCTCCGGTGCGGTGCAACTGCTCGGCCCGATCCGGGCCACGTCCACCGAGGCCGGACCGGTCGACGACGGCGTGCCGGCCGCCGGGAGTCCGCCCGTGCTGACCGTGCCGGACGTGCTCGCCGGCTCCGCCCCGTCCGGTGCCGACGACGGGCGACTCGGCCAGGAGATACCTCTCGACGTCGGGGACGTGGTGGTGCCGATGGTCGCCCGGCAGCTCACCGCCCGGGTCGTGACAAACCCCGGTGCCCGGCTGGGGCGCAACCTCTACCTGCTGCGACCCAACCGGGCGGCGCTTGACCCGTGGTTCCTCGCCGGGCAGCTGCGCACCTCGGCGAACGAGAAGCAGGCGTCGAGTCTCTCCGGCACGCTGCGCTTCGACATCCGGCGGGCCCAGGTGCGCCGGCTGCCACTTGACGAGCAACGGGCCACCGGCGAGGCGTTCCGCCGGCTCGACGCCTTCGAGTCGGCGCTCCGGCAGGCGACGTCGCTTGGCGCGGAACTGGTCCAGCTCACCGCCGACGGCCTGGCCCGGGGTGTGGTGCGATCCGACGGAGTATGAATCGTCGGTCAGCGACGCTGCGCTGACGTTCGGTTGATGGTCCCCGCCGAGCGGAGGACCACAACAAACCAGGACAACGGCCATACTGCTTCACTCAAAGGCGATCGAAGGGAAACTGGTGAGCACCAAGCACCACGAACTCGCGAACTTCATCTGGTCGGTGGCTGACCTGCTGCGTGGCGACTACAAGCAGTCGGAGTACGGGCGGGTGATCCTGCCGTTGACGGTGTTGCGGCGGTTGGACTGTGTGTTGGAGCCGACGAAGGACGCGGTGCTCGCCAGGCATGCCCAGCTCAAGCAGCTCGGTGTGCAGAACATGGATCCGGTGCTCCGCAAGACAGCCGGGTTGTCGTTCTACAACACCAGTGAGATGTCGTTCCGCAGGCTGCTGGGGGATCAGGATCATGTGGCGTTGAACCTGCGCGCCTACATCGGTGGCTTCTCCCCGGGCGCGGTGGACGTGCTGGACAAGTACGGCTTCGACCCGCAGATCGCCCGGCTGACCGAGGCGGGCCTGCTGTATCAGGTAGTTGCGAAGTTCGCCGACATCGACCTGCACCCGGACGTGGTGTCCAACCACCAGATGGGTTACGTCTTCGAGGAGTTGATCCGGCGGTTCTCCGAGATCAGCAACGAGACCGCCGGTGAGCACTTCACCCCGCGTGAGGTCATCAAGCTGATGGTGAACCTGCTGCTCGCCCCGGACGAGGACGACCTGGTGACGCCGGGGATCGTGCGTAAGGTCTACGACCCGGCGTGCGGCACCGGCGGCATGCTCACCGAGGCCCAGGACCACATCCAGGCCAACAACCCGCACGCCACCGTGGAGGTGTACGGGCAGGAGCTGAACGGTGAGACGTACGCGATCTGCCGCTCGGACATGATGCTCAAGGGCGGTGACCCGACGAAGATCGCGTTCGGGAACTCGTTCAGCCAGGACGGCCACGACGGTGAACGCTTCGACTACATGCTCGCCAACCCGCCGTTCGGGGTGGAGTGGAAGAAGGTCGAAAAGGTCATTAAGGCCGAGCACGCCCGTGGCCACGCCGGCCGCTTCGGCGCGGGCCTGCCGAGGATCAACGACGGCTCGCTGCTGTTCCTCCAGCACATGATTTCAAAAATGAAACGCCCCGAGGACGGCGGCAGCCGACTGGCGATCGTGTTCAACGGCTCGCCGCTGTTCACCGGCGCGGCCGGCTCGGGCGAGTCGGAGATCCGCCGCTGGATCCTGGAGAACGACCTGCTCGAAGGCATCGTGGCCCTGCCGGATCAGCTGTTCTACAACACGGGCATCTCCACGTACTTCTGGATCCTCACCAACCGCAAGGCCCCGGCCCGCCGCCGCAAGGTGGTGCTGCTCGACGGCCGCGACTACTGGACCAAGATGCGCAAGAGCCTCGGCGACAAGCGCAAGATGCTCACCGACGAACACATCACCGAGCTGACCCGCGCCTACGTCGAAGCGCTGACCATCGCCGACGACCCCGACCACCCGCAGCACGCCAAGGTCAAGGTCTTCGCCACCACCGACTTCGGCTACCAACGCATCACCGTCGAGCGCCCTCTCCGCCTCCGCTTCGAAGTCACCGACGAGACGGTCGCCCTGCTCGCCGAGGCACGCGCCGTCGTCAAGTACGCCGACCGTGAGTCGCTGCTCGCGTCCGCCAAGACCCTCATCGGTACGGAGTCCACGAGCCGTGCCGACTTCGCGATGAAGCTGAGCGGCCTGGGCAAGCTGCCGGCCCCGGTGGAGAAGGCGGTCTGGGAGGCGTTCTCGGTCAGCGACCCGGAAGGCGAGATCCAAACCGACCGCAAGGGCAACCCGCTGCCCGACACCGACCTCCGCGACAACGAGAACGTCCCCCTGAACGAGGACATCCACGAATACCTCAAACGAGAAGTCCTACCCCACGTCCCCGACGCCTGGCTAGACGAGCCGAAGACCAAGATCGGGTACGAAATCCCCTTCACCCGCCACTTCTACGTCTACAGGCCGCCGAGACCGTTGGTGGAGATCGACGCTCAAATCGCGGCAGTGGAGACGGAGATTCAAGAGCTATTCGGCGGGATGGTGAGATGAAACCGCTACCGGCTGCTGGACTTAGATGGCTAGAAAGTCACTCCAACCGTTGGCCTGTTGTTCCGCTGCGTTTTATTGCGAGAATGGGAACCGGCCATACTCCGGATCGTAGTAAGCCTAATTTCTGGGAAGGCTGCACCATTCCTTGGGTTACTACGCCGGATGTAACAAGTCGGCCCCAGTCCGTTAAGCCTCTGATGGACACCCAGCAAAAGATCAGTGCTGTTGGTCTGGCCAACAGTGCTGCGGTTCTGCATCCTGCTGGCACGGTAATGCTGAGTCGTACGGCATCGGTCGGGTTTTCCATCCTAATCGGTCGACCAATGGCAACCACGCAGGCATTCGTGACATGGACACCTGGTCCTCTCCTGGATTCTAGGTATCTCCTCCTCGTGCTGATGGCAATGAATCAAGAGTGGGATCGGTTGGCTTATGGATCTACGCACAAGACCATTTACTTGCCTGACCTGGAGTCGTTGAGAGTCCCATTGCCGCCGCTAGAGGAGCAGCGGCGGATCGCCGACTTCCTCGACACTGAGACTCGCTTGCTCGACCTTGTTGCTGCATCCAAGGGATCCCTTCATGGTCTTCTCCGAGAGCGCCTTAATGCAGTGCGGAATCTGGGCCTGGATGCACTTCGCGAAGCGCACGGTGAGGTCCCACTACGGCGGATGATTCGAGGCATCGAACAGGGCAGCAGTCCCTTGTGCGATTCCCAGCCTGCCGACGCGGGCGAGTGGGGTGTCCTCAAGTTGAGTAGTGTCAAACGAGGACAGTTTTACCCGCACGAAAACAAAAGATTAACCAGCGGCGCCGCGCTGGCGAGGTATGAGGTTCGTGAGGGTGATCTCCTGGTGACGCGGGCGAATACCCCAGACTTAGTTGGCGATGTTGCGGTTGCCCGCGGGGACGTCGCAAAGAGGCTCCTTCCCGACTTGGTCTATCGGCTGCGACTCTCAGAGGTTGTCCAACCTGATTTCGTGGCAGAGGTGCTACTCGGTGGGCGCGTTCGGGGTCTTATTGAGGCGACCGCTCGTGGCTCCTCGCAGTCAATGGTAAAGTTGCGAGGGGAGGATATTAGGAGTTGGCCAATTCCAAAGGCGGGAATCGGTGCCCAGAGCGAGTTCGTCCGGCGTATGCGCCTGGAATCGGAACGGGTGCAGGCGCTTGCAGAAGCGATCGGGCGTCAACAGCAAGTAATTGCTGAGCGACGGCAAGCGCTTATCACCGCTGCGGTGACCGGACAGATTGACGTAACGACGGCGCGGGGGGTGGGCGTGTGAGTCAGGCCCATCAGGAGCGGTCATTCGAGACGGTGATCGAGGGTGCATTGCTCGGTTCGGGGTGGCTGCGCGGGGCGACCACCAACTACGACCGGCAGTTGGGGCTCGATAGTGCCGAGTTGTTCGCGTTCATCGGGGCGACCCAGCCCGACGAGTGGGCGAGGCTGCTGGCTTACCACGGCAACAACCCGGACGAGGCGCAGCGGCAGTTCGCGCAGTACCTCGCTCGGCAGATCGACGAGCGTGGGCCGCTTGACGTGCTCCGGCGCGGCGTTCGGGACAAGGGTGTGCTGATTCGCCTCGCGTACTTCAAGCCGGCGCATGCAATCACCGATGAGGCGATCAGGCTGTACCGCGCCAACCGGCTCACCGTCACCCGCCAGCTCGCCTACTCGACCAGCTACAACAAGACCCTCGACTTGGTGCTGTTCGTCAACGGGATCCCGCTCGCCACGGCTGAGCTGAAGAACCCGCTGACCGGGACGACCGTCGAGGACGCCAAGGAGCAGTACCGCAGGACGCGGGACCCGAAGGAACTGCTCTTCGCTCGGCGTACGCTCGTGCATTTTGCGGTTGATCCTGACCTGGTTTTCGTCACCACGAAGCTGGCGGGGGAGAAGACCCGGTTTCTGCCGTTCAACACCGGGTCGGCGGGGCCGGGAGTCTCCGGTGGGGCCGGGAACCCGCCCGCTGGGGCCTCCGGCTACCGCAGCTCGTACCTGTGGGAGCAGGTCTGGCACCCGGACACCTGGATGGATCTGGTGCGCCGGTTCCTGCACTACGACAAGGAATCCGGGGCGCTGATCTTCCCGCGCTACCACCAGTGGCACGCGGTGACCAACCTGGCTGATCATGCCGCCCGGCACGGTTCGGGGCAGAACTACCTGGTCATGCACTCGGCCGGGTCCGGCAAGTCGAACACCATCGCCTGGCTGGCGCACCGGCTCTCCAGCCTGCACACCGCGCCCGCCCTCGACGACGATGCCCGCGCGAAGGGGCTGCGCCCCAACGAGCCCGTCTTCGACAAGGTCATCATCATCACCGATCGGGTGGTGCTGGACCGGCAGCTTCAGGACACGGTGTTCCAGTTCGAGCATGTGCCCGGCGTGGTGCAGCGGATCGACAAGGACTCGGCGCAGCTCGCCGCCGCCCTCCAGGGCGAGACGGCGAAGGTCGTCATCACCACGATGCAGAAGTTTCCCTACATCCTCAACCAGGTGCAGGGGCTGCGGGGCAAGCGGTTCGCGGTCATCGTCGACGAGGCGCACTCGTCGCAGTCCGGGGACTCGGCTGCCGCGTTGAAGAAGGTGCTGCTCAGGCTCGGCAGCGACGACGTGGACGAATCGGGCGACCTGCTCACCGCCTCGGCCCTCGCCCGGGGGCGGCACGAAACGCTGTCGTACTTCGCGTTCACCGCCACCCCGAAACCGAAGACCCTCGAACTCTTCGGCACCCCGCACCCGGTCACCGGCACCGCGCAGCCGTTCCACACGTACTCGATGCGGCAGGCCATCGAGGAGGGCTTCATCCTCGACGTGCTGCGCCAGTACCTGACCTACAAGGCGTACTGGAAGCTCGCCAACGCCAACCCCGACGACCCGGAGGTCGACCCGAAGAAGGCCGGCGCGCAGCTCGCCCGCTTCGCCAGCCTGCACCCGACGATGCAGGCGCAGAAGGCCGAGATCATCGTCGAGCACTTCCGCAGGCACACCGCGCCGCGTCTCGGCGGGCGCGCCAAGGCCATGGTGGTCACCGCGTCCCGCGAGGGCGCCGTCCGGCTGCACACCGCAATCCGCAGGTACGCCGACATGCAGGGCTACGTCGGCTGTGAGTCGCTTGTCGCGTTCTCCGGTGAGCTGGAGGTCGACGGGGTCCAGCACACCGAGGCGCGGTCCAACGGGTTCAGCGAGGGCGAGCTGCCGGAACGTTTCGCCTACACCGCCGCCGACGACAGGCACGCCGGCACGCCGAAGGCGAAACAGCCGGTGGAATATCGGATCCTGGTCGTCGCCGAGAAGTACCAGACGGGCTTCGACCAGCCACTGCTCACCACCATGTACGTCGACAAGCTGCTCAAGAAGGTCGCCGCCGTGCAGACCCTGTCCCGGCTCAACCGCACCCACCCGCTCAAGACCCAGGGCGACGTGTTCGTACTCGACTTCGTCAACGAGGCCGGCGACATCGCCGCCGAGTTCAAGCCGTACTTCGAGACCGCCGCCACCACCCCCACCGACCCGAACCTGCTCTACACCGCCCAGCACGCCGTCACCGCGTACCCCATCCTGGTCGACTCCGAGATGCAGGCGTACGCCGAAGCGCTGCTCGCCGCCGAGGCCAAGGCGACCACCGACACCGGCCTCGCGCGGGCGCACGCCACGTTGTACCGCTTCACCGAACCGGCCGTCGACCGCTACAAAGCCCTGGCCGCCGACGACCCCGAGGCCGCCGAGACCTTCCGCTCCGCCCTGCGCGACTACCTCCGCATGTACGCGTTTCTCAGCCAGGTCGTGCCGTACCACGACGAGGAACTGGAGCGGCTCTACCTGTACGGGCGGGCGCTGCTCAACCGGCTGCCCCGCCGACAGGACCCGTCCGTCGACATCGGCGAGGTGCAGCTGACCCACCTGCGGGTCAGCAAGACCGGCGAACACGACGCGTCGCTCACCCCGGAAGGCGAGCAGATGTTGCCGGGCTTCGTGGGCGGCGGCACCGGCCGCCAGCACGACCTGGAGAAGGTCGTCCTGTCGGAGCTGATCGACGAGTTCAACGACCGGTTCGGCATCGGGCTGGGTGAGGCCGACAAGGTCTGGGTCGAGCAGCAGATCAACGCCCTGGCGGAGGACGGCACCCTCGAAGCCGCCGCGATGGTCAACGACGAGAGCAACTTCGGTGTGGTCTGCGACCGGCGGATCGAGGACGTGATCCTGTCCCGCCACGACGACAACGGCAAGCTCATGCAGCGCTACCTCGACGACGAGGGCCTGCGCGCACAGCTCAACCAGTTCGCCCGCCGGCAGGCGTACCAGATGATCCGCCGCCGCAAGGGCATCGCCTAACTGGACACTCCTGAGAGGAGGACGATTGTCCCCGTCCAGAGCGTCGATCAGGCACGAGTGGGGAAAGCCAGCGGAATCTGCTGCTTGACAGAGGGAGCCGGATGCGTGCGCAGGAGCGCGTTGCCGACCGGTACGAACTGACGTACCCGGTCGGTCGCGGGGGGATGGGCGAGGTGTGGGCCGGCTTCGACGAGAAGCTCGACCGGCCCGTCGCCATCAAGTTCCTCCGCAAGCTCGCCATCCTCGACAGTGAACGGGACGGCGCGGTCGAGCGGTTCATCCGGGAGGCCCGGGTCACCGCCCGGCTCGACCATCCAGGGGTACCCAGCGTCCACGACGTCGGGCATCACGGCGACGACCTATACATCGTCATGCAACTGGTGCCCGGCATGGTGGTGGCCGACCTGATCGCCGAGCGGGGACACCTCTCCGTGCCGTGGGCCGCCGCGATCGGCGCGCAGATCTGCTCGGTGCTCGCCGCCGCGCACGCCGCCTCGCTGGTGCACCGCGACCTCAAACCGCAGAACCTGATGGTCACCCCGGCCGGCTCGGTGAAGGTGCTCGACTTCGGGGTCGCCGCGCTGCTCGGCCCGGATGTGCCCCGGCTGACGGCCACCGGCCACACCCTCGGCACCCCGACCTACATGGCCCCCGAACAGGCGCTGAACAGCGCGGTAGGTCCCCGGGCCGACCTGTACGCGCTCGGCTGCATCCTGTTCGAACTGCTCACCGGCCAGCCGCCGTACCGGGCGAACACCGCGCTCGGCCTGCTGCACCGGCACATGAACGACCCGATCCCGTCGGTCGCCGAGCACCGGGCCGGGGTGGCGGACACTCTGGTCGACCTCGTCACCCGGCTGCTCGCCAAGGACCCACAGCATCGTCCGGAGTCGGCCGCCGCAGTGTACGAGGTGCTGGCCCCGCTCGGGGCGGTCGCGCCGGAACTGGCCGTCGACCTCGCGATGACCGTCGCCGAGGGGCAACGGGTCGACCCGACAATGCCCTACCGGTACCCCTTCGGGCCGCTGCCACCCCGCACGCCGCTGACGCCGACCCGCGTCGACGTCGTGCGGCCCCGGTCCGCGTCGGAGCCGGTGGCGCCGCCCTCCCTCGAAGAGCTGGCCGCCGTCGAGGAACGCGCCTGGGATCTGGCCGAGGAAGAACGGTTCACCCAGGCGGCCGAGCTGCTCGAAACGGCGCTCCGGCCGGTACGGAGAGGCCCCGACGCCAAGCAGCCGAGGATCCTGGAGCTGCGGCTGAACCTGGCCAACCTGTACGTGCTCGCCGGCGCGTACCGGCGGGCGCTGCCTGAGTTCACCCGGCTCGCCGAGGATCTGGCCGAACGGCCGGTGCCGGACCAGGAGCTGATCTGGCACTGCCGCCAACAGGCCGCCGTCTGTCAGGCGGAGCTGGGCGAAGCGAGCGCCGCACTGGCCGAGTTGCGCACGCTGCTCGCCGAGGGACAGCAGGTCATGCCGCACGACTCGCCCGAACTGCTCGGATTGCGGCAGCAGGTCGCGATGCTCACGGCCGGCATCGGCGATGTGATCGACGCACGGCGTCAGATCGACGAGCTACTCCGCGACGTGCGCCGGCTGCACGGCCCGCACTCGCCGGCCGCCGGGGAGATCGAGGTACTGCTGACCCGCATAGAACAATTGAGCAGGGCCGCTCGTTGAGGAGTGGAACGCGGTGGCCCCAGCCGAGCGGTGAACGTGTGGGTCTACAGTTGCGGAGGGAGGCGCAGCGGCAGCGGCTCCCGTACCGGAAGGACCTTGTCGCCGCGGCGGACGACGATTTTCCGGAGGCACTGTGAGAGTGGTGCTGTCGGATCTGGCACGCGCCCCGCGTTCTGGAAAACTCCCCGAAACATCCATCCTGGCCCATCGACTCCGATGAACAGCAGCTCGTTCTGACCGTCCTCGGTGGCAATTACCGTATGGAGGGCGACACCGTAATCTCCGACGATCTCCTCGACGGGCGAGTCTGATTCGGTCAGCTGTTGGGCTATCTCAGAACGTACTTCGTCCCAGATGCCTTCGTCCACCGGGGCGGCGAAAGCGCTTATCTGGAGCGCGCTGGTTTCGTGGACGAGGCGGACCTGTTGAACAGTCTGGTTCGAGTCGACGGACACCCGTACGTCAACTCCTTGGACGGCCGGTATCTGCAGGCTGCCGAGGTCGAGACGCTGTACCTCCGCTGATCCGGTCTGCCCATCAGGATGGCCACCAGCGCCGGCAAGGTACGCCTCTATCGTCAGCTCACTCATTGACCGAGGCAGGTCGTCGGCGCTTGCACCGACCAGGCGGACGTTCAGACTGGGGTGACGCTGGGTTCGCAGCGTGTCGGGGTGGTTCTCGCCGAGGATGGCCCGTCGTCGCTGCAAGGTGTCCTGGTGCAGGTCGCGGGCTTCGGCGTATTCACCCATCGCGTACAGCGTGACGCCTAGCTCGTGGGCGCTGAGCAGCGTATGGGGGTGGTTGTCGCCGAGGGTGGCCTTCCGTCGTTGCAGAATGTCCTGTTCCAGTTCACGGGCCTGGCCGTATTCGCCCATCACGTACAACGTGCCCGCCAACTCGTGAGCGATCCGTAGCGTGTCGGGGTGGTCGCCGCCGAGTGTGGCCCGCCGTCGCTGCAGAATCTCCTCCTCCAACTCGCGGGCCTGGCCGTACTCGCCGATGTGCCGCAGGTTGTGCGCCAGGTCCTGAGTGCTGCGCAGGGTGTCGGGGTGGTTGTCGCCGAGGGTGCTCTGGCGTCGCTGCAAGACGTCTCGGTACCGGTCCGCGGCTTGGGCGTACTCGCCCATCGCGTGCAGGGTGGTGGCGAGACTGTGTCCGGTGGTGAGGGTGTCGGGGTGGTTCTCGCCGAGGGTGGCCTCCAGTTGTTGGAGGATTCTCTTCTTGAGGTCGTGGGCCTGGTCGTAGTTGCCCATCTCGTGGAGGGTGACCGCGAGGGCGTGCTCGGTGGTGAGGGTGTCGGGGTGGTTGTCGCCGAGGGTGGTCTGGCGTCGCTGCGCGACGTCTCGGTACCGGTCCGCGGCTTGGGTGTACTCGCTCATCGCGTGCAGGGTGGTGGCGAGGGCGTGTTCGGTGGTGAGGGTGTCGGGGTGGTTTTCGCCGAGGGTGGCGTGGCGTTGTTGGAGGACTTTCCTTTTGAGGTCGTGGGCTTGGTCGTAGTTGCCCATTGCGTGGAGGGTGACCGCTAGTTCGTGTGCGCTGCGCAGGGTGTCGGGGTGGTTTTCGCCGAGGGTGGCTTCCCGTTGTCGGAGGACTTTCCTCTCGAGGTCGTGGGCTTGGTCGTAGTTGCCCATTGCGTGGAGGGTGACCGCTAGTTCGTGTGCGCTGCGCAGGGTGTCGGGGTGGTTCTCGCCGAGGGTGGTCTCACGTTGTCGGAGGACTTTCCTCTCGAGGTCGTGGGCCTGGTCGTACCTGCCCATGGCATACAGGGTGAGCGCGAGGGAGTACCCGGTGGCGAGGGTGTCGGGGTGGTTTTCGCCGAGGGTGGCTTCCCGTTGTTGGAGGACTTTCCTCTCGAGGTCGTGGGCCTGGTCGTAGTTGCCCATCTCGTGGAGGGTGACCGCGAGGGCGTGCTCGGTGGTGAGGGTGTCGGGGTGGTTGTCGCCGAGGGTGGTCTGGCGTCGCTGCAAGACGTCTCGGTACCGGTCCGCGGCTTGGGTGTACTCGCTCATCGCGTGCAGGGTGGTGGCGAGACTGTGTTCGGTGGTGAGGGTGTCGGGGTGGTTCTCGCCGAGGGTGGTCTCACGTTGTTGGAGGACTTTCCTCTTGAGGTCGTGGGCCTGGCGGTGATCGCCCATCGCGTGGAGGGTGATCGCGAGGGCGTGTTCGGTGGCGAGGGTGTCGGGGTGGTTGTCGCCGAGGGTGGTCTGGCGTCGCTGCGCGACGTCTCGGTACCGGTCCGCGGCTTGGGTGTACTCGCTCATCGCGTGCAGGGTGGTGGCGAGGGCGTGTTCGGTGGCGAGGGTGTCGGGGTGGTTTCCGCCGAGGGTGGCTTCCCGTTGTCGGAGGACTTTCCTTTTGAGGTCGTGGGCTTGGTGGTAGTTGCCCATTGCGTGGAGGGTGACCGCTAGTTCGTGTGCGCTGCGCAGGGTGTCGGGGTGGTTGTCACCGAGGGTGGCCTCCTGTTGTTGGAGGATTCTCTTCTTGAGGTCGTGGGCTTGGTGGTAGTTGCCCATTGCGTGGAGGGTGACCGCTAGTTCGTGTGCGCTGCGCAGGGTGTCGGGGTGGTTGTCGCCGAGGGTGGCTTCCCGTTGTTGGAGGACTTTCCTCTCGAGGTCGTGGGCTTGGTCGTAGTTGCCCATCGCGTGGAGGGTGACCGCGAGGGCGTGTTCGGTGGCGAGGGTGTCGGGGTGGTTTTCGCCGAGGGTGGTCTGGCGTCGCTGCGCGACGTCTCGGTACCGGTCCGCGGCTTGGGTGTACTCGCTCATCGCGTGCAGGGTGGTGGCGAGGCTGTTTCCGGTGGTGAGGGTGTCGGGGTGGTTTTCGCCGAGGGTGGCTTCCCGTTGTTGGAGGACTTTCCTTTTGAGGTCGTGGGCTTGGTCGTAGTTGCCCATTGCGTGGAGGGTGAGCGCTAGTTCGTGTGCGCTGCGCAGGGTGTCGGGGTGGTTGTCGCCGAGGGTGGCCTCCCGTCGTCGGAGGACCGTCCTCTCGAGGTCGTGGGCCTGGTCGTACTTGCCCATCGCGTACAGGGTGATCGCGAGGGCGTACCGGGTGGCGAGGGTGTCGGGGTGGTATTCACCGAGGGTGGTCTGGCGTCGCTGCGCGACGTCTCGGTACCGGTCCGCGGCTTGGGTGTACTCGCCCATCGCGTGCAGGGTGGTGGCGAGACTGTGTCCGGTGGCGAGGGTGTCGGGGTGGTTCTCGCCGAGGGTGGCCTCCTGTTGTTGGAGGACCTTCCTCTCGAGGTCGTGGGCGTGGCGGTGATCGCCCATCGCGTACAGGGTGATCGCGAGGGAGTGTCCGGTGGTGAGGGTGTCGGGGTGGTTCTCGCCGAGGGTGGCGTGGCGTTGTTGGAGGACCTTCCTTTTGAGGTCGTGGGCTTGGTCGTAGTTGCCCATTGCGTGGAGGGTGAGCGCCAGTTCGTGTGCGCTGCGCAGGGTGTCGGGGTGGCTTTCACCCAGGGAGGCCCGGCGTGTACGTAGCGCATCCTCGCCAACCTCGAGGGCTTGGGCGTACTCACCCAGGTGCCGAAGATTGTCGGCGAGTTCGTGTGCGCTGCGTAGGGTGTCGGGGTGATTCTCGCCGAGGACAGCCCGCCTCTGTTGCAGGATCTCCTTGTGCACGTCCGCGGCTTCGGCATATTTGCCCATCTCGTGCAGCGCGGTGGCCATGACGTGCGTGGACTGGAAGGTGATCCGGTGATTCTCGCCGAAGTGTGCCTTGACTGAATCCAAGGTTGTCTGTAGCACCTGTTGGGCGTCGGTGGTACGACCGATTTCGCTGGCGAGTTTCTCACGAGCAATTCGCAGGTTCACCGCTGACGGCATCATCGGCCCCACCAGCATCTCCGTCAGATGCATGGCCCGGTCTGCGGCGTCCAGAGCTTTCGCGCGCTGCCCGGCTCGGGCGTACACCTGGCTGGCCGCGATGCTCACGGACAGCGTTATCGCGTCCCTTTCGTCATCCGGTATCGGGGCCGCTGACAATGACGTCATCAACTGCTCGGTCAGTTCCAGAGCCTCAGGCAGCCGGCCGAGGGGGAGCAGACTCATGGCGAGGGCCGCCATCATCCTCATCCTCGCAAGCTGGCTACCTTCTGATGCCGCCATCGACAAACCCCGCTCAAGGAGCGAGCGTGCCAACTCGGGCCGACCGTGGCCGATGGCCAGTTCGGCGACGAGCGGGAGATAAAGGGACAGGACCTCCTGGCTGTCCGGCCCAAGTGCCTGCTCGGCGAGAGAAAAGGCCCGTTGGGCCTCGTCGAACGCGGCCTGCACGTTCCCGAGACCGCTCAGATAGAGAGCACACAGGGCATGTAGCGATGCTGCGGATTCCGATGTGGCCGAATCGGATCGATCATCTGCCTCAAGCACGAGGGCGTGTGGCAACAGTTCCTCGCCCTGTCGCCAGAGCTCGTCGGTTTCGAACATGTCCATAAAGGCTTGCAGGACCATGTCCATGGCCTGCCGGAGGCGCACGCCGCGAACTTCTTCGGTCATCGACGCTTTGATGTGTGATTGCAGGAGACGGTGCAGCTGTATCGCGCCTCCGGTGCGTTGGGCCAGCGAGTAGCGCCGGATGGCGCCGATGGCGCGATTCAGGGCGACCTCGTCGTCGGCGACCGCCCGGAGCGGCTCGTCGAATTCCTCGGCGTAGTCGCTTACAAGGTGCAGGGGAAATGGTTCCGGGGCCAGCAGGGATATCATTTCGAGAATGGCAAGAGCAGGCGGGTCTTCGTCCCTCAGGCGCTCAAGCGACAGATCCCAGACGGTGCTCACCCGCGCATCGGTGCCCAACACCTCGCCTTCGGCGAGCATGTCGCCCGGCCGCTCTCTGAGCATGCGGCGGTAATCTTCGACTGGCAGGCCAACAATTTCGATGTAGGCGGCGGCTTGTTCCAGCGCGAGCGGAAGGTCTCCAAGTTCCTCGGCGAGTTGCTCGGCCTGCTCCCTTGTCATCGACGCGATCCGCTGGCTCAGCAACGCCACCGACTCTTCGCGGCGCATCACGTGAATCTCGAGTCGCTCACCGACCGCCCCGAAGCTCGGGTTACGGGAGGTCACGATCACGTGCCCGCCCTCAAGCGCAAGTTGGTCGCGGAGGTTGTTGGCCGACTGCGCGTTGTCGAATATGAGCAACCATCGACCGCGTGCGGTGAGGGCTGCGGCAAGGTCGGACGGGCCGGAGCGATGGGTTATCCCTAGTTTGCTCGCCAGCAGCGCCAGTTGGGCCTTTGTCACCGCGGCGTGCTCGGCCGGGACCCACCACACGACGTCATAGTCATCGCGAAATCGGTGCGCGTACTCGATCGCGATCTGGGTCTTGCCGATACCGCCCATCCCGTACAGCGCGTGCAGCACTACCGCGTTGGCAGTCGTGAGCCGCCGGCGTAGCTCGGCCAGGCTTTCCTCCCGGCCGGTGAAACGCGGGTTCCTCGGCGGCATGTTCCATACTTGCTTCCTGGGAGAACCACCGGTGGCTTCGGCAGACTCATCGGGATCGGCGGGGGCCATCTCGTGTAGCCCGGTGACGTCGAGGGGCAGCCCGATCAATGCGTGAAGCTGGCCCAGAGCCGCAGGGTCGAGCACCTCGTACAAGCGGTCCACTCGGGTAGCCGACAGCGTGCCCAGGCCATCGGAGCGGTGATGTTCGCAGACTAGCCCGAGTAGACGGCCGTTGCTGAAGACGGCCGCACCTGACATGCCCTCCCACGGGGAAACCGCCGGGTCGGGATCACGCTCCGGCTCGGAGGTGATGATCGCCAACGTCCCTTCCCGACGATGCGAGAGCGCCGAGATCTCTCCGATCATGTGGAAGGAGTCGCGGTACTGCTGGGCCCGACCATCTGGCAGTCGCCGAACGCGGTCGTCTCGCAGCTTGGAGCGGGGGAAGCCCACCGCGCTGCAGGTCAGGGTGTGATCCTCGTCAGCCACGAGACCGAACGCGAGCGGTGCGACCGGACCTGTGTCGGGCTCGGGCACGAGGGCCAGAACGGCCAGGTCCACTTCCGGGTTCATCCAGGCCACCGCTGCGTCCGCGACCCATTCGTCGGGTCGGTCGGCGGAGAACCGTACTTGTAGGCTCGCGGCGTTCTTCACGACGTGCGCGGCCGTGATGACATGACCGGGCGACGCCCGGTAGCCCGATCCTCGGCGTCCTGGCCCGGTTCCCTGGACCTTTACGATGACCTCGGCAACTCGGCCGATATCGACACTGGCCCGCGGGGTTCTCGGCACAGTCACCCCTTAGCGCTCTCGTTCGGCCTCTTGCCCGGAGACGTATGGTGGCAGGCCGGAGCTACCCACGTGTGGTTTCAAGGTCAGCTTCACGGTCTGGACGGACGACCTGGCCACCGTCCCCTCGCCGCCGAGCTCCAGCACCCAGAAGCGCGCTTTGGCTGCGGCGTTGGCCGTCTTCTCGACCCCGACAGACACTTCAATCTCGATCGGACCCAGCTCGAAGCGCAGGCCATCCTCGGGGGCCGCGGCAACCGCGGTCTCCAATTCACGGCGCAGCTCACGAACGAAATCTGCCAGCTCGATCACGGACGGCTTCCCCCAACTGGTCCAGGCGGCGATTCGAAGCGCTTGGCGATCATTGCAGGGTGGCGAGTTCACCCAGTCTCGCCAATGAGACTGCCGAAGACACCCACCGATTGGGCCGGTGCGGTAACCCGCTCGGCCTTGTTCTCTCGTCCATCGAGCCGTTTCGTCGGGTGTGGCTACAAACCTCGGGGAGCGGGCCGATCACCGCCGATTGCGGAGACGAATGCGGACCAGGTTCCTGGGGTGAAGGTCAGGGTAGGCCCACCCCGATCCTTGGAGTCGCGTACGGCGACGAGGCCGGGAAGGTTGTCGGCGACCTCGACGCAGTCACCGCCGTTGTCGCCGCTGCGGGTGCTCTTGCGCCAGACGGCGCCGGTCAGGTCAGTCATGCCGGATCTCCCCGATGAGCCTTTTGATCATGTCCTTCGATTCTGCCTCGCCGAGGGCGAGCGCATCCAGTCCCCGCCAGACCCGTTCGTATGCCGCCAGTTCGTCGGGCTTGTCGAGATAGAGCGCCCCGGTCAACGACTCGCTGTAGACCACCGACGGTTCCGGCGCGGTGCGACCGCCCTTGGTGGGAGGGAAGTCCAGGATGACGAAGGATCCGGCGACCGCACCGGGCTGCGGCCCGGCGGACAGTGGTAGCACCCGCACCGACAGGTTCGGCAGGTCGGAGAGCTTGAGCAGCTGGTCGAGCTGACCGCTCATGACCATCGGGCCGCCGACACCGCGTCGGAGCACCGCCTCGGACAGCACCGCGTCGAGCCGGGGAGCCGCCGGCAGCCGTCGGACCAGCAGGCCCTGCCGCTGGAGTCGCACCTGGACGGCCCGCTCTCGATCCTCGTCGCTCAGCCGCCCGCCGAGACGGTAGAGCGCGTGCGCGTACTCCTTGGTCTGAAGAATGCCCGGGATCAGAGACTCGTCGTATCGGCGCAGGTGGGCGGCGGCGGATTCCAGGCCGACGTACAGCTCGAACCAGCTCGGCACGGCGTCGCCGTAGGCGTGCCACCAGCCCTTGGACTTCGTCTCGACGGCCAGGCCGCGCATCGCCTCGGTCATCTCCGGGGACACCCCGTACAGCTCGCACATCGCCTTGACGTCGAGCACCCGGACGGAGCCCATGCCGCATTCGAGCCGCCAGATCTTCTGCCGGCTGTATTCCAGGGCCTCGGCGGCGGCGTCGAGCGTCACCCCCGCCTCGTTGCGGAACTGGCGCAGCAGCCGGCCCAACTGCCGGCGCGGCACCGTCGATCCGAGGTCCTCGGCCATTCGCACACTCCCTGGTTCCATGTCGCAACACTGCGTCACCTGCCGCTGTAACCCTTATCGGTTCCGGCAAAGAAAGTCAATGCATAAGCACGAAATTCAGCGTCGGAACGTTGCGCATCCACTGCGGAGCGTTCCAGGATGGTCACAGCGCGGCGGCCGGCCGATCCCCCCGGACGGCCGCCGCGCCCCGATCGCACTCTCCCGTCCAACGTGGAAAGGCAGCGACATGACGTTCCTCGAACGGGTCGCCGGTGAGTTGGCCACCGTCCAACCGGGCCTTGCTGCAGGGCAGGTGAAGGCACATGGGTAGGCGGTGGAAGTGGTTCCTGCGGCCCGGGGAGGTCACGTTGGACCTGACCGGGCAGGCGGTGCCGGACGGGGACGTACCGGGCCGGTTTCGGCGGTTGGCGGTGGAGCATGTCGTACCGGAGCTGCGGGTGACGTCGCGGTGCGACGGCGCGGAAGTCTACGAGGTTCCCGAGGAGCGGCCGGCGACGTCCTCGGCGCGGAACCAACGCCCGAGCCGCTACGACCCGGACCGGACCGGGGAGCGCAATCGGGGACGGGCGATCGCGCGTCGCCTGCGGACATACCGGCGATGAACGCCTTCGACCTGTCGCCCGCGCAGATCCGCAACCGGCTGATCCTGCGGGCCCGGCAGTCGGCGATGGCCGACCGGACCGCCCCGCACCACGAACGGCACCACCGGGGCGAGGTGGTACTTGTCGTGCGGGTCCGGCTGGACGTCAGCCGGCGCGGTGACCGGCCGTGGGCGTTCCACGACGGCTTCGACGAGTCATGACCAGGCCGGCGGGGGATCGCCGAACGCGCGACGGGCGGCCCGCACCGCCAGGGTGGCGAGGGCGGCGTTGGCGCCACCACCGATCACGGCGCCGATCCCGAACGGCGCCGCTCGACCGAGCACGATGATGCCCTGCTTGGTCCCGTACTTCGTGATGAAGTTCCGGCCCAGGATCTTGTTGATCTGCCGCAACGTCTCAAGCGGCACCTTGGCGACCACCTGGCGCCCCCAGTGCTGCCCGGTGCGCTCGGCGACCTTGGTGATGGTGGCGGAGCCGCTTCCGCCGAGCATGATTCCCATCACGAGCGTCCGGCGACGCTCGACCTCGTCGATGGGAACTCCGTGAACCTCGGCGATCGAGAGCGCGAACAGGGCGCTCAGCTCAAGCGATGAGAGGGCCTCGCCGGCCGACAGCGCCAGCGCAACACCGGTGCCGACACCCGGCGCGGCGGCAGCCCCGCCGACCGCCGCACCCGTACCGGTCAGGGCGCTCACGTACATCCGCTCCAGGGTGCGAATCACCTGCGCTGGCGTCGCCTCCGGATTCCGCTGGCGGGCCCGGGCGATGTTCTTGCGCACCAGCGAGCCCTGGGCGTCGATCGCCTTGTCCAGGAGGTCGAGGACGCGCTGCCCGGCAGCGGCTGCTGCCGGAACCGGCCCGTCGAGGGCATCTGCTGCCATGCGGTGAACTCCCTGATCGAGACGACTGCCGGAGGCGGCTGGACAGCGCCCCTCCCGGGTCGCGATGAGACAGATTAAGGGGTGGCGGGGCCACCGTCTGTTGTCAGACTCCTGACAGTTCGCGGTCCTGGCGGGAATTCGCAGTGTGGTCGCGACCGCGTGTGCGTTACCGGCGGACCTTGACTTTTCCTCCCGACCTGCGGAAATCGAGATCGCATGCCCGGTCATGCCATCGACATCGATCGTCAGAATTCGACGTGTCGAATGACTTTTCCGCCTGCGACGACCGGTCTGTCTCTTGGCTACGATCGGCGCCGCGCAGACGGTCCTCGCTGTTCAGGACCCTTCGATGGCCCCCTCTTCGGCGTGTGGAGCGATGATGCATCACCTGACGGTTCGCGTTGCCTGGCACGACAGCGAATGGAACGGTGCGGTATGCCGTGACCCCCGTGGGAACCCGTACTGCCTGGACCTCGATCGGATTCGTGCGGAGCGCAACGACGCTCAGGAGGAGGCCGCCGCTGGGCGCTCCTTCGCCGAACTCGACCTGACCAAGCGGCCGGCCTGCGTCGCCGAGTCGGGGGCGTTCATGAACTCGACGCCCTGGGTGCGTCAGTTCAAGCACCCGTACGCGGAGCTGAAACCAACCGCGGCCACCCACGGCCAGCTGCGTCCGACGTCGGTGAAGGTTCCGGAGTTCTCCACCTTCGCGGTCCCGTTCGCCTGGATGTTGCGGAAGCGCTCGGCGGAGATCGAGAACCGGCTTCCCGAGCCCCTGTCGCCCGACGAGGAACCGCCCTTCTCGTCGCCGTGGGTGTTTCCCGCCGCCCGGCAGCGGGAGCTGCTCGGCGCGTGCTTCCGGCGGGTCACGCCGGGCAGTTCGCTCGCCGTCTTCTACACCAAGTCGGGGCACCCGCTCGGCGATCACATCAACCGTCTGGTCGTGGGCGTCGGCCGGATCGACGCGATGCGCGGCATCATCGAGTACGACGCACCTGCCGGCCAGCCCACCTATCCCTTGTGGGATCGACTGATCAGCCACTCGATCCGACCGGACGGCACCGAGGGCTTCCTGCTGCCGTACCACGCCTACCTGAAACCGACCGGCGACCCGGCCGAGGACGCGCGCCGCCGCGAACTGCTGGCCGAGATCACCGTCGCCCCCGACCACGCGCAGCTCGCCGACTTCTCCTACGGCAGCGAGGTGGTCACCTCCGACGTCCTCCTGTCCGTTCTGGAGCGGTCGCTGGAGGCGGTCCGCGCAGTCATCCGGCACGGTGTCGCGTCAGGTCCGTGGACCGAACGGGAGGAGTGGCTCAACGCCCGGATCGCCGAAGCGTGGGCCGATCGGGGCGCGTTCCCCGGTGCCGGTGCTGTGCTCGAGGCGATCGGCCTGCGCCTGGCGACATCGTTGCTGCTTGAGCTGAGCCGCGACGGAACACTGCGCCCGGCCGAAGACCCGTGGCCGCTGCTGGACGCCCTGCTGTGCGGCCGACGCCCGGCCCCGAAGAAGGTCTACGAAGCGGACCTCGCCGCCGCCCGCAACACCTGGACGGCGATGCCCCGGGCACGGCGCGACTTCATCATGTTGCTGAGCCGGTTCGCCCTCACCACCTCGGCCGCCCGCCGCTGGCTGGAGCCGGCCCTGCGCACGGCCGCCACCGAACGGCCGGTCTCCGATCTCGACGTCATCGGCAACCCGTACCTGGTCGCCGAGGTCGACCTCGGTGGCCGGGACGACCCGCCGGTCTCGCTCGCCGTGGTGGATCGTGGCCTGCTGCCCGATCCGACGGTCGCGGTGGCGGCACCGCTGCCGTCCCCGAGCCGGGTCGACTCGCCGGGCGACGCGCGCCGCGTGGAGGCGGCCCTCGTCACCGTCCTGCGCGCCGCCGCCGAGGAGGGGGACGCGCTGCTCTCGGTCGACGAGGCGCTCAGCCGGGTCACCGACCTCAAGCTGAGCCCACCGCTGACGGTCTCCACCGACTGGATCAACGGCAACATCGGCGCCGACCATCGGATCCTCCGCCTGGTCGACCTGCCCACCGGCGACCCGACGGCGCCGATGCGCTGCCTCCAACTGGCCGATCTCACCGAGCGGGGCCGGTTCCTGACCAAGAAACTTTCCGTCCGCGCGGAGCGGATCCTGCCCAGCCTGAACGAGGACTGGCAGACCCTGCTGCGGCAGGCCATCACCGATGGTGGCGGGGAGGTGGACGAGAACAACGAGCGGCACCGCACCGCTCTGGCGGAACAGGCCGTGGCGCTGGAGCAGATCACCACCCGAAAGCTCTCGGTCCTGGTCGGCCCGGCCGGCACCGGCAAGACGAGCGTGGTCGGCGCGCTGCTGGCCTCCGCGAAGCTGGCGGCCGACGGCGTGCTGCTGCTCGCCCCGACCGGCAAGGCGACGGTCCTGCTGGCGCAGAAGACCGGGGCACGTGCCCGCAACATCGCCCAGTTCCTGCACAGCCTCAAGCGCTACGACGGGCAACGCCAGCGGGTGCGGTTCACCGGTGACTCGCCCTACCGCCAGGAACGCACGGTGGTGGTGGACGAGTCTTCGATGCTCACCGAGGACCACCTGGTCGCGCTGCTCAAGGCACTCGACCTGGGGCACGTCCAGCGCCTGATCCTCGTCGGCGACCCGAGCCAACTGCCGCCGATCGGCGTGGGCCGCCCCTTCGCCGACCTGGTGGCCTACCTCGCCGGGGCACAGGGTGCCACCGATCCCGCCGTCGCGGCGCGCGCCGACGCGCTCGCCCGGCTCTCGATCGAGCTGCGTACCCAGGACGACCGCTCGTCGGACATCCTGCGGCTGGCGGCGCTCTACAACAGCGAGACGCAGCCGGTCGATGCGGACTCGGTACTCGGCGAGTTGGCGTTGAACGCCGGCGAGCAGGGGGCGGGTGACGGTGCGGGTGGCAAGGATTCCGACCTACGGTTGGTGTTCTGGGAGACGACCGAGCAGTTGCGCGCCAAACTGCTCGACGAACTGGCCGCCGCCCTGGGCATGACCGATCCGGACGACGCGCAGGGTTATCACGCCGCACTCGGCCTGACCGAGCAGGGCTGGGTGCCCTTCGGCGACCACAACGGCGCGACGGGATTCCAGGTGCTCTCGCCGGTGCGGATGCGGGAGTGGGGCACCTTCGAACTCAACCGTCTCCTGCAGAGCCACTTTCGGGGTGCTGAGCAGCGGCGCGTCCGGGACAGACGGGGCCGCAGCTACGGACCGGAGGAGATCGTCCGACTGGACAAGGTCATGCTGGTGAGCAACGGCACCCGCGACGGATACGACCACGGCGCCAAGCACAAGGTCAGGGACTATCTCGCCAACGGTGAGGTCGGTCTTGTCGCCCGGGAGAGCGGCGGCTGGTTCAAGATCGCCTTTGCCGGCCGCGAGAGGCGGCACTTCGACTTCTGGGCGGCCCCCAACAGCGCGGAACGCGTCGACCTGGAGCTGGCGTACGCCCTGACCGTGCACAAGGCGCAGGGCAGCGAGTTCAAGACCGTCTTCATGGTGGTGCCGGAGCAGAGCAAGCTGCTGACCCGGGAACTGCTCTACACCAGCCTGACCCGGGCCCGCCAGCGGCTGGTCCTGTTGGTACAGGGCCACGACGCCCGTCAACTCCGGGAAATCGCGCAACCGGAGCACAGCGAGACCGCCCGGCGCAACACGAACCTGTTCACCGGCGGCGTACGACTCACGCACCTCGGGGTGCCGTTCGCCGAGCACCTGATCCATCGCACCGCACGGGGCGAGCTGGTCCGCTCCAAGAGCGAGGTGGTGATCGCCAACCTGCTGCACGCCGCCGGCCTGGACTACCGGTACGAACGGCCGCTGCCCGGCGAACGTGTCGGCGGCACCGTGCACCCGGACTTCACCTTCGACGACGCGGGTGACGACCCGATCATCTGGGAACACCTCGGCATGCTCGACCGACCGGGCTACCGCGCCTCGTGGGAGCGCCGCCGCGACTGGTACGCGGCCAACGGCTTCGAACTCGGCCGGAACCTGTTCGTCTCCGAGGAGTCCGGCACCGGCATCGACTCGGTCGCGCTCGCACAGCAGATCGAGCAGATCCGGGACCTGCTGTGACGGCCCGTCGAGGATCAACCGCTGCCGGCGAAGCCACTGGCTTGCCCCAACCTCCCCGAGCAGCAAGATGGGTCCTGATGCAGGAGGACCAGAGTTCCGTCGCCTCGTTTCCCTTCCTGGGGCGGGTGTTGTACGCAAGTAACGAACATTGGTTAACTTCGATGCATTTTGGACCTTCGCCCGTCACTGTGCGGTAACACTGCTCTACCGTCGGGACATGGTCTCGCGTCGATCGATTCTCGGAGCGGTGCCACTCGCCGCCGCCGCCCTGACCGCCGCCCCGGCTCACCCCCGCTGGCTCACCGGAGCGTCCGCGTCCAGCGATCCGGTACGCGTACCCCCCGACCCGGCCACCATGCAGGCCGCCGCGACAGCGGTACGTGGCTTCACCGCCGACCTCTACCGCACGATCGCGGCGAGCCAGGTCGGCGGCAACGTGGTGTGCGCGCCGTACTCGGTCCAACTGGCCCTCGCCATGGCCAGGGCGGGTGCCGGCTCGACCACGGCGGACGAGATGGATGCCGTGCTGCACGCGCCGCAGCCACGACCCGGCACTCTCGACAGTGGTCTGAACACCGTCGACCAGTCGCTCGCCGAGCGGTTCCAGGACGGCGACGGTGTGCGGCAGCCCCGGGTGACCACGGCCAACGCCGTGTGGACCCGGCTCGATCTGGGCCTGCGATCCGGCTTCCAGGACACCCTGGCCGGCTACTACGGTGCCGTCGCGCATCCGGTGGACTTCCGTGGTGCGCCGGAGGCGGCCCGCCAGGAGATCAACACCTGGGTGTCCGATCGGACCAACGCGAAGATCCCGGAGCTGTTGGCCCCGGACACGGTGCGCCCCGACACCAGCCTGATGCTCACCAACACGGCCTACCTGAAGGCGGCCTGGTACTACCCCTTCAGGGCGTCGGCCACGGTGGAGGAGCCGTTCACCCGGGATGACGGCACCGTCGTCCAGGTGCCGATGATGCGCGGCCCGTTCGACCGGATGGGGCACGTCCTGGGCGACGGTTGGCGGGCGGTCGACGTGCCGCTCGCGGGCGACGGGCTGGCCATGGCCGTCGTCATGCCGACCCGGGACGACCTCGCCGCGGTCGAGGCGAACCTCGACGCGGCATGGCTGAGCGCGTTGTTCGCCGGCTTCCAGTTCACCGACATCCAACTGCGGATGCCCCGGTGGACGTTCCGCCTGCCCGCCCAGTTGGGCGCGGCGCTGAGCGGCCTCGGCATGCCCACGGCCTTCACGCCGTACGCCGACTTCGCCGGCATGAGCACCACCGACCCGGACCTGTGCATCGACGACGTGGTGCACGAGACGTTCATCGGCGTGGACGAGAAGGGCGTCGAGGCGGCAGCCGCGTCGGCCGTCATCATCCGGCCACCGTCGATCCCGCAGGGACCGCAGTTCTTCCTGAACCGGCCGTTCCTGTACGTCATCCACGACCGGGTCACCGGCGTACCGCTGTTCATCGGCCGGGTCCACGACCCGCTGGTCAGCGGTTGACGGGCGCGGCGCGGCAGTCAGATCGTGAGGGGGCGGTCCCGCCGCGCGTCCGCCAGCACCTCCGCCCACCAGCGCAGTTCGGTCAGGCTCGCGGTCAGGCCGCGGGACAGTTCCGCGTCCGGCGCGTAGCGACCCTGGTCGTCGAGCGACGCCCACGGCGCCCGCAGGCCCAGGGCCCGGCGGGTGGTCACCACGCTGAGTTCGGCAAGCACCCCGCGCAGGTGTTCGATCGCCGCATGCCCACCCTGTACGCCGTAGGCCACGATGGTCGCGGGCTTGAGCCGCCACTCGCCGTAGTGCCAGTCAATGAGCCGTTTCAGCGAGGCGGGATAGCTGTGGTTGTACTCCGGCGTGACGAACACGAACGCGTCGGCTGCGGCGATCCGGTCGGCGACCTCGCTCTGCGCCCCGCCGCCCGGGTAGAGCAGGCTGTCGTCGGGCAGCGCGACATCGGCAACGTCGATCAGGTCGACCTCGATCGGTCGGTCCAGTGCGGCGGCGACCCAGCCGGCGATCGTCGGCCCCAACCGGTCCTTGCGCACGCTGCCCGAGATCACGGCGACGCGAACCCCGGCGGGAGAGCTGTGGCGTTCGGGTGAAGTGGTCATGCCCGAAACCGTGCAGGTTCAACATATGTTGAAGTCAACTCCCGGCCCCGCCTACGCTGCGGCCATGACAGTTCTCACGGGTACCCCTCGGACGTTCAGCGTCGGTGAGGTCGCCGTCGACAGCGGCGTCGCACCGTCCGCCGTGCGGTTCTACGAGAACCACGGGGTCATCAACGCGGTACGCACCGCCGGCAACCAACGTCGCTTCGACGGATCCGCCGCGTGCCGGATCCAGGTGGCCAAGCTCGCCCAGCGGGCGGGCCTGAGCGTGCGCGAGATCGCCGCACTGTTCGCCGACCTGTCGGCCGATCCGACGCCCGACGAGTGGGCGGGCGTAGCCCATCGGCTGGTGACCGAGGTCGAGGAGCGGGTACGCAACCTCAAGGCGCAACTCGCGGCACTGGAGTCGGGCACCAGGCTGTGCGAGATCGGGCGCGACGATCCGGCCCGGTGACCCGGACTGCCGTCGCGGTCTTGACTTCAACATATGGTGAACCCCGATCGTCGGGGCATGAGCGAACTGCCAACCTCCGTCCCGCCCGCCCGGACGCTTGCCGCGCTCGTCGACACGGCCACCGTCGTCGGCCTCGGCACCAGCACCCGGGAGGCCACCGAGACCTTCCGGCTGGTCGAGGAGACCACCCACGAGTTGATCCGGCGCGGGTTCCGGGTCGTCGCGCTGCTGGACAACCAGCGGGTTGGCGAGCGCTACGACCGGTACGTCCGGGGCGAGGACATCGACCTGGACGTGGCGCTTCGCCAGGCGTGGGGCCCGTGGCGGACGGTCGAGATGCGCGACGCGCTCGTCCGGTTACGTCGGCACAACGAACGTCACCCGAACGATCGGGTACACGTCGTCGCCGTCGACGGTCGGCGTACGCTCCCGGCCGACTACGACCGGGTCGTGGCGCTGCTCGCCTCGGCGGAGCCGGCGACCGTGGCGCGGATCGGTGCGATCTTCGACGTCATCCGTACCGCCCACGACAACGGTGAGCACGTCCAACGGCTGCACGGTACACACCCGGGCGTGCCCTTCGTCGATCTCGCCCGCACCGCCCGCGACCTTGCCGCCCGGCTACCCGACAGCCCGGAACGCGACGAAGCACTACCGTTGATCGCGGCGATCGTGGACTTCCACGCGCGTGCCCTCGGTGCCGGGTACGACGCGGAAGCGGAAGAGCGTGCCGCCGCCGAGCGACTCCTCGACCATCAGCGGGTCACCGGCGACCGGGTCGTGTTATGGGAGGGCAGCGCGCACGTCGCGGCGCACGGCGCGACCATGCTGGGTGCACACCTGCGGGCGGCCCTGGGCAGCGATTACGCGGCCGTCCACGTCACCTTCGGGCACGGCAGCATCCCCGGTAGGGACATCCCGTACCCCGTCGGATCGTCACTGGACGCGGTGCTGCTCCAAGGCGGTGGTACCCGCGTCGTCGACCTGCGTACCGCCGTTGCCGAGGATCTCGCGGACCGGCCCGGCCGACCGTGGCGGACCCGGCTGATCTCCGGTCTCTACCAGGCGGACCACGACGGAGAGCACTACTACGAGCTGCCCTCGCTGGCCGGCAGCTTCGACGCGCTCGCCTTCATCCCCACGGTCACCCCGATCCATCCGCTGCCGGGTTGAACCGGCCGGCGAGCCTGCTCAGACAGGCCGGTGGTTGTTGGAGCCGCGCGCCCGTTGAATCAGGTTCTCCACCCACCGCTCGAACTTGCTGCTGCCGCCACCGAGCAGTCCGGCGAGATCGTCCTCGGTGACCCCGCCGCGGGCGGCCAGCGACTCGACCATCGTCCGCAGCCGGCGATGGTCGTCGTCCTCGGCCGCCGTCACCCCCACCACGCCCGCCCCGAGGTGGCGTTGCAGATCCTGGAGGATGTCCATCATCTGCGGCAGCGTCTCGATGACCTGGGACAGACCGGCCTCGTGCGGGCTGGACGAGCCGCGCAGTTCCTGCAGGGTGAGGGCCACCGACATCGGGGTGACGATGTCGGCCTCGCTGCCGATGGCGTCGATGGCCCGGCCGAGCTGCTCCTTGGCGGTGTGCACGCTGTCCAGGTCGGTGTGGTCGACCAGGATCGTCCGCATGCCGTGCACGTCGAAGGGCAGTTGCTGGTCCTTCGCCATCAACTGGACGAACGGTTTACGCAGTGCGTGCCGGACCGCCAGCTCGTAGAAGACGTTGGCGTTCTGGTCGGTCAGGTCGGCGATCACCAGGTCGTTGCGGATGATGCGGTCCAGCACCTGGGAGGTGATCAGACCGGCCCGTTCGATCTCGTCGCCACGTATCGCGACGAAGCCACGCGCCTCCACCACCGGGCGGATCACGTGCTTGAGGATCTGGTCGCTGCGTCTGCGGATCTCCGAGTCCTCCGGACCGATCGGGGCGATCACGAAACACTCACGACGCGTCGGCTGCTCGTTGTCCTCCCCCATGAACCCAGCGTAGTTGAGGCTGGCGGGACGGGTGGTCAGCCGGTCGGTGCCCGGTAACGGTCCCACCGGCTGCGGTGTGCGGCCAGCAGTCGGTTGGCCTCGACGGTCGCCCGCTCGCTGACCGGCTCCGCCAACCACCGGTCGAGCACGGCGGCCATGCCGTCGACCAGGTGTCGACCCACCGGGGTGAGTCGCCGCTGTGCGGCCAGCACCGCGACGGTGTCGGCGGCGGCCCTGCTCCACCGGGCGAACCTGACCTCCGCGTGGTGCCGCGCCGCACCCGACTCCGTGACCTGCATCTGCCGACGCCAGAACCCCGCCACCCCCAGGTGGGCGTACGCGCCGTGCAGCAGACCGTCCAGGGGCCGCGGGTCGGTCCGCCACGGTGCGTAGAACAGCTCGGTGGACCCCGGTTCGAGCGTGGCGAACATGTCGGTGAGTGCGGCCAGCTTGGCGTGCTGGATCTCGTGCGCGAGTACCACTGCCGTCGACCGGGCATCCGGTGGCAGCGACATGGCCACCGACCCGAAGGCGTGGTGGAAGGTGCCGCTGCGGGTGCTCGTCCGGGGCGCGGGGATCGGCACCAGGGCACCCATCAGTGCCGAGATCTCCTCGGCGACCGGCCGGTGGTGGTCGACCAGGATCCGCCACGCGCCGTCGAGACGTGACCGCCAGACCTCGGTCGGGAGACCGCCATCGCGGCTGTCTCTGCTCAATCCAGGTACGTACTGCCAGGTCCGGGTGTCCACCAGCAGCGAAAGGGCCAACCCGCCATGTGCGACGTCCAGCCGGGACAGTGGTCGCCAACGCCGGTCGGCCGGCCGGTCGGCGTCGACGTCGACCTTCTCTCCGGCGGCGGTCGCCCACGCCTGCCCGCCGGACGTGCGGACCCGGGCCCGGGTCGCGGTGACCGGGAGGGCCAGCGTGCCGAGGCCCGGCAGGTCCAGTCGGCCGTTGGCACCGGGGGCCAGCGGGACGTCGAGTTCGGTCTCGGCGCCGGCCCGGACCGCTGCGGTGACCGCCACGGCGGCAAGCAGTCCCGGGTACGCAGTCGCCGCGTTGCCCGCCTCCAGCAGCGACACGGTGCCGAACGCCCACGCGGCGACGGGCGGATGGGAGAGCGCGGCCACCCGGTCCGGCGCGGGCACCTCGGCCAGCACGCGGTACGCCGACTCGACCACCGCCCGATCCGGGTGCGCCGTCTCGCGTACCAGCAGCAGCAGGGCGCGTACCAGCAGGAGGGTCTTGCTGTGCTGCGCGGCCCGCAGCCACGTCACCGCCGCCACCCCGCCCCGGCCGGCGGCGAGTTCGTCGAGGACCGCCCTCGGCATCCGGTGCACCGACGGGATCAACGGGTCACCCGCGGCAGCGTCGCCACGTCCCGACGTACCGTCTGCCGGATGTGGCCGATCAGGGCGTACAGGTCGGGGCAGTAGACCGACGGGTTGTCGAAGCCGTTGTCGGCCCGCCAGCGGTGGGTACGCAGCCCGCCGCCACAGACCCGCCGCAGGTCGCACGCGCCGCAGGTGGCGCAGAGCGCCGCCGCGCCGCTCTGCTGGGCCCGCACCGCCGGCAGGTCGAGGGCGACGTCGAACGGATCATGCTGCACGTGCAGGCCGGTACCGGCCGCGCCGGCGTAGGCGGCGGCGAGGGTGTCGTCCATCTCGATCTGACCATCGGTCTGCACCACCGCCACCACCACCGGACTGAGACCCACCCCGGCCAGGTGGGAGGCGCCGCCGAGCAGCAGTTGGATGATCTCGTCGAAGAGACGGATCCGGACCGGTGGGCCCGGTGTGTGGTACCACCTGTCGAACACCGAGATCAGCCAGCGCGCGTACGGGGTCCGACGAGGATCGGCCGGGCGCTCGGGCGGGGGAGTGCTCCAGGTGCCGTGCGGTAGCAGGAAGTCGATCGTCGGCGGCCGGTGCTCGATCAGGCTGAGGTAGGTGGCGACCGGGTCGTTGCGGAGGTCGACCGTGCACAGCAGCCCGTTGAACAGGTGCGGGTAACCCGTGGTGAGGCGACGCAGCGCGGCCTCGACGCGGGCGTGGCTGCCCTGCCCGTCGGGCCCGCGCCGATGTCGGTCGTGGGCGACCCGGTCACCGTCGAGGCTGATGCTGAGCCGCACGTCGAGCCGGTCGAACAGGCTGAGGTACCGGTCGTCCAGCCGGGTGGCGTTCGTCTGCACCGTCATGCGTACCGGCACCGGTGCCACGCCCTGTCGGATGACCGACACGGCCGCCTCGACGCGTTCCGGTCCGGCCAGCAGCGGCTCACCGCCGTGCAGGACCACCGACACCCGGTCGAGTCGGTGTGCCCGGGCGTGTTCGCCGATGCGCCGGGCGGTCGCGTCGAGCACCTCGGGTCGCATGGCTCGGGGCAGATCGCGCCACCGCTGGTCGGCCATCGTGTAGACGTAGCAGTGGTCGCAGGCCAGGTCGCAGCGGCTGTGCAGCTTGAGCACGAACTGGCGGAAGGCGACGGGTGCGGCGTGGTGGGTGGCGGTGCCGCCGGCTGGCGGGTGGCCGTCGTCGGATCCGGGCATCAGGCGCTTCACCGTCCTGGCTGCGGCCGGTCGGCCGGGGTCGACGGGTCCACAGCATACATCGACAGGTGACGTTCCGTTCGCCGTGTTTGACCTGATCCGGGGAGTCGATCCCCGGCTGGATCGGTGCGGCGGGCGAATGGTCCGGCCCGCGTACGGCCGTTTGGCGGCCACGTCATACCGTTATCATGGGCGTACGCAGCGGATCTGGCCAACGTCGACGTCCGGCTTGCGACGCGATCATTGGGCGAGAGGCAGACAGGCGGTGATCGGGGGATGGACACCGGGGAGGACTCGTTGCGCTCCGATTTGATCGATCTGACCGACGTGGACCTGGTCGCGCTCGACGCCGTGCCGAGTGAGGTGCTCCTGGCCGCGTTGCACCGGTTGCAGCGCCGCAGCGGCGCTGCCGGTGACCAGTACGCGGGCTGGAACAGCGCCATCGATGGCGACGACTGACCGCGGGGACGCCCCGGTCGTCCCGGGCGACGTTCCGCAGCAGCGACCGGCCCGTGGCCCGGCCGGCCAGCCGGGCCGGGAGGAGTCCGTCGGCACCTGCACCATCGTCTCCTTCGTCTCGCCCACCAGCGGCACCGGGCGCAGCAGCGCGGTCGCCAACATCGCCTGGATCCTCGCTTCCAACGGCAAGCGGGTCCTCGCCCTGGACTGGTGCACCAAGACACCCCGGGTCTACGACTATCTGCGTTCGTTCCGGGTGGACGCGGTACCGGCCGCCGGGGTGCTCGGCCCGGAACTCGCCACGCTGACCAGCCCGCATCCGGACACGCATCCGCACCGGGCGGCGACGACCGCGCCCCCCGGGCCGGAACAGGGCATGCTCTACCGATACGCGATCTCCGGGTCGAGTTTCGGGTTCGAGATGATCGGCATCAGCCTCGACGTCAACGCCCTACCCGAGGTCGATCCGGTCCGCGCCCGGCAACTGCTGCAACACGGCGGCTACGACTACGTGCTGATCGACACCCCGGTCGACCTCACCCTGCCCGGCGTCACCTACACCGCCACGCTCAGCGACGTGGCGGTGGTGTCGATACCGCCCCGCCGGCAGGCGATGCAGCAGGCGGCGGAGCTGGCTGCCCAGCTCCAGCGGGAGGCCACCGGCGGCATCCGGGTGCTCGCCGCACCGACGCTGCGCGACATGAGCCAACCGTGGTACGGACCGGCCCGCGACTCGGCCCGCAAGGCGTTCGCCAACCTGCTCGACGAGTCGACCACCGGGTTGTCCGGTGCCTCCACGGTGGAGATCGTTGAGGTACCCGAGCCGGCGTACGACACCTACGACGACGTGCTGGCGGTGCTGGCCGACACGCCGGGCAGCGAGAACACCCTCCTGGCGGCCTACGAGCAGATGGCCTCCTGGATCAGCGGTGGCGCGGTGGCCCGGCTGGCCGAGGTGCCCGAGCGGATCCGTCGCCGCTACCGCCGGGGTGTGCTGCTCGACCCGGCCGAGAGCGCGGACGAGATCCAGGTGCTCTACGAGCCCGTCGACCGGCCGTTCGCCGACTGGGTCGCCGGTCTGTTGCGCCGGGCCAACGCCCAGGTCCAGCGGCACGTCGTGCGGTCGGGGCTGGCGCCGGCCCACGGCCCGGACGCCACGGTGCTGGCGATCCTCTCGCCGGGCGTGCTCGAGGCCCTCGGCACCGGCGGCGCGGCTGCGCCAGCCACCGACGTCGCGGTGTTCGGCGTACTGACCAGCGGGGAAGTGCCGGAACAGCTGGATCCGAGCCAGGTCGTCGACCTCCGGGCGGTCGACGGGGCGCGGGCCCAGGCGCTACTGCTCAGCCGGCTCGGCCTCATCGCACCCGGGCAACCCACCGGCGACCTGCGGACCGCGCCGCGCTATCCGTACGAGGCGGACCGTCGGTTGCGGACGAACCTGCCACCGCGTAACGAGTCCTTCGTCGGTCGCGGCGAGTACCTCGAACGGCTGCGTGATCAGCTCACCGACGGCGGCGGGCCGGTGACCCTGACCGGCGGCGCCGGAGTCGGCAAGAGTGAGATCGCCCGCGAGTTCGCCCACCGCTTCGCCTACGACTACGACGTCGTCTGGTGGCTCCCGGCGCAGGATCGGGAGACCGTCCAGGCGGCACTGGGCGAGCTGGCCCAGGAGATCAACGTGGCCGACAGCGACGGGGCGGCGGAGGCGGCGGTGGCCGCCCTGTCGGCTCCGCGCAGTGCCTTCGCCCGCTGGCTGTTGATCTACGACAACGCCGACGACGCGGAGGTGCTGGCCGGACTGCTGCCCCATTCCGGGGTCGGGCACGTGCTGTTCACCTCGCGGGACGACGGTTCCTCGAACCTGCCGGCACCGCTTGAGGTGGCGGCCTTCACCGGCGACGAGAGCACCGCGATGCTGCGGCGGACCCTCGGCATCAGCGCCGAGGACGCCCGGGCCATCGCGGCTGCCGTGGAGCACCTGCCGCTGGCGCTGCGGTTGGCCACCGCATGGATCCGCGAGCGGACCCGGGCCCTGGAGCGTGCGGGGACGCCCAACCTGGAGGCCGTCGGCCGGTGCGTCGCCGAGTTGCTGGACTGGCTGCGGCGGCCCTCCGCCGAGGAGGAACCGACCGAGTGGATTCCCGGCTCCCGCACCTCGATGGTGTCCCGGGTGCTGGACATCACCCTGGCCACCCTGCGGGAAACCGAGTTCGGCTCGCTGGCGATCCGGGTCGCCGAACTCGGTTCGTTCCTATCGCCGGAGGGCATCGGTTTTTCGCTGCTGCGGTCGGTGCCGATGCTCACCCAACTCGCCGCCGCCGCCGACCTCGACGCGGAGGAGTTGCTACTCGACGCCGGGGAGGTCGACCTGGTGCTGACCGTAGGCGCGCGCTTCGCCCTCTTCGACATCGACTGGGGGCGCGGTGCCTCGCTGCGGATGCACCGGGCCATCCAGGTCCTGCTGCGCGAGGCGATGCCCGAGCCGCAGCGGCGCGAGCGCCATCGCCAGGTTCTGCGTGGGCTGGCCGGCTACGCGCCGACGGACCCGGAGGCCGACGACCGCCGCCACCTGCCGGTCTTCGAGGAGCTGCAGCGCCACCTGGTGCCCTCCGGCGCCCTGACGGCCGACGAGGCGCCCGTGCGGCACTGGGTGGTGAAGCAGGTCCGCTACCTGTTCTTCTTCGGCGACAGCAACGCCTGGCAGTCGGCGGTGCGGTTGGCCCAGCAGGCCTGC
The DNA here is from genome assembly GCF_018070465.1 of Micromonospora sp. C95. GTDB lineage: Bacteria > Actinomycetota > Actinomycetes > Mycobacteriales > Micromonosporaceae > Micromonospora. The sequence goes on from NZ_JAGPXT010000017.1 coordinate 60,585, forward strand.
GACCGGTGGACGGCCAACGGCGAGTTCGACCAGTTGACCATGCGGCTGTTCGTCCAGACCGCCAACCTGCACCGGGTGCTGGGCAAGCACCAGGAGGCGCTGCGCCTGGACGAGCAGGTGCTCAGTGAGCAACGCCGCCGGCACGGGCTACGACACTTCCGGACCCTCATCGTGGGCCGGGGCCGCGGTGGTGACCTGCGCGGTCTCGGACGATTCGAGGAGGCGCTGGTGGAGGACCAGGCGGTCCTGATCGGCTACCAGGAGGTGCTCGGCGACGATCACCCGAACACCCTGATGGCGATCAACAACCTCGCCATCGCCTTCCAGTTGACCGGCGACACGCGGGAGGCACTGCGGCTGGCCCACCAGTTGCTCGACCGGTGGATGTCGCTGTTCGGGCCGGAGGAACCGGCGACGTGGCGGGCGTCGTGCCTGGTGGGGACGCTTGAGCGGGAGGCCGGCGAGTACGACCTGTCGCTGGCCACCCTGCGCGAGACCCTGGAACGGGTGCACGAGCTGCGGTCGGCCAGCCACCTCGACGAGCTGCGCGTCAACCGCAGCCTCGCGGTCACCGAACGGCGGCTCGGGCTCGGCATCGCCGCGAAGAATCGCAGCATCGAGACGTTCCGGGGCTACCGTGACCGGTTCGGTGGGGACCACCCGTACACCCGGTCCAGCAAGCTCAGCATGGCCGTGGACTACTACCGGGCCGGCGACGCCGGGGTCGCCGTCGAAAACGCCAACAGCTGCCTGCGCGGCTACGAGCGGCAGTTGGAGGCCGGGCACCCGTTCACCGCCGTCTGCTCGGTCGACCTGGGGCTGTTCCAGCGGGGGGCGGGAGAGTACGACCAGGCCGTACGGGATGGCGAACGGGGCCTGCGTACGCTCCGCGCCCGGCTCGGCGACACCCATCCGTGGACGCTCACCGCTGCCACCGCCCAGGCCGGTCACCTGGCGGCCCGTGGCGACTTCGCCGACGCCATCCGGATCCAGGAGGACACGCAGCACACCTGCCTGCGCTATCTGGGTCGACGCCATCCCTGCACGGTCGACGCCGTCGCCAACCTCGCGGCGATCCGGGCGCTCCGCGACGGTGCCCCCGGCGCTGGCCCCGCCGCCCTCACCGATACCGACATCGACGTGCCAAGAAGCTGAGGAGTGGACAGGTGACGGATCCGCAGCTGATCGACGCGCTGGCGGAGGAGTCGGCCGAGCAGGATGTGCCCGGGTTCCGCAAGAAGCGCAACCTGTGTCGGGAACTGCTGCTCGGCGGCGGCACCGGCATCTACCACCTCGCGCACTACACCGGCGGGGTGCTCGACTTCTCGCTGGACATCCTGAATCATGCGGCGACGCCGGCCGCACTCGACGGTGCCGAGCCTGCGCAGCGCCGCGAGGCGCACCGCCGGGCGGGTGCCCAACTCGTCTACCGGGCGGCCGACCTCAGCCGGCGGGTGTGGGAGCTGCAGTGTGGCGGGCTGGTCCGGCTGGCCGTCCAGACCCGGGCCGATCTCGTCTTCTGCAACGCGGTGGCCGGTGGCGAACATGTGGTGGGATTCGGGGCCCTTCCGTCGGCCGGCACCGAGACGGTCGCCGACCCGTCCCGGGCGAGCGGAATCGACCGGGCGGCGGCCCAACTCGCCACCGCGCTGCGTCAACTGGTACGGCTGCCCTCGCAGAACCCGGGCGGCTGGCTGACCGCCGGTGACGCCCAGGTGCCGGTCTCGGCGTCGGCCGCCGACTTCATGGCGTACGTGGTCGGGTCGCCGGAGCCCGGCGGTCTGCTCAGCAGCGCGCTGCGGCCGGCCGGGCTGCACTATCTCAGCCACCACCGGGCGGGGGAGCAGACCGCCGCCGCCGACATCCTGCGGCACCCGGACCTGGAGTCATTCTTCAGCCGTGGGGTCACCGTCGCCGGTCGGCGGGCCCGCTACGAACGTCTGGCCGGTGACCTGTCACTCCTGGCTATGCAGGTCAGTCGGGACCTACGCCGTACCGTGGCCGGGCAGGCCGAACGTCTGGTGCTCGACCTGGAGATCGGTGCCGTCTTCTACTATCTGCTCGCGCCGGACGAGTACCTCTTCGGCGTCGCGCTCGACCAGGACTGGGTCACCCAGGCAGATCTCGACATGTCGGCGGTGGGCCGGCAGCTGGCGCGGTCGGACGTGCGAACCGGCACGTGAGCCGGGGGGCTCGCGACGGGTGCAGGTGACCTCAGGCGTTCACCAGCAGCCGCCGCACCCGAGCGCTCAGCCCATCGAACACCGACCGTGCCTCCGACCAGCTGCGCGAGCGCTCCGGCGGCTCGGTCGGGCCGCCGTCACCCGGAACGGCCAGGTCACCGAGCACGTCCAGCTGGAACAGCGGTAGGTACTCGGCGATGCCGTCGTAGGTCTCGCAGAGCTGGTCCAACCGGTCCAGATCCCCCGGACGAGGGGCCCGACGGTGTCCCTCGTACCACCTCTCGACGCCGTCGCGGAACGCCTCGATCAGCCGTCGCAGCACCATCGAGGTGCCCAACGCCCGCTGCACGTCCCGGGAGCGCAGGCCCGAGCGCAGCAGCGCGGCGTTCTCGACCGCCCGCCGGATCTCGATGCCCGCCGGGGCGAACGCCTCGCGTAGGTGGCGGTCGAAGCCGGTGAGCTGGTCGAGCGCCGCGATGGCGTCGACGAAGAGCCGGGCGACCGGGCCGGGCAGCGTCCTGGTAGCGACATCCGGTCGGGTTGGCGGATGCTCCCGCTGCGCCGGACTCCGCAGATCGTGGCGCAGGTCGTCCCGAATCTCGTCCAACTGGTACGACAACCGCTCGATGGATCGTTGGGCGTTCGTCTGCTGGCGCTGGATGCGCTCGACCCGGGTCCGCACCGAGGTCAGCGCGTCCGCGCCGAGCGCCTGCTCAAGCCGGCGCAGGGAGGCCTTCACGCTGCCCGACAGATCCTCCGGAAAGGACTGCGGTTCGTAGACGATCGGCTCCACGCTGAACGTCTCGGTGAGGTCGGCGGCGAACTCCGCCGGCAGGTGCCCGACGACGACCAGGATGACCTCGCTGTCCGGCACCGCCGCCCGGATCGCCACCACCCGGCGGTTGAGGGCGTCGACCTCCTCGGACTTGAGCACCGACTCGGTGAGCAGCACGCAGCAGCCGGCGTTCTGTTCCTCGAGCGGAACCCAGAAGTCGACCGGCAGGTCCCGTAGCGAACCCACCAGGTGGTCCCGCTGGTACGACCAGCCGTCCTGGGTCAGCACCCGCCGTACGTCGGCGGCCACATCCTGCCGGCTGGCCAGGTCGAACTGAACCCGTACCGCCTCCCGGACCATCAGGTGGGTGACCGGCGTGTCGGCCTGGGCCGCCCGCTGGTACAGGTGGTAGCACAGCCGGATCAACCGGCGGGGCACCCCGTCGGTCAGGTTTGTGAGGTACTCGGTGGTCTCCACGGTGAACGGGGCCAGCCGTGCCTCGCCGAACGTGCGCAGCTGGCTGCGCCGGATGAAGTCCCGCAGGTCGTGGGCGCTCAGCGCGGACATCCGCACGATCGGCCCGATCCGCTGCCGTACGTCCGGGCTGAACAGGTGCAACATGTCCGGCAGCCCGGCGATCACCAGGAAGGCGCCGGCGGACGCGAAGATCTCGATCAGACGGGAGAACCGGGCCATCGTGTCGTCGCCTGGTCGACCGGCCGCCGACAGGAACTTGTCCACCTCGTCGAGTACCACCACGAAGCGTCCGTGACGCTGCCCGCACAGCAGGGCAAGCGCACCCATCGCCGCCACCGCGTCGGACTCCACATCGACCCGAGCGGGTACGCCGGCCGCCTCCAGCGCCGCCCCGGGCGGGTAACCCGTCAGCCAGTCCCACGCTGCCGCCTCGGTGGCGGGATCGAGCAGCATCGCCAGCACCGTGCCGACCGAGGCGTCGGTGGTGACCGGGGTCAACTCCGCCCGGAGCCGCTCGCCCAGCCCCCCTGCTGCGGGCGGCCTGTCCCGGCTGTCGTCCGGCGCGGTCACGACAGGTGACTCCGCCCGGTAGTCCTCGACCAGGGCCCGCACCGTGTCGCGGGACAACCGACCGAGCAGCTGGCGGCTCAGGGACAGGAACGTGTCGGCGGGGGCGTCGAGGTAGACCGCTCTGATCGCCCCCGCGGTGCTCTCCTGCGCGTGGGCCAGCAGTTCGGCGGCCAGATGGGTCTTGCCGGTGCCGTAGTCACCCACCACCGCGACCGTGCCACCGTCGCCGCCGCGCAGGTAGTGGTCCAGATGGGCGAGGGCGTCGCGGATGGCGGCGGTGGTGACCGTGGTCGCCTGCGCCAGGCCGCCGGTCACCCTGGCGACCGCGGTCGGCGAGAACGGGTTGACCGGACCGACCGCCGGTGGATCTTCGGTTGCATCCATCTTTCTGATCCTCCGGTAGCTCTGGTCCGGGCACCAGGAACTCCCATGGCCCGGGCAGGCACTGCTCCTCCGCGCCTCCAGGGCGTCTTCAAATCGTAGCCGTCAGTAGCCATCGCGGCGGACCTCCGAAGGCGACAGATCGGTCTCACCTGCGAAAAAGGGCCGATCGGTGGGCTGCCGGTGGCCGCGGCGGCGGGCCGGCCGAGGTCCGGGGGCGCCAGCCAGGTGGCGGGGGCGGCGCAGAATGGTGCGCATGCGAGCCGTGATGTTCGACGCGTACGGGCCACCGGAGGTGCTCACCCAGGTCGAGCTGCCGACCCCCGAGCCCCGGGCCGATCAGGTGCTGATCCGGGTGCACGCCACCACGGTGACCACCGCCGAGTGCGGGATGCGCCGGGGCGAGCCCCGTTGGGGGCGGGTCATCATCGGTCTGCGCCGGCCACGGCGCAGCGTCCGGGTGCTCGGGTTGGAGTTCGCCGGTGAGGTGACGGCGCTCGGGCCGAGGGTGCGTCGACTGCGCGTCGGCGACCGCGTCTTCGGTTTCACCAGCTTCGGCGCCGGCGCGAACGCCGAGTACAAGTGCCTGTCCGAGCGGGCCTCGATCAGCACGATTCCGCCGAACGTGACCTACCCGCAGGCCGCGGCCACCGTCGACGGATTCACCACCGCCTGGCACTTCCTGCGCGACCTGGCCGACCTCCAACCCGGACAGAAGGTACTCGTCATCGGCGCCTCGGGCAGCATCGGCACGTACGCCGTTCAGCTCGCGGGTCACCTCGGGGCGACCGTGCACGGGGTGTGCAGCGGGCGCAACGCCGCGCTGGTCGGGTCGCTCGGCGCCAGCCGGGTCTTCGACTACACGGTGGAGGACTTCACCGCCAGCGGCGAGCGCTACGACGTCGTCTTCGACACGGTCGGTCGCAGCTCGTTCGCCCGGTGCCGGGCGGTGCTGGCGCCGCGTGGCCGTTACCTGCCCACGACCGGCCTGGTGACGAACGGCCTGCTCGCGCTCGGCACCAGCCTCACCCGCGGTCGACGGGTCCGGACCGGGATGTCGGTACGCAAGCACGCGGCCCTCGCCGCCCTGCGGGACCTGCTCGCCGAGGAGCGGCTTCAGGTCGTCGTCGACCGCCGCTACCCGATGACCGAGATCGTCGAGGCGCACCGGCACGTCGACGCCGGGCACAAGGTCGGCAACGTCGTGATCGACGTCCCGCCGGCCCGCGACCGGTAGTCCGGACCGGCCGGAGACCGGCGCGAAACAAGAGAGAAGCATCGATGTAACTGCCGCCTGGGATCGTCGGTCTTCGATCTTGCGCGGGAGGTGGCGGTGACGATATCGACGACGCGACGACAGTTCCTCCAGGCCGTCGGGGTGTCCGGCGGGGCGGGCGTGCTCTACGGCACGATGGGTGCGCTCGGCCTGGCGCCCGCCGCCCAGGCGGCACCACCGTTTCGGGCCCCGAACCGGTCCGACTTCACGCTGACCGGCCGGTCGGCCAAGTCGGTGCTGGTGCTCGGGGCCGGCATCGCCGGCCTGGCCACCGCGTACGAGTTGGGCAAGGCGGGCTACCGGGTGCGCCTGCTGGAGGCGCGTGACCGGCCCGGCGGGCGCAACTGGACGGTGCGCGGCGGCACCACCGAGACCGACCTGGACGGGCGTACCCAGCGGGCCCGGTTCGCCGACGGCCAGTACCTCAACGCCGGTCCGGCCCGCATCGCCCAGCACATGGTGACCCTCGACTACTGCCGGGAACTCGGCGTGCCGATCGAGATCTTCGGCAACCAGAACGCCGACGCCTACTACGTCAACGAGAACGCCGGCGCGCTGTCCGGCCGGCCGATCCGGCACCGCGAGGCCAAGGCGGACGTCTACGGGTACGTCTCCGAACTGCTCGCCAAGGCCACCGACCAGGGCGCGCTCGACACCTACCTGACCGGTGAGGACAAGGAGCGGCTGCTGGAGTTCCTGCGCGGGTTCGGCGCGATCGGCGGCCGGGTCGCCGACGACCCGGCGGCCAGCTGGCGGTACACGGGCACCAACCGGCGCGGCTACCTGGTGGAGCCGGGCGCCGGCTTCGAGGCGGGCACCCCGAAACTCACCCCGTACCCGCTGACGGACGTGCTGGCCAGCGGCATCGGCCGGTACTTCTCCTTCGAGTTCGGCTACGACCAGGCGATGCTGATGTTCCAGCCGGTCGGCGGGATGGACCGCATCGCGTACGCCCTCGAAGCCGCCGTGGGCCGCCGCCTCATCACCTACGACGCGCAGGTGCGCTCGATCTCCAACACCGGCTCCGGGGTCCGCGTGGTCTACGACGGGCCGGGCGGCCGGCCGCGCACCGCCACCGCCGACTTCTGCGTCTGCACCATCCCACCGCAGGTGCTGGCCAAGATCCCGTCCAATCTCAGCCAACCGGTGCGGGACGCGCTGGCGTACCCGGTCCCGAACGCCACCGGCAAGATCGGCCTGCAGTACCGCCGCCGGTGGTGGGAGCAGGACGAGAACATCTACTCCGGCATCACCAACACCAACCTGGACCTCGCCACGATCTGGTACCCCTCCTACGGCTACCACGGTGCGAAGGGCGTGGTGGTCGGCTACTACAACTTCGGCGCCAACGCCCAGGCGTACGCGGCCCTGACGCCCGCCGAGCGGGAGGCCCGAGCGGTGGCCCAGGGCGTGAAGATCCACGGCGAGGCGTACCGGACGGAGCTGGAGACGTCGTTCTCGGTGGCCTGGGACCGCACCCGCCACTCCGAGGGTGGCTGGGTGTCGTGGCCCTCGCGCACCAGCGGCCAGTACGGTCGGCTGCTGGAGCCGGACGGCCGGGTCTACTTCGCCGGTGACCATCTGAGCCACTACATCGCCTGGCAGGCCGGGGCGTTCGAGTCCGCCCGCAAGGTGGTCACCGACCTGCACGCCCGGGTCATGTCGAGCTGAACCCCGACAGCGCGATCCCGAGGAAACGGCGTCACCTGCGAAAAGTGCCCGGACGGTCGGCACGTCGCCGGCCCTGGTGATCGACTCTGTCCAATAGCATGACGCGCATGGTCGTAATCCGGTGGCTGGTGCGATGACCCAGCCGGTCCCCGGTGCGGCCCGTCCCGCCGCGTGGTGGCTGCGGGTCGTCTTCGGGGTGATCGGCCTGGTCGCCTCGGTGCTCGGTTACGTCGGCCTGGAACGCCTGTCGCAGGAACGCCCCGAGGCCATCGGGGACCGGTACGACATCCTCTACTACGACCTGCAGCTGTTCTTCCTCAGCGCCGAACTCTTCGAGCAGCCCGGTCCGTATCCGTGGCAGTTGCAGGTCGCCCGGTTCATGGCACCGCTGTTCACCCTGCTGGCGGTGGCCGAGGCCGGTCGACTGCTGCTGGCCACGGAGATCCGGCGGCGGCGGGCCCGGCGGGCCAGTGGCCACGCGGTCGTCTGCGGGGACTCGCAGTTCGCGCACATGCTGGCCGACCGGCTGTACGCCGACGGTGACCGGGTGGTCGTCGTCCGCTCCGAACCGTTCGGGCCGCTGGAGTACCGCCGACGCCGCTACCTCGGTGTCGTCGGCGACCCGACGAACGTGGAGGTGTTGCGGGGTGCCGGCCTGCCAAGGGCGCACACCGTCTACGCCTGCACCGACGACGACGACCGCAACCACGCCATCGCCAACACCGCCAACCGGCTGATCCAGGACCGGCGCCAGCCACCCCGGGTGTACGTGCAGGTCCACGATCCGGAGATGTGCCTGTCGTTGCAGGCCCGGCGGCTCGGCGCCGCCGGGTCCAGCCGGGTGCGCCTGGACTACTTCCACGTCGACGACATCGCCGCCCGGGCGCTGCACCGGCACCATCCGCTGCCGTCGGCACCGGACCGGCCGACGACCGTGCTCATCGCCGGTGGCGGCAGCTTCCGCCGGGCGCTGCTGGTGGAGACGGCCCGGCACTGGCGGGCGCACCAGGCCGATCAGGGCGGACCCGACCGCCGGCTGCGGGTGGACCTGGTGGCACCGGACGCCCGCGCCGAACTCGCCCTGGCCACCTCCCGCTATCCGTTCCTCGGCGAGGTCTGCCGGTTGGCCGGGTACGACCGGGACATCGCCAGCCTGGTCGGCCTGGACCATGTCGCCGCCGAGAGCTACGACCGCATCTACCTGTGCGCCCCCGACGAGATCGGCGGCCTGCGCTTCGCACTGGACACCCCCGCGCTCTGGCGCGGGGCGCGCAGCATCGTCTTCGTGCCGGTCTACCGGCAGGCCGCGCTCGCCGCCGCCTTCCACGGCGACGCCCGCCACGACCTGCTCGACGAGGTGCACGGCAAGCTGCGGCTGTACCCGGTGCTCACGCACGCCTGCGACGCCGGGCTGATCGCCGAGGATCTCACCGAACGGCTCGCCCAGCAGATCCACCTGCGGTATCTGCACGCCCAGCAGCGAGCCGGGGTACGCCTCGGCGACGCGCCGGCCATGGTGCCCTGGTCCCGGCTGCCGGAGTCGCTGCGTCGCGCCAACCGCAGCCATGTCCAGGACATCGCCGCGAAGCTGTTGAACCTGGGCTGTGTGGTGGCGCCCCGGCACGGTGGGGCCGGTGACGCCTCGGCCGCCGGGCGGGCCATCGACGACCGGATCGAGCAACTGGCCCGGCTCGAACACGAACGGTGGTGCCGGGAACGGCGCTCCGAGGGCTGGACGTTCGGCGAGCCGCGCGACGACGCCCGGCGCCGGCACCACCTGCTGCGGCCGTGGGACGAGTTGCCACCGGCGGCGAAGGAGCAGAACCGGGAGGAGATCCGGGCGTTGCCCGACGTGTTGTCCGACAGTGGATTCGAGTTGATCCGGCTGGGCCCCAGCGTGCCCGTCCAGCGGGGAGGCTCAGCCGATGCCGCCTGAACGCGAACCGGTCCGCGTCGGGGTCACCGGCCACATCAACCTGACCCCGGCCACCGAGCGGCTGGTCGCCGAGGCGATCCGCCTCGAACTGCGCAGGATCAGCGACCGGCCGGTGCACGGTGTCACCTGCCTGGCGGCGGGCACCGACCAGATCTTCGCCCGCGCGGTGCTGGACGGCGGTGGCACGTACGAGGTGGTCCTGCCGGCTCCCGACTACCGGGACACCATCGTCCCGGCGGCCCGGGGCACCTTCGACGAGTTGCTCGGCCGTGCCACCCGGATCCTGCACACCGGCCACCGCACCTCCGGCACCGCCGCCTACGTGGCCGCCAACCGGGAGCTGCTGCTACGGGTGCAGCGGCTGCTGGCGGTCTGGGACGGCGAACCGGGCTGCCACGACGCGTCGACCGACCGGACCGTCGGTTGGGCCCGCGAGCGGGGCATCCCCACCACCGTCATCTGGCCCACCGATGCCCGACGGTCCCGGGCGGGATGAGCCCCCGGCGAACCGGTGTCGTCCGTTCCGCTGATGCCAATTCGTCGTACCCGGGGAGTAGACCGACCAGGAACGGTGCATGCCGGTTGGTGGGCCGCGGCGACCGCCGCCGGCCCGACGAAGACGAGAGGATGCTCAGATGAGTGGTGTACGCGTGCTGGTGGGGACGCGCAAGGGTGCGTTCGTCCTGACCGCCGACGGTAGACGCGACAGCTGGACGGTCGACGGGCCGCACTTCGGGGGCTGGGAGATCTACCACCTCACCGGGTCGCCGGCCGACCCGGACCGGCTCTACGCCTCCCAGTCCGGTGGCTGGTTCGGTCAGCTGATCCAACGCTCCGACGACGGTGGCCGCACCTGGACCACTGTCGACAACGACTTCGCCTACGCCGGCGACGTCGGCGACCACCTCTGGTACGACGGAACGCCGCGTCCGTGGGAGTTCAAGCGCATCTGGCACCTCGAACCGTCCCGCGACGACCCGGACACCGTCTACGCGGGTGCGGAGGACGCGGCGCTCTACGTGTCCACCGACGGTGGCGGCAAGTGGACGGAGCTGACCGCGCTGCGCACCCATCCGAGCGGGCCGTCCTGGCAGCCCGGCGCGGGCGGCCTGTGCCTGCACACGATCATCCTGGACCCGGTCCAGCAGGGTCGGATCTACACCGCCATCTCGGCGGCCGGCGCCTTCCGCAGCGACGACGGCGGCACCAGCTGGCTTCCGATCAACAAGGGGCTGCGGTCGGGGGAGATCCCCGACCAGGACTCCGAGGTCGGCCACTGCGTGCACCACATCACCCAGCACCCGTCGCGGCCCGACACCCTGTTCATGCAGAAGCACTGGGACGTCATGCGCAGCGACGACGCCGGAGCGAACTGGCGCGAGGTCAGCGGCAACCTGCCGTCGGACTTCGGCTTCCCGATCGCGGTGCACGCCCACGAACCGGAGACCATCTACGTGGTGCCGATCAAGAGCGACTCCGAGCACTACCCGCCGGAGGGCAAGCTGCGCGTCTACCGCAGCCGCACCGGCGGCGACGAGTGGCAGCCGTTGACCGACGGGCTGCCGCAGTCCGACTGCTACGTCAACATCCTGCGCGACGCGATGGCCGTCGACACGCTCGACCCCTGCGGCATCTACTTCGGCACCACCGGGGGCCAGGTCTACCGCTCCGCCGACGGCGGCGACAGCTGGGCGCCGATCGTCCGGGACCTGCCGCCCGTGCTCTCCGTGGAAGTCCAGGTGCTGCCGTGATCCGGGTCGTCCTCCCGGCTCATCTGAAGACCCTCGCCGGGGTGACCGGTGAGGTGCGGGTCGAGGTGGCCGGCCCCGGGCCGGCCACCCAGCGCCTGGTGCTCGACGCCGTCGAGGCCCGGTACCCGATGCTGCTCGGCACCATCCGCGACCGGCACAGCGGTAAGCGCCGCGCCTTCGTCCGCTTCTACGCCTGCGAGGAGGATCTGTCCAACAGCCCACCCGACACGCCCCTGCCCGAACGGGTGGTCGCCGGCGAGGAGCCGTTCATCGTCCTCGGCGCGATGGCCGGCGGATGATCCGGTTCACAGGCCCCGGGCGAACAGTGCCAGGCGTACCCGGTTGGGGCTGCTCGTCTTGGTCATCAGGCTGGTGATGTGGGATTTGACCGTGGTGACGCCGATGTGCAGCCGCTCGGCGATCTCGCCGTTGGACAGGCCGTCGGCGACCAGGTCCAGCACCTGCTGCTCCCGGGCGGTCAGCCCGGTGACCGGCGTCGGCGTCCCGGCGCGGGCGTGCACCGCGCGCTGCACCAACCGGCGCAGCACCGCCGAGCTGAACGGGCTGTCGCCGGTCGCGGCCCGGCGCACCCCGTCGAGCAGCTCGGTCGGCGGCGCGTCCTTGAGCAGGAAGCCGCAGGCGCCGGCCGTCAATGCCGGATAGAGGTGGTCGTCGTCGCCGAACGTGGTCAGCACCAGGACACGGGCACCGGGACGGTCGGCGAGGATCCGGCTGGTCGCGGAGATCCCGTCGACGCCGGGCATGCGCAGGTCCATCACCACCACGTCGGGCACCAGCCGGGCGGCGAGGGCGATGGCGTCACGGCCGTTGTCGGCCTCGCCGACGACCTCGATGTCCGGCTGGGCCTCGCAGAGCATGCGCAGGCCGGCGCGGATGAGATGCTGGTCGTCGACGAGCAGGACCCGGATCATGTGCGCTCCGCCGCTGGCCGACCGGTAGGCAGCACGGTGGCGACCCGCCAGCCCGGTCCGGTCGGTCCGGCCGTTAACTCTCCGCCGAGGACCTCGACCCGTTCCCGCATGCCGGTGATGCCGTGGCCGCCGCCGACCGGCACCGGGGCGGGCACCCTGCCGCGGCCGTCGTCGACCACCTCCCAGTGGACGGCCCCGTCGACCACGGTCACCGACAGCCGCGCCACCGCGGCGGTACCGGCGTGCTTGGCCACGTTCGTCAACGCCTCCTGGCTGAGCCGCAGCACCGCGAGGCCGCGTACCGCGTCGAGGGTACCGACCGCCGGGTCGATGTCGGCGATCACGGTGACACCGGTCTGACGGGCCCGGTCCACCGCGGCGCCGAGCGCGGCCGGCAGCGCCGACGGTTCGATCGCGGTCAGCGCGGCGTCGCCGCGTACACCGTCGGGGTCACGCAGCACCGCGACCAGCCGGCGCAGGTCGGCAAGGGCCGCGGTGCCGGTGCCGTGCACGTCGTCGAAGACCGCGCCGACCCGTGGGTCCAGATCGGTGAGCACGTGCCGGGCCACCCCGACCCGCAGCACCATCGACGCCACGTGGTGCGCCACCACGTCGTGCAACTCCCGGGCGATCGCGCCGCGTTCGTCGGCGCGGGCCGCGCGGTTCTCCGACTCGCGCCGCCGCTGCTCCTCCTCGGCCCGCCGCCGTGACTGCTGCCCGAGTTCCCGGGTGGTCCGGATGACCAGGCCGAGCAGCAGCGGTACGCCGACCTCCGGCAGCAGCCCGAACACACCGGAGAGCAGGCGCGGCAGCGGGTCGCCGATCGAGTCGGTCAGGTCGACCACGGCCAGCAGCCCGGCGGCCAGCCAGATGGTCCGGATCCGGCGGGCGGCCATGGTCAGTTCGAGCAGTGCCCAACTGGCACCCACCTGGTTGATCGTGAAGTCGTCGACCAGCCAGATCGCGACCGCCAGCAGCGCGGTCTGGGTGAGCATGTTGGCCAGCGGCCGGTGGTGCAGCGAGAGTCCGACCGCGAAGGCCAGCACGGCGAGGAACCACTGGGTGGTGGTCGGTGCGGACAGGGTGCCGAAGAACAGGTAGCCCAGGCCGGAGAGGATGAGCAGCACCATCCGCACCAGGCTGTCCCGTGCGTCGAACAGCCGCCCCACCCAGCCCACGGCCTCAGCCTAGGCGGTGCTCGTCAGGGCCAGAAGCGGCCGTCGGGTCAGCCCATCTGGTGCGTACGACCAGATAAGCCGCCAGGCCGATCGGACCGAGCAGGATCGTCAGCAGCAACACCGGCGCCATCACCAGCGGTGGGACTGCCCGTTCCCGGCTGTCGAGCCACGCCCACCGACCCACGAACAGGTCGAAGGCGATCATGTGTGCCCAGGCCGCCGCCGCGCCGTCGGCAGTGCCCAGCAACTCCCGTACACCGTCGAGGGTGGGGTCCGTCACCGCCGGCAGTACCTCTGCGAACGCCGGGACCACCAGGATCGCGTAGATCGCCACGACCGGCGCCACGATCAGCGGTGATCGGATGATCCGGTGAGTCACCGTCCAGTTCGGCAGCAGGATCATCAGCGCCCAGAAGGGTGCCGCCACCGCGAATGTCAAGGAGAACAACGTGGCGCTCACGCGGTCACCTCCGCCTGCTCGCCATCCCCGGTGCGCCCGTCGCGACGAGCCGCGGCGCGCTGCTCACCCGGGCCCGCCGGCTGATGTTCGACCATTGTCGCCGAGAACCGGTGTCGAGCCAGCACCGCGCCGGCCGCGGCCACGGTCGCCACCGCCAGCGCCGCAGCAGCGGCCAGGGTGAGTGTGTCCGGCCGTAGCAGCGGCTGCCCGCGCAGCGCCTGCCAGGTCAGCAGTACGGTCGTCGCACCATAGCCGACGCCCATGACGAGCAGCAGCCGTGCCCGGGTCCGCTCGTCCAGCCGGCCACCGGTGAACCGGCCAAGCAGCAGCGCCAGGATCGGCAACACCTGCATCCCGTGCAGCCCCACGAAGTGCCCGATCCGCAGGTCCCCGCCGGTGGTGCTCCAGCCGACCAGCGGCAGCCCCGGCCCTCCGTCGGGCACGCCCACGCTGTGTGCCCCGGCGATGCCCTCGATCATGGGAGCCTGAGCGGGCAGGGTCATCGGCACCGCGACCAGCATGCCGAGCGCCGCCAGCCCGAGCCCCAGACCGATCGCGTATCGGCCGGCCCGGCCCGCGACCGGCTGCCGCAGCACCGCGACACCGACGACGACGTGGGCGACGAAGAGCACCATGATGGCCGCGCCCATCAGCTGCCACAGCACCGCGTTCAACGGGGTGGTCTCGTTGTAGTGGCTGGTGGTGCCGCGGATCACCTGCCCCACGATGATGCACATCTCCACCACACCCATGGCGACCACCACGGTGACCGCCCACTCCGCGACCCGGCTACGACGACGCAGCAGGGAGAGCAGCCAGGCCAGGGTGCCGCCGTACAGGACGAAGGACACCGCGAACTTGAACGGCTTGAGCCAGGCCGGCGCGCCGGTCAGGACCCGCTGGTCGGCCACGATGCCGACCGCGCAGACGACGGCGAGCACCGCCATCGCCGAGACGAAGATCATCAGTGGGCGGTGCCGGTACGCCCGCCACGACAGGTTGTCAGTCATGCCTGTAGATGCTGGATCGAGCGACTGCCCGCCGCGCCCGACCAGGAGACCCAGCCGCGGCCACTGGGTGGACCTCCACATCCTCCCTGGGTAGGGGTCCAGCGGCGGGCGTCATGTCACAGGCTCTCTCGACCGGGCAGCAAATCATCGGCGTTTGTAGATACATAATGGGCGGAGAGCTGGTCGAATCTTGTTCGTCCAGAGGTTCTTCGGCTAGCCTGCGAGTAGGAGCTCGGGCAGCTCCGAGCGCATGGATCGGCTGCGCTCGGGTGCGACGCATCGCGGCGTGCCGACCGGTCCGTGCCGGCCAGCGGCATGGTTGGCCTCCGCCGTGAGCGTATTCAGGGCACCGTCAGTGGATGGATCGTGGGCACGACCGTCCTCCGCTGCCACCGTCACCACGCATGAAGCGCCAACGGCCGTGGCGACTCGACCGACCGCAACGGATCAGATCGGGGAACGTGCCCATGCTACGAAGATTGAATGTGCCGGCGCTCTTCGCGGCTTTCGCCGCCGTCGTGGCTACCACGGCGATCGCCGCCGGCCCGACCAACGCCGCAGCCGACGCCCCAGTACGGGTGATGCCGCTCGGCGACTCGATCACCGACGGGTTCAATGTGCCCGGCGGCTACCGGATCGACCTGTGGCAGAAGCTGGTGGCCGGTGGCTACCAGGTCGACTTCGTCGGCTCGATGTCCAACGGCCCGAGCAGCCTGGGTGATCGCAACCACGAGGGCCACTCGGGGTGGACGATCGCGCAGATCGACGCCAACGTGGTCAATTGGCTGCGGGCCACCACACCCCGCACGGTGATGCTGCACATCGGGACCAACGACATGTTCGGCAACTCGTCCGGCGCACCGTCCCGGCTGTCCACGCTCATCGACAAAATCACCGCCACCGCGCCGACGGCGGATGTGTTCGTCGCCACCATCGTGCCGCTGTCCGGCGCGGACAGTCAGGTGCGCGCGTTCAACGCGGCAATACCCGGCATCGTGCAGAGCAAGGTCGACGCCGGGCGTCGCGTGCACCTGGTCGACATGTACAGCGCGTTGACGATGGCGGACCTGGCGGACGGCGTGCATCCCAACGCTCGTGGCTACAGCAAGATGGCCGCCGTCTGGTACGACGCCCTGCGGGCGGTCCCGGGTGCGATCGGCGGTGATACTCCACCTCCGACGACCGCGCCGCCGACGACACCGCCGCCCACCACTGCGCCGCCGACCACTCCACCTCCGACCACTCCGTCACCGGGGCCGGGTTGCACCGCGTCGGTGTCGCTGAATCAGTGGAACGGTGGTTTCGTGGCCACGGTCCGGGTGACCTCGGGCGGAACGTCGATAAGTGGTTGGACGGTGACCATGGCACTGCCGTCCGGCGCAACCGTCACCAACGCGTGGAACGCCAGCCGCAGCGGCAGCACCGGAACGGTCCGGTTCGCCAACGTCAGCTACAACGGCTCCGTGGCCGCTGGTCAGTCGACCGAGTTCGGTTTCCAGGGCACCGGGTCAGGGGTGGGAATGGCCCCGACGTGCTCCGCCACCTAGTGCGAGATTCCTGCCGGCTGCGGTCCGATTCGTACCGCCCGCCGCCGCCCGCGCACCGGGCGGCGGCGGGCGCCGGGACCGGCGGTGGTCTGTCGCAGTGGTGCTCCACCCCGATCAGATAAATTGCCACCCATGGCGGCCTCCCGGGGGACCAGCGAGTCGGTCTGCCCGAAGCCCGGCTGGTACCGGGGCGACGTTCACCTGCACACGACACTCTCCGCCGGCGGCGAACTCACCCCGGCGCAGCTTGCCGCCGCCGCCCGCGAGATCGGGCTGGACTTCGTCGCCACCACCGAGCACAACACCGCCGCCGGGCACGGTGACTGGAGCCGATACGCTGCCGACGACCTGCTGGTCATTCTCGGACAGGAGGTCACCACCCACACCGGGCACTGGCTCGCCCTCGGCCTCGAACCCGGGCACCAGGTCGAGTGGCGGTACGGCGTGCGCGACGACGCCATCGACGAGCAACTGGCGCAGGTCCGCCGGTCCGGTGGACTCTGCGTGGCCGCCCACCCGTACGCGCCGTACGAGTCCGGAACCCTGGCCTACCCGTACCGGTGCTTCGACGCGGTGGAGGTGTGGAATGGACAGTGGCGCTCGGACCTGCCGTGGAACGCCGACAACGAGGCGGCGGTGGCCGAATGGGGGCGCAACCTCGGCCACGACATCCATCGGGGACGGTGGTGGCCGGCGGTCGGCAACAGCGATGCCCACCTCGCCGGTCAGCTCGGCACCCCGCACACGGTGGTTCACGCCGAGGAGTTGAGCGTCGCCGCTATCCTCGCCGGCCTGCGGGCCGGCCGGAGCTGGATCGCCGGCTCCGCCGCCGTCGACCTCGCGTTCACCGCTGCGACAGGTGACCGCGTCGTCGGTGTGGGTGAGCGCCTCGACTCCGGCGGCGCACCGATCGAGGTGCGTTTGCGGGTGTCCGGGGTACCGTCGGGGACCGTCAGTCTGCACACCGAACGCGGCACCGTGCTCCAGGAGCGACTTCCCGACCACGGGGCGGGCACGATCCGTTGGCGCACCGCCGCGCGGGACAGCGGCTTCGTCCGGGCCGAGGTACGCCGTCCGGACCGGCGGATGGCGGCCCTGACCAACCCTGTCGTCCTGGCCTGACCGGCGCCGCCCGCCTCCGCAGTACCGGTCGACGTGCCGCCTGGCGACTCGGCGCGGTGCCCGCCGCGCGGTGTTCGTGGCGGCTCAGCGCGGCGCGGCGTACGCCAGCGGGGCCAGGACGTCGTCCCAGGTGCCGGTCAACGTGGCGCCGCCCGGTGCGGCGGCGGATCCGGGGCGGCGGAACACGCCCAGCTCGACGGTGTCGGTGACGATGAGCGCCGGATCTCCGTCGACCACCCGGCGCACCGTGCCGACCGTGAGCACGTCGACGGGCTGGACGTCGCTGATGATGCCCATGCTGGGCGGGCGCACCTCGCGCCGGCCGTCGACCTCGAAGTACTCGTCGGCCTGCCCGGTGCCGGCCAGGACCGCCTCGGCCAGGGTGGCCGCGTACACCGGGTCGCCGACCGCGTCGTAGACCCAGCGCCGGCCCAGCACCGAGTGCTCGGTGGTGCCCACCAGCCACTCGTCGGCGCCGTCCAGCGGTGCCGCACGGTAGGTCAACGGCACCTGGTGCACCGGCCCGTCGCCGCCGCGCACCAGGAGCGTCTCGATGCCCACCTGCCCGGCGGGGTCGTCGAACCGGTACCCGGCCACGCGCGCCACGTCGGCACCGCCGGTGTACCAGTCACGGGTCGGCAGCCAGGTCGCCAACAGTTCCAGCTTGGTGGGACGGATGTCCGCTCGGTACAACAACGCCATGTGCCGCATCGTACGCATCAGTACCGGCTTCGGCGGGTTCCCGGCTGCGGATGGCGGCGCGGCGGCGTTGTGGCCTAGCATCTCGGGCCAGTACAACGTCGAGCTCAACGCGGGTTCCCCCGACTCGCCGCCGGTGCCGCCGCCGGGTTAACGGCCCGCGGGAAAGGCACCCCTCGTGAAGATCGTGGCCGCAGACGTCATCGTCACCAGCCCGGACCGCAACTTCGTCACCCTGAAGATCACCACCGAGGACGGTCTCACCGGCCTGGGTGACGGCACGCTGAACGGACGCGAACTCTCCGTCGCCTCGTATCTGCGCGACCACGTGGTGCCGTTGCTGCTCGGGCGCGACGCCCACCGCATCGAGGACGCCTGGCAGTTCCTGTACCGCTCGGCGTACTGGCGGCGTGGACCGGTCACCATGGCCGCCATCGCCGCCGTCGACGTCGCGCTCTGGGACATCAAGGCGAAGGCCGCGGGGATGCCGCTCTACCAGCTACTCGGCGGCGCGTCCCGGACCGGCGTCATGGCGTACGGGCACGCCTCCGGGCGGGACCTGCCGGAGCTGTTCGACTCCATCCGGGCGCATCTCGATCTCGGCTTCCGATCGATCCGGGTGCAGACCTCCGTGCCCGGCATCAACGCCGTGTACGGGGTGGCCACCCAGCCCAGCGCCGACGGCACGCGGTACGACTACGAGCCGGCGCAACGCACGCCGTTGCCGGCCGAGGAGGACTGGGACACCCGGGCGTACCTGCGCCACCTGCCCGGCGTCTTCGAGGCCGTCCGCAACGAGTTCGGGCCCGAGCTGCCGCTGCTGCACGACGGGCACCACCGGATGACCCCGATCCAGGCCGCGAGGCTGGGCAGGGCCCTCGAACCGTACGACCTGTTCTGGCTGGAGGACTGCACCCCGGCGGAGAACCAGGAGGCGCTGCGGCTGGTCCGGCAGCACACCACCACGCCCCTGGCGATCGGCGAGGTCTTCAACACCGTCTGGGACTACCAGACCCTGATCCGGGAACAGTTGATCGACTACGTACGCTCCGCGGTCACCCACACCGGCGGCATCACCGCGATGCGTAAGCTGCTCGACTTCGCCGCGCAGTACCAGATCAAGTCCGGCATCCACGGGCCGACCGACATCTCGCCGGTCGGCATGGCCGCCGCGCTCCACCTCGACCTGGCCATCCACAACTTCGGCATCCAGGAGTACATGCGGCACGGCGCGCTCACCAACGAGGTGTTCCGTAAGTCGTTCACGTTCACCGACGGCTACCTGCACCCGGGCGAGCAGCCGGGTCTCGGCGTCGAACTGGACGAGGAGGCCGCCGCCCGGTTCCCGTACCAACCGGCGTACCTGCCGTTCAACCGGCTCCAGGACGGCACCGTCCACGACTGGTGACCGCCCCCGCCCGGCACTCGTCGATCTTGCACTTTCTGTCCCCGCGAAAGCCGCGAAAGGGTTGTTTCGCCGACCGGAACTGCAAGATCGACGAAGTGGGGGTGGGGGCGGTAGCACGGGGTGGGATGGTGCGGGGTGGATTCGGGGGTTCTGGGGGTGCGGCGCGTGGGGGGAGTTCAGCATCTGTTCGGGTGGCCTTGGTTGGGTGACGTAACGGCAGGTGGGCGGGCGTGCGGGAGACAGCGGTCGAGCCGGTCGTCGGTGGCGACGACGCCGGCCTGGCGGAGCAGGTGTGGCGCAACGCGGCCGAGGATCCGGACGCGGTGCAGTTCGTCCGGCCCGCCCCGGACCCGAGGTCGTGGCCGGTGCGGCGGTCGGGGCGCGGCGGCGCTCTGCCGGTGACCTGTCGGCAGTTCCGGGACGACGTGGCGGCGGTGGCCCGTGGTTTCGTCGCCGCCGGGATCGCCCACGGCGACCGGGTCGGGTTGCTCAGCCGCACCCGGTACGAGTGGACGCTCGTCGACTACGCGCTCTGGTCGATCGGCGCGGTGACCGTGCCGATCTACGACACCTCCAGTGCCGAACAGATCCGCTGGATGCTCGGCGACTCCGGTGCGGTCGGCTGCGTGCTGGAGACCGCCGACCACGCCTTCGCCGTGGCCGATCTACGACCGGAACTGCCCGAGCTGCGGCAGACCTGGCGTATCGACGCCGGTGAGCTGATCGAGTTGGTGGCGCGGGGCCGCGCCGTCGACGCCGCCGAGGTGGAGGCCCGCCGAGCCGCCGTCACCGGCGACGATCTCGCCACCATCGTGTACACCAGCGGGACCACCGGCCCGCCGAAGGGCTGCGTGCTGGCCCACCGTAACCTGTCCGCCGACATCGGCAACGCCACGGCGGTGCTGCCCGAACTGCTTCATCCGGGTGCGTCGACGGTGCTGTTCCTGCCATTGGCGCACGCCTTCGCCCGGCTGATCCAGATCGGCATGGTGCACAACCGCGCCACCATGGTGCACAGTGCCGACATCTCCGGGGTGCTCGACCAGCTACGCCGGTTCCGGCCCACCTTCATCCTGGCCGTGCCCCGGATGTTCGAGAAGATGCGCGACCAGGCCCGCCACACCGCCGAGGACGCGCACCGAGGCTGGCTGTTCGGCCTCGCCGAGCGGGTGGCCGTGCGGTACAGCCGCGCGCTGGACACCCCGGGCGGGCCCGGGAAGCTGCTCCGCCTGGCGCACCTGGTGTTCGATCTCGCCGTGTACCGCCGGTTGCGTGCGACGCTCGGCGGGCGGTGCCGGATGGCCATCGTGGGTGGCGCGCCGCTGGGCGAGCGGCTGGGGCACTTCTTCCGGGGCGCGGGCATCACGGTGCTGGAAGGGTACGGGTTGACCGAGACCTCCCCGGCGCTGACCGCGAACCTGCCGACGGCGATGCGGATCGGCACGGTCGGACGACCGCTGCCGGGGGTACGGATCCGCATCGCCGACGACGGCGAGGTCCACGCCCGGGGCGAGGTGGTGTTCGGCGGTTACTGGAACAACCCGGAGGCCACCCGGGCGACGTTGACCGACGACGGCTGGCTGCGCACCGGTGACCTGGGCACGATCGACGACGACGGTTTCCTGCGGATCACCGGACGGACCAAGGACATCATGGTCACGGCCGCCGGCAAGAACCTCGCGCCCGCGCCGATCGAGGAGCGGATCCGGTCGCATCCGCTGGTCAGTCAGGTGATGCTGGTCGCCGACGGCCGACCGTACCCCGCCGCCCTGGTGACGGTGGACCCGCAGTCCTGGACGCGCTGGCGGGAGCAGCACGGACACCCCGGGGCGTCGGTGTCCGCGCTGCGGGACGACTCGGAGCTACGTGACGAGATCCAGGTCGCGATCGACCGGGCCAACCGGAGCGTCTCCCGGGCCGAGCAGGTCAAGACCTTCCGGATCCTGCACCGGGATCTGACCGAGGCGGACGGGGAACTCACCCCCACGCTCAAAATCAAGCGGGAGGCCGTGCAGGACCACTTCGCCGATGAGGTCGCCGCCCTCTACCGCGGTCACTGAGGTCGGTGCCGGGTCGCCGCCGCCCAGCCGGTGCTGATCAGGAACAACGCGGCGCTGTAGGTCGCCATCACCAGCACGCCGTGTCCGGGCACCGTCGTACCGGCCGCGCCGAGGCCGATCAGCAGGTCCGAGAAGAGGAACAGCGCGCCGCCGAGCGCGACCCGCCGGCCGAGGGCGGTGGCGGCCGCCGCCATCAGGCTCAGCGCCAGGCTGTACCCGAGCACGGGTAGCCGCAGCTCGCCCAGCCGTGGCCACAGCACCGCGTTCGCCACCGCCCACAGCGCCAGATACCCGGTCACCGCCGCCGGTCGGGCCCGGCGGTGACCGGCGAAGGCGGTGATGAGCGCCAGTTGCGTACCGAGGAAACAGCCCATGCCGACCAGGAACGCGGTCTCCGACGGCACCAGCAGCGCGACGTCCCCGGCGGTGGCGAGGACCAGCCCGACCGCGATCGGGACGTCCGCCGCGCGGATCCGCCACAGCCAGGCCAGCAGCAGCGGTGCCAACAGCGGCTTGACCACCCACTGCACCGGGGGGACGTCGGTGGCGACGGCGACCAGTTCGACACCCGCCACGACGGCGAACGTCCAGAGCAGCGCCGTGTCCCGGTGCGGCCGTTCGGCCACGGGTCGCCACCCTGGGCCGGTGCTGCTCGTCGCGGCGGTCACCGGGCCGGCTGCCAGCCCGGACGGCGCAGCAGGTAGCCGACCAGCTCCCGCCACGAGCCGGCGGTGCGCAGGTCCCGCCAGATCGCCGCGTACTCGTGGGTGGCCACCCGCAGCGGGTTGTAGGTGCCGATGTTCTTGGTCAGGCCGTACCGGACCGCGTCCCCCTCGGCCTGGAAGGAGCCGAAGAGCCGGTCCCAGACGATCAGGATGCCGCCGTAGTTGCGGTCCAGGTACTCGGCGTTCGAGCCGTGGTGCACCCGGTGGTGCGAGGGAGTGTTGAACAGCAGTTCGATCGGTCGAGGCAGCACGCTGATCCGCTCGGTGTGCAGGAAGAACTGGTAGAGCAGGCTGATCGACTGCTGAAGGAAGATCATCCACGGGGGGATGCCGAGCAGGGCCAGGCCGAGCCAGAACGGCAGCGAGGTCATCGGCGTCCAGCTCTGCCGCAGCGCGGTGGAGAAGTTGAAGAACACGCTGGAGTGGTGCACCACGTGTCCCGCCCACAGCAGCCGCACCTCGTGGTGCGCCCGGTGGAACCAGTAGTAGGCGAAGTCGTCGGCGAAGAACAACAGCACCCAGACCCACCAGTCGCCGGGGGAAAGTTGCCACGGCGAGATCGTGTACGCGGCGGCGTACAGCCCGATCGTGAGCAGCTTCCACGGCACACCGATGACCTGGCTGCCGGCGCCCATGGTCAGGCTGGTGGCGGTGTCCCGGGCCTCGTAGCCGCGCTCGGCGTCGTCGGGCGCGAACCGGTACGACAGCGCCTCGACGGTGATGAGCAGCAGGAACGCGGGGATGGCGTAGAGCACGGCGGGGATCATGCTCGGCTGTCCTTTCTGGTCGGGGCGGTGAGCGCGGCGGTGAGCAGGGACCGGGCCTGGTCGGCGGCCTCGACGTCCCGGCCGTCGGCGATGGCCGAGGCCAACCGGCGGTGCCCGGTGACGTCGAGCAGTTCGGTGGCGCGCCGTTGCGGCGGCACCTCGGCCACCGCCAGGGCACCGGCCACCAGGCTGTTGAAGGCCAGCAGGTACGCGGTGTTGCCGCAGCCGTCCAGGATGAGCCGCCACACGGCGATGTTGGCCTCACCCATCGCGGTCAGGTCGGGCGCGAGGTCGGCGAACTCCTCGACCGCCCGTACGATCCGTCGTCGCGCCACGTCGTCGGCGCGCCGGGCGCAGAGGCGGGCAGCGTCCACGCCGATACAGGCCCGCATGTCCATCATGTCGCGGACCAGGGTGGCGACCGGTAGGACGTCGCCGGAGCGTACGAGTGACAGTGCGAGGTCCAGGCCGGCGTGCACCCGCCAGTCCAGCACCCGGGTGGCTCCGCCCTGACTGACTCGGACCAGACCGAGCTGCTGCAACCGCCGCAGCGCCTCCCGTACCGCGTGCCGGTTCACCTCGAAGGCCGCGGCCAACTCCCGTTCGCCGGGCAGGGCGTCGTCGGTGCGGTACGTGCCGCTGACGATGGCGTCGCGCAGCTGTCCGAAAACCAGGTCGGAGACGGAGGCCCGGGTGACGGGAACGAATGCCATGCCGGGCAGTGTGGCTCAGCACACATCAACCCGTCAACTGGTTGGACCAGTCGCCGGCCGGTCGGATCGACACGCCCGTGACCCGTGACCGCGCTGTCGCGGTGAGTTATGGTGCGTTCGCGGCGGGTGGCGGTCGGGTACGGGAGGCGCCGGTGACGAGACGACGGCGTGGCCTGGTCCGGGTGGTCCTGCGACTCGGGTTCCTGACGGTGGTCGCCGGGGCGGCGTGGTACGCCTACGACGTCACCTCGACCGATGTCGCCCAGGCCGCCGGAGAACCGCCGGCCGCCGCTCAGGACGCACCGGCCCCCCGTGGCCCCGGCCTCGTCCGGGCCCTGCTCACCCCGGTGCTCGCGGCGGATCCGCCCGCCCCGGAGCCCGCCGCGCCGCCCCCGCCACAGGCGGCCGATCCGCCTGCGGCCGACCCGCCCGACGAGCGCTCAGGGCGGCCTGCGCCCGCGCCACCCACGGGCGAGGCGCCCCCGAAGCCGCCGGCACCGACGGCCCCCGCCGACCCGGCACCGCCGGGGGACAAGCCTGCACCGCCCGCCGATGCCGGGCCGCCGGCCGGTGGGCAGCCGCCGCAGGACACCTCGCCGCCGCCAGTACCGATGCCCCCGGTCAGGCCCGGCCCACACCCGACCTATCCGGCCACGTCGATCCCGGCTTCCGCGGAGCCGGTGCCACCTCGGGCCGGTCCCGGCCGGGCGGACCAGGCGCCGCCAGCCGGCCGCCTGGTCGGATCACCGGTCCCGAGCGGGCCGGACGACCGATCTGCGGAGAAGGCGGCACGGCTGCTCGGGCCACTGCCCGAGGCGGTACGTGACGAGGTGGCCGCCGTGGTCGCTGCCGCCGGGCCACTCGCGGACCCGCTGCTCGCCGTCCTCGAGGAACTCCTGGGTTCCGGGTCGCCGCCGCTGGAGCCCATAGTTGTCGGCCTGGATCCTGTCCTGGCACCAATCGGCGACCTGCTGGAACCGGTGCTCGACATCCTGGAACCAGGCGACGGCCCACCCCAGCCCGCCCCGGCGCCGACGCCTACCGATCCGACCCCCCAACCCGATCCGGATCCCACCGCACCGGAAGCGGGAGTCGACCCCATGCTGCCGGGCGGTCCGGTCCGAGCCGACCCCGACCCGACAAACGCGCGGCTGATCCGCCCCGGCGACCAGGTCATCGGCCAAAGGTACGGAGGTTCGTCAGCATCGCTGTCGCGAGCCATGGCGGCAACCGCCGCCGACGGAGAGCACGACCGGGACCGGCAGGCCGAGCGCACGCCGGGGCAGCCACCCCCGCCACCGGCACCCGGCACCAGCGGCGCCGAGCAGGCCCCGATCCCGCCGAACGGCCCGGCCGACACGGCGGCGGGCGCGTGGTCGCCGCCTGCGGTCAGCAGCAGGTTGACCCGCCTGCCGCATACCCGGCACCAGCCCTCCCGCTCGCCGCGCCCACGCAGTCGGCCAGCTTGACCGCAGGGCCCGCCACCTACCGCCGCCACGTCTGTCGTGGTCGCGCGGCGCGACACCCGACGCCGGCCGTAACCAGCTGACGTCCCCGGCCGCCCGCACAACGCGCGGTGCCGGCCTCCACCACCATCCTTGCGACTTCACGCCCCACCAGGAGTACCCATGCACGTCACCCTGCCGGTCAACCGCGCCCGATGGCGCGACCTCGACTGGATCGTCGACCTGCTCACCGCCACGATCGTCCCGACCTCCCTCGGCACGTGGCTGGTGCCCGACGAGCGGCGACGCCCGGCCGTGATCGCCGCCGCGGCCCGCATCTGGACCGAGCACGCCCTGCTGTTCGGCGACACGTTCCTGCTCAAGGACGGCACCGCCGCCACCGTCTGGTTCCACCGCTATCGCCCGATCCCGCCGCCACCTCGCTACGACGAGCGACTCGACGAGGCGGCCGGCGACCATGCCCGGCGGTTCCGGTGGTTCGACCAGGCCCTCCACCGGCTGCGGCCCGACGAGCCGCACAACCATCTCGCGTTCCTCGCCGCGCCACCGGACGCCAACCGGACCGGTCAGGCTGCCGCCGTCCTCGCCGGCAGCCATCGGTACATGGACAGCCTCGGCCTGCCCACCTACGCCGAGGTGCACCGTAGCGACGACATCCGCCTCTACCGCCGGCTGGGCTACCGCAGTCGGCACCGTCTGACCAGGCCCGACGGTCAGGTGACGAACGTGCTCTGGAAGCCGACGTCACGGGTTCGGTCCGGACCGCTTCCGGGGCCGGTGCGACGCCACGAACCTGGCGGACCGCCGGCACCGGCCCGGACGGTAGTGATGGTCGACGGCGGCATGCGGTCCTGACCGACACGACTGGTCCGGCGGACGAGTGTCCGGTGGGCAGCCGGTGCGGGCGGGTCGCTCCGCCCGCACCGGCATCAGGCTCGGCGGTCCCGCCCGGGCCACCCCGCGACGTCCCGCGCCCTCAACCGGCAGCCCGACCGGCCGCAGCGCCGTAGCCGCTGCCGCCATCACCAGCGGTATCGCCGCCATGAGCACGCCCTGCACGATGATCCAGTGGGTGATCCGGGAGATCTCCGCCGCCGACGGCACCGGCAGGCACCACCCGGGATCCGTCACGCTGGCGAGGCAGTAGGCCGGCACGCCGAGCAAAAAGTAGCCGCCGCCAGCGAGCAACCCGCTGACCACGGCGGCCAGCACCGCCGCGGCCGGGCGCAACGGGCCCCGCCCGAGCGCCGGCACGACGACCGCGACCGCCACGGCAAGCGACCCGGCCGCGATGACGCTGTTGCCGATGACCGTGGCGTAAGGCTCCCCGGCAGTTCCGGGCGGCGGCGTGCTCCGGGCGCCGACGGGTAGCACCAGCGGGGCCAGCAGGGGCAGCGCCGCCGCCACCCCGGCCGCGACTGCCCCGGTGCAGAGCCCGACCAGGACCGCCCGGCGCAGCGGTGACGCCACCTCGGCACGTCGCCGAGCGGCGAGCACCGGCACCAGCCACAGCAGCGTCAGCACCGGCAGGGGCAGCGGATGGAACACGATTCGGATCGCCGGGCCCAACTCGCCGCCGACGATCATGGCCGTCGTCGCGTACCACTGGGGACCGGTCGCGGGCCTGATGCCCGGCCTGAGCGCGAAACCGTAGGTGACCTCGGCGAGCGGCAGCCAGACGGTGAGGGCAGTGCCTGCGACCAGCGCCGTGGCGATCACCGTGGCCGGCGCCCAACCCGGCGGCGGCCCAGCGGTGTTGACCGGTGAAGGCCGGCCGCAGGCAGGCGCGGAGTTCCGCCTGGACCACGATCCGATCGGCGTCGCCGATGCCGCCCTCGGCGGCCAACCGCGCCACCGCCTCCACGAACGCCGCGTCACAGGCAGCGACCTGCCGTTCCAGGCGTTCCGCCGTTTCCGGTAGTTGCATCGGGAAGGAGAAGGAAGATCAACAGGGTGGCGGCGATGATCGCGCCGATCAGCAGAGCGAATCAGACCGCGGTGGGCTGTGATCGTACGGCCGGACGGTCACCGCCGTGGGGCGACGCGGTCTGGAAGGTCAGCGTGGGTCCCGCCGAGCACGCCCCGACCGACCACGGCGTCGGCGATGAGCGCCGCCTGCTCGGGTGCCACCCCGCCTCGTCGGGCGACCTGCTCGACGATCCGGCGGAGTTCCGTCCACTCCTCGGGGGTCAGCTCCAGCGGTTCGGTCTTTGATTCGGCTGCTCTGCCGCGAAAGAGGCGGCGCAGCGCGTCGGCGGTGACCTGAAGCCCCCGGCGTATTCCTACACCGACGACGTAGCGCACCGCCTCGGTCATCGCCGCCAGCGCGACCGGTGTCTCGCCTGGGCCCGCTGCCGGTCGGGTCAGCGTTGTCCGGTCGGCCGCATCGGGCGCAGCGGAAGGCCGCCGACCGTGCCCACCGGACGACTCGCCAGGTGGCCACCCGGTGAGGTCGGTGCACCCGCCGAGCCGATGGCGTCACCGGCGGCGGTGGCGATAATGGTGGCGTGTTCAGCGGCACCGTTCACTTGCGCGTGGCGCGGATAGTGGCGACATGAACGGTTGGCAGGTCTCCGGCTACACCTCGGTCCGTCGGCTCGGTGCCGGGGCCTCCGGCAGCGTCGATCTCGCCGTGCACGACGCCACCGGTACCGCGGTGGCGATCAAGTATCTGATTACCGGGCCCGACGACGACCTGTTGCGGGCCGACTTCCGGGACGAGGCGCGGCTGCTCGCCGACATCGACGACCCGTACATCTGTCGCCTCTACGAGTACGTCGAGGCGTCCGGTGGGGCGGCGATCGTGATGGAGTTGGTCAACGGCGTGTCGCTGCGTCAGATGCTGCGTGCGCAGGGCCCTACTACACCGGAGTCGGCGCTCTGCGTGCTCAAGGGCTCCCTGGCCGGGCTCGGTGCGGCGCACGCGCGCGGCGTGGTGCATCGTGACTACAAACCCGAGAACGTGCTGGTGACCGCCGAGGGCACGAGCAAGCTCGCCGATTTCGGCATCGCCATGCCGGTCGGTGCCGCCTCCGGTGGCACTGTCACCGGCACCCCCCGCTACATGGCTCCCGAGCAGTGGTCCGGTGCGCCGGCCAGCCCGGCCTGCGACATCTACGCCGCCACCGCCACCTTCTTCGAGTGCCTCACCGGCCACCCGCCGTTCGACGGGCGGGATCTGGCCACGCTGCGCCGGCAGCACATCCGTGCGCCGATCCCCACCGATCGGGCGCCGCGCCCGGTGCACGGCCTGCTGCGCGACGGGATGGCCAAGCGGCCCGACGACCGTCCACAGCCCGCGCAGGTCTTCCTCGCCAGCCTGGAGGAGGTAGCCGCCGGTGCCTACGGGAACGACTGGGAGGAACGTGGGTGGCGCGAGTTGGCTCGCCGGGCAGCGCTGCTGGCGGCCCTGTTTCCGTTCCCGGACGGCAGCGATGGCGGCATCAGCGTGGCCGGCACGGCGGTCGGTGCCCATGCGTCGACACCGGTGGGTGAGACCCCCGACCGATCCGTACCTCGGCGGACCGGACAATCCCGGGTGGCGCTGGTCGGGTCCGGCCTGGTGGCCGCGATGCTGGTCGGCGTCGCCGGGCTCAGCTACGCCGGGAAGGACGAGCCACCGTCGGTCGGAGCGGCGGCCACCGAGGCCCGCACGGATCTGACCGCCGGGAGCGTCCCGACTGTCGGAGTTCCGGCCGCACCGCAGCCGACGCCCACATCCGACGAGCCGACGGTCGGCACCCCCGGTCCACCCACCCCGACCGGTACGGGGACCGTCCCGACGGGCGGCACAACGGTCGAGCCGAGCCCGTCGGTGCGTCCGGCGGGCGACTCACCGACCGCGACGCCGGTGCCCACGTCGTCCACCAGTCCTGCATCACCGTCGGACACCACCGCGCCCACCGTCGACCGGGTCACCGCGAGTCCGACCGAACTGGATCCGGCGGGCTGCCCGTTCGGGCCGACCGCGAGCACGGTCACCGCGCTCGTCGCCGACGACCGTACCGACTCGGGTGAGCTGCGGGTCCGTCTGCGCTACACGCTCGAGAAGCGGTCGTACGAGCAGAACATGGCTCAGCTGCGTGGCGGCCAGTTCCGGGGCGTGCTCGGCGACCTGCCCAAACCTGAAGCGACCACGCGGATTCCGGTCGCGGTCCTGGCCACCGACGCCGCCGGTAACACCACCACCGGTGCGACGGTGCACGTGACGCTCTACTCCTTCTGTACGCCCGGCTGACCAGCCGCCCCCACCCAGGCCCGCGACGAACGCAGGAGACGACAGCGTGAATCAGCCGGACGACGCCACGGAGGCCCTGCCCACCCAACGGGTACCGGCCGAGCCGACCGTCACCCTGCCCGCACACCCACCGTCCGTGACCGCACCGACGGTGTCGCTCGATGGTGCGGAGCCGACGGTGTCGCTCGATGGTGCGGAGCCGACGGTGTCGCTCGATGGTGCGGAGCCGACGGTGTCGCTCGATGGTGCGGAGCCGACGGTGTCGCTCGATGGTGCGGAGCCGACGCTGTCGCTCGATGGTGCGGAGCCGACGCTGCCGCTGGGTGGGGCCGGGAGAGACACGACGGCGGCGAAGGTCACGGTGAGTACGCGTACCGGCGGCACGGCCCTGCCCGCGCCCACCGTCGGGCCCGGCGGTGAGCTGCGATTCGGTCCCGGCGTGCCGGTCGCCCCGCCAGCGGCACCGGCCTGGCCGGCACCACCCGCGCCGCCGCGCCGGCCGTCGCCCTGGCGTCGATTGACCACCGTGCTCTCCGCGCTGCTGAGCCTCGCGCTGCTGACCGCGGCGGGGTTGTGGATCTGGCAGCGACTCAGCCCGCTGGAGATCGGCGATGTCACCGCGAGCGTGCCCCGACCGGCCGGCGCACGCTGCGACGTCACCGTCGACGTGGTCGCCACCGTGCGGACCAACGGCCGTGCGGGCGTGATCGAGTATCAGTGGCTGCGGACCGGCGGCGCGCCAGGTGCCCTGCTCACCGAGCGCGTCGGTCGGGGACAGCGTAGCGTCACGCTGACGTTGCGCTGGTCGTTCACCGGGGTCGGTAGCACCACGGAGACCGCGACGGTGAACATCGTGTCGCCGGCACCGGCGCAGGCGGCGACCGAGGTCCGCTACGCCTGTCCAGGCTGACTCCGACAGCCACACCGACATCCGCCTCTGGAACGAGCCGGCCCCGACGCCGCCCTCGTACGATGAATCGTGGGCCGTCAACAACCGAAAGTTTCGATCCGGGACGTCGTTCGGATGATCGGGTGGGTGGCGGAGTGGGTCATCGTCGCAGCACAGATGCGGCATTGGTGCCCTTCACGGTGACTCGGGCCGGCTCGGGACACAGTGGCACCAATTAAGATCATTGTTGACATTTATGCGACTCGATGCTTGTCTGGCGATGGAAGCGCTCCCATCCACCGACACCACCAAGGAACGGAGGACGCACATGCGTTCACGCAAGCCTGATCAGAGCGGCGGACGGTCCCGGTCAGCCGTCCGCCAGCCCCTTCGGGCGTTTGCCGTGCTGCTCGCGATGATCGTCGGCGTGCTGCCCTGGGCCAGCCCGGTCCAGGCCCACGGCACCATCATCAACCCGGCCTCCCGTGCCTACCAGTGCTGGCAGAGCTGGGGCAGCCAGCACACCAACCCGGCCATGCAACAGCAGGACCCCATGTGTTGGCAGGCGTTCCAGGCCAACCCCGACACCATGTGGAACTGGATGAGCGCGCTGCGGGACGGTCTGGGCGGTAACTTCCAGGGCCGCACCCCCGACGGGCAACTGTGCAGCAACGGGCTGTCCAGGAACAACAGCCTGAACCAGCCGGGTGCGTGGCGGACGACGAACGTGAGCGGCAACTTCACGGTCCAGCTCTACGACCAGGCCAGCCACGGCGCCGACTTCTTCCGCGTCTACGTCAGCAAGCAGGGCTTCGACCCCACCACCCAGCAGCTCGGCTGGGGCAACCTCGACTTCATCACGCAGACCGGCAGGTACGCGCCCGCGCAGAACATCTCGTTCAACGTCTCGACCTCCGGGTACACCGGACGCCACATCGTCTTCGTCATCTGGCAGGCTTCGCACCTCGACCAGGCGTACATGTGGTGCAGTGACGTGAACTTCGTCTGATCGACCAGCTCCACAACCCGTCCCACCGCTCCGGCCCAGGACCTGTCGTCCTGGGCCGGAGCGGTCATGCGGGCGCAGTCCGGTGTTTTCGTTCTGGAGCAGGCGGGTAGGTCGGGCCGGACGAACCACCTGCCCCTGTGGAGGACCATCCGATGCGAGACGACTTCGGTGACGCGGTGGGGGACACCCTCCGCTCCATACTTCTCTTCCTGCCCAAGGCGCTCGCCTTCGTGGCCATCCTGGTGGTCGGCTGGCTGCTGGCCAAGGCGGCCCTGAAGCTGGTCGACCGGCTGCTCGAACGGGTCGGCTTCGACCGCGCGGTCGAACGCGGCGGCATCCGTCGGGCCCTGGCCCGATCCCGCTACGACGCAAGTGACATCGTCGCCCGGCTGGCCTACTACGGGATCCTGCTGCTCACCCTCTACCTGGCCTTCGGCGTCTGGGGGCCGAACCCGATCTCCGACCTGATCGGTGGCGTCATCGCCTGGCTGCCCCGCGCCTTCGTGGCGATCGTCATCGTGGTCGTCGCCGCCGCCATCGCCAGCGCGGTGAAGGACATCATCTCCGGCGCGCTCGGCGGGTTGTCCTACGGCCGGCTGCTGGCCACCGTCGCCTCGGCGTTCATTCTCGGTCTCGGCGTCATCGCCGCGCTCAACCAGATCGGCGTCGCCACCGCGGTGACCACGCCGGTGCTGGTCGCCGTGCTGGCCACCATCGGCGGCATCCTCGTGGTCGGCGTCGGCGGGGGGCTGGTGCGGCCGATGCAGAGCCGGTGGGATTCCTGGCTCGCCCGGGCCGAGCAGGAGTCACGGACCATCGCCGAGCACGCCCGGGCGTACTCCGCCAGCCGCCGGGAAACCGACGAGCAGCCCGCCGAACCCGCACCGACCAGCGCCGCCCCGCACACCTCCCACCCGGTCACCGGTGACGTGGCCGACCCTGCCGCACCGACCGCCGCCGGCTCGTCGTCCGTCGACGACCCGGAGGCGACCCAGGTCGTCACCGGACGTCCCCTCGATTCCGACGAGACCCAGGTCGTCACCGGGCCGGCCGTCGATCCCGACGCGACCACGCCGCTGCCACGCCAGAGCCCGGCCCCGACGCAGCCCGGGCCGGCGGAGTCCTCGACGTCGCCGGACAACGACCCGGACGCCACCCAGGTGGTCCCCCCGAACCCGCCGCAGGTGCCGGCACCGCGCGACTCCGCCGACAGCGACTCGACGATCGTGCTGCCGAAGACCGGCGAGCAGCGCTGACCGACGGGCGGGACGGGACCGGTGCCGGTCCCGTCCCGCCCGAGCTGGTCGTCACGCCCGAATCACCCGTGCGGAACCGCCGAGTGTGGCGTTAGCATCAGCGCCATGACCTGGCGACATTGATCCGTCAATCGAGGCCGTGGGCCGCCACGGACACCGTGACACAGGTGTCCGTGACCCATCCCACCCGAAAGGCCCCGATGACCCCGCCCTCGCCGCGTGCCCGCCGCCTGGCCGGCACGCTCTACGCGTACGCGTTTCTCACCGACCTGGTGCTGCTCTACCCGGTGTACGCACTGCTCTTCGCCGACACCGGCCTGTCGGTCGGGCAGATCTCCTCGCTGTTCGTCATCTGGTCGCTGGCCAGCATCGCGCTGGAGGTGCCGTCCGGCGCCTGGGCCGACGCGACCTCCCGACGGCGAATGCTCTGCCTCGCGCCGCTGTGCACCGCCGTCGGCTTCGCCCTGTGGACCGTCGTACCGTCCTACCCGGCGTTCGCCGCCGGCTTCGTCCTCTGGGGAGCCGGCGGCGCGCTCGTCTCCGGCGCGACGGAGGCGCTGGTCTTCGACGAACTCGACCGACTCGGTGCCGCCGACCGGTACGCCCGCGTCATCGGCCGGGCGCGCACCGCCGGCACCGTCGGGGTACTGGGGTCGATCGTGCTGGCCGCTCCGGTGCTCGGCTTCGGTGGCTATCCGGCGGTCGGCGCGGCAAGCGTCGCGGCCTGCCTGCTCGCCGGGGCCGTCGCGGTCCGCTTCCCCGAACACCGCCGGGCCGCGACGACACCCGACCCGGATGAGGACGAACTCGGCTGGTGGCAGGGGCTGCGCGCGGGGGTCGCCGAGGCCCGTGGCAACCGGACCGTACGCCGGGCGGTGCTGCTCGTCGCCGGGGTCGGTGCCGTCTGGGGCGCCCTGGACGAGTACACGCCGCTGCTGGCCCGCGACACCGGAGTAGCGCTGACCACCGTGCCGCTGCTGCTGCTGATCGTCACGGTCGGGCAGATCGCCGGCGGTCTGCTCGCTCCGGTCGGTCAGCGGTTGGGCAGTCGCGGCTACGCGGTGCTGCTGGCCGGCTCGGCGCTGGCCCTGGCCGGGGGTTCGCTGGCGGGTCACCCGGCCTGGTTCGCTCTGGTGGCGGTGGCGTTCTGCGGCCTGCAACTGGCCTCGGTGCTGGCCGACGCGCGGCTACAGGCCCGGATCACCGGGCCGGGGCGGGCCACCGTCACCTCGCTCGCCGGCATGGGCACCGACCTGACGATCATCGTGGTGTACGGCGGGTACGGTCTGGTCGCCACCATCGCGGGTAACCCGGTGGCGTTCGCGGTCGCCGCCGTGCCGTACCTGTTGATCGCGGCGGCACTGGCGATCCGGCCGGCCGGCGACCGGAGACCGCTCGTGCCGGTGGGAGGCGACCTCGGGCGGTGACCAGCCTCAGCCGAGGTCGTCGTCCAGGTAGACCCATCGGCCGTCCTCGCGGACGAAGCGGCTGCGTTCGGTCACCGTGCCCGGCTCGCGTCCTTCCCGATAGTGGGCCCGGAACTCCACGGTGCCGGTGCTGTCGAACAGGCCACCGCCGTCGGTGTCGAGCACCTCCAGCCGGGTCCAGCGCTGGGCGGGGTCGAGGTGCAGCCGTGGGGGCCGGGTACGGGAGTGCCAGCTGCGCAGCAGGTAGTCCGGGTCGCCGACGGCGAAGGCCGCGTACCGGGACCGCATCAGCGCTTCCGCCGTGGGCGCGTCGGCCTCGCCCCGGTGCAGCCGTCCGCAGCAGTCCGCGTAGGGCAGGCCCTGCCCGCACGGGCACGTCCCGGTCACCTCGCCGCCGGCCGGTCGTCTGTCTCGTGTGGCCACCTCGCCATCCTTCCGGTCGCGGCGTCGGCCACCGCCACCGGGGCGGGTCGCCGTCAACGCCGACCGGCAGCGGAACCGTCGGGCAACCGTCGCCACGGCTACGGCCGTCCGGACGTCGGCGCTGGACGTGCCCGGTGCAGACCGTCCCCATCAGCGGGTCCAGGCCGGCGGCCGGCTCGCTCGGGCCCTGTCTTCCCGGCGTTCTCTCCGGCGTGCCGGTCAGCGGGTTCCGGTGCGGGTGCCCCGACGATTGCCGAACGACTCCATCGTGGTGGCCCGCTTCGCCGGCGCCGGGCTGGCGGAGCGGGACCGGGACGCGGCGGCCTGGGAGGCCGAGGTCTTCCTGGTCGGTGCCCGCTTCGTACCCGTGGCCCTGCCGGCCGGTGCGGTCGCGCCGGATGACCTCGCCGCCGTGGCCTTCTTCGCGGGTGCCTTCTTGACCGGGGCGGTCTTCGCCGCGGTCGCCTTGGCGGTCGGGCGGCGGGCCGGGGTGGCGGTGGCGGAGACGGCCTTCTTGCGGGCGACGCGGGAACTCGTCGGGGTGGGCTTGGTGCCGGGCGTCTTCGCGGCGGTGGCCCCGGTGGCCCGCTTTGCCGCCGTGGCCGCCTTCTTCGCCGCCACCTTCCGCGGCGGCGGGCCGCCCTTGCCCGCGCCGGTCCGTTTGCTGGCCCGTGCTGCCTGCGCCATCGTCGCTCCTTGCCGAATCTGCCGTTGGCGACGGGTCTTCCCGGCGCCCCGCCGGTCAAACGCGGGGTTCACGCTGCCCTGGTGGCGAACACGATGACGTTGTCGGCGTACGCGCCGGTGTCCTGGTCGAACCGGCCGCCGCAGGTGATCAGGCGGAGACCCGCCGCGTCGCCCGGACCGTAGACCAGATCGGTGGGGAACCGGTTCTTCCGATACGCCTCGACCCCGTGCACGGCGAAGCGCACCAGCCGGGCGTCGTTCCGGACGATCTCGATGGTGTCCCCGGGACGCAGCCGTCCCAGGTCGAAGAAGACGGCCGGCCCGTCGGGGGAGTCCACATGACCCACCAGCACCGCGTTGCCGGTCTCTCCCGGACTGACTCCGAGTCGGTACCAGCCCGCCGCGTCCGGGCGGTCCAGCGGCGGCACCTCCAGCGCCCCGGCGGCGTCGGCGGCGACGGACATCAACGGTGCCTGAAGGTCGATGGCGGGGATGCGTACCTCGACGGGCGTGGCTCGGGGCAGCGGTGGCAGGCGTGGCGCTGGCACCGTCCGGTGCCCAGCGGCAGTACCGTCCGGTTGCGGTGGTCGCACCGGCAGCCCCGCCACACCCGCGCCGACCAGCGCGAGGCCGGCCACCGCGAGCGCCGCGACCAGGAGACGGCCCAACTGGTACGCCCGCACGGGAACCTCCGTTCGCCGGTGCCCGCGAGGGGCGGCTCGGAACTCCGCCTGCCGGTGTCACCTCGGGTGCCCGCACCGTGCAGCACGGTACGGGCACCCGTCGCAGGATGGGATGGGGTGAGTCGTGGATCAGTGCGTCCCGGCGGTGACGGCGTGGCGGCGTCGGCGGGCCAGGATGACGGCACCGCCGAGCGCGGTGGCCAGCAGGGTGGCGCCGGTGGTCAGCGTTCCGACACCGTCGTCGCCGTCCCGGCCCCCGGCCTCGGCGCCGCCGATCGGGGTGACCGTCAGGGTCGCGCTTCCGTCGGGCGTACCGTCGCCGCAGGTGGCGGCCACCGTGTAGGTACCCAGGGTGAAACCGGCGGTGAACAGCTCCGCACTCAACCCGCCGCCGGCGGCGGCGGTGGTGGAGCGGACATTCTGGTCGCGGTCCGGCCCGGTGACGCGGAAGATCGCGTCACCTGATTTCGGGTTGCAACCCGTCGCGGTCAGTACGACGGTTCCGCCGACCGGCGTGGTGGATGGCGACACGGTCGTGTCGGCCAGCGCGATGCCGGGCAGCAGCAGCGCGCCGAGAGCGACGCCGCCTGCCGCCGGTATGAGAACTCTTGTTGCCTTCATACGCGTCTTCCCTCACTTTTCGTCCGCTGACTGCGTGGGACGTCGTTCGGGTGGCCAACTCCGTGACTAGCACCGGTGTGCCCAACACTAGGTGGGCTTGAGACCCGACTCGGTGAAAATGAGAAATCCTCGTTGCCATCCCGTGTCCACCCGGACGCCGTAAGCCGTCGCCGAAGGGGCGGGGGTCCGCCGTGCCCTTCGTGGTGGGCGCTGTGGGGGGTGTGGCCCGTCGTGCCCTTCGTGGCCCG
The DNA here is from genome assembly GCF_018070465.1 of Micromonospora sp. C95. Taxonomy (GTDB): domain Bacteria; phylum Actinomycetota; class Actinomycetes; order Mycobacteriales; family Micromonosporaceae; genus Micromonospora. Next base: position 97,172 of record NZ_JAGPXT010000017.1, read on the forward strand.
CGCTGTGGGGGGTGTGGCCCGCCGTGCCCGGCTCCGGGCGGTCAGGCGTGATCCCTGCGCCGGGCACGGCGGGCCACACCCTCGTCGTGCGTGCACTTCGCCCGGGTGTGCCGGCTGTCCGGTTCCGTGGGATCCGGGGAGATCTTGGTGCGGTTGTGCCCTTGGGTGGGCGGTTTCGGACCAAGATTGCCTGGGTGGTCGGGGGCTCGGGGTGGAATGGCTCAGGGGGCGGGGGCGTTGTGCACGGGTGAACGACCGAGGAAGACACCGCCCTCCGGGGTGGGTGCGGGCCCGGGAATGATGGCGGGTCGACGGTCGTTACACATGGTCCCGGCGATGCGAAGCGGCGATCCGCCCCGCGTGCCGGAGGACTCCCCCCCCCCCTTTTTTTTGAGCGCCTGTCGGTGCTTGCGTGCGCGCGCCCCGTCCCCCTTGTGGGTGTGTGTGCGTCGACCCCCGAATTGGAGCTGTGTCATGAACACGATGCTGCGGAAGAGCGTGCTGGGTATCGCGGGTCTGGCCTTCACCGGTGGCCTGTTCGCCGGTCCGGTGGCCGCCCACGCCGACACCACCCCGGCCACCACCGCCCCGGTCGCGACGGTGCAGGGTGACGTGGTGCAGGCTGACAAGCCCGACATGAGCAAGGTGCTGCCGCACGGCACCCCCAGCAACCAGTCGACGATCGAGCTGAACGACGAGCAGACCGCCAATGTGAAGGCGATCATCGCGGCGACGAAGAAGGCCGGCATGGACGAGCGTGCCGCCGTGGTGTCGATCGCCACCGCCCTGCAGGAGTCGAAGCTGGAGAACCTGGGCCACCTCGGTGACCGCAACGACCACGACTCCCAGGGCCTGTTCCAGCAGCGCCCCACCTCGGGCTGGGGCACCGTGGAGCAGATCACCGACCCCGAGTACTCGACCATGGCCTTCCTCAAGGCGTTGAAGCAGGTCGACGGCTGGCAGGACATGCCCCTCACCGAGGCAGCCCAGACCGTCCAGGTCTCGGCCTACCCCGACCACTACGCCCAGTGGGAACAGCAGGCCGCCGACCTCGTCACCCAACACTGGACCAGCTGACAACCGAAGACATTCCTCCACAGGGGGAGCAAGAACCGCCGGCCGGCACCCGACCCAGGGTGCCGGCCGGCGGGCTTTCGTCGTCCGGAGGGTCGGGAACGGCCCCTGCTCCTTCGACAAGCCTGACGATGTGGCAGCGTGATCGGATGGACTCCCCGCCGGTCGACGTCGATCTCGCCCTGGTGGGCGGGGGCGGTGCGGCGTCGCTGGTGCTGGCCGCGTTGGCCCGGCACCGCGTACGCGACGTGCGGATCGCCGTCGTCGATCCGGTGCACCGCCGTGGGCAGGACCGCACCTGGGCGTTCTGGGGCCGGCCCGGCAACGACCTGGACGAGTTGCTCAGCGCCAGCTGGTCACGGGTCGAGGTGGTCACGCCGGACGCGCAGCGCGCACTGGACCTGACGCCCCTGCGGTACGCGATGCTGCGTTCCGGCCCGATCTACGCCCGCGCCGCCGAGGCGGAGCGGCACCTGGGCGTGACCCGGATCGTCGCCGCTGCTGGAAGCATCGACGACGACGGTGACCGGGTGCTGGTGCGTACCGTCGACGGTCGACCGCTGCTGCGGGCCCGCTGGCTGCTGGACTCCCGGCCGCGGCCACCGCACCGACCCGGGCGTACCAACTGGTTGCAGCACTTCCGGGGCTGGTGGTTGAGAGCCGACCGACCGGTCTTCGACCCGGCGCGAGCGGTCCTGATGGACTTTCGCACCCCGCAGCCTGCCCGGGGGGTCTCCTTCGGCTACGTCCTGCCCATCGACAGTCGGTACGCCCTGGTCGAGTACACCGAGTTCGCACCCGACCTGCTGACCGGGGCGGCGTATGACGCGGCGCTGGCCGGCTACCGCGACCTGCTCGGCCTCGACCCGGCCCGGCTCACCGTGACCGAGGTCGAGAACGGTGTCATCCCGATGACCGACGGCCCGTTCGTGGCCCGGCCCTCACCGCGAGTGGTGCGGCTCGGCACGGCTGGCGGTGCCACCCGGCCCTCGACCGGCTTCACCTTCTCGGCCATGCACCGTCAGGCCGAACAGGTGGCCCGGGCGGTCGCCGCCGGCCGGCCGCCGGTGCCGGCACCCGCGTACCCGAACCGGCACCGGTGGATGGACGCGGTCGCGTTGCGCGCACTTGACGGTGGCCTGGTCAATGGTCCGGAGTTCTTCGGCCGCCTCTTCGACCGCAACCCGGCCAGTCGGGTGCTGCGCTTCCTCGACGGTGACACAAGCGTCGCCGAGGACCTGGCGGTGATGCGCTCCACCCGCCTGCGACCGATGGTCACCGCCACCGTCGCCGACGCCGCAGCTCGGGTGCGTGATCGGATCGTGCCGTCACGCCGACCGGCGTGGACCGTGCCGCCGCCCGTCGTCGACAGCGAGCCGCCGAACGTCGACGCCCCAGGTCACTGAGGAACAGCGGAGTCGGCCTCGGACCGGTGGTGGTCGGCGGCGAGCGCCCGCAGCTGCGGGCCGTCCAGCCGGAGCACGTCGATCTCGTCGACGGTGCGGGCGTGCAGCCGTCGGTAGAAGCGCAGCGCCGGATCGTTGGTACGCAGCACCCACCACTCCAGGCGGGCGCAACCGCGTGCCACGGCCAGCCTCGCCAGGTGGGCCAGCAACGCCCGACCGACGCCGTCGCCGCGATGCTCCGGCCGGACGTAGAGGTCCTCGAGGTGGATGCCGGGCCGGCCGGCCACGGTGCTGTAGGTGGGGTAGTAGAGCGCGAAACCGACCGGGTCACCGGCGATGTCGGCCACCACCGCCTCGGCCACCGGTCGGTCGCCGAACAGCGCGTTCGCCACGTCCGCAGACTGTGCCGCCACCTCGCCGGGATACTGCTCGGCCTCGGTCAGCTCGACGATGAAACGGTGCAGCATCTCCGCGTCGCCCGGCTCCGCCGGGCGGATCAGCAGCCGACTGTCGGTCACGACATCACTCACTCCGCCGACCCTAGCGCGCTGTCCAGGAACGGTCACCGGATCGCCGCCGGGACCTCATCGCGACACCGCAAACGTTCCCGGACACCGCACCAACGGCCCGTCGAGCGACCCGGGGGCTCGCGGACGGTAGGGTCTGCCGCCATGGTGGACGAGACGGCCGGCCGGGTGGTGCGGATCTGGACCGACGGGGCGTGCAGCGGCAACCCGGGCCCGGGTGGCTGGGGCGCGGTGCTGCGGTACGGCTCCCACGAGCGCGAGCTGTGCGGTGGGGAGGCCAGCCCGACGACAAACAACCGGATGGAACTGACCGCCGCCATCGAGGCGCTGGAGAGCCTGACCCGTCCGGTCACCGTCGAGCTGCACACCGACAGCACGTACGTGCGCAACGGCATCACCAGCTGGCTGGCGTCCTGGAAACGCAACGGCTGGCTGACCGCCGCCAAGCAGCCGGTGAAGAACGCCGACCTGTGGCAGCGGCTGGAGACGGCCTGCGCCCGGCACCAGATCACCTGGCTGTGGGTGAAGGGCCACAACGGGCATCCGGAGAACGAGCGGGCCGACGCGCTGGCCAACCAGGGCATGAACGAGGCCCGGACCGCTGCCGCGTCCGGTGGTCGCTGACCGGCCGGGCAGCGGATCACCCCGGACAGGTGCCGGGCGTGACCGGACACGCGGTGGTCGCCGTTGGCGGGGTCGAGCAGGCCGGGGAAGCGACCCGGCACCGGGTCAGCGGCGCCGCGCCGCCCTCGCCGGGGCGAGCGGCAGGTGCGACCAGTGGACCGGGCGGCTGATCCGCCCTGGCAACCGGGTCCGCAGGTCGCCCCGGGCGGCATCGACCTGCGATCGGTGCAGGAAGAGCGCACCGGACAGGTCGCTTCCGCGCACGTCCGCCCCGCGCAGGTCCGCGCCGGTCACGTCGGCCCGGGTCAGGTCCACCCCGCGCAGGTCGGCGCCGACCAGCATCGCGCCCCGCAGGTTCGCCCCGCGCAGGGTGGTGCGCCGCAGGTCGCGGCCGATCAGCATCGCGCCCCGCAGGTCGGTGCCGGCGCCACCACGGGCGCGCGCCAGTTCGGCGGTCTGCGACAGAAGCCCGTTGACCGTCGCCCGGTGCGCGTCGACGTCGAGGGCGAGCAGCGCTTCCGGGTCACCGCTGGCCAGCCGTTCGGTCTCGTCGAGCGCGGCGGCCAACCGGCCGCGCAGCTCGGCCGGTGGACTCAGCCACAGCGCCTCGGTCAGGTACCACAGCAGCTCGTGCACCGGGCGCATCACCGCGAAGACGTCGAACATCTGTCGGGCGGTGCGCGGCTCGTCGCGCCAGTCCCGCCCGCCGTAGGTGACCTGGGCGACTCGCTGACCCGCGCCGAAGCAGTCGAAGACGGCGCAGCCGGGGAAGCCCCGTTCGCGTAGCTCGGCGTGGATGGCGCAGCCGAAGTCCGTCCCCAGGTTGCGGCACGGCTGGCCGGCGGGCTTGTCGAGGGCGAAGTCGGCCGACGCGGCGAAGGCGGGGGCGACGCAGCACAGGCCGAAGCAGCGGGCACAGTCGGCCCGCAACTCGGTGCCGGCCGACTCTCCCTCCTCGGACATCCGATCCGTCCCTCCTCACGCCGGTTCATCACGTCTGACAGCTCTATTGCCTGCGGTGGATCTCTCTGACATATTCCTGCGTGGACGCTGCCAGCGACGGTCGCCAATCCGGATGCCGCGCTGCGGTGACGCCGTCATGCCGGAGGAACCCTCGTGAAGCGTAGACGTCGCCATCTTCTTGTTGGCCTGGCGGTAGGTGCCCTGGTGGCGTCGACCGGCCTGGTCGGAATCCACTTCGCCGGCGCCGAGGTGCCGACACCCGTCGCGGTCGGCGGGGAGATGCCCAACGCGCTCGGTGCCCACCTGGAACGGCTGCGCCGAGCAGTTCCGGGCGACAGCGGTATGTCCCCCGACGGGCCGGGTGGCGCGGCCCAGCAGGCGTTCCTGGAGCGGGCCTACCCGGCGGACGCGATCACCATCGCCCAGTTGGACCGGTCGAAGGCGGCCTTCACGGCGGCCGACAAGCGGTTCAAGGGCAGCCGGAAGTGGACCAACGTCGGCCCGAGCGAGGCGCTCTACCCGTTCACCGAGTACCGCAACGCCTTCAACTACGTGCCCAACGAGTACGTGGCCGGTGGCCGGGTCACCTCCATCGACATCAGCCCGGACTGCTCGAAGCTGCTCTGCCGGGCGTACGTCACCCCGGCCGGTGGCGGCGTCTGGGGCACCCTGAACATCCTCGCCGCCGAACCGAAGTGGTTCTACCTGGGCGGCCCGCTGGGCATCAACGCGGCCGGCGCGGTGACCATCGACCGCAACGACCGCACCGGCCTGACCATCTACGTCGGCACCGGCGAGGCCAACACCTGCGGCTCCGGCTGTGTCGCCGGAGTCGGTCTGTACCGGTCGACCAACGGTGGCCTGACCTGGTCCGGCCCGCTCGGCAAGGACGCCCTCGGCGGCAAGGGCATCGGTGAGATCACCATCAAGCCCGGCGATCCCAAGACGCTCTACGTGGCGACCACCACCGCGCTGCGCGGCATGTCCAGCTCCTGCTGCACCGGGGTCACCCGGCCGGTGCCGGACGCCGAGAAGTGGGGCCTGTACAAGTCCACGAACGGCGGCAAGAGCTGGAAGTTCATCCACAACGGCTCGGCCGACGCCACGGCCTGCACCGGCAGCGCCGCCGAGTACAACAACACGGCCACCTGCTCGCCGCGCGGCGTACGGCAGGTCAAGCTCGACCCGCGCGACGCCGACATCGTCTACGCCTCCTCGTACGGGCGGGGGGTGTGGCGCTCGTCCGACGCCGGGACCACCTGGACGCAGATCAAGCCGTCGCTCAACCCGGCGATGTTCCAGACCCGCCCGGCGATCGACGTGACCGCCCTGCCCGGCGGCAAGACCCGGATGTACGTCTACGAGGGCAACACCGGCACCCCGTACTCGCGGCTGTTCCGCAGCGACGACGTGGCCGCCGGCACTCCGACGTTCACCGACCTGACCAGCTCCAACCCGGCCGATCCGGGCTTCGCCACCTACAACCAGTGCACCGGCCAGTGCTGGTACGACGTGTTCGTGCACACCCCGGCGGGGCACCCCGACATCGTCTACACCGGCGGCTCCTACCTGTACGGCGAGACGGTGGCCAACAAGCGGGCCGTGATCCTGTCCACCGACGCCGGGGTCAGCGGCACCGACATGACCTACGACGGCACCGACGAGCTGCACCCCAACGGTCTGCACCCCGACCAGCACGACCTGGTCACCAACCCGCGTAACCCGTACCAGTTCTTCGAGGCCAACGACGGCGGCGTGATGCGCTCCAGCGGTGAGTTCGTCGACCGCTCGTCCTGGTGCGACAACCCGGACCGCAACCTGACCACCCAGGCCCGGCAGGATCGCTGCCGGCAGATGCTGTCGAAGATCCCGTCGAAGCTCGACGGTGTCAACAAGGGCATGAACACCCTGCAGTTCATCAGCCTCTCGGCCAGCCCGCACGACGTGAACCTGTTGCAGGGCGGTACCCAGGACAACGGCACCTGGGAGAACAAGGGCCAGCGGCAGCGCTGGGTCAACACCATGATCGGTGACGGCGGGGCCTCCGGCTGGGACGTGGCCCGCCCCGAGTTCCGGTTCCACACCTACTACGACGTCTCACCCGAGGTGAGCTTCGCCAACGGTGACATCGCGAGCTGGATCTGGACCGCCGACCCGATCTACGGCCAGCCGGGCAGCCTGTTCTACGCACCGGTGATCAGCGACCCGAAGGTCAGCGGCACCATGTTCGCCGGCACCGGCCTGACGGCGTACCGCACCAAGACCTTCGGCCTGGGCGACCGTACCCTCGCCGAGGCCGACCGGATCTGCAACTCCTGGACCGGCACCTACGAGGAGGACTGTGGTGACTGGGAGCCGCTGGGCACCACGAACCTGACCGGTACCGGCTGGGGCGACCGGGCCGGCGGCGCGGTGTCGGTGATCCAGCGGGTCGACTCGGACAGCTCCACCGCCTGGGCGGCCACCAGCACCGGCCGGGTCTTCGTCAGCCGCAACGTCGACGCCGAGCCGGCCGCCGCGGTGACCTGGACCCGGGTGGACACCGCCGCCACGCCGAACCGCTTCGTCACCAGCATCCACATCGACCCGGCCGACCCGGCCCGGGCGTGGATCTCCTACAGCGGGTACGGCTCGAACACGCCGACCACCCCCGGCCACGCCTTCGAGGTGACGGCCGTGGCCGACGGGGCGACCTGGAGCGACAGGTCGTACGACTTCGGCGACCAGCCGATCACCGACCTGGTCCGCGACGACGTCACCGGTGACCTGTACGCCTCCACGGACTTCGGGGTGCTGTTGCTGCCCAAGGGCAAGAAGTCCTGGACCAAGGCGGCCCGTGGCATGCCGAACGTCGAGGTGGCGGGGCTGACAATCGTGTCCGGTGAGCGGATCCTCTACGCTGCCTCGCACGGCCTCGGCGCCTGGAAGATGACGTTGAAGTAAGGAACACGATCATCGGCACAACACTGGTGAGGGGTCGCGCTCGCGGCCCCTCACCGCTGCCCGAAGGGGCCGCCCGGCTGTGGCGTACCCTCGGCGCGGCCTTCGTCCTGCTGGTCTTCGTCCCGCCGCTGCTGCTGCTGGTCGCCGGCTCGCTCACCGAGCCCGGACTACCACCGTCCCCGACTCCGCAGCTGGTACCCGACCCGCTCTCCACCACCGGCTACGAGCGCGCCCTCGACCTCGGCGGCCTGCTGCGCGCCTCGCTCAACTCGCTGCTCGTCGCCGTCGTGGCGGTGCCGCTGAGCGTGCTGGTCGCCGCACTGGCCGGCTTCGCGCTGGCCCGGATCGCGCCACGCGTCACCACCGTCGTGGTGGCCGCCTCACTCGTCGCGCTGATGGTGCCGGCGACCGCCCTGCTGGTGCCCCGCTTCGCCATCTTCCGGCTGCTCGGGCTGACCGACACCCTCGTACCCCTGATCGCCCCGGCGCTGCTGGGCACCTCGCCGCTCTACGTTCTGGTCTACTACCTGGCCTTCCGTGCGCTACCGGCCGACCTGTACGACGCCTGCCTGGTGGAGGACCTGTCGCCGCTGCGGACCTGGTGGCGGGTCGCGCTGCCGCTGGTGCGGCCGGTGACCGCCGGGCTCACCGCGCTGACCTTCGTGCTGACCTGGTCGAACTTCCTCGACCCGCTGATCTACGTCTACGACCGCGACCTGTTCACCCTGCCGCTGGCGTTGCGGTCGCTGTCCCTGCTGGACCCGACCAACTTTCCCGTCTTCCTGGCCGGGGCGGTGATCGCCACGGTGCCCGCGCTCGTGGTCTTCGCGCTGGCGCAGCGGCGCTTCCTGCGCCACGACGACCGATCCGAGGGATGACCATCGTGCGAATCAGATCCCTGTCCGCCCTCGCGGTGAGCGCCCTGCTCGCCCTCGCCGGCTGTGGTTCCGGCGGCGGGTCCGCCCCCGGTGACCCGGTCAAGCTGCTGGTGTTCGGCGCTCCGGAGGAGTTGGGCGCGTACCGCACGCTCGCCGACGCGTACCAGCAGGCCCGGGCCGGTGAGCGGATCCAGCTGATCGAGGCCAGCGACCGCAAGGACCTGCTGGCCCGGCTCGCCACCTCGGTCGCCGGCGGCGCACCGCCGGACCTGTTCCTGATGAACTACCGCTTCTACGGACAGTTCGCCGCCAAGGGGGTGGTGGAGCCGCTCGACGAGCGGATCGCCGCCTCGTCGGTCCTCGACCCGGCCGACTACTACCCGGTCGCGATGGAGGCGTTCCGGTGGGACGGTGCCCAACTGTGCCTGCCGCAGAACGTCTCCAGCCTCGCCGTCTACTACAACCGCACGCTGTTCACCAAGTACGGGGTGGCCGAGCCGAAGTCCGGCTGGACCTGGAACGACCTCGTCGCCACCGCCACCCTGATGACCCGCGACGACCGGGGGCTGGTGATCAAGGGCACCGAGGCCGAGGGGGCGGCGCGGCTGCCGGCGGTGCACGGCCTCGGCGTGGAACCGTCGATCATCCGGCTGGCCCCGCTGGTCTGGTCCAACGGCGGTGAGATCGTCGACGACCCCGACCGGCCGACCCGGCTCACCCTGGACAGCCCGGCCGCCCGGGAGGCGCTGCGAAACCTGATCGACCTGCGGCAGGCGTACGGGGTGGTGCCCAGCGACGCCGAGGTGGAGGCGGAGGACGACGAGTCTCGTTTCCTCAACGGCCGGCTCGCCATGCTGATGACCTCCCGCCGGGCCACCACCAACTTCCGCACCATCACCGGCTTCGAGTGGGACGTCGCACCGCTGCCGGTCTACCGGCAGCCGGTCGGGGTGCTGCACTCCGACGCGTACTGCATGACCCGGGGGTCGCGGAACAAGGACGCCGCGTGGCGGTTCATGGAGTACGCGATGGGGGAGGAGGGACAACGGATCATCGCCGCGACCGGGCGTACCGTACCGTCGCACATGGGGGTGTCCCGCTCACCGGCGTTCCTGGACCCGGATCAGCCGCCCCGCAACTCGCAGGTCTTCCTCGACGCCATCCCGACCGTCCGGGCGCTGCCGACGGTCTCCACCTGGCCCGAGATCGAGGACCTCAGCTACGGCATCCTGGAGAACGCCGTGCACCGTGGCGACAAGCTCGACGACGTGATCCGGGAACTGGACACCAAGAGCCGGCCGATGTTCGCCCGAGGGGAGAACGGGTGACCGACGGGCTCGTCCTCGACGGGGTCAGCGCCGCCTATCGCGACACCACCGTGCTGCACGAGGTGGATCTCACCGTCGCCCGGGGTGAGCTGCTGGTGGTGCTCGGCCCTTCCGGTGCCGGCAAGTCGACGGTGCTGCGGGTGGTCGCCGGCCTGGAACCGGTCACCGCGGGTCGGGTCCGCATCGCCGACCGCGACGTCACCGACGAACGGCCCGGTCGACGCAACGTGTCGATGGTTTTCCAGTCGTACGCCCTGTTCCCGCACCTGACCGTGGTCGAGAACATCGCCTTCGGGCTGGAGGTCCGCGACACCCCGCGCCGGCTGGCTCGCGAACAGGCCCGGGCAGCCGCCGAGACGGTCGGTTGCGCCGGGCTGCTCGACCGCCGGCCCGGGCAGCTCTCCGGCGGGGAACGCCAGCGGGTCGCCCTGGCCCGGGCGCTGGTCCGCGAACCGGACGTGTTTCTGCTCGACGAGCCGTTGTCCAACCTGGACCTGGCGTTGCGCGCCGAGATGCGGGCCGAGTTGCGGGCCCTGCACGAGCGGATCGGGGCGACGATGGTGCACGTCACCCACGACCAGACCGAGGCGCTGGTGCTCGCCGACCGGATCGCGGTGCTGCGGGACGGGCAGGTCGAGCAGGTGGGCACCCCGGACGAGATTTGGCGCACCCCGGCGAGCAGTTTCGTGGCCCGGTTCGTCGGCTCACCGGCGATGAACCTGCTGCCGGCCGACGGCCCGCTGCGACCACGAGGCGACGCGCCCACGCTGAAGGACGAGGAACTGCTGGAGATCGGGTTCCGACCCGAGGCCGTCGCGCTCGACTCGACCGAGGGCACCCCGGCCACCGTCGAGCGGGTCGAGGTGATCGGCGAGGACGCCTTCGCGTACCTCCGCCTCGCCGCCGGACAACAGGTGGTCGCCCGGGTGCCGGCGGCCCGCCGGCCCGACCGGGGCGCGACGGTACGCCTCGACGTGCGGTGGGCCGACACGCACCTGTTCCACGCCGCCACCGGCCGCCGGTACCAGCCGTGAGCGCCGGCGGTGCGGCGCCGGGCCGGCGAGGTGCCCGGCCGGACAGCCGGGCACGGCGGCAGTTGGCGTTGATGCTTACGCCCTACCTGATCGGGCTGGTCGGGTTGGTGCTGGTGCCCGCCCTGGTCACGCTCGGCATGTCGGTCACCGACTACGACCTGCTGCGCCCGCCGACCTGGGCCGGACTAAACAACTTCGCCGCCCTGCTGGACGACCCGATATTCCGGGTGGCGCTGCTCAACTCGGTGGTCTTCGCCCTGGTGGCCGTACCGCTGCGGCTGCTGCTGGCCCTTGGCCTGGCGCTGCTGCTGCACCGCCGGGCGGCCGGTGTCGGCACCGCTCGCACCGCCGCGCTGCTGCCCACCGCCGTACCCGAGATCGCGTACGGCCTGCTCTGGCTGTGGCTGTTCAATCCGTTGTACGGGCCGATCAACCAACTGCTGCGGGCCGGCGGGGAGAACGGCTTGACGGTGCTGGGGCGTACCCCGCCGCAGTGGTTGACCGACCCGACAAGTGCCCGCGCCGGGATCATCCTGATGAGCCTGTTCACCATGGGGGAGACCTTCGTGGTGCTGCTGGCCGCCCGGCGGGCACTGCCCCGCGACGTGTACGAGATGGCCGCCATCGAGGACGCCACCGGCTGGGACGTCTTCCGCCGGATCACCCTGCCGCTGCTGGCCCCGGTGCTCGCCCTGCTGGCCGTCCGCGACGCCGTGGCCAGCCTGCACTTCACCTTCGTGCCGGCGTTCGTGGTCACCGACGGCGGCCCCCCGCCGTACGCCACCACCTACCTGTCGCTGTTCGTCTACCAGACCGGGTTCGAGTACCTGCGGTACGGCTACGCGGCGGCGGCGACCCTGGTGATGATGCTGCTGACCGTCGCCGCGGTGCTGGTGCAGTGGCGGCTCATCCGCCGCTACCGTCGCTTCTACCAGGTGTGACGGTGCCGCGTGGCGTCCGTCCCGGGCGGATCCCACGTGGGCCCGCTGTCGACCTGAACCGTCCCTGCTATCGCCGTCGATCCGGCTGTGCCATCAGCTCGACAGGTTCGCCGGACCCACCACCCGCCCCCACCCGTGCGCCGCGCCGACCGCGACGTCAGTGCGCGCCGAGGCGGGCGATCGGCTCGACCAGTTCGCGTTCCTCGTACGACAGGTGGGACAGCAACGTGTCGCTGAGCAGGTCCACCGCCGCCCGCAGGTCGGCCATCCCGTCCGGGGTGGCCACGAAGGCGACGAGCGCCCGGTCCACGCCCTCCAGTACGTCGTGGATGGCGTGGTGTTCCTCCTCGAGCCGGTCGATGACCGGTGCCAGCCGCGGGTCGGCTCGTCGCAGGTGCGGAAAGAGCGACCGGTCCTCGATCGTGTGGTGAGTGGTGACCACCCGGCAGTACGACTCGCAGTAGGTGCCCAACGTCCACTTGTTCTGCCGCATGGTCATCGTGTTGATGTGCGAGCGGGCCGTACCCACGTCGATCAGACCGACCGCGACCTGCTCGATCAGGTCGTGGATCTGGGCCAGCTCGGCCCGCAGACCGTCGTGCACGTCGATCAGGTGCTGTGCGCCGGCCTGGTCGTGCGCGGTGTAGGTGCGCTGCGGATCCGGGGCCGGTCCGGCCGGTCGGGCCGCCTCGTCCCACACCCGCACGTCGCTGCGGCGTACGCCGTCGTCGGGCGTCGGCACCACGGCGAACGGTGCCGCGCCGATCCTGGTCGGGCGTCCGGTCTGGCCGGTCTGGGTGGCCGTCTGGCCGGTCTGGGCGGCGGTCTGGTCGGTCGGGGCGGCGGTCGGCGGGTCGGCGCGTTCGGCGGCGACGAGTTCCCGGGTGGCTGGTGCCACCTCGGCGGCGAACCGCCGTAGCTCGTCCGGGTCGTCGCTGGCCAGGATGAACGTGCTGATTCCCTCGGTGAGGGCCAGGTCGGCGAGTTCCTCGGCCCACTGCTCGGCCGGGCCGTTCAGCGGGCCGCTCCCGGCGGCCGCGAACCGTCCGTTGACGTTGAGCAGCCGGCGCACGTCGGTGGGGGAGCGTCCGGCGTCGGTGGCGGCCTCGTCGATGATGGCGTTGCCCCGGGCCAGATCGCCGGGTTGCAGGTAGGCCAGGGAGGGCAGCCAGCCGTCGGCCAGCCGCCCGGTCAACGCCAGCATCCGCGGCTTGTAGGCACCGAGCCAGATGCTCACGTCGTGGGCGGGGGCCGGCCCGCGCTTGGCGCCGACCGCCCGGTGGAACTCGCCGTCGACCCGGACGCCGCCGCGGGCGTCGACGTCCCAGATCTGGCGGATGATCTCGATCGCCTCCGCCAGGGCACGCACCCCCTGCCCGGGGCTGAGGCGGCGGCCACCCATCGCCTCGATGGCGTCCCAGAACGCGCCGGCGCCGAGCCCGAGTTCCATCCGGCCGGCGCTGAGCAGGTCGAGGCTGGCCACGCTCCGGGCGAGTACCGCGGGCGGGCGCAGCGGCAGGTTCGTGACGTTTGCGGACAGGCGTACCCGTTCGGTGCGGGCGGCGACGAAGCTGAGCAGGGTCCAGGTGTCCAGGAACGCCGGCTGGTAAGGATGGTCCTGGAACGTGACCAGATCGAGCCCGACCTGCTCGGAGAGCATGGCCAGGCCGACCGGTCGCATCGGGTCGGCGTTGCCGGGCGTGAGAAAGGACCCGAAGGTCAGTGGGTGCCCGTAGTCGCTCATCTCGGCCGTCCTTCCGGTCCTGCGGCGCGGACCCGCACCGCAGGGAAATGTTATGTCGTACAGAACATCATTGCTCAAGAAAATATGTGACCTACGCTATCGTGGGCTGATGAGCGGCGCCCAGGCCAGTGACCCGATCAACGACGACCTCGGTTGGATGCTCGGCGTCGTTTTCCGCGCCTACGTCCGCGCCGCCGACCACGCGGTCGGCGACCTGCCCGGCGGACCACGCGGATACCAGGTGCTCACCGCGGCCGACCGGGAACCGGCCCGCAACCAGGGCGCGATCGCCGAGGAACTGGGCATCGACCGCACTGTGCTGACGTACCTCATCGACGACCTGGAACAGGCCGGGCTGGTGGTCCGCCGCCCCGACCCGGCGGACCGGCGCAGCCGCCTGGTCACCCTCACCGAGACCGGCCGGCAGGCCGCGCGGCACCGCCGGGATTCCCTCGGCGCGGTCGAGTCGCGCCTGTTGCGGGAGTTGTCGCCGGAGCAGGCCGGCACCCTGCGGGCCCTGCTGCGACGGGTGGCCTGTGCGGCGCAGGCGGTCGACCCGCTCACCGACCTGTGCCAGGCGGTCGAGGCGGCTGCGGAGCGCCCGCCGACCGGACGCGCGGCACGGCGGCGCCCGACCCGGACCTGACCTGCCGTCTCGCGGGTGCGTTGGCGGGGCGGCACCGGCCGGCACGGGCACCGGCGGCGTGTTCCCTGGCGTACCGTCCCGGAATGCGGATCACGAAGTACACGCACTCCTGCGTCCGGCTCGAACACGACGGCGTCGTGCTGGTCATCGATCCGGGCACCTGGAGCGAACCGCGGGCCCTGGTCGGCGCGGACGCCGTCCTGGTCAGCCACGAGCACACCGACCACATCGACGTGCTCCGGCTCGCCGGCCTCGGCGTACCGGTCTTCGCGCCGGAGGGCGCCGCCCTACCGGACCTGGCGCCGCTACCGGTGACCCGGGTGCGGCCGGGGCAGTGGTTCACCGCCGCCGGCATCGAGGTGACCGCGGTGGGTGGGCGGCACGCCACCATCCACGGCGGGCAGCCCGACTGTCCCAACCTCGGCTATCTCGTCGCCGACGCGGTCTACCACCCGGGTGACTCGCTGGCCCCGCCGCAGCGGCCGGTGCGGACCCTGCTGGTGCCGGCGCAGGCGTCCTGGCTGAAGCTGACCGAGGCGATCGACTTCGCCGTCGGGGTCGACGCGTCCGAGGTTCTCCCGATCCACGACGCGCAGCTCAACGAGCGTGGCCTGGCCAGCGTCAACGGCTGGTTCGGCGAGACCGTACCGGGCTACCGCTACCTCGCGCCGGGCGAGACCCGTTGAACCTCCGGTCATCCCGGGCGAGGCTCGGCGGAGCGCTCACCGCCCAGGCGGGCGTCGGCGGCCTGCTGACCCTCCTCGTCGCCGGCCACCGCGCAGATGTCCGCCGCGTCCGCCCAGCGCCCACGGGCCTCCTCGTCGTCACCGAGCGCCGCCGCCGCGTCGCCCAGATGCAACAGCGTCCGGCCCAGCCCGGCGTCCGGGCGGCCACCCTCGCGCAACCGCCAGCTCTCGGCCAGCAGCTCGTACGCCTGGCGGGCCTGCCCCGGTGCCACGCCGAGCAGTGCCACGCCCGCGTTGAGCAGCGCCACCGCCCGGTTGGTCGGATCGCCGAGCGACTCGTACTCCCGCAGCGCGGCCCGCCACGCCTGTGCCGCGTCGAGGTGCTCGCCCATCGCCGAGTGGACCAGCACCAGATTCGTCAACGCCGCCGCGTAGCCACGTGCGTCGCCGAGCGAACGGAACGAGTTCGCCGCCCGTACCAGCAGGTCGTGCGCGGTTTCCAGCTCGTATCGCGCCAGCCTCGCCGCGCCCAGCCCGAGGTCGCTGAGCGCCTGACCGGCGCGATCGGCGCTGGCCCGGTGCCGTCGCGACAACTCCAGATGCTCCACCGCCTCGTCGGTGCGCCCGAGGTCGAGCAGAGCCAGTCCGAGATTCATCCGCGCCTGGGCGGTACCCCGGCGGCCCTGCCCGGCCACCGCCAGACTGAGCGCGGCCACCGCACCGTACGGGTCGTGCCGGCGGCGACGCAGCACACCCAGCTCGTTGTGGGCCCAACCGGCGATCTCCGGCCGGTCCTGGGCGGTGGGATTGGCCAGCACCGTCCGGCAGACGTCCTCCCACTCGTCGAGCCGTTCGGTGTGGGCGAGCCAGCCGCACAGTGCCACGGCCAGCCGGAACCACCAGTCCCGTACCCGGCGCGGCAGCGTCTCCACCGCGCCGGCCGGCACCTTCACCACGGCCAGCAGCAACTCCTGGTGCAGGTCCAACCAGCCGTACGGATCATCGTCGGACAGGCGCTTGTCACGGTCCAGCGCACCGGCCGCCAGCGCGGCCACCTGCTGTTCGGCCCGGCGGGCCAGGTGCCGGGTCAGCCGCGCCTGCACGGTGACCCGCCGGTGCACCGGCTCGGCGTCCCGCAGGTGCATCCTGGCGTAACCGGCGAGCAGCGGACGAACCTCGTACCGGTCGCCGGGCGCGCCGACGACGAAGGCACCGTCGGCCAGTTCGTCGAGCAGGGTGGCGACCCGGTGCGGCCGTCGTCCGGCGAGCGCGGCGATGGTCGCCCGGTCCAGCGGCACCCGGCTCAGCGACAGCAACCGCCACAGCCGCCGAGCCTCGCCGCCGAGCGCGTGGTATGCGGTGTCGCGGGCGGTGACCAGCCCGGTCACCGGTGACCCGCCCACCCGCTGGTGCGGAGGTGTGTCGGCGGCGCGGTGCAGCGCGTGCAGCACGTCGGCAGGCCGCCAGCCGTGCTGCGCGCTGCGCCGGCCAAGCTCCGTCACCGCGCGCGGCTGCCGTCCGCACAGCTCGACGACGGCCCGTACCGCCGGGTCGGAGCGCGGGTCCGGGCGGTGTGGGCGGGCCACCGCGGTGGCCGCCCCGGCGTCGGCGAACATCTCCACCGCATCGTCGACCTCCGGCTCGGCCAGCCAGTAAGCCACCACCCCGTCGAGCGCGGCGAGCCGGCCGGTGCCGGCCAGCAGCAACCGGCAGTCCCGCGCGGTGGGCGGCAGCAACGGCCGGACCTGCGCCGGTGCGTCCACGTTGTCGAGCACCAGCAGCACCTTGCGGCCGTCCAACTGGCCGCGCAGTTCGTCTGCGGCGTCGGCGAGGTCGTCCGGTCGGCCGGACCGGGGCGCCCGCGTGCCGACGATGCGGGCCAGCGCGGCCAGCACCTCCCGAGGAGAGTGGGCCCGGCCGTCCCGGCGTACGTCGAGGTAGTACTGCCCGTCGGGGAAGTCCGCGCGGCTCAGGTTCGCCGCCTGGATCGCGCACCAGGACGTACCGACGGCGCGCCGGCCCACCACCGCCACCGCGTGTTCCGGGGCGAGCATGGCCACCACCGCCTCCGCCTGGCCCCGCCGACCGGAGTACCCGGCCGGCCAGGGCAGCGTCGGTGCACCGCTGCTCGCCCGGGCCTCGGTCTCCTCGCCGGCAAGCAGCTGTTCGCGTTGCCGCCGCCGCCACTCCACCAGGAAGGAAGCGGCCAGCCCGAGCACCGCCAGCCCCAGGCTCGCCGAGCCGAGAACGGTGAGGGACAGGTCGGAGATCAGGTTGCCGGTGACGTTGCCGAGCACGGCGCTGACGCCGGCGCCGACAACCCCGCCGGCGGCCAGCAGCACGCTCAACAGCCGTGACCGTTGGCCGGGCCGCCGTGGTGGCGGCCCGGTCATCGCACACCCCCGGCGACGAGTCCGGCGACCACCTGCCGGCGGGCCAGCACGAACACCAGCACCGGCAGAATCGAGGCGAGCACGCAACCGGCGGCGAGGGTGCCGCTGCCGGCCACGAAGCCACGGGTCTGCCCGGCGAGGAACAACCCGAGCGGCGCAGCGTCCGGCCCGCTGAACAGCAGACCCACCACCAGGTCGTTCCACACCTGCACGAACTCCAGGACCGCCACCGCCACCAGCGCGGTGCGGTTGTGCCGGGCCAGCCGGCGCAACGTGCCCCACCAGTGCCGCCCGCCGATCCGCGCGCCACGGACCTGGTCGGCGGGCAGATCGGCGAAGGCGTTGCGCAGCACCAGCACGGCGAACGGAACACCCAGGGCGATGTGCACCAGGGCCACCCCCCGGGCCGTGCCGGAGGACAGCGCCAGCCCGAGCACCTCGTTGAGCGGGCCGGCGATCACCTGCACCGGGACCACCACCGCGGCCATCAGCACCAGGCCGGTGATCTGGGCGGCCGGCCCGGTAAGCCAGGCCAGCGGGTACGCGGCCAGCAGCGCGACGCCCAGCACCGCAGCGGTGACGACGACGGCGAGCACCAACGTGAAACCGAGACTGCGCCACAGCTCCGCGCCGCTGAGCACCGCCCGGTAGGAGTCCAGACCCGGCGGGCCGGACCACCAGCCGTCGGTCGCCGCCCGCACCGGATTCTGCAACGACGTGGCGGCCAACACCCCCAGCGGCAGCAGCCAGGCGATCGCCGCACCCCCGGCGAGCAGCCGGACCACCCGGCGCGGTGGCGGCGCGGTCACGGCGCCGCCCGCCGGCTGCTGCGGCGGCGGCCACGCCTGCCGGACGAACAGAGCCACCACCAGCATGCCGGCGGTCACCGCGACCAGCCAGACGACGCCCAGGGCGGCGCCCTCGCCGGAGGTCGTCGCACCCGAGGTCTGCCAGATCCGCAGCGAGAGCACCGCCGCCTCGTCCCGCACCGAACCCGGCGTCATCACCAGGATCAGGTCGAAGGTGCGGCTGGTGCCGACGGCGACCAGGGCGAAGACCACCGCGACGGTGCGCAGCAGCAGCGGTCGCCACTGCGCGTCCCAGAGCACGTCACGGCGGCTGCCACCGAAGGCCCGGACCGCGTCGGCGAGCCCGGTCGGCACCGCGTCGAGAGCGGCCCGGAACACCAGCATCGCCAGCCCGACCCAGGCCCACACGAACGCCGACATCACCGCCACGGTGACCAGGTCCGGCCCGAGCAGCTGGGGCAGTTGCTCCGGGTCTCGTCCGGTCACCCTGGCCAACAGCAGGGTGGCCAGCCCGCGCTCCGGGTCCGGGTCGTAGAGCAACCGGAAGGTCACACCGGTGACCACCAGCGGCAGCGCGGTCGGCACCACCAGGATGAGCCGGACCAGCCAGCCCTCCTGGGATCGCCGGGATGCGGCGGCGAGCAGGTAACCCAGGACCGTGACCACCGTCGGTACCAGCAGCGCCCACAGCAGGGTGCGTCCGATCACCGCGGCGGTGCCGGGAGCGGCGAGGGCGGCCCGATAGTGTTCGGCTCCCACCCAGCGGCCGTCGGTGGTGACGCTGGCGTGCACGGTACGCAGCACCGGCCAGGCCAGCAGGCCGCCGAGCAGGAGCACCGCCGGTGCCAGCAGCGACCAGCCGACGCCGGCCGCCGGGTAGGCCCGGCCGCGTCGGGGCGGCCCGACGTCGTCGAGCACCGCCAGCTCGCCCAGCAGCGGGCCCCGGCTCACCGGCCGCGCTCCGCCGCGGCCCGGGCCGCCTCCGTGAGCTGTCCGGTGGCCCGGCGGACCGCCTCCCGGGCCGGCACCCCGTCGGTCACGTTCATGAAGAAGTCCTGCATGATCCGCCAGATCCCCACCCCGTCGGTGCCGGTGAAGGTGCCGGGCAGCTGATCGGAGAGGTCGAACTGCACGGTGTCGGCGGCGCGTAGCTCGCCGGCGAGGCGTCGGCGCAACGGGTCGCGGTAGCTGGCCACCGGTACGGCAAGGTTGGGGGAGAGGTAGCCTCCCGCGTCCAGCCACGGCAGGAACGCCACCGCGTCGCTGAGCCAGCGCACCAGCTCCGCACCGCCGTCGGAGCCGGCGAACGCCACTGCCGCGTCACCGCCGACGATCAGCGGCTGGTCGGCCACCCGGGCACCGGGGAAGCGGAAGGTGGCCAGCGGCTCGGTGCCCCGGCGGAACCGGGCGACCACCGCGTCGACGAAGTCGGCCTCGAACACCATGGTCGCCTCGCGGTGGTGCACCACCTGAATGATCGACTCCTCGAACTGGGTGAGCAGGGCCCGCGGCCCCCCGCCCGGGAACGCGCCGTCCACACTCCACAGTTCGGCGAGCCGCTCCAACGCGTACTGCACCGGCGGGCTCCGCCAGTCGGCCTCGCCTCGCGCCAACGCCCCGTACAGGTTCACGCCGGCGACGTCGGCGAGCACGTTCTCGAACCAGTCGGTGAGCACCCAACCATCGGCGGCGCCGATCGCCAGCGGGGCCGGGCCCGCACCCGCCAGATGTCGTTCGCCGAGCCGACGGGTCAACGTGACCAGCGCGTCCCAGGATCTCGGTGGTTCGGCCAGCATCGACGGGAAGTGCCAGAACAGCGACTTGTGCGCCGCCTTGACCCAGACGCCGTAACGACGCCCGCCGACGCTCAGCAGGTCGCTCATGCCGGTCGGGGCGGTGTAGCTGACCACCGGGGTCACCTCGCTGAGCCAGCCCCGCCGGGCGTACTCGATCACCAGCCCGGGGCGGGGCAGGATGGCCACGTCGGGACTGGTGCCGGCGGCGCGGCGCGCGGTCAGGAACGCGTCTATGTCGTTGCCCACGCCGACGACCTGCACGGTCGTCGGGTAGCCGGCGACCACCTCGCGGAACCTGGCCAGTTCGCCGCCGGCCCAGACGACCGCCACCTGCACCGATCGACGCCCCTGCCCGCAGCCCCCGGTCGCGGCGACCGTGGCCGCCGTCGCGGCACCCAGCAGCGTACGGCGACGCACTCCGATCCCGCTCATGCCCGCACCGCCGACTGGGCCGGGCCGGGCGGGACGTCGTCGCCGACCGGTACCCGGACGGTCACGCCGGCCAGCCCCTCCTCGTCCGCGGAAAAGAGCAGCACCGTGACGCCTGGAGCGTCCGGTGGGGACGTACGGTCGAGCAGGTCCGGCAGACGCACCCCGTCGATCGGGGTCGGCAGGTCGACCACCAGCACCTCCGGTAGACAGGCCATGGCCCGAGCGAGCGCGACCCGGAACCGTTGCGCCTCGGACAGCAGGTGCGGGCGAAGTCCCAGGGTCGGGGCGAGTTCGAGCCGGTCGACCAGGACCGCCGCCCAGCCCTCGGCGACGTCGCGCACCCACTGTCGACGGCGCTGACCATATGAGATGTTGCGCCCGACCGTGAGGTGGGGCAGCAGGGCGCCACCGGCCGGCACATATCCGATGCGGCGGCGCAACGGCGGCAGGTCGGTGACGTCGCGACCGCCGACCAGGATCCGACCGCTGACCGGCGCGGCCAGCCCGGCCACCACCCGCGCCACGGCGGTGGCCGGCCGGGGCGGGGCGACCACGGCAGCCGTCGCGCCGACGGCCACCTCGACGTCGAGCGGCGACATGTCCGGCACGGCAACCAGGTCGAGCATGCGTAACGTGACCATCACCTCCGGCGACCCTCGTCCTCATCCCAGCCTGTCACAGGAAAACCACGGTCGGTGCTCGGCCCGCCGTCCATCGTGGCCCCTGGACACCGCCGGTTACCCTGCCGCCCATGGCAGCGTCGACTCCCTTCGCCGCCGGTCGTGACGCCGACGTCTACGCCCTGGACGACGGCCGGGTGCTGCGCCGCTACCGCGACGGCACCGACGTGGCCGACGAGGCCCGGTTCATGTCCCACCTGCACGCCGCCGGGTTCCCGGTGCCCCGGGTGTACCGGGCCGCCGGTGCGGACCTGGTCATGCAGCGGGTGACCGGACCGACGATGCTCCAGGCGCTGACGGCGGGCACGATCGAGGTGGTGCCGGGAGCCGACATCCTCGCCGGGCTGCACCGTCGACTGCACGCCGTCGCACCGCTGCCCGACGCGCCGGACGGCGGGCGCATCCTGCATCTGGACCTGCATCCGGACAACGTCATCCTCGGCCCGGCCGGCCCGGTGCTGCTCGACTGGCGCAACGTCCGGCACGGGCCACCCGGACTGGACGTGGCGATGACCGCCCTTATCCTCGCCCAGGTCGCCGTCGACCCGGATCAGCCGATGGCGGAGGGCGCCGACGAGATGCAGCGCGCCTACCGGTACGCGCTGCGCGACCACGCCGCCCCGCTCGTCGCCGAGGCCGTGGCCATCCGGCGGGCCAACCCCACCCAGAGCCCGACCGAGCTCGCGCTGCTCGACACGGCGGCGGCCCTGCTCACCTCGTGACCCGGGAACCCGCGGGCCGAAGGCGATAGGGTCTCGATCATCACTGGGCGGGCGGGAGGCGAGATGACCTCAGAGCATGTCGACGTGCTCATCGTCGGCGCTGGTCTGTCCGGTATCGGAGCCGCCTGCCACCTCCGGCGCCGCCAGCCCGGCCGAACCTTCGCGCTGCTGGAGGCGCGTGACGCGATCGGCGGCACCTGGGACCTGTTCCGCTATCCGGGTGTGCGGTCGGACTCGGACATGTTCACCCTCGGCTACTCGTTCGCGCCGTGGACCGCCCCGAAGAGCCTGGCCGACGGCGACACCATCCGCGACTACCTGCGTCGTACCGCCGAGGAGCACGACGTCACCCGACACATCCGGCTCCGGCACCGCGTGCAGCGGGCCGAGTGGGACAGCAACCAGGCCCGCTGGACGGTGCACGTCCACCGTGAGGACACCACCGAGACCGTCGTACTGACCTGCTCGTTCCTCTACGCCTGCACCGGCTACTACCGGTACGAGGCCGGCCACACGCCGCACTTCACCGGCCAGGACCGGTTCACCGGCCGGATCGTGCACCCGCAGCACTGGCCCACCGACCTCGACCCCACCGGTTGTCGGGTGGTGGTGATCGGCAGCGGCGCCACCGCCGTGACGCTGGTGCCGGCGCTGGCCCGACAGGCGGCCCGGGTGACCATGCTGCAACGCTCGCCGACGTACCTGCTGCCGCTGTCCTCCCGCGACCGGATCGCCGACGCCCTGCGGCGGCTGCTGCCGGCGCGCCTGGCGCACCAGACCGTGCGCTGGAAGAACATCCTGCTCGCCACGGCCAACTATCAGCTCAGCCGGCGCGCCCCCGGCCTGGTACGCGGGCTGCTGCGCCGCGCGGCGGCGCGCCGGCTGCCCACCGGCTTCGACGTCGAACGCCACCTCACCCCCCGCTACGACCCGTGGGACCAGCGGCTGTGCGTGGTTCCGGACGGTGACCTGTTCACCGTGCTCTCCGACGGGCGGGCCGAGATCGTCACCGACAGCGTGGCGACCTTCACCGCCCAGGGCATCCGGCTCGGCTCCGGTCGGGAGCTGCCCGCCGACGTGGTGGTCACCGCCACCGGACTGGACCTGCTCGCCCTCGGCGGGATCACCCTGCGGGTGGACGGGACGGAGGTGGATCTGCCGGAGACCGTCGCGTACCAGGGCATGATGCTCTCCGGGGTGCCGAACTTCGCCATGACGATCGGCTACACCAACGCCTCCTGGACCCTCAAGGCCGACCTGGTGGCCGGCTACGTGTGCCGGCTGTTGCGTCACCTGGACCGCACCGGAACCCAGATCGTCACCCCGCTCGCCCCGCCACCGGGCCCGCGTACCCCGTTGATCGGCCTCACCTCCGGCTACGTGCGGCGCGGTGTCGGACGGCTGCCCCGCCAGGGCACCCGGGCACCCTGGCGGCTGCACCAGAACTACCTGCGCGACCTGCTGCCCATGCGGTACGGACGGCTGACCGACGCCGCCATCCGCTTCGACCGGGCCGGCGCGGCGCACTCGGCCACGCCGTAGGCGCGGCGCGGCGCACTCGGCCACGCCGTAGGCGCGGCGGGGCCGCGCCGGGGCGGATCGACGAGCCCGTCACCGTCCGCGCGCCGGGCACCGGCGGCGCAGCGGTGCCGATCCGTCGTCACGGCGGTAGGTTCGCCTCCTGAGGGCGAACGCGGCAGCCGCCGTGCGACGACGGCGGAGCCGCGAGCCGGTGGGCAGTAGGAGGACAGCGTGAGTCAGCAGGTACGGGGAGTCATCTCCCGCAGCAAGGGCGCGCCCGTCGAGGTCACCGAGATCATGGTGCCCGACCCCGGTCCGGGCGAGGCGGTGGTCCGGGTGCAGTCGTGCGGCGTATGCCACACCGACCTGCACTACCGCGAGGGTGGCATCAACGACGACTACCCGTTCCTGCTCGGCCACGAGGCCGCCGGCATCGTCGAGCAGGTCGGCGAGGGCGTGGACGGTGTGGCACCCGGTGACTTCGTGGTGCTCAACTGGCGGGCCGTCTGCGGCGTGTGCCGGGCCTGCCGACGCGGCCGTCCGTGGTACTGCTTCGCCACCCACAACGCCGCCCGGAAGATGTCCCTCACCGACGGCACCGAACTCGCCCCGGCGCTGGGCATCGGCGCCTTCGCCGAGAAGACCCTGGTCCACGCCGGCCAGTGCACCAAGGTGGACCCGGCGGCCCGGCCGGCCGCCGTCGGGCTGCTCGGCTGCGGGGTGATGGCGGGACTCGGTGCGGCGATGAACACCGGCGGGGTGACCCGCGGTGACTCGGTGGCGGTGATCGGCTGTGGTGGTGTCGGTGACGCGGCGGTGGCCGGCGCGGCCCTGGCCGGCGCGACGACGATCATCGCGGTCGACACCGACCCCCGCAAGCTCGACTTGGCCCGCAGGTTCGGTGCCACCCACACCGTCGACGCCTCCGCGGCCGACCCGGTGGCGGAGATCCAGGCCGCCACCGGCGGCTTCGGCGCCGACGTGGTGATCGACGCGGTCGGCCGGCCGGAGACCTGGAAACAGGCGTTCTACGCCCGCGACCTGGCCGGCACCGTCGTGCTGGTCGGCGTGCCCACGCCGGAGATGCGCATCGAACTGCCCCTGTTGGACGTCTTCGGCCGTGGCGGCGCCCTCAAGTCCAGCTGGTACGGCGACTGCCTGCCCAGCCGCGACTTCCCGATGCTCACCGAGCTGTACCTGCAGGGCCGCCTCGACCTGGACGCCTTCGTCACCGAGGAGATCGGCCTGGACGGGGTGGAGGAGGCGTTCGCCCGGATGCACCGGGGCGACGTGCTCCGCTCGGTGGTGGTCTTCTGATGCCGGCCCGAATCGACCACGCGGTCACCTCCGGCACCTTCTCCCTGGACGGTCAGACCTTCGACGTGGACAACAACGTGTGGGTGGTCGGTGACGACGCCGAGTGCGTCGTGATCGACGCCCCGCACGACGTCGACGCCATCCTCGAGGTGGCGGCCGGGCGGCGGGTCACCGCGATCGTCGCCACGCACGCCCACGACGACCACGTCCGGGTTGCCCCGAGGCTCTCCCGGGTCACCGGCGCCCCGGTGCTGCTGCACCCTGCCGACCGCGTGCTGTGGGACCTGGTGCATCCCGACGATCCACCGGGCGGCACCCTCGACGACGGCCAGACCATCGAGGTGGGCGGCACCGCGCTGACCGTGCTGCACACCCCGGGGCACAGCCCCGGCGCGTGTTGCCTGCACGCTCCCGAGCTGAGCGTCGTCTTCACCGGCGACACCCTGTTCGCCGGTGGGCCGGGCGCCACCGGTCGCTCGTACAGCGACTTCGGCACCATCGTCGACTCGATTCGCGACCGGCTGCTCACCCTCCCACCGGACACGATGGTGCACACCGGGCACGGCGACAGCACCACCATCGGGGCCGAGGCCCCGCAGCTACCGCACTGGCTGGCCAGGGGGCATTGAGCTCGGTGCCGAGCGGGCTGCCCGGGACCGCCGCCGCGCGGCGGCCCGGAAACGGGGCTGCGAAAAGTGCCGGCTGCCACGAGACTGCCGGCATGTCCGGCGACCCGACGCTGACCGCCGCCCAACGGGCGGCACTGCGCCACGTACGCGCGGTGGCCCTGCGGGACCGCCCCACCGCGCTGGCCGTCATCGGGCGGGCGCTGGCCCGCACCGGCGTACGCCACGAGCCGGAGCGGCTGGTCGCGGCCATCGGCCGGCAGGGGCGGATCACCCTCAACTTCCACCCGGACCGGCTGCTGGCCGACGGCCGCACGGTCGCCGAGGCGCTCGCCGCCGAGGGGGTCTACCGCAGCCAGTTCGAGACGCGGATCTCCAACGGCGGCCTCACCGCGTACCTCGGCGGTGACCGTGACCGCTGGGAGGAGCGCCTGTTCGGTGGTGCCTATCAGCGACCGGGCGTCGGCCCGGCGGAGCGGCCGAAGTACGGCGGCCTGAACCTGCTCGACCACCCCGACGGCGCCTGTCCCCGGTTCGGCTCCTGCCATCTGCGGCTGCGTCCCGAGGTGCTGGCCCGCACCACCTTCTGCTTCGGTGACAGCCACCTCGGACCGCGCGACGTCGGCACCGTCGACGTGGTCGAGCCGGTGCTGGCCGCCCTGATCGCCGCGACCGTCGAGACCGGCGTGTGCCTGGGCCGACCCGGAATGGATCTGGTGGCCCTCACCGGCGAGTTGCTGCGCCGCCGGGAGGTGCTGGCCGCGGCGCCCCGGGCCGCCGGCCGCGCCTTGGACGACTACGTCGAGGCGCAGGTGCACGGTGAGGTCCGGTTGGATCGGGACGTGCTGGACCTGGTCATCGACCCATCGTTCCGGGGCACCGACACCGAGGCTTGCCTGCTTGCCGCCGCCGACCGGTACGGCTTCCCGATCCGCTGGCACGCCGGCTTCGCGTTGCCGGTGGACCGGGTGGACGCCGAGTTCCGTGGGCCGGCGATCCCACCGCTGGCGGCACGGGTGCACGCCGAGTTCGCCCGAGCGGGCGAGCCCCTGCACGCCGCACTGGTCGGGCGGGCCGCCGCGTCGGTGGTGACCGACCCGGGTCGCTGGGCCGATCGTGGGCCGGCCACCGACACCATGCAGCACCTCAAGCAGCTCTGGCACGTCCTGGTGCGCTTCGGGGCTCCGTACGAGGTCTGAGGCTCTCCGTCCGTTCCGTGCCCCGGCGGGCGGACTCGCGTCGTGACCTGGGTCGCAGCCAGCGGCCATGGCGGCATTTCCGGAATGGCGGACATGCCAGCCGAGTTGTGTCCCCCATAGTGCCGGCTGGCAAACCTCGACCGGCCCGTTCCGCCCCCAGAGCGGCTCAACCCCGAGCGGCTCGTACCCGATCGAAAGGGCAACCATCGTGAAGCTGGACTTCACTCGATGGCTCCCGGCCATCGCGACGATCCCGAACCGGAAGACCGCGCTCAGCGTGGTGGGCGCCACCGCCCTCGCCGGACTGGCCTTCGGCCCCACCGCCGTGGCCGCGCCGATCACCAGCGGCCCGCACTCCGGCGCGGTCGCGGCGATCGACCGGGCGACGGGTCGCGCCAGCACCGGTGTGCCGGTGGAATCCGGGCTGACCACCGCCGGCAGCACCGACAAGCCGGAGGCCGGGAGTCCGACCCGCGACGAGCTGATCCCGCACGGTGTGCAGGGCGCCCAGTCGCGCATCCCGCTCGACGACGCGCAGCGGGACAATGCCAAGACCATCATCGAGGTGGCCAAGCGCACCGGTGTCGGTGAGCGTGGTGCCGTGATCGGCATCGCCACCGCCCTGCAGGAGTCGAAGCTCTACAACCTCGGACACCTCGGCGCGTGGAACGACCACGACTCGCAGGGCCTGTTCCAGCAGCGTCCGTCCACCGGATGGGGCAGCGTGGAGCAGATCCGGGACCCCGAGTACTCCTCGACCGTCTTCTTCGAGGCCCTGAAGAACGTCGGCGGCTGGCGGGATCTGCCGCTGACCGCCGCCGCGCAGACCGTGCAGGTGTCGGCCTACCCGTTCCACTACGCGCAGTGGGAGGAGCAGGCGGCGGACATCGTCTCCCAGCTCTGGTGACACCGGCGCTCAGTGACCCACCGGCCGGCCCCGCTCGCGGGGCCGGCCGCGGTGGTTGCGGACGATGTCGACGGCGGCCGCCACCAGGGCCAGCGCGATGATCGCGGCCGAGGTGAGCAGCGACCGTTCGAACGCCCGCGACCAGGCCTCCGCGCCGTCGGCAAGTGCGGAGAAGAAGACCGCGCCGACCACCGCGATCCCGGCGGCCGAACCGATCCGCTGCCCGGTCTGCAACATGCCGGCACCACTGCCGGCCTGTGGAACCGGCACCTCGGTCAGGGTCAGCGTCTGGTTGGGCGCGATCACCAGGCCACTGCCGATGCCGGCGACCAGCAGCGGCAGCGCGGTCACCCAGGGCACCGGGGCCCCCGGTGCCAGTTCGATGGCCAGCGCGGCGAGACCGAGACCGGTCACCACACCAGCCAGTCCGACGGCGACCAGGGGGCGGCCGTACCGGTTGACCACCCGCCCGCCGACGGCGGACGCGACGGCAGAGCCGAGCGCGAACGGGGTGATCGCCGCACCGGCGACCAGGGCGCTGTAGCCGCGCCCGTTCTGCAGGTACAGGGTGAAGATGAAGAAGATGGCGGTGAACCCGCCGAAGTAGAGCAGCGCGATCGTCGAGCCGAGGGCGTACGACCGGTGCCTGAACAGGCGGACGTCGAACAGCGGCGGGCCGTGCCGGGCGTAGCGGCGCTCCCAGGCGACGAAGCCGGCGAGGATGGCCAGGCCGGCGGGGAGCAGCAACCACTTCGTCGCGCCGGGCCACTGTTCGCGCTGCACCAGCGGCAGCAGCACGAGGGTCACGCCGACGCCGAGCAGCAGCACGCCGACCGGGTCGAACCGGCGTTGCGCACCGCGTGGGGTGACCCGGCCGGGCAGCAGCCGCCAGCCGAGTACCATCGCGACGACGCCCACCGGCACGTTGACGAAGAAGACCCACCGCCAGCCGTGTTCCGGGCCACCGGCGGCGATCAGTACGCCACCGAGCAACGGACCGATGGCGGTGGAGATTCCGATGGTGGCGCCGAGCAAGCCGAAGGGTCGGCCCCGCTCGGGTGCGGCGAACAACTGCTGGATCAGGCCGGTCACCTGTGGGTTGACCACCCCGGCGGCGGCACCCTGCAGCAGTCGGGCGGCGACCAGCCAGCCGGGGGACTGGGCCAGCCCGGCCAGCGCGCTGCTCAGCGTGAACAGGGCGATGCCGAAGACGAACGCGTTGCGTCGCCCCCGCACGTCACCGAAGCGTCCCGCCGGCACCAGGACCAGGCCGAAGCTCAGCGCGTACCCGGACAACACCCATTGCAGGTCGCTCGGATCGGCCCGCAGGGCACGCTCCAGGGACGGTAGGGCGACGTTGACGATGCTGATGTCGAGCAGCGTCATGAACGCCGCGACCAGCCCCACCCCGAGGGCCTGCCAGCGTCGCCGTTCGTACGACGTGGCCTCGGACCCCGTCGAACCGCGGGACTTCGCGGGGTTCAACCGGCGGTCCGACGCCGTGGCGCCGGTCGACGTGTGCGGTTGCCGGTCATGCCAACTGCTGCGCGCAGAATCGAGGGCCGAAGTCCAGCCCGGACATCGGCGAGTCCTCCCGGTGCAGCAGGTTCTTCTCGGTCAGCAGGTGCAGTGGGGTCTGCAACTGCTCCTCGGTCAGCCCGCACTCCTGGGCGATCATGTCGGGGTACGGTACCTGGCCGCGCGCCTCCAGGGCCGCCACCGCGTCGTACACCCGCGCCTCGTCCTCCGACAGCCGCACCTCTTGCATGGCGTCCTCCTCGTGCGTCCGTCCGCCTGCGGCAGGCGGTCTGCGGCCGGCGGTTACCCGGTGCGGCGGGGAAGATGCCCGCGCCCGGCTGATCTACCCTGCACCGGTGAGCGTCTGGGAACTCGTGGTGATCGGTGGTGGCCCGGCCGGGCTCTCCGCCGCCTACGCCGCCGCCTGTCGCGGGGTGCGCACGCTCGTCGTCGAGCGCGCCACGCATCCTCGCTACAAGACCTGCGGCGGTGGTCTGATCGGCACCTCGCTGGCCGCGGTTACCGGGCGGATCGAGGTGCCCGCCCATGACACGGTGGACCGGGTCACCTTCACCCTCGACGGGCGGGGCGGGTTCACCCGCCGGCACGGTGCCGGACCGCTGGTGAGCATGGTGCGCCGGGAGGAGTTCGACGACCGGCTGCGGGCCGCCGCGGTGGCCGCCGGGGCCGAGATCCGCGAGCGGGCGACCGTTCGATCGGTGGAGCAGGATCCCGATGTCGTACGGCTGCGGCTTGCCGGCGGCGAGGTGCTGCTGGCCCGTACGGTCGTCGGTGCCGACGGCTCGTCCGGGGTTACCGCCCGCCACGTGGGGGTGCGCCACCGTCAGGTGGATCTGGGGCTGGAGCTGGAGCTGCCGGTACCGCCGACCGAGCAGGCCCGTTGGCGCAGCCGGGTGCTGCTCGACTGGGGGCCGCTGCCCGGCTCGTACGCCTGGGTGTTCCCGAAGGGCGACCGGCTCACCGTCGGCGTGATCGCCGGTCGAGGTGAGGGGGAGCGGACCCGACAGTACCTGCGTCGGTTCGTCGACCGCCTCGGGCTGGCTCACGTGTCGCCGGTCCACGACTCGGGCCACCTGACGCGGTGCCGGTCCGACGACTCGCCGCTGCGGCGTGGGCGGGTGCTGGTGGCCGGTGACGCCGCCGGCCTGCTGGAGCCCTGGACCCGGGAGGGGATCAGCTACGCGCTGCGCTCCGGCGAGTTGGCCGGGGCGGCGGTGGCCGGCGCCGATCTCGGTGGCTACGAACGGTCGGTGACCGAGCGTCTCGTCCCGGCCATGCGGGCCGGGCAACGACTGCTCGACGTCTTCTCCCAGCGCCCGGCGCTCTGCCACCGGGCCCTCGCCACGCCGCCCGGCTGGCGCGCGTTCACCCGGTTCTGCCTGGGCCGGGCAGACTTCGACGAACTGGTCGGCCGGGTGTCGGTCCGGGCCGCCCTGGCGTTGGCGGATCGCCTGCCCGGCCCGAGGCGCAGCGTCGCCGACGTGCTCGACTGACGGCGGATCCGACAGTCCACCGCTCGCATAGCCATCCAGGATCCTAGGATGCCCTTACGCGAGGTGACGCGCACCGCCCGGCGCAGTGGACGTCATCGACTCGCCAGCCGTTTCCGCCCACTGCGCCCGGGTAGGTGTCTGCGGGTCCGCAACCCCACCGATTCCGGGCGAGGAGACCTCCGTGAGCGAGACGCAGTACACCCAGCAGGACCCGACCGAGCAGTACGGCCAGCAGTCGGGGCAGCCGAACCAGCAGCAGAGCCCACCGGGCCGTACCGGCGAGATGACGCCGAAGCCGGATCACGGAGAGGACACCTATCGGGGCACCGGCAAGCTCGACGGCAAGAAGGCGGTGATCACCGGCGGTGACTCGGGTATCGGCCGGGCGATCGCCATCGCGTACGCCCGGGAGGGCGCCGACGTGCTGATCTCCTATCTCGGCGAGGAGGAGGACGCGGACGCCCGGGAGACGGTCCGCCTCGTCGAGGCCGCCGGTCGCAAGGGTGTCGCGATCCGGGGTGACATCGCCGATGAGCGCAACTGCGTGGCGTTGATCGAGCGTGCGGTGACCGACCTGGGTGGCATCGACATCCTGGTGAACAACGCGGCCTACCAGATGGCGCAGGACAAGGGCATCGCCGGCATCAGCACCGAGCAGTTCGACCGGGTCTTCAAGACCAACCTGTACGCGATGTTCTGGCTGTGCAAGGCGGCGTTGCCGCATCTGGGCGACGGTTCCACGATCATCAACACCTCCTCGATCCAGGCCTTCGACCCGTCGCCGCAGTTGCTCGACTACGCCACCACCAAAGCGGGGATCGCGAACTTCACCAAGGCTCTCGCCGCCGACCTGGTCGATCGGGGCATCCGGGTCAACGCGGTGGCACCGGGTCCGATCTGGACGCCACTGATCCCGGCGACCATGCCGGAGGGGAAGGTCGAGCAGTTCGGCACCGACACCCCGGTCGGTCGGCCTGGTCAGCCGGCGGAGCTCGCGCCCGCGTACGTCTTCTTCGCCGCGCAGGAGTCGAGCTTCATCACCGGTGAGATCTTGGGCGTCACCGGTGGTCGCTTCACCAAGTGAGGTCCCCGCCGGCTCGGTGCTCCCGCTGGCTCGGTGTGGGTCGGCGGCTTGGTGTGGGGCGGCGGTGCCGGGTCAGCGGGGCCAGGCGGCCAGTTGCCGCCGGACCAGGGCGATGTCGGCGGGTTCGAGGCCGTAGCGGGTGAACCGGGCGTCCGGGATCCGGTCGAGGTAGCGGCCGGCCGCCCGTATGTCGTCGTCATCGAGGGCGGGATCGAGTTGCCGGGCGAGTTCCAGCAGTTCCGCGACGGACCGGTGCGCCAGGGCGGAGGCCACGTCGATGTAGTCGCGCACCTCGCGACGGTTGACCAGGGCGGCGGTCTTGTTGCCGATGAGATCCCGGACGTCCATGACGGGACCGAGGTCCATCACCACCGGGCTGCGATGCCGGTCGAGGCGGGCCAGGCTGAGACGGATGCGCCGCTCGTCCCGGCCGACGACGAAGTCCCGCAGATCCCGGTCGAAGCCGTCGAACAGGTCACCGAGGTCGCTGTCCGGATCGGCGTCGACCACCTCGAACCCGGCGCGTTCCAGCGCGGTCCGGACATCGGCAGCTGCCGCGGCGGCGGCCCCCGCCACGTCGGCGAAGAGGTCGACGTCCTCGGTGGGGCGGGTGACCAGTCCGTGCGCGGCCCAGGCCACCCCGCCGCCGAGCACGAAACGGTGCGGGCCGGCGACGGTCAGCGCGACCCGGGCAACCTCCCGGTAAAACTCGTGAGGATGCGTGTCCGGGGCTTCGCCGGTCACGCCGACCGGAGACTCGGGTGTCGGCTCTCCCACGCCAGCCGTACGGCCCGGGGTAGATTGAGCAGCTGCCACACCCGGCGCAGCGTCCGCCCGTCGACCAGTCGGCGCAGGTCCTGGACGCTCGTCGTCTCGCGCAACACGTTCTCGTAGAGCCAGAGCAACTGGTCGGGGTCGGCGAGGTCGAACGCCCGGTCGGCGCACCACATCAGCCGCACCGGCAGTTCCACCACCCCTCGGGTGGGTCCGCGCAGCTCGGCGAGGGTCCGGGCCACCATGGCAGGCCGGCCGGGTCGGGCCAGGTGCGCCACGCCGGTCGTGGTGGGGGAGACCGCCTGCATGGTGTCAGGGTAACCCCAGATCGGGTCGATCCGAACTCATGACCTGCCTCGGGGCGGTGCGGTTGGGTGTGGCGTGCGCTCGCTGTCGGTTGCGGTTTGGGGGTGTGGCCCGCGCTGTGGGGGGTGTGGCCCGCGCTGTGGGGGGTGTGGCCCGCGCTGTGGGGGGTGTGGCCCGCCGTGCCCGGCTCCGGGCGGTCAGGCGTGATCCCTGCGC
>NZ_JAGPXT010000018.1 GCF_018070465.1 Micromonospora sp. C95
GCAACCGCCTCGTCGGCATCCTCCACGGCTGCCTCAAGAACACCACCCACTACGACCAGACAACCGCCTGGTCACACCGCACCCAACCCGCCGCAGCTTGACATCCAAGAAGCTGGGGTGTCTGACAAGAGCTGGCCGTACAGCGCGTAGATGACGAGCACCAGAGCCAGGCTCGCCACGAAGGAGACGAGCAACGCGATGATCTTCATGGTGGTGGGGTAGCGCTGACGCAGGGGCTGTCGTCGCTGCCAGGCCCACCAGCGGCGGCGCAGGGCCCCGGCACCGGGCAGCGCGGCCAGACCCTCGGCGAGTCGGACGCCCAGCGTGCGCCTCGGCGGTGGTGGATTCAGCATCCAGTCCGGCAGCGGGCTGGGCTGGTCGGGCGTACGCAGGCCGACCGAATCGTCGGGCCGGCGCGTTCGATCGGGACCACGGTCCGTGCTCATCTCGTTCTCCCCGTGTCTGCCGGCGCGGCACTCACCGTCGCCGATGAGCCCATCGTGGCAGGGCGGTCCCAACGCGAACATCCCGTTTTCGGCGGCCTGTCCGGTGCTCGGGCCGGCGCGCGGGTCTGGCAGGCTTGCACGTCGTGAGCACAGACGGCCTGATCGTGGTGGACAAGCCCGGCGGTATCACCTCGCACGACGTGGTCGCCCGGATGCGCCGGTTGGCCCGGACGCGGCGGGTCGGTCACGGCGGCACGCTCGATCCGATGGCCACCGGGGTCCTGGTGATCGGGGTCGGTCGGGCCACCCGACTCCTGACGTACGTGATCGGTGCGGACAAGAGCTACGCGGCGACCATCCGGCTTGGCCAGGCCACCGTCACCGACGACGCGGAGGGCGACGTGATCGCCACCATGCCCGCCGGGACGCTCACCGACGAGGCGATCCGGGGTGCCCTGGCCGGGTTGACCGGGGAGATCGACCAGGTGCCGAGCGCGGTGAGCGCCATCAAGGTCAACGGTCGGCGGGCGTACCACCGGGTCCGTGCGGGGGAGAGCGTCGACCTGCCGGCTCGGCGGGTCACCGTGTCCCGGCTCGACGTGCTGGCGATCCGCCGTGAGTCGCCCGACGTCGTCGACGTCGACATCGACGTGGCCTGCTCGACCGGGACGTACATCCGGGCGATCGCCCGGGACGCGGGTCTGGCCCTCACGGTCGGCGGCCACCTGACCGCGCTGCGCCGCACCGCCGTGGGTGGGTTCACCGTGGCGGAGGCGGTCACCCTCGACGAGTTGGAGCAGCGCGCACCGGAGGTGGTGGACCTGCCGCTCGCGGCCGCCGCCGAGCGGTTCTTTCCGCGCCGGGACGCCACCGAGGAGGAGGCGAAGGTGCTGTCGCACGGCGGTCCGCTCGATCCGGTCGGCCGCACCGGGCCGTACGCCGTGTTCGACCCGGCCGGTGGGCTGATCGCTATCGTCAGCGAGCGGGCCGGCCGGGCCCGCGCGGAGATCGTGCTCGCCCCGGCCTGACGCCGGGTACCGGACGGCCGACTGCCGACGGTCGGCGGTGAACGACAGCGGAGGAGCAGCATGCAGCGGTGGCGGGGGTACGACGCGGCGCCCGGTGGCTGGGGACGGTCGGTCGTCACCATCGGCGTCTTCGACGGTGTGCACAAGGGCCATCAGGCGACGATCGGGCACGCCGTGGCCCGCGCCCGTGAACTCGGTGTCGAGTCGGTGGTGCTCACCTTCGACCCGCACCCGGCCGAGGTCGTGCGACCCGGTTCCCACCCGGCGGTGCTGACCGAGCCACAACGCAAGGCGGAGCTGATCGAGGCCCTTGGGGCGGACGTGCTCTGTGTGATGCCGTTCACGCCCGAGGTGTCCCGGTTGTCGGCCGAGGCGTTCGTGCACGACGTGCTTGTCGAGCACCTGCACGCCGCGCTCGTGGTGGTGGGCGAGAACTTCCGGTTCGGTCACCGGGCCGCCGGTGACGTGGCGCTGCTGGAGCGGCTCGGCCGCACGTTCGGCTTCGCCGTCGAGGGGGCACCGTTGGTCGCCGAGTCCGGCACGGTCTTCTCCTCGACCTACATCCGCTCCTGTGTCGACGCGGGTGACGTGACCGCGGCGGCCGAGGCGCTGGGTCGCCCGCACCGGCTGGAGGGGGTGGTGGTCCGCGGCGACCAGCGCGGACGGGAACTCGGCTTCCCGACGGCGAACCTGCTCTGCCACCGGCACGCGGCGGTCCCGGCCGACGGCGTCTACGCCGCCCGGCTGGTCCGTCGGGGGCAGCGGCAGCCGCTCGCCGCCGCCGTGTCGATCGGCACCAACCCGACGTTCTCCGGCCGGGAGCGCCGGGTCGAGGCGTACGCACTGGACTTCGACGGCGACCTCTACGGCGAACGGCTGGCGCTGGACTTCGTGGCGCATCTGCGCGGCCAGACCCGCTTCGACTCGATCGAGCCGTTGATCGCCCAGATCGCCCAGGACGTCGAGCGGACCCGCCGGGTGCTGGGCTGACCGGTCATCGACCCGCCCGTGGCCCTTGACCGGCCGGGTCCGGTGGGTGCTGGTAGGCTGGCCGGGACGTCGGCTGACCGACGTGGGGCCTCGCCTGCCTGCTCGACGCCGCGGGTGCGAGGGCCGTCCGTCACCGGTGCCGTAGCCCGGCCCGACGGACAAACACCGAGACAACCCACCAGAACAGGGAGAACATGGCGCTCGACCAGCAGGCCAAGGCCAAGATCCGCGAGGAGTACGCGACCGCCGAGGGCGACACCGGGTCGCCCGAGGTGCAGGTCGCGGTCCTCACCAAGCGGATCGCCGACCTCACCGAGCACCTGAAGGTGCACAAGCACGACCACCACAGCCGCCGTGGGCTGCTGCTGCTGGTCGGCCGTCGCCGTCGGCTGCTCAACTACGTTCAGAAGAAGGACATCAACCGCTACCGGTCGCTCATCGAGCGGCTCGGCCTGCGCCGGTGACGTGACGGGGGAGTGGCCCACCAGGTCACTCCCCCGCCGTCGTCCTAACCGAGAAACGGGCCACGACCACCCAGACAAGGGAGTGTCGGCGTACCGGTCTCCGGTAGTGGCCTCCGGGCACCCCGGCATCCCGCCGGCGGTCCCGGGCGCTTCGATCGAAGACCGGCCGTCCGCACAGCTCCCGCGTCGTGGCCCCCGATGCGAAGGAGCATTGAAACAGCATGACCGAGACCAAACTCGGCACCGAAACCCGCACCGCCGTGATCGACAACGGGTCGTTCGGCACCCGTGAGATCACCTTCTCCACCGGCCGGCTGGCCCGACAGGCCGCCGGCTCCGTCACGGCCCAGCTCGGCGAGACGGTCGTTCTCTCCGCCACCACCGCCGGCAAGCAGCCGAAGGAGCAGTTCGACTTCTTCCCGCTGACCGTCGACGTGGAGGAGCGGATGTACGCCGCGGGCCGGATCCCCGGCTCGTTCTTCCGTCGTGAGGGCCGGCCCAGCGAGGACGCCATCCTCACCTGCCGCCTGATCGACCGGCCGCTGCGCCCGTCGTTCGTCAAGGGCCTGCGCAACGAGGTCCAGGTCGTCGAGACGATCCTCGCGCTCGACCCGCAGCACCCGTACGACGTCGTCGCGATCAACGCCGCGTCGATGTCGACGAAGCTGTCCGGCCTGCCGTTCTCCGGCCCGATCGGGGCCACCCGGATGGCCCACGTGGACGGCCAGTGGGTCGCCTTCCCGACCCACGAGGAGCTGGCTCGGGCGACCTTCGACATGGTGGTGGCCGGCCGCGCCCTGGCGGACGGCGACGTCGCGATCATGATGGTCGAGGCCGAGGCCACCGAGCACACCGTGAAGCTGGTCGCCGGCGGGGCACCCGCACCGACCGAGGAGGTCGTGGCCAGCGGCCTGGAGGCCGCCAAGCCCGCCATCCGCGAGCTGTGCCGGGCGCAGAGCGAGCTGGCCGAGGTCGCCGCCAAGCCGGTCGCCGAGTTCCCGGTCTTCCTTGATTACCAGGACGACGCGTACGACGCGGTCGCCGAACTGGCCCGCGCCGACGTCGCCGAGGCCCTGCAGATCGCCGGCAAGGCGGACCGCGAGGAGGCTCTGGACGCGATCAAGGCGCGGGTCCAGGAGGAACTCGGCGCCCGCTTCGAGGGTCGGGAGAAGGAGCTCTCCGCCTCGTTCCGTTCGCTTACCAAGTCCGAGGTGCGCAGCCGGGTGCTGCGGGAGCAGGTCCGCATCG
Organism: Micromonospora sp. C95; assembly: GCF_018070465.1. Taxonomy (GTDB): domain Bacteria; phylum Actinomycetota; class Actinomycetes; order Mycobacteriales; family Micromonosporaceae; genus Micromonospora. Next base: position 4,177 of record NZ_JAGPXT010000018.1, read on the forward strand.
ACGGTCGGGGTCCGCGTGACATCCGTCCGCTGAGCGCCGAGGTGGGCGTGCTGCCCCGGGTGCACGGCTCGGCGCTGTTCGAGCGCGGTGAGACCCAGATCCTCGGCGTCACCACGCTCAACATGCTGCGCATGGAGCAGGCGTTGGACACCCTCTCCCCGGAGAAGTCCAAGCGCTACATGCACAACTACAACTTCCCGCCGTACTCCACCGGTGAGACCGGTCGGGTCGGCTCGCCGAAGCGCCGCGAGATCGGGCACGGTGCTCTGGCGGAGCGGGCGCTGATCCCGGTGCTGCCCTCGCGGGAGGAGTTCCCATACGCGATCCGGCAGGTCTCCGAGGCGCTCGGGTCCAACGGCTCCACCTCGATGGGCTCGGTCTGCGCCTCGACGCTGGGCCTGCTCAGCGCCGGTGTGCCGCTGAAGGCGCCGGTCGCCGGCATCGCCATGGGTCTGATCTCCGACGAGGTCGACGGCAAGACCCAGTACGTGACGCTCACCGACATCCTCGGTGCCGAGGATGCCTTCGGTGACATGGACTTCAAGGTCGCCGGCACCCGCGACTTCGTCACCGCGCTCCAGCTCGACACCAAGCTCGACGGCATCCCGTCCGACGTGCTGGCCGCCGCGCTCCAGCAGGCGCACGAGGCCCGGCAGACCATCCTCGACGTGATGCAGCGGGCGATCGAGGCGCCGGCCGAGATGTCCGACTACGCGCCCCGGGTGACCACGGTCAAGATCCCGGTTGACAAGATCGGCATGGTGATCGGCCCGAAGGGTCAGACCATCAACGCCATCCAGGACGAGACCGGCGCCGAGATCTCCATCGAGGACGACGGCACCATCTACGTCGGCGCGACGAACGGTCCGTCGGCGCAGGCCGCCGTCGAGCGGATCAACGCGATCGCCAACCCGACCCTGCCGAAGGTCGGTGACCGCTTCCTCGGCACGGTGGTGAAGACCGCTCCGTTCGGCGCGTTCGTCTCGCTGCTGCCGGGCCGCGACGGTCTGCTGCACATCTCCAAGGTGGGCGACGGCAAGCGGGTCGAGAAGGTCGAGGACTTCCTCAACGTCGGTGACCGGGTCGAGGTGGAGATCGCCGACATCGACCAGCGCGGCAAGATCTACCTGGACAAGGTCCGCCCGGAGGGCGCCGAGGCGCCGGCCGCCGCGGCCGGCGAGGAGCGGCCCGCCGGCCGTGACCGGGGTGGCGACCGGGGCCCGCGTGACCGGGGCGACCGCGAGCGCGGTGGCGACCGGGGCGGCCGTGGCCCCGAGCGTGGCGAGGGCGGCGAGGGTGGCGGCGACAACCGTCCCCGGCGCCGTACCCGGCACAGCTGACAAGTGAACCGCTGACCGGCCGGGCGACACCGTCGCCCGGCCGGTTCGTTCGTCAACTCATCCATCCCCTCGTACTGAAAGCAGGTGGCCGTGAGCCGTACCCGGCATTCGTCTCTCCCCGCGAGCACAGCCGGGGTGACACCGCCCGGTGCCGGCCGGCGCGCCACCGCGACCGCCCGGGCCGCCGGTGGGTCGACCCGGGCGGTGACCCGGACCCTGAGCGACGATCCGCTGGGCGGCACGGTGCGCCGTACGGTGCTGCCCAACGGGCTGCGGGTGCTGACCGAGGCGATCCCGGCCATGCGCAGCGTCTCGTTCGGCGTCTGGGTGGCGGTCGGCTCGCGGGACGAGACCGGCCCGCAGGCCGGTGCCGCCCACTTCCTGGAACACCTGCTGTTCAAGGGCACCCACAAGCGGAACGCGATGGAGATCTCCTCGGCCATCGAGGCGGTGGGCGGTGAGACCAATGCCTTCACCACGAAGGAGTACACCTGCTACTACGCTCGGGTGCTGGACGAGGACCTGCCCCTGGCCATCGACGTCATGTGCGACCTGGTCGCCGACTCGGTGCTGGAGCCGGCCGACGTGGAGACCGAGCGCGGCGTGATCCTCGAAGAGATCGCCATGCACGACGACGAGCCCGGCGACGAGGTGCACGACCTGTTCGCCCAGGCCGTCTACGGTGACCACCCGCTGGGCCGGCTGATCTCCGGCACCGCGGACACGGTCACCCCGATGACCCGCCGGCAGATCCAGAGCTTCTACCGGCGGCGCTACGTCGCACCGCAGATCGTCATCGCCGCCGCCGGCAACCTCGACCACACCGCCGTGGTGCGGCTGGTCCGCCAGGCGCTGCGGGGCACCCCGCTGGACACCGACCCGGCGGTGCCCGCGCCGCAGCGGCCGGCCACTCCCGGCGTACGCACCCGGGCCACCGCCACCGTGGTGGAGGCGAAGGAGACCGAGCAGGCGCACGTCGTGCTGGGCTGCCCGGGCATCGACCGGCTCGACGAACGCCGCTTCGCCCTCGGGGTGCTGAACAACGTGCTCGGCGGCGGCATGTCCAGCCGGCTGTTCCAGGAGATCCGGGAACGCCGTGGCCTCGCCTACTCCGTCTACTCCTACGCCAGCCAGTACGCCGACAGTGGCCTGTTCGGCGTCTACGCGGGCTGCGCCCCGGGCCGGGTCGACGAGGTGCTGGAGCTGACCCGGGCCGAGTTGGCGCGTACCGCCGCGCGCGGCGTCACCGAGGCGGAACTGGCCCGGGGCAAGGGCATGAGCAAGGGTGCGTTCGTGCTCGGCCTGGAGGACACCGGTTCCCGGATGAGCCGGCTGGCCAAGGGCGAACTGCTCTACGGCGACCTGGTGCCGGTAAACGAACTACTCGACCGGGTCGAGGCGGTCACCCTCGACGACGTCAACTCCCTCGCCGCAGAGCTGCTGAGCCGGCCGATGTCCCTCGCGGTCGTCGGTCCGTTCGCCGGCCGGGACTTCAGCGCCTGACCCTCCGCGCCGACCGGGTGGTACCACCGTCGGGGTGTCCGCGTCCCGATTGGGATAGGTTGTGCCGCGTGACTGACGAGCAGGAGAAGACCGCCGCCGAGTCGATCAAGGTCGGCGTGCTGGGTGCCGGTGGCCGGATGGGTGCCGAGGTGTGCCGGGCCGTCGAGGCGGCCACCGACATGAAACTGGTGGCGACCGTCGACCAGGACGACTGGCTGGTCAGCGCCGCCGAGGCCGGGGCGGAGGTGCTCGTCGACTTCACCACCCCCGACGTGGTGATGGACAACCTGCGCTGGTGCATCGACCAGGGCATCCACGCGGTGGTCGGCACCAGCGGCTTCACCGAGCAGCGGATCGAGCAGGTACGCGGCTGGTTGGCCGGCCGCCCCGACGCGGGCGTGGTGATCGCACCCAACTTCGGTCTCGGCGCGGTGCTGATGATGCAGTTCGCCGCGCGCGCCGCCCGCTACTTCGAGTCGGTCGAGATCATCGAGCAGCACCATCCACGCAAGCTCGACGCGCCCAGCGGTACCGCCATGCACACCGCGCGCCTGGTCGCGGCGGCGCGTGCCGAAGCCGGTCTCGGTCCGGTGCCCGACGCCACGAAGGACGAGCTGGGCGGGGCCCGCGGCGCCGACGTCGACGGGGTGCGGGTGCACGCCGTGCGGGCCACCGGACTTGTCGCCCACCAGGAGGTGCTCTTCGGCACCACCGGCGAGACGCTCACCATCCGGCACGACTCGTACGACCGGGTCTCGTTCATGCCCGGCGTGCTGCTCGCGGTACGCGCGGTGCGGAACCGGCCGGGCCTGACCCTCGGCCTGGACGCCCTGCTCGACTGAGCGACCCGCCGGCCGGTTGGTCCGGTCAGTCGGTCCGGGGCGGCTCGGTGGGGACGGCGACGTGCAGGCGCAACTGGGGGACCAGCATGTCGTCGACGTCAAGTGCGCGGCCCGCGCCGTCGGGCTCCCAGCCGGCGGTGGTGAGGAACTTCCGGGACGCCTCGTCGCCCTCGAAGACCCACGCCACCGCCCGGTCGAAGCCGGACTCCCGCCACAGGTCGACGCTCGCGGCGAGCAGCCGGGAGCCGTGCCCGCGCCGGCCCCAGCGGGGCTCGACGAGCAGGTCGGTCACCGCCACCACGTCCGCGCCGAGCGCCTCGGCCGGTTCGTTCGGGGCCAGCGCCTCGGCGTCGGCCGGACCGGAGGCGGCGAAGCCCACCAGATACGATTGCTCGGCCTGTTCGACGGCGACCAGCACCCGGTGGGTGTCGCCGGGCGGCTGGCGCACCGAGGCGTCCCAGCGCTCGGCCAGCGACGCCTCGTCGAGGCTGGCCAGCACGTCCCGGGGCAGCAGTCGCCGGTAGGCGACCCGCCAGGTGGCGAGCTGGATGCGGGCGATCTCGGCGGCGTCCTCCGGACGCGCCGGGCGGACGTACCCGAGACTCATGGCACGACAGCCTACGCAGGGCGAGGGAGGCGACGGTGGCGCAGGGTGCCAGGCGGACGGTCGGACAGGTCGCCACGGTGATCGTGCTCGCCGTCGCGGTGGCCGGGTTCCTGTCCGTGGCGGCCGTCCGGCACGGCTTCTTCGACCTGCAGGTCTACCGGGGCGCTCTGGTCTGGTGGGTGCACGACGGCGGGGAGATCTACGACTACCTCAAGCCCGGCACCCAGTACGGCTTCACGTACCCACCGTTCGCCGCCCTGGTGATGCTGCCGATGGCGTACCTGTCCTGGCACGCGGCGATCGTGGTGAGCGTGGCGGCCGGCGTGGTGACCACGGCGGTGCTGATCTGGTGGCTGCTGGATCCGGTCGCCCGGCGCGCCGGTTGGACCCGCTGGTTCGCCTTCGCGGTGGCACTGTGCCTGGTCGCCGCCTTCGAACCGATGCGCGAGACGATCAACTTCGGCCAGGTCAACACGCTGCTGCTCTTCCTGGTCGCGGTGGATCTGCTCCGGCTGCTGCCGGGCGGCAGCAGATGGGCCGGGATCGGCATCGGCCTGGCCACCGCGATCAAGCTCACGCCGGGCATCTTCATCGTCTACCTGCTGGTGACCGGGCGCTGGCGCGCGGCGGTGACCGCCTCGGGCACCGCGACCGCCGCGACCGTGCTGGCCGCCGCGCTGTTCCCGGACGCCTCCCGGGAGTTCTGGACCAGCGCGCTGTGGAACACCGGGCGCGTCGGTGAGCTGGCCTTCGTCTCCAACCAGTCGTTGCGCGGCGTGGTGGCCCGGCTCGACCCGGAGAACCCCAGCACGCTGGCCTGGCTGCTGCTGGTCGCCGGGACGCTGCTGCTCTGGGCGTGGCGGTCCCGGGTCGCGGCGTCCGTGGGCGACGAGGCCACCGGGCTGGCCCTGACCGGCGCGGTGATGTGCCTGGTCAGCCCGGTCACCTGGGTGCATCACCTGGTCTGGCTGCTACCGGGTCTGCTGCTGCTGGTGGACCGGGGCATGGCCGCGCCACCGGGCAGCCGGCGGCGGGCCCTGCTGGCCTGCGCGGCCGTCGGGTACGCGTTCCTGACCAGTCGGATCGTCTGGGCGTGGGAGGAGGACTTCACCGGCCTCGACGGTTTCCTGTTCGGCAACACCTACGTCTGGATCAGCCTGGCGCTGCTGGCCTTCCTGCCGGTGCGTCCGGTCGCACCCCGGTCGACGTCGGATTCAGTCGCCGTCGAGCCGGCCGGTGTACCGCAGCTCGACCAGCCCGATCGCCGGTCGCCCACCGGACAACGGCACCGGATAGGTCGACCGCTCACCGTCCGGTGACAAACCGGCCCGCTCGTAGAACCGGCGGGCCCGGTCGTTGGCCGCCAGCACCCACAGCCGGTACTCCGTCCAGCCGGATTCGCGCAGGCCCGCCCGGGCCGCCGCGAACAGGGCCCGAGCGGTGCCGTCACCCCAGTTGTCGGGCGTGACGTAGAGGCTCACCACCTCGCCGTACGCCGGGTCGAGGTCGCCGCGATCCTGATTGTTGCGGTAGGGCCCGAAGGTGGTGAAGCCGACGAGCGTGCCGTGCGCCTCGGCCAGCAGGGTGGTGAACGGGTGATCGGGGTCGGCGGTGCCGAGGGCTCGCCGGCGTTGCGCCCAGGCGACCGGGTTGAGCCGGTCCAGCACCTCGTCCGGCATGATCCCGGCGTAGCCGGCCTGCCAGCCGCGCACGTGCACCCGGGCCACCGCCTCGGCGTCGTCGGGCTGCTCTTGGCGAATGCAGGGCATGCACGTAGTTCTAGGCCGCCGGGGCGGGCAGGTCCAGTGTCCGCACCGATGTCGTACCCCTGCCGTAGCCTGCCTAGCGATGGCCGCACCGGAATCGCTCTCGCTCGCCCAGGCCCGCCGCGTCGCGTTGGCCGCGCAGGGCTTCGCCGATCCGGCGCCCACCGGGGCGCCCACCCGCCGGCACCTGCGTCGGGTGCTCGACCGGATCGGGTTGATCCAGATGGATTCGGTGAACGTCCTGCAACGGGCGCACTACCTGCCGCTCTACAGCCGGCTCGGGCCCTACCCGACCACCCTGCTCGACGCCGCCGCCTACCGCCGCCCCCGCGAGTTGTTCGAGTACTGGGGCCACGAAGCGTCGCTGGTGCCGGTCGCCCTGCATCCGGCGCTGCGTTGGCGGATGGCGCGGGCGCACGCCGACGCCTGGGGTGGGATGCGTCGCATCGCCGCCGAGCAGCCCGCCCTGGTCGCCTGGGTACGCGACGAGGTGGCCGCCCGGGGGCCGCTCACCGTGGCCGAGATCGAGCACGACGTGCCCCGCCAGACCGGCAACTGGGGGTGGAACTGGTCGGCGGTGAAGCAGGCCCTGGAATACCTCTTCTGGGCCGGCGAGGTTTGCGCGGCACAGCGCACCACCTCGTTCGCCCGCCGCTACGACCTGCCGGAACGGGTGTTGCCGGCGCAGGTGCTGGACGCGCCGACGCCGTCCGACGCCGAGGCGTACCGCACCCTGGTGAGCATCGCGGCCCGGTCGCTCGGGGTGGCCGCGGAGCCGGAGCTGCGCGACTACTTCCGGCTGCCGGTGGCCGGCGCGCGGCAGGCCATCGCCGAGCTGGTCGAGGCGGGGGAGTTGCGACCGGTCACGGTGCAGGGGTGGCGGCAGCCGGCCTGGTTGCACGCCGAGGCCCGGCTGCCCCGCTGGGTACGCGGCAACGGCCTGGTGAGTCCCTTCGATCCGCTGGTCTGGGAACGCGCCCGCACCGAACGGCTGTTCGGCTTCAGCTACCGCATCGAGATCTACGTGCCCGCGCCGCAGCGTGTGCACGGCTACTACGTGCTGCCGTTCCGCCAGGGCGAGCGCCTCACCGCCCGGGTCGACCTGAAGGCGGACCGCAAGGCCGGGGCGCTGCTGGTGCCGGCCGCCTGGGTGGAGCCGGACGTCGACCCGGGAGAGACGGCGATCGCCCTGGCCGCCGAGCTGTACCGCCTGGCCGGCTGGCTCGGCCTGGACGCGGTGGCCCCGCCCGCCGCCGGTGACCTCGCGGCGCCGCTGGCCGCCGCGCTGGTGGGCCTGGCCGGTGTACGGTGAGGTCCGTGACGAGCGTTGACCGACCGGACGCTGCCCAGCCGCACCCGCACGCCGACATGCAGACGGCCCACCCGCACGGTGGCCACGAGGGCACCGCGCCGCAGGGCGACTGGCCGGCTGGTTACCCGGCCGGCTATCCGGTGGCCGAGTCCGACCGGCTCACCCGGTTCGTGACGCGGATGCACGCCCGCACACCGCGCTGGGTGGTGCCGTTGGCCGCGGTCGGCTGCGTCGCCGCCGGCATCGGCTACACGCTGCTCAGCGACCCCACCCGGTCGGCGCCCGACGCGCTGCCGACCTGCCTGCTCAAGCTGACCACCGGGCTGGACTGCCCGGGTTGTGGCGGCACCCGCGCCCTCTGGTACGTGCTGCACGCCGACCTGCCGGCCGCCGCCCGGCACCACTTCCTCTTCGTCTTCGCGCTGCCCTTCCTGGCGTACCTCTTCGTCGCCTGGGCCGGTCGGCAGGCGTTCGGTTGGCGGCTTCCCGAGCTGCGCATCGGTCCGAAGCTGGTCGGCGGGTTCCTCGCCGCCTGGCTGGCCTTCTCGGTGGTCCGCAACCTGCCCTGGCCGCCCTTCACCGCCCTCTACGTCTGACCCGCCTGCCCGCCGCCCACTACCCGGTCGGCTACAGTCCCAGGAATGCCGGAGATGGTGCAGCCCCAGGTCAAGCTGATCGCGTGGACACACTTCGATCCGCCGGAGGACGTGCCGTGGTCGACCGATGCCGACGGAGGGCAGGCGCTCGCGGAGTTCGCCGGGCGGGCCTGCTACCAGAGCTGGAAGAAGCCGAATCCGGCCACCGCCACGAACGCCGGCTACCTGGCGCACATTCTGGAGGTCGGGCACCTCTCGGTGCTGGAGCACGGCTCGGTGAGCTTCTACTTCACCGGCGTGTCCCGCTCGTTCACCCATGAGCTGATCCGGCACCGGCACTTCTCGTACTCCCAGCTGTCGCAGCGGTACGTGCCGGAGCGGGACGCCGCGATGGTGGAGCCGACCGTGATCGCCGAGGATCCGGAACTGCACAAGCGGTTCGTCGAGGCCGCCGAGGCGAGCGTACGGGCCTACAACGATCTGCTGGAGGGGCTGGAGCGGCGCTTCGCCGACGTGACGAACCCGACCCTGCGCCGCAAGCAGGCCCGCCAGGCGGCCCGCGCGGTGCTGCCGAACGCCACCGAGACCCGCATCGTGGTGACCGGCAACTACCGCGCCTGGCGGCACTTTATCGGCATGCGCGCCACCGAGCACGCCGACGTGGAGATCCGCGAGCTGGCGGTGGAGTGCCTGCGACAGTTGCAGCGGGTCGCACCGAACGTCTTCGCCGACTTCACCATCTCGACGCTGCCCGACGGCACCGAGGTGGCGCAGAGCCCGCACGCCCAGGTGTCCTGAACGGGGGCCGGGCCGCCCGCCCGGGGGGTGGGGAGCCCTTCCCCGGTGGCCGGCCGTCGGCCGTCCGATAGGTTGTCACCATGACGCACGACCACCTCGACGCTCCGGTTCGAACGGCCTCCCGTCCGTTCGGCCGGGTGCTCACGGCCATGGTGACCCCGTTCACCGCCGACGGGGCGCTCGACCTCGACGGCGCGGCGCGACTGGCGGATCACCTGGTCACCGAGCAGGGCAACGACGCGTTGGTGGTCAACGGCACCACCGGCGAGTCACCGACCACCACCGACGCCGAGAAGGAGCGCCTGATCCGGGTCGTGGTGGAGGCGGTCGGCGACCGGGCCCGGGTGGTGGCGGGGGTCGGCACCAACGACACCCGGCACACCATCGAGCTGGCGACCTCGGCGGAGAAGGCCGGCGCGCACGGGCTGCTGGTGGTCACGCCGTACTACAACAAGCCGCCGCAGACCGGCCTGCTGCGCCACTTCACCGCGGTGGCCGACGCCACCGGCCTGCCGGTGATGCTCTACGACATCCCACACCGCTCCGGTGTGGCGATCGAGACCGAGACCCTGGTTCAGCTCGCCGAGCACGGTCGGATCGTCGCGGTCAAGGACGCCAAGGGCGACCTGACGGCGACGAGCTGGGTGACCAGCCGGGCGGAGCTGGCGTACTACAGCGGCGAGGACTCGCTCACCCTGCCCGCCCTGGCCGTCGGCTGCGTCGGCGTGGTGGGCACCTCCACGCATTTCACCGGCGCCGAGACCAAGCGGATGATCGAGGCGTACGACACGGGGGACACGGCGACCGCGCTGGCGCTGCACCGCCGCCTGCTGCCGCTGTTCACGGGGATCTTCCGTACCCAGGGCGTGATCCTGGTCAAGGCCGGCCTGACGGTGCAGGGCCTGCCGGGCGGGCCGGTCCGACCGCCGTTGGTGGACGCCACCGACGGCGAGATCGCCCAGCTGCGCGCTGACTGCGCGGCGGCGGGCCTGCCGCTCCCTGAATGATCAAACGATACGACGGACGTCGGGTGACGGCGTCGCAGAATGAGGTGAACGCGTGACCGAGGCGCACAACGAGGAGGCCCAACTTCCACCGCCGCTGCCGGAGGGCGGGCTGCGGATCACACCGCTCGGCGGGCTCGGCGCCATCGGCCGGAACATGACCGTCTTCGAGTACGACGGCAAGCTGCTGGTCGTCGACTGCGGTGTGCTTTTCCCGGACGTTGAACAGCCCGGTGTCGACCTGATCCTGCCGGACTTCGGCCCGATCCTCGATCGGCTCGACGACATCCAGGCGATCGTGCTGACGCACGGCCACGAGGATCACATCGGTGCGGTGCCCTACCTGCTCGCCCACAAGCCCGACATTCCGCTGGTCGGCTCGCAGTTCACCCTCGCGCTGGTGGAGGCGAAGCTGGCCGAGCGGCGCATCCAGCCGTACACGCTCACCGTGCGGGAGGGCGGTCGGGAGCGGCTCGGTCCGTTCGAGTGCGAGTTCTTCGCCGTGAACCACTCGATTCCGGACGCGCTCGCGGTGGCCATCCGGACCCCGGCCGGGCTGGTGCTGCACACCGGCGACTTCAAGATGGACCAGCTGCCGCTGGACGGCCGGATCACCGACCTGGCGGGCTTCGCCCGGCTCGGCGCCGAGGGCGTGGACCTGCTGCTGTCGGACTCGACGAACGCGGAGATCCCGGGCTTCGTCACGCCCGAGCGGGAGATCGGTCCGGTCCTCGACTCGATCTTCGCGAAGGCCCGGGGTCGGATCATCGTGGCCTCGTTCGCCTCCCACGTGCACCGGGTGCAGCAGGTCTTCGACTCGGCCGCCGAGCACGGTCGTAAGGTCGCCCTGATCGGCCGGTCGATGGTCCGCAACATGGGCATCGCGCGGGATCTGGGTCTGTTGAACATCCCGCCCGGCCTGGTCGTCGGTCTCGACGAGGCGACCTCGATGCCGCCCGAGCAGATCGTGCTGATGTCCACCGGTTCGCAGGGCGAGCCGATGAGCGCCCTGGGTCGGATGGCCAGCGGCGACCACCGGCACATCACCATCGCACCCGGTGACACGGTGGTGCTCGCCTCGTCGTTGGTGCCGGGAAACGAGACCTCCGTCTACCGGGTGATCAACCGGCTGGCCCGGGCCGGTGCGGTGGTGGTGCACAAGGACGTGGCGAAGGTGCACGTCTCCGGGCACGCCCCGGCCGGGGAACTGCTCTACCTGCTCAACGTGGTCCGGCCCAGCAACCTGATGCCGGTGCACGGCGAGTGGCGGCATCTGCGCGCGCACGCCCGACTGGGCATCGAGTCCGGCGTGGCGGCGGACCGGGTGGTGCTCTGCGAGGACGGCGACGTGGTCGACCTGGTGGAGGGGCGGGCCAGCCTGGTGGGCCACGTCAAGAGCCGGTACGTCTACGTCGACGGCCTGGCCGTCGGCGACGTGAGCGAGTCACTGCTGACCGAGCGACGCATCCTCGGTGACGGTGGCTTCATCGCCGCTACCGTGGTGGTGGACTCGGTCACCGGCAAGGTGGTTGCCGGCCCGACCGTCTCGGCCAAGGGCTTCTCCGAGGATCCGGCGGCGTTCAACGCGGTGATCCCGCTGGTGACCGAGGCGCTCAACCGGGCCGCCGCGGACGGGATCACCGACCCGCACCAGCTCCAGCAGATCGTCCGGCGCACCGTGGGCCGCTGGGTCAACGACGCCTACCGTCGTCGTCCGATGATCGTTCCTACCGTGGTCGAGGTCTGAGCACCGGGCGTACCGGTCCGGTTCCGGTGGGCCACCACACCCGGCGGGTGGTGGCCCATCGGCGTCAGCAAATCGATTGGTCGCGTGCGAGTTCAACCGTTCGCGCGGTTTGCCCGTACTCCGAGCCGGCAGGCGTAACCGCGCCAGCCGGGAGGAGCATGGCGGATGGACCGCAGACGATTGACAGCCATCGGTGTCGTGGTGGCGGCCGTGGGCGCGGCGGCGGCCGTCGCCCTGCCGTCGTTCGCCGGTGACGGTGGCCCGCCGGCCGGCGCACCGACCAGCGGGGCGGTCGAGGGTGCCGACCCGGACGTGGTCGAGGCGATGCGCCGGGACCTGCGGCTGGACGACTCGCAGGTGGCCGCCCGACTGAAGACCGAACGCTGGGCCTCCGGGGTGGTCGACCAACTCCGGACGGACCTCGGCGCGGCCTACGGTGGCAGCTGGCTGAGCGCCGACGGCAGCGAGCTCAACGTGGCGGTCGCCGACGCGGCACAGGCGCAGCGGGTCCGGGCCACCGGCGCGGTGCCGAAGGTGGTCGAGCGTGGGGTGGGCCAGCTCGACACCCTCAAGAGCCGGATGGACCGTACCGCCGCCCGCGCCCAGCAGGTCTCCGGCTGGTACGTCGACGTCGCCTCGAACAGCGTCGTGGTGCTCGCCGAGCCGGGGGCGGAAACGGCCGGGTGGCGTTTCGTGGCCCGCGCCGGGGTACCGCGAACCGCGGTGCGGATGGCCACCGAGGAGCAGCCGCGGCTCTTCGCCGACGTACGCGGCGGCGAGCCCTACTTCATCGGTAGCGGGCGTTGCTCGGTCGGCTTCGCGGTGGTTGGTGGCTTCGTCACCGCAGGCCACTGCGGGCGGGTCGGTGCCCGGACCACGGGTGCCGACCGGGCGCCACAGGGCGTCTTCCGGGCCTCGTCCTTCCCGGGTGACGACTGGGCCTTCGTGCAGGTCAACAACAGCACCAGGGTGCTGCCGGAGGTGACCGACTTCCGCGGCGGGGTGGCCCGGGTGGCTGGTTCGCAGGAGGTGCCGGTGGGCTCGTCGATCTGCCGCTCCGGCTCCACCACGGGCGTACGGTGCGGCACGGTGCAGGCCCGTAACGCCACCGTCCGCTACCCGGAAGGGCTGGTGGGTGGCCTGGTGAGGACCAACGTCTGCGCCGAGCCCGGCGACTCCGGCGGCTCGTGGATCTCGGGCAACCAGGCGCAGGGCGTGACCTCCGGCGGCTCCGGCGACTGCGTCCGCGGTGGCACGACGTTCTACCAGCCGGTCAACGAGATCCTTCAGCGGAACAACCTGACCCTGCTCACCACGCAGAACTTCCGCGCCCTGAGCGGCCGGCGCTGACTCGCCGTTCCCGGCCGGGTGCTGTTCCGCCTCCCGGCCGGGAACGGGTCAGGGCAGGGCGGTGACCGCCGCCGCGTACGCGACACCGGTGCGGATCGCCGCGTCGACGAGCACCGCGACCTGATCCGGGGCGGCACCGCACGCCAGGTCCGTGCTCACCTCACCGGCCAGCACCAGCTCACCGTCGCCCGGATCGTGCGCGTACGCCTTGGGTAGCAGCCGGTCCCGGTTCCAGGCGTTGCAAAAGGCGTACGCCTCTGTGCGCCGGGTCGCCGCCAGCCGACGCCCGGCCACCACCCGGGCGTGCAGGATGTCGTGGTGTGCTCCGGCCCGCCGGAAGTGGATCACCGCGTCGCCCCAGCGTCCCAGCACCGTGCCGGCGGGGTCGACGGTGTAGCCGTCACCCCGGCGGTCGAGCGCGTTGGTGATCATGGACACGGTCAACGCGCCGATCTCGTCGACGGCCAACTCGGTGTCACCGCCGTCCGGCCCCGGCCGGTCGTCGGGCTCCCCGTCCAGCCCGACCTCGTCGGCCGACTCGAACTCCTCGTCGGCGGGCAGCGGCACCACGGGTTCGAGTGGCCGCTCGGCCAGCCAGGCCGCCATCCGACCCGACTGGTGCCCGGTGCCGTTGCGGGCGTCGAAGCTGCCGGCCAGCGTGGTCGCGACGGCGAGCAGTTCGGCACCGAGCCGAGTCGCGGTGATCTCGGCGGCCGGTCGCCCAGGGTACGCCGGCCGGCGTACCCTCCGGCCGGCGTCCGCCTCGCCCACCAGGCCGCAGACCAACGCACCCGCCGCGGCGAACTCCATCACACAGAGGTCCTCGTGTGCTCTGTCCAGTCGGGGCAGCTGCTCGACGACGATCTTCAGACCGCGGTCGAGGTGCCCGCCGAGCGCACAGAAGCGCAGGTGGGTGGCGAGGTGGGCGAACCCGTCGGGCTCCGTCCGGTGCCGCCGGTACGCCCGCACATGCGCATGGCCCGCCTGCTCTGCCCGGCCCGCCCGCAGCCAGGGCAGCAGCGCTGCGGTCAGGGCCGCCTCCGGCTGAGCGGTGCACCCGACCGGCGCGTCGAGCAGCGGATCGAGCAAATCGAGCGCGGTGGTCCAGTCGCCCCAGCCGGCCAGCAACTGCGCCTGCCGTACCGGCAGGCAGTCGGGGCACCCGGCGGCCGGGTCGGGTCCCCCGTCCCGCCACCGGGTCAGCCAGCGTCGGGCCACAGGCTCGTCGCCCACATGGTCAGCGATCCGGCATCTCAGCTGCGCCACCAGCGCCGTGTTCGCCTCGCCACCTGCCACGGTGAGCCCGTCCAGCACGCCGTGGGCCTGGTCCAGGCCGATGCGAGGGGTGCCGAGCAGCGCCTCGACGGCGTACCGCCGATAGCGGCGCAGCGTCTCGTCGTCCTTCTCCGCCGCGTGCAGGCACCGTCGCACGGGCTCGAACAGCCGCCACCGTTCGCCGTCGCGCAGATGCGTCTCGACCAGCTCGCACCAGGCGTCCAGCGCGGTCCGCCGATCGCCGTCCGTCTCGGCGAGGGCGGCGACCCGGGCCAACTCGCCGACGCGCGCTTCGCCGTCGGGCATGTCCCGGGCGTTGGCGAGGGCGTCGGCGATCCGCTGATCGGCGCGTACGCCGTCGGCCGGCCCGGCGGTGCCTCGCGCCCGGCTGCGGCTCCGGCGACCGCCGGGGAGCGGCCCGGTCACGGATGCACCGTCCCCGCCAGCCGGCCGACCTCGGCGGCCAGCCGGCAGCCGGCCGAGATGCCCCGGTCGAGCAGCCGGTCCAGCTGGTGCGGCGTGACGCCGCGTTCCAGGTCGGTGATGACCTCGCCGCAGACCCGGGCCTGCCCGGCGTCGTCGACGTGCACGAACGCCTTCGGCCAGAACCGGTCGCGGTTCCAGGTGTTGCAGAAGTCGTGCAGCCACGGCACGTCCTCGACGGAGAAGGCCCGGGCGGCGACGGTGCGCACCTGGAGCAGTTCCCCGGCGTCTCCGGCGCGGAGGAACCAGATGTGCCCGTCTGCCCATCTGCCCACCAGCGGGCCGTCGGTGTCTCCGCCGACCGCGTGACCGCGGTGCGTCAGCACGGCGGCGACGAGATCCCGCGTCAACGGGCGCAGCGTCGACGGATGACCCGCCAACGGGTCGCCGGTACGGTCCTCGAAATCCGGCGACCCCATCGGACACTCCCTCGCGAGGCGAATATCACGGCAGGCGGCGGGGACCGCGCTGCGACACGCGGAGCGACCAGGATGACCGGCCAATCACCCGGCCCGCCGTTACGGTGATGCTATGGCGGGCCGTACCCCTCAGGCGAGTCGGCGGCGCGGCGCGTCGCCGCGTGGCGGCGCGAACAGTCGTGCCCGCCAGCCGGCCAAGAAGACCACCCGTGCGCCGGCGCGGCGCCGGACCTCGACGAGGGGGCCGGGCCCCGCCGCGTACGTCGGTCGGGCCCTGCAGGCACTGTGGATGGGCCTGGCCCACGGGGTCGGCTGGGCGGTCCGCGCCGCCGGCCGGCAGGCCGCCTCGGCCCGCGACCTCGACCCGGAGCACCGTCGCGACGGTGCCGGCCTGCTGCTCATCGGCCTCGCCCTGCTCGGTGCGGGCGCGATCTGGTTCTCCGCGGCCGGCCCGGTCGGTGCCCGACTCGCCGACACCGTGCGGCTCTTCCTCGGTGCGATCTCCATCGTGGTGCCGGTCCTGCTGGGCATCGGCGCCTGGCGGCTGATGCGGCAGCCCGGCGACCCCGAGCACCGCGGGCGCGGGCTGGTCGGCTGGGGTTCCATGCTGGTCTCCACCGCCGCGCTGTTGCACATCGGCCAGCAGCCGGCCGGCCCGGGCGAACGGGACTTCGCCGGTGGCCTGATCGGCGCGGGCGTGGGCAGCGTGCTTGAGCGCGCGGTCACCGCCTGGGTGGCGGTGCCGCTGCTGGTCCTGTTGCTGGTGTTCGGGCTGCTGGTGGTCACCGCGACGCCGATCAACAAGATTCCCGAGCGGCTCGGTCTGCTGGCCGGTGGGGTGGTCGGGCAGGACGAGACGGAGCCGGCGGAGGCGTCCGCGACGCCGACCCGCCGGCGCCCCACCAAGCGGGCGGCCCCGCCGGTCGACCCGGACGAGTTCGACGACCTGGACGGCGCGGATCTGCAGGAGACCATGGTCCTGCCGCGCAAGGCGCCGTCCCGGGTGCCCGCCAGCCGCAAGCCCGCCGAGCCGCCGGAGCACTCACCCGCGCCGACCCGGGCCGAGCAGCTCGCGCTTACCGGTCTGGCCGGCGACTACACGCTGCCTCCGTCGAACATGCTCGGCAGCGGGGCGGCACCGAAGACCCGCAGCAAGGCCAACGACGAAGTGATCGCCGCGCTCACCGGCGTCTTCGACCAGTTCGACGTGGACGCGGCGGTGACCGGCTTCACCCGGGGGCCGACGGTGACCCGCTACGAGGTCGAGTTGGGCCACGGCGTCAAGGTGGAGCGGATCACCCAGCTCTCCCGCAACATCGCGTACGCGGTGAAGTCCCCGGACGTACGCATCCTGAGCCCGATCCCGGGCAAGAGCGCGGTGGGCGTGGAGATCCCGAACACCGACCCGGAGAACGTGTCCCTGGGCGACGTGCTGCGTTCGCGCGCCGCCACCAGCGACCACCATCCGATGGTGGTTGCGCTCGGCAAGGACATCGAGGGCGGCTACGTGGTGGCCAACCTGGCCAAGATGCCGCACATCCTGATCGCGGGAGCCACCGGCGCCGGCAAGTCGAGCTGCCTGAATTCCCTACTTATGTCCATTTTGACCCGGGCCACGCCGGACGAGGTGCGGCTGCTGCTGATCGACCCGAAGCGGGTCGAGATGACCGGCTACGAGGGCATCCCGCACCTGGTCACCCCGATCGTGACCAACGCCAAGAAGGCGGCCGACTCACTGGAGTGGGTCGTCCGCGAGATGGACATGCGTTACGACGACCTCGCCGCGAACGGGGTCCGGCACATCGACGACTTCAACCGGAAGGTCCGCAACGGCGAGATCAAGGCGCCACCGGGCAGTGAGCGCGAGATGCGCCCGTACCCGTACCTGCTGGTGATCGTGGACGAGTTGGCCGACCTCATGATGGTCGCCCCACGCGACGTCGAGGACTCGATCGTGCGGATCACCCAGCTCGCCCGGGCCGCCGGCATCCACCTGGTGCTCGCCACCCAACGGCCCTCGGTCGACGTGGTGACCGGCCTGATCAAGGCCAACGTGCCGTCCCGGCTGGCCTTCGCCACCTCGTCCCTGGCCGATTCCCGGGTCATCCTCGACCAGCCGGGCGCGGAGAAATTGCTCGGCCGGGGCGACGGGCTGTTCCTGCCGATGGGTGCCTCGAAGCCGGTGCGGATCCAGGGCGCCTGGGTCACCGAGCGCGAGATCAACGATGTGGTGAAGTTCTGCAAGGACCAGCGTGAGCCGGAGTTCCGCCCGGACGTGCTGACCCCCGCGCAGGACAGCAAGAAGAAGATCGACGAGGACATCGGCGACGACCTGGACCTGCTGGTGCAGGCGGTCGAGCTCGTGGTCACCTCGCAGTTCGGCTCGACCTCGATGCTGCAACGCAAGTTGCGGGTCGGCTTCGCCAAGGCGGGCCGGCTGATGGACCTGATGGAGACCCGGGGCGTGGTCGGCCCGTCGGAGGGCTCCAAGGCACGCGACGTACTGGTCAAGCCGGACGAGCTGGAAGAGGTCCTGGAGGGCCTGCGGGGTGGCGACGGCTGAGGCGGGCGTGGAGGCGCTCGCCGACCACGGCTGACCGACCCCGTCACTCAAGGTAACTACCTAGCCGGAACCCACCAACCCCTCCGTCGCCTTTGCTCTGCTTCACCATACGCAACGGTCACCGAGGGTGATGGTCCGTCGTCGTTCGACGGCGGGGGGCCGTTTGGTCACCCCAGCTCACAAGCTATTGCGCGGGTTGAAGCAGAGCAAAGGCGACGGAGGGGTAAGGGTGGGTGGGCGGCTGACGCTACGGATTGTGTCCGGCGGAGACGGTAGCTGTGCGTGTCCGTGCGTGGTCGCTCCACAGAGGTGGGACAGCCACGTGCGGGCGAGGGACGGCAGGGGCCGTCGTGCGGGTGGCGCAGGCATGACGACGGCCCGCCGCGGAGCGCGGCGGGCCGTCGAAAACAGCCGGGATCAGAGTGCGCTGAGGATCAGCATGCTCAGCAGCATGGCGACCACGTTGGCCGCGGCGGCGTACCAGCCGAGCGGCTTGTCACCGAGCACCGCGCCGACGACGCCGAGGACCAGACCGATGACTCCGAAGAGGATCGGGTTGAGCAGCAGCGCGAGTACCGCGCACACGAAACCCACGATGGTGCAGATGCGGGCGGCGCTGGTCGAGCGGACGGTGCTGGTGGCCATGTCTTCCTCCAGGGGTGAGTCTCAGGTCTGCCGTCCGGATCTCTACCCACTACGGACGATCGCCACGCACACACATCAGTGAAACAGCTTGAGCCCGATCACGCCGGCCACCACCAGCAGCAGGCTGAGCAGGCGGGGCAGGTTGGCCGGCTCGCCGAGCGCCACCATGCCGACGACGGCGGTGCCGACCGCGCCGATGCCGACCCACACCGCATAGCCGGTGCCGACCGGGATCTCCCGCAACGCGTACGCCAGGCCGGCCATGCTCAGCACCAACGTGACCGCGAAGACCACCGAGGCGACGGGTCGGGTGAATCCGGCGGAGCGGTCCAGGGCGATCGCCCAGGCCGTTTCGAGCAGTCCGGAGAGCACCAGCACGAGCCAGGCCATCAGGTCACCTCTTCGAGCCTTGCCCGGCCGCCGGGGCCGGGACGAGTCGGGTCCGTCATGCGGGGCGTCTTGGCCTGACCGGGTACGCCCGCGACTCGTCCGGGGCGGCCGCGTGGACCGCCGAAACCGACCGTAGCACCGGGCAACGGGCCGCCCGGGTGAGACGGATCACCCGGGGTATACCTCAAGTCCGCTTCAAGCTGCACCATGGACGCGTGACCGTGCTCATCTCCGATCCGGAGGTCGCCGCCGCGCTGGACGCGGCGACCTCGGTCGACGCGATGCGTCAGGCCCTGCTCGCCGCGTACCACGGGCGGCTCGTCGCCCCACCCCGGGCCGCCGCGCCGCTGGGCGGCGGCCGGATGGTGCTCACCGCCGGGCACCTGGTCGGGCAGTGGTACGGGTACCGGGCGTACGACACGTTCGGGCACCCGGAGACCGAGCAGGTGGTGGTGCTGCACGACGGGAGGACCGGCGCGGTGCGGGCCGTGGCCGTAGGGGAGGAACTGGGTTCCCGGCGTACCGGCGCACTCGGCGCGGTGGCGGTGGACACGCTGGCCCGTGCGGACGCGGCCACCGTCGGCGTGATCGGCTCCGGTGGTCAGGCGTGGACCCAGGTCTGGGCGGCCGCCGCCGTGCGGCGTCTGCGCGAGGTGACCGTGCACAGCCGCTCGGCCGCGCGGCGGGAGGCGTTTGCCGCCCGGGTGCGGGCGGAACTCGGCGTCCCGGCCCGCGCGGTGGACACCGCCCGGGAGGCGGTACGCGACCGGGACGTGGTGGTGCTGGCCACCGCCAGCCCGACTCCGGTGCTCAGCGCCGCCGACCTGCGTCCCGGGACCCACGTCAACGTGGTCGGCTTCAAGCAGGTGGACCGCGCGGAGTTCGGCACCGACCTGCTCGACGCCGCCACCGTGCTGGCCACCGACTCGGTGGCGCAGGCGCGGTCGTACACCCCGCCGATGCTCGCCGCGCTGCCGCCGTACGCCTCCCGGCTGCGCGACCTGGGCGCGGTGCTGGCGGGCGCGGCACCCGGCCGCACCGGTGCGGACCAGATCTCGGTCTTCTGCTCGGTCGGTCTGGCCGGCACCGAGGTCTTCCTGCTCGACCGGGTGGTCCGGATCCTCGCCGCGGCGGTCTGAGCGAGCCGACCCGGCGCAGACCGCCGTCGCCGGTGCGGGCGTCGTCGCCCGGTACCCTCGGATGGTGTCTGCCACCTCCTCTCCTGCCCCCGATGGTCGCCGGGTCGCACTGCTGACCCTGGGCTGTGCCCGTAACGAGGTCGATTCGGAGGAGTTGGCCGCCCGCCTGCACGCCGACGGCTGGCAGGTGACCACCGACGGCGAGGGCGCCGACGTGGTGGTCGTCAACACCTGCGGGTTCGTGGAGAAGGCCAAGCAGGATTCGATCCAGACCCTGCTGGCCGCCGCCGACACCGGTGCCAAGGTGGTCGCCGCCGGCTGCATGGCCGAGCGGTACGGTCGGGAACTGGCCGACAGCCTTCCCGAGGCGCAGGCGGTGCTCAGCTTCGACGACTACCCGGACATCGCCGCCCGGCTGGACGCGGTGGTCGCCGGCCGGGAGGTGGCCGCGCACACTCCCCGCGACCGGCGCGAGCTGCTGCCGCTGACCCCGGTCGCCCGGCGCGACAGCGCGGTCTCCCTGCCCGGGCACGGCCGGGGTAGCGACGTCGACGAGCACACCCCGGCCCACCTGCGTACCGTGCTGCGTCGCCGGTTGGACAGCGGACCGGTGGCCTCGCTCAAGCTGGCCAGCGGCTGCGACCGGCGCTGCGCGTTCTGCGCCATCCCCGCCTTCCGGGGCGCCTTCGTCTCGCGCACACCGGACGAGCTGCTCGCCGAGGCCGAGTGGCTGGCCAAGAGCGGCGTCCGGGAACTCGTGCTGGTCAGCGAGAACTCGACGTCGTACGGCAAGGACCTGGGCGACCCGCGCGCGCTGGAGAAGCTGCTGCCGCAGCTCGCCGCCGTCGAGGGCATCGTCCGGGTCCGGGCCAGCTACCTCCAGCCGGCCGAGACCCGGCCCGGGCTGATCGAGGCGATCGCCGGCACGCCGGGGGTGGCACCCTACTTCGACCTGTCGTTCCAGCACTCCAGCGAGCCGGTGTTGCGCCGGATGCGCCGTTTCGGCTCCACCGACCGGTTTCTGGACCTGCTCGCCGCCGCCCGGCAGTTGGCACCGGAGGCCGGGGCCCGCAGCAACTTCATCGTCGGGTTCCCCGGCGAGACCCGGAGCGACGTCGACGAACTGGTGCGGTTTCTCACCGAGGCCCGGCTCGACGCGATCGGCGTCTTCGACTACAGCGACGAGGACGGCACCGAGGCCGCCGGACTGTCGGGCAAGGTTTCCGCCGCCACCATCAAGCGCCGGTACGACAGGCTCAGCGCGCTCGCCGACGAGCTGTGTTCACAGCGGGCCGAGGATCGCCTCGGCTCGACGGTGGAGGTGCTCGTCGACTCGGTCGACGATGGGGTCGTCGAGGGACGGGCCGCACACCAGGCGCCGGAGGTGGACGGGTCGACCACCCTGGTCGCCCCCGACGGCGGTGGCGTCGACCTGGCCGCGCTGCGCCCCGGAGACCTGGTCCGCGCCACGGTGACCGGTACCGAGGGCGTCGACCTGCACGCCGTGCCGGATGCGATGATCTCCGCCGCGCCCGGCGCGGCGCGGTGACGGTGGGCTGGGACGAGGCGGGGGAGGCACGAGGTGCGGTGCCGGGTGCGCCACCCGAGCGGGGCGATTCGATGACCGGGGCGACGGAGTCACCTGCGGTGCCGGTGGTGGCCCGGGTGCCCGTGGTCAACGCCGCGAACGCCCTGACCGCGCTGCGGCTGGTGCTCGTACCGGTCTTCGCCGCCTCGGTGGTCGTGTCGGGGATGACGCAGGCCGGATGGCAGGTCATCGCCTGCCTGATCTTCGCCGTGGCCTCGGTCACGGATCTTGTCGACGGGTGGATCGCCCGCAGGTTCGCGCTTGTCACCGCCGTCGGAAAGGTGGCCGACCCGATCGCCGACAAGGCGCTCACCGGTGCCGCCCTGCTGCTGTTGTCCTGGTACGACCGGCTGCCCTGGTGGGTCACGGTGGTCATCCTGGCCCGGGAACTGGGGATCACGGCGCTGAGGTTCTGGGTGATCCGGCGCGGCGTGATCGCCGCCAGCCGGGGCGGCAAGATCAAGACTGCGCTTCAGGTACTGGCCATCACCTGGTATCTCTGGCCGATGCCGGCCGCTCTCACCCCGATCGGACCCTGGATCATGGGCGCGGCGGTCGTGGTCACCCTCGTCACCGGGCTGGACTACCTCGCCCAGGCCACCCGGTTGCGACGCACCCAGGGGTGAGCGGTCAACGGCGTTGCTACGGGTAGACCGCCCCGGGGCCGGGAAGGATGCAGATCATGGGTGTACGCGAGGGTGAGGGTTCGATGGGCGCTGCGGCGGCAGGCGTGGTGCACCGCCTCGCCGAGCGGCGGGAGACGTTCGCCACCGTCGAGTCGCTGACCGGCGGGCTGTTGGCCGCCACCGTGGTGGAGATCGCCGGGGCGAGCGCCGTCTACCGGGGTGGGCTGGTGGTCTACGCCACCGAGCTGAAGGAACGGCTGGCCGACGTACCGGCGGATCTGCTGGCCGAACGCGGCCCGGTCGACCCCGATGTGGCGAAGGCGCTCGCCGAGGGTGGGCGGCGACGCTGCGGCGCCGACTGGGGTCTGGCCACCACCGGTGTGGCCGGACCGGAACCGCAGGGCGGCAAGCCGGTCGGTCTGGTCTTCGTCGCGGTGGCCGGATCGGACGGCACCGAGGTGCGGCAACTGAATCTTGCTGGTGGTCGCGACCAGGTCCGGGGTGCCGCCGTGACCGAGGCCCTGCGCCTGTTGGCTGACCGGATCGACGCCCCCCAGCCGGCCTGACCTCGCCGTCGTCGATGCTGGGTGCCACCGACCGGGGCACTCCAGGTGCCGTCGTACGGGCGGATCGGACACCTGCGCTGCCACGGATCGGCCGAGCGGTGGACGGCGGCCGTGGGATGACCGGGCGGGGCGGGATGTCGCGGCGGCGCACAGCGGGTACGGTTGCGGGAAAGCTCCGACAGCCGGTGCTCCCGCAGGCCGGTCGGCCGGGCGAACTGTGTCCCCCAGGGGAGGTGCGATGGTCCTGCTACGCCGGGTGATCGGTGACGCACTACGGGCGCGCCGGCAGGGGCAGCACCGCACGCTGCGCGAGGTCTCGTCCGCAGCCAACGTCAGCCTGGGCTACCTCTCGGAGATCGAACGCGGCCATAAGGAACCCTCCAGCGAGCTGCTCGCGGCGATCTGCGACGCGCTGGGTGCCCGCCTGTCCGAGCTGCTGCGCGAGGTCAGCGACACGGTCGCACTCGCCGAACAGATGCCCGGCGTGCTGGTGCCGGTGCAGGACGAGCCGACCGAATCGACGCCGGTCGCCGCCGCGCCGGTGCACAAGGCCACCGGTCGGGGCGTACGCCAGGTCACCTCGGACGGCAACGTCGCCGTCTCGGTGCGGCAGGATTCCCCGCTCAAGGCCACGCTGCGCAGCGCCCGGGTCCGGCCCGCCGACCGCAGCGACCGGGACGTGGTCTGCGCCGCCTGAGCCTCGCGGCCGATGGTCGCGGTAGCTCCCGCCGCGTAGGGTTGATCGCGGACGTCCCCTCTCGCCGGTACGGATGCCGTGTTGGCGCCCGGCTGGGACGATGGAGCCACCATCGCTGGTAGCCGAGCCGTTCCCCGGGGGTGGGGCAGGCACAGCGACGTGATTGAGGGGATACCGCGGAGATGGCGAACCCGTTCGTCAAGGGGTGGAAGTACCTGATGGCGCTCTTCGGCGCCCGCATCGACGAGCACGCCGACCCCAAGGTGCAGCTCCAGCAGGCCATCGACGAGGCGCACCGGCAGCACCAGGCGCTCGTCCAGCAGGCCGCCGCCGTGATCGGCAACCAGCGGCAGTTGGAGATGAAGCTGTCCCGGCAGATGTCCGACGTCGAGCGGTTGCAGGCAAATGCCCGCCAGGCGCTGGTCCTGGCCGATCAGGCCCGGGCCAAGGGTGACGAGACCGAGGCCGGGCGGTACGAGCAGTCCGCGCAGACCCTGGCCACCCAGTTGGTGAACGCCGAACAGTCCGCGGAGGACCTGAAGACCCTGCACGACCAGGCGCTGGCCGCCGCCGGGCAGGCCCGCCGGGCGGTGGAGAACAATTCCATGATCCTCCAGCAGAAGCTCGCCGAGCGCGCCAAGCTGCTCAGCCAGCTGGAGCAGGCCAAGATGCAGGAGAGCGTCGCCGCCTCGCTGGAGTCCATGTCGGCGCTCACCGCCCCCGGCAGCACGCCCACCCTCGACGAGGTACGCGAGCGCATCGAACGCCGTTACGCCAACGCCATGGGCCGGGCCGAGTTGGCCGGCAACTCGACCGAGGGCCGGATGCTGGAGATCCAGAAGGCGACCCTGGACACGGCCGGTTCCGCCCGGCTGGACCAGATCCGCGCCAGCATGGCCGGCGAGCAGCTCGGTGCGGGCACCGACCGCGGCACCGCCGAGGAGCAACCGGCGAGCGCGGACCCGGGAGTGGCCCGGCTCGACGAGATCCGCGCCAGCATGAGCCGCGAACGCGGCACCGGCGACACCACGGCCGCCGGCTGAGCGGAGAATCGAGGAGGCGACGGTGGCTGCGGACGAGCGCACCCGGTATTTCCGCCGGCTGAGCCGGCTGCGCGGCTCCGCCCGCCGGTGGAGCGTCCTGGCCGGCGGGCTCGGCGGCGCAGCTGCGGTGCTGACCCCGTACGCCGGGATCGGTCTGGCTGACGCGGCATGGGCCGCCGCCGCGGGCGCGGCCACCGCATTGGCCGCCTGGCGTTGGGTGGACCTGCGTGCCCTCGCCGCCCAACCCGCTCCACCACCGCTGGACCCGGCCCAGGTGGCCGCCCGCAACCGCGCCCGCCTGGTCGCCGCCGTGGAACGTCTCCCCGCCGGTGCCGGCGTGCTGGCCGAGGTGCGTCGGGTCCGCTCCCGCACCGCACTGCGCGGCACCGCCGCCGCCCAACCGTGGGAGCGCCTGGACCGGGCCGCCGCGACCATGGCATCCATGTCGGGCCGGCTGACCGGCCTCGCCGAACCGGCCGTCGCCGAAGCCTCCGCCGCCGAACAGTCCCTGCGTGAACTGGCCAACCGGGTCGCCAGCGTGGAACGTGCGGTCCGCCTCGCCCCGGCCGACGCGAAGCCGCCGCTGGCCGAGGCGCACCGGGCGCTCACCGGCCAACTGGAGACGGGCGTGACGGCGTACGAGCGGCTTGTCGTCGCCGCCGCCGGCTACCTCGCCGAGGAGTACCGCCCCGAGACCGAACACCCGGCAGCCGCCCGGCTGACCGAAGCGACCGACCTCCTGCACGGCTTCGCCGCCGCGCTGTCCGAACTACGCGCCGTCGGCCGCCCCGCCGGCCCGTGAACAGACCGGGCGGGGTTCAAGATCCTGCCATGTTGGATCCTGGACCGGGTGTGATCCAATTGCGGCTATGAATCGACAGCGGGTTCTTGCAGTGCTGCTGCTGCTTATCGCGTTTCTGGCGCTTGTCGTCTCGCGTACCTTCCCGTTCACGGACGATCTTTCCGGCCTGGCCGAGTCGGCGATCGCGGTCGGCGGCGCGGTGTGCGGGCTGGCCGGCGTGTGGCTGTGGTTGCGCAGGACGCCGGCGAGCGAAGCGCCGTCGACCACGGGCGAAGCAGAGAACCGCTGACCGTACCGGAGCGCGGAGTCACTCGGGGGTGGTGACCGGGATTGGGCCGGTGTACGGGGAGGCGCCGACCACGTTGAACGAGCGCACCCGGTAGTGGTAGGTCACGCCCCGGGACAGGCCGGTGTTGGTGAAGCCCCGACCGGTCACGGTGAAGGTGGCCAGCTCCCGGGTGAACGCCGGGTCCAGGGCCCGTTCCACGGTGAAGCCGGCGCCCTGCCCGGCGGGCGTGCTTGCCGACCAGCCGAGCACCACGGTCGCGGTGTCCGGGCCGGGAGCGGTGGTGGCCACGCTGACCGAGGTCGGTGTGCCGGGCGCGGGTGGGGTGGTCACCGCGGCCAGGGTGGACCAGGGTGAGGCGGCGCCCAGGTAGGTGGTGCGTACCCGGTAGTAGTAGGTGGTGTCGGGCGCGACCGCCGGGTCCAGGTGGCTGTCGCCGACGCTTATCGCGGTGGTGCCGGGCCCACTGGTGAAGGTCGGGTTGGTGGCGCGTTGCACGTCGATGCCGGTGGCGAAGGAGTTGTTGGCCCAGCGCAGCGCCACCCGCAGCGGTGCGGCGGGTGGAATTGTCGCGGTCAGCTTGGCCGGCGCGGTGAGCTGAACGGACGCGGGAACGCTGTTCGACCAGGTGGAGCAGCTCGTCGCGTTCTCGGCGCGGATGCGGTAGTGGTAGGTGACGGCCGGGGTGACGGTGGCGTCGGTGTACCGGGTCGCGGTGGCCGCCACGGTGATGGTGGTCAGCCCGTTGGTGAAGGTCGCGTCGGTGGCCCGGTGCAGCAGGTGGCTGGTGGCCGGCGGGCGGCTGCCGCTGCCGGTCCAGGCGAGGGTGATCGCCGGTAGCGCGGTGGCCGAGCCGGGGACGGGTGCCGCGGTGAGCCCGGTCGGGGCCCGGGGCGAGACCCGGACCACGAGCGGGCGGTTCATGCCCAGATCGCGATGCCCGGCCGCCGCGCTGCCCCAGCGGAACTCCCAGCCGAGATTCACCAGCTGGTTGACCACCGCTGCGGGTCGTCCGTCGAGCGGACTGATCGGGGTGGAGTCGAGCCGGGCGCCGGCTGGTCGGGTCGGGTCGAGCAGCCGTACGCAGTCGCCGATCTTGAACGGTAGCAGCGGTGCCTCGGGACGCAGCGCGAGCAGCACGTCCTCACCGGGATCGACGCGCACCACCTGCTTCCAGCCGAGTTCGCCGGGGTGCGGTGGCCGGATCGTGCCGTCCCGACCGACCCGGCCGACCACCTGCACGTCGAGGCCGTCGAACCGCACCGGATGGCTCTGCCGCCCACAGCCGCGTACCCGCCAGAGCTGACTGCCGTCGCCCGGTGTGCCGACCGCCAGGGCCGAATCGCTGGCGTGCACCACCTCGGTCGCCGGGTCGGTGGGACCGAGCGGCAGGGTGGCCGCGCCGCGTGGCCCGCCGTGCGGATGGGCCACACCGAGGCGACCGGCGAGTCTGCCGTACTCGGGCTCGAAGACCTGGCACACGGACCTGACGGTCAGCGGCAGGCTCACCGGTGCCCCGCCGGGCGGGGTGAACTCGACGGTACTGGCGTGGACCGGAATCCGGGTCGGCGCACTCGTGGTGCCGAAGCAGGGGTCGTAGGCCGGTTGCGGCACGACCGGGGGACGCTGGCTGGCCGCGTACGCGGCGGGCAGGCGGTCCCGTAGCCGGTCGAGGTCGTACGGCCGGGCCGGGGTACCCGTCACCCGTAGCTGCATCAGCGTTCGGGTGTTCGGACCGTATCCGGGCAGGGTCGGCGGCGCACCGCCCTCGGCGGTCCGGTCGGGGCCACCGGTGAGGTGGTCGTAGCGGGGGTCGAAGCAGGGCAGCGGGGCGGGGCAGTCGTTGTACAGGATCAGGGTGGTGCCGGGGTCGACGGTGGCGAAGTCCACGAGCACGTCGGCCCGTTCGCCGGGGGCGAGCAGCAGCGCGTGGCCGTCGACGTTGAGTACGGTCGGGTCGCGTCGGTCGTAGCGGAAGCCGATCGGTCGATTCGGCACGACCACCGGCGCTGGCAGCAGGCCGCCCTCGTTGCCGATCCGGATCATCTCCGGGCCGGCCGCCGCCGGGTCCGGCACGCCACCGGGCCGCCCGTCGGTCGGCCAGTCCGCCGGCCGGTCCGGAGCGCGGACCGCGTCGACCATCGGCACCTCACCTGCGGCGGCGTCGGCGAGGATGCCCTGCGGTGTCCACATCGGCGCATCCGAGACAGCCCGGTACAGCTGCAGATTGAGCCAGCGGTCGGTGCAGGCGTTGAGGATGCGCCACCGGTGAACCTTCGGCTGCACCTCCAGGCACGGGTACGCGGCCCCGTTCACCAGGACCGTGTCGCCGAACGCGGCGGGCACCGCGCTCGGATGCGGCACGCCTGGGGTCTGCGGCGGCTCGTCCGGGTCGGTGACCGGGTCGTGATGCGGGTTGGGCATGGTGGCGGCGGAGGCGTCGGGGCCAGCAGTGGCGGTACGCGACCAGGGCCCGTAGTCCCACCGGCCGGTCGGGTTGATCCCGTCGCGGCGGTACGGGTTCTGGCGGGTCTGGTAGACGTGCGGGTGCCAGAGGGAACCGCGTGAACCCCACCGGTCCCGATCCCAGGTCGGATCCTGGGCGGCGAGCTGGGCGTCGTCCGGCACGAACGTCTTGTCCTCGAAGACCAGCGGCAACTGCTCGGCCGGCAGCGTCCCGTCGGCGGTCAACCGCTCCTCGGCGTCGTCGGTGAGCAGGTAGAGCGCGAGCTGACCGGAGTAGCTGGTCAGCCGGGAGAGCCCGACGGTGTTGTCGTGGAACCAGAGCAGGCGACCACTCTGGTCGTTGGGGTAGTAGCGGGTGGTGGCACCCTGACCGGGATGGGGCATGTCCGGCACGTGGGTCAGGCCGGTACCGGTGGGATAGGGGGTGATCTCACCCGCCGGACTGATCCAGTGCCAGGGGCCACCGGCGCTGATCCAGCCGGTGAGCGCGCCGCAGAGGTGCAGCACGGCCCGGTTCTGCGGGTAGGGCGCCGGCCCGTCGAGGGGCCCCGGACCGGCACCGGGCACGGTCGGGTCGACCGGCAGGAAGAGGTCGCCGGTGGGCAGCTGGTTGATGAACTTGATGCGTACCGGCCGGCCGCGTCGGGCGAGCACGACCGGACCGAGATGCCAGGGTCGCCGTGGCGGGGCGACCGTGTTGTGCCCGTCCGGGTTGGTGCCCAGGTTCAGTTGGCGGTAGCCGCGCAGCCGGGTCGCCGGCAGGTCCCGGTGCAGCCGTTGGGTGTATTCCTGGAGCCCGATCTCGTAGTAGTCGCAACCGGGATAGGTGATCGTGTCAGGCACGGCGACCGGCAGGTGGGCACCGTGCGGGGTACGTCCCAGCGGGCCGAGGCCGGGCAGCGGGTCGACGAACTTGCGCAACCCGGTGCCGACCATCACCTGCCCGTCCTCGTCGTGACCGGGCAGTGGACTGTAGGCGTGGTTCGGCACCGTGCCGAAGCAGCGGGGTGCCGCCGCCGGGTCGAGGCTCGCCGGCGCCGGCCGGGGTGGGGTCGGTTCCGGGTGCGGCTGCCCGGGCACCGCCGGAGCCCGCGTCACTGCGCCCGGCTGGTCGGTGCGGGCGGCGCGGTCCAACCAGGTCGACCGGAGTCTGCGGAAAACGGCCATGGCTCTCCCGGTGATCGGGGCGCGACGGTCACCACCCCGACGTGGCGGCGCGGACGCGCGGGCTGACGTTCCGTGAGCCCTCAACCGCAGCATGCGACGGGTGGTGGCCGGTTAGGAAGTCCCCTTTCGTGCCAATCTGCCGAGCTGCCGGCGTGTCGCCGCCGCCACTCCGCGCCGCTGGCGTGGCCGGCCGTCCACCCGCCCCGACCTGCCCAGACCGCTGCGTGGAAGATGCGCGGTGACCGCTCAGGTCGGCGCGCCGGGCTGGCAGGTGGGACACCAGTAGGTGACCCGGTCGCCCAACTCCTCCTTGCGGATGGCGGTGCCGCAGCGCCGGCACGGCTGCGCCCGGCGCCCGTACACGTAGCTGGTCCGGCCCCGCGCCAGCGCGCCGGTGGTGCTCTGCGTCCAGCGACCCCGGTTCGCGGCCAGCAGCTTCTGCGCCAGGGTCACCAGGCCGGTGAGGTCGGGTACGTCCCGCACGGGGGTGCGGGGGTGCACGCCGCGCAGGAACAGCACCTCGCATTTGTAGAGGTTGCCGACGCCGGCCAGGATGCGCTGGTCGAGCAGGGCCACCCCGACCGGGGTGTCCGGATGGGTGGCGAGCCGACGGGTGGCCTCGGCCGGATCCCAGTCGGCACCGAGCAGGTCGGGGCCGAGGTGACCGACGAGGCGCTCCTCGTCGGCGGTGGGCACCAGCGCCACCTCATGCAGGTGGTAGCCGACGGCGGTCGCGGCCGGGGCACGCAGCACCACCCGGATCAGGTGTGCCGGCCGGGCCGTCCACCGCTGTCCGGGCGCGTACGTCCGCCAGGTGCCGTCCATCCGCAGATGCGAGTGCAGCGTCCAGCGCGACTCACCGGTGCCGGCGGGGGCGTCCAGCCGGAGCAGCAGGTGTTTGCCCCGGCTCGCGCTGTCGCATACCGACCAGCCGGTGAGGTCGGTGGTGGCGAGCGCGGGCACCCGGAAATCGCTGCCGGTCAGCCGGGTGCCGACCAGCGCGCGTTCCAGGACGCGGGCGGTGTTCCAGACGGTGTCACCTTCGGGCACGGCACCATTCTCCCTCACCCGAGCGCAATTCACATGTATCGCTATTTGTATGGTGCTTCTGTTCGATCTACGGATATAGGCACTATCGGGGAGTTCTGAGGAGAATGCCGATGAATCGTCCCCGCAATGCCGTCCTGGCCGCCCTCCTGGCCACCGTCCTCGCCGTCGCCCTCCATCCGCACTCCGCCTCCTCGGCCGGCCGGGCCGACCGGTGGACCGCCGATCTGTCGGTCGTCGGCGCCGACGACGTCAACGTGCGGCACACCCGCGCCGGCCTGCGACTGGCCGACGCCCGGCCACCCGGCGTGCCCGCCCGACGCAGCGCCGTCGCCGAGGGGATGCTGGTGGGCGTACCGCGTACCCTCAGTCGCCCGGCCACCCGGATCCGTGCCCAGGCCACCGTCGTCGCCCGGTCCGGCGCCACCGCGACCGTGCAGGTCCGCGGCTGGCGGGCCGCCGGCTGGACCGAATGGCGCGATGCGGCGCCCGCGGCCGTCTTCGACCGGCCGGTCCGCCGGGTACAGGCTCGGGTGGTGTTGACCGGCAGCCCCTCCGGTGCCAGCACCGAGGTCCGCGCCGTCCGGCTCACCGCCGACACCGTCGCCGCCACCACCGCGGCCACCCCCGGCCTGACCTACCGGGTGTACGCGACCCGGATCGGACTGGTGGGCGAGCTGACCGCGAACGGGCACACGGTTCGCGTCCGGGACCATTTCGTCGCGTTGCCCTCCCGCCGGGGGCTGTCGCCACGCAACACCGGCGATTACACCGTCCGGGTCTGCACCGTCACCGGCAGTCGCTGCGAGTACGCCCCGGTCTGGGACGTCGGCCCGTGGAACACCCGCGACGACTACTGGAACCTCAGCGCGGTGCGGGAGAACTGGAAGGCGCTGCCGCAGGGCAGGCCGCAGGCGCAGGCCGCGTACCAGGACGGTTACAACGGCGGGCGGGACCAGTTCGGTCGGCTGGTGCTCAACCCGGCCGGCATCGACCTCGCCGACGGGACGTTCTGGGACGGGTTGCAGCTGTCCACGAACGCCTGGGTCGACGTGGCGTACCTGTGGACCGGCACCGGGCCCCGAGGGGTGGTCGGTGACGGACCGTTGACGGTGCGCTCCGGACCGAGTACCGGCTACCCGTCCCGGGGCCTGGCCGCCCAGTACGCGAACGTGCCGATCCAGTGCTACGTGACCGGGCAGACGATCGTCGGCCCGTACCGCACCACCAACCGGTGGAATCGCCTGGCCGGTGGGCAGTTCGTCAGCCACGCGTACATCTCGACGGTCTGGGGTGGGTCGGTGCCGCTCTGCTGAGAGCGGCACCCCGAGCCGGGTCGGCGTCCTCCCAGGCCGGCCCGGCTCGCCGCGTCAGCGGGTGCCCCGGCCCGGCTGACTCAGGGCATCTCCTCCGGCCTCGGCGTCCGTACCAGCTCCTGGTACCGAGGGTGGCAGGCACCGTAGACGGCGAAGTTGAGGCGGGCGTGCGACAGGCTCAGATCGCCGTTCGCCCCACCGCGTACGACGTCCGCGTCGGCGTCGCCCTGACCGTCATCTGTCCAGAAACAGACCGGGCAGGTGCCGCCGCCGGTCCGGTACGCGCAGCAGGGACAAGCGGCGGGAACCCAGCGATCATCCACCTTGACAGCTTTCCACAGTAGACACTTCATCCGTGTTGTCCGGGAGCGTCCCCCACGACGCCGTAACCCCGGACCCGCAGCAGCGTACCCGGGGCCACCGCGAGCAGTTCCGCGGCGTGTCCACCGTTGACGGAGAGCGCGACCCGGCCGGTCGAGTCGACGTGCGCCACCAGGGCACCGACGGGGGCGTCACCGAAGGTACGTCCGTGCACCGCCTCCCGCTCCCACCCGCCGACGCCGGCCGGCCCGTCCTCGGCGACCGCGCCGGGTGCGGTCGGCTCGGTCACCGGACACACCCGGACCCGCCCCGGCAGGGGGTCGAGCAGCTCGGCCGGGGCGGCCAACTGGACGTTCCCGAAATGGTCCACCGTCAGCACCTCGGCGACGAACCCGTCCGGCCGCCGGCGGAGCAGCGGTTCGGGCAGCCGCACCAGCGTCGTCGGATCGATCGCCGGGCCGGCGTCGGCCAGCGGGGCACCGCGAGCCAGGTGGGCCGCGACGGGGGCGAAGACGTCCCGCCCGTGGAAGGTGGCCGACACCCGGGGCGCCAGCCAGCGCGGATTGGTCAGCTCCACCGCCCCGGTCACCCCACCGAGCGCCGCGGCGGCGTCCAGCAGCAGGCCGTTGTCCGGGCCGACCAGCAGACCCGTGGGGGTGCCCAGCGCGACACCCCGGCGGTTCGTACCGACCCCGGGGTCGACCACCGCCACGTGCACCCCCGGTGGCAGGTGCGGCACGGTCTGGGCCAGCACCGCAGCGCCCCGCCGGACGTCGCCCGGCGGCACCAGGTGGGTCACGTCGATGACCCGCAGCGCGGGCGCGACGCGGGCGATCACCCCGTGGCAGACCGCCACGAAGCCGTCGGCGAGGCCGTAGTCGGTGGTCAGCGAGACGACCTCGGGCGGTGGTCGGGACTCGCGGGCTGCGCTGCTGGTCACGGCACCGGATCGTACGCCCGTATCCGTCGCCCCGGCGGACGGTGCCGGCGCGGGATCGCCGCTTCCACCGCCAATCCCCGACAGCGGCATACCCGCGCCGCCGCTGCCGCACCACGTCGGTCTGTGGGAGTCGTGAGGTGGGCGCTCCGATGCCGGAAAGCCGACAGCGTGGCTGACCGACCGGCCACTGCCGGTGGCGGTCCCGGTTGGACAGACTGCGTGGGTGAGTCACCGGATGCTGCCAACCGTCGTTGTGCTGATGGTCGCCGTGGCCCTCGCCGCCTGCGGAGCCGACCAGGACGCACCGCCTGCCGCCGCACCGGCCCCGACCGTCAGCGGACCACCGGCGGATCCGGCCCCGCCGAACGCCGCAACTGCGCCGACCGGCGCGGCGAGCCCGGCCGCCCCGGGGGAGGCTGCCACGGGCAGTGCCGTACCGCCGTCGTCGCCCCGACCGGCGCCGACCG
The DNA here is from genome assembly GCF_018070465.1 of Micromonospora sp. C95. Taxonomy (GTDB): domain Bacteria; phylum Actinomycetota; class Actinomycetes; order Mycobacteriales; family Micromonosporaceae; genus Micromonospora. The sequence continues at coordinate 37,288 of NZ_JAGPXT010000018.1, forward strand.
GCGCCGACCGCACCACCGAACGGCGACCGCCGAGCCCGCCGCCGGTGGAGCTGCCGCCCCGCCAGGCCGGCGAACCGACCGGCCGGGAGGTCGTGGCGGCGTTCCGGTCGGCCGGGCTGAAGGCGGCCAACGTCCGGGACCGATCAGTCGACTGTGGACCGGACGGGTTGGGGTTGGGCTGCTCGGAACTGGTCGTGACCGACAACGTGGCCGTCTACGTCTTCCCCGACGAGAGCAGCGCCGGTGACCTGGCCGAGCGGTGGAGCGGGGCCGCCTACCGCAGCGGCACCGTGGTGCTCAACTACCTGGAGGCACCGACGCCGCCCGCCGACCGCCCCCGCTACGAAAAGGTCCTCGACAAGCTCCGCTGAAGCCCCTCCCTCCCCCTCCTGGTGCGCGCGATCTTGCACTTCTGGTCGCCGACATGCCCTATTCGAGCCGAATTGTCGCGACGAAAAGTGCAAGATCGCGACGGTGGTGGGGTGGGGGTGGGGGGTCAGGGGCGGAGGCGGAGGCCGCGGGGGGTGGTGCGGAAGCCGGCGGCGGTCAGGGCGTCGCGTAGCGGCGACGAGCGTACGGACTCGCCGTCGGCGCGTTCCACCGAGATCGGGCCCAGCGCGCCGGAGTGGACGGCGTCGGCAAGCGCCTTGCCGGCCGCGCCCAGCGCGTCGACGTCGTCGGTGAAGGAGAGCAGCGTCCGCCCACCCCGCTCCACGTAGAGCGCCAACCCGCCCTCGACCAGCACGACCAACGCCCCGGCCTTGCGACCCGCCCGGTGCCCGCTGGTCGGCGGCGACGCCGCGTCACCGGAGTCGACGGCCCGCTCCGGCCAGGGCAGCGCCGCGCCGTACGGATTCGCCGGGTCGGTGGCGGCCAGCACCACCGTGGCCCCGCCCCGAGACCGGCCACCGTCGAGTGGATCGGCGCCGGCGCGGATCCGGTCCACCGCGCCGGGCACCGCGAACTGCGCCGCGCCCAACCCGTCGACGAAGTATCCGCGTCGGGCCGCGCCGCGCTCCTCCAGCGCGGACAGCACCGGGTAGACGGCGGCGAAGCCGCCCGCCACCTGCTCGGCCACCACCGCGCCCCGGGTCAGCACACCGTGCCGTTCCAACAGGACGTCGGCGAGGGCGGCGGCGCGGCGGGTCGGGTCGGTGTCCCGCGCCGGCAGCCGGGACCAGCGCCCGGCCACCGTCGGCGGCCCACCGCGACTCGGCAGCGCCACCCGTCCGGGCCGGCGGTAACGGCCGCGGGCCGCGGTCGGGCGGGCACGGTGCGCGCCACCGGCGCCGAGGACCGCCCGCAACGGAGCCAGGGTGTCGTTGGTGAGGTGGCCGGCCCAGACCAGGTCCCAGATGACGGCGGTCAGCTCGGCATCGTCGGTGGCGCCGACCCGGTCGGCCAACGGCCGGAAGAACAGGGCCTGCCCGGCGTCGAGCGCGTCCAGCACGGCGTCGTGCAGGGGTGTGCGCGTGAGGGTCTCGTCCGGCGGCGGGAGCAGCAGGGCAGCCGAGTCGGCGTACGCCAGGCTGACCCAGCCGTCCCCACCGGAGATCGCCCCCGCGCCGGCCCACAGCACCTCACCGCTGGCGCACAGTTCGTCGAGCTGGGCGGGGGAGTAGTCGGCGACCCGGGCGGGCAGTACCAGCCGTTCCAGCGCCGACGCGGGCACCGAGGCACCCTGCAACTGCTCGACCGTCGCAGCCACCGCCTCGACGCCCCGTGCCGAGGCCCCGATCTGCTGCCAGCGGGGCAGGAAGGCGGCCAGGGCCTGCGGTGGCACCGGCTCGATCTCGCGGCGTAGCGCGGCGAGGGACCGGCGGCGCAGCAGGCGCAGCACCTCGGCGTCGCACCACTGGGTGCCCGCCGTCTCCGGGGTGAACTCGCCGGAGACCACCCGGCCGGTGGCGGCCAGCCGGCGCAGCGCCTGCTCGACCACGAAGACCCCGAGCCCGAACCGGGCCGCGCAGCCGGCGGCGGTGAACGGGGTGTGGGTGCGGGCGTACCGGGCCACCAGGTCGCCGAGCGGGTCGGCGACCGGTTCGAGGTACGCCTCGGCGACACCGACCGGTAGGGCCACGCCGAGGGCGTCCCGCAGCCGGCCGGCATCCTCGACGCCGACCCAGCGTTCCTGCCCGGCGATGCGGACCCGCAGCACCCGGCGGGCAGCGGCCAGGTCGGTCAGCCACGCCTCGGGTGCCCCGCGCTCGGCCAGCTCGGCGGTGCTCAGGTCGCCGAGCTGCCGGAGCAGCTCGATCACATCCTCGGCGTCGCGGGTACGGCGCTGGGCCGTGCGCCAGCGCAGTTGCCGTTCGGTCTCGGCGAGCACCGCCGGGTCGAGCAGCTCGCGCAGGTCGACCCGGCCGAGCAACTCGCCGAGCAGGGCCGAATCCAGGGTGAGGGCAGCGGCCCGGCGTTCCGCCAGCGGAGCGTCACCCTCGTAGAGGAAGGCACCGACGTAGCCGAAGAGCAGCGAGCGGGCGAACGGGGACGGCCGGGCGCTCTCCACCTCGACCAGGCGCACCCGGCGGCCGGCCAGGTCACGCATCACCTCGGTCAGCGCGGGCAGATCGAAGACGTCCTGCAGGCATTCCCGCGCCGCCTCCAGGGTGACCGGGAAGTCGGCGTACTCGCGGGCCACGTCGAGCAGTTGGGCGGCGCGTTGCCGTTGCTGCCAGAGCGGCTGGCGGCGGCGCGGATCGCGGCGGGGCAGCAGCAGCGACCGGGCGGCGCACTCCCGGAAGCGGGCGGCGAACAGCGTCGAGGTGCCGACCGACTCCTCCACCAGTTGGGCGATCTCCTCCGGATCGAAGGCCACCACGTCGGCGCCGGGCGGGGTGTCGGCGGTGTCCGGCAGCCGGACCACGATCCCGTCGTCGGCGGGCATCACCTGCGCGTCGACCCCGTAACGCTCGGCGAGGCGGCGGCCGATGGCCAGTGCCCAGGGCGCGTTGACCCGGGCGCCCAGGATGCTGTGCACGGCCAGTCGCCAGTCACCAAGCTCGTCACGGAAGCGTTCGACGACAACCGTCCGGTCGTCCGGCAGGGCCCGGGTCGCCGCCCGCTGCTCGTGCAGGTAGGTCAGCAGGTTTCCGGCGGCCCAGTCGTCCAACCCGGTGGCCCGCAGCGTGGCGGTGGCCTGCTCGGTGTCCTGCCGGAGCAGAGCCCGCACCCGGGCACCGATCGCCCGGCCCAGTTCCACCGGCCGGCCCGGCTGGTCGCCCTTCCAGAACGGCATCTTCGCCGCCTGCCCGGGCGCGGGGGAGACCAGCACCCGGTCCGGTGTGATCTCCTCGATCCGCCAGGACGACGAACCGAGCAGGAAGACGTCGCCGACCCGCGACTCGTAGACCATCTCCTCGTCCAGCTCGCCGACCCGGGCGGCCCGCTGGGCGCCGGCCAGGAAGACACCGAACAGGCCCCGGTCGGGGATGGTGCCGCCACTTGTCACCGCGAGCCGTTGGGCACCGGGACGGCCGGTCAGCACGTCGGCGGCGCGATCCCACACCAGGCGGGGGCGAAGCTCGGCGAAGGCGGTGGACGGGTAGCGGCCGGAGAGCATGTCCAGTACGGCGTGCAACGCGGAGTCGGGCAGCTCGGCGAAGGGAGCGGCCCGGCGGATGACGGTGGCCAGGTCGCCGACCCGCCACTCGTCAAGCGCGACCATCGCGACGACCTGCTGGGCGAGCACGTCCAGCGGATTGCGGGGGTGGCGCAGCTCCTCGATGGCCGCCTCGCCCATCCGCTCGGCGACCACCGCGCAGGAGAGCAGGTCGCCCCGGTGCTTGGGCAGGACCACCCCGCGCGACACCGCGCCGACCTGGTGCCCGGCCCGGCCCACCCGTTGCAGGCCGGCGGCCACGCTCGGCGGCGCCTCGATCTGCACGACCAGGTCGACCGCGCCCATGTCGATGCCGAGTTCGAGACTGGAGGTGGCCACCACGGCCGGCAACCGGCCCGCCTTCAGCGCCTCCTCGATCTGCCGGCGCTCCTCCCGGGAGACGCTGCCGTGGTGCGCCCGGGCGATCACCGGCGGGGCGCCGGACACCGCGCCGGCCTGGGCCATCATCTCGGCCGGCGTCCGGGCAGCCGGGCCGCTCGGAGGCGGTGCCGCCGCAGCCGTCTGGTCGGCGGCCAACTCGTTGAGCCGGGCGCAGAGACGTTCGGCGCTGCGTCGGGAGTTGGTGAAGACGATCGTCGAGCGGTGTGCCCTGATCAGGGCGAAGACCCGTTCCTCCACGGCCGGCCAGATGGATGCCGTGCGGGGACCGGCGAGGTCGTCCTCCGGTGTCGCCTGCTCGTCGAGGCGGGTCATGTCCTCCACCGGCACCTGGACGCTGACCTCGATCGTCTTGGCGGTCGCCGGGGCGACCACCTCGACCGGGCGGACGCCGCCGAGGAAACGGGCGCACTCGTCCAGCGGCCGGACGGTGGCGGAGAGCCCGATGCGCTGTGCCGGCGCCGGCAGCAACTCGTCGAGCCGCTCCAGGGAGAGCGCCAGGTGGGCGCCGCGTTTGGTGCCGGCGACCGCGTGCACCTCGTCGACGATCACGGTCTCGACACCGCGCAGCGAGTCCCGAGCGGCCGACGTGAGCAGTAGGAACAGCGACTCCGGAGTGGTGATCAGGATGTCCGGCGGCGTGCGGGCGAAGGCCCGCCGCTCGTCGGCGGGAGTGTCGCCGGTACGCATCCCGACGGTGATCTCCGGCGGGGGCAGGGCGAGCCGGGTGGCGGCCTGCCGGATGCCGGTGAGGGGGGCGCGGAGGTTGCGTTCGACGTCGACCGCGAGTGCCTTGAGCGGGCTGACGTAGAGCACCCGGCAGCGCCGCCGAGGATCGGCCGGGGTGGTCTCGCGGGACAGCCGGTCGAGTGACCACAGAAACGCCGCGAGGGTCTTGCCGGAGCCGGTGGGCGCCACGACCAGGGCGTGCCGGCCGGCGGCGACCGCGTTCCAGGCGCCGGTCTGCGCCGCCGTCGGTGCGGCGAACGCCGCACCGAACCACTCCCGGGTCGCCGGCCCGAACCGGGAGAGCACCCCCTCGCCGGGGGTCGTGCTGGGTTCCGCCACGAACCCATCCTGCCCCCGGGCACCGACATTCGTCCGTCGCGAGCCAGGCGATAATGTCGTGTTAAGACGTTTAAGGTGACTTGCGCCGAGAATCCGTTAAGTCTTACTTAACTGCTTGCTCTTGCTGGGCAACATAAAGTAACTTCACCCGGGTCGTGGTGAGTGGTGGAGGGGGCGGGATGGCCGTCGAGGAGCGGAGTTCGGGGCCCGGCACCGACATCCTGATCCGCAAGGTCGACAGCCATGTCACCGCCCTGCGCGCCGGGCTGCACGGCCCGGATCTCGAACTCGCCGAGCGGCTCGCCAGTTGCCTGCGCGAACTGGTCGTCTCCACCGCGCAGGCCAGCGCGGCCGACCGTGCCCAGGTGCGGGCCGCAGTGCACTACTTCGTCCTGCGTCGCGAGAGCCGGGGCCGGTTGTTGTCCGTGCGATCCCTGGCCGCCGCGCAGCGACTTGTCAACCGGGCCGCGTCCCAACTTGGCCGGGCGGACCTGGTCGTCGAGGGGCGTCCGGTGCGCGGCGGCGAGGGCGCCCCGACGGACGTTGCCGCACACAGCTGATTCGGCTTTTCATCGGATTTCGCCGTATTGACGGCGAAAGTGTTTTCTTCTCGGAAAAAGCACCCATAGCGCGTTGATCTGTCGTCTGATCGCTGCTAGACCCCCAACCCCCGTGGGGCGTCGCGGCCACCTCGACCGGGAGCGCGCGTGCTCGTACTGCTGATCCTGCACCTCGTGGCGGCCGTCGTGGCACCGCTGCTGGTCCGCCGGTGGGGTCCGCGTGCCTGTTACCTGCTGGCGTTGGTGCCGGCGGCCGCCTTCGGCTGGGCGCTGGTACGCACACCCGACGTGACGCACGGCGGTGCGGTGGTCGAGACCTACCCCTGGATTTCGGAACTGGGCCTGGACCTCGCGCTGCGGATGACCACCCTGTCCTGGCTGATGACCCTGCTGGTCGGCGGCGTCGGCGCGCTGGTGCTCGGCTACAGCGCCCGGTACTTCCCGCCCGACGCGCTCGGCAACGCACGGTTCGCCGGCGTGCTCGTCGCCTTCGCCGGGGCGATGCTCGGACTGGTCCTCGCCGACGACCTGCTGCTGCTCTACGTCTGCTGGGAGCTCACCACCGTCTTCTCGTACCTGCTCATCGGGCACAGCACCGAACGGCGGTCGAGCCGTTGGGCAGCGGCCCAGGCGCTGACCGTGACCACCCTCGGCGGCCTGGCCATGCTTGTCGGGTTCCTCATGCTCGGCCACCACGCCGGCACCTACCGCTGGTCCGAGCTGGCCCAGCAGCCGCTGCCCGGCGGGGCGTACCTGGTCGTCGCGGTACTGCTGATCCTGCTCGGTGCGCTGTCGAAGTCGGCGGTGCTGCCGTTCACCTCGTGGCTGCCGGTGGCCATGGCCGCACCGACACCGGTCAGCGCGTACCTGCACGCGGCGGCGATGGTGAAGGCCGGCGTCTACCTGCTCGGCCTGCTCACCCCGGTGCTCGCCGTGGTCGGCCCGTGGCGTCCGGTGGTGCTGATCGCCGGTCTGGCCACCATGCTTGTGGGCGGTTGGGCGGCACTGCGGCAGACCGACCTGAAGTTGCTGCTGGCCTACGGCACGGTCAGCCAGCTCGGACTGTTGACGGTGGTCGTCGGGGTGGGCACCGCGGACGCCGCGCTCGCCGGTGTCGCCATGCTGCTCGCCCACGCATTGTTCAAGGCGGCGCTGTTCCTCGTGGTCGGCGTGATCGACCATGGGTCCGGGACCCGCGACCTGCGGGAGTTGTCGGGACTGCGGCACACCGCACCGGTGCTGACCGGGGTGGCCGTGCTCGCCGCCGCCTCGATGGCCGGACTACCACCCCTGCTCGGCTTCGTCGCCAAGGAGGCCGTGTTCGCCGCCTTCGCCGACCAGCCACTGGTGCTGGCGGTGCTCGTCGTCGGCACCGTGCTCACCGTCGCGTACAGCATCAGGTTCATCTGGGGCGCGTTCGCCGACCGACCCGGCGCCGCCGCCACCGATCTGGGACGGATCGCGCCGTCGCTGCTGGCCCCACCGGCCCTACTGGCCGTCGTCGGGCTCGTCGCCGGCCCGGCCGCGGGTGTATTGGATCACCTGCTCCGCCCGTACCCCGAGCTCTTCGGCACGGTCGGGAAACACCTGGCCCTGTGGCACGGGCTCACCCCGGCGCTCGGTCTGTCCGCGCTGGCGCTGGCGGGCGGTGCCGCGCTGTTCGCGCTGCGCGGCCCGCTGGCCCCGGCGCTGGCCCGGCTGCGGTGGCCGGTCACCGGCCAACAGGGGTACGAGTGGATCACCCACCGCTTCGACCGGGTCGCGCTGGACGTCACGAGCGTCACCCAGCGGGGATCGCTGCCGCAGTACCTCGGCCTCATCCTGATCGTGCTGGCCGCGGTGCCGGGCGGGTCGGTGTTCCTCATTCAGCCCTGGGAGCAGCCGCTTGAGCTGTGGGCCACGCCCGCACAACCGGTGGTGCTGCTGGTGGTCTGCGTCGCCGCCCTGCTCGCCGTGGGTGCCAGTCGACGGTTGACCGCGATGCTGTTGGTCGGCATGACCGGTTACGGCACCGCGATGCTGTTCGTGCTCTACGGCGCACCCGACCTGGCACTTACCCAGTTTCTCGTGGAGACGATGACCATCGCGATCTTCGTGCTGGTGCTGCGTCGACTGCCCGAACGGTTCTCGACCCGGCCGCTGCGGCGCAGTCGCTGGATCCGGCGGACGATCGGCGTGATCGTCGGCACGACCGTGGCCGCGCTGGCCGTCGGTGCCGCGGCCGCCCGGCAGGCGCGGTCCATCTCCGAGGAATTCCCGCACCTGGCGGTGGAGCAGGGCCACGGCCGCAACGTGGTCAACGTGACCCTCGTGGACATCCGCGCCTGGGACACCCTGGGGGAGGTGGCGGTGCTGGTGGCCGCGGCCACCGGGGTGGCGAGTCTGATCTTCCACCGGTCCCGCACCGGGCCTCGGCCCCGCCGCCGGGAGGTCGCCGACGACGAGGCGCCCGCCGGCCGGGCGGTCTGGCTGCGTGGCGGGGCCACGCTGCACGAACGGCAACGGTCGATCGTGCTGGAGGTGGTCACCCGCCTGATCTCGCACACCGCGGTGCTCTTCTCGCTCTACCTGCTCTTCTCCGGGCACAACGCGCCCGGTGGCGGCTTCGCCGGAGGGCTGGTGGCCAGCCTCGCGCTGACCATGCGGTACCTCGCCGGTGGCCGGTACGAGCTGGTCGAGGCGGCACCGATCGGTGCCGGCACGGTGCTCGGTGCCGGCCTGCTGCTCTCGGTCGGCGGCGGCGTGGTCTCCCTGCTCGTCGACGGCACCGTGCTGGAGAGCACCACGGTCGACCTCTGGCTGCCCCTGATCGGTCACTTCTACCTGGTCACCTCCCTCTTCTTCGACGTCGGCGTCTACCTGGTGGTGATCGGTCTGGCGCTGGACGTGCTGCGCAGCCTCGGCGCCGAGGTGGACCGGCACATCGAGGCGGCCGGCGGGCCCGGGGGCGGGCTCGCCGGCCAGCGGGGGGAGGCACGGTGAGGGCCGCCGGAGCGAACCTGGTCTCCTTCATCACGATCGGGGTGCTCGTCGGCTGCGGCGTGACCCTGCTGCTGGAACGCAGCCTGAGCCGGATCCTGCTCGGCGTCATCCTGATCGGCAACGGCGTCAACCTGTTGATCGTCTTCGGCGGCCGGTCCGGGGAGGCGCCGGTGGTCGGTGTCAGCGACGAGGCGGCGATGAGCGACGCCCTGCCCCAGGCCATGGTGCTCACCGCCATCGTGATCACCTTCGGCTTCACCGCCTTCCTGCTGGCGATCAGCTACCGAAGCTGGTACCTCAGCGGCGACGACGAGGTACCCGACGACATCGAGGACCGGCAGATCGTCCGCCGGACCGCCCAACGGGAGGTTTCCGCCGCCGACCTCACCGGTGAGCCGCCGACCGCCGACCCGCAGCAGGTCGACGCCCCGGCCCCACCTCGCGAGGAGGGCCCGGGATGAGCCGGTACGCGCCGACGGGGCCGGATCGGGAGCGGCGATGAGCACGCTCGTCCCGCTGCCGGTGGTGTTACCGCTGCTGGGCGCCGCGCTGACCCTGCTGCTGGCGGGCCGGCCGTGGACCCAGCGGACGGTGAGCGTGGGTTGCCTGAGCACCAGCCTGGTGGTGGCGGTGGTACTGCTGGTGCAGGCGTACCGGCAGGGCCCGCTGGTGGTGCAGATCGGCGGCTGGCCGGCGCCGGTGGGCATCGTGCTGGTCGCCGACCAACTGGCGGCGCTGATGCTTGTGGTCTCCTCGGCGGTGACCCTCTGCGTGCTGCTGTACTCGATCGGGCAGGGCCAGGCGGAGGTCGGGGAGCGGTCCCCGGTGGCGATCTTCCACCCCACCTACCTCGTGCTGACCGCCGGGGTGTGCAACGCGTTCCTCGCCGGTGACCTGTTCAACCTCTTCGTCGGCTTCGAGATGCTGCTCGCCGCGAGCTTCGTCCTGATCACCCTCAACGGCACCCGGTTGCGCATCCGTACCGGTTCCACCTACGTCGTGGTCAACGTCCTGGCGTCGATGATCTTCCTGATCTCGGTGGGCCTGGTCTACGCGGCCACCGGCACGCTCAACCTGGCCCAGCTCACCGCGCGACTGGACGCGCTGCCGGACGGCGTACGCCTGAGTCTGCAGCTGATGCTGCTGGTGGCCTTCGGCATCAAGGCGGCGGTCTTCCCGCTGTCGGCCTGGCTGCCCGACAGCTATCCGACGGCACCGGCCCCGGTCACCGCGGTCTTCGCTGGCCTGCTCACCAAGGTCGGCGTGTATGCGATCATCCGGACCCAGACCCTGCTCTTCCCGGGTCAGCAGGCCGGGGAACTGCTGATGGTGGCGGCCGGCCTGACCATGCTGGTCGGCATCCTCGGCGCGGTGGCCCAGTCGGACATCAAGCGACTGCTGTCGTTCACGCTTGTCAGTCACATCGGCTACATGATCTTCGGGGTGGGGCTGAGCACGGTCGCCGGGCTGGTCGGTGCCATCTTCTACGTGGTCCACCACATCACCATCCAGACCACCCTGTTCCTGATCTCCGGACTGGTCGAGCAGCGGGCCGGCAGCACCGACCTGCGCCGCCTCGGCGGGCTGGCCCGACTGGCGCCCCTGGTGGGCGTGCTCTTCTTCGTCTCGGCGATGAACCTGGCGGGTATCCCGCCGTTCTCCGGCTTCCTGGGCAAGCTTGGCCTGCTCCAGGCCGGTGTCGCCGTGGGCGGTCCGCTGCCCTGGACGTTGGTCGCCGTCGGCACCGTGACCAGCCTGCTCACCCTCTACGTGGCGAGCCGGGTGTGGAACATCGCCTTCTGGCGCTCGCCCTGCGAGACGGTGGCGCCGACCGCCCCGCTGCCCGCGCTGATGGTCGGCGCCACGGTCGCCCTGGTGGCGCTCGGTGTGTCGTTGACCTTCGTGGCCGGACCGTTGTTCGACTTCACCGGGCGGGCGGCGACGGATCTGATCGAGCGCACCCCGTACGTGCAGGCCGTCCTGCCCGGCGGGGCGTCATGACCACGCCGGAGGCTCCGGACCGGCGTACCCGGGTGGGCCGGTGGCGTGACCAGCTGATCGCCTACGGCTGGCTGGTGCTGGCCTGGAACCTGTTCTGGGGGGAGTTCACCTGGGGCAACCTGCTGGGCGGGCTGCTGACCGCCGGGGTGGTGCTGCTGTTCTTCCCGCTGCCGCCGGTGACGTTCCACGGCCGGCTCCGGCCGTGGGGTCTGCTGGTCTTCGGCGGTCGGTTCGTCGTCGAGCTGGTCCGGGCCAGCGCCCACGTCGCCCGGATCGCGGTGCAACCCGGGTACACGCCGCGTTCGGCGATCATCGGCGTGCGGCTGCGGCTGCCCACCGACCTCAACCTGGCGCTCACCGCCGAGGTGCTCTCCCTGGTGCCCGGCACCTTGATCATCGAGGTGGACCGGGATGCCGGAATCCTCTACGTGCACGTGCTCGACGTACGCGGCCCCGCCGCCCTCGCCGCCGGCCGTGCCCAGGTCCGCGCCGTGGAACGGCGGATCGTCGCGGCGATCGGCTCGACCGCGGAACTGCGGCGGATGCCTAGCAAGGAGTTGCCGTGACCATCTTCCTCGCCGTCGTGCTCACCAGCCTGCTGTCGGTGACCGCGCTGCTCGCCCTCGTCCGCCTCTACCGGGGTCCGACATTGCTGGACCGGGTCGTCGCCGCCGACATGCTGCTCGCCACCATGGTCGGCGCGGTCGGCGCGGAGGCGGCGGTCAACCGGCACGCCACCACCCTGCCGGTGCTTGTGGTGCTCGCCCTGCTCGGCTTCGTCGGGTCCGTCTCGCTGGTCCGCTTCGCCGTCCGGGACCGGCCGTGACGCCCGGTGCCGTGGCGGACTGGCTGGCAGCCGTCAGCCTGGTCACCGGTGCGCTGCTGAGCCTGGCCGCCGCGATCGGGGTGCTGCGCTTCCCGGACACCCTCAGTCGCATGCACGCGGCCACCAAGCCGCAGGTGCTCGGCGTGCTGCTCCTGCTGCTGGGGGTGGGGCTGCGGCTGCGCAGCCCGGCCGACCTCGGCATGATCGTCCTCGTCGGGGTGTTCCAACTGGTCACCGCCCCGGTCGCCGCCCAGATGATCGGTCGGGCCGCGTACCGGGCCGGGCGGGTGGACCGGAACCTGCTCGACGCCGACGAACTCGCCGACCACTGAGCCGTCCCGGGCACAATGAGTACGCACACCCGCCCGGCCTGGGCCACGCCGCCGGTAGAATGACCGCATGATCGACTCTTCTGCCCAGGAGGGCAGCAGTAGCCAGCCGGGTAGGCCCCGGCATCCCCACGCACCGACGACCCCGGGAGCCCTGAACCTCCCGTGTTGATCCTCGTCGGTCTTCTTCTGATCGTTGTCTTGACCGTCGCGACGGGGTACTTCGTCGCGCAGGAGTTCGGCTACGTCGCGGTCGACCGCGGCAAGCTGAAGCAGGCCGCCGCCGAAGGTGACCAGGCGTCCGTCCGGGCCCTGGAGGTCGCCGGACGGCTGTCGTTCATGCTCTCCGGTGCCCAGCTCGGCATCACCGTGACCGCACTGCTCGTCGGTTACGTCGCCGAGCCGTACCTCGGTGCCGGCCTGGCCGAGCTGCTCGGCGTGGCCGGCGTCTCCACCGGCGTCAGCCTGCCGCTGTCGGTCGCGCTGGCCCTGGTCATCGCCACGGTGGTGCAGATGGTGGTGGGCGAGCTGGCCCCGAAGAACCTGGCCATCGCCCGGCCCGAACCGGTCGCCCGGGCACTGGCCCGCTCCACCCTGGTCTACCTGGCCATGGCCGGCCCGCTGATCAAGCTCTTCGACAAGTCCGCGGTGCGGCTGCTGCGGCGGGTCGGCATCGAGCCCATCGAGGAACTGCCCAGCGGCGCCACCCCGGAGGACCTGGAACAGATCATCGCCGAGTCCCGGCTGGAGGGGCACCTCGACGCCGACATGTCGGAGCTGCTGGACCGGGGGCTCGACTTCCGGCAGTTGACGGCCGGTGAGGCGATGGTGCCCCGGGTCGACGTGCACACCGTACGCGCACACGAGCCGGTGAGTCGGGTGGTCGAGCTGCTCGACACCGGCCGCTCCCGCTTCCCGGTACGCGGCGCGGAGGGCGTCGACGACCTGGTCGGCGTGATCGGCATCGCCGACGTGCTCCAGGTGCCACCGGTCGAGCGCGCCAGCACCCCGGTCAGCGCGGTCGCCGTACCGCCGCTGCTGGTGCCCGAGACGCTGCCGCTGCCCACCGTGCTGGACCGGCTCCGCTCCGGGCACCGCCAGCTCGCCTGCGTGGTCGACGAGTACGGCGGCTTCGCCGGGGTCATCACGCTTGAGGACATCGCCGAGGAACTGGTCGGCCCGATCCGCGACGAGGACGACCCGCCGGAGCGGGCCCCGGCGCGGCAGGAGGACGGCTCCTGGGTGGTGCCCGCCCGTTGGCGCATCGACGAGGTCGCCGACAGCACCGGCATCGCCCTGCCCGAGGCACCCGAGTACGACACCCTCTCCGGACTTGTCATGCGGGAGCTGGGCCGGGTGCCCGAGGTCGGTGACCGGCTGGAGATCAGCCTGCCGGCCGACGGCGACAACGGCCAGGTGCCGCCGCGCGCTCTGGTCGAGGTGCTCGCGGTGGACCGGCACGTGGCCGACTCGGTCCGCCTCCAGGTCACCGGCGGGCGTGAGGAGGTGTCGGCATGAGCACCGGATTCGCCTTGCTCACCTCGGTGGTCCTGCTGGCGCTCAACGGCTTCTTCGTCGCCGCCGAGTTCGCCCTCGTGGCGAGCAAGCGGTACCGCCTGGAACAGGCCGCGGCGAGCGGCGGCCGGGCCGCCCGGGCCGCCCTCGACGGGGTACGTGAGCTGTCCCTGATGCTGGCCGGTGCGCAACTCGGCATCACCCTGTGCACGCTGGGCCTCGGCGCCCTGGCCGAGCCGGCGATCGAGCGGCTGCTCAGTCCGCTGCTGCACACGGTCGGCCTGCCGTACGGCGCCAGCCACGTGATCGCGTTGATCTTCGCGCTGAGCCTGGTCACCTTCCTGCACCTGGTGGTCGGTGAGATGGCACCGAAGTCCTGGGCGATCACCCACCCGGAGCGGTCCGCGCTGCTGTTGGCCCTGCCGTTCCGGGCCTTCGCCCGGGTGGCCCGTCCGGTGCTGTCGGTGCTCAACGCGGTGGCCAACGCCATGCTGCGGCTGGTGAAGGTGAACCCGCAGGACCAGCTGGCCCAGGTGCACGGCCCGGACGAGTTGCGCATGCTGCTGGAACAGTCCCGGGAACACGGGCTGCTCGGCGCTGCCCAGCACGAACTGCTGACCAGCATGTTGGAGCTGCAGGGCACCACGGTCGCCCAGGTGATGGAACCGTTCGACCGGATGGTGACCGTGCGTCGGGACGACCCGGCGGAGCGCATCGAGCAGGTGAGCCGGGACAGCGGCCGGTCCCGGCTGGCGGTGCTGGACGCCGCCGGTGACGTCTGCGGTCTGGTGCACGTACGGGAGGCGGTGCGGGCCACCGCCGGTCGACCCGACGCCACCGCGGCGGACCTGATGAACGACGCCATCACGCTGCCCGACACCGCCACGGTGACCGAGGCGGTCGCCGTGATGCGGGCCCGCCAGTCGCAACTCGCGCTGGTCCGCAACGGCGGTGGTCCCACCCGGCCGGTCGGTTTCGTCGCGCTGGAGGACCTGCTGGAGGAGGTCATCGGGGAGTTCGACGACGAGACCGACTCGATCCCGCGCGCGGTGCGCCGGCTCAGATAAGGGGTACGCGGTGCGGCTGACGGGGGTGTCGCCGGGATCGGGCGGAACGGGCCTGACGGTGCAGACCGCGCTGGCCAACCCGAGCACCCGTCCCGGCCTGCGCCTGCCGGGGCGGGTGAACCTCATCGCCGGTCCCGTGGACATACCGGTGCTGCACGTCCGGCTCGGCCTGGTCAGCACGGTCGAGCCGGACGACCCGGAGGCTCCCCGCCGGCTGGTGCAGTTCCATCAGGCGCAGGTGGCGGGCCCGCTGGTGCTGCGGGCCGGACGGGCCCGGTCGATCCCGTTCGAGTTCCCGGTGCCGTGGGAGACGCCGGTGACCACGCTGGGCGGCGTGCCGTTGCTCAGCCTGCGGATGGGGCTGCGTACCGAGGTGGCGATCGAAGCCACCCTGGACCAGGGGGCGATGGTGCCGGTGCTGGTCCACCCGTTGCCGACCCAGCAGCACATCCTGGCCGCCCTGGACACGCTCGGCTTCCGCGTCCGCCAGTCCGGCCTGGTCGACGGCCGGCTACCCGGCGTGGAGCAGGCCCTGCCCCTGCACCAGCGATGGGGCTTCTGGGTCGGTCCGCTGTACGCCGGACCGATCACCGAGCTGGAGGTGATCTTCGTGACCAATTCCGCCGGCCTGGAGGTGATCCTCTGGTCCGACCGGAGGCTGGCGCTGGCCGGGATCACCCACACCAGCATCAGCCGGTTCCGGAGCTGGCACGTCGGCGCGGACCAGCGGGACTGGGTGAGCACCGTGGACGGGTGGCTGCGCGCGGCCATAAACCGGCACGCCGCCGCGGCGGCACACGCCGACTGGTCGGCCCCCATCGCCGAGTCGGCCCACGTCAGCCGCCCACCTGACCGGCCGTTGCCACCTGGCCCGGAGCCTGGTGGCGACGCGGGTGGTGCCGGTGTCGGCGGCGGCGAGGGCGGTGGTGGCGGTGGTGGCGGTGGCACGTGAGGGCGCCCGCCCGCCGGTCAACCCTGGGCGAGCTTGAGGCCGAAGCCGAGGAAGAGGGCACCCACCGCGCTTGTCGCGCCGGCCGCCAGCCGGCGACGCCGACTGAACTGGGCGGCCAGGAAGGTACCCGCGAAGATCAACGCGGTCAGGTAGAGCGCGCTTGTCACCTGGGCGATCAGACCGAGCAGCAGGAACGACAGCGCCGGCCAGGGGTAGGTCGGGTCGACGAACTGGATGAAGAACGAGACGAAGAACAGGATCGCCTTCGGGTTGAGCAGACTGATCACCAGCGCCTTGCGGAACGGGCTGCGCATCGCCGCCGGCTCCGCGGCGTCGATCAACCGCGGGGTGGCCGGGTCGTGGCGGTCCCGCCAGCGCCGCCACGCCCCGCGCAGCATGGTCAACCCGACATAGCCCAGGTACGCGGCCCCCGCGTACTTGATCACGAGGAAGACCGGCGGGTACGCCTTGAGCAGCGACGCCACTCCGGCCGCCGAGAGGAACATCAGGATCGCGTCACCGACCCAGACGCCGCTCGCCGCCCGGTAGCCGACGCCGACGCCGCGCCGCGCGGCGGTGGAGAGGACGAACAACGAGTTGGGGCCGGGCAGCAGCACGATGGCCACGGTGCCCAACACGTACGTCCACAGGTCGGTGATTCCCAGCACGTCCGACATCATCGGGCCGACGTGGCCTGAGCGCGAAGCCTTTCCCGCAGGCTGACCTGTGCTTTCGGCCACTCGTCGACGGTCATCGAATACTGCACGGTGTCCCGCCACGAGCCGTCCGGCCGCAACCGGTGCATCCGCAGCACTCCCTCCCGGGTCGCGCCGAGCCGCTCGATGGCGCGCTGCGAGCGCTCGTTGCGGATGTCGGTGTGCCAGACCACCCGCACCGCGTCCAGTTCGTCGAAGGCGCGGGTGAGCAGCAGCAGCTTCGCCTCGGTGTTGATCCCGGTACGCCACCACGGCCGGCCGAGCATGGTGTGTCCGATCGTCACCGACCGACGCGCCGGGTCGATCTCGTAGTACGAGGTGGAGCCGACCACCGCGCCGGTGGCCGCGCATCGTTGCGCCCAGGCGACCCGGTGCTCGTCGGCGAGAGCCGCGCTGATCACCTCACGCAGCTGGCCCGGACCGGTCGGCAACGATCCGCTCAGGTACCGCCAGACCTCGGGATCGGCGGTGGCCGCGTACAACTCGTCGGTGTGAGCCTCGTCGAGTGGCTCCAGCAGCACGTGTGCGCCACCCAGGACCGCCGGCTCGTGCCAGGGCGAGCGGCGCGGGCGCAGGTAGGCCGGCAGTGGCGCGGTGACCCCGGCGTCCGGCTCCGGCCGGCCGGGGGTCAGCCGCAGCGGCACCACCCCGGCCCAGTGCGCCAGGTCGAGATCGGCCGGGTCGTCGCGCACCCCGCCGGTGCGGGAGCGCAGCGACACCTCGGTCAGCGGCAGCGCCAGCACGGCCGTCTCGGCCAACTCCCGCCGGCTCGGCGGTCGGCTGTCCGCCGCGCGGCCGGTGCCGACCTTCTCCACCAGGGCGGTGAGCACGTCGGCCTTCTCGATCTGGTCGGTGACCAGGTGTGCGGTGCCGTGCGCGACCACCGACCGGTAGTTGGCGCTGTGGTGGAACTGGGAGCGCCCGTAGACCAGCCCGTCGAGCAGGGTGACCGCGACGCAGACCGGCAGGCCGTCCGCGCGGGCCGCGAGCAGCGGCCGGCTGCCGGTGGAGCCGTGCAGGTAGAGCGTGTCGCCGCTGCGCACGTGCAGCGTGGGCAGCACCCGGGGCTCGCCGTCCACGGTGAACCCGAGCGCGCAGTGGTACGCCTCGTCGAGCACGGCGTGGGTGGCGGTGCGGTCGTAGCTCATCCGGTCCCGGGAACGGCTGGCGGTGGTGCGGGTGGTCTGCGGGTACATGCCTCCACCTTTGTTCTAGTACAATCCCTGTTTTGTGTCAGCACGCTATCAGGTGACCGGTGCGACGGCCGTCGAGATTTCGGCCAGCATCGAATCCGCCATCCGCGACGCCACCCTCGCCCCCGGCGACCCCCTGCCACCGGTGCGCACGCTCGCCGCCCACCTGGCCGTCAGCCCCGCCACCGTCTCCCGCGCCTACGCCGAACTGCGCCGCCGCGGACTCGTCGTCACCGCCGGTCGGCACGGCACCCGGGTACGGCCCCGACCGCCGGTCGCCGCCCGACGAGCCGCGCTGCGCCCGCCGCCCGCACCCGGCCTGCGCGATCTGTCCCGTGGACAACCCGACCAGCGGCTGCTGCCGCCGCTGCGTCGGCACCTGGCCGCCCTCGCCGACACCGTCGGCGACCCGGTGGGCTACCCCGACCTCGGCGTACTGCCCGAGATGACCGAGATGGCCGGGGCACGCCTGGCCGCCGACGGGGTGCCGGCCCCCGGGCTGACCCTCACCGGCGGCGCGCTGGACGGCATCGAGCGCCTGCTCGGCGCGCACCTGCGCCACGGCGACGCGGTCGCCGTGGAGGATCCGGGCTGGGCCGGCCTGCTCGACCTGCTGGCCGCCCTCGGGTTACGGCCGATCGGAATGCCCGTCGACGACGACGGCCCGATCGTCGCGGGAGTCGCCGCCGCCCTCGCCGCCGGAGCACGAGCGCTCATCGTGACCAGCCGGGCCCAGAACCCCACCGGCGCGGCGGTCTCCGCCGACCGGGCCGACGCCCTGCGCACCCTGCTAGCCGGCCGGGCCGACCTGCTGTTGATCGAGGACGATCACGCCGCCGAGCTGGCCCGCGTACCGTTGCACCCGCTGGCCGGAGCCACCACCCACTGGGCCTTCCTCCGCTCGGTGAGCAAGCCCTTCGGCCCCGACCTGCGCCTGGCCGTGCTGGCCGGAGACGAGACCACGGTGGCGCGGGTGGCCGGCCGGTCCCGGGTCGGCACCGGTTGGGTCTCCACCGTGCTGCAACGGCTCGTGCTCTCGCTCTGGGCAGACCCGGAGACGACCGCCCTTGTCGACCGGGCGGCGCAGAGCTACGAACGGCGGCGGCACGCCCTGGTCACCGCCCTCACCGACCGTGGCCTGCCCGCCCACGGCCGCACCGGCATCAACGTCTGGGTCGCGGTGGACGACGAGACAAGCGCGCTGACCACCCTGCGCGACGCCGGCTGGGCGGTCGCGCCGGGCGCCCTCTACCGGATCGCCGGCCCGCCGGGACTACGCATCACCGTCAGCGACCTGCCCGAGGCGGAGATCCCGGCGCTCGCCGACACGGTCGCCCGCGCGGCCCACCCCACCCCGTCACCGGGCTTCACCGCCTGACCAGCCCCCTGTCGCCTTACGACACGTGAGGTCGCACACCCAGATCCCCTCGGCCGTCCGTGCCCGGGCCGAGCCAGCGCCACCCCACGTCGCGCCGCCCGAGCCGGCGGTCGAGCCAGCAACTTCCCCGATGTTGCTGGCTCGGGGCGGGTGGTGGCAGCAACTTCCCCGATGTTGCTGGTGGGGGTGGGGTTTGGGGCAGCAGGATCCCCGATGTTGCTGACAAGGGCGCGGGTTGGGCCGCCGGCACGGGCTGCCGAGTGTCCGGCGGGCGCAGGCGTCAGGAGTGACGTCGGGCCCGGCATGCGGCGTTTCGGGTCCTCGCGTCGGGTGGATACGCCGAGGTGCGGCGTTTCGGGCCCTCCCGGCGAGCGGATAGGCCGAGGTGCGGCACCTCGGTTTGCCTGGGGCGCGGAGGGCCGCGAGGCGACGCGCCGCCGCTGGCTCGCGTGGGCCGTGCCACAGCGGGTAGAACAGTCGCCATGGCCGACACCGACACCGCGCCCGGCGCCCAGCGGTTCATCCCGCCACAGGCCGACACCCTCGACGACCTGCGGGCCGCCGCCACCGGCTGTCGCGGCTGCGAGCTGTACCGGGACGCCTCACAGACCGTCTTCGGCCGGGGCGACACCACCGCCCGGGTGGTCTTCGTCGGCGAGCAGCCCGGCGACATGGAAGACCAGAAGGGACTGCCCTTCGTCGGCCCGGCAGGAAGACTGCTCCGCAAGGCGGTCGACGACGCCAAGCTCGACCCGGCCCACATCTACCTCACCAACGCGGTCAAGCACTTCCGCTTCGAACTACGCGGCAAGCGGCGGATCCACCAGACCCCCGACCGGGTACACATCACCGCCTGCCGGCCCTGGTTGGTCGCCGAGTTCGCCCAGTTGGCCCCCGAGGTGATCGTGGTGCTCGGGGCGACCGCCGCCAAGGCGCTGCTCGGCCCGACGTTCCGGGTCACCCGCCAGCGCGGCGAACTGCTGCCCTGGCCAGCCGCCGCCCAACACCCGGAGGATTTCCAGCGGGTACCGGTGGACAGCGCCGGAGGGATCACCGACGCGCCCCCGGCCCAACTGCTGGCCACCATCCATCCGTCCGCCGTGCTCCGGGCCGACAACCAGGACGTCGCGTACGACGGGCTGGTCGCCGACCTCACCGTCGTCTCCCGCGCCCTCGCCGGCTGACGCCCGCGCCCGGCGGTGCCAGACTTGCCGCCATGCAGCAGCACCTCTACCAGCCCGACCACGACGAGTTCCGGGATCTGTGCCGGCGTTTCCTGGACCGCGAGGCCGTGCCGCACCACGAGCGTTGGGAGACCGACGGCATCGTCGACCGCGAGGTGTGGCGGAAGGCCGGCGCCGCCGGGCTGCTCGGGCCGGACGTCGACGAGGCGTACGGCGGCGGCGGACAGCGGGACTTCCGGTACAACGCGGTGCTGGTCGAGGAGATCGTCAACTCGGGCTGCTCCGGGCTCGGCTTCGGCCTGCACAACGACGTGGTCGCGCCGTACCTCACCGAGCTGACCACCGAGGAGCAGCGCCAGCGCTGGCTGCCCCGGTTCTGCTCCGGCGACCTGGTCACCGCCATCGCGATGAGCGAACCCGGCGCCGGCTCCGACCTGGCCGGCGTCCGCACCACAGCCGTCCGCGACGGCGACAGCTACCTGCTCAACGGGCAGAAGACGTTCATCACCAACGGTGAGCTGGCCGACCTGGTGATCGTGGTGGCCCGTACCGCCGACGAGGGTGCCCACGGCGTGAGCCTGATCGCGGTGGAGACCGGAACCGCCGGCTTCACCCGGGGCCGCCGGCTGGCCAAGGTCGGCCTGAAGGCCAACGACACCGCCGAACTCTTCTTCGACGACTGCCGGGTGCCGGCGGCCAACCTCGTCGGCACCGAGAACCACGGCTTCTACCACCTGATGGCCAACCTGCCGAGGGAACGGCTCAGCATCGCCATCGCCGCGGTCGCCGCCGCGGAACGGCTGCTCGCCCTCACCCTGGACTACGCGCGTACCCGGGAGGCGTTCGGCCGGCCGATCGGAAAGTTCCAGCACAACCGGTTCCTCCTCGCCGAACTGGACACCGAGGTCACCATCGCGCGGACCTTCGTCAACCACTGTGTCGCCGAGTTCAACGCCGGCCGGCTGTCGGTGACCGACGCGGCCAAGGCCAAGTGGTGGACCACGGAGCTACAGAACCGGGTCGCCGACCGGAGCGTGCAGTTGCACGGCGGCTACGGCTTCATGGCGGAGTACCCGGTGGCGCGGGCCTGGCTGGACAGCCGGGTGCAGACCATCTACGGCGGCACCACGGAGATCATGAAGGAGATCATCGGTCGCGGCCTGGGGCTGTGACGAAAACCGGGCTGCCGACCGTCGGTCGGGTGCGAAAAGATGGTCACCCCTTACCAAGGAGCCTCCCGTTGGCCACTGACCTGACGACCACACCGGCGCACCCGGACGTCGCGCCGATCCAGCGGCGCACCCTGCGGCTGCTCTTCACCACCCAGGTCGTCGGCGGCATCGGCGTGACCATCGGCATCGCCGTCGGCGCCCTGCTCGCCGCCGAGATCGCCGGCACCGCTGTGGCCGGCCTGGCGCAGAGCGCCGCCGTGGTCGGCGCGGCCCTGCTCGCCGTACCGGTCACCCGGATCATCACCGGGCACGGCCGCCGCCCCGGCCTGGCCGTCGCGTACCTGGTGGGGGCGCTCGGCGGAACGCTTGTCGTGCTCGCCGCGGCGACCCGGTCGGTCCCGCTGCTCTTTCTCGGCATGCTCCTCTTCGGCGGCGGCTCCGCCGCCAACCTCCAGGCCCGCTACGCCGCGGTCGACCTCGCCGAACCGGACCGGCGTGCCCGGCAACTGTCGCTGATCGTCTGGGCCACCACCATCGGCGCGGTCGCCGCCCCGAACTTCGCCGCCCTCGCCGACCGCACCACAAGCGGCTGGGGACTGCCGGCACTGTCCGGCCCGTTCGCGTTCAGCGCCGTCGCGTTCGTGCTCGCCGCCGGCGTACTGCTGCTGTGGTTGCGGCCCGACCCGCTGCTCACCGCGCGCCGGCTCGCGACGGGCCGGGCCGGCGAGTCCGAGCCGACCCCACCCGGACCGCCACCGGCACCGGCCGAGCCGGCCCAGGCGGCGTCCGCGCTCGCTCCGGCCGGCCCGGTCCCGGCACCGGCAGCGCCGGCCCGGAACGGCGGAGGCATGCGCGCCGCCTGGTCGGTGGTACGCGCCCGGCCGGCCGCCCGGCTCGGTGTGTCCGCCGTGGCCGTGGGGCACCTGGTGATGGTGGCGGTGATGGCGATGACCCCGGTGCACCTGCGGGAGTACTACGCCGTCGACGAGGTGCTGCCGGTGGTCGGGCTGGTGCTCAGCCTGCACATCGCCGGCATGTACGCGCTGGCGCCGGTGGTCGGTTGGCTCGCCGACCGGTTCGGCCGCCGCCCGGTCATCCTCGGCGGGATCGGCACGCTGCTGGCCGCCTGCGCGGTCGCCGGCACCGCCGGGCACCACACGCCCCGGCTCACCGTCGGGCTCATCCTGCTCGGGCTCGGCTGGTCGGCCACCATGGTGGCCGGCTCCACCCTGCTGTCGGAGTCGGTACCGGACGAGGTGCGGCCCAGCGCCCAGGGACTGTCCGACCTGCTCATGGGGCTGGCCGGAGCGCTGGCCGGCGCACTCAGCGGGTTTGTCATGCAACTCGCGGGTTATCCCGTGCTCACCCTGCTCGCGGCGGTCGCGGTGGCACCCCTGCTGGCGCTAGCGTTGCGTCCGGTGCCGGTGGGTGCACCGGACAGGAAGGACTGATCACGTGCGGCTTACCGACTTCTGGTCGCGCCTGGCCGAGGCGTTCGGGCCGGCGTACGCGGCCAGCATCGCCAGCGACCAGGTGCTGTCGGAACTCGGTGGACGAACCATCGAGCAGGCCCTCAGGGCCGGCGTGGAGACGCACGTGGTGTGGCGCGCCGTGGTCGCGGCCTATCCGGACCGTGTCCCCGCCCGGCTACGCTGAGCAGCCGATTCGTTACTTCCGCGTGTCTCTTGCCGAGTCGTACACCTGTTCGGCTATTGTCCACAGCGGGGTGCTCGTCCACAGGCCACGGCCAGTCGGCTGGTTTTCTGTCGGACCCAGCGCCTAGCGTGTCCCGCGTGACGCGAAGCTCAGGAAAGACGCCGGCGAAGGCAGGGGTGGCAACGATGGCGGCAGGTCCTGACCGGGAGAAGGCGCTCGACCTTGCTCTCGCTCAGATCGACAAGCAATTCGGCAAGGGCTCGGTGATGCGGCTGGGGGAGCGGCCGGTCATCCAGACCTCGGTCATTCCGACCGGTTCCATCGCGCTCGACGTGGCGCTCGGCGTGGGCGGTCTGCCCCGTGGCCGGGTCGTCGAGGTGTACGGCCCGGAGAGCAGCGGTAAGACCACGGTCGCCCTGCACGCGGTGGCCAACGCCCAGCGGGCCGGCGGCATCGCCGCCTTCATCGACGCCGAGCACGCGCTCGACCCGGAGTACGCCAGGGCCCTCGGTGTCGACACCGACGCCCTGCTGGTCTCCCAGCCGGACACCGGCGAGCAGGCGCTGGAGATCGCGGACATGCTGGTCCGCTCCGGCGCGATCGACATCATCGTGATCGACTCGGTCGCCGCGCTGGTGCCGCGCGCCGAGATCGAGGGCGAGATGGGCGACAGCCACGTCGGTCTCCAGGCCCGGCTGATGAGCCAGGCGCTGCGGAAGATCACCGGCGTGCTCAACAACACCGGCACCACCGCGATCTTCATCAACCAGCTCCGCGAGAAGATCGGCGTCATGTTCGGATGTGGATCTTGGGATACCAAGGTCACTCTTGCCGACGGCTCTCAGCAGCTCCTAGGCAAGATTGTTACCGAGAAAATGGACGTCGAGGTGCTCTCCTACGACGGAGAGCTGGGCTGCCTTGCCCCGCGCCGGGTCGTCAACTGGTTCAACAACGGCACGACTGATGAGTTCCTGCGGTTCAAGGTCGAACGGGCAGGCGGTGGCACCGGCCGAGGCCAGGCGACCATGTCGATGACCCGTAACCATCTGATCATGACTCCGGGCGGTTGGCGCGAGGCAGGCGAGCTGCTTCCCGGTGATCGGGTGATGTTGGCCCAACCTCACATGTTGGGTCCGCAGCAGTGGCAGTTGGTGCTCGGGTCACTGATGGGAGACGGCAACCTTTCGGCGCCTGTTCGGCGAGACGCAGAGAGCGCCCGCTTCCGGATGGGCCACGGCGTGAAGCAGGCCGACTACCTTGACTGGAAGATTTCCCTGCTCAGCAACGTCCGGCACAGTCGAACGACCAACGACAAGGGCGCAGTGTTTGCCGACTTCACCCCTCTCGCGGAGCTCGGAGAGCTGCGGCAGGCGGTCTATCTGGGCGATGGTAAGAAGCATCTGAGCTGGGATTACCTCAAGGAACTGACCCCCTTTGCCCTCGCTGTCTGGTACATGGATGACGGATCCTTCACCCTGCGTTCCAAGGGCCTACAGCAGCGGACTCAAGGAGGTAGTGGCCGCATCGAGATCTGCGTCGAGGCGATGAGCGAAGGCAGCCGCCAGCGTCTGGCGGAGTACCTGCGCGACAGTTGGCGTCTCGATGTGAAGCTCAGCAAGCGTGGGCAGCGTCAGATCAACGTTCTGCGCTTCACCACAGCGACTTCCGAGAAGTTTCAGGAGATCGTCGCGCCCTACATCCCCGAGTGCATGGAGTACAAGCTCCTGCCGAGATTCCGTGGCCGTTGTGAAGTGATCCCGCAGTTCACCAAGTCGACGTTGTACCCGTTGCCTGCCCGGATTCTCCAGATCGAGGCTAGGCGCGACTACAAGAACATGGACCGGTTCGACATCGAGATTGAAGGCTCGCACAACTATCTCGCTGATGGAATCCTGGTGCACAACAGCCCTGAGACCACCACCGGTGGGCGGGCGTTGAAGTTCTACGCCTCGGTCCGGCTCGACGTGCGGCGCATCGAGAGCCTGAAGGACGGCACCGACGTGGTCGGTAACCGCACCCGGGTCAAGGTCGTGAAGAACAAGGTCGCCTCCCCGTTCAAGCAGGCCGAGTTCGACATCATGTACGGCAAGGGCATCTCCCGTGAGGGTTCCCTGATCGATGTCGGCGTCGAGCAGTCGATCATTCGCAAGTCCGGTGCCTGGTACACCTACGAGGGCGACCAGCTGGGCCAGGGCAAGGAGAAGGCCCGCGAGTTCCTCCGGGAGAACCCGGACGTGGCCGCCGAGATCGAGAAGAAGATCCTGGAGAAGCTCGGCGTCGGGGTCGGCGCGGGCGACGCCGCCGGTGGCCCGGAGCTGCCGCCGGTCGACTTCTGATCCTGAGTCGTGGCAGGACGACGTGCCCGCTCGGGGCGGGGCTGGGATGCCAGTCCGCCCCGCGCGGGTGACGCCACACCACGTCCCCGTCGGGGCCGCCGCGCTGCCGGCAACACCTCCGACCCGGGTGACCCGTCGGCTCCGGACGTGTCGGCTCCAGGTTCCCCAGCCTCGGGCAGGGCTGGTTCCACCCGACGGGCCGGCGGTTCGGCACGCGAGGACGCAGCTGCCGCGCCTCGTGACGAGGCTGAGGTGGCCCGGGAGATCTGTCTGCGACAGCTCGCGGTGCGTCCGCGTACCCGTGCCGAGCTGGCTGCCGCGTTGGCGCGGCGGGGCATCTCCGAGGAGACCGCAGCCCAGGTCCTCGACCGGTACGACGAGGTCGGCATCATCGACGACGCGGCGTTCGCCCGGGCCTGGGTGAGCAGCCGACACGCCGGCCGTGGGCTGGCTCGCCGAGCACTGGCCAACGAGCTGCGTCAGCGCGGCGTGGACGGCGACACGGCCAGCGAGGCGCTCGACGAGTTGGACGAGACCACCGAGGCGGAGACCGCTCGCGCCCTGGTGGAGCGGAAACTGCGTACCGCCCGGGGTGAGCCGGACGCGGTGTTCCGGCGGCTGGTCGGCATGCTGGCCCGCAAGGGCTACCCGGCCGGTGTCGCGATCCGGGCGGTGAAGGACGCGATCGCCGCGCAGAGCGCCGAGGCGGCCGAGTTCGCCGAGCAGATCGACGCCGACGCCCTCGCCGACGCCGAGGGTGAGATCGACCGCTGACCGCGCGTTCGCGCTGTCGTGCCGTCCACCAGCTGTGATCTCGGCCAGGCCCGTCCCGGGGGCTGCGGGTGATGCGTTGGGCGCCGGTGCGACGACCACCTCCGTGACGTGACCAGCCTTGATGGGTCACCTCGGCGTTGGCCGTTCGTCTTTTTTGCCCGCTGGCGTCCGAGTGTTCATTGGCGGAGGGTGACGAGTTAACTTCTCTCCGTCCGGGTGGTTTGATCATCTGTTCTTGACCGGAGGCCGGTTGAGACCTAGCCTCGCCATAAAGGCTCACATTGCCCGACCAAGCGCAGGCTAAGCGCACAACATAGATCCCGTAACAGAACAGCATCACTTTGGCCGGCACCTTCGGCCGCGTACGTCAGCTCCGGACAGGCCGGTCCGGGCTCGCGTGACACTGCACCCGGCCCGCCCGCGGCCGTCAGGACGTCGGCGGAGGAAGCCAACCCACGGCCATGCGCTCCGGTCGGGCGTCCAGAGTCGCAGGAGCGTGCCCACCCGGCAGGCTGTTGCGGCGCGACGGTTCAGGGGAGGCGCGCCATGGCGAGGCGGCACAGGTTCACCGGAGTCCCGGCATGAGCGAGCGGAGCGGGTCGGCCGTGCGGCACTGTTCGGCGCTGCCCGTCAGGGGTGCGCGACGGAACGGAGCGTCGGCATGAGCGCGGGGGCGGGTGCTCCCGGTGCGGCGGATTCCGGGGCCGGCGACGACGGTGAGCAGAGTTCCGGTCCACCAATCGTTGCCGTGGTGGCCGGCGACGGGCCGGACGGAGCCGGCCGATGAGCGCCTTCGATGTCGTGATCCTGGTCGCCGTGCTGGTGTTGACCCTCGTGGTGCTCGGCGCGGTCCTGTTCGGCGTGCGGCTGATCCGGGGTCTGTTGACCCGTCCGACACCGGAGGATCCGGCGTACGTCGCGGAGAAGGATCGGCAGGAGCAGTCGCTGGCCGCGCTGCGTACCGCCGCCGACGAGGTGAACAGCACCATCGATGTGGCGAAGTCGGCGGCTGCGGCGGCTCGTGCCGAGGCGGCGGGGGCCAAGGCCGAGGCGAAGGCCGCCCGGGCGGAGGCGCGTCGGGTGCTCGACGACGCCCGTGCCGAGGCGGACACGGTGCTCGAACGGGCGCACAAGCAGGCCGAGGCGGACGCCGAGCAGTTGCGCACGGCGGCCCGGCGCAGCGGTGAGCGGGAGGTGGCGGTGCTGGCCGCGACCACCCGGGAGCAGGCCGCCGAGGTGGAGCGGCGGGCGACCCGGATGGACGAGCGGGAGCGGCTGCACACCGAGGAGGTGGAGCGGCTCGCGGAACGGGAACGTCAGCTCACCGCGGCCAACGCCGCGCTGGCGGCCCGTGAGGCGGCGCTGGCCGAGCGGGAGGCCGCCCTGGCCGAGGTGGAGAACCAGCGACGCCGTGAGTTGGAGCGGGTCGCCGGGTTGACCGCCGACGCCGCCCGGGCCGAGTTGGTCGAGGCGATCGAGGGCCAGGCGAAGCGGGAGGCCGCGCTGCTGGTCCGGGACATCGAGTCCGACGCGAGGTCCACCGCCGAGCAGCGGGCCCGGCACATCGTGGTCGACGCGATCCAGCGGGTGGCGAGCGAGCAGACCGCCGAGAGCGTGGTCAGTGTGCTGCACCTGCCGGGTGACGAGATGAAGGGGCGGATCATCGGCCGGGAGGGCCGCAACATCCGGGCCTTCGAGTCGGTCACCGGGGTGAACCTGATCATCGACGACACCCCCGAGGCGGTGCTGCTGTCCTGCTTCGACCCGGTCCGCCGGGAGGTGGGCCGGTTGACGCTGGAGAAGCTGGTGCTGGACGGCCGGATCCATCCGCACCGCATCGAGGAGGTGCACGAGCTGGCCCGTCAGGAGGTGGACCAGCTCTGCCACCGGGCCGCCGAGGACGCCCTGGTGGAGGTCGGCATCACCGAGATCCACCCGGAGCTGGTCACCCTGCTGGGCCGGTTGCGCTACCGCACGTCGTACGGGCAGAACGTGCTCAAGCACCTGGTGGAGACCGCGCACATCGCCGGGGTGATGGCGGCCGAGCTGCGGCTGGACGTGCCGTTGATCAAGCGGTCGGCGTTCCTGCACGACATCGGCAAGGCGCTCACCCACGAGGTGGAGGGCAGCCACGCCATCATCGGCGCGGACGTGGCCCGTAAGTACGGGGAGAGCGAGGACGTGGTGCACGCCATCGAGGCGCACCACAACGAGGTGCCGCCGCAGACCGTGGAGGCGGTGCTGACCCAGGCGTCGGACGCCTGCTCGGGTGGGCGGCCGGGAGCGCGGCGGGAGAGCCTGGAGGCGTACGTCAAGCGGCTGGAACGCATCGAGGAGATCGCCGCCGGCAAGGTCGGGGTGGACAAGGTCTTCGCGATGCAGGCGGGCCGCGAGATCCGGGTGATGGTCAAGCCCGACGACGTCGACGACATCGGTGCGGCGGTGCTGGCCCGGGACGTGGCCAAGCAGGTCGAGGAGGAGCTGACCTATCCGGGGCAGATCCGGGTGACGGTGGTCCGCGAGTCCCGGGTGACCGAGATCGCCCGCTGATCCCGACGGCTGTGCAAGACGACGCGGCGCCGGCCATCAGGCCGGCGCCGCGTCAAGGTTGTACCGGTGTGGGGTGGGTCTGATGCCCGCCGGTGCGGTGCGGCGTCAGGTGGCGGTCCCGGCTACCGCTTCGGTTTCCTGGACAGTGCCCGATTCGCCTCCGGTCGTCGCCGGCTTCGACTTGCGTGCGCTACGCCGCCCCTTGGCGAGACGCCGCTGGGTGTACTCGGCCAGCTTCGACAGCAGGTAGTTGACGGCGATGTAGATGACGCCGACGACGACGTACACCTGGATCGGGTTGTCCAGCACCTGGATGATGAAGCTGCTCTTCCGCAGCACTTCCTCGTAGCTGATGATGAAGCCGAGCGACGTGTCCTTGAGCACGACGACGAGCTGGCTGATCAGTGCCGGAAGCATGATCCGGAACGCCTGCGGCAGCAGGATCATGCGGGTCGCCTGGAATGAGGTCAGCCCGATCGCGTCGGCCGCCTCGCGCTGGCCGCCGGGCAGGCCCTCCATGCCGGAGCGGAGGATCTCACCGATCACCACGCCGTTGTAGATGGTCAGACCGAGCACCAGGTACCAGAGGATGTCGCCGAGGTCCACGCCGAGCACCGGGAGGCCGCTGGCGCAGAAGAAGATCGTGATGACGACCGGCAGCCCTCGGAAGACCTCGACGAAGAACCTGGTCACCCCGTTGAGGAGCCAGCTCAGGGCGCGTACGGCCAGTGCCACCGGCGCGGGAAGGCTGTCGAACCGGCGGCGCATCAGCGACTTGAGCTGCACCCGCAGCACCGCCAGGAGGGTGCCGAAGGCCAGCGAGCTGACGATGGCGAGCGCGGCGGCCGTCAGGGTCGCCTGGAAGCCCTGTCCGAGCTGGGTCCACACCTGTCCGAAGACCTCGTTGCCGGGGTCGATCAGGGGGCCCCACCGCTCCATCGAGAACTGGCCGCGTTCGTCGAGCGGGCGGTAGACGAGGAAGTACAGCCCGGCCGCTGCGGCGAGCGCGGCGAGGATGCTCGAGATGAGGGTGATCCGGCGGGCCCGGGGTCCCGGGGCGTCGTAGAGGACCGACATCGAATCGTTGCTCATCGGGCCACCGCCTGCCGGCGCTCCACCCGGTCCAGCAACAGGCCGAGGGGCACGGTGAGGATCAGGTAGCCCAGGCTGATGCCGATGAAGACGGGGATGATCGGGAAGCCGCCGGCGCTGGTGAGTGACTGGGCGCTGGCGGACAGGTCACCGGCGACGCCGAAGAAACCGGCCAGGGCCGAATTCTTGATCATGGCGATCAGGACGCTGCCGAGCGGCACGACCGCTCCTTTCCATGCCTGGGGCAGGACGACGTACCGCAGGTTCTGGGTGAAGGTGAGCCCGATTGCCCGGGCCGCCTCGGCCTGGCCGCTGGGTACACCGTTCACGCCGCTGCGGATCGCCTCGGCCACGAACGCGGCCGTGTAGACGCTGAGCGCGATGAGGGCGAACCGGAAGTACGGCAGGTCGGTGCCGAGACGTTTGAAGATCTGGTCCAGTCCGGGTATCCGGAGGAAGTCCGCGTTGGAGCCGAGGGCCGGCAGGGCGAACGCGGCGAAGAACATGACGATCGTGAGCGGGCAGTTGCGCAGGACCGTGACGTACGTGCTGCCGAGCCAGCGCAGCGGTGGCACGGGTGAGATCCGCATCACGGCCACGAGGACGCCGATGATCAACGCCCCCGTGGCCGCCAGGATGCAGAACTGAAGGGTGACGAAGAATCCGTTGCGAAAGACGTCGAAGTTGTTGACGAGAACGTCCACAAAATCACCCTTCAGCTGCGGGGATCAGTAGCGGTTGACGGTGGGGATCTTCGGGTCGGCGGAGTCGATCTTGCCGGCGGTGTCCTTCCACGCCTGCAGGTAGCGACCGTCCTCGAAGATCTTCTCCAGGGTGTCGTTGAGGAAGGTGCGGAAGTCGTTGTCGCCCTTCTTGAGGCCGATGCCGTACGGCTCCTCGGTGAAGGTGTCACCGACCAGCTTGAACTGGCCCTCGTTCTGCGACATGTAGCCGCTGAGGATCACGTTGTCGGTGGTGATGGCGTCGACCTGACCGCCCTTGAGCGCGTCGAGGCACTTGGTGTAGACGTCGAAGACGACCAGCTGCTCGCCCACGTTGCTCAGGTACTGCTCGATGTTGGCGGCGGGCGTGGAGCCCTGGACCGAGCAGACCTTCTTGCCGGTGGTCTTGAACGAGTCGGGGCCGGTGATCTCGTTCTCGTCGGCCTTGACCAGGATGGTCTGACCGGCGATGTAGTACGGGCCGGCGAAGTCGATCCGCTCCTTGCGGGTGTCGTTGATCGTGTAGGTCGCCACGACGATGTCGACGGCGCCCTCCTCGATGCGCTGCTCGCGTACGGTCGACGGGGTCTCGACCCACTCGATCTTGTCCTCGGGGATACCCAGCTCCTCGGCAACGATCTTGCCGATCTCGACGTCGAAGCCCTGCGGCTTGCCGTCGAGCCCCTTGAGGCCGAAGAGCGGCTGGTCGAACTTCGTGCCGATCTTGATGGCCTGTGCCTGGTTCAGCCGCTCCATCGTGCTGCCAGCAGCGAAGTCCTTGTCGGTGCCGGCACCGGTGCCCTCACCGGCGTCGTCGCCGCCACAGGCGGCCATGCCGAGCGTGAGGGTGGCAGCCGCGGCGATCGCCGCTATGCGCGTCATACGCATGTTCATCTCCTTCTACGACGGAACCCGCCGTCGATCGACGGCGTGCCCCACTACGGACGGCTAGTGCGTGAGGATTTTGGAGAGGAAGTCCTTGGCCCGTTCACTGCGCGGATTCGCGAAGAACTCGTTGGGCTCGGCCTCCTCGACGAGCTTGCCGTCGGCCATGAAGATGACCCGGTTCGCGGCGTGCCGGGCGAAGCCCATCTCGTGGGTGACCACGACCATGGTCATGCCGTCGCGGGCCAGCGAGGTCATCACGTCCAGCACCTCGCCGACCATCTCCGGGTCCAGCGCGCTTGTCGGCTCGTCGAAGAGCATTGCCTTGGGCTGCATGGCCAGCGCGCGGGCGATCGCGGCGCGCTGCTGCTGGCCGCCGGAGAGCTGGGCCGGGTACTTGTCGGCCTGGTTGGCGATGCCGACCCGGTCGAGCAGGGCCAGCCCTCGCTCCCGGGCGGCCGCCGGCTTCTCCTTGCGGACCTTGATCGGGCCGAGGGTGACGTTCTCCAGGATCGTCTTGTGCGCGAAGAGGTTGAACGACTGGAACACCATGCCGACCTCGCTGCGCAGCTTGGCCAGGGCCTTGCCCTCGGCCGGCAGTGCCCGCCCGTCGAAGGTGATGGTGCCGGAGTTGATCGGCTCCAGCCGGTTGATGGTGCGGCACAGGGTCGACTTGCCGGAACCGGACGGGCCGATCACCACGACCACCTCGCCCCGGCCAACCGACAGCGAGACGTCGTCGAGTACGTGTAACGGCCCGAACCACTTGTTGACCGAGTCCAGCACGATGAGCGGTTCACCCGTCGCCACGTCGTCTGTCCTCCTCGTCGCTGTCGGGAGTCGGTCGACCCCCGGTAGCGGCCACTGTAGGCGGGGTGAAGTGGCGGAACACAACCCAGATGGTCACGGAGCGGTAACACCATGGATGATCCGACTCCGGCGTCCGAATTTGCCCCGCGCGGCTGGCGTACCGCCCTCGTGACGGAGATCATGAGGGGATGACCGAGCCCGTGCGGTTGACCCGCTACGCCCGTGGCGGCGGCTGTGCCTGCAAGATCCCGCCGGGCGAGCTGGAGGCGATGGTGGCCGGCCTCGGCCCCACCGCCGGCACCGCCGAGCTGCTGGTCGGACTCGACCACGGCGACGACGCCGCGGTGGTCCGGCTGGACGAGCGCACCGGTCTGGTCACCACGGCGGACTTCTTCACGCCGGTGGTCGACGACGCGTACGACTGGGGCCGGATCGCCGCCACCAACGCGCTGTCCGACGTGTACGCGATGGGCGGCAGCCCGCTTGTCGCACTCAACCTGCTCTGCTGGCCGCGTGATTTGCTGCCGCTGGAGCTGGCCCGCGAGGTGCTGCGCGGCGGCTTGGACGTGGCCCGCGCGGCCGGGTGTCACCTGGCCGGCGGGCACAGCGTCGACGATGACGGTCCGAAGTACGGCCTGGCCGTCACCGGGCTGGTCCGGCCGGAAGAGTTGATCACCCTGGACGCGGGGCGGGCCGGGCTGCCGCTGTCGCTGTCGAAACCGCTCGGCGTCGGCGTGCTCAACACCCGCCACAAGAGCACCGGCGAGAGCTTCCCGGCGGCGGTGGCGGCGATGACCACCCTCAACCGGGACGCCGCGCGGGCGGCGGTGGCGTCCGGCGTGCGCTGCGGCACCGACGTGACCGGATTCGGTCTGCTCGGGCACGCCTCGAAGCTGGCCCGGGCGAGCCGGGTCACGGTGGCGATCGACACCGCCCGGGTGCCGTACCTGGCCGATGCCCGCGAGGCGGTCCGGGACGGGTACGTCAGCGGTGGTTCCCGCCGCAACCTGGAGTGGGTGACCCCGTGGACGGACTTCGGCGCGGCCACCGAGCAGGACGCGCTGTTGCTGGCCGACGCGCAGACCTCCGGCGGGCTGCTGGTCGCCGGGGAGATACCGGGCGCCCCGGTGATCGGTGAGCTGCTGCCCCCCGGCGACCACCGGGTCGTCCTGCGCTGAACGCGGTGCCGCCGGGTCGCGTGCCGCTGCGTGGAAACACGCACCATACCCGATAAACTGTCATCTTCCCGCTACCTGGAGCGATGAAGCTCCGGGAAATTTGGGCCAGAATGGTCACAGACCGGTAACTTGCCCACGGCTGGGGGCAAATGCCCCCCACCATCGTCGGTAAGGCCCGATCCGGAGGCCGGTGGGGACGAGCACAGCGAGGAGACGGCATGACCGAGCTGTGGAACTGGAGAATCGACCAGGTACGACCGGTGGAGGTCTACCCGGCGCTGGCCGACGCGCTCGGTCGGGTGGTGATGCCACTGGCGGTGGCTGACCCGCTGCGGCTGCCGACGTACGCGGTGGTCTGCGACGTCTGGCAGGCGCCGGGGGAGTTCGCCACGATCGTGGACTGCTACGGCGTACCGGACGAGCTGCCCGAGCTGCCCAGCATCGCGGCGCTGGCCCGGCTGCTCGGCCGCAACTGCCTGCTGCGTGACGACACGCTCGACGACACCCGGCACCTGCTGGTGGCCCCGGACGGCAGCATCCGCCCGGTGCACTTCGACGTGCGGGAGACCGACGAGGGCGAGGTGCTCAGCGACCGCCGGCTGTGCACCGAGGCCGACCCGCGCTGCCGGGGCTGGTCGCGCTGCCACCGCTCCCGCTGGGCACCCGACTCGGTCAACCCGGCCCTGGCCGCGGCCTGAGGTGCTACGGCGTGGCGGCCGGCCGGGTGCCGCCGCGCACGACCAGCTCGTCGAGCAGGGTGCGGGTGGCGCCGGCGATCGTGGCCACCGCCGCGTCGAACGCCTCGGCGTTGTGGGCCGCCGGGGCCCGGAAACCGGAGATCTTCCGGACGTACTGCAACGCCGCGGCCCGCACGTCCGCGTCGGTGACCTCGGGGGTGTACGGCTCACGCAGGGTCTTGATGCTGCGGCACATGGCTTCTCCTCGTTTGCGTCCGATTCCTCGGACCCGGCTACGCTGTGCACGTCATGACTACCGCAGCGGCGGGCGGCCCGCGCACCTACCAGGTGCGCACCTACGGCTGCCAGATGAACGTGCACGACTCCGAGCGCATTTCCGGCCTGCTGGAGCAGGCGGGTTACGTCCGCGCGGGCGAGGCCGAGGACACCCCCGACGTGGTGGTGTTCAACACCTGCGCGGTCCGCGAGAACGCGGACAACCGACTGTACGGCAACCTCGGTCACCTGCGTCCGGTCAAGAACCGGCACCCGGGGATGCAGATCGCCGTCGGTGGCTGCCTTGCCCAGAAGGACCGGGGCGACATCGTCCGCCGGGCGCCCTGGGTGGACGTGGTCTTCGGCACCCACAACATCGGCTCGCTGCCGGTGCTGCTGGAGCGTGCCCGGCACAACGCCGCCGCCGAGGTGGAGATCCTCGAATCCCTCGACGTCTTCCCGTCGACGCTGCCGACCCGCCGCGAGTCGACGTACGCCGGCTGGGTGTCGATCTCGGTGGGCTGCAACAACACCTGCACCTTCTGCATCGTGCCGTCGCTGCGCGGCAAGGAGAAGGACCGCCGCCCCGGCGACATCCTCAGCGAGGTACGAGCGCTCGTCGACGAGGGCGTGCTGGAGGTGACCCTGCTCGGGCAGAACGTCAACTCCTACGGCGTCGAGTTCGGCGACAGATACGCCTTCGGCAAGCTGCTGCGGGCCTGCGGTGAGATCGACGGGCTGGAGCGGGTGCGGTTCACCAGCCCGCACCCCAAGGACTTCACCGACGACGTGATCGCGGCGATGGCCGAGACACCGAACGTCTGCCCCTCGCTGCACATGCCGTTGCAGTCCGGCTCCGACGACGTGCTGCGCGCGATGCGCCGCTCGTACCGGTCGGAGAAATACCTGGGCATCATCGAGAAGGTCCGCGCCGCCATGCCCGACGCGGCGATCACCACGGACATCATCGTCGGCTTCCCCGGCGAGACCGAGGCCGATTTCGAGCGCACCCTGGACGTGGTCCGCGAGGCGAGGTTCTCCTCCGCCTTCACCTTCCAGTACTCCAAGCGGCCCGGCACCCCGGCCGCGAGCATGGACGGTCAGCTGCCCAAGCAGGTCGTGCAGGAGCGGTACGAGCGGCTGATCGCCTGCGTGGAAGAGATCACCTGGGCGGAGAACAAGAAGCTGGTCGGTGAGACGGTCGAGGTGCTTGTCGCCGTCGGCGAAGGCCGCAAGGACGAGCGCACCGGCCGGATGTCGGGGCGGGCCCGCGACGGCCGCCTGGTGCACTTCGCGACGGGTGGTGCCGGCGAGATGGGCGACGCCGGGTCGATCCGCCCTGGCGACATCGTGCACACCACGATCACCTACGCCGCACCGCACCACCTCAACGCCGACGGTGCGCCGCTGTCGCACCGTCGGACCCGGGCCGGAGACGCGGCCGAGGCGGGGCGTTCACCGCGTACCCCCGGGGTGTTGCTCGGGCTGCCCACGATCGGCGCGCCGGCCGTCGCGTCCGAGCCCACGACCGGCTGCGCCGTCTCGCCCCTGAGCTAGGTGTCGGCCTGTCTCCGGGCCCAAGCGCCCGCCGGTAGCTGTCTTGGTCGAACCCGCGAAGGCACCCTCGTAGCCACACCGTCCTGATTCGACGGTGCTGACGTGCTCCTCAGTGTCAGATCATGGTCGTTGTGATTTGCCGGATCGGTGCCGGCCGTATCGTGCTGACCGGTGTGGAGGATCTTTTGACTCGCTCACGGTCGGCTGCCACGGTGGCGCAGTGGGCGGAGGTGCACCGGCTGGCGGTGGCGGGTCGGGAGCCGGTGATCGCCCGGTACGTCGGGGCTCGGGTGGCGAGGGTGTGGCTGCGGACGTCCCGGTTCGTGGATGCCGATGCCCTCGCGACCGCCACCCTGACCCTCGGCCCGGACGCTGGTGCCTTCTATCACCTGGGGTGGGCCCAATTCGCCACCGGACGAGCTCGGCGTGCGCTGGACAGCTACGAGCGGGCCCTGCACCTTTACCGTGAGGCGGACGACCGCGCCGGTGAAGCCGTCACCCTCACCAACATCGGCAGTGTGTACGACGGGCTCGGCGACTGGCAGCAGGCCCTCACCTACTACCAGCAGGCCCTACCCACCCTCCAGGAGGTGGGCGACCGTGCCAACGAAGCTGCCACCCTCACCAACATCGGCGCCGTGTACCACGCGCTCGGCGACTGGCAGCAGGCCCTCACCTACCACCAGCAGGCCCTACCCACCCTCCAGGAGGCGGACGACCGTACCAGCGAAGCTGCCACCCTCAACAACATCGGCGCCGTCTACCACGCGCTCGGCGACCGGCAGCAGGCCCTTACTTACTATCAGCGAGCCCTATTCATCCGGCGGGATGTGGGCGACCGGGCCGGCGAAGCCACCACCCTCAGCAACATCGGTGGAATCCGATTCCAGGAGGGTGATCTCGTTGGGGCGGGGGCCGCGCTCGTCGACGCGGTCCAGGTCCTCCGCTCGATCGGTGACCGCGGGTCGGAGGCCCTGGCGAGCTTCAACA
This sequence comes from Micromonospora sp. C95, assembly GCF_018070465.1. Classification (GTDB taxonomy): domain Bacteria; phylum Actinomycetota; class Actinomycetes; order Mycobacteriales; family Micromonosporaceae; genus Micromonospora. Next base: position 73,734 of record NZ_JAGPXT010000018.1, read on the forward strand.
TGGCCTACCTGTTGCTGCGGATGGAGCGAGTGGACGATGCCATCCAGTTCCAGCGTCGAGCGGTGGCGCTGGCCGAGGAGACGAGCCATCCGGATCTAGACCAGATGCGGGCGTTCCTCAGTGACCTTGAGCAAGAACAGAAGGGGTAGCCGGTGGGAACTGCCGTTCTTGAGGTGTCGGGGTCGGATGCCACGCGTTGGGCTGCGGAACTGCGCGGCGCTTTGGCCGCGAAGGCCGGGCCTGGTGATGAGGTGTCGCCGGTTGAGGTACGGCGTTCAGCCGAGCTGGTGGTCGCCGTGATCGGGTTGGTGTTCGGCGGGATCGGTGCGGCCAAGACGATCTGGGACTGGTGGCAGTCCCGCCGCCCGCAGGGCGTCAGCGTCACGATCCTGCTGAGCGACGGCACCCGGGTCACGCTGTCCGATGTCAGCAGTGGCGAACTGGAGATTGCGTTCCAGCAGGTCGAATCGCGGCAAGCTGAGGGTGGGAACCAGAATGGGTGAGCTGCGCACGTACGAGTTGGAGGTCTTCGAGCAGACCTGCGACTATGCGGAGTTACGCCTGTCGACCGGTGGAGGCCCATCGAAGACCCGTGGCCTGGACAGGGCGGCTGTCGACCGGCTGATCGGGATGGTGGAACGCGACTACAGCCAGCACGCGGTCGCGCAGCAGGTGTTCGGGGCGCCGCAGCTACGAGATCTCGGCGCGAAACTGGCCACCTTTCTCGACGGCGATGAGCGGTGGCTGACCCCGGTCCTGGACAGTCCGCCCGGCATCACGTTGCGCATCACCGCCGCGGAACGGTTGCGGCACCTGCCCTGGGAACTGCTCGCCCCAGCCGGCTCGTATCTGACCGCCTCCGCCAGTGCGCCGCTGCTACCGGTGCGGTCAATCGGCACCAACGCCGCGCTCACGGACCAGGTCAAGCCGGCGAACCGGCCGTTGCGGGTGCTGTTCATGGCCACGTCCCCCGAGGGGGTCGAGCCGGTGCTCGGCTACGAAGCGGAGGAAGCGGCCATCCTGGACGCCACCTCTCGCACCGGAACGGAACTGGTGGTGGAGGAAAGCGGCACCCTGGAAGGTCTTCGCTTCGTCAGTCTCGACCACGGCGCGGGATACTTCGACGTCCTGCACCTGAGTGGCCACGCCAACGTCGGCGCGGACGGCCAGCCCCTCTTCCTGGTGGAGAACGAGTTCGGTGGGCGCGCCCATGCCACCGCTGACCAGATCGCCCAGGCGTTGGGCGGTCGCTGGCCCCGCCTGGTCTTCGTCTCCGGCTGCCTGACCGCCAGCGCCCCCGACGCGGGCGCGTTCCCGTCGATGAGTGAGAGCCTGGTCCGCGCCGGAGCCCCGGTCGTGTTGGGGTGGGCGCTGCCGGTCGGTGACGTCTCCGCGACCGAATTCGCCGCCGAACTCTACCGGTCGCTGGCTGCCGGGCAGGCCCTCGACCGGGCCGTGGTCGAGGCCCGCCAGCGGCTCTACGCGAACAAGCGCGGCAACTGGCATCTGCTGCGCGTCTACGCCGACAGGTCTCCTCTCGCCCCTATGGTCACGCCCCTGCACGAGAAGGGGCGTGCCCGGATTCAGACCCGCCCCGCCGAGCAGGAGTTCCTGGACCCGCAGACCCAACTGTCCCGGGTCGCTTCCCGCGCCGCGTTCGTCGGACGACGGCGGGTCATCCAGCGCTGCCTGCGTACCCTCAAACAACCGCACGGCGGCGACGGCGCGGCGCAGGCCCTGGTCCTGGCCGGTATGGGTGGTCTTGGTAAGAGCAGCCTGGCTTCCCGGCTGCTGGAACGCATGCCCACCCACCAGCGTGCCGTCTGGTACGGCCGCGTCGACCTGCCCAAGTTCCGGGAACTCACCACCAAAATCGACTTCCCGACGATGGAGCAGCAGATCGAAGCGACCAAGCTGCTCGACACCACCGAGGCTCCCCTCCTGGTCCGGCTGCGCCACCTGCTGCACGTCGACGGACCTCTCGGGCAGACTCCCTGTCTGTTCGTGTTCGACGACTTCGAGGACGGCAACCTCGACGAACGCGACGGCGGGCATGTGCTGTCCCCGGAGATGGCCGACATCCTCCCAGCCCTGCTGACCGCCATCCGCGACACCGGCAGCCCCAGCCGGGTCATCATCACCAGCCGCTACCGCTTCCCCACACCCGCCGGCACCAGCATCATCATCGAGTCACTGGAAACCCTCACGGATATCGAGCAGGCCAAGAAGCTCGCGAGCCTGTCCAACCTGCGCCCCGGCTCCCCGATCGACCCCGACGTACGCCAACGCGCCATCGAAGCCGCAGCCGGCAACCCTCGCCTGCTCGACTGGCTCGACCGGATCGTCGCCGCCCCCGACCTCGACATCGACGGCCTCATCACCGCCATCGAGGCCGAAGTCGACCGGTTCCGCCGGGAAACCATCCTCGCCAAGAACCTCTTGGCCTCCCAACCCGCCGAGCTACGGAAGATGCTCGCCAAGGTCAACGTCGTCGAGCTGCCCGTCCCCGCCGAGACCGTCCGGGCCGTCCACGACCACCCCGACGCCACCGATCACATCGCACGTGCCGTCCAACTCGGCCTGATGGAAGAAGGCACCGACCCGGAAACCCGCCAACCCCGCTACTACGTCTCCAACGTCCTACGCCCCCTCATCCGCCCCCTGCTCACCGACGACGAATACACCCAAGCCTGCGCCGCCGCCGCCCGATCCCTCTACAAACTCTGGATCACCGACCCCGCCACGACCGAGCCCACGTCATGACCACACTCGCCCACTGGGTGGAGATGCACCGGCTGGCGGTGGCTGGCCGGGAGCCGGTGATCGCCCGGTATGTCGGGACCCGCGTGGCGAGGGTTTGGCTGCGCACGTCCCGGTTCGCCGATGTCGAGACCCTCGCGACCGCGACCCTGACCCTCGGCCCGGACGCCCGCGCCTTCTACCACTTGGGGTGGGCCTACTCCGCCACGGGGCGGCCCCGACCCGCCCTGGACAGCTTCGAGCAGGCCCTGCGCCTGTACCGCGCAGCCAATGACCACGGTAACGAATCCGCCACCCTCAGCAACATCGGTCTTGTGTACGACGGGCTCGGTGATCGTCGGCAGGCTCTGGCCTTCTACGAGCAGTCGTTACCCATCGCGCGTGAGGTGGGTGATCGTGCTGGTGAGGCTGCCACCCTGAACAACATCGGTCGCCTGTATGCCGGGCTTGAGGATGGACGGCGGGCGCTGACCTTCTACGAGCAGGCGCTACCCATTCTGCGTGAGGTGGGTGATCGTGCTGGTGAGGCTGCCACCCTGAACAACATTGGCGGCGTGTATGCCGGGCTTGGGGATCGGCGGCGGGCGCTGACCTTCTACGAGCAGGCGCTACCCATTCTGCGTGAGGTGGGTGATCGTGCTGGTGAGGCTGTCACTCTGAGCAACATCGGTCTTGTGTATGCCGGGCTTGGGGATCGGCGGCGGGCGCTGACCTTCTACGAGCAGGCGCTACCCATCGCGCGGGGAGTGGGTGACCGTGCCGGCGAAGCTGTCACCAGATACAACATTGCGATGATCCATCGTGGCGAAGGGCGTCTCGGCGAGGCGATCGGCGAACTCGAAGTGGTCGTCGAACTCGACCGCCAAGTGGGCCACCCGGACCTCGCAGTCGACGCCGCCATGCTCGAACGACTACGCCAAGAGCGAGCAGCCGCTCAGCGAACTGATCCGAGCCCCGGCCAAGGCTGAAACACCTGCGGCGCTCAGGTGGTGCGGATCGACGAACGGCGACCTTGTGTGTCAGGGCAAGTCGGTCTCCTCGTCCGGTGACCAGGGGTCGATGGGTATCTCGTAGACGAGGCGGTAGCGGTCGCCGGGGAAGACGATGTCGGCGGTCTCGACTCCGGTCGGCCCGGCGTAGTAGGTGCGTTCGATCGCGATTACCCACCGGCCGCCGCGCTTGTCGAGGTCGAGGGCTGTGATCTCCGCAGGCGTTGCCGGCCGGGTGGTGACCTCTTCGATGAACCGGTCGATGTTCACGCCGATGAAATCCATCCGGGCGACGACGCCGATGATCGGCCCCTGCTCGGGGTACTCGACCTGGGTGCCGCCGGTGACGGCGATCGGCTCGTACGAGTCGGCCAGCTGGATGGGATTGCCGTCCGCGAGGTATCGGTACCTGGTGTGCATCACGGTGTCGCCTGGTCGGATTCCGAGTCGTTCCGCGATGTGCGGCGTCGCGGGGATCTTCTCGCTTTCCGACTCCCAGCTCGGTTGGCGCCCGGCTGCTTCGCTGTCTCGCCCGAATGGCGATGTGCTGCCGAGGCGCTTGCGCATGTCTCGGGAGTGGGCGCGACGCACGAGCTGACTCCGGTCGCGTACGTAGTTGCCGGAGCCGCGTCGACCCTCGATGAGCCCTTCGCTGCGCAGCAGGGTGAGGGCGTGCTTGACGATCGTGGTGGAGTAGCCCCAGCGCTGTTGTAGCACCTTCTCGGTGGGGAGCTTGTCACCCGGTGCCAGTTCACCAGAGAGGATCCGCGAGCGCAGGTCGTCCACGACGCGCTGGTAGTTCGGCGGTTCCTTGTCGGTCATCGACAGCCTTTCCGGCTGGGTGCAGGTGTTCGCGTCAAGTCGACCATGCTCCCAGGGCCGTAGCAACGAGGGCACCATCGTGACCTGAGCATAGTTCGTGCGCTCAAATCCTTCACTGAAGTAAGTTAGTGCGATAACTTTGAGTGAAGACAGGAGAAAGCCCTTGGTCATTCGACCAAGACGCTCCGGTGTGAGGGCTTGCCAGAACCCCGAAGGGATCTGCGGTGGTGATGATGGTGCTCAGTGGAGTGCTGCTGGGGTTCCTGGCCGGGCTGTTCGCGTTTCGGGTGAAGTCGCGGTGGTGTCCGCGCTGCGGGGCGTCCACTCATGCCATGCCGGTGCAGGGGGACCGATGAACCGTCCCCACCGGCGTGACCACACTCCGTACCCATCGGGCGGCGGGTCGCCGAGCTGCGGGCCCGCCGGGGGATGAGCCAGCAGGCGTTCGCCGACCGGCTCGGCAAGTCGAAAAGCTGGGTCGACAAGATCGAGCGTGGCGTACGCCGGCTCGACCGCTACTCGGTCTTCCGGGAGATCGCCGACGTGCTGCGTCTCGACCCGGACCTGCTCCTCGGCCCCCGCCAACCACCACCCACCGCACCCAGCCTCGACGGCATCGACGCCGTCCGCGCCGCTCTGACCCGCTACCACGACCGACCCCAACGCACCGTCACGGCACAGCAGGCCAGCCGGCAGGTCGCGTACGCCTGGATGGCCTACCAGCACGCCCGCTACCCGCAACTCCTCGACGCCCTACCTACCCTGCTCGACGCCACCCACGGCACCCGGAGCCTGCTGGCATCCACCTACCGGATCACCGCCGCCGTACTGATCAAACTCGACCACCCCCACCTCGCCTGGCTCACCGCCGACCGGGCCGTCACCGCCGCCGACGGTCCCACAGGCACCGGCACTGCCACGATCGCCGTCGCGCAGGCCCTGCGCGCCCTCGGCCACCACCACCTCGCGCTAACCGCCGCCCTCACCGCGACGGACACCGCAGACGACCCTGCCGTACGCGCAACCCTGTACCTCCAGGCTGGACTCGCCGCCGCCGGCAGCGGCGACCGCCGCAACGCCCGCGACCTGCTCGACCACGCCGCCGCCCTCGCCGACCGGCATGCCAGCGACACCGACCCGTACCACACCGACCCGCACCACACCGGCTTCGGACCCGCCGCTGTCCGGGTGGCCCGCTTCCTCGCCGCCCACCACCTCGGCGACACTAGCGAGGCCATTCACCGCCACGTGCACGCGATCCGCAGCGACGGCTGGCGACGGCTACCTCCCGAACACCGTGCCGCCCACCTCGTCGACGCCGCCCGCGCCTACCTCGACACCGGCGACCCCGCCCAGGCTGGGCAAACCCTGCTGCACGCCGACCGCATCGCCCCCGCCGAAGTCCGCAGCCGCCCGGCCGCGCGTACCCTCCTCGCCCAGGTCATCCAACGCGGACCCGCAGCTGCCGACGTCGCGCGCCTGGCCACCATCGTCGGCCTGACCCGTCAACCCTGACCCGCGCGACTCGCAGGCCGAGTGCTGCTCTCCGGCAGCGTGTCCCCGCCGAGCCACCACCCACCACCCACCACCTGGCGTCCTTTGCTCTGCTTCAACCCACGCAACGGTGAGCCGGCGAAACCATTGCGTGGAGTGAAGCAGAGCAAAGGAGCCACCACACACATCCGCCGGGACCCGGCTGTGGCCGCGTCACGCAGCCCTGGGCGGCCTGTGTCGAAGTCGGCAGCCGGCCTGCGGGCGGGCGGGCGCGCGACGCCTGGCTGGACGCCGCCTCGACCGAGGACTTCGACACAGGCCCTGACCCTGCGGGTCAGACCGAGATCCGACCGGCGCCCGCGCCGCCCGTCACGATCGACTTGACGTTGCTCGGGGTGTCCAGGGTGTACGAGTACGGGATGCCGGCGACGCTGCCACCGGTCTGGCCGCCGCCCGAGTTGACGAAGTGGTTGTTGCGGGCCACCAGGGAGCCCGGGCCGGAGCTGCCCTCGCCCAGGTGGTACGGGTCGGGGGTGTTCTCGAAGTAGTTGCCCTCGACCAGCACGCCGGCGTTCATCGTGGACGCCACACCGTAGCCGCGCACGTTGCTGTAGTAGTTGTTGTAAACGTGCACCGGGTTGCCGAAGCGGACCCGGGGGTGCCGCTGGTTGCTGCCGTCGAACCAGTTGTGGTGGTACGACACCCGCAGATGGCCGGCGTCCTGGCTGGCGTTGTCGTCGCTGTGCCCGAGCAGCATCGACTTGTCGTGGCCGTAGACGCGGTTCCACGACACGGTGATGAAGTCGGAGCCGCGCTTGATGTCGACCGCGCCGTCGTAGCCGGCGGTGAAGCTGTTGTGGTCGATCCAGATGTTGGTGGCGGACTCCTGCACGTTTATCGCGTCGTCGTCCCAGTTCCGGAAGGTCAGATTCCGGATGATGACGTTACGGTCGCCGTTGATGTTGAAGCCGCAGCCGGCGATCGTGGCACCGGAGTTGCCGAGGATGGTCTTGTTGGAGCGGACCCGCAGCATCCCCGAGCAGTTGATGGTGCCGGAGACGCGGATCACCGCAGCGCTGCTGGAGTTGAGCGCGCTGGTCAACGCCGAGGCGCTGGTGACGGTGGTGGTGCCGGCGTTGCCGCCGCCGGTGGTGCCGCCGTTCTGGGTGGCCCAGCCGACCAGCCCGGTCTGCGGGCCGGGGTTGGGCGGGGGAGTGGGATTGGTGCCGCCGCTCAGTCGCACCAGCTGCCACCGCTGGTTGGCGCCGTCCAGGTCGGCGTACTGGGAGATCATCGCCCCGTCGGCGGTGGACCATCCCCACAGGTCGAGGACCTTGTTGCTGTGCCGGTTGACGAACCGTACGTCGCCGTTGGCGGAATCCGCGAGCCGCCAGTGCTGCTTGGTGTCGCTGCTCGCGGTGACCTGGGTGACCTGCACCCCGTCGTTGGAGTTGGGGACGGTGACGACCTTGCCGGAGTGCCGGTTGCGCAGCTGGTAGTAGCCGCTGCCCACGTCGACGAACTGGAACTGCTGGTTGTTGCCGTCGAGGCGGCTGAACTGCCGGATCTCGCCGCCGTCGGCGGTGGACCAGTTCCACAGATCCATGGCCTTGCCGCTGTGACGGTTGACGAACACGTAGTAGGCGCCGGTGTCGACGGTCGCCGCGGCGGCCGGAGTGATGGTCACCGCGACGGCGGCGGCGGGCAGCGCGACGGCCGTTGCGGCCAGCACCGCCAACCGTCGCGTCAGGCGAGGCTTGACGTCTGCAAGCACGGTGGTTCTCCTCATCCTCGTTATCTGGGACGGATCGGATGACGCTTCGGCGCACCAGGGGAACCGGCGGTCAGCACCGGCCCGCTCCGGTCCGTGACGTGGGCGGCCACGGCGGCTGCGGGGGTGGTGGGCCGTGGTGGACGCCCGGATGCGTCATCCGGTGCGGTCGGCAGGGGGTGCGCCCCGGCGGTGGAGGCTGCCGTGCCCGGCGGCAGCGATGCCGTGGCGGTCGCAGGATGCGCCCTGCCGTGGGATGAACTGGTCGGAATGGCTCCCGTGCCTCGCCCCTGGGGAGGGCAAGCGCTTTCCCCAGATAATCACAGATCGACGTCGATGTAAATGTCGTACGCTAACATCGCCGGGGCCTGCGGAAACGACGATGCCCCCGGCCCCCGTGTGGGGTAGCCGAGGGCATCGGACGTACGGCTCAGCCGGCCTGCTCGGCCAACTGGAGGAACTGACGCTTCGAGGCGAGCGCCTGCTCGGCCTCCTTGATCCGCCGGGTGTCGCCGGCAGCCTGCGCCCGGGACAGCCGCTCCTCCGCCTCCGCGACCTGCGCACGCATCTGGGCCAGCAGCGGGTTGTCCTCCCGGCTGGTGCGCCGCCAGGCGGAGTCCATCACCTCACGGACCTTCTCGTCGACCGCGCGCAACCGGCGCTCCAACCCGGCGGCCGCCTCGCGCGGCACCCGACCGGCCTCGTGCCACTGCGCCTGGATCTCCCGCAGCTTGGCCTGGGCGCCCTTCGGGTCACCGTCCACGTCGAGCGCCTCGGCCTCGGCGAGCAGCGCCTGCTTGCGCTCCAGGTTGGCGCGCTGCTCGTTGTCGCGGGCGGAGAAGACCTCACTACGCCGGCTGAAGAAGGCGTCCTGGGCGGCGCGGAATCGTTCCCAGAGCTTCTGCTCGGCTTCCTTCGACGCGCGCGGCGCGGCCTTCCACTGGGTCATCAGGTTCTTCAGGTGGTTTGCCGTCACCGCCCAGTCGGTCGACTCGGCGACCTTCTCGGCCTCGGCCACCAGCTCCTCCTTGACCGTCTGCGCCTGCTTGCGCTGCGCGTCCAGGGAGGCGAAGTGAGCACCCCGGCGGCGGGTGAAGGCGTCCCGCGCAGCGGCGAACCGCTTCCACAGCTCACCGTCGGTCTTCTTGTCGACCCCCCGGATGGTCTTCCACTCGTCGAGGATCTCCTTGAGCCGGTCACCGGCGGTCTTCCAGCCGGTCGACTCGGCCGCCAGCTTCTCGGCCTCCTCCACCAGGGCGGTCTTGCGGGCGAGGGCCTCGACGCGGGCGGCCTCCTTGGCGGCCCGGGCCTCGCCGGCCTTCTCCTCGGCCACGGTGGCGAGCTTGTCGAGCCGGGCTGCCAGGGCATCGATGTCGCCGACGACGTGGGCCTCGGCGAGGGAGCCACGGATCCGCCGGATGGTGGCGAGCGAGTGGTTAGCGTCCGCCGCACCGGAGTTGAGCCGTGCCTCGGTCAGATCCACCTCGGTCACCAGGTCGGCGAAGCGGCGGGCGAAGTGTGCCAGCCCTTCCTCCGGTGCTCCCGCCTGCCAGGATCCGACCACCCGCTCGCCCTCGGCGGTCTTGACGTAAACGGTGCCGTCCGCGTCCACCCGTCCGAAGGCAGTCCAGTCGCTCATGTGCCCATCCTCGTTCTCCCGGCACCAGGGAGCAGCCTCCCGGGCGCCGCCACGGCGCAGCCAAGTTTCTCCGGGCATTGTCACAGGTGCGCCCCGGTCCGCGTCGAGCGCCTATCGCCGACCGTGACCATACGGTGTCCTATGGCCTGTCTGCGCCATCCGACCGGCGTGCCGCTGTCGACCGTAAGGCGTGTCGCCCCTCCCGGGTGGCACGCGGCACCCGACCGAAACCGGGCCGCTACGGTTGCCTGGTGCCACTGGTCGCCGCCGCCGTCTGCCCCCACCCGCCGCTGCTCGTCCCCGAGATCGCCGGTGCCGCCGCGTCCGAGCTGGACGACCTGCGCACCGCCTGTGACACCGCCGTCGCGCGGCTGCTCGACTCGGGAGCGCGGACAGTCGTGGTGGTCGGGGCCGGCGACCGCAGCACCGATGTCGACGCACCGTTCCGGGGCAGCTTCGCGCCGTGGGGGGTGCCGACCGAGGTACGCCTCGGCAACCATCCCGACGGTTTGGCGGGTACCGGGCAGCTCCCACTCAGCCTGCTGGTCGGCGTTTGGCTGCTGGGTCGGCGGCCGGCGGCGGCGACCGACGGCGTCAACTGGCGACTGACCACCGTCGGGGCCGACGAACAGGTCCAGACCTGCGCCGACCTCGGTGCCCGGCTCGATTCGCACCAGCCGTGGGCGCTGCTGGTGATGGGGGACGGTTCGGCCTGCCGGTGCGAGAAGGCGCCCGGCTACGCCGATCCGCGCGCCGAGGCGTACGACGAGACGGTCGCCCGGGCCCTGGCCGAGGCGGACGGCGACGCCCTGCTCGGCCTCGACCCCGGCCTGTCGGCGCAGCTCAGGGTCGCGGGACGGGCACCCTGGCAGGTGCTCGCCGGTGCGGCGCGGGCGGCGGGCGGCGACTGGCGCGGCGAGCTGCGCTACCACGCGGCGCCCTACGGGGTGGGCTACCTCGTGGCGAACTGGGAGCGGCCGTGAGCACCCCGGGCACCGTGGTCGCGGTCGTCGGGCCGACGGCCGCCGGCAAGTCGGCGTTGAGCATCGCGTTGGCGCACGCACTCGACGGTGAGGTGGTCAACGCCGACTCGATGCAGCTCTACCAGGGCATGGACATCGGCACGGCCAAGCTCACCGTGGCCGAACGCGACGGCGTGCCGCATCACCTGCTCGACATCTGGGAGGTCACCGAGCCGGCCAGCGTGGCGGAGTACCAGCGGCTGGCCCGGGCGGCGGTCGACGACGTGCTCGCCCGGGGCCGGGTACCGCTGCTGGTCGGTGGGTCCGGGCTATACGTGCGGGCGGTGCTCGAACAGTTCGAATTCCCCGGCACCGACCCCGCGCTGCGCGAGCGCCTGGAAGGCGAACTGGCCGCGCTCGGGCCGGCGCCGCTGTACGCGCGGCTGCGCGAGGCCGACCCGGTCGCGGCGGCCGGCATCCTGCCCGGCAACGGCCGGCGCATCGTACGGGCGCTGGAGGTGATCGAGCTGACCGGCGGGCCGTTCACCGCGGCGCTGCCCGAGCCGACGCCCTACTACCCGGCGGTGCAGATCGGGGTGGACCTGGACACCGCCCGGCTCGACGAGCGGATCGCGCTGCGGGTCGACCGGATGTGGGCCGACGGCCTGGTCGCCGAGACCCGGCGACTTGTCGAGCACGGCCTGCCGCACGGGCGCACCGCGAGCCGGGCCCTCGGCTACCAGCAGGTGCTGCGTTTCCTGGCCGGCGAGCTGACCGAGACCGAGGCGTACGACGAGACGGTCCGGGCCACCCGTCGCTTCGTCCGCCGTCAGCGCTCCTGGTTCCGGCGCGATTCCCGGGTGCACTGGCTCGACTCGGCCGCCCCGGAGCTGGTCGGGGACGCGCTGCGGATCGTCGGTGGGACTGCGCGATGATGGAGTCGTGGAGTTCACCAAGGGACACGGCACCGGCAACGACTTCGTCATCCTGCCCGACCCGGACGGCGCGCTCGACCTGACGCCCGAGCTGGTGGCGGCGATCTGCGACCGGCGTCGTGGCCTCGGCGGGGACGGGGTGCTGCGGGTGGTCCGCGCCGCCAAGCACGCCGACGGCGCCGCCCTGGCCGGCGAGGCCGAGTGGTTCATGGACTACTGGAACTCCGACGGCTCCTTCGCCGAGATGTGCGGCAACGGTGCCCGGGTCTTCGTCCGGTACCTGCTGGAGACCGGGCTGGCCGCACCGGCCGGCGACGCGCTGCCGGTGGCCACCCGGGCCGGCGTCGTGCGGGCGCGGGTCGACGGCGAGGCGATCGCCGTCGAGATGCGACGACCCCGGCTGTACGACGCCTCCGCCGCCGCCCTGGGCGGGCTGACCCTGCCCGGCACGGCGGTGGACGTGGGCAATCCCCACCTGGTCTGCCCGCTACCCGCCGGGCTGGACCTGGCCGGGCTGGACCTGACCCGCGCTCCCGACGTCGACCCGGCGGTCTTCCCCAACGGGGTGAACGTCGAGTTCACCACCGCCGGTGGACCGGTCCCCGGCGTCGACGCACACGTGCTGATGCGCGTCCACGAGCGCGGCTCCGCCGAGACGCTCTCCTGCGGCACCGGTGCCTGCGCCGTCGCCGCCGTGGCCCTCCGCGACGTCGACCGGCAAACCGGAACGGTCGCCGTCGACGTCCCCGGCGGCCGCCTGACCGTGACCGTCACCCCCGACTCCAGCTGGCTCTCCGGCCCCGCCCTCCTCGTCGCCACCGGCACCCTTACCCTCCCGACCCGCTGAGCCGGGGTTGGGTTCCCGTGTGTCAGGGCGTGGCGGAGGCGGAGGCGGCGATTTCGGGGAGGTCGGCCGGGCCGGGGTCGGCGGCGGGGGGAGGGGTGGTGGTCGGGTTCTGGGCGGCGGCGCGGACGGCTGCGGCGACGGCCGGAGCGACCCGGGAGTCGAAGACGCTGGGCACGATGACCGTCGGGTTGATCTTGTCCTCACCGACCACGTCCGCGATGGCCCGGGCGGCGGCGATTGCCATCTCCTCGGTGAACTCCTCGGCGTGCGCGTCGAGCATGCCCCGGAAGACGCCGGGGAAGGCGAGCACGTTGTTGATCTGGTTCGGCTGGTCGGAACGGCCGGTGGCGACGACCGCGGCGTGCTTGCGCGCCTCCCGAGGGTCGACCTCCGGGTCCGGGTTCGCCAGCGCGAACACGATCGCGTCCTTCGCCATGGTGGCGATGTCGTCGCCGGTGAGCAGGTTCGGGGCACTCACCCCGATGAAGACGTCGGCACCGGCCAGCGCACCGGGCAGGTCGCCCGAGTAGCCGTCCCGGTTGGTGTTCTCGGCCAGCCACCGCCAGGCCGGGTTGAGGTCGGCCTGGCCACGGTGCAGGGCGCCCTGCCGGTCGTACGCGATGATGTCACCGACGCCCTGACGCAGCAGCAGCTTCATGATCGCGGTGCCCGCCGCGCCGGCCCCCGAGACCACCACCCGCACGTCCGCGAGCTGCTTGCCCACGACGCGCAGCGCGTTGGTGAGTGCGGCCAGCACGCAGATGGCGGTGCCGTGCTGATCGTCGTGGAAGACCGGGATGTCCAGCGCCGCACGCAACCGGGCCTCGATCTCGAAGCAACGCGGGGCCGCGATGTCCTCCAGGTTGATCCCGCCGTACGCCGGTGCGATCGCCTTGACGATGGTGACGATCTCGTCGGTGTCCTGCGTGTCCAGCACCACCGGCCAGGCATCCACCCCACCGAAGCGCTTGAACAGTGCCGCCTTGCCCTCCATCACCGGCAGCGACGCGGCGGGACCGAGGTTGCCCAGTCCCAGCACGGCCGAGCCGTCGCTGACCACCGCCACCGTGTTGCGCTTGATGGTCAGTCGCCGGGCGTCGGCCGGGTTTTCGGCGATTGCCTGGCAGACCCGGGCCACCCCCGGGGTGTACGCCCGCGACAGCTCGTCCCGGTTCCGCAGCGCGACCTTCGGACTCACCTCGATCTTCCCGCCGAGGTGCAGCAGGAAGGTGCGGTCGGAAACCTTGCGTACGTCCACGCCGTCGAGCGCGCTGAGCGCGTCGACCACTTGGTCGGCGTGACCGGAGTCGGCGGTGTCGCAGGTCAGGTCGACGATCACGTTCGTCGGATCGGAATCGACCACGTCCAGCGCGGTGACGATCGCCCCGGCCTCACCAACCGACGTGGTGAGCCGGCCGATCGAGGAGGCGTCGGCGGGCACGGCGATCCGGATCGTGATCGAGAATCCGGCACTGGGCAGTCGGGTCGTGGCCACGCAGGTCCCTCCGTCGGCGCTGAACGGCTCGTCCGCATTTCTACTCGCCCGCCCCGGGCGGCCGGCATCCACCCCCGCTTCGGCTGATCCGAAGGTGGGCATATACCAGGTGCACCAGGCGTTGACACATGTCAGGATTGCTTGGTACGTGCACAGAACGGACAGGAGAGATCGCTTGCGAGACCAGGAGACCTACGTTTCCATCCCCGACGACGAGCTCGACACCACCACCGGCGAATACGAGCTCTCCGAACGGCAGGCGCTGCGGCGGGTCCCCGGTCTCTCCACCGAGCTGACCGACGTCACCGAGGTCGAATACCGGCAGCTCCGGCTGGAGCGGGTGGTGCTGGTCGGCGTCTGGACCGAGGGCAACCAGGTCGACGCGGAAAACTCCCTCACCGAGCTGGCCGCGCTTGCCGAAACCGCCGGCTCGCAGGTGCTCGAAGGGCTCATCCAGCGACGCAACCGCCCCGACCCGGCGACCTACATCGGCCGGGGCAAGGTCGACGACCTCAGTTCGGTGGTGCTGTCCGCCGGTGCCGACACGGTGATCTGTGACGGGGAGCTGTCCCCGTCCCAACTGCGCAACCTGGAGCAGCGCACCAAGGTCAAGGTGGTCGACCGCACCGCGCTGATCCTCGACATCTTCGCCCAGCACGCCAAGAGCAAGGAGGGGCGGGCGCAGGTCGAGCTGGCCCAGCTGGAATACCTCCTGCCTCGGCTGCGCGGCTGGGGCGAGACGCTATCCCGGCAGACCGGTGGGTCGGGCCGGGGTGGCGGTGCCGGCGGTGGCGTCGGCGTCCGTGGCCCGGGTGAGACCAAGCTGGAGACCGACCGGCGGCGCATCCGCCACCGCATCGCCCGGCTACGCCGGGAGATCAAGGCCATGCGGACGGTGCGCGAGACCAAGCGCGCCCGCCGTACCCGCAACGCGGTGCCCGCGGTGGCGATCGCCGGCTACACCAACGCCGGCAAGTCCAGCCTGCTGAACCGCCTGACCGGGGCGGGGGTGCTGGTGGAGGACGCGCTGTTCGCCACGCTCGACCCGACCACCCGCCGGTCCACCACGTCCGACGGGCGGGTCTACACCCTCAGCGACACCGTCGGTTTCGTCCGGCACCTGCCGCACCAGATCGTCGAGGCGTTCCGGTCGACGCTGGAGGAGGTCGCCGAGGCGGATCTGGTCGTGCACGTGGTCGACGGCGCCCACCCCGACCCGGAGGAGCAGGTCCGGGCCGTCCGCGAGGTGCTCGGCGAGGTCGGCGCCGACAGGTTGCCGGAGCTGCTGGTGGTCAACAAGACCGACGCGGCCGACGAGGAGACCCTGCTGCGGCTCAAGCGGCTCTGGCCCGAGGCGGTCTTCGTCTCCGCACACAGCGGCCGGGGCATCGACGCCCTCCGCGAGACGATCGAGCGGCGGCTGCCCCGCCCGGCGGTCGAGGTGCGCGTGGTGCTGCCGTACGACCGGGGCGACCTGGTGGCCCGGCTGCACCGACAGGGCGAGGTGCTCAGCACCGCCCACCTGCCGGAAGGGACGATGCTGCACGTACGGGTCAACGAGGCACTCGCGGCCGAACTGACCCCGTACCATGACACGGCGCAGGCGGCCCGTATCGCGCCGTGACCGGCTGCGGTGGCCGGGCCGCCGCGTCACCCGACGGAAACCTGCGGCATGCGACACTTCTTTCATGCTCCGCACTGTTTCCTCCGTCACGGTTGCCCTCGGCCTGGTCGGGGCCACCGTGGCGGTCACCGGTGCCGCGCTCACCGCGCCCGGCTCGACCCCCGCCAAGGCAGCGTCTCCCCTGGTGGCGGCCCCTCCGGCCGCCGTGGTGGGGTCGCCGGTCACCGCGGCGGGCAAGAAGCAGTGCTCGGTCACCGACTCGCGGCTGCGCGAGCTGTCCGGCCTGATGGCGACCAAGAACGGCTACATCGTCGTCAACGACAGCACCCAGCAGGACAACCGCAAGCGGGTCTTCTACCTCAACAAGGACTGCCAGGTCGTCCGCGAAGTTCCCTACTCGGGGGCGGGGCCGTTCGACACCGAGGATCTCGCGGTCGCACCGGACGGCAAGACGTTGTGGATCGCCGACACCGGCGACAACGTGACCAGCCGCGAGCGTCGCGAGCGGGTGGCGGTCTGGAGCATGCCGATCGGCGGTGGCAGCCAGCCGAAGCTGCACCGGCTGTCGTACCCGGACGGCAAGCCGCGCGATGCCGAGGCGCTGCTGATCGGCGACGACAAGCTGCCGTTGATCATTACCAAGGTCACCGCCGGCAAGGCCGAGATCTTCACCCCGGACGGGCCGCTCAAGACCGGTGACACCGAGCCCGTGCCGATGAAGAAGCTCGGCGACCTCGAACTGCCGAGGACGGACACCGAGAACCCGCTGAGCACCTTCGGTCGCGTCGCGATCACCGGTGCGGCGCGCTCCCTGGACGGCTCACGGGTGGTCCTGCGCACCTACGCCGACGCCTTCGAGTACGACGTCGCCAACGGCGACATCGTCACCGCCCTCACCACGACCACTCCCCGGGTAACCGCGCTGGCCGACCCGTTCGGCGAGGCGATCTCCTACTCGACCGACGGCAAGACGTTCCTGACCGTCTCCGACGCCGGCCACCTGGAGGACGACGACCCCGTCAACATCCTCAGCTACACCCCCTCCACCGAGGGGCCGAAAGGCCTGGCGAACGATCCCGACGCGGCGCAGAAGTCCGGCCAGTCGTTCCTCGACGGGCTGACCCCGACCGACATCATGTACCTGATCGCCGCGGTCGGCGTGCTCGGCGCGCTGCTGGTCGGCGCGGGCATCTTCGGCATCCTGCGCGCCCGCAAGCGCCCGGCACCGGCCGGCCGAAACCGCGACGGCGACAGCGACATGAAGGGCGACGGATTCGGCCCGGCCCAGGACCGGGGTCGGGGCGGGGTGTACGGCGGGGCGCAGTCCGGTGGCGTCTACGGCGGCTCGCCGGTCGGCGAGCGGCCCGCTGGTGGCGCACGCCCGGGCGGCGTCTACGGCGGCGGTAATGGCCGACCGGCCGCCGGCAACGGTGCTCGCCCGGGGCAGGGCGGTGGAGGCGTCTACGGCGGCGGTGGCGGCCGGCCCGGCGGTGAGGGTGCTCCCGTCTACGGCGGGCGGCCGGGCAGCGGTCGACCGTCCGGCGGCGGTGGACGCCCGGGCGGTGGCGTCTACGGCGGCGGCGGTGCCCGTGGCGGTGGACAGCCCGGCGCCGGAGGGCGCGCGGAGCCACCCAGACGTGGCGGCCCGGCCGAACCCGACTACCGGGGGCGACGCTCCGGCCGTTACCGGGAGGACGACGGCGAACCGTACGGTCAGGTGCGCGGCGGCCACTACGGCTACCGGGGTGACCGGTACTGACGTGACGACTGTGACGACCGGGTAGCCGGCGGGTACCCGGTGTCACCGGCCGCCGAGTCAGATGCGGCGCAGCACCGCGACCACCCGGCCCATGATGGTGGCGTCGTCGCCGGGGATCGGGTCGAAGGCCGGATTCTGCGGCATCAGCCAGACGTGACCGTCCCGCAGACGGTAGGTCTTCACGGTCGCCTCGCCGTCGAGCATGGCGGCGACGATCTCGCCCGAATCCGCGGTCGGCTGCTGCCGGACGACCACCCAGTCACCGTCGCAGATCGCCGCGTCGAGCATCGAGTCACCCTTGACCTGGAGCATGAAGACCTCGCCCTCGCCGACCAGCTCGCGCGGCAGCGGGAAGACGTCCTCCATCGACTGCTCGGCGAGGATCGGACCACCGGCGGCGATGCGACCGAGCATCGGGACGTAGGCCGGCGTGGGGCGCTGGGACCGGCTCAGCTCGTCGTCGACGTCGTTCGGGGAGCGGACGTCAACGGCCCGGGGCCGGTTCGGATCGCGCCGGAGGAAGCCCTTCTTCTCCAGCTCCTTGAGCTGGTAGGCGACGCTCGACGGGGAAACCAGCCCGACCGCCTCGCCGATCTCACGCACGCTCGGCGGGTAGCCGTGGCGCTCGACCCAGGTGCGGATGAAGTCCAGGATGCGACGCTGCCGCGCGGTGAGGTCGACGGTCGCCGGGTCGGGGAAGCTGCTGACCACCGGGGTCACCGGACGCACGGCCGGCTGACCGGAGCGGGCGCGGGTGACACTCCGGCGTCGGGCGGCCGGGAGGCCCGCCTCGATGCTCTGCTGCGGGCTCTGTGGCCGGTTGGCCCGGTCCTCGGTCACGTCCGTCCTCCCTGGTCGGCGCTGGGTGCCTCGGCGGCTCGTGGTGCGCGCGGTGGTCTGCTGGCCGGCGGGTCGACCATGGTCACCTCCGGTTGTTCATGACCGTATAGGTGAGATCGGTCTTTTTCAAACATCTGTACGACCTTCGGCCGCGTGTCGATCCGGAAATCAGCGCGACACCCCGCCCTTACTGATAAATAGTACGAGTGTTCGAGTGGTTGGGAATTGTCGACGCTCGCGCCGGGCCGGGTGGTAACCGGCGCGGGCGGCGGGCCGTTGGTTCTCCGGTTGTGGAAAACGGAAGGTGCTGGTGGGGTTTCGGGGTGACGCGCCGGACACGCCGACCAACTTGACCCCGGATCGCCAGCGGCCTACCGTCGACCCCTAGATGTAGTAGTCACATGGGCGTAAGTTGCCTACAGGTTGGGTTCGACTACCGACCGCACTCCCGTACCGCCGAGCTGGTGGCCATCCTGCGGGGATGGCTCCGGCTTACCGAGGCGTGCCCGGAGAGCGGCGGGCGGACCTGTGGTCGATCAAGGAGGTCGGGCGATGCGGTGTCCGTACTGCCGGCACGCCGACTCCCGGGTGGTCGACTCGCGCGAGGCCGACGACGGCCAGCTGATCCGGCGGCGGCGGTCCTGCCCCGAGTGCGGCAAGCGGTTCACCACCGTCGAGGAGGCGGTGCTCGCCGTGGTCAAGCGCAGCGGCGTGACCGAGCCGTTCAGCCGGACGAAGATCATCGGCGGGGTGCGCAAGGCGTGCCAGGGCCGGCCGGTCGACGAGGACTCGATCGCGCTGCTGGCGCAGCGGGTCGAGGAGACCGTCCGGGCCAAGGGGGCCGCCGAGATCCCCAGCCACGAGGTGGGGCTGGCCATCCTGGGACCGCTGCGGGACCTGGACGAGGTCGCCTACCTGCGGTTCGCCAGCGTCTACCGGTCGTTCGACTCGCTCGCCGACTTCGAGCGGGAGATCGACACGCTACGGGCCGCCGCGCGTGCCCGCGAGGCTGCCGGTGCCGAGCCGGCCAGCGCGCAGTGATTTTCAAGCAGTACCAGTGACAGTCGGATCGCGCGGCGGGCCCGCGCGGACGAGGGGGCGGATGAGATGCCGGGGGACGGTGTGACGACAAGCAGGTCACGAAGCAAGGCAGGCGCGGGGCTCAAGGTCGAGCGGGTCTGGACGACGCCGGGAGTGCACCCGTACGACGAGGTCACCTGGGAACGCCGCGACGTCGTGATGACGAACTGGCGGGACGGCTCGATCAACTTCGAGCAGCGGGGCGTGGAGTACCCACAGAGTTGGAGCGTCAACGCGGCCAACATCGTGACCACCAAGTACTTCCGGGGCGCGGTGGGGACCCCGGAACGCGAGTGGTCGCTCAAGCAGCTGATCGACCGGGTGGTCACCACGTACCGCACCGCCGGTGAGGAGTACGGCTACTTCGCCTCCCCGGCCGACGCCGAGGTCTTCGCGCACGAGCTGACCTGGATGCTGCTGCACCAGGTGTTCAGCTTCAACTCCCCGGTCTGGTTCAACGTCGGCACCCCCTCACCCCAGCAGGTATCAGCCTGTTTCATCCTATCTGTGGATGATTCGATGGATTCCATCCTGGATTGGTACAAAGAGGAAGGGCTGATCTTCAAGGGCGGCTCCGGCTCCGGGGTCAACCTGTCCCGGATCCGTTCCTCCCGGGAACTGCTCTCCTCCGGCGGCACCGCCTCCGGTCCGGTCAGCTTCATGCGCGGTGCCGATGCCAGCGCCGGCACCATCAAGTCCGGTGGCGCCACCCGGCGCGCGGCCAAGATGGTCATCCTCGACGTCGACCACCCGGACATCGAGGAGTTCGTGGTCACCAAGGCGCGCGAGGAAGACAAGATCCGCGCGCTGCGCGACGCCGGGTTCGACATGGACCTGGGTGGTTCCGACATCGTCAGCGTGCAGTACCAGAACGCCAACAACTCGGTCCGGGTCTCCGACGAGTTCATGTCGGCGGTGGAGAACGGCGGCGGCTTCGACCTGCGCGGCCGGCTCGACGGGCAGACCATCGACACCATCGACGCCAAGAACCTGTTCCGCACCATCTCCCAGGCCGCCTGGGAGTGCGCCGACCCGGGCCTGCAGTACGACGACACCATCAACGACTGGCACACCTGCCCGGAGACCGGCCGGATCACCGCGTCGAACCCGTGCTCGGAGTACCTGCACCTGGACAACTCCTCGTGCAACCTGGCCTCGCTGAACCTGATGAAGTTCCTCCGCGCCGACGGCGGCTTCGAGGTGGAGAAGTTCGTCAGGAGCGTCGAGCTGGTCATCACCGCGATGGACATCTCGATCTGCTTCGCCGACTTCCCGACCGAGAAGATCGGCGAGACCACCCGGGCGTACCGGCAGCTCGGCATCGGCTACGCCAACCTGGGCGCCCTGCTGATGGCCTCTGGCCTGCCGTACGACTCGGACCAGGGCCGCTCGCTGTCGGCCGCGATCACCTCGCTGATGACCGGCACGGCGTACCGCCGCTCGGCCGAGCTGGCCGGCATCGTCGGCGCGTACGACGGCTACGCCCGCAACGCGGAGCCGCACAAGCGGGTGATGCGCAAGCACGCCGCGGCCAACGACGAGATCAAGCCGTCCGGCACGGTGGCCACCGCCCTGGTCCGCGAGGCCACCAAGCAGTGGACCCAGGGCAACAAGATCGGCGACAAGAACGGCTGGCGCAACTCCCAGGCCAGCGTGCTCGCTCCGACCGGCACCATCGGCTTGATGATGGACTGCGACACCACCGGTGTGGAGCCGGACCTGGCGCTGGTCAAGTTCAAGAAGCTGGTCGGCGGCGGGTCGATGCAGATCGTCAACCAGACCGTGCCGCGCGCCCTGCGCTCCCTCGGGTACCCGGAGGAGCAGGTCGAGGCGATCGTCGAGCACATCGCCGACCAGGGGCACGTGGTGGACGCCCCCGGCCTCAAGCCGGAGCACTACCCGGTCTTCGACTGCGCCATGGGCGAGCGGTCCATCGCGCCGATGGGGCACGTGCGGATGATGGCGGCGGTCCAGCCGTTCATCTCCGGTGCCATCTCCAAGACGGTGAACATGCCGGAGCAGGCCACCGTCGAGGATGTCGAGAAGATCTACTTCGAGGGCTGGAAGCTCGGCCTCAAGGCGCTGGCCATCTACCGGGACAACTGCAAGGTCGGCCAGCCGCTGTCGGCGGCCAAGAAGAAGGCCGCCGAGCCGGAGGCGACCACCACCGCCGTCGAGCCGGTGGTGGAGAAGGTCGTCGAGTACCGCCCGGTGCGCAAGCGGCTGCCGAAGAAGCGCCCGTCGGAGACCATCTCCTTCTCCGTGGGCGGGGCCGAGGGCTACCTCACCGCCTCGTCGTACCCGGACGACGGTCTCGGCGAGGTCTTCCTCAAGATGTCGAAGCAGGGTTCCACGCTGGCCGGGGTGATGGACGCCTTCTCGGTGGCCATCTCCATCGGCTTGCAGTACGGCGTGCCGCTGGAGACGTTCGTCAGCAAGTTCACGAACATGCGCTTCGAGCCGGCCGGCATGACCGACGACCCGGACGTGCGGATGGCCGCCTCGGTGATGGACTACATCTTCCGTCGCCTGGCGCTGGACTTCCTGCCCTACGAGCGCCGCGCCGAGCTGGGCATCTTCACCGCCAAGGAGCGGGCCGCCCAGCTCGCCGCCGAGGCCGAGGCCGAGGCGAACGGCACCGACCTGACCGCGATGGCCGCCTCCGCTCCGGTGGAGGCCAAGCCGGAGGAGCCGAAGGCCGGCCCGGTCGCCCAGCCGGCCCAGGAACTCGCCGACGTCGCCGCGGCCAAGCCGGCACCGTCGGTCGGTTCCAGCACCGAGCTGCTGGAGGCCGTGATCGGCAAGGCCGCCGACGCACCGCTCTGCTTCACCTGCGGTACGAAGATGCGCCCGGCCGGAAGCTGCTACGTCTGCGAGGGCTGCGGCTCCACCAGCGGCTGCAGCTGACCCGACAGAGCCCCGGGCGGTAATCCGCCCGGGGCTCTGCCGTTCGTTGCGATCTTGGACCGGAACGGCCCTCCCAAGGGCATCTTCGTACCAAGATTGGTCAAGCTGGCGTTTCGGTAGCGAGGTGGCCGCGCAGCTCGATGGCGAGGAATCGACGTGACGTGCCGGCGGGGTACCAGCACCAGCCAGCCACGGGATCTTGGTGCGAAGACGCCCTCGGAGGGGCAGTTTCGCACCAAGATTTCGTGACGAGCGGGGGGATGGGGGTTACCGATGGCCGGGACGGCTTTGTTGCGATGATCGGCCCTGTGACGATCGCTCAGCGCTACGTCTGGTTCGCCGACCGCGAGGCGCGCGGGGTTTCTCCCTCGTACGAGCGGCTGGCCCGCTTCGTCTCCGGGGACGCGAGACTGCTCGGCCTGCTGGGCACCCTGCCGGCGGCCAAGCAGCAGCCGAACCTGATCTTCGGCGTGGTACGCCTGCTCGGCGGTCCGGTCGACGATCCGGCCGCCTTCCGTGACTACACGCTGGCCAACTGGTCGACGGTCGAGGCGGAGGTCCGTGCCCGGGTCACCCAGACCAACGAGGCCGGTCGCTGCGCCGTACTGCTGCCGTTGTTCGCGGCGCTGCCGCAGCCGCTCGCGTTGCTGGAGGTCGGTGCCTCCGCCGGGCTCTGCCTCTACCCGGACCGGTACGCGTACCGGTATGCCGGCAGCGACGGAAGCCCGGGTGGCCACCTGGTCGGCGCGGGGGAGCCGGTGCTCGACTGCGTGGCCACGAACCTGACGCCGCCGGACCACCGGCCGGAGGTGGTGTGGCGGGCCGGCCTGGACCTGAACCCGCTCGACGTGACCGAGCCGGCCGACCTGGCGTGGCTGGACGCGCTGATCTGGCCGGAGAACGAGCACCGCCGGGACCGGCTACGGTCGGCGGCGGCCGTCGTCGCCGCCGACCCGCCGCTGCTGGTCCGCGGCGACCTGGTCGACGACCTGCCGGCACTGGCCGCGCAGGCGCCGGCCGACGCCACCCTGGTGGTCCTCCACACCAGCGTGCTCTACCTGGTGCCGCCACCGCGCCGCGCGGCCTTCGCCGAGGCGGTACGCGAACTGCCCGGCCACTGGATCTCCAACGAGGGGCCGGCGGTGCTGCGGTACGCCGGGCTGCCGCAGCCGCCGAGCGACGCGCACCTAAACGTGCTCGCGCTCGACGGACAGCCACTGGCCTGGACGCGCGGGCACGGGCAGGAGATCACCTGGTTCGGGTAGCGGCCACGGGCTGCGCGGACCGGAGGCGGAGCCCTCACAAGGCGGCAAGTTCGCCGAGGCGGATGGTGAGGAAGTCTCGTTCGGCGTCGTTGTCCACCAGGTCCAGGGCAGCTCGGTACGCCTGTGCCGCCTCGGCGTCGCGGCCGAGCCGGCGCAGCAGGTCGGCCCGGATCGCCGGCACGTAGTGGTAGCCGGCCAGCCGCGGATCCCGGGCGAGCGCGTCGACCTCGCTGAGCGCCACGGCCGGCCCGTCCACCATCGACACCGCCACCGCCCGGTTCAACGCGACCACCGGCGAGGGCCAGCGGTCCAGCAGCAGGTCGTAGAGCTTGACGATCTGCGGCCAGTCGGTCGCCTGGTAGCTGGGCGCGAGGGCGTGCAGCGAGGCGATGGCGGCCTGGATCGCGTACCGGCCGGCGCGTCCGGTGTGGAACACGTCGAGCACCAGGCGGCGTCCCTCGGCGATGGCGTCCCGGTCCCAGCCGGAGCGGTCCTGGTCCTCCAGCCGCAGCAGCCGGCCCTCGGTGTCGGTGCGGGTGGCCCGGCGCGCGTCGGTGAGCAGCAGCAGCGCGAGCAGGCCGCGTACCTCCGGCTCGTCGGGCAGCAGGGCGGCAAGCATCCGGGCCAGGTGCAGCGCCCGGTCGACCAGGTCGGCGCGGACCAGGTCGCCGCCGCTGGGCGCGGTGTGCCCGGTGGTGTAGAGCAGGTGTACGACCGTGAGCACCGCGTCGAGCCGTTCGGGTAGTTCGGCGGCCTCGGGGACCCGGTAGGGGATCCGGGCGGCGGCGATCTTCTTCTTGGCGCGGGTGACGCGGGCCGCCATGGTCGGCTCGGGGACCAGGAAGAGGTGGGCGATGTCGGCGGTGCTCACGCCGCAGACCAGGCGCAGGGTGAGCGCGACCTGCGCCTCCTTGGCGAGCGCCGGATGGCAGCAGGTGAAGACCAGGCGCAGCCGGTCGTCCGGCACCGCCACCTCGTCCGGGACGTCCGGCTCCGCCTGGTCCGGTGCCACGAGCAGGGGCAGCTTCGCGCGGAGCACCTGCCGTCGGCGCAGCACGTCGAGGGCCTTGCGCCGGGCCGTGGCGGTGAGCCAGGCACCGGGACGGTCCGGTACGCCGTCCCGGGCCCAGGCGCCGAGCGCGGCCACGTACGCCTCCTGGACGCTCTCCTCGGCGAGGTCGAAGTCACCGGCGACGCGCGCCGTGGCGGCGAGCACGAAGGCCCACTCGCGGCGGTGGGCGTCCGCGACGGCCCGTTCTACCTCGGCGGCGGTGGCCGGCACGACGCCGCGCTCGCGGTCGCTCACTCGGCGGGCGGCACGAACAGTGGCCGGACCTCCACCCCGCCGTGAATGGTGGCCGGGTTCAGCTTGGCGATTCGCACAGCGGTGTCCAGGTCGGGCGCCTCTAGGACGAAGAACCCGGCGACGACCTCCTTGGCCTCGACGAACGGGCCGTCGGTGACGAGGTCGCCGCGTACCGCGGTGGCGGTGGTGCTCGGTTGCAGGGCGAAGCCCGTCACGATCTGCCCGCCAAGCTCGGCCACCTGCGCGGGGTACCGGTCCAGCAGGGCGACGTAGTCGGGGGTGAGGTCCATCGGGTCGGCCGGTGCCGGCGAGTAGATCAGGACTGCGTATTGGGCCATGAGGTTTCCTCCATCGACTTCATCCTCTGCCCCAGCCAGCGGACAGGACCAGTGCGGATCGATGCCGCCGGAAAAACCTAGACTGCTGGTGATGAGCGGAGAACGACGGCCCCTGGCGGCGCGGCCGCTGACCGAGCCGCACCCGTCGCGGTTGCCGCTCGACCACCCCGGCCGGCAGCGCATCCTCGCCGAGCACGCCGCCGCCCTGGCCACGGGCGACGCCGGCTACCTGGATCCGGAGACCGGGCTGTTCGTCCTCACGGCCGGCTTCCTGGCCCGCCGGGGCACCTGCTGCGGCCGGGGCTGTCGACACTGCCCGTACGTGGACTGAGGGCAGCGTGCTCAGGCGGCGGCGGCGACGAAGACGCGGGAGGCGATCTCGCGGGGCAGCCGGACGCTCTCGCCGGAGCGGTCGATCGACACGGCGTCGCGTTCCTGCGCCACCGTCACCGTGGCACCCGGGTCGACGCCGGCCGCGTGTAGTTGCCGGAGCACCTCGGCGTCGGTCTGCACGCTCTCGCAGATCCGTCGCACGATGACCGTGCCGGTCAGACCGGGGAAGGCCAGGTTGCGCTCGACGTCCGCCGGCTCGGGCTCGGACTGGCCGGGTGAACCCAACTCGTCCAGGCCGGGAATCGGGTTGCCGTACGGCGACCGGGTCGGCCGGTTGAGCAGGTCGTAGACCCGCTTCTCGACCGCGTCGCTCATCACGTGCTCCCAGCGGCAGGCCTCCTCGTGAGCCTCCTCGTAGGGCATCCCGATCACGTTCACCAGCAGCAGCTCGGCGAGCCGGTGTTTGCGCATCACCGAGACGGCGGCGTTGCGCCCCTGGTCGGTGAGGCTGAGGTGCCGGTCACCCTCGACGGTGAGCAGGCCGTCGCGTTCCATTCGGGCAACGGTCTGACTGACCGTGGGGCCGCTCTGGCGCAGGCGTTCGGCGATCCGGGCGCGCAGCGGAGGCACACCCTCTTCCTCGAGTTCGAGGATCGTACGCAAATACATTTCGGTCGTATCGACCAGGTCGTGGGACTTCATGGTGTCAGCGGCCCTCCAGGCCTCGATGGTACCCTGCCGCACCCTGGAGGTCGGTTGCCGAACCGTCGGGCATGTCACTCGTGGTGTTGACTGGGGCCATGCCCGCTAGCGAGGAACTTCTGGTCGAGGCCGAGCAGCTCGCCGCCGAACTCGACGGCACCGACCCACCCACCCTGCTCGATGTCCGCTGGCGCCTGGTCGGGCCGCCCGGACGGGACGACTACCTGGCCGGGCACCTGCCGGGCGCGGTCTACGTCGATCTGGACACCGCGCTGTGCGGCGCTCCGGGCCCGGCCGGTCGGCACCCGCTGCCCGAACCGGCCGCGTTGCAGGCGGCGTTGCGCGCGGCCGGCGTACGGGCCGGGCATCCGGTGGTGGTGTACGACGGCGGTGACGGGATGTCCGCGGCTCGGGCCTGGTGGACGCTGCGCTGGGCCGGGCACCCGGCGGTCCGGCTGCTGCACGGCGGCTACCCGGCCTGGACGGCGGCCGGTCTGCCGGTCAGCACCGACCAACCCGCTCCGGTGCCGGGCGACGTGACCGTCCGCCCGGGGGCCCTGCCGGTGCTTGACGCCGCAGCCGCCGCCCGACTGGCGGCCGGCGACGGTGTCCTGATCGACGTGCGGGCCGTGCCCCGCTACCGGGGCGAGCACGAGCCGATCGACCCGGTCGCCGGCCACATCCCCGGCGCGGTGAACCTGCCCGCGCCCGAGTACGTCGCCGAGGGCCGCTTCCCGTCCGCCGAGATCCTGCGGGACCGTTTCGCCACTGTCGGCGTGGCCGCCGAGGCTCCGGTCGGGGCGTACTGCGGCTCGGGGGTGACCGGAGCCCAGGCTGTGCTCGCGCTGCATCTGGCTGGCCGCACGGACGCCGCGCTCTACGTGGGTTCGTGGAGCAACTGGGTCGCCGACCCGGACCGACCGGTGGCCACCGACACCTGACCGAGCCGACACCTGACCGCCGCGTCGCCGGTCCGGCGGCGTCTACCGCTGGCGACGCCGGGCCTTCGGCGCCGGCCCGGCCGCCGGGCCGCCGGTCGGCCCTCGTGCGACCATGGGCAGATGTCCGACGACACGGTGGTGGTGTGGGACGAGTCACTGCTCGCCTACGACCTCGGTGACCACCCGCTCGATCCGGTGCGGGTGGAGTTGACCATCGCCCTGGCTCGGGAACTGGGCGTGCTGGAACGGGCCGGGGTGCGGCTGGTGCCGCCGGCGCCGGCCGACGACGACCTGCTCACCCGGGTGCACGACCCGCGTTACCTGGACGCGGTCCGGATCGCGCCGCGCGACCCGCTGTTCGCCGGGTTCGGTCTGGGCACCTCGGACAACCCCGTCTTCGACGGAATGCACGAGTCCAGCGCGCTGGTCGCGGGGGCGAGCGTGATCGCGGCCGAGGCGGTGTGGCGGGGCACGGCCAGCCGGGCGGTGAACGTCGCCGGCGGCCTGCACCACGCGATGCCGGCCCGGGCGGCGGGGTTCTGCGTCTACAACGACCCGGCGGTGGCCATCGCCCGCCTGCTCGACCTGGGCGCCGAGCGCATCGCGTACGTCGACGTCGACGTGCATCACGGCGACGGGGTGCAGCAGATCTTCTGGGACGACCCCCGGGTGCTGACGGTCAGCCTGCACGAAACCCCGCTCGCGCTGTTCCCGGGCACCGGCTTCCCCGACGAGACCGGCGGCCCGAACGCCGTGGGCACCGCGGTCAACATCCCGTTGCCGCCCGGGGTCGAGGACGCCGGTTGGCAGCGTGCCTTCCACGCGGTCGTGCCGTCGGTGCTGCGGGCGTTCCGCCCGCAACTGCTGTTCACCCAGTGCGGGGCGGACGCCCACCGGGTCGACCCCCTCGCCGACCTGCACCTGTCCGTCGACGGGCAGCGCGCCACCTACCTGGCGTTGCGGGCCCTCGCCGACGAGCTGTGCGACGGCCGTTGGGTGGCCACCGGCGGTGGCGGGTACGCCCTGGTCGAGGTGGTGCCCCGGGCCTGGACACATCTGCTGGCGGTGGCCACCGGCGCGCCGTTGGATCCGGCGACGCTGACCCCGCCGGCCTGGCGGGAACTCGCCACCGCCCGCCGGCCCGGCTTCGACGTGCCGCTGCGGATGACCGACGACGTCGACCCGGGGTACGAGCCGTGGCAGCCCACGGGGGAACCGAGCCCGGTGGACCGGGCGATCGCGGCGACCCGCAAGGCGGTCTTCCCGCTGCTCGGCCTCGACCCACACGATCCGCGTGACTGACTGACTGACTGAGCCGGCCGGGGAGGGCCGTCCGAGGTGACCACAGCCGAACACGCCGTGGACGTGCTGCTCAGCGACGGCAGCACGGTCCAGTTGCGGCCGATCGAGCCGTCCGACGCGCCCGAGATCGTGGCGATGCACTCCCGGTTCTCCGAGCGCACCCGCTACCTGCGCTACTTCTCGCCGTACCCCCGGATCCCGGAGCGGGACCTGCGCCGCTTCGTCAACGTCGACCACCGGGACCGGGAGGCGTTCGTGGTGCTGGCCGGCGACCGGATCGTCGCCGTGGGCCGCTACGAACGGCTCGGCCCCGCGTCGCCCGATGCCGAGGTGGCCTTCGTCGTCGAGGACGCCTACCAGGGGCGGGGCATCGGCTCGGTGCTGATGGAGCATCTCGCCGACGCCGCCCGCCGGGCCGGGATCGTCAACTTCGTGGCCGAGGTGCTGCCGGCCAACGGGCAGATGCTGCGGGTGTTCGCCGACTTCGGGTACCAGATCCAGCGCCAGTTCGCCGACGGGGTGGTGCATCTGAGCTTCCCGATCGCGCCCACCGAGGCGACCCTGGAGGTGCAGCGCGGGCGGGAGCACCGTACCGAGGCGCGGTCCATCGCCCGGCTGCTCGCCCCGCGTGGCGTCGCCGTCTACGGCGCCAGCGCCACCGGCCAGGGGGTCGGTGCGGCGGTGCTCGGGCACCTGCGCGACGGCGGGTTCACCGGGTCGGTGGTGCCGGTGCACCCGAGTGCCGCGCGGGTGGCCGGGCTGCCCGCGTACCCGTCGGCGGCCGATGCCGGGCTGCCGGTCGACCTGGCGGTGGTGGCGGTGCCCCCGGAGGCCGCCGCCGCGGTGGTCGCCGATGCCGCGGCGGCCGGGGTGCACGGCCTGGTCGTGATCTCCGCCGGCTTCGCCGAGGCCGGTGTCGAGGGCGCCGCCGCGCAGCGTGCGCTGGTCCGCGCGGCCCACGCCGCGGGCATGCGGGTGATCGGCCCGAACTGCCTGGGGGTGGCCAACACCGACCCGGCGGTACGCCTCAACGCCACCCTCGCCCCACGCCTGCCGGTGTCGGGCCGGGTCGGCATCTTCAGCCAGTCCGGCGCGTTCGGCGTGGCGCTGCTGGCGGAGGCGGACCGGCGGGGGCTAGGGCTGTCCAGCTTCGTCTCGGCCGGCAACCGGGCCGACGTCTCCGGCAACGACCTGTTGCAGTACTGGCAGGACGACCCCGGCACCGACGTGATCATGTTGTATCTGGAGACCTTCGGTAACCCGCGCAAGTTCGCCCGGCTGGCCCGGCGCATCGGCCGGGACAAGCCGGTGGTGGCGTTGGCCTCACCGGCCCGCCGACGGGGGACAGGTGACGTCGCCGGCCCGGACTCCACCGCCGTGAGCGCACTGTTCGCCCAGTCCGGGGTGATCCGGGTGGACACCGTCGGCGAGCTGCTCGACGTCGGGGTGCTGCTGGCCAACCAGCCACTGCCGGCCGGCGACCGGATCGGCGTGGTCGGTAACTCCTCGGCGCTGACCGGGCTCGCGGCCACCGCCTGCGCGGCCCAGGGGCTCACCGTCGCCGACGGCTACCCGCGTGACGTGGGGCCGAGGGCGAGCGCGGCCGAGTTCGCCGAGGCACTTGCCGGTGCCGCCGCCGACGATTCGGTGGACGCCCTGGTGGCACTCTTCGCCCCGCCGCTGCCCGGCCAGTTCACCGGCACCGATGCCGACCTCACCGCCGCCCTGCCCGCTGCGCTGTCCGGCGGCAAGCCGGCCGTGGCCACCTTCCTGGTCGGCCGGGCACCGGCCGGAATGCCCTCGTATCCGAGCGTGGAGGAGGCGGTCCGGGCGCTGGCCCGGGTCACCGCGTACGCGCAGTGGCTGCGCCGGCCGACCGGCACCCTGCCGGAGTTGCCCGGCGTCGACCCGGGGGCGGCACAGGCGGCGCTGCGGGCGGACGACACCGACGTGGTGGCACTGCTGGCCGCGTACGGCATCGAGGTGGTCGAGTCGGTGCCGGCCGCCTCGGTCGACGAGGCGGTCGAGGCGGCCACCCGGCTCGGGTTCCCGGTGGCGCTCAAGGCCGCGGCCCCGGGGCTGCGGCACCGCCTCGACCTCGGTGCGGTCCGCCTCGACCTGTCGGACGCCGCCGCCGTGCGCCGCGGCGGTGCGGAGCTGGCGGCGGCCTTCGGCGCGGACGTTCTGGTGCAGCCGATGGTGCCGCCTGGAGTGGCCTGCGTGGTGGAGCTGGTCGAGGATCCGGCGTTCGGGCCGGTGGTCGGGTTCGGACTCGGCGGGGTCGCCACGGAACTGCTCGGCGACCGGGCGTGGCGGGCGGTGCCGTTGACCGACCGGGACGCCGCCGAGCTGGTCGACGCGCCCCGGGCGGCCCCGTTGCTCCGTGGCCATCGGGGGGCCGCGCCGGTCGACCGCGCCGCCCTGGCGGACCTGCTGCTGCGGGTCGGTCGTCTCGCCGACGACCAGCCCCGGGTGCGGGCGCTGACGCTGAACCCGGTCCTCGCCCGGCCCGACGGTCTGTCGGTGCTGCACGCGAACGTCCGGATCGGCTCCGCCGACGTGCCCCGCCCCGACACCGGCCCCCGCCGGCTGTGAGTGGGTGGCCGGTCAGGCTCGGCTGGAGATCTGCTGCACCGCCCAGGCGTTGCCGTCGGGGTCGGCGAAGAAGACGAAGCCGACGTTGTCCAGTGGGTCCGGCACCGGGCGGGGGTTCTCGCCGAGCATTTGGATCTCGCTCACCTCGACGCCGCGTTCGAGCAGCTCGGCGCGGGCCTTGCCGAGGTCCGGTACGACGAGTTGCAGGCCCTTCAGCGACCCCGGCGGCATCTGCGGCACAGCACCCTTGCCGATGACGATCGAGCAGCCCGACCCGGGTGGGGTCAGCTGGACGATGCGGACGTCGTCGTTGATCACCGTGTCGTGGTCGACGGCGAAGCCGAGCCGATCGGCGTAGAACTCCTTGGCCCGGTCCACGTCGGAGACCGGTACGACGACCACTTCCAGCGTCCAGTTCATTGCAGTCCTCCAGTGTCCGCCGCCAGCAGTGCGGCGAGTCGGGTGAAGCTTTCGGTGACCCCACGGACCATCGGGTACCGCAGGGCGGTGTCGCGTCCCTCGGGGGTGGCGTAGCGCAGCGCGGTGGTGACGGTGGTCCGCCCGGCAAGTTCGGTGAATGTGTGGCTGACCAGGGTCTCGCCCGGGTACGACTGCTCGTCGAAGCGCTCGGTGCAGACGATCTCGTGCGGCGGGTCGACCGTCCGGTAGACCCCGTGCTGGACCATCCGCTGCCCGTCGGGGCCCTGCGACTCGAAGCGCCAGCGCCCGTCCACCCGTAGGTCCACCTCGCACCCGACCAACTGCCAGCCGCGTGCTCCGTACCAGCGGACGAGCAGTTCAGGACGGGTGAAGGCGGCGAACACGAGCTGTGCCGGTGCGTCGAAGACCCGGCTCAGCACGATCTCCCGATCGCCCGGCGTCTCGACCACCAGATGGTCGTCGATCACCGGGCCGTACCGCCGTGCTGTTCTTCCCCGGCCGCGCGCAGCTCGTCGAGCAGGGCGTCGAGACGCTGGTAGCGCTCGGCCCAGTGCTCGCGGTACGCGGCCAGCCAGGCGGTGGCCTCCCGCAGCGGCGCGGCTTCGAGGCGGCACGGGCGACGCTGGGCGTCCCGTCCCCGGCTGACCAGTCCGGCACGTTCCAGCACCCGCAGGTGTTTGGAGACGGCTGGTTGACTCATCGCGAAGGGCGCGGCGAGTTCGGTGACGGTGGCCTCGCCGGCCGCCAGCCGGGCGAGGATGGCCCGCCGGGTCGGGTCGGCGAGGGCGGCGAAGGTGGCGTCCAGGTCGGTGAGCACGTCATATAACCTTTCGGTTTGATAACCAAGAGGTTTCTATCCGGCCGCGTCCCTGCCGTCAAGTGGGGACAGCACATCGGCCCCCGGCGAACCGCCGGGGGCCGATGGCCGAACGCTCAGCTCAGCAGGCGTACGCCTCCAGCCGCTGCGCCCGCTCCGGAGCCCGCAACTTGAGCAGCGTCACCTTCTCGATCTGCCGGATCCGTTCCCGGGAGAGGCCGAACTCGCGGCCGACCTCGTCCAGGGTGCGCTGCCGGCCGTCGTCGAGGCCGAACCGCAGCCGGATCACGGCCTGCTCGCGCTGCGAGAGTGTGGCCAGCACGATGCTCACCTCGTGGCGCAGTTCGCCCTGGCTGGCGGCGTCACCCGGACCGGCGGCCGGGTCGACGGCGGCGACGAAGTCACCGAGGGCGCTCTCACCGTCCTCGCCGACAGCCTGGTCCAGACTCACCGGCTCCCGGTCGTAGGAGATCAGCTCGATCACCTGGAACTCCGGCACGTCGAGCGCCCGGGCCACCTCGGCGACCGTGGGCTCCCGGCCCAGCGACACCGCCAGCTCCCGACGGGCGCGGACCATCCGGTTCACCTGCTCGACCATGTGGACCGGGATGCGGATGGTGCGGGCCTGGTCGGCCATGGCGCGGGTGATGGCCTGTCGGATCCACCAGGTGGCGTAGGTGGAGAACTTGTAGCCCTTGGTGTAGTCGAACTTCTCGACGGCGCGGATGAGGCCGAGGTTGCCTTCCTGGATGAGGTCGAGGAAGGCCATGCCCCGGCCCGTGTACCGCTTGGCGATGCTGACCACCAGCCGCAGGTTCGCCTCCAACAGGTGGTTCTTGGCCGCCCGGCCCTGCCGCGCGACGAGTTCCAGATCGGCGCGCAGTTCCTCGGAGACCGGGATGCAGGTGTTGAGCTTCTCCTCGGCGAACAGGCCGGCCTCGATCCGCTTCGCCAGGTCCACCTCCTGTACGGCGGTGAGCAACTTGGTCCGACCGATTCCGTTGAGGTATGCCCGGACCAGGTCGGTGGAGACGCCGCGCTCGTCGGTGGCGTCCAGGTCGGTCAGGGTGTCGACGCCGTGCTCCGCCTCGGTGCCGGCGTGCGTCCGGTGCTCCGTCATCTGCTGGGCCATCTCAGTCTCTCCCCGTGTCCACGTCCGTGCCGTGTCCGCCGGCCAGTCGCGCGCCGGTGACAAACAGCTTGGCGGTCGGGGCGTAAAACGGGAGTGAGGCGATCGGGGAACCGACAGTCGCTGAGTCGGCACTCGGCGACTCGGCGGTTCGGCCGGCCGGGCTTGTCGGCGCCGGTTACCGTGCCAGCGGTCGGCCGTCGGGCCGGCGTACCGGCCCGGATGCGGGCGATCGAGCGACGGAGGCAATCGTGGTGTTCAAACGGCTCATGCAGGCGATGGGAGTCGGTGGTCCGTCCGTGGAGACGGTGCTGTCGAATCCGAACTGCCGGCCGGGCGGCCACCTGGAGGGCAGCATCGCGGTCACCGGCGGCGACCACGGGGTCGACGTGTCCTACGTGGCCCTGGGGCTGCTCACCCGGGTGGAGGTGGAGAGCGGCGACGACGAGTACACCACCAACCAGGAGTTCCAGCGCCAGCAGGTCACCGGCCCGTTCCGGCTGGAGGCGGGGCAGCGCTACGACGTCCCGTTCCGGTTCGAGGTGCCGTGGGAGACGCCGCTCACCGAGCTGTACGGGCAGCACCTGCACGGCATGACGATGGGTCTGCGTACCGAGCTGGAGGTGGCCCGCGCGGTCGACAAGGGTGACCTGGACGCGGTGGCGGTGCACCCGCTGCCGGCCCAGGAGCGACTGCTGGAGGCGCTGCTACGGCTCGGGTTCCGGTTCTCGCGTGCCGACGTGGAGCGCGGGCACATCTACGGCGTCCACCAGACGTTGCCGTTCTACCAGGAGATCGAGTTCTACCCACCGCCGCAGTACGCGGGCGCGATGAAGCAGTTGGAGGTCACCTTCGTCACCGACCCGCGGCAGGTGCAGGTGGTGTTGGAGCTGGACAAGCGGGGCGGACTGTTCACCGAGGGCCGCGACGTCTTCGGTCGCTTCGCCGTCGAGCACGCCTCGGCGGCCACCACCGACCTGGCCGCCCAGCTCGACGGCTGGCTGCGTCAGTCGCTGCAACGCCGCGGCCTCTTCGGCTGAACTGCGCGATCCCGCGCCGTACCTCAGTGCCAGTTGCTGATCTGCACGTCGTGCGGCGCGGGCTCGCCCTTACCGGTCTCGACCAGCCGCTTGAGACTCATCAGGTATATCGCCCACTTGGTGCTGCAGTGGTACATGAACTCCACCGGCTCCCGCCAACCCTCGTGCCGGAACAGCACGATCGTGAAGTCGTCCTCCCGCTTCAGCTCGAAGCGGACCCGGGTGCCGATCCACTCCTCGGGGCCGTCGACGACCTCCCAGAGCACCAGTTCGGCCGGCCGGCTCTCCAGGACCTTCATGTCGAAGCCGCCGGGGATGAACCGGAACCGGAGCACCCCGCCGACGTCACCGTCGCCGTCCGTCTGCTCCGTCCACCAGTTCGCGAGCCCGTCGACGGTGGTCAGGGCCGCGTAGACGTCCTCGGGAGCCGACGTGACGCCGACCCGGTGCAGGATGTCCAGCATCGTGATACCTCGTTTCTGTGGAGGGTGCCCGAATGCGGGCAGGATGGATCGCGCCGCCACGCAGGTGGCGACGGTCGTTCCGGTGGATTTCAGCTCTGCTGGCCGCGCTGGATCGCCTCGGCGATCCGCTTGATCCGTCGCAACCGCGCGTCCCAGGTGGCGCCGACCGACGACAGTTGCGCGACCGCGCGGGCGAGTTGCGCCTCGTCGACCTCGTAGCGGCGCTCGCGGCCGGACGGCGTGCCGTGCACCAGCCCGACCCGGCCGAGTACACCGAGGTGTTTGGCGACCGCCTGCCGGGTGACCGGCAGCTGCTCGCTCAGCGTGGTCGCCGTGCCGCCGCCGTCGGCCAGCAGCAGGTCGAGCATCCGCCGCCGGGTCGGATCCCCGACGGCGGACCAGAGTTCGTCGTCGACGGCGACGCTCATCGAGTCGACACCAGCCGTGCCACGTACGCCACGAGGCGCGGCAGGAAATGGTCCCAGCCGGTGACGTGGTCGCGGTAGTGCTCCTCGAGTACGGCCGCCTCCCAGCCCCGCTCCCGGAACCCGGTCTCGGTGAGCCGCAGCAGCGTCCCCGAGCCCGACGGGACCAGGTCGAAGGTCACCAGGAGCGAGTTGGTCGGCGTCGCGACGGCGAGGTCGTCGTACACCCACCGGAACGAGAAGTGCCGGGGCGGGTCGGCCGCCACCACGGTCAGCGGCATTACCTGGGTGTTCGACGTGTCGCCGAAGGTGATCGTCCCGGTCGCCCCGGGGACCGGCTCAAGATCCGCGTCGTCCGGCCACCACTGCCGGATGTGTTCGGGCGCGGTGACGACCTCGTAGACCACCTCGGGGGTGGCGTCGATGTGGATCTCCCGCTCGATGCTGCCGTACTCCATGCGCTTCTCCAGACCTGCAACCTATGGTTGCGTCTGACCCTAGCGGGTGGTCGGTGGAACGCGCAACAACTAGTTGCGCTAGAGGTCGAGGAGGATGGTTCGGGGGCCGACGTTGACGCTCTCCACCAGCATGTGCGAGCGGAATCGGCCGGTCTCCACCGTCGCGCCGCGCTCGCGCAGTGCCCGGACCGTCTCCTCGACGAGCGGTTCCGCCACCTCGGCCGGGGCGGCCGCGGTCCAGGTCGGACGACGGCCCTTGCGCGCGTCACCGTAGAGGGTGAACTGGCTGACCACGAGCAGCGGCGCGCCGACCTCCGCCGCCGACCGCTCGTCATCCAAGATGCGCAGCTCGTGCACCTTGCGGGCCATCGTCCGGGAAGTTTGCGGGGTGTCGGTGTGCGTCACCCCGAGCAGCACCAGCAGCCCGTCGTCGATCGCGCCGACCACCTCGCCGTCGACGGTCACGCTGGCCCGGGCGACCGTCTGCACCACCGCCCGCATCAGCCGACCACCGACGCGAAACCGCTTGCCGACGGTGCAGGCAACGGGCGCCTCACGGCTGCACCGGTGCGATGAACCCGCGCTCCACCAGGTGCGCCACGATCGGCCCGGCCGCCTCGGCCAACTCCTCGGCGGCGACGTCGTGCGCGACGGCGAGCAGCGCCAACTGGTCCCGCAGCGGCAACCGCCCGTCGGCCCCGCCCACCAGGGCCAGCACCAGCGGGTCGATCTCCTCGGTCCAGCGCAGTCCGTCGGGCAGGGCGAGGACCTGCCGGTCCACCCCCCAGCCGTCGGAGCCCATCGTCGCCTCCTGGCGCAGTTGGAGCCCGTCGGCGGCGCGGTAGCGCGCGGCCAGCAGGCCGTCGGTGTCGCGTCCGCGCAGCCAATCCTGCCGGTCGAACCAGTCGGCGATCCGATCGCCCATCGGCGGCTGCACCCGCTGGCGCAGGTCCTCCACCCGCAGCACCGGGTCGTCCCGGTCGCTACGGCGCAGCGAGACGATGCCGAAGCCGATCGCCTCGACCTTGTGCGCGTCGAACCAGTCGAGCCAGTCGGCCATCCGCTGTGGGTCGGTGGCCTCCCCGACATCGGTCAGCCACAGGTTGACGTACGCCATCGGGTCGGCGACCTCGCGCTGGATCACCCAGGCGTCGAGGCCGGTACCGGCGAACCAGCCGGCGACCCGCTCGCCCCAGTCCTCGCCGGCCACGTGCACCCAGTTGGCGAGGTACTGCATGGTGCCGCCCTCGGTGAGCAGGCCCGGGGCGGCGGCGGCCAGTTCGGCGCCGATCGCGTCGCCGACCCGACCGGAGTCGCGGTAGACGTGGGTGGTGATGCCCGGGCCGACCACGAACGGCGGGTTGCTCACCACGAGGTCGAACCGCCGGCCGGCGACCGGGGCCACCAGGTCGCCGTGCAGCAACTCCCAGTCCTGACCGTTGAGGGCGGCGGTGGTGGCGGCGAAGCGCAGCGCCCGCCGGGACACGTCCGTGGCGGTGACCCGTCGGGCGTGGGTGCCCAGGTGCAGCGCCTGGACGCCCGAGCCGGTGCCCAGGTCCAGCGCGCTGTCCACCGGCCGTCGGACGGCCGCCCCGATCATCGTCTGCGTCGCGCCGCCGATGCCGAGCACGTGTTCGGCGTGCAGCGGGCGGCCCGGGCGGGCGCTGGCCGGCACGTCCGCGAGGACCCACCAGTCGTCGCCGTACGGCTCCAGGTCCAGTCCCATCCGCAGCCCGTCGCCGTGCCGTTCGACGATCCCGGCGGCGAGCGCGTCGGTAAGCGGCAGCGGCGCCAGCGCGGCGGCCACCGCCGCCTCCGGCTCGGTCTGCTCGCAGATGAACATCCGGATCAGGGTGGCCAGGGGATCCCGGTCGGCGGTGGCGCGCAGCGCGGCCCGGAAATCGTTGCGGGCGACCCCGCCGGTCGCCTGCGGGCCGAGCCGTGCGGCGATGCCGTTCGCGGTGAAGCCCGCCCGGGTCAACGCGGTCCGCAGCGCTTCGACGCCGGCGGGGGAGAGCAGCATGTCGTGTCCGTCCACACCGTCATCCTGCCTGGTGACGTCGGGTCCGGAGACCGCCACCCGTGACATCGAAAGTTAATCTACCGCCATCTATGTCATGTTCGTCGATCTGACGCTAGCATTCCCTCCAACTCAGTCCAGGGTGCGGACCGCCCGGCCAGAAGCCCGGTCGGCCGCCCAGGTAAGGGAGGCACGATGTCCTCAGGGTCCACCGCGCGACGGCAGCTCATCCGGGCGCTCGCCGTCGTCGCCACCGCGGCGGCCGTCTCGGCGGCCGGCACCACCGCGGCGGTCGCCGCACCCACCGGCGAGATCCGTGGCGCTGGCGCGTCGAACGCGGTCAGCGGCAGCTACCTGGTCGTGCTGCGCACCGACGCCGTTGGTGCCGCCGGTTCGTCGACGGCTCGTTCCGCCGTTCCGGACCGGGCCAACGCCCTCGTCAAGCGGTACGGGGGCAGTGTCTCCGACACCTACAGCGCCGCGCTCACCGGTTTCGCGGCGAAGATGACCGCCACCCAGGCGGCCCGGCTCGCCGCCAACCCGGCGGTGGCCTACGTGGAGCAGGACCAGGTGGTCACGATCCAGGCGACCCAGACCAACGCGACCTGGGGCCTGGACCGGATCGACCAGCGGAACCGACCGCTGAGCACCACCTACACCTACCCGAACACCGCCTCGAACGTGCGGGCGTACATCATCGACACCGGAATCCGGACCTCGCACAGTCAGTTCGGCGGCCGGGCCACCTGGGGCACCAACACCGTGGACAGCAACAACACCGACTGCAACGGCCACGGCACCCACGTCGCCGGCACGGTCGGCGGTTCGACCCACGGTGTGGCCAAGGGGGTCCGCCTGATCGCGGTAAAGGTGCTCAACTGCTCCGGCGGCGGCACCGTCACCAGCGTGGTGAACGGGGTGAACTGGGTGACCGCCAACGCGGTGAAGCCGGCCGTGGCGAACATGAGCCTGGGTGGCGGCGCCAGCACCTCCATCGACAACGCGGTGCGCAACTCGATCGCCTCCGGCGTCAGCTACGCGGTCGCGGCGGGCAACTCCAGCGCCAACGCCTGCAACTACTCGCCGGCCCGGACCTCGACCGCGATCACCGTCGGCTCGACCACCAGCACCGACGCCCGTTCCTCCTTCTCCAACTACGGCTCCTGCGTGCACATCTTCGCGCCGGGTTCGAGCATCACGTCGGCCTGGCACACCAGCAACAGCGCCACCAACACCATCAGCGGCACCTCGATGGCCTCGCCGCACGTGGCCGGTGCCGCCGCGCTCGTGCTCGGCGCCAACCCGTCCTACTCGCCGGCCCAGGTCAAGAGCTACCTGGTCAACAACGCCACCACTGGCGTGGTGACCAACCCGGGCAGCAGCTCACCGAACCGCCTGCTGTTCGTGGTCAACTGACCCACATCCGGCACAACCGGCCCGGCGGACGGTGCGAACCGACCCGCCGGGCCGCGTCACGTCGTCGCGCTCCTGTCCGCCCGGATCGGTCCGAGGTGGTGTCGGCGCCCGTCCCGACCCCGCGTACGGGCAGGATGAGGGCAGATTGCCCGCCCAGGGAGGGGCGCCCCAGATCTTCACGGAGCTGGGTTCAGGGGCGTGGTTCGTGGATCGGCTCGGCGTCGTCCGGCCAGTTCGACGTGAAGATCCAGTCGAGGCCGTCCTCCCCGTCCGTATCCAGATGGGGCGCGCGACGCAGGCCGGCGCGTGCGGCGACCTTCAGCGACGCCGCGTTGTCGGGTCGGACTCTCGCGATGATCGGATGGTCGGGCAGGTGCGCGCTCGCCCAGTCGACGACGGCGGTGGCGGCTTCGGCACGGGTGGCGAGCGCGTCGCCCGGATTGTGGGCGTACGCCCTTGGATCTCGGTGGATTCGATGGATGGCGTTGACGTCGGCGCGGGTCGGGCGGCGCAGTGACAGCCGACGAGTCTGTAGCTCCTCGTTGTTGATCAGATCGGCGTGGCCCACGTCTGATTTTCTCCCTCCCGTGCCATTGGGGCGAGGTCAGCCCGCGGACGGGGCCGGCCCGCCAGATGGTTCTCATGGCGGTCCGCTACAGGTGGTCAAGCCTGGTGAGGGACCATGGCTGCCATGACGCTCGTACTGCCCATCGACCCGGAGGCGAACCAACTGCTGGCCCGCGACCCGCTCGCCCTGCTCGTCGGCATGGTTCTCGACCAGCAGGTCTCGATGGAGAAGGCCTTCTCCTCGCCGTACGTGCTGGCCCAGCGGCTCGGCCACGACCTGGACGCCCGGGAGTTGGCCGGCTTCGATCCCGAGGCCCTGGTGGCCATCTTCGCTCAGCCACCCGCGCTGCACCGCTTTCCCAAGGCGATGGCGGCCCGCGTACAGGAGGTGTGCCGGGTGCTGGTCGACCGCTACGACGGCGATGCCGCCCGGCTCTGGGCGGGTCCGGCCGACGGCCGTGAACTGCTCGGGCGGATCATCGACCTGCCCGGGTTCGGTCGGCAGAAGGCCCAGATCTTCCTCGCGCTGCTGG
The DNA here is from genome assembly GCF_018070465.1 of Micromonospora sp. C95. GTDB lineage: Bacteria > Actinomycetota > Actinomycetes > Mycobacteriales > Micromonosporaceae > Micromonospora. The sequence continues at coordinate 113,750 of NZ_JAGPXT010000018.1, forward strand.
GCAAGCGCTTCGGGGTGCAGCCGCCGGGCTGGCGGGAGGCGGCCGGCGCGTACGGCGATCCAGACGCCCACCGATCCGTCGCCGATGTCACCGATGCGGAGTCACTGCGCCTGGTTCGGGAGTACAAACAGCAGATGAAGGCGGCGGCGAAGGCGAGCGCGCGCGGAGACTGACCGGGCCGCCTCCGACGACGGCAGGGGGCGGGTCGATGGCGCAGCGGGGCAGCGCGCTGCTGCGTAGCGGGCACGGCATGTCCCGGGCCACCTTCCTGGAACTCTTTCTCGACCTGGCCTTCGTCTTCGCCTTCACCCGGGTCTCGGTCCGCTTCATCGACGAGGTCGAGCACGGGCTCACCGTGCTGGGCTTCCTGAAGACCCTGATCCTCTTCCTCGCGTTGTGGCACGTCTGGACATTGATCAACTGGGTCACCAGCCGGTACGAGCCGGACGCCCTGACGATCCAACTCGTCGTGGTGGGGACGATGTTCGGCAGCCTGGTGATGGCCGTCACCGTGCCCCGGGGGTTCGAGGAGCGGGCGCTGGCGTTCGTCCTGGCCTACCTGGTGACGGTGATCGGCCGCCCCCTGCTGATCGCCGCCGTGCTGGGGCGACATCCGCGCCGTACCGTGCCGTGGCGGCTGGCCGCCTGGGCGGCGGGTTCGGGGGTGTTGTGGCTGGCCGGTGCGCTCGGACCAGCCGACCTGCGGTTCGGGCTGTGGGCGCTGGGCATCACCATCGACATGGCCGGATACCTGCTGGGTTGGCCGGTGCCCGGGCTGGGCCGGGCGCCCGTCTCGGCCTGGCGGATCGCCGGCGAGCACATGGCGGAGCGCTACCAGCAGATCTTTCTCATCGCGCTGGGTGAGACGATCCTGGTCATCGGGATCACCTACAGCGGCGAGGGATTCGGCTGGCTGGCGGCGGCGGCCTTCACGGTCGCCTTCCTCACCACCGCGCTGCTCTGGCGGATCTACTTCCACCGGGCCGGTCACCTGCTCGTCGAGGCGCTGCGGATGGCCCGGTCGCCCGGTCTGCTCGGTGCCTCCGCCTCCAGCACGCACCTGGTCATGGTGCTCGGCGTGCTGCTCACCGGAGTGGGTTACGAGTTGGTCATCGTGAAGCCGTTCGACCGGGTCGAGCCGGCGTGGCTGATCTTCATCGTCGGCGGGCCGGCCCTGTTTCTGCTGGGGCGGACCCGGTTCGAGTACGAGATCTTCGCCCGGGTCTCCCGCCGGCGGGTGTTGATGATGCTCGTGCTGGTCGGGGCCGCCCCGCTGCTCCTGCTCGGAACGCCGATGCTGGCGCTGTCCGTGGTCGCCGGTGGGCTGGCCGTGGTGGCTGTCGTGGACGGGTTGCGGGCTCGTGACCAGCCGATGGAACCGTCGGCCTCCCCGCTGGACCGTCCGGATCCCGGTGCGGCCAGCTTCCCGACCTGACCCGTGCGCCACGGCCCGCCGCATCGGCCCGGCTTGGGTCGCCGAGGGCGGTCGACAGTTCCGTCAGGCGGCGCTCGGATGGGCCAGGGAGGCGATGGCCCGCCGGACGTCGGCCAGCGAGACGGTCGCCGAGTCGTCCAGGTCGGCCAGACCCGCCTCGATCCACTGCCGCATCAGCGTCGTCACACCGATGCCCCGGGCGTCGGCGGCGGCCCGGACCCGTTCGTACGTCTCGAGCGGCAGCCGGACCGACCGGCTGACCATCGGAGTCTCGGTGTCGGGGGTGGGTAGTCCCACCGCCTGGCTGTCGTCGATCAGATCGGCGATCCGGTCGCCGCCGCTGTGGAACTGCTTGATCGCGTCGTGACGGTTCATCGTCACCGCCTCCTCGTCTCCGGAGAATTCCGCACGGCCTCGTCGTAGCGTTTGGCCTCGACGTCGCTCAACTCGCGAGCGGAGAGGACGTCCCAGTCGTTGTCGGCACCGTCGGTCTCGGCCAGCAGCACCGCCACCCGGCGTCCGCGGGCGGTGGGGGCGTAAACCACCATCACGTCATCGCCGAGGTGGCGGATGACCCGCCGGCCGCTGTGCAGCGCCTCCCAGACTTCCCCCGGCGTGACGTCGTAGACCCGCAGGTTGGCAAGCGCCTCGTCGGTGAAGCTGAACCTGCTGGCCACGCGGCGAGCGTACCACGGGCGTAACACGAATTTCGGGGGCGACGAAGCTCGTCGCTCGCCCGGTCAGGGTGACAGGATGGAGTACAGCCCCTCCGGAGGAGGTACCACGGGTGAAGCGTCAGGCGTACCAGCCGATCCTCATCACCGACGCCGCCCGCAGCCAGGATGATCAACTGACCAGCCGGCAGCGGCGTTACGTCGTGATGATGGGTGTTCGCGTCGCCTGCGTGATCGTCGGCGCGATCCTGGTCGGTGTGCGGGCACCACTGCTCTGGCTCTGGCTACCGCTGGTCGCGTTGGGCATGGTGCTCATTCCGTGGCTCGCGGTACTGCTGGCCAACGACCGGCCGCCCAAGGAGCGCCACCGCCTCGCCAACCGCTTCTCGTCGCGGTCGGCCACCGAGGCGGCGCCGCCCCCGATGAGCCTCGCCGCCGAGGAGCGGCCACACAAGATCATCGACGCGGAGCCCTGATCCGCCCGGAGCGGCTCACCGAGCCGGGCGGGCCCCGATCTGTGCCACCGCCGTGGCACCGAGATCGACGGCTCGGGACAGGGCGGCATCGGGCGTCGCCCCGGCCAGCCAGGCGCGCAGCAGGCCCGCCGCGAAGGCGTCACCTGCCCCGGTCACGTCCCGCACCGCCACCCGGTGCGCCGACGAGGTGACGATCGTGGCGTCCCGGTCGACCCAGACGGCACCGGCCCCACCGCGTTTGACCACCACCCGGCGGGCCACGGAGAGCAGTGCCCGGCCCTGCGCCGCCGGCTCCAATCCACCGGCCAGCACGGTGGCCTCGTCCACGTTCACCAGCAGCAGGTCGATCTCGCGTACCCAGTTCACAAAGGCCGCCGTCCCGACCGCCCGCAGCGGTGCTGCGGAGGCCGCGTCGACACTCGTGGTGAGGCCGCGTTCGCGGGCGACGGCCAGCGCCCGCAGGCCGGCCGGTCGGGAGTCCGCGTCCAACAGGGTGTACCCGGACAGGTGCAGATGCGTGGCGTCCGGCGCACCGGACAGCGCCGCAGCCACGTGGTCGGGACGCAGCAGTACGTTCGCCCCGCGCTCGGTGACCATGGTGCGTTCGTCGTTGGCCGTCAGCACGATCACCGTGCCGGTGGCGGACCCGGCGATCTCGTCCACCGCGCAGTCGACTCCGGCGGCGGTCAGCTCCGCGACCCGGTCACGCCCGGCGCCGTCGTCGCCGACCGCGCCCACCAGGGTCACCGGTACGCCCTGGGCGGCCAGCCAGGCAGCGGTGTTGGCCGCCTGTCCGCCGCCGGTGGACCTGATCGCCGCCGGGGTGTCGGAGCCGGGGGCCAACGGTCCGGAGAGCACCGCGACCACGTCCGTGACCACGTCGCCGACGACCAGGACGCGGCCGGTGCCGTCGCTGCCGTTTCCGGTCACCTCGGTCACGCCGGCGCGTCGGCCCGGCGCTGGGCGGCGGCGACCGCGATCCGGGCGGCCAGGTCGGCGTTGCGCAGGATGATCCGGACGTTCACCGCCAGGCTGGCGCCCTGTGTCGCGGAGTGGAAGTGGGCCAGCAGGTACGGCGTGACGGCCTTGCCGGTCACCCCGTCGCGCTCCAGCCGGGCGAGACCCTCGGTGAGGGTACGGTCGTGCAGGTCCGGGTCGAGCTGCTCGTCGGTGGGCAGCGGGTTGGCGACGATCAGCCCGCCGTGGTGTGCCCGGTGCTGCTCGCGGGCGGCCAGCACGCCGGCGACCCGTTCCGGGGAGTCGACCGACCAGTCCAGGTCGAAGCCGCCGTCGGTGATGAAGAAGCCCGGAAACCGGCGGGTCCGGTAGCCGACCACGGTCACTCCGAGGGTCTCCAGCCGTTCCAGGGTCGCGCCGACGTCGAGGATCGACTTCACCCCGGCGCAGACCACCGCGATCGGGGTACGTGCCAGGGTGACCAGGTCGGCGGACTCGTCGAAGGTCTGCGCCGCCTCGCGGTGCACCCCGCCCAGCCCGCCGGTGGCGAACACGCCGATGCCCGCCGTGGCCGCCACGGCACTCGTCGCGGCCACGGTGGTCGCACCGTCCGCGCCGGTCGCGGCCGCCACCGCGAGATCGCGTACGGAGAGTTTGGCCACCCCGTCGGCGCTCGCCAGCCGGGCCAGCTCGGCGTCGTCGAGTCCGACCACGAGTTCGCCAGCGATCATGCCGATGGTGGCCGGCACCGCGCCGGCGTCCCGGACGGTCTGTTCGATCTGCCGGGCCACCCGGAGATTGTCCGGGCGGGGCAGGCCGTGCGAGACGATGGTGCTCTCCAGAGCGACCACGGGACCCTGCTCGCGCAGTGCCCGGGCCACCTCGGTGCCGTAGCGAAGGTGAAAGTCGGTCACAATCGCTCACCGTACGCCCGCCGTCCGGGTCACCTCAGGTGGACCGGGTGCGGGTGACCTGCCAGACTTGTCGTTTGGAGGTGCAGTCGTGAGTACACAGATCCTCGAGCGTCCCGAGCTGAAGGACGCCGACACCGGTCCGGAGATGTTCCACTACGTCCGGAAAGAAAAGATCGCCGAGAGTGCCGTCATGGGCACCTTCGTCGTGGCGCTGTGCGGGGAGACGTTCCCGGTGACGAAGACGCCCAAACCGGGTTCGCCGGTCTGCCCGAAGTGCAAGGAGATCTACGACTCGTACCGCGAGTGACGCCCTCGGTCCGCGCGGCGGCCCGCGTAACCTGCGGCGGTGACCACCTCCACCGCCCTTCTCCTGGCTGACCTGGCCGGAGTCGCGGTCTTCGCCGCCTCGGGCGCCTCCGCGGCGGTGGCCAAACGGCTCGACCTCTTCGGCGTGGTCTTCGTCGGCTTCGTCGCCGCCCTCGGCGGCGGGATCGTCCGGGACCTGGTCATCGACGAGGTTCCGCCGCTGGCCTTCGCCGACTGGCGCTACGCGGGTACCGCCGCCGTGACCGCCGCAGCGATCTTCTGGCTGCATCCACAGTTCGCCCGGCTGCGCACCACCGTCCTGGTGCTCGATGCGGCCGGGCTCGGCCTGTTCACTGTCGCCGGGACCCTCAAGGCCCTCGACGCCCACGTGCCGGCGGTCGGTGCCTGCCTGATCGGCATGATCACCGCGATCGGCGGCGGTCTCGTCCGCGACCTGCTCACCGGTGAGATCCCCGTGGTCCTGCGGCGGGAGATCTACGCGGTTGCGTCGCTCGTCGGTTCGATCGTGGTGGTGCTCCTCCACGGCCTCGGCCACACCGGGCCGATCCCGCTCACCGCCGCCGTGGTGCTGGTCTTCGGCGTACGCCTGGTGGCCCTGCGGCGGCGCTGGTCGGCGCCGGTGGCGACGGTGCGACCGCCGCGCACCGGCCTGTCGGGCCCGTCGCCGGAGTGAGCACTCAGTGGCGAACGGCACCATGGTGACGGGTGTGGCGTCGCGTGGGCAGCACGGCGGCTGCTGGTTATGCTGAGTCGGCCTTCGCTGCTCGGCTGCGCGGAGGCATTTTCGTGGGGCGACCGCCGTGCCCCCCGGCCCGGGCCCGCCGGCCGGCGGCCGGGACATCCCGTGGCCGGAGAGGAGCGAACGCGTGGCAGTCCGGACGCCGGCGCTCGATACGTTCCCGTCCCTACGCGCCTGGCAGCGCAAGGCTCTGGTGGAGTACCTGCGCCGTCGAGCTGAGGACTTCACCGCGGTCGCCACGCCGGGCGCCGGAAAGACCACCTTCGCCCTGCGCATCGCCGCCGAACTGCTCGCCGACGGCAGCGTCGAGGCGGTCACCGTGGTCGCGCCCACCGAACACCTGAAGATTCAGTGGGCGGAGGCGGCGGCCCGGGTGGGCATCCAACTCGACGCCGCGTTCCGCAACGCCGACCTGCATTCCTCGGCCGACTTCCACGGCGCCGTGGTCACCTACGCGCAGGTCGGAATGGCGCCGCAGGTGCACCGGCGGCGCACCATGACCCGCCGGACCCTGGTCATCCTCGACGAGATCCACCACGCCGGTGACTCGCGTACCTGGGGGGACGGGGTGAAGGCGGCCTTCGAGCCTGCGGTACGCCGGCTGATGCTCACCGGCACGCCCTTCCGGTCCGACGACAACCCCATCCCGTTCGTCAGCTACGAGCGGGGCGGCGACGGCCTGCTGCGTTCCCGGGCCGACTCGGTATACGGCTACAGCGACGCGCTACGCGACGGCGTGGTACGGCCGGTGCTGTTCCTGGCGTACTCGGGGGAGACCCGGTGGCGGACGAACGCCGGGGAGGAACTGGCGGCCCGGCTGGGCGAGCCGATGACGCAGGATCTCATCGCCCAGGCGTGGCGTACCGCCTTGGATCCGGCCGGCGACTGGATGCCGCAGGTGCTGCGGGCGGCCGATGCCCGGCTGACCGTGCTACGGGAGGCTGGCATGCCCGACGCGGGCGGTCTGGTCATCGCCAGCGACCAGCAGACGGCCCGCTCGTACGCCCGGCTCATCGAGCAGGTGACGGGGGAACGGGCGGCCGTGGTGCTCTCCGACGACGCGGGTGCTTCGGCCCGGATCGCGACGTTCGCGGCGTCCGAGCAACGGTGGCTGGTGGCGGTGCGGATGGTGTCCGAAGGCGTGGACATCCCCCGCCTGGCCGTCGGTGTGTACGCGACAAGTGCCAGTACCCCGCTGTACTTCGCGCAGGCGATCGGACGCTTCGTCCGGGCCCGGCGCCCGGGGGAGACCGCGTCGGTCTTCCTGCCCAGCGTGCCGCATCTGCTCGGGCTGGCCAGCGAGATGGAGGCCGAGCGGGACCATGTGCTCGGCAAACCCAAGGACCGCGAGGGCTTCGACGACGAACTGCTGGACCGGGCCCAGCGCAACGAGCAGGCCAGCGGTGAGCTGGAGAAGCGCTTCGCCGCACTGTCCGCCACCGCCGAACTTGATCAGGTGATCTTCGACGGGGCCTCGTTCGGTACGGCGGCCCAGGCCGGCACCCCCGAGGAGGAGGAGTACCTCGGCCTGCCCGGGCTGCTCACCTCGGAACAGGTGGCGTCGCTGCTCGCCAAACGGCAGGCCGATCAGCTCGCCGCCCAGCGACGTCGAACGACCGAGCGGCGGACGGAATCCGCAGCGCCGGCGGCAGCCCCGCCCGCACCGATGAGCGCCGCCCAGCGCCGGGTGGCCCTACGCCGCCAACTCAACGCCCTGGTCGCGGCCCAGCACCACCGCACCGGCCAGCCACACGGCAAGATCCACGCCGAGCTACGCCGCATCTGCGGCGGCCCCCCCAGCGCCCAGGCCACCATCGAGCAACTAGAAGAACGCATAGCCACCGTCCAAACCCTCTAACCCACCCCCACCCCCACCC
>NZ_JAGPXT010000019.1 GCF_018070465.1 Micromonospora sp. C95
CCACGGCCCGGGGTCCGGGCCCGGGCCCGGGCCCGGAGCGGGGGTGGGGGTGGGTCAGGGGGTGGGGGTCAGGGCGGTGGGGAGGTGGGGGAGGAGGAGGGTGATCTGCCACTCGCGGGCGTGGTGGGCGCGCAGGGCTTCGGCGACGGTGGTGTCGCTGATCTCCTCGGGGGGTTGCCAGGCGACCCGGCGGACGGTGTCGGGCGAGATCAGGTTCTCCGGGGGCAGGTTGTGCTCCCCGGCCACCCGCAACACCACCTCCCGGCAGCGGGTCAGCCGGGCGGCGGCAACCGGGTCCCGCTCCGCCCACCGGTGCGGTGGGGGTGGGCCCTCCACGGTCGGCGCCACCGGCAGGGCATCGTCCGGCAACTGCCGAGCGTCGTCCAGTGCCGCCAGCCAGGTACGCGCCAACCGCCGCACCGACCGACCACCGAAGCCGGGCAGGGTGAGCAGCGCCTTCTCGTCCCTCGGATCCAACTCCGCCGCCGCGACGATGGCCGAGTCGGGCAGCACCCGGCCGGGTGCCGAGTCCCGCCGAGCGGCGATCTGGTCTCGGGCGTACCACAGGGAACGGACCCGGGCCTGTGCCCGCGCGCCCCGGACCCGGTGGATTCCGGACGTCCGTCGCCAGGGTTCGGCGCGTACCCGGGGCGGTCGGGCACCGTTGCGCACGAGCGCGTCGAACTCCTCCGCCGCCCACTCGGACTTGCCCTGCCGGGCCAACTCCGCGTCGAGCGCGTCGCGTAGGTCGGTCAGCAGCTCGACGTCCAGTGCGGCGTAGGTCAGCCAGGACTCGGGCAGCGGCCGGCTCGACCAGTCCGCCGCGGAGTGGTGCTTCTCCAGGCTGAATCCGAGCACCTGCTCGGTGAGCGCGGCGAGCCCCACCCGCTCGAAGCCGGCCAGCCGCGCCGCCAGCTCGGTGTCGAACAACCGGCGTGGCCGCAGCCCCAGCTCCGCGAGGCAGGGCAGATCCTGGTTCGCCGCGTGCAGCACCCACTCCGTCTCGGCGATCGCGGCGTCGAGCGTGCTCAGGTCGGGCAGCGGCAGGGGGTCGATCAGCGCGGTGCCGGCACCGGCACGACGCAGCTGGACGAGGTACGCGCGCTGGCTGTAGCGGTAGCCGGAGGCGCGTTCGGCGTCCAGGGCCACCGGCCCGGCTCCGTCGGCGAAGCGCGCCACCACCTCGGCTAGCTGATCGGGGGTGGCGACTGGCTCGGGGGTGCCGTCGCGGGGCGCGGTCAGCGGCACGGACTCGCCGCCGGTGGGCTCGGTCCCCGCATCCGAGGGCTCCGACCGCGCCGACGGCGGGTGCAGCGTGTCGTTTCCCGTACGGCTTGCGGCGGCCCGACGGCGCAGGGGTGGTTCGTCGGTCACCTGACAACCCTAGTGCGCGAGTGGATCGAGTGCCGCCACCCGCCCCCGCCGCGTGTCGGCCTGGTCGCTCGGATGTGCTCAGCCGGTGGCGGCCGGGCGGCGTTCGGGCAGGGCGGTGACGCCGGGCGGCGGCAGGCCGGCGGTGGAGGCGAGCAGCGTGCACCAGGCGTCCAGGTGCGCGGCGAGGTCGACGCCGGTCGGTGTCCAGGAGGCGCGGATCTCGACGTCGCCGGCCGCGGGCGGCCCGGCCAGCTCACCGAACCGGGTCGACATCGTCTGCGTGATAGTGCCGCCGATGGCCCGGTACGCCGCGTCCTGGGCGTCGAGGGCGTCGGTCAGCCAGGTCCATCCCACTCCGGGCAGCAGCGGGTCGGCGGCCAGGTCGACCTCCATCTCGGCGGTCACGTAGGTGACCAGCCGCAGCGTGCCCTGCCACGCCTCGTGCCCGGCCGGATCGTGCAGCAGGATCAGCCGCCCGGACGCCACCTCGTCACCGTCACGCAGCACCGAGGCGGAGAGTGCGAAAGAGTAGGGGGCCAGCCGCTGCGGTGCCCCCACCTCCTCCAGCAAGATCTCCGGCCGGGGCGTCGCCGACCGGAGCCCTGCGACCGCGCGGGCGAACGTGTCCGGAAGCGCGATCGGGGGGGCCATGCCCGCAGCCTAAGCCGCCGCACGGGTCAGGTCGCGTCGGCACGCCGACGATCGACACCCCGTGATCCACGGATGCCAACGACGTTGATTGTCAGAAAGGGGCCTCTGCTGTACCGGAGGCGTTGACAAGGTGCCCGTCCTTCTACATCACAAAGGCGGCGGTGGGCGGGGGGCGACGATCGGCCGCGTGGCACGATTGCCGCGATGACCACCGACACCACGGGCACCGCCGCCCGAGACGACGAATCCCGCCCCGGCGGGCCCGCCGATTCGGCCTTCGTGCGGGCGTGCCGCCGCCGGCCGGTCCCGCACACCCCGGTCTGGTTCATGCGCCAGGCGGGCCGGTCGCTGCCGGAGTACCGCGAGATCCGGGCCAGCGTGGCGATGCTGGAGTCCTGCCGCCGGCCCGACCTGGTCACGGAGATCACCCTCCAGCCGGTTCGCCGGCACAACGTGGACGCGGCGATCCTGTTCAGCGACATCGTGGTGCCGGTGGCCGCCGCCGGGGTCGACCTGGACATCGTGCCCGGCACCGGTCCGGTGGTGGCCGAGCCGGTGCGTACCGCCGCCGACGTCGAACGGATCCGGCTCATCGGCCGCGACGACGTCGACTACGTCGACGAGGCCGTCCGGCTGCTGGTCAAGGAGTTGGGCGACAGGCCGCTGATCGGCTTCGCCGGTGCCCCGTTCACGCTGGCCAGCTACCTGGTGGAGGGTGGTCCGTCGCGTACCCACGCCAAGACCAAGGCGCTGATGCACGGCGAGCCCGAGCTGTGGCACGCCCTCGCCGGCCGGCTGGCCGAGGTGACCCTGGCGTTCCTGCGGGTGCAGATCGAGGCTGGTGTGTCGGCGGTACAGCTGTTCGACTCGTGGGCCGGCGCGCTCTCCGAGGCCGACTACCGCCGGTTCGTGCTGCCCCACTCGACGAAGGTGCTCACCGGGCTCGCCGACGCGGGGGTGCCCCGGATCCACTTCGGGGTGGGCACCGCCGAACTGCTCGGCGCGATGGGCGAGGCCGGCGCCGACGTGGTCGGCGTCGACTGGCGTACGCCGCTGGACGTCGCGACCCGCCGGATCGGGCCGGAGCGGGCCGTGCAGGGCAACCTCGACCCGACCCTGCTGCTCGCCCCGTGGCCGGTGGTGGAGACCGAGGTGCGCCGGATCCTGGAACAGGGCCGGGCCGCGCCGGGGCACGTGTTCAACCTCGGCCACGGCGTGCTGCCGGAGACCGACCCGGAGGTGTTGACCCGGGTGGTCGCCCTGGTGCACGAGCTGTCGGCCCGACCGGTCGACCGGGGCTGACCGTCATGGCGACGCGGCGGCGGGTGGCGGTGGTCGGCGGCGGCATCGCCGGCCTGGCCGCCGCGGTCCGGTTGCGCGACCAGGCCCCCGCCGACGTCGACATCACCGTGTACGAGCAGTCCGGCTCGCTCGGCGGCAAGCTGCGCACCGGCGAGCTGGCCGGCGGCCCGGTCGAGTTCGGCGCCGAATCGTTCCTGATCCGCGACCCGGCCGGCGGGGAGTCCGCCGCCGTGGCCCTGATCCGCCGGCTCGGCCTGGCGGGACGGATCGTCCACCCGACCGTCGGGCGGGCGGCGCTGGCCGTCGACGGCGGGCTGCGCCCGATCCCCGGCGGCACGCTTGTCGGCGTACCCGGTGATCTGGACAAGGTGGCGGCGGTGGCGCGGCCGACCCCGGAGGCCGACCGCGACGGTGGTGGGCCGCTGCTCGGCGACGACCAGGACGTCGCGGTGGGCGCGCTGGTCCGGGCGAGGTTCGGTGACGAGGTGGTCGACCGGCTGGTCGACCCGATGCTCGGCGGGGTGTACGCCGGCCGGGCCGACGACCTGTCGCTTGTCACCACCATGCCCGCGTTGGCCCGGGCCGCCCGGGTGGAACACACGCTTGTCGCCGCCGTGCGCGCGGCGCAGGCCGCCGCAGCGCGCGCCCCCGGCGAGCCGGTCTTCGGCACCCTCGACGGCGGGTTGAGCACCCTTGTCGACGCGGCGGTGGCGGCCAGCGGCGCGACCATCCGTCGCCACGCGGCGGTACGCGAACTCACCCCGACCGGCGCCGGTTGGCGGCTGACCGTCGGCCCGACCCGCGACCCGGAGCATGTCGACGTGGACGCGGTGGTGCTGGCGGTGCCGGCCCGGCCGGCGGCGCGGCTGCTCGCCGACGTCGCCCCGGAGGCGGCGAAGGAGATCGGCGGGCTGGACTACGCAAGCGTCGCGCTTGTCACCCTCGCGCTGCCCGGAGCGGTGCTGCCGGACCTCTCCGGCTTCCTGGTGCCCGCCACCGAAGGACTGCTGGTCAAGGCGTCCACCTTCTTCACCACCAAGTGGGGGCACCTGCGCCGGCCGGACGGGTTGGCCCTGGTGCGCGCCTCGGTCGGCCGGTACGGCGACGAGGAGCAGTTGCAGCGCCCCGACGAGGACCTCGCCGCCACCGTGCACCGGGAAGTGTCGGCGGTGCTGGGCGCGCCGCTGCCGGCCCCGGTCGCCGGGCACGTGCAGCGCTGGGGCGGCGCGTTGCCGCAGTACAACCCCGGTCATCTCGACCGGGTCGTCGCCGCCCGGTCGGCGCTGCGGGCGGCACATCCGACGCTGCGGCTGGCCGGCGCCGGCTACGACGGGGTCGGCATTCCGGTCTGCGTCCGCTCCGGCGAGACGGCGGCCGAGGAGATCATCACGGCACTGGAAGGATCGGGGAGATGACCGAGCAGACGAACGCGGCCCGACTGAAGGAACTCAACGACACCATCCGCTACACCATGTGGTCGGTGTTCCGGGCCAGCGCGCCGCTGCCGTCGCTGCGCGACAACGTCACCGGCGAGGTCGAGTCGCTGATCGAGGAATTGGCCGGCAAGGACGTGGTGGTACGCGGCACCTACGACGTGTCCGGGCTGCGCGCCGACGCCGACCTGATGGTGTGGTGGCACTCCTCGTCGAGCGACGCGCTCCAGGACGCGTACCTGCGGTTGCGGCGGACCGCCCTCGGCCGGGCGATGACCCCGGTCTGGTCGCAGATGGCGCTGCACCGGCCGGCCGAGTTCAACAAGAGTCACATCCCGGCGTTCCTGGCCGGTGAGGAGGCCCGCGCCTACCTCTGCGTCTACCCGTTCGTCCGGTCGTACGACTGGTATCTGTTGCCCGACGCCGAGCGGCGGGAACTGCTGGCCGAGCACGGCAAGATGGCTCGTGGCTACCCGGACGTACGGGCCAACACGGTCGCCTCGTTCGCGCTCGGCGACTACGAGTGGATGCTCGCCTTCGAGGCCGACGAGCTGCACCGGATCGTCGACCTGATGCGTGACCTGCGAGCCTCCCGCGCCCGGTTGCACGTCCGCGAGGAGGTCCCCTTCTACACCGGCCGTCGCCGCTCGGTCGCCGACATCGTCTCCGCCCTGGCCTGAGCCGGCCCGCCGGGTCGCCCGCCCGGCTCGTCCACTGAGCCGGGCGGGGCCGCGCCTGAGGGAGTGTGGCGCGGCCCCGGCCGGGGTCAGGTGGTGGCGGTGCAGGTCACCGTCGGTGTGGTCGTGCTGTTGCCGGAGGCCAGGAAGCCGAAGCTGGTGCTGGCGCCTGCACCTAGGTTGCCGTTGTAGCTGACGTTGGTGGCGGTCACCGTGGAGCCGCTGGAGCTGACTGTGGCGTTCCAGGCCTGGTTGACCTGTTGGCCGCTGCCGTTGGTCCAGCTCACTCGCCAGCCGCGGATGGCGGCGTTGCCGGCGGTCACCTGGACCTCACCCTGGAATCCGCCGGACCAGGTGGAGGTGACCCGGTACGTCGCCGAGCAGGCACCCGTCACCGGCGGGTTGGTGGTGGGCGGGGCAGTGGTCGGCGGGGTGGTGGTCGGTGGCGTGGTGGTCGGCGGCGTGGTCGTGGGTGGCGTGGTGGTCGGCGGGGTGGTGCCGCCACCGAACTGCACGTCGCTGCAGTGGTAGTACGACTGGTCGAAGTGGCTGGCCTGCCAGACGGTGAAGATGATGTGCCGGCCGGTGCGGCCGGGCGCGTTCACCGGAATCTGGATCGACACCCCGTCGACCTCCCGTTGCCACTGCGACGCCGGCGTGTAGCCGATCTGGCCGACCAGTTCCAGGTCGGACCAGGCCAGTGGCTTGGTGAGCGTGTCCACACCCTGCCGGGTGGCGTACACCCGGAGATAGTCGGCGCCGTGGCTGGCCTGGTCGAAGAACTTCAACTGGAAGCTGTTGGGGACCGGGGTGGTCCGCCAGGCACCCAAGGTGTCGAGGGCGTTGTAGCGACCGCCCTCGGCCCGCCCGCCCGAGCAGAGCTGGCCGTTCGGTACGGCCGCCTGGTGGTTGCCGCCCACCCCCTCGCGGAGTTGGCCGTTCCAGTTCCACATGGCGGCCGGGTTGGCCTGCCAGGCCTGCCAACACATCGGGTCCTCGGTGGCCATCCGCGGGTTCATGTGGTCACCACCCCAGCGTTCCCAGCAGCCGTAGGCGCGGGACCCGGGGTTGACCGTGGCGCCGTGCGCGGAGACGGGGTTTGTCAGCGCGGTGGTGAGCAGCAACAGGGCGACGGCCGCGACGGCCAGCAGCCAGGCGGCGCGTGGTGATCTGAGTACGTTCGACATGGAGCTCCCCAAGGGAATCGTCAGTTCGCGACTGCGCCCGGACGCTCGGGAGTTGCCTCTCCCGTGGCCGATCTGCGTTGCCCCTGTGGTGTTGGCTCCGGAGGAAGCGTGCCACGAAGCATCGGCGTACGTCAACGCGGGAAGCGCTCTCCGGAGCGGGACTCCGGCACCACCACCAGACGGGTGCTGGCCACCCGCCCGACTACCGGCGGCCGCTGCCTGACGTGCCGGTTGCCGGCTGAGCCGGGCGGGGCCGCGCCCGAGGGAGTGTGGCGCGGCCCCGGCCGGGGTCAGGTGGTGGCGGTGCAGGTCATCGTCGGTGTGGTCGTGCTGTTGCCGGAGGCCAGGAAGCCGAAGCTGGTGCTGGCCCCGGCACCGAGGTTGCCGTTGTAGCTGACGTTGGTGGCGGTCACCGTGGAGCCGCTGGAGCTGACTGTGGCGTTCCAGGCCTGGTTGACCTGTTGGCCGCTGCCGTTGGTCCAGCTCACTCGCCAGCTGCGGATGGCGGCGTTGCCGGCGGTCACCTGGACTTCGCCCTGGAATCCGCCGGACCAGGTGGAGGTGACCCGGTACGTCGCCGAGCAGGCACCCGCCGGTGGCGGGTTGGTGGTCGGCGGGGGAGTGGTCGGTGGCAGCGTGGTCGGTGGGGTCGTGGTGGGCGGAGGGTTGGTTCCGCCGCCGAACTGCACGTCGCTGCAGATGTAGTACGACTGGTCGGAGTGACTGGCCTGCCAGATCGTGTAGATGACGTGCCGGCCGGTGCGGCCCGGGGCGTTGACCGGGATCTCGATGGAGACTCCGCCCGGCTCCTGCTGCCACTGCCCGGCCGGCGTGTTGCCGATCTGACCGACCAGTTCCAGGTGCGACCAGGCCAGCGGGGTGGTCAGCGCGTCGTAGCCCTGCCGGGTGGCGTACACCCGGATGTAGTCGGCGCCGTGGCTGGCCTGGTCGTAGAACTTGAGCCGGAAGCTGTTGCCGACCGAGGTGGTCCGCCAGGCGCCCGGCACGTCCATCGCCCGGTAGCGGCCGTTCTCGGTGCGTCCGCCGGAGCAGAGTTGGCCGTTCGGGATGGCGGCCTGGTGGTTGCCGGCCACGCCCTCGCGGTAGAGGCCGTTCCAGTTCCACATGGCGTTGGTGTCGGTCTGCCAGGCCTGCCAGCACATCGGGTCCTCGGTGGCCATCCGGGGGTTCTGGAAGTCACCGCCCCAGCGCTGCCAGCAGCCGTAGTTGCGGGAGATGGGGTTGGCCACCGAGCCGTGCGCGGAGGCGGACCGCACGAATGCCGTGGAGAGCAGCAGCGTGGCGACGGCCGCGACGGCCAGCAGCCAGAGCGCCCGTGATGATCTGAGCGAGTTGGACATGGAACCCCCAGGGGGAGTCGTCGGATCTCGACATCGCCCGGACGCTCGGGAGTTGCCCTCCCCCGTGCCGTCGGTGTGGCCCTCGTGCGCTGACTCGGAAGGATGGCACGTTCAATCGTTTACCGTCAATGGGGAAAGCGATTTCCTGCACCCGGTGCGAGGGGTCGTCGAAGCGCTTCCACCACCGGGTTCGGGTCGCCTACCACTTCCGGCGCATGGGGGTGTGCGGGATGCCGTCCTCGACGTATTCCGGCCCGCTGACGGTGAAGCCGTGCCGGGTGTAGAAGTCGACCAGATGCGACTGGGCGTCCAGCACGCACGGTCGGTCGCCGATCTCGGCGAGCGCCGCCGTCATCAGGCGGCCCGCGTGCCCGGCACCGCGCACCGCCGGGGCCACCACCACCCGTCCGATCCTGGCCACCCCGCCCGGGTCGGCCAGGATCCGCAGGTACGCCACCGGAGCGCCGTCGTGGGTCAGCCACAGGTGCCGGGTGCCGGGCTCGACGTCCCGCCCGTCGATCTCCGGGTACGCGCACTCCTGCTCGACCACGAACACGTCGACGCGCAGCCGCACCAGGTCGTGGAAGGTGCGCGCGTCCAACTCGGCGAAACCGGCGCTGTGCAGCTGCGTGTCAGACATCCCGCCAGGCTAGTGCGCTCGCCGGCACGCGCCCTGGAGCTGGATTGAGGATCTTGGAGACTTTCCGTTAGCTGAACCGAATCTTTCCAAGATCTGGTGTGGCGTCCTTCGTTCTTCGGGTGGTTGGTTGCTGCGGATGATCGGTCGACGGGCGTCAGGCTGGGCGGGCGCCGACGGTGTCGCGGATCTCGGCGCCCTGCTCCGTCTCCACCGCGCGGGCGCAGTGGCCGCAGCAGAAGAACCGACCGGAGACCTCGACCCCGTGGCCGACGATCTTGATGCCACAGTGCTCGCAGATCGGCGCCAGCCGGTGGATCGCGCACTCGAAGCTGTCGAAGGTGTGCACGTCACCGCTGACCGTACGCACCTCGAACGCCAACCAGTAGTCGTTGCCGCAGACCTCGCAGGTTGCCACGCCCCGTACCTCCATCAGAAAGACCTTTTGTCCCATCTTGCGGCACGGCGCCAGACGGCTCTCGTTTTATTGACATCGGTCTTTACTGTTAACAAGGTTTAAATTATGTTTGGGGCACCTCACCAGGCACCACGCCGACAAGGAGTTGCCGCCATGCGTCGAAGATTCACCCTTCCGCTCGTCGCGACGGGCGCCATGGTCTCCACCCTGGCCGTCGCCACCCCCGCCCAGGCCCACGGCTACGTCTCGTCGCCACCGAGCCGCCAGGCACTCTGCGCCCAGAACCGGGTACCCGACTGCGGGCAGATCAGGTGGGAACCGCAGAGCGTCGAGGGCCCGAAGGGGTTGCGCAACTGCCACGCCAACATCTCGCACTTCGCCGTCCTCAACGACGACAACCGTGGCTGGCCCGCCACCTCGGTCGGCACCACCGTGACGTTCACCTGGGTCAACACGGCCATGCACGCCACCCGCGACTGGGAGTACTTCATCGGCAACACCCGGGTCGCGGTCTTCTCCGGCGGCGGGCGCCAGCCCGGCGCGACCGTCTCGCACACCGTCAACCTGTCCGGCTACTCCGGCCGGCAGAAGCTGCTGGCGGTGTGGAACATCTCTGACACCGCGAACGCCTTCTACTCCTGCGTCGACCTGCAGATCGGCGGTGGCGGCGGCAACCCCACGCCCAGCCCGAGCCCCACCGCCAACCCGCCCGCACCGTCGCCCACCCCGACGGTCGCGCCGACCACCAACCCGCCGAGCGGAGGCACCTGGGCCGCCGGTCGGGCGTACGCGGTCGGGGACCAGGTCACCTACGGTGGCCGCACCTACCGCTGCCGGCAGGCACACACCGCCATCGCCGGCTGGGAGCCGCCGAACGTACCGGCGCTGTGGAGCCAGATCTGACCAACGGGAGGTGCGGCCGGAGCTGGCCGCACCTCCCGCCCGCCGTACCGCCGCACCCGCCCGCCGTGCTGTGCGCGGGAGCTGGTGTGCTGTCGGCCGGAGCCGCCGTGTCGCGGGCCGGAGCCGGCGTGCTGGGGGCCCGAGTCGTCGGGTCGTCGGCCCGCTGGCCCACAGTGCGTGCCGTGGTGCGGGCACGGCGTGCCACGCTGCGTGTGCTGCCGCTGCACCTGATCGCGGTGCTGCTGGTTGCCGGCTGTGGCGGCTCGTCCGGGCAGCCCCCGCCCGCCGACGCCACGACGCCGGTGGTCGCGGCCT
Organism: Micromonospora sp. C95; assembly: GCF_018070465.1. Lineage (GTDB taxonomy): Bacteria > Actinomycetota > Actinomycetes > Mycobacteriales > Micromonosporaceae > Micromonospora. The sequence goes on from NZ_JAGPXT010000019.1 coordinate 10,259, forward strand.
CTAGTGGGACGCCGGCCCGCACGCCTGATGCCACCAGCGAGATGACCGGTATCGACCTGCTGTTCCTGTCGATGATGGCCGGGCACACCGAGCAGACCCTCCAGATCGTCCGGCTCGTTCGGGACCGACTGACCGACAGCGAACTGCGCACCCTGGTCGCCGCCGTCGCGGCGACCGAGTCCGACGAACTGGCCACCGCACGCGGCTGGCTGGCAGGTGCCGGGCGCAGCGCCCGCGCCGACGACCACGCCGGACACGGCACGGGCCCCGAGCAGTTGGCGCGGCTGCGCGACGCCCCGGCCGCCGAGGTCGACGCGGTGCTGATCGAGGTGCTCAGCGCGCACCAACAGGCCGCGGCCGACCTGGCCCGGGCCCATCAGGCGGCGGGTACCGACGCACGGGTGCTCGACCTGGCCCGGCGTGTGGAGCAGTCCCGTACCGCTCAGGTCGCGCTGATGGCCGGCCGGCCCGCGTCCGGCTGACCGCCCGGCGGCGCGGGCCTGGGTCAGGCGGTGCTCGGGTCCAGGCGGATGGAGAGCGAGTTCACGCAGTGCCGGGTGTCCTTCGGGGTGAAGCCCTCGCCACGGAAGACGTGGCCGAGGTGGCTGTCGCAGCGGGCGCAGCGGATCTCGGTGCGGCTCATGCCGAGGGAGTTGTCCTCGATCTCCTTGATCGCGCCGGGGATGGCGTCGTCGAAGCTCGGCCAGCCGCAGTGCGAGTCGAACTTGGTGTCGCTCGGGTACAACTCGACACCACAGGCCCGGCACCGGTACATGCCGGGCGTCTTGGTGTCGACGTACTCGCCGGTCCACGCCGGTTCGGTGCCGTGCTCGCGCAGCACCCGGAACTCGGCGGGGCTGAGCCGGACCCGCCACTCGTCCTCGGTGTGGGGCAGTTCGCTGTCGGGAAGAGTCACAGGTCAACGGTACGCCGAAGGTCGGACCCATCGCATATGGTCGCGCAATGGGTGGCACGAAGGCTGCGGCCGAGCAGATCGAGGTGGCCGGGCACACCGTACGACTGTCCAGTCCCGATCGGGTGATCTTCCCGGAGCGGGGCTTCACCAAGGCCGACGTCTTCCACTACTACGTCAGCGTCGGCGACGGCATCATGCGGGCGCTTGGCGACCGGCCGACGACGTTGCAGCGCTTCCCCGACGGCATCGAGGGGGAGATGTTCTTCCAGAAGCGGGTGCCGACCCGGGGCGTGCCGCCCTGGGTGCAGACTGCCGAGATCAGCTTTCCCAGCGGGCGCAAGGCCGCGGAGCTGTGCCCGGCCGACCTGGCCCACGTGGCCTGGGCGGCGCAGATGGGCACCGTGGTGTTCCACCCCTGGCCGGTCCGCGCCGCCGACGTCGACCGGCCCGACGAGCTGCGGGTCGACCTCGATCCCCAGCCCGGCACCGACTTCGCCCATGCCGCCACGGCCGCCACCGAGCTGCGGGCGATCCTCGACGAGCTGGGCGTGCCGGGCTGGCCGAAGACGTCCGGCGGCCGGGGCGTGCACGTCTACCTGCGCATCCAGCCGCGCTGGACGTTCGTCGAGGTACGCCGGGCCACCATCGCACTGGCCCGGGAACTGGCCCGCCGCCGGCCCGACCTGGTCACCACCGCCTGGTGGAAGGAGGAGCGCGGCGAGCGGGTCTTCGTGGACTACAACCAGATGGCGCGGGACCGCACCATCGCCTGCGCGTACTCGCTGCGCGCCAACGCCCGGGCGACCGTCTCCACCCCGGTCACCTGGGACGAGCTGACCGACGTCGAGCCGGACGACTTCGACCTGCGTACCGTGCCGGAACGGCTGGCCCAGCGTGGTGACCCGCACGCCGGCATCGACGACGCCGGGTGGGACATCACCCCCCTGCTGGAGTGGGCCGAGCGGGACGCCGCCGCCGGAGAGGGTGACCTGCCCTACCCGCCCGACCACCCGAAAATGCCCGGCGAACCCAAGCGGGTCCAACCCTCCAAGGACCGCGACCGCCCCCGCTGACCGGGCTGGGCTACGCGGGACGGTTGCCCTTGAGGGTCTGCACAAAAGACCGCCACTGGTACGCGTCGAACAGCAGGATCGGACCGGTGACGTCCTTGCTGTCCCGCACCCCCACCACGCCCGCAAGACCTTCCGCCACCTCGACACAGTTCCCCTGAGCGGTGCTGCGGCTGCTCTTGCGCCACGTCGCGCCGGTCAGATCAGTCATGATGTCTCTCCCTGATTCGCCGCAGGAGTGTGCGTGACTCCTCAACACTCAGCGCCTCCGCGCTGAGTTCGGTCCAGACCCCGGCGTAGGCCCGGACCTCTGCCACCCGGTCAAGGTACAGCGCGCCGGACAAGCCTTCCGTGTACACGGTCGTGGGCTCGGCTGACCTCGCACCACGCGTCGGGAAATCCAGGATTGCGAAGTTTCCGACCACGGCCGCGTCGCTGAGTTTTCTGCCGAGCGGCAGCACTCTGACCGTCACGTTGGCGGCATCGCTGGCGGCGACCAGCTTGTCGATCTGCTTGGCCATGCCGGGCATCGTCTTGTACAGCAGGCTCTCCTCCAGAATCGCGTCCAGAGCGGGAGCTGCCGGTCGTCTCCTCGTGAGGACGCGCTGACGTTCGATCCGTAGTTCGACGTGTTTCGCAACGTCATCTTCGGTTGCGCCGCCGGACTGAGTTCGCGCCAACTCGCTCACGTATTCGGGGGTCTGGAGGAGTCCTGGCACCAGAGCGTGTTCATACGAGCGGATGCGACAGGCGGCGGATTCGAGTCCCACGTACAGCTGGAACCAGCGGGGGATCACCTCGCCGTAGGCGTGGTACCAGCCTTTGCTCTTGGATTCCTTGGCGAGACTGACAAGCACCTCGGACATCTCGGGGGCGGCACCGTAGAGGCGGCACATCTGCTCGACGTCCAAGGCCCGGATCGGGGTCTGGCCAGCCTCGATGCGGTACATCTTGGCCCGGGACCATTCAAGGTCCGAGGCGGCGGCCTCCAGGCCGATGCCGGCCTGTTCCCGCGTCTGTCTGAGCAGCCGGCCGAGTTCACGGCGCGGCACTGTCGATCCTGTCTCGGTCACGCCCCCTCCGGTTGTCTCATCCTGACGCATCATCGGCTCCGCTCCGAGGAATTCGAGGTCTCATCGGCTCATTTACGTGTCGCCGGATGACTGTCTCACGCGGAGCCTTGCATCCATTGCCGACACTCCCGCAGGCTTCCCGCAGGAATGGCGACAATTGATCCGGTGAGACGAGGCGGCATGAATTCTGGGGAGCAGGGGTGGTTGTCCGCGACGGTCGAGGATCTGCCCGAGATCGACGTCGACAGCAGGCCGGAACTGCTGGTGCTCGTGGCGGAGGACAGCGGTGCCCCGGCCGGTTGGGTGATCGTGCTGCCCGGCGGTGACTTCTGGATGATCCGCAATTCGACCCGGAGCATGATCCACGGGTCGAGTCTGTCGACGCTCACGAGCTTCTGGGCCACCGTCCTCGGCTGCGAGGTGGGACGGCCCCGGCTGTCGGACTCACCGGCAGGCGAGGAAGTCAGAGGCTGAGCTTCATACCCTCGTGGCTGGCGACGAAGCCGAGCCCGAGATAGAAGCGGTGCGCGTCGTGGCGGGCCTTGTCGGTGGTGAGCTGCACCAGCCCGCAGCCGCGCTGCCGGGCCGCATCGATCGCCCAGGTCATCATCTGGCGTCCCAGCCCTCGACCGCGTTGGTCCGAGCGGACCCGGACCGATTCGATCAACTGCCGCTCGGCGCCGTGCCGGCCGAGCCCGGGGATGTAGGTGAGCTGCATGCAACCCACCACCTCGCCGTCGGTCTCACCGACCACGAGTTGGTTGCGCGGGTCGGCGGTGATGTCCGCGAACGCCTTCTCGTACGTGGCGTCGACCTCCCCGACGTCACGGGTGCGTCCGAGCACGTCGTCGGCGAGCAGGTCGAGCACGGCCGGCAGGTCCGCCCGGACCGCCTCACGGAAGATCACCTCACTCATCCCGCGAGCGTCCCACAACGGTGCGACCCGATGCGCGGCGGAGCACCGTCAACTGTCGCTCTGCCGGCTGACGCGTTCCAGCACCGCCACGGAGGTGCCGACGGAGGCGCATCCGACCGGGACGGGTGGCAGATGTTCTGGCGGGCCGCCCTCTGTGAGCGGGGTCTCGAAGAATCCGCCACCGCCGTCGACCCGATCACCCACGACGATCTCTCCGACGTCAGGCACGCGTACGCCCACCTGGCCGTTCGAGAGCAACGTGGTGCCCGGCGGCCAGACCAACACCTCCGCGGCCCCTGTTTCGTCCCGCAGGATCAAACAGCCGCCAGCACCGACGCCCACCCGACCGTGCATCGCCGCGAGAAAGTCGTACGTGGCACCGGCGACCAGGGTCCGGTAACCGTCTCCGTTCAGCACCCGGCCGCTCCCGGTCGCCGGGGCAGGCGTCGGTCCCGGCGGCTGCCCCGACGAGATCCCAGGGGGCTGTTCGGTGCTGGTAGGTGTTCGAGGGCTACCGGCGCAGCCGGTCAATGCCAGCAACAACCCTGCAACAAGGACATCGATCCGTAGCACGAACCCATTAGATCCGTTATGTCCACACCTATCCCCAGGGACATGCCGATCACATCGCCGACCTGGGCGCGCCATAGGGGCCATTCCCTGGGCCGGACTACGGCGGGCCCAGGGAATTCGTTCAAGCCCCGTTGACCCGAGGTGCGTGACTACGAGGCGCCCCGAGGTGCTCAGTGGCAGTGGTGCTGGTCCGACTGGACGGGCGTGGCGCCGGGGCGGGTCCACTGGGCTACCGGGCGGCCGTCCTTGCGCCACCAGCTGTATGTCGGGTCGGCCTGCGGCCAGCCGTCGGGAGAGTCCTCCCAGGCTTCCTGTCGTCCATAGGCGGTCATGTCGAGCAGCTTGAGCGAGCCCATGATCGCCTCGACGCCGCGTCCGGTCGTCTCGTAGGTGAGGAACACCCGGTCGCCCCGGCGCAGGTAGCAGGCGATGTTGCCGCCGCCGGCGACGGCGGGATCCTCGATGCCGTAGTTCGAGTACCACGGGTGGAGGTAGCCCATGAACTCGCGGAACGGTGCGATCTCCTCGTACGGTCCCTCGGCGAAGACCGCGAACCTGATGCCCCGTGCCGCCAGGTAGCTAGCCTCGTGGAAGTTCCAGATGCTGATGGTGCAGCCTTCACACTGCTCCTCGAACGGCTTGCCGAGGTGCCACATGTGCTTGTAGACCACGAGTTGGTCTTGCCCGTCGAAGATGTCGAGCAACGAGACCGGGCCCTGCTCGCCGATCAGCTTGACCGGGTTGACCTCGGTCATCGGCAGGCGGCGGCGGGCAGCGGCGATGGCATCACCGGCCCGGGTGTGCTCCTTCTCCCGGACGAGCAGTGCGTTCCGTTCCCGGAGCCAGGTGTCGCGGTCGACCACCGGAGGTGCTGGCTGTGTGTCCATACTCGGCATGCCGCTACTATAAACATAGCGAAGACTCGTGTGAAAGAAGTTGATTAGGATTGCCTACCAAGTTGACCTACGCGCACCACGGCGACGCCTGCCGAGCTGCCAACGCGCTCGACCTGGTGGGTGACAGGTGGACGCTCATCGTCGTCCGCGAACTGCTCCTCGGACCCAAACGCTTCGCCGACCTTCAGGAGTCCGTCCGTGGCATCACCCCGGCCGTCCTCAGTGACCGGCTCAGATCCCTGCGTCAGGCCGGCATCATCGACCAGGTGACCCTGCCCGACCTGGCCCGCACCCGCGCGTACGCCGTCACCGAGTGGGGTCGTGGCCTGGAGTCGGTCCTCGCCTCGCTCGGGCGGTGGTACTCCTCCGGGCCGGACCCCCGCACCAGCGGTGGCATGACACCTGACGCCATGGTCCTCGCCATGCGCACCATGGCACCCCCTGTCCCAGAGGGCCTGCCGCCGACCGCCCTGCGCCTCCACGACACCCGCCAGCCCGACCCACCGGTCCGCGACTATCGGCTGACCACCGCCGACGGGCTGCTGGACGTCCGGCCCGGTACCGCCGTCGACCCGGTGGCGACCGTGACCGCCGACTCGACGGCCTGGAGCGAGGTGCTGTTCGGTGGCCTGCCGCTCACCGACGCCGAACGCGCCGGCACCGTACACGTGGAGGGCGACCGCGACACCGTCACCCGCGTCATACGCCTCTACCTCGGCGCGAGCGTGAGCCGTTGAACGGACGACGCCCCGCCGTCAGTACGGCGAGCGACCGCCGGCCGGTCAGCGGGCTGGGCAGCGCTTGCCGTCGGGTGGGACGGTCAGGTCGATCAGGTACGCGTTGACCGCCTGGGTGATGCAGGCCGTCTGCGGGTAGGCGGTGTGCCCCTCGCCCTCCCAGGTGAGCACCCGGCCGACACCCAGCATCTCGGCCAACGCCGGGGTCTGCTCGTACGGTGTCGCGGGGTCGCCGGTGGTGCCGACGACGAGGATCGGCGGGGCACCCTCGGCGCGGCCGGTCGGATAGGGGTCGCTGCCGCCCGGCCACTCCGTGCAGGAGACCAGACCGGCGGCGAGTGGTGCGCCGAACAGCGGGTACTGGCTGCGCCACTCGGACTGGAGCTGGCGGATCCGCTCCAGGTCGGGGCGTTGTTCCTCGTCGGCGCAGTTGATGGCCAGGTTGGCGTCGAACAGGTTGCTGTAGTTGCCGTCGGAGTCGCGGTCGGTGTAGTTGTCGGCGAGCCGGAACACGTCCGTCGGGTTGCCCTCGTTCAGCCGGTCGATGGCCTGGGCGAGCTGCTGCCAGCCGGGCTCCGAGTACAGCGACGAGACGATGGCGTAGAAGATCCAGCCGGCGGTGGCTTCCCGGCCGTCGGCGGAGCGGACGGGGGAGACCTCGGCCTTGTCGATGGCCGAGGTGACCGCCGCCCGGGCGTCGGGGGCGATGGGGCAGCGGGCCGCGTTCGCCGCGCACCACCTGGTGAAGTTGTCGAAGGCGCGTTCGAAGCCTTTCGCCTGGCTCTCCGAACCCTCGATCAGATCTTGCCGGGGGTCGACCGCGCCGTCGAGGACAAGCGCCCGCACCCGCTGTGGGAACAACTGGGCGTACGTGGCCCCCAGCAGGGTGCCGTAGGAGTAGCCGAGGTAGGTCAACTTCTCGTCGCCGACGGCGGCCCGGATCGCGTCCATGTCGCGGGCCGCCTGCTCGGTGCCGTACAGCGGTAGCTGGTCGCCGTACTTGGCGCCGCAGCCCTGGCCGATGCGCTCGTTGAGCGCGACGAAGTCGTCGAACGACGCCTGGCTCTCCGGGTCGGGGTTGTAGCCGAAGACGGCGTCGAGGTCGGCGTCGGAGATGCACTCGACCGGGCTGGACCGGGACACCCCGCGCGGGTCGAAGCCGACGATGTCGAAGCGTTCGAGGATGGCGTCGGGCAGGCCGCCGTACTGCTCGCCGAAGGTGAGGTAGACGGCGGTGTCGACGCCCGAGCCGCCGGGGCCGCCCGGGTTGACCAGCAGCGAGCCGATCCGGTCGCGCTGGTTGGTGGAGCGGGCCCGCAGCAGCGCGATCTCGAAGGTCTCACCGGCACCGGGACCGGTCGTGGCGGCGCTGCCGCCCGCCCAGTCGCGCGGCACCTGGATGCGGGTGCACTCGTACCTGATGTCCGGTGCCTGCCGCCCGACCACCTCGTCGGCCACCTCCGGGCAGGACCGCCAGGTCGCCGCGGACCCCGGTGCCGCGGCCTCGCCGTCGACGTCGGTGCGCGGCGCGAACGCCGGCAGCGTGCAGCCGGCGGTGACCACCACGGCGGCGGTCAGGCCGGCCACGGTGAGCCGGAAACGGCGGATCCGGTCGGGCGTACGGGTCACGAACGAGCCTCCGTGATCAGATCGACGGCCAAGCTATGCGGACCCGGCCGACACCGCCGGGTCACCCCGCAGCACCTGGTCCACGTCGAACCGGACCGGCCGGTCAAGTTGATCGTATCGGCAGGAGAGCGGGTCACGGTCGGGTCGCCAGCGAACGAAGCGCGCGGTGTGCCGGAACCGGTCACCCTCCATCGCGTCGTACGCCACCTCGACCACCAGTTGCGGGCGCAGCGGCTCCCATTCCAGGTTCTTCGTGCCGGTCCAGCGACTGACCCCGCCCGGGATGCGTTGCCCGCGCTCGTGGTCGCCGTGCACCCACGGGTGCTCGTCCCCGACGTCGCGGTAGGGGGCCAGCTCCTCCAGCAGCTCGGCGCGGCGGGCCATGGTGAACGAGGCGCTCACCCCGACGTGGTGCAGCACTCCGGCGTCGTCGTAGAGGCCGAGCAGCAGCGAACCGACCACCGGACCGGACTTGTGCCAGCGGAACCCGGCCACCACCGCGTCGGCGGTGCGGGCGTGCTTGACCTTGGACATCAGCCGCTTGCCCGGCTCGTACGGCAGGTCGGCGGGCTTGGCGATCAACCCGTCCAGGCCGGCGCCCTCGAAGACGTCGAACCAGCGGCGCGCCACCTCGGCGTCGGTGGTGATCTGGGTGACGTGCACCGGGGGTCGTACCCCGGACAGCGCCTGCTCAAGCCGGGCGCGGCGGGTCGGGTAGGGGGCGTCGAGCAGGCCCTCGTCGTCGAGCGCGAGCAGGTCGAAGGCGACGAAGTCGGCCGGCGTGGTCTCGGCGAGCAGCTTCACCCGGGAGGCCGCCGGGTGGATGCGCTGGGCCAGCAGCTCGAAGTCGAGCCGGGGCTGCCCGTCCGGGCCGTCGCGGCGGATCACGATCAGCTCGCCGTCGACCGCGCAGCGCGGCGGTAGCTGCCGGCGGGCCTGCTCGACCACCTCGGGGAAGTAGCGGGTCATCATCTTGCCGCCCCGGCTGGCCAGCTCCACCTCGTCACCGTCGCGGAAGACGATGCAGCGGAAGCCGTCCCACTTGGGCTCGTAGGTCATCCCCGGGGCGGTGGGGATCGAGCTGACGCTGCGGGCGAGCATCGGCTCCACCGGCGGGTTGATCGGCAGGTCCACGGCGATCAGTCAACCAGACGGCACCGACAGCGGTGACCCGGATCACGGCCGCCCGGTGGGCGGCGTGTCTTGCTGACGCCCGTCACGTGCCGTCCGGGCGAATCGGAAAACCGCAGGTCAGAGCTACTTTCGCGAGGTGGCGGAGTGGGTGTGCGGGTGCTGCGGACGGTGGCGGGTGAGCGTCGAGCTGATCCACGGCCGGTACCTGTACCGGTTGGTGCACACCTATCCCCGACGCTTCGGCGGCGGCAAGAACGTGCTCGGCGAGGTGGGATCGGTCGACGAGTTGGCCGAGCTGCTGCGTCGGCGTACCCCGGTCGACCTGGCCGACCTGCGCGAGGCCGCCTGAGACCGGCGTTCAGTAGTGGGCGAAGGAGCGGATCGGGGCGCGCGGGCCGAACTTCGGCGCCTGCACGGCGGCGGCCTCCAGCAGCCAGCAGACCCGGCCCCGGTGGCCCCGGAACGGTTCCAGCAGCTCAAGCATCCGGGCGTCGTTGCCGCGTGGCTCACCGGCCAGGGCCCAGGCGACCGTGTTGGGTACGTGGTAGTCGCCGACGCTCACCGCGTCCGCGTCGCCGTACGCGACCCGGACGACCTCGGCGGCGGTCCACGGCCCGATGCCCGGGATCGACCGCAGCAGGCGAGTGGCCTGGGCCGAGTCGGCGCATCGTTGCAGTCGGTCGGCCATCCGGGCGGCCCGCGTCAACGTCTCGGCCCGGCGCTGCTCCACGCCGAACGGATGGAAGACCCAGTACGGCGCGGCGGCCACCGCCGCCGGGTCGGGTGGCAGCAGCAGCCGTACCGGCCCGGGCGCCGGCTCGGCGAAGTGGCGCACGGTCGCCGCGTACCCCCGGTAGGCCTCCTTGCCGGTGACCTTCTGCTCCAGCACGGCCCGCAGCACCCGGGGAAAGACCAGCCCGCTGGCCGGCATCCGTAGCCCCGCCTGCTGACTGGCCAGCCTGGCCACCACGGGGTGGCTCCCGGCCAGCTCCGCGAAACCGGTCAGGTCGTCGCGGAGCCCGGCCACCGCGTCGGCGTGCTCGACCATCCAGCCGGCACCCGGGCCGTGACCCTCGGCGGTCAGATCGCCGCCCTCGGGTCGCAGGGCGAGGGTGGCCGGTCCGTCGGGCGTGCGCGCCGCCCACCAGAAGACGCCCGCGATCATCCGCGCACACGGGTCGTACGGGCTGAAGGTGAGCGGGCGCACCGAAGCGGCGAAGCGGTAGCCGGGCGGGGTTCGCAACACCCGGTTGGTGGTCGGCGGCGTCCAGCTCACCGCCTCACTCTGCCACGCGGGCCACTCGGTCAGCGCGGCGCACCTGGTCCGGGTAGGAACGCCGGTGGCCGGCCGCGCCATTGCTGGCTGCGGCCGGCCACCCGACGTGCTGATGGATCAGTAGTCGTAGTCGGAGTCCGCGTCGTTCGACTCGGTCTTCGACGGCGGGGCGACCGCCTTCGGGGTGCCCTTGGGCAGGCACTCCAGGTTCTTGCTGCCGTCCGGGTTGACCACGAACCAGGTGCCGCCGACGCCCTGGCCCTTCCAGGCGCCCGGCTTCTTGTCACCGATGTAGGTGTAGAGCGGCCAGCCGTCGAGGGTGATCTGACGGGTGCCGTCCTCGCGGGTGATGGTGCCGACGTCGTCGTCGGAGACGCCCTTCAGCTCCGGAGCGCCGTCGGTCAGTGCCGGCGGCCACACCTCGGCGCACTGGCCGTCGCAGTTGGACGACGGCGGGTCGTTGGTGTCGCGGTCGAAGCGGTACAGGATGTATCCGTCCTGGTTGACCACGGCGCTGCCCATCCGGGGGAACTTCTTGCCGGTCAGGCTGGCGGTCAGTTCGACACCGTCGGGCAGGGGAGCGTCGGTCTCGGCCTCCGCGCCCGGTGACGCCGAGGCGCCCGGTTCCGCGCTGGCCTCGGGGTCGGCGGTCACGCTGGGCTCGGCCGCGGCGACGGCGACCGGCTCGGCCGCGCCCGCGTCCGCCCCGTTGTAGCCCGCGGGTGCGCAGGCCGTAAGTGCGAACATGGCGCCCACGGCGATGACGGTCCGCTTCATCTGTGCCACGTGCCCTCCTCATGCTTGGCAAGTTCACCGGGAAGTACGGACCGATCGCTGTCAAGGATGAATCCGAAAGGGTGGGCAAGTTCACAAGGATCCATTGAACCGTCCGGGTGCTCTGTCCGTGTGAGTCCGTATCCCCAGCTGGCTGAGTCGCCTGACACCGGGGAAAGACCGAAGGCCCGCCTCGGGCCGAGGCGGGCCTTCGTGGACGTGGATCAGGCCGTGGGGACGGTCACCAGAGTCTCAGTGGCTCCCCGCGAGTCGATTTCCTGCACCTCGAAGTGCTTGATGTCGTCCAGCTTCGTCGAGGTGGCCGCCGACAGGGCCAGCAGGTTCGGGTTGGCGTTTGTGCCGTACCCGCCGTCCGGCACCGACCAGGTGGAGACGACCTCGGTGGAGCCGTCGTCGCGCACCACCACCAGGCGGCAGGTGCGCGGCCCCGGCAGCTTGCCCAGGCTGAAGTCCATCTTGGTGCCGAAGTCCTTCGAGGTCAGCCAGAACGTCGCCTCGACGCCGGTGGCCGGGTCGGTGACATCGACCTGCTCACCCTCCTGCTCGTTGCCGCCGAAACCCGGACCGCTGGGGTTGCCGGGGCGGTCGCTCGGCGGGTCCACCGGAGCCGTGGTCGGCCCGGCGATCGGCGGCGCCGTGCTGCTGTCGGTGAGGTTGCTGAACACGACACCGGTCAGCCCACCGAAGACCACCACGGCCGCCGCGGTCGCCAGGACCTGCCGGAACCGGGCCCGCCGACGGTGCGTACGCAGCGCCACGAGCGTCCGGTCCAGCAGGACCGGATCCGAGTGGGTCTGCTCCAGCGCCGTGATCGACTCCTCGTCGATGTCGGAGAGCAGCCCGACCACCGGCACCATCGTCTCCAGCTCGGCGGCACAGGCCCAGCAGGTCGCGAGGTGTTCCTCGAACCGCTCCATGTCCTGTTCGTCAAGCACGCCGAGCGCGTACGCGGCGACGTCCATGTGGTCAACCCGGCTCATTCCGTCACCCCCCTCTCCTGCAGAGCTGTGCGCAGCGCGCGCAGCGCGTAGTAGACCCGCGACTTCGCGGTGCCCAACGGCAGACCGAGTTCCTCGGCCGCCTCCGGCACCGTACGGCCCCGGAAGTACGTCGCCACCAGGATCTCCCGGTGCGACTGACTCAACGTTCGCAGCGCGTCCGCCACCGTCATCGACCGCAGCACCCGGTCGGTGCTGTCGGCCTCGGCGAACGCGGTCAGGTCCCGGTCGTACGTCTCGGCCGGGCGGGCCTGCTCGCTGCGGTGCTCGTCGATGGCGATCCGGCGCGCCACCGTGACCAGCCACGGCCGTAGCGACCCCTGTCCCTGCGCGCCCAACCGGTGCGCGTTGCGCCAGGCTCGCAGCAGCGTCTCCTGGACGATGTCCTCGGCCCGTTGCCGGTCTCCGCCGGTCAACCGCATCACGAACATCAGCAGCGGTCCGGCGTGTTCCGCGTAGAGCGTGCGGACCAGCTGGTCGGAGTGGGCGGCTTCGGTGGTGGAAGCCTGGTGGCGGCCAGGGGTGGGTCGCGGCGTCACCGGGCTATTCTGGCCAGCCGCCGCACGAGAGTCGACCCCACGGGTGGACGTGATCGGCCGCGACTGGGACCGGGCGGACATCCAGTCCACCCGCACCCGGTCGCCCTGCCAACCGACCGCCAGTGCGTGCATGCAGACCTCCGACGTCCCTGGACAGAAAGCCGTCCCCCCACGGGCATGGCTGCTGACTGGTACGGAAGGCGGTGCCGAACGGATCAACGTCGGGCGGAAAAAATCCCCGGCGGCGGTGGCGTCGAGTCGACGGCGTCGCCGTCGTGCACCACCGTGGCGCCCCCGGTGAAGTGGTCGAGTTCCGCCTCGGCCAGCACCCGGCCGGGAAACCAGTCGCCGGCGGCCCGGCGAACCAGCGCCGCCACCGGCGGCTCCTGCCGGCCGGCGACGAGCACCAGATTGCCGTAGCGCCGGCCGCGCAGCACGGCGGCGTCGGCGACCAGGCACGCCCGGGGCAGCACCGTGCGTACGGTGGCCACCTGGCCCCGGGCGAAACGCAGCGGCGGGCCGTCGGCGACGTTGGCCAGGTACCAGCCTGCCGGGTGCAGTACCCGGGCCGCGTCGGCGACGTACTCCACCGAGGTCAGCCGGGCCGGTGTCCGGGCACCGGCGAAGGCGTCGGCGACCACCACGTCGTAGCTGGCCTCTCGGTATGAGGCGAGCACCGCCCGCGCGTCACCCACCCGTACCTTCAGGCGCGGATCGGCCCGCCACGGCAACGTCCGCCGGACCAGCTCGACGAGCGCCCCGTCCACCTCGACCACCCGCTGCGTCGAGCCGGGACGGGTGGCGGCGACGTACCGGGGCAGGGTCAGCGCACCGCCACCCAGATGCAGCACCCGCAGCGGGGCACCCGCCGGTGCCACCAGGTCGATCGCGGCGGCCAGCCGGCGGACGTACTCGAACTCCAGGTGCGTGGGATCGGTCAGGTCCACATGCGACTGCGGTGCGCCGTCGAGCAGCAGCGTCCACGAGCCGGACCGGTCCGGGTCGGGCACCAGTTCGGCGAGCCCGGTGTCGACCGGCTCGGAGATCCGGTCGGCGTCGCGCCGCCGGCCCATCAGCGCCCGGCCCGGGCGGCGGTGCGGGCGGCGACGGTGAGCGCGCGATGCAGCAGCCGCGCGTCGCCCAGGCGGGAGCGCAGCAACCGCTCCAGCCCGGCGATCGGCACCAGGTTCTGCGGGGCCCGGGGATCCTTGTACGGGCTGGACGCGAACCGGGGCAGGGTGACGAGCGACAGGTCGGCCAGCCGTACCGCCTCGGCGATCTCCAGGTCGGCGGAGCACTCCAGCCGCACGATTCCGGCCCAGGGCGCGCCCGCGGTCACCGGCAGCCGCAGATACCACGACCAGCCACCCCAGGCGGTGCCGAGCCGGAACACCGGTGACCGCTGGCCTGGCGCGAGGCCGGTGACCACGGCGGTGAGCCGGGCGTCGAGGTACTGGCTGTGCTGGGTCTTGATGTAGCCGAGCGTGCGCGGCAGCTGCCGTCGGTTGCGCAGCGGCCCGTCCACCACCAGCAGGTCGTCGTCGGTACGCGCGGCGGCCGAGACCTGCACCTCCAGGGCGGTCAACGGCCCCTGCACCGCCGCCGGCAGCTTGGCCAGCTCACCGCTGCCGCCGACCCGGTGCACCGGGTAGCGGACGTTGCCGGCCACCACGTCGGTCGCCGACGGGCTGGCGGTGAACAGGCCCCGCCCCACCGTGGCGCCGGCCAGTTGCGCGGCACCGCGATCCAGGTCGCAGCGCATCACCCCGGCCGCGTACGAGGCGGCCAGCCCGGGAAACGAACCGCCGTCCTCCTCGGCCGTCCAGATGCTGGCGTCGATCCGGCGTACCCCGTCGACGAGCAGCACCACGTCGGGTGCCCGGACGCCCGGACGGGGGCCGATCGCCCGCCAGTCCACCGCCGGCAGCTCGTGTTCCGCCTCGACCTGGGCGCTGCTCGGTGCGGCCGGGCCGGCCGGCGACGCCTCGAACGACGCGCCGTAGCCCGGATCCCAGGCGTCGACGAAGAAGCGGTTCATGCCCGCATCACCGGCCGGTCCGTTCCACCCGGGCCGAGCGGGCGTCCTTGTGCACCTCGAAGCGGACCGGGATGCGCTCGGCCAACGCCGGCACGTGGGTGACCACGCCGACCATCCGGTCGCCCCGGGCGGCGAGATTTTCCAGGGTGGCGGCGACCGTGTCGAGGGTGGCCGCGTCGAGGGTGCCGAACCCCTCGTCCAACACGATGGACTCCAGGCTCGCCGCGGTGGTGGACATCCCGGCCAACTGCTCGGACAACGCCAACGCCAGCGCCAGCGACGCCTGGAACGTCTCACCGCCGGAGAGCGTCCGCACCCCGCGCCGCAGCCCGGCGTCGTGGTGGTCGACCACGAAGAACTCACCCTTGTCGTGGACCAGGTCGTACTGGCCGCCGGAGAGTTCCCGCAGGATCCCCGACGCGCCGTCGACAAGCAGATCCAGCGCCTCGGCCAGCAACCACCGCTCGAAGTTGTTGGCCCGCAGGTGCCCCGCCAGCGCCCGAGCCGTCTGCGCCTCGCGTTCGTGCCCGGCCCGCTGCTCGCGCAGCGTGCCGGCCTGCTCGCGTCGTTCGGTCAGCCGGCGCAGCTCCGCCTCGGCCCGCTCCACCGCGACGGTGGCGGCGCGGACCGGGTCGTCCGGGGCGGGCAGCCCGGCGTCGGCGAAGATGCCGGCGATGCGATCCGCCGCCGCGCCGGCCGCCGTCTCGGCCTCGACCACCGCACCGGCCAGCCCGTCCCGCTGCGACCGGCGGTGCTGCGCCTGGTCCCGCGCCCACTTCGCCAACGCGGACCAGGCGGCGGCGACATCGTCGCGGTCGGTGGCCGGCGGCCCGAACCGGGCCACCGCGTCGCGGGCGCCGTCGAAGCGCCGCCACACCGTCCGGAGCCGATCCTGTGCCGCCTCGACCGCCGCCCGAGTCTGCCGGGCGGCGTCCCGGCCGGCCCGGAGCGCCGTGGTCGCCTCGTCCAGCCCCCGCCGCAGCCGGGCCAGCTCCGCCAGCCGCGCCCGCAGCGCCTCGGGAGTGGCGGCACCGGCGAGCCGCTCGTCCAGCTCGGCGAGTCGGGCCCGCAGCCCGTCGTGTTCGGTGCGGGCGCGCAGCAGCACCCGTTCCAGGTCACGTGCGGCGGCGTCCCGCTCGGCGACGAGTTTCCGGGCCGCCTCGTTGGCCGCCCGGGCCGCCTTGCCGGCGGCCACCGCCCGGGCCACCGCCGAGCCGGCCGGAACCGCCGGCACCCGGGCCACCGTCTGCTCGCACACCGGGCAGGCGTCCCCGTCGGTCAGGTGGGCCCGCAACGCCGTCGCCTGGTCGGCGGTCTTCGCCTCCTCGTGCGCCTGGAACGCCGCCGCCAACTCCGCCTCGGCGCGCTCGGCCGCCGCCTGCGCCCCGGTCAGGGCCCGCACCGCCGCGTCGTGCTCGACGCCGGCCGCCTCCATCCCGGCCCGCACCTGGTCCGCCTGGGCGGACAACTGCTCCCGGTCGGCGTACGCCCGCAGCAGCATCCGCAGGGCGCTCTCGTCGCCGGCGGCGGCCAGCTCGCCGCGCAGCTTCTCCTCGCGCTCCTCGGCCAGCGACACCGCGGCCGCCGCCGCCTCGGACTCGGCCCGCGTCGCCGTCACCGCCCGGGCCACCTCGGCCACTCCGTCCGGCGCCCGCACCTCGTCCAACGTGGCCAGTTCGCCGTCGAGCGTGGCCAGCGCCGCGTTGGCCTCCCGCACCGTCGTGCGCGCCGCTTCCAGTTCCGGTACGGCGGCGGTCACCGACCCGGCCAGTTCCCGCATCCGGTCCACCTGGCCGGTGGCCTGCTCCAGTGCCGCGTCGTCGACGTCGGTCAGCGCGGCCAGCAGCTGGTCGACCGCCTCCAGCTTCGCCTCCGCCTGCCCGGCCCGGGTGGTGGCCCGCTGCTGCACCTGCTCGTACACGCCGAGACCGAGCAGGTTGACCAGGATCTGCTGCCGGGTGGCCGGGCGGGCGTGCAGGAAGTCGGCGAACTGGCCCTGCGGCAGCACCACACAGCTGGTGAACTGCTCGTACGGCAGCCCGACCGCCGCCAGCACGGCCGCGTCCATCTCCGCCGGGGTGCCGGCGACCACCTCGCCGAGATCCTCCGGGCTGAGCCCGGTGTCCAGCTTGGTGACGTCGAACCCCTCCGGCATCAGCTGCAACCCGGCACCGGCGGTCTTGACGTTGCCCCGGCCGTCGCGGCGCACCACCCGGGTGGCGACGTAGCGGGCCCCACCGGACTCGAAGACCAACCGGACCCGCGCCTCGGTGGCCGACGGCGCGAGCGCGTTGCCCAGCCCCCGGGTGCCGCCCCAGCGGGGCACCGTGCCGTAGAGCGCGAAGCAGATCGCGTCGAGCACCGTCGACTTGCCGGAACCGGTCGGCCCGACCAGGGCGAAGAAGTCCGCGTCGGTGAAGTCGATGGTGGTGGCGTCGCGAAATACGGTGAAACCGGCCAGGTCCAGGCGCATCGGCCGCATCAGTGATCAACCTCTTCGAGCAGTTCGTCGAAGAGTTCCCGGACGCCCTCGTCGGCATGGCCCCGGCTGTCCAGATAGTCGGCGAACAACTGCCGGGGTGAGCGGCCGGACCGCTGCGCCACCCGGGTGCCGCTGCCGGGTGCCGGCACCAGCTCCGGGTCGATGCGGATCTCCAGGGCCCGGGGCAGCAACTGCTGCACCTCCTCGCGCAGGCCGGCGCGGGGCTGTTCGCGCACGTACACCCGCAGCCAGCCGTCCGGCGGGGTGATCTCGGCGAGCTGGGCGAGGGTGCCGCGTACGGTGCGCAGCGTGGTCGCCGCGGTCACCGGCTCCTCGCGGATCCGCGCCGCCGTGGTCGCGGTGACCTCGACCAGGGTCACCGCCGGGACGTTCTCCTGCTCGCCGAAGTCCACTGCGAGCGGAGCACCGCTGTAGCGGATCGGGCACGGCCCTGGCACCCGCTGGGCGCGGTGCAGGTGCCCGAGCGCCACGTAGTGCGCGGTGCCGGGGAAGACCGAGGCGGGCACCGCGTAACCCATGATGGTGTGCGCGTCCCGTTCGCCGCCGCCGGTGGCCGCGCCGACCACCGTCAGGTGGGCGGTGACCAGGTGCACCCGGTTCGGCTCGTCGAAACCCTCGGTCAACCGGGCCAGGATGCGGCCCAGATGGTCGGCGTACGTCTGGGTGGTCTCGGCGGCGGTCAGCTCGTACATCTCCACCGCCCGGACCGCGTACCGCTGGGACAGGAACGGCAGGGCGGCCAGCCGCCAGCGTTCCCCGGCGGCGGTGGTGCCGTCGATGACGTGTTCGGCCGGATCCTCGCGTACGCCGCCGCGCAGGGTGATGCCGGCTGCCTCGGCCCACGGGCGCAGCGCGTCCAGGGCCGGGCCGTTGTCGTGGTTGCCGCCGATCGCCACCACGTCCGCGCCGGTGCGGCGCAGCGCGGTCAACGCCCGGGTGACCAGGCGGGTCGCCTCCGGGGTCGGTGCCGCGGTGTCGTAGAGGTCACCGGCGATGACGACCAGGTCGGGCCGTTCCCGCCGGGCGATCTCGATGACCCCGGCCAGCACCTGCTTGTGTTCCTCGGCCCGCGACTGCCCCTTGAGGACCTTTCCCACGTGCCAGTCGGAGGTGTGCAGGATCTTCATGCTGTTACCCCCGGGCTAGAACGGGATGTCGTCGTCGGTGCCGCCGCCGGACCCGACGACCGCGAACGGGTCGGCGGACTGGGTGATCGACCGCAGGGTCTGCGACGGCGCGGCCCCCGCCTCGGAGACCCGCGTCGCCCAGGCCGGGAACGGGAACTCCAGACAGAGCGGCACCGGGATGTCCGGCTGGTTGACGAACATCGTGCCCGGCTTGGCCAGCAGCGCGCGTTGCCGTTGGGCGGGCGGGAGGAAACCGTACTCCGGGCGGGACGCCTCGGCCGGATCCAGCCGGCCCACCACCCGGATCGCCGAGTTGGTGACGATGCGTCGCTCCACCTCGCTCGCGGTCTGCTGCGCGCCGATCAGGATCACGCCGAGCGAGCGGCCCCGCTCGGCGATGTCGAGCAGCACCTCCTTGATCGGGGAGGAGCCCTCCCGGGGGGCGTACTTGTTCAGCTCGTCGAGCACCACGAACAGCAGCGGCTTGGCGGTGCCGGACTTCTCCTTGCGTTCGAACTCGCTCTTGAGCGTCACGCCGACCACGAAACGTTGCGCCCGGTCCGGCAGGTTGTGCAGGTCGACGACGGTGACCTGGGCGGACTCGGCGGTGTTGATGCTGTGCGGGCGGCGGGTGGCCAGGTCGCCGCGGATCAGCCGGGACAGATCCTTCTTGCTGCCGATCAGCCGGCGGGCGAACGCGTTCACCGTGCCCAGCCCGACCGCGCTGCCCGCCCAGTCGCCGCGCGTCTCGTCGTCGCTGAGCTGCTCGACGACGTGGTCGACCAGGTCGCCGTAGCTGCCCAGCCGGACGCCGTCGATGCTGACGCCGCCGTCGGCGGGCTGGGCGTACCGGGCCAGGTGGGCGGCGACGGAGTGGACCACCATCGTGTACTGCTGGCGTTCGTCGTCGGCGTCGGCGAAGACGTACGGCAGCAGGCGGTCGGCGCAGAACTCGGTGAGCGTCCAGTAGAAGCTGTCCACGCCGGTGAGCCGACTGCTCACGTCCGGTGTGCCGGACGAGTCGCCGACCCGGGGCGGCGCGTAGACCCGTACGTCGGGGAAGGCGTCCGCGGCCAGGCCGAGCCGGGCGTACGCGGCCCGGGTCGGATCGTCGAGCCGGGCGTTCGGGTGGTCGAGGAAGAGCAGGTCCTCGCCCTTCACATTGAAGATCAACGCCTTGGCGTTCACCGCGTCACCGCCGAGCTGACCCGAGCGGAACACCGAGTAGAGAAGAAAGGTGGCGAAGCTGGTCTTGGTGGCCACCCCGGAGATGCCGGAGATCGACACGTGCGCGCCCCGGCTGCCGTCGAGGAAGTCGGCGTTCAGGTAGACCGGGACACCGTCGCGGCCGGTGCCCATCGGGATCCGCCGTTCCATCCGGTCGAAGTGCAGTGCCCGGGCGCGGGCGTCGCCCTCGGCCCGGTGCACCACCGCACCCGGCTGCGGCGGCACGTAGAACTCGGGGTCGACCCGGGTGGTGGTGATCTCGGCGGCCTCCTGCACCTGCGCCGGCAGTGTGCCGTCGGCGATGGCGAATACGTCGGAGTCGAACTGCGCGCCCTCGTGCCGCGCCCGGACCTGGGTGACCACCCCGGCGATGGTCACCGGCTCCCGGTCGGGCAACTCCCGCCGGGTCACCACCACGTCGTCCAGCTGGAGATAGCTGCCCGGGGCGACCGCCGTCCAGAACTGCAGGGGAGTGGCGTCGGCGGTGCCCAGCACCCGGCCCACCCCCTCGCCCGGGCCGTCGAACCCCTGGTCGATCATCGGGCAACTCCGCTCGGTCGGTCGTCGCGGTCGGCACACACGCCCTGCATCCTGCCGGAGGAGTACGACAGGTCGCCACGCGACGCGGCGCAGGCCACGTAACGACATCGCGCCGATCGCACAGGGCGATCGGAGTCTGACGGCGGGTGTCCGCGCCTCGTCCGGCAAGCCCCGCCGGGCCGCCGAACTGCCGGGCCGCCGAACTGCCGGGCCGCCGGGCCGCCGGACTGCCGGGCCGCTCGGCGGCGGGGCCGTCAGGGCGTCGGGTGCAGGCTGGTCCCGGTGGCTGGCCGCAACCGCCCGGCCAGGTCCCGCACGGCCGCCTCGTACGCCTCGTCGGTGTGGTACGGCCAGTGCCGGTTGACCGGCGGCGGGACGGTGTCGTCGGGCGGCACAGTGATGCCACGGGGATCGCGCAGCCGCCGGTCGACCGTGCCGACGGGCCCGGTGACCCGTGGCCGCTGGCCGGGGCGGTGGGCCGAGAAGATCGGTCCGCCGACCGAGTCGGTGTCCCGCCACAGGTTCACCCAGCGCCACCCGATCCGGTCGCCCAGTTCGGTCAAAATGGGGCTGCCGAAGAAGGCCGGGCACAGGCGCGCGTACACCCGGTGCAGCGGGCTGCCGTGGGTCAGCAGCGCCACCCGGGGCAGCACCCGGGACGGCAGTTGGAGCAGGGTGGCGGCGGCCAGCACCGAACCGTGGCTGTGCCCGGAGAGGATCACCCCGCCGTGGTCGGCCAGCGCGGCGACCCGTTTGGCCAGTTCCGGTACCGCCCGCTCGGCGTAGCAGGGCGGCGCGAACGGGTGCACCGTGCGTGGCCAGAAGGTGCCGAGGTCCCAGATGGCCGCCACGGTGCGTCGGGTCTCCTCGGAGCGGTAGGAGAACAGCCCGAGCACCACGATGCCGAGCCCGAGCAGGCCGATGACGTAGATCCCCGCGTCGGTCACGAGGGCCAGGTCAGTGGCCACCTGACCATCGGTGCCGGCCAGTTGCCGGCTCAGCTCCGACGGCCCGATGCCGATCAGGTCCAGGGCGACGACGGCGACGCCGACCACCGACAGCACCAGGAAGACGGTGAACATCGGGCCGAGATGCTCGGCGATCGCGGACCGGGCGACGATCTCCCGGACGTCCGCACGTCGGGGCAGCGCCTCCGGCGGGGGGTCGGGGAAGTCCCGCCGGACGACCTCCTCGGCCATCCGGCGTCGTCGCCGACGGGTCACGGCGATCCGCCAGAGCGCCGTCGCGGCGACGACCAGGACTGTGATCAGACCGGCCAGGGCCGCCCATCGGTAGGAGACCGGTGGTTCCAGCGGTGGCGCGCCGGACCGGTCCGGCCGGGCCGGATTCGGGATGTCGCCGCGGTCGAGCAGGTCGGCGACGCGGTAGACGAGCGCGGCGGCGAACCCGTACGCGACGGCGATGGACACGGCAGCGAAGATCGGCGTCGCGAGCCCGCTCAGCCAGAACGTGCCGGCGGTGCGGCTACGCCGCCGCTGCTGCAGCGTGGCCGCGACGAGCCCGCCGAGCAGCGCGGCCTGGACCGCCACCAACCCGGCCGCCGCGCCCTCGTACCCGGGCAACTGTCCGTGCGGCGGCTCCGGCTCCACCACCACCGCGCTGTAGAGCAGCGCGAGCACGGTGAGCGTGACGGCACCGATCCGCAGTGGCCGGATGCCGCGCAGGTCGACCGGTCCCCGGCCCTGGCCCTCCGGCGCGGCGCGCGCCGGTCGGAGCAGCAGGGCGACGCAGGCCGCCAGCAGCACCCAGGTCGCACCGAGAAGCAGGTGCGCGACCGGCGTGGAGTGCACATGAACCAGCGCGGCGAGCAGGCTCGCGTCGAGCACACCCAGCCCGACCGCGACGTGAATGGCGCGCAGCCGGTGCACCACGAGTGCGTCGTTCCAGAAGCCCGGACTGTCGATGCGATCCTCTCCGCCGCTGGTGCGGTCCTGCCCCCGGGCGGCTGGAAACGCCTCGAACACCCGGGCCGACCGTTCGCCGAGCCACCAGAGCAGCCGCAGGGCGCCGATCGGCACCAGGGCGAGCAACGCCAGGCGAGGTCCGAGCGGCAGGTGGGCCAGCCAGGACAGGTAGCCGCGACCACGCAGGCAGGGCTGGTAGGGAACACACTGCCAGCCGATGATGTCGACGGTCACGCCGACCACGGAGAGCATGAACGCGGCGGTCAGGGTGGCGGCGAGCAGCCGGCACAGCGGACCGATCACACCGCCGGCCCCACCGGTCGCCGGCCGCGTCCACACCGCGAGGTTGACGAGCATGAACGGCAGCAGGAACAGCAGCGACGCGGTCCGCACCGCACCGCCGGCGGTCAGCGCCCCCCAGCGGTACGCCTCGACCCGCAGCGCCTGCGGTCGGTCGCTGACGCCGAAGCCGGGCCGGGGACGGTAGAAGCCGGCGTTGTCGTCGCCGGCCACCCTGGTCACCACCGGGTGGTCCAGCAGTGTCTCGGCGGCGGCTCCGGAGACCCCGTGGACCCGCAGCTCGACCACCTCGTACGCCACGTCCCCGCCCTCCGGCAGCCGTCGACACGGGTTCACGCTAGTGAGCAGAACTGCGGTTGTGTGGCCTTTTCGGGCGGGTCGCCGGTCAGTGCCGGGCGTGGCGCAGCAGCAGGGTGCCGTCGTCGGCGCGAAGTACGTGCCGCAGCGGCAGGCTGCGGGCGGGACTCGGGACACCGGCGGTGATCCGGCCGGGTCCGGCCCCGGCGAGCAGGGGCGCGATCGAGAGGCACACCTCGTCGACCAGGTCGGCGGCGGTCAGGGCGCCGAACAGGTGTGGACCGCCCTCGCAGAGCAGTTGACCGAGTCCGCGTCGGCGCAGTTCGGCCAGCCCGGCGACCAGGTCGACCAGGTCGTCACCGTGGCGTACCAGATCGGCCACGGCGGTCAGGCCGGGCGGCGCCGCCGCGTTGCGGTGAGTGAGCACCACGGGTCGCACGGGTGCGTCGGCGAAGGCGGCCTGGGCCGGATCGAGGTCGAGGGTGCCGGAGACCACGACCAGGGTCGGGTACTCGGCCAGTCCGTGCGCACGTCGCCAGGCCCGGCGTCGCTCGTCGAGCCGGATCGCCCGGTAGCCCTCGTGGCGCAGCGTGCCGGCGGCCACCAGCAGTGCGTCGCAGAGCATCCGGAGCAGCCCGAAGACCCGCTTGTCGGGTGTGCCGGACAGCCCGGCCGAGTAACCGTCGAGACTGACCGCACCGTCGACGCTGGTCACGAAGTTCATCCGCAGGCGCGGCTGGTCGGCGCGTCCGTACCTGGCGATGAGCGTGTCGTCGTCCACCGGCTCGGGTGACGGGTCCGGCCAGAGGATGGAAATCGGTGCTCTGTCGCTCATTCGCCGGCCGGACCGGTGACGGGAGGGGTCGGTCGGGGGGTACGGTGCTGGCAGTCGCACCAGTTCCGGCCCGGGCAGTCGTCATGCCGCCGCGCCCGGCACGCTCGGCAGATCATGCTCGCAGCCTATGCCGAGGGAGGATGGCACACCCATGCCGCGTCAGATCTTCCAGCTGAGGATGTCCCTGTCCGGCGTTCGTCCGGCGATCTGGCGTCGGGTGCTGGTACCCGGCGGCTACACCCTGGATCGGCTGCACCGGGTGGTGCAGCACGCGATGGGCTGGCGGGACTGCCACCTGCACTCGTTCGAGATCGACGGCGTGCAGTACGGCGAACCCGACCCCGACGGCGAGCTGGCCCTGCACGACGAGTTGGACGTCCGGTTGGACGCGGTGGTCGGCAAGGGCAGCCGGTTCCACTACACGTACGACTTCGGTGACTGGTGGGAGCACGACCTGCTGGTGGAGGACGTCTTCGGTGCCGAGGTGGACGAGCGCTATCCGAGCTGCCTCGACGGGGAGCGGGCCGGTCCGCCGGAGGACGTCGGTGGCCCGCAGGGCTATCGGCTGCTGCTCGCCGCGCTGGCCGAGTCGGGTCATCCGGAGCATCGGACGATGCGGGACTGGGTCGGCGCCGCCTTCGACCCGGCGGTCTTCGACGCCGGTCGGGTCGACACCCTGCTGCGTCGTCTCTGTTGACTGCCGCCGACTCCATCGACCATTGTCGGTGCGCAACCTATCAGCCATTCCCGATTGCTTGCCGGGTCAAACGAGCTGCGTGGTAACGATCTGGGATCGCTCCCACTGGACTATTGACACTCCCGACACGTGCCGGCAATCTCATGGGAGCGTTCCCAAGAGGCGTGGATCACATGGCGCGCCCTTTGGTCGCCGACGCCGGCTGACCGAGTCGGTGTCGGCAGGCGCTGCGGCACCCCCCACCACAGACAAAAGCAGCCTCACCATCGAAAGAGGGGTCAGGATGAGCCTCACCACGCGGCGTTCCCGCATGGCGGCAGCCACCCTGGCCGCGATCACCGCCATCGGCGGCCTCGCGGCCTGCGGCAATGACGACGACACGCCGGCCGAGGGCGAGAAGCCCGAGAAGCTGGTCGTCGACACCTTCGGCGAGTTCGGCTACGACGAGCTCGTCAAGCAGTACGAGCAGGAGACCGGCATCAAGATCGAGCTGCGCAAGACCGCCCAGCTCGGCGAGTACCGGCCGAAGCTGGTCCGTTACCTCGCCACCGGCAAGGGCGCGGCCGACGTGACCGCCCTGGAAGAGGGCATCCTCAACGAGTTCAAGGCCAACCCGCGCAACTGGGCCGACCTGACTCCGCTGGTGTCGTCCGAGATCTCCGACGACTACCTGCCGTGGAAGTGGGAGCTGGGCAAGGCGCCGGACGGTCGCCTGATCGGCCTGCCGACCGACGTCGGCAGCCTCGCGGTCTGCTACCGCAAGGACCTGTTCGAGGCCGCCGGCCTGCCCACCGAGCGGGACGCGGTCTCGGCGCTCTGGCCGGACTGGAACGGCTTCCACCAGGCTGGCCAGAAGTACAAGCAGGCCACCGGCAAGGCGTTCGTCGACTCGATCACCGCCGTCTCCAACGGCGTGCTGTTCCAGCAGGGCAGCGACCTGTTCTACGACAAGGAGAACAACATCATCGCGGACTCCAGCCCCGCGGTGAAGTCTGCCTGGGAGACCGCCACCTCGATGGTGGACATCTCCGCCAAGGCGTCCACCTGGTCGCCCGAGTGGTCCGGCGGCTTCAAGCAGGGCACCTTCGCGGCCACCTTCTGCCCGTCCTGGATGCTCGGCATCGTCGCGGACAACTCCGGCGAGGAGAACAAGGGCAAGTGGGACGTGGCGGCCGTGCCGGGCGGCGGCGGTAACTGGGGCGGCTCGTGGCTGGCCGTGCCGGAGCAGAGCAAGTACCCGGAGGAGGCGGCGAAGCTCGCCCAGTTCCTGACCAACGCCACCAGCCAGGTGGAGGCATTCAAGGCCAAGGGCCCGCTGCCCACCAACCTGGAGGCGCTGAAGAACGAGGCCTTCCTCAGCTACACCAACGAGTACTTCAGCAACGCGCCGACCGGCAAGATCTTCGGCGAGAGCGTCGCTCAGATCGAGCCGATCCACCTGGGCCCGAAGCACCAGGCGATCAAGGAGAACGCGTTCGAGCCGGCGATGCGGGCGTTCGAGAACGGGCAGGCCAGCAAGGATGCGGCCTGGGAGCAGTTCACCAAGGACGCGCAGACCCAGGGCGTCTTCTGAGTGATTCCCTTCCGGTGGCGTTCGGGACTACCCGAACGCCACCGGTCGGTCCCCACCGCGCAGCATCCTGCGCGAGGGCCCCCGGGCCTCGCTGGAAAAGGAAACTCGAATGAGCGAGCGTAAGCGAGCGAATCATCACCTCAGTGCCGTGGTGCCTCGTGGCGGCACGGAGCGCAGCGGAGTGTCGTCATGAGCCTGTCGGCCACGACGGCACCGCCGTCGCCAGCAGCACCACCCCCCGACGTCCCCGCCCGACGCCGGCGGGGCTATCTCTTCAACCGCCTGGATCTCAAGTACTCCCCGTACCTCTACATCGCGCCGTTCTTCCTGATCTTCGGAGCCTTCGGGCTGTACCCGATGCTGCGCACCGCCTGGATGTCCCTGCATGACTGGGACATGGTCGGCGAGCACACGTTCATCGGGTTCGACAACTACACCGCGTTGTTCTCCGACGAGTACTTCTGGAACGCGCTGATCAACACGTTCGGCATCTTCGCCCTGTCGACCATCCCGCAGCTGCTGATGGCGCTGTTCCTGGCGAACCTGCTCAACCAGACCCTGCTGCGCGCCAAGACCTTCTTCCGGATGGCCATCTTCGTGCCGAACGTGGTCTCGGTGGCCGCCGTCGCGATCGTCTTCGGCATGCTGTTCCAGCGTGACTTCGGCCTGTTCAACTGGCTGCTCGGCCTCGTCGGGGTGGACCAGATCGACTGGCGTGCGCAGGAGTGGAGTTCCTGGACCGCCATCGCCACGATGGTCAACTGGCGGTGGACCGGCTACAACACCCTGATCCTGCTCGCCGGCATGCAGGCCATCCCGAAGGATCTGTACGAGGCGGCCGCGATCGACGGGGCCAGCCCGTGGCGGCAGTTCTGGCAGATCACCCTGCCGATGCTCAAGCCCACCTTCATCTTCGTGGTCATCCTCTCCACGATCGGCGGCATGCAACTGTTCACCGAGCCGCTGCTCTTCGCCAACGGCAGCATCATCGGCGGCAACCAGCGGGAGTACCAGACGCTGGCCATGTACATGTACGAGAAGGGCATCTACAACCTGAGTACCGCAGGTTACGGCGCCGCGGTGGCCTGGGCCATCTTCATGATCATCGTCTTCGTGTCGCTGATCAACTTCGTACTCGTCCGCCGCGCGGCCAAGTGAGGAGAGATCGATGATCTCGGCTTCAAAGCGCCTGTGGCGCACCAGTCCACTCACCTACATGGCGCTCGTCCTGGCGGCGCTGCTGTCGATCTACCCCTTCTACTACATGATCGTGATCGGCACCCGCAGCCTGGAGTCGATCAACGACGTGCCACCGCCGATGACCCCGGCCGGCGCCTTCGGTGACAACTTCGGCCGGGTGCTCGACAACGACGCGGCCAACTTCCTCAAGGGCCTGATGAACTCGATCATCGTCTCCTCGGTGGTCACCGTGTCGGTGGTGCTCACCGGCTCCCTGGCCGGCTTCGCCTTCGCGAAGCTGCGCTTCCGCGGTCGCAACGTGCTGCTGCTGGCGATCATCGTCACCATGATGATCCCGACCCAGATGGGTCTCATCCCGCTCTGGAGCATGATGCAGTCGCTGGGTTGGTACGACACCCTCTACGCGGTGACCGTGCCGTTCCTGGTGAGCGCCTTCGGCGTGTTCATGATGCGGCAGTACGCCAGCCAGGCGATCTCCGACGAGCTGATCGAGGCCGGTCGGGTCGACGGTGCCAGCACGTTCCGGATCTACTGGAACATCGTGCTGCCCGCGCTGCGGCCGGCGGCCGGCGTACTCGGTCTGCTCACCTTCATGGAGACCTGGAACTCCTTCCTGTGGCCGTACGCGATCCTCACCCCGGAGAACCCGACCCTGCAGGTCTCGCTCTCCTTCCTCTCGTACGCCTACTACACGGACTATTCCCAGGTCTTCGCCGCTACGGCGGTCGGCACCATCCCGCTGGTGCTCGTCTTTCTACTCTTCGGCCGCCAGATCATCGGCGGGATCATGGAAGGTGCAGTCAAGTCGTGAGCAACCCCGCCACCCCGCCCGCCGTCGGCGTCCTCGACGAGCGTCCGCCGCTTACCTTCCCGCCCGGCTTCCTCTGGGGCGCGGCGACCGCCGCATACCAGATCGAGGGCGCGGCGAACGAGGGCGGCCGGACCGCGTCGATCTGGGACACCTTCAGCCACACCGAGGGCCGGACGGTCTCCGGGCACACCGGCGACGTCGCCTGCGACCACTACCACCGGCTCGGCGACGACGTCCGGCTGATGGCCGAGCTGGGGTTGAAGTCGTACCGGTTCTCGGTGTCCTGGCCCCGGGTGCAGCCGGGCGGGTCGGGTCCGGCAAACGCCGAAGGGCTCGACTTCTACCAGCGGCTGGTCGACGAACTGCTGGCCAACGGGATCGAGCCCTGGCTCACCCTCTACCACTGGGATCTGCCGCAGGAGTTGGAGGACGCCGGCGGCTGGCCGGCCCGGGACACCGCCGCCCGGTTCGCCGACTACGCGCTGCTGATGGCCGACGCGCTGGGCGACCGGGTGAAGTACTGGACGACGCTCAACGAGCCCTGGTGCTCGGCCTTCCTCGGGTACGGCTCCGGGGTGCACGCCCCGGGCCGCTCCGACGGGGCCGACGCGGTCCGCGCCGGACACCACCTGATGCTCGGGCACGGGCTCGCGGTGCAGGCGCTGCGTACGGCGGTGCCGCAGGCGCAACTCGGGGTGACCGTCAACCTGTACCCGGTCACCCCGGCCAGCGACTCGCCTGGTGACGCCGACGCGGCCCGGCGGATCGACGCGCTGGCCAACCGGTTCTTCCTCGACCCGATCCTGCGCGGCGCGTACCCCGACGACCTGGTGGCCGACCTGGCGAAGGTGACCGACTTCAGCCACGTCCACGACGGCGACCTGGCCACCATCTCCACGCCGCTGGACGTGGTGGGCGTCAACTACTACAGCCGGCACGTGGTGGCCGCACCGGTCTCGGGCGAGCAGCCGGAACCGTACTGGCGGGCCCAGTCCTGCTGGCCGGGCAGCGAGGACGTCCGGTTCGTCACCCGGGGAGTGCCGGTCACCGACATGGACTGGGAGATCGACGCTCCCGGTCTGGTGGAGACGCTGCGTCGGGTGCACGAGGAGTACACGGACCTTCCGCTCTACGTGACCGAGAACGGCTCGGCCTTCGTCGACGAGGTCGTCGACGGTCGGGTCGACGACGTCGACCGGCTCGCCTACTTCGACGCCCACCTGCGCGCCTGCTACGAGGCGATCAGCGCGGGCGTCCCCCTGCGGGGATACTTCGCCTGGTCGCTGATGGATAATTTCGAGTGGGCCTGGGGCTACACGAAGCGGTTCGGCATGATCTACGTCGACTACGACAAGCAGACCCGCATCCCCAAGTCCAGTGCCAGGTGGTACGCGGAGGTGATCCGACGCAACGGTCTGGCCGCACAATAGGGCGATGGCCAGCCAGTAACGGGCGGCCCGGCACCGACGCTGGTGAAGGTGCCGGGGCCGCCTGACGTCGGAGGAGCAGACGATGACAACGCAGCGCACCCGGTCGCTCGGGCGGCCGACGCTCGACGCGGTCGCCGCCCGCGCCGGAGTCGGCCGAGGCACGGTCTCCCGCGTGGTCAACGGCTCCCCTCAGGTGAGTCCGGAGGCCCGGGCCGCCGTGCAGCAGGCCATTGCCGAGCTGGGGTACGTACCCAACCGCGCCGCTCGGGCGCTCGTCACCCAGCGGACCGACTCGGTGGCCCTGGTGGTCAGCGAGTCCGGTGAGCGGATCTTCGCCGAGCCGTTCTTCGCCGGCATCGTCCGGGGGATCAGCTCCGCCCTGCTGGAGACGCCGTTGCAGCTCTGGCTGGCCATGGCCCAGTCGCCGCTGGAGCGGGAGCGGGTCGAGCACCACCTGACCAACCAGCACGTCGACGGCGTACTGCTGCTGTCGCTGCACGACGACGACCCGCTGCCCACCCTGCTGGAGGAGCGTGGCCTGCCCACCGTGCTCGGCGGGCGGCCCGCGCGGATGCTGCACCCCGAGGCGCAGCCCGTGTCGTTCGTCGACGTCAACAACGCCGGCGGGGCGCGGCAGGCCGTCGAGTATCTCGCCGGCCGGGGACGGCGGCGGATCGCCACCATCGCCGGCCCGCAGGACATGGGCGCCGGCCTGGCCCGGTTGTCCGGCTACCGGGACGCGGTCCGCACCGCCGGGTTCGGCGTCAACCCCGACCTGATCGCGTACGGCGACTTCAGCGAGGAGAGCGGGGTGACCGCGATGCGGGGGCTGCTGGAGCGCTGTCCCGACCTCGACGCCGTGTTCGTGGCCGCCGACCTGATGGCCTTCGGTGCCCTGCGGACACTGCGCGAGGCCGGCCGTCGGGTGCCGCAGGACGTGGCGGTGGTCGGCTTCGGCGACGAGCCCATCGCCCGGCAGGCCAACCCGCCACTGACCTCGGTGTTCCAGCCGGTGGAGGAGATGGGCCGGCAGATGGCGCGGCTGCTGGTCGACCGGATCCGCGGCGACGAGATCCTCACCCCACACGTCGTCCTGGACACCCAGTTCGTCGAGCGCGCCTCCGCCTGAACCGCGCCTCCCCTCGTTCGTGCCGCCGCACCGCGGCCGGTCGCCACCGTGGTCGGCGCTCGCTGACTCCACGTGTTTCTGACGCTGCGTGACTACCAACCGTCCCACCCACCTGCCACCTCGCACGCTTTGCTCTGCTTCAACGGACGCACTGGCGTCTGAGCAGTGGTAACGCGATGGCGTGTCTTGCCTGCCGGCCGTGCATGGATGCGGAGCGTTAGCGTTGCGTCGGTTGAAGCAGAGCAAAGGCGGCGACCTGGTACATCGGGGGTCGGCCTGATGTGCACGGGGGGTGATGTTCGGCGCAGTCGCCGCTCAGGTGGGGGCGGTCCAGCGGCGCAGCTCGCGCTTGGCGAGGCTGTTGCGGTGCACCTCGTCGGGGCCGTCGGCGAGACGCAGCGTGCGAGCCTGGGACCAGAGCGCGGCAAGGGGGGTGTCCTGGCTGACTCCGGCCGCGCCGTACGCCTGGATGGCCTTGTCGATGACCCACTCGGCCATCGCCGGGGTGGCGATCTTGATGGCCTGGATCTCGGTGTGCGCACCCTTGTTGCCGACGGTGTCCATCAGCCAGGCGGTCTTGAGCACCAGCAGCCGGGCCTGCTCGATGCGGACCCGGGCCTCGGCGATCCACTCGCGTACCACGCCCTGTTCGGCGAGCGGGCGACCGAAGGCGATCCGCTCGATGGTCCGGCGGCAGAGCAGCTCCAACGCTCGCTCGGCCATCCCGATCAGGCGCATGCAGTGGTGGATCCGGCCGGGACCGAGCCGGGCCTGGGCGATGGCGAAGCCGGTCCCCTCGGCACCGACCAGGTTCTCCGCCGGCACCCGTACGCCGTCGAAGTCGATCTCGGCGTGCCCGCCGTGCGAGGCGTCGCTGTAGCCGAAGACCCGCATCCCCCGGCGGACGGTGACCCCGGGGGTGTCCCGGGGAACCAGGATCATGCTCTGCTGCCGGTGCCGCTCGGCGTCCGGGTCGGTCTTGCCCATCACGATGAGGATCGCGCAGGTTGGGTCCATCGCGCCGGACGACCACCACTTGCGGCCGTCGACGACGTAGTGGTCACCGTCGCGGCGGATCGACGTGGCGATGTTCGTCGCGTCGGAGGAGGCCACGTCGGGCTCGGTCATGCAGAACGCGGAGCGGATCTCGCCGGCCAGCAGCGGGGTGAGCCAGCGTTCCTGTTGATCGGGGGAGCCGAACTCGGCGAGCAGTTCCATGTTGCCGGTGTCCGGCGCGGCGCAGTTGAGCGCCTCCGGTGCGAGGTGCGGGCTGCGCCCGGTCAGCTCGGCCAGCGGGGCGTACTGGAGGTTCGTCAGCCCGGCACCGTGGCGCGGATCGGGCAGGAAGAGGTTCCACAGGCCGCGTCGGCGTGCCTCGGCCTTCAGTTCGGCCAGCACCGGCGGGCGGGCCCACGGGTCACCGGCCGCGGCCACCTGTGCGGCGTGCACCGGTTCGGCCGGGTACACGTGCTGCTCCAGGAAATCGGTCAGCTCCGCGCGCAGCTGCTCGGTCCGGGCGTCGTACGCGAAGTCCATCAGGTCTCCCTCACCGCGGTCAGTCCGTGGGCGACAAGCGGGGCGACCAGATCCCCGATGGTGTCGAAGCCCTCGCCGAGGGTCTGGCCGAGGGTGTGCCGGTAGTGGATGCCCTCGCAGATGACGGCGAGTTTGAAACAGCCCAGCGCGACGTGCCAGTGCAGGGGACCGACGTCGACGTCGCTGCGGCCCGCGTACCGGTCGATCAGTTCGGCGCCGCTGGGGAAGCCGGCGCGCGGGCCGAGGCCGTCGGCGACCGGGTTACCTGCGGGGGCCGCGCCTGCGCCGAGCACGTCCCAGTAGGTCAGCAACAGCCCGAGGTCGGCCAGCGGGTCGCCGAGGGTGGCCATCTCCCAGTCCAGCACCGCCGTGACCGTCACCGGGTCCACGGTGGCGAGCAGGTTGTCCAGCCGAAAGTCCCCGTGCACGATCCGACCGGCGTTGGCCCCCTCGGGCGCGGTGGCGGCGAGCCGGTCGCGCAGCTCGTCGATGCCGGTCAGCGGTCGGCTGCGGGACCGGTCGAGCTGTCCCGACCAGCGGCGGACCTGCCGGGCCAGGAACCCCTCCGGGCGGCCGAAGTCGGCCAGGCCGACCGCCGCCGGCTCGACCGCGTGCAGCGCCGCCAGGGTGTCCATCATCGTCATGGCCAGCCCGTGTCGCTGTTCGCCGGTGAGCCGGTCGGTGCGGGCGCGGCTGCGGAACACCTCGCCCGGCACCCGCTCCATCAGGTAGAACGGCGCCCCCAGCACGTCCGGCTCGGTGCAGAGCAGCAGGGCGCCGGGCACCGGGACGTCGGTCGGAGCGAGCGCCGAGACGACCCGGAACTCCCGGGCCATGTCGTGCGCGGTGGCCAGCACGTGCCCGAGCGGTGGACGGCGCAGCACCACGTCCCGGTCACCGGCGTGCACCAGGTAGGTCAGGTTCGACCGGCCACCGGCGATCAGCTCGGCCCGCAGCGGGCCGGCGGCCAGATCGGGACGGTGCGCCGCCAGGTAGCCGCCGAGCCGGTCGAGATCCAGACCGGCGGGCGAGCCGGCGGTCGGTTCGGTCATCCGGACAGTTCATGGCAGCTCCGGCGGCTTGTCAAGGTCAGGTTTGACCCTCGGGACATGCCACCGCAACAGGGACGAAATGGTCAACTGTCAGGCTGACACCAGCCTGCCGGCCACCGCGTCGGCCCGCCAAGCGGAGGGGTTTGAGATGTTGCTGCGCGTTCGGGTCACCCTGCCGGACCGTCCGGGCACCCTCGGTCAGGTGGCGCGCACCCTCGGCGTGTCCGGGGCGGACATCGTCCAGGTGGTCGTGCTGGAACGCCTCGGCGGGCGGGCGGTCGACGACTTCACGGTGGTGTGGCCGGGCGCCGCCCGGGTGGAACGACTGCTGGCCGGCCTGGCGGCGATCCCCGGCGTACGGGTGGACGGGGTCTGGCGGGCGATCGGCGCGCCGACCACCACCGGTCAGGACGCCGAGCTGCTGGCCCAGGTCGCGGCGAACCCGGCCGACGGGCTGGCCACCCTGGTCGACGCGGTACCCGGGCTGCTCGCCGCCGACTGGTCCGTCGCCGCGGTGGTGCCGGTCGACTGGGCGTCGCGTACCGGGGGTGGTGGTGCGACGGTCGGGCACGCCAGTTGGCGTACGCCCGTGCCACCGAAACTGCCGGAGGTGACCCCGCTGCGCGCCCGGGCGATGACCGCACCCGATGGCGGTCACTTCGCGGTCGCGCCGTTCGGCCGGGCCGGGCTGGTCCTGGTGGTCTCCCGCGAGCACAACGAGACGCTCATGCCGGCGGCGTTCCACTCGACCGAGGTGGATCGGCTCGCCCAGCTGGTCCGCGCCTGTGCGGTGATTCTCGGCGACCGGCTCGACCTGGTGGGTTCCCCACGGTGAGCGCCAATCCCTGACCAGGCGGCTGTGACGTAGACCGCAGGGCCGGACGCGGCTGGACATGGTGAGGCAACCGACCGGCAACAGCCGCGCACGAGGGTGGCAGGCGAAGGGAGGCAACGATGACGCTGTGGCGGATCCGAGCCACCGTGGACGACCGGCCGGGCTACCTGTCGGTGCTCACGGCGAGCCTCGCGTTGCGTGGAGTCAACATCCTCACCGTGCAGGTGCACACCACCGAGCACGGTGCCGTCGATGATTTCCTCGTCGACGCGCCGGACACCCTCGACGATGCGGGACTGATCGCCGCCGTCGAACGGGGCCGGGGGCGGGACTGCTGGGTGGCGCGCAGTGAGGCGCGTGGCCTGGCCGATCAGCCGACCCGGGTGCTCGGGCTGGCGACCCGGCTGGTACACGACCCGGACGCGACCGGTGAGGTGCTCCGGGCGCTGCTCGGTGCCGACGAGGTGACCTGGCGGGCCGCTGCGGCGCCGGCCCGCCCCGGGATCGACGGCATGACGATGTCGCTGGCCGACCCGAACGGCGGGTCGTACACCCTGCGCCGGGTCGCGCCCAGCTTCACCCCGGCCGAGTACGCCCGGGCCCAGGCGCTGCTCGAACTGGGGGCCACCGCCGCCCGCCGCAGCACCGAGCAGGTCACCGTGGTCCTACCCGACGGTGCCGAACTGACCGTGCGGCCCGCCGTCGCGGACGACCTGACGGCGGTGGTCGAGTTGCATCAGGCCTGCTCGGCGCGCAGCCGGCAGCGTCGCTACCTGGGGGGAGCGGGTCTACCCTCCCCGGCCCGACTGCGCCGGCTCCTGGAGCCGGCACGCGGGCTGACCCTGGTCGCCGCGACGACCGGCTCCGGCGGGGCGGCGGAGTCGGTCGTCGCGATGGCCAACCTGCTCGCCGAGGGCGACGAGGCCGAGTTGGCGTTGCTGGTACGCGACGACTGGCAGCGTCGTGGGCTGGGCTCGACGCTGCTGCGCCGGCTGACCCGGCAGGCCGAGTCGGCTGGTTACGCGGCGATGGTGCTGCACGTCCAGGCGGACAACGCCCCGATGCTGCGTACGCTGCGCCGGTTGTCCCGGCCGACCACCGTCCAGCGGGACGCCGGCCTGCTGACCATGACCGTACCGTTGGCCACCGAGGCGCCGGCAACGGCGGGAACCGCCGGCTGACGGCTCAGACGACCGACCTCCGGTGCGGAGGCCGGTGAGGTGGGCAGGACTCCCGGTGCGGGAGTCCTGCCCACCGCGTGCTTACTGGTCGGCTCCGCTCAGATGTTCGGGGGCAGGGCGGTCCATGCCGGCGGCCGTTCTCGGGTGGTGTCAGCTGGTGAAGGTGATCCCGTCACGACGGCGTCGCAGTGCGACAAGGGCGACGCCGCCACCGATCAAACCGACGCCGACCAGGGCCATGGTCGTCACCGCCGCACCGGTGACCGGCAGGCTGCCGTCGTCGTCACCGCCGCCACCGCCGGTGCCGTCCGACGGAACCGGCGACTCCGGGACCGTCGGCGTCGGGGACTCCGGGACGGTGGGTGTCGGCGAGGGTGACTCCGGGGTGGTCGTGGGTGTGGGGGTCGGCGACTCCGGCGTTGGCTGGCCGGCGCAGGTGTGACTGAGGTTGAAACGGTCGCCTTGGCCGCTGATCGTGGCGCTACCGTCCACAAGCGTCCACCCGGCCGGGGTGAACAGGTAGGCGTGGATGAGCCGGGAACCGTTCTGCCCAGCGGGGTAGAGCGCGTCCGGGTAGGCGTCGGCGGTGTCGGGCACGGTGACGTCGACCGTGTCGGAGCCGTTGTCGAAGGTCAGTGTCAGACTCTCGAAACCGCCTGCGGACGGACCGCCGGGCAGGACGAAGTGCCAACCGTCGTGGTCGGCGGGACGGTCGGCGAACCTGCTGTCCGCGCACTGCTGTTGGAAATCGGCGGCAGTGGAACCCTGGTGGGCCGAGTGGAGCGGAACGGTGCTGCTCGCCCAGGCCGGGGCGGCGAGGGCGAGGAGGGCCGTGGCGGCGACGCCGGAAACGGCCGCACGCGCCACGTGCCGACACTGTGGCATGAGAATTCCTCCGGATCTCAGCGGGATGACGGCACATGCTCGCATCCGGACGGCCGGTCCTGATCTCGGACGAACGGCCTGACCTGGGCAGACGCGAAGTTGCGATGTGCCCGCGAGGGTGTCTCGGGGGCTGTCGGCGCGCGTGTCGGTGTAACGCCACACGGCCGTCCGACGCTCGACGTCGTCGCCGAGCGGGCTTCCCAACCGTCGGTGCTCGGATTACATTGTCAACTATCCATGGGAGCGCTCCCGGTCCTGTTGGAGCCACCTCGCCGCCACCACCACCACCGCCGGCAGCCGTCCACTCCGACGCGGGCACGCGTCCGGTCGATGCCGTCGGGCACGCATCGACAGGAGTAGTCGCATGCACCTACCCACACGGTCGGGCCGCGTCCACGGCAACCGACCTCTGCCGGATCAGCCCTGGCCGCGCCACCGTCCCGACCAGCCCTGGTCCCGCCGGATGCTGGCCACCGTCACCGCACTCGCCGCCGGCCTCGCGCTCGCGCTCGGCGTACCCGCGACCGGTGCCGTCGCCGCACCGACCGACGGTGCCGCGACCACCGCCGCCGCGCCGGCCTTCAACTATGCCGAGGCGCTCCAGAAGTCCCTGCTGTTCTACGAGGCGCAGCAGTCCGGGAAGCTGCCGGACTGGAACCGCGTCTCGTGGCGCGGCGACTCGGCGCTGCGCGACGGCTCGGACGTCGGAGTCGACCTCACCGGCGGCTGGTACGACGCCGGTGACCACGTGAAGTTCGGCTTCCCGATGGCGTTCAGCGCCACCATGCTGGCCTGGGGCGCGGTCGAGTACCGATCCGGGTACGCCGCCTCCGGCCAGCTCACCCACCTGCTGAACAACCTGCGTTACGTCAACGACTACTTCGTCAAGGCGCACCCGTCGTCGAACGTCCTCTACGGACAGGTCGGCAACGGCGACGACGACCACAAGTGGTGGGGTCCGGCCGAGGTGATGCCGATGGCGCGGCCCGCGTACAAGATCGACGCGAGCTGTGGCGGCGCGGACCTGGCGGGGGAGACCGCCGCCGCGATGGCCGCCTCGTCCATGGTCTTCCGGCCCACCGACGCCGCGTACGCCGACAAGCTGCTGACCCACGCGAAACAGCTCTACACCTTCGCCGACACCGTGCGGAAGAACTACCACGAGTGCATCACCGACGCGACAAGCTTCTACCGCTCCTGGAGCGGTTACCAGGACGAACTGGTCTGGGGTGCGATCTGGTTGTACCGGGCCACCGGCGACGCCGCGTACCTGGCCAAGGCGGAGAGCGAGTACGACAAGCTCGGCACCGAGCCGCAGACCACCACCCGCTCGTACAAGTGGACCGTCGCCTGGGACAACAAGCAGTTCGGGGCGTACGTGCTGCTGGCCAACCTGACCGGCAAGCAGAAGTACGTCGACGACGCCAACCGGTGGCTGGACTTCTGGACCGTCGGGGTCAACGGCGAGCGGGTCCGGTACTCGCCCGGCGGGATGGCGGTGCTCGACTCGTGGGGTGCCCTGCGCTACGCCGCAAACACCGCGTTCGCCGCACTTGTCTACAGCGACAAGACCACCGACGCGACCCGCAAGGCGCGCTACCACGACTTCGCCGTCCGGCAGATCAACTACGCGCTCGGCGACAACCCGCGCAACTCCAGCTACGTGATCGGCTTCGGCGCCAACCCGCCGAAGAACCCGCACCACCGCACCGCGCACGGCTCCTGGTGGGACAGCCAGACCGTGCCCACCGAGACCCGGCACACCCTCTACGGCGCGCTTGTCGGCGGGCCGTCCTCGCCGAACGACGCGTACACCGACAACCGGTCGGACTACGTGATGAACGAGGTCGCCACCGACTACAACGCCGGCTTCACCTCCGCGCTGGCCCGGCTCTCCCAGGAGTACGGCGGCACCCCGCTGGCCAACTTCCCGGTCCCCGAGCAGCCCGACATCGACGAGCTGACCGTGGAGACCACGGTCATGCAGAACGAGACCCGAGCCACCGGCATCAAGGCGATCATCTACAACAAGTCGGCCTTCCCGGCGCGGGCACTCACCGACGCGAAGTTCCGCTACTACTTCCGGCCCGACGGCACCGGTCCGGTGCAGGTGACCTCCAGCTACACCCAGGGCTGCCCGGCACCGACCACCGCCCGCCAGGCCAGCGGCGACCTCTGGTACGTCGAGGTCGACTGCACCGGGCACACCATCGCGCCGGCCGGCCAGTCGCAGCACCGGATGGAGGTGCAGTTCAAGGTCGGTGTGCCCGAGGGCGGCACCTGGAACCCGGCGAACGACCCGTCGTACCAGGCCACCGCCGGGCCGAACCGCAACGTGCCGCTCTACTCCGGCGGCGAGGTGGTGTGGGGCACGGAGCCCGCGCCGGACGCCCCCGACACCACCCGGCCGACCACTCCCGGCACTCCGGTGGCCACCTCGGTCACCTCCCGCTCGGTGAGTCTGACCTGGGAACCGTCCACCGACTCCGGCAGTGGCATCGACGTCTACCTGGTCAGCACCCGCCAGATCGGCAGCGACGCGATCGTGCTGGAAAACGCCAGCACCAACTCGTTGACGATCGACGTGCTGCCGGCCCGCACGTACGAGTTCAGCGTGGTGGCCCGGGACGGGGCCGGCAACACGTCGTTCTCGTCACCGTCGCTGAGCGTGACCACTCCCGCCGTGGACACGGGCGACACCGTCCCGCCGACCACGCCGGGCACGCCCACCGTCTCCGCCGTCACCTCGACCGGTGCGACGCTGACCTGGGCTCCGTCAACCGACAACGTGGGCGTCGTCGGGTACCGCATCTACCGTTCGTACCTGGTCGACACCCTGATCGACACGGTCACCGAGCCGACCTACCGGCTGACCGGCTTGACTCCTGACAGCACGACCCCGTTCTACGTGGTCGCGATCGACGCCGCCGGCAACGCCTCGCCGCCCTCGCAGACGGTGACGGTGACAACCTCGGCGCCGCTGCCCACGTCGCCCTGCCGGGTCACCTACGGCACCAACGACTGGAGCACCGGCTTCACCGCGAACATCACCATCACCAACACCGGCACGACCGCGATCAACGGCTGGACGCTGGCGTTCAGCTTCCCGAACAGCGGGCAGCGCGTCGGTCAGGGCTGGTCGGCCAGCTACGCCCAGACGGGTGCGGCGGTGACCGCCACCAACCTGTCGTACAACGGCAACCTGGCGGCGGGCGCGTCGGTCGGCATCGGCTTCAACGGCACGCACACCGGTAGCAACCCGAAGCCCACCACGTTCACGCTCAACGGCGCCAACTGCACCATCGGCTGACGCGACGACTGGATCACCCGGTCGGAGCCTGCCGTTGTACAGCTCTCCACGCCGGCATGCCACGCAGGAACGATCGCCCTGTGTGGCATGCCGGCGCAGAGGCGTCCGCTCGGGAGCGCGGGACCTGTGGCTGAGAACGCCTCCGGCAGGTCGGACACAGCGAGCGATGCTCACGCTGTGTGGCATGGGCGGCGTCGGACCTTTGCCACCCTCGCACGCTTTGCTCTGCTTCAACCCACGCAACAGCGCCTGATCAGGGGCTCTACATCGACTGAAGAGCAAGCAGGCGACGGTTGCCGTCACCGTCGGTGAGCGTTGCGTCGATTGAAGCAGAGCAAAGGGAATAGAGGGGGGTGACGGGAGGGGGTGGAATGTCACCGTCTGTCAGGAGCAGCGCGTCGGGAAGGAGAGCAGGCTCCGCCCGGATGAGTCCGGCCGGGGCGTGGCGTCAGCGCAGGTCGTCGGCGAGCAGGTCCATCAGCAGGCCGTCGTGCCAGCGGCCGTCCTCGCCGCGCTCGTAGCGGCGCAGCACCCCGACCGTCCGGAAACCCACTTTGGCGTACGCGCGGATGGCGGCGGTGTTCGCCGCCGCCGGGTCGATGGTGAAGCGGTGGTGACCGTGGACGTCGATCAGGTGGCGGATCAGCACGCGGATGGCGTCCCCGGCCAGCCCGGCGCCGCGTACCGAGGGGTCGAGGAAGATGTCGAGGCCGGCGTGCCGGTAGTCCGGATCATCCTCGGCGTGCCACTGGATCGCGCCGATCACCCTGTCGCCGTGCTCGATCGCGTACACCGAGAGGCCGTCCTCGGCGAGATCCGCCTCGACGGCCGCGACCAGGTCGTCGCCGCCGCGCCACCAGCGGCGTACCTCGGGTTCGGCGCGGATCCGCGCCAGGGCGGGCACGTCGGCGGCCGTCGCCGGTCGTAGGGTCACCGCCGTGCCGCGCAGCATCCGCTCAGCTCCGAATCTCGCCGTGCTCGACGCAGATCGCCGACCAGCCGACCGGCAGCACCTGCACCTTCATCCGGCGCCGGCACCGGGCGCAGTATCGGGGCGGCTCCAGGGCGCGGGCCGCCGCACACTGCTCGTGTGCGCCGGCCGCCGCCGCTTGCCCGCACCTGTCGCACCAGGTCTGACCCGCCACTGCCACCGTCACAGGGTCGCCGACAGCGCCTTGACCGGCATCTTCAGCTCGTCCAGCAGCTTGAGATCGTCGGTGGCCGGCCGACCGAGGGTGGTCAGGTAGTTGCCGACGATCACCGCGTTGATGCCGCCGAGCAGCCCGTCGCGGGTGCCGAGATCACCCAGGGTGATCTCCCGGCCGCCCGCGTACCGCAGGATGGTGCGCGGCATGGCCAGCCGGAACGCGGCGATGGCCCGCAGCGCGTCCCTGCCCTCGACCACCGGACGGTCACCCAGCGGCGTGCCGGGCCGAGGGTTGAGGAAGTTCAGCGGCACCTCGTGCGGATCCAGCTCGGCGAGCTGCGCGGCGAACTCGGCCCGCTGCTCGACCGTCTCGCCGAGGCCGAGGATGCCGCCGCAGCAGACCTCCATGCCGGATTCGCGGACCATCCGCAGGGTCTCCCACCGCTCCTCCCAGGAGTGGGTGGTGACCACGTTCGGGAAGTACGACCGGCAGGTCTCCAGGTTGTGGTTGTAGCGGTGCACGTCCATGTCGACCAGCTCGTCCACCTGCTCCTGGGTGAGCATGCCGAGCGAGGCGGCGACCTGGATGTCGACCTCGGCCCTGATCGCGTCGACGCCCTCACGCAGCTGCTTCATCAGCCGGGCGTCCGGACCGCGGACGGCGGCCACGATGCAGAACTCCGTCGCGCCGGTCGCGGCGGTCTGCTTCGCCGCCTGGACCAGCGAGGGGATGTCCAGCCAGACCGACCGCACCGGTGAGGTGAACAGGCCGGACTGGGAACAGAAGTGGCAGTCCTCCGGGCAGCCGCCGGTCTTCAGCGACACGATGCCCTCGACCTCGACCTCCGGGCCGCACCAGCGCATCCGCACGTCGTGGGCGAGCTGGAGGGTGGCGGACAGGTGCTCGTCGGGCAGGTTCAGCACGGCGAGGACACCGGCCTCGTCGAGACCGATGCCGTTGTGCAGCACCTGGTCCCGGGCCTGGTCGAGGATCTCTGGCATGGCACGTACCCTACAAGGCCGCCGCGCCGCCCGGTCCGACCCGGCCGCCCGGTGGCTCAGCGCGGCGAGCCGTACGCCGCCACGCCGGTGCGGGCATCCCGGGTGGTAACTTCGCCCGGCGGAAGCGCCTGACGGGCGGGAACCGGCGGGGAAGGGACGTGGCGGTGGCGGACTGGCTGGCGGCACTGGACCGCCGCGCCGAGCTACGGGCGAAGGCGGGGTTGACCCGCCGGCTGCATCCGCGCGCCGCCGATGACGGCGTGGTCGACCTGGCCGGCAACGACTACCTGGGCCTGGCCGCGCACCCCGAGGTGACCGCCGCCGCCGCGCAGGCTCTTGCCGCGTACGGGCTGGGTGCGACCGGTTCACGGCTGGTCCGCGGCTCCACCGACGTCCACCACACGCTTGAGGACACGATCGCCGACTGGCTCGGCTCCGACCGGTCGCTCGTCTTCTCCTCCGGGTACCTGGCCAACCTCGGTGCGATCCGCGCGCTGGTGCGTCCCCGTACGCTGCTGATCTCCGACGCGCACAACCACGCCTCACTCATCGACGGTTGCCGGATCTCCGGTGCGGAGACCGTGGTGACCCCGCACGCCGACGTGGCGGCGGTCGCCGCCGCCCTGCGGGCCGCGCCGGGCCGGCCGGCGGTGGTGGTCACCGAGTCGGTCTTCTCCGTCGACGGTGACCTCGCACCGCTGGCGCGGCTGCACGCCACCGCCCGCGAACACGGCGCGTTGCTGCTCGTCGACGACGCGCACGCGCTGGGCGTGCTCGGCCCGGACGGCGCCGGCGCGGTGGCCGGGGCCGGACTGACCGGCGAACCCGACGTAGTGGTCACCGCGACGCTGTCCAAGGCGCTCGGCGGGGCCGGTGGTGTGGTGGCCGGCCCGGCCGAGCTCGTCCGGCACCTGGTGGAGACCGCGCGGACCTTCATCTACGACACCGCCCTGCCGCCCGTGGTGGCGGCCGGGGTGCGGGCCGCCGTCGGGCTGGCGCGCTCCGGCGCCGGCCTGCGCGCCGAGCTGGCCGAGCGGGCCGCCGTCGCGGTCGACCGGCTGCGCGCCGCCGGCCTGGACGTCTCCGCTGCCGACGCCGCCGTTGTCTCGGTCACCGCACCCAGCCCGGAGGCGGCGACGGCGTGGGCCGCCGCCTGCCGGGACCGGGGGGTGGCGGTCGGCTGCTTCCGTCCGCCCTCCACCCCCGACAGCCGGTCGAGGCTGCGGCTGACGATCAGTGCCGGGGTGCCCCGGGGGGACTTCGAACATGCCCTGGAGGTCATCGTGGAAAGTGCGCCATGACGGATCAGTGGCGTGGACCGGTGCTGGTCACCGGGACCGACACCGAGGTCGGCAAGACTGTGGTGACCGCGGCGATCACCGCCGCGGCGCAGGCGGCCGGGCTGCGGGTCGCGGTGGTCAAACCGGGCCAGACCGGTACGGCCACCGGCGACCCCGCCGACGTCGAGACGGTCGCCCGGCTGGCCGCCCCGATGACCGGTCGTACGCTGGCCAGCTTCCCGGACCCGCTCGCGCCGCTGGCCGCCGCCCGGGTGGCCGAGCTGCCACCGCTGGAGCTGTACAACGCGGTGGACGCGGTGCGGGACGAGGCCGAGAAGCACGATCTGGTGCTGGTCGAGGGGGCCGGCGGGCTGCTCGTGCCGATGGGGCTGCGGCCCTCCGGCGAGCCGTGGACGGTCGCCGACCTGGCCGTGTCGCTCGGCGCCGCGGCGGTGGTGGTGGCCCGTGCCGGTCTGGGCACCCTGAACCACACCGCGCTCACCCTGGAGGCCCTCGAACGGCGGGCCGTGCCGGCGGGCGTGGTGATCGGTGCCTGGCCGACCGAGCCGGAACTGGTGCACTGGGCGAACCTGAGCGACCTGCTGCCGAACCTGCTCGGTGCGCTGCCGGCCGGCGCCGGGTCGATGGACCCGGGAGTGTTCCGGCGCTCCGCGCCGGGCTGGCTCACCCCGGCGCTGTACGGCGTCCTCGACGACTGGCGTGCCTGGGCCGACGAGACCACCTGAGCCGACCTGCCGATCTGCTGACTTTCGTCAGTGCCCACCTCGATCGGGGGTGGGTAGCGTGACTGCTGTGCACAAGAGGTGGCGTGACCTGCTGCTCTGGGCGGTGCTGGCCGCGCCGTTCGGGTACGTCGGTGCCACTCCGCCGCACTCCCGCGACGCAGTGGTGTCGCTGCTCATCGGCCTGAGCGGGGTCGGTGTCGCGGTCGCGGTCAGCCGGCGGCTGCCGCTTGTCGCCCTGCTCGTGGTGGTGCTCGGCACGCTGCTCGACGGGAACTTTGTCTTCGCCATCCCGGTGTTCAGCTACCTGGCTGGCCGACGCAGCTCCCGTACGCTGCCGGTGGCCGCGGTCTTCGCGCTGATCGCGGCCGGTGGCACGGTGCTCAACCTCGGGCTGCTCGGCACCGGAATGGCCACCTGGTTTCTGCTCGCCACGGTGCTGCTGTTCGCGGGCGTCTTTCCCTGGCTGATCGGCAGGTACCGGCGGCAGCAGGCCGCGCTTGTCGACGCCGGTCGCCGCTACGAGCAGGCTCGCGCGCACGAGCGACAGGGGGAGGCGGAACGGATCCGGTTGCGTGAGCGGGCCCGCATCGCGCGGGAGATGCACGACTCGCTCGGGCACTCGCTGAGCCTGATCGCGCTGCGTGCCGCCGCACTGGAACTCGCCGACGGACTCGATCCCCGGCACCGCGCAGCCGCCGGGGAGGTACGGGCCAGCGTGGCCGAGGCGACCGAGCGGTTGCACGGGATCATCGGGTTGCTTCGTGAGGAGACCGCACCGGTCACCACCCGTCCCGCCGGGGAGGACATCGCCGACCTGGTCGACGGCGCGCGGGAGGCCGGCATGGCGGTGCGACTGGACCTACGGGACCTGTCGCCGGATCCGCATGAGGCGCCGTCGGGTCT
This sequence comes from Micromonospora sp. C95, assembly GCF_018070465.1. Classification (GTDB taxonomy): domain Bacteria; phylum Actinomycetota; class Actinomycetes; order Mycobacteriales; family Micromonosporaceae; genus Micromonospora. Next base: position 54,320 of record NZ_JAGPXT010000019.1, read on the forward strand.
GCTGGACGTGTCGCCGGCCCTGCCCGAGTTGACGTCGCACGCCGCGTATGGGTTGGTCCGCGAGGCGCTGACGAACGCCGCCCGGTACGCGCCCGGAGCGGAGGTGACGGTCAGCCTGATCCGGCGGATGGACTGTGTGCTGGTCGAGGTGGTGAACGAGTCGCCGCCGGCCGGCCCGCTGCCGGGACCGCCGGCCACCGGCTCCGGCCTGCTCGCCCTGGCCGAACGGGTCCGGCTCGCCGGTGGCTCGCTCAGCGCCGACGCCCGCCCGCAGGGCGGCTTCGCCGTCCGAGCCCGGCTACCCGTATCGGCCCCCACCGCTGTGAACGCTGACGCCGCGCTCGCGGCCGGGGTCGACGTGACCGACCTGCCCGACGTGTCGCCGGCCGGCTCGGGTGCTGCGGCTGGCGGCCGCCACCCGGCCGGCGCGGCAGCCCGCCGGCAGGTCCGGCGCAGCCTGCTGGTGGCGCTCGGCGCACCGGTCGGCCTCACGCTGGCACTGTCGCTGATCTACTACCCGGTCGCCACCGTCGGCACGGTGCTGGACCGGAGCACCTTCGAGGAACTGCCGGTGGGTGTGGCCCGGGGCGACCTGGTTGGCCTGCCGCCCCGGCAGGTCGACCGGCCTGCCGGGGCCCGGCCGGACTGCGAGTACTACACCGACGGCAACTTCCCGTTGGCCCAGCCGACGTGGCGGTTGTGCTTCGCCGACGGGCGGCTGGTCAGCAAGGAACGGATGAACCGATGACGAGTTCCCCGTCGGAGCCGGTACGGGTGCTGTTGGCCGACGACGAGGCGATGATCCGGGCCGGGGTCCGGGCGATCCTGGCCACCGACCCGGCCATCGAGGTCGTCGCCGAGGCCGGCGACGGCCGGACGGCTGTGGAACTGGTCCGGGCCCACCGGCCCCGGCTCGCCCTGCTGGACATCCGGATGCCGAAGCTGGACGGGCTCGCCGCCGCCGCCGAGATCCGCCGGTCGGTGCCGCAGACGGCGACCGTCATGCTCACCACGTTCGGCGAGGACGACCATGTGGCCCGGGCACTGGGTCACGGGGCCAGCGGCTTCCTGCTCAAGTCCGGCGACCCGCGGGAACTCATCGCCGGGGTGCACGCGGTCGCTGGCGGCGGCGCGTACCTGTCCCCGACCGTGGCTCGCCGGGTGATCGAGTTGGGCGGCGACCGGGTCGCCCGCCGACCCTTGGCCCAGGATCGGCTGGCCGGGCTGACCACTCGCGAGCGGGAGGTGCTGGCGCTGGTCGGAGCGGGACTGTCCAACGCCGAGATCGCCCGCCGGTTGTATCTGGTCGAGGGCACCGTGAAGACCTACCTGACCAGCATCTTCACCCGACTTGAGGTGCGTAACCGGGTGCAGGCCGCGATCCTCGCGTACGAGGCGGGGCTGGTCGAACCAGTCGAGTGAAACCAGCCCCGCCTGACCTCTCACGCGTCGCGTCTGCGTAGCGCTGCTCGGCCGGCCAGCAGTGCCACGGCGGCCCAGCCGGCGAGCAGCAGCAGCCCGACCGCCGGCGGGTACGGTTGCCCGTCGCCGGTCAGGAGGTGTTTGCCGGCCTCGCCCGGGAAGGCGTCGGCAATCCGGTGCAGCGCGGTGATGTCCGGCTCGCGCAACGACAGCGGCACGATCATCAGCACCGCGAGGAGCACCGTCAAGGTCAGCACGGCGCTGCGCAGCACGGCGCCGAGGCCGAGCGCGAGGACACCGATCAACGCCAGGTAGGCGGCCAGGGCGACCACATCGCGGAGGGTGCCGGCCACCGGCGCGGCGCCCCATTCGCCGAGCACCGGCGAAGCGACAAGCGCGCCGACGCCGCCGAGCAGCAATCCGAGCCCGAAGGTCACGGCCGCCGTCACCGCCGCCTTGGCCAGCAGTACCCGACCCCGCGACGGCGTGCACTGCAAGGTGGTGCGGATCGTCCCGGTGGTGAACTCGCTGGTGATCACCAGTAGGCCGAGGGCCAGCACGGCGTACTGGACCAGCTCCAGCGAATCGATAAGCACGCTGCCCAGCGGGACCACCCCGGCGTCGTCGCTCGGATCGTCGTTCGTGTTGCCGTTGGCGACGTAGATCGCCAGCTGTCCGGCGGTGGCGGCCATGAGCACCACCGCGGCGAGCACCGTCCACCAGGTGCTGCGTACCGTCCGGAGTTTGGTCCACTCCGCTCGGATCGTGGTCATGCCGCACCTCCCGCGCCGGCCGGGTACTCGACGTGGTCGGCGGTCAGGGCCATGAAGGCCCGCTCCAGGGACGCCTCGTGCGAGGTCAACTCGTGCAGGGGCACCCCGATGTCGTACGCCAGCTCGCCGACCCGCTCGACGGTGCTGCCGGTGACGGTCAGCTCGTCAGTTCCGCCGGACTCGACAACTGCACCGGCTGCGGTCAGTCGATCGGCGAGGGCAGCCAGCCCGGCCGGTCGCGGGCTGCGGACCCGTACGGCGAGTCCGCTACCGGCGATCACCTGGGCGGTCGGCGCGTCGGCGATCAGCCGGCCCTGGCCGAGCACCACCAACCAGTCCGCGGTCTGCTGCATCTCGCTCATCAGGTGGCTGGAGATCAGCACGGTCCGGCCCTCGGCGGCCAGCGACCGGCTGAGCTGCCGGATCCAGCGCACCCCGTCCGGGTCGAGGCCGTTCACCGGTTCGTCGAACATCAGCACCGCCGGGTCACCGAGCAGCGCACCGGCGATGCCGAGCCGCTGCCCCATGCCGAGGGAGAGCGCGCGAGCCGGCTTCGCCGCCGCCCGACCGTCAAGCCCTACGGTGGCGAGCACCTCGTCCACCCGGCGTTCCGGTATGCCGTTGCTGGCGGCCATCGCGGACAGGTGGGCCCGGCCGGAGCGGGCGGGATGCAGGGCCCGCGCGTCAAGCAGCGCACCGATCTCGTGCAGTGGCCGGCGCAGCTCGCGGTACGGTCGCCCGCCGATCAGCGCCTGGCCGGCGGTGGGCCGGTCCAGTCCCAGGATCAGCCGCATGGTGGTCGACTTGCCGGCGCCGTTCGGCCCGAGGAAGCCGGTGACCCGGCCGGGAGCGATGTCGACGGTCAGCTCGTCGACCGCGGTGGTCTCCCCGAACCGCTTGGTCAACGCACGTAACGTAATCATGCCCGGACGGTAGGTCCGCGACTGCCCGGCCCACCGTGCCCGAAAGGCACCACCGGGCACTGACTTTCGTCAACTGACGCCCGGGTCAGCGGCGGACGACGAAGGCGTCGGGCATCCGGAAGGTGAGATTGTCGGGGTAGTGGGGCGGGCGCAGCACGCGCACCCCGGACAGCAGCGGCGCGGCCTCGCGCACCAGCGTGGTGGCTTCCATCCGGGCGAGTTGGTCGCCGACGCAGCGGTGCACGCCCGCCCCGAAGGCCAGGTGCCGGCGTGACCCGCGCTGCCCCGGTCGGAACTCGTCCGGCGACTGCACGACCGCCGGATCGCGTCCGGCGCCGGCCAGCCACAGCACCACACTGGTGCCCGCCGGCACCACCGTCCCGCCCAGCGTGGTGTCCACGGCGGCGACCCGCCGCCAGGTGACGATCGGCGGTTCCAGTCGCAGCCCCTCCTCCACCACGTCAGCGACGTCGACTGAGCCGTCGCGCAGCCCGGCGAGCACCGCCGGCTCACCGGTGAGCCGATGCAGCAGCAGGGTGAGGAACTGCGAGGTGGTTTCCTGCCCGGCGACCAGCAGGAAGAACAGCGCGCCGACGACCACGTCGGGCGGGTGCCCGGCGGTGCGCAGGGCCGCGACCAGGCCGTCGCCGGTGGCCGCGAACTCCCGCAGCAGCCGGTGGAAACGCCCCACCTCGGCGGCGAGCGCCTGCTGCCGGTCGGCGTCCAGCGGTGCCCAGAAGAGTTCCAGCGCCGCGCGGGCGAACTCCTTCACCGCCGCGAGGGGCGCGTCGGGCAGGTCGACCAGCCGGGCCAGGACCAGCAGCGGCAGGTCGGCGGCGAGGCCCGCGTGCAGGTCGACGGGTGCGCCGGTGTCCAGGGCGGCGGACAGCCCGGCGACCCGCTGCCGGACCAGCGTGGCCAGCCAGTCCCGTTGGGCGGCCACCCGGGTCGGGTGCAGGGCCTCGGCGATCAGGGCGCGGATGGCGGGGTGGCTGGCACCACCGTTGTTGGCCAGCGTCGGCGGCAGCCTGAACCGGTGGGCGGCGAGTACCCGCAGCGCGGCCACCGGCATCGGGGTGACCGCGTCCAGCGCGTTGTCGGGTCGGAACGTGGTGGGGTCGGTGAGCACCTGCCGGACCAGAGCGTGCCGGGTCACCAGCAGGTGCTCGACGCCCACGTGGTCGACGACCCGGGCCACGTCGGGCCAGTGCGCGACGCCGACCCCGGTACCGGCCGGGGCCTGCTCCCAGCTGCGGAACAGCACGGCGTCACGCTAGTCGGCCGCCGTCGGCCGCCCGGCGCGCAACCGCCACACCGTGGTGTGCTTCACCCGTATGCTCTCCAGCGCCTCGCTCACCGGCACCTGGTAGGCGGCGAGTTCATCGAAGCGTTCGCGGGGCAGGAAGGCTCGTCCCGGGTCGCCTACCAGCACCGCAGCCCCGTTCCGGGCGGCGCGCAGCAGGAACCGCAGCACCCGGTTGGTCATCGCCTCGCTGTAGAAGACGTCACCGGCCAGGACCACCTCGGCGTCGCCCGCGTCGCCGTCGAGGATGTCGCCGAGTTCGGCGTCGACGCGTACCCCGTTGGCCTCGGCGTTGAGCGCGACGGCCGCGACGGCCAGTTCGTCGATCTCCGCGGCGCGGACGGCGGCCGCGCCGGCCCGGGCGGCGGCGATGGCGACCAGGCCGGAGCCGGCGGCCAGGTCGAGTACCCGGCGCCCGGTGACCGTCTCCGGGTGGTCGGTGACGTAGCGCGCCAGGCCCTGGCCGCCGGCCCAGGCGAAGGCCCAGAACGGTGGCGGCCGGTCGCTGCTGAACTCACCCTCGGTCAGCTCCCACAACCCGATCGGCTCGTCCGCCTGGTGCAAGCGCACCTCGGGGACGAAGGCGACGGGCGTGAGCCGGGCGTGCAGCCGGACGAAGGCGGCGGAGAGCGCGGACATCCGGTGATTGTCCACCGTCACCGTGCTCGGCGTGTCGCGGGTGATCCGTAGGCGGTTCAATACCGTACGTGAAATCGGGCATCTTGCTTCACGGTACGTGCGAACACGCCCGTCTACCGGGTGGCTTGCCGCGCTCCTAGCGTTGCCGATGGAGGCGACCAACGGGAGGGCGGATCGTGAAGAGGCTGTGGCGTCACACGCTACGGATCGGGGTGGCACTGGCATGTCTCACCGGGGTGGGCTTCGCCATGGTCGCGCCGGCGCACGCGGCGTTCGCCACCGAACTCGGCGGCCTGCCGGAACAGTTCACCGCCGGTGGGCGGGTGGCGACGGTCTCCGCTGTGGTGTCCCGCGACGATCAGGGTGACTGCATCAAGGTGCGCTGGTCGTTGGTGCTGGGTGTGCAGGGGTTGCGACTGGACCAGGTGCGGGTGGACCGGATCGAGGAGACCGGTTCGTTCCCGGTGGAGGTGCGTGCCGAGGGTGACGCGGCCAGGTTGACCGACCGTCGGCTCGACCCGGGCACGTTGTGCCCGGGACGTACGGTCACCGCGCAGTACCGGATCGCGTTCGATCGGGACGTCGACCGGGGGCGGGTGAGCCTCGCCGCTGAGGCGTACGACCGGAACCTGCGGTTGCTGTCCCGGCAGACAGCGACCCGCGAGGTGGTGGGTCGGGGCGGGCAGGCCCGTCCCACGACCGCGCCACCCACCCCGTCGCCGCCGCCGACGGAGGAACCGACCGAGGAACCGACCGAGGTGCCGACGGTGGATCCGACCGAGGAGGAGAGCGGCCCCGCCGACGACGCGGGGTACGCGGGTGGGGTCGCCGACCCGCCGGCCGCCGATGCGGCCGGCAACCAGACCGGCAGCGGGCTCGGTCTGACCGAGGTGGCCTTCCTCCTCGGTGGTCTGCTGCTCTTCCTCGGGGTGGGCCTGCTGCTGCGGCTGCGGCAGCTCACTCGTGAGCCCGAGCCCGCCGTCGACGGTCCGACGCCCGGCCGTTGGGAACGACGGCCGGACCCACGCAGCCGGTGGCGGACGGTACCCCGCGACGACGGCTACCTGAGTTGACCCGGGCCGCGGTGGGCGCGGTCTCGAACCGGCCCACCGTGGCGTCGCGTCACGTCACGGGGCCCAGTCCGGGTTCCGCCCGAAGGCGGCAAGGAGCCGGTCCTGTTCGTCGGACCCGGCGGGCAGCTCGACCTCGGGTTCGACGAGCCCGTTGCGCCGGTAGTCCTCGACGTGGCGGGAGTACCAGCGGGCCGCCTCGGCCACCGCGTCGGCGTCCATCGTCGGGTCGGCGCCGATCGCCACCGCCAGGTCCCAGCCGTGTACGAGATGTTCGGCCAGCAGCTGGTGCAGGTACTCCTCGGCCGGGGTGGCGCCGGCCGACAGGTGCACGGTCCGGTCCAGCGCGCCCGGGCTGGTGGCGGCGACCTCGGCCTGTGCGGCGGCCTCGCGGGCGACCTCGATCGGGTCGGTGCCGAGCTGGTCGCCGTCATAGCGGTCACCGACCTCGTCGATGGTGCGTCCGGCGAGCAGCGGCACGCTCCAGCGCTCCTCGCTGACCACGTGGTTGACAAGTGTGCGGACGTTCCAGCCGGGGCAGGGGGTGGCGGCCGACCATTGTCCGGGGTGTACCTGTTCCACCCGGTCGGTGAACTCGGCCAGACTGCGCCGGTACGTCTTCAGCAGCTCCATGTCGCAGTTGTTCCCGTCGGCGGCGCGGGTAACCCGCCGGATTCGGTGGCACGAGTAACGGTCGGCTGCCCCCGGCCGCCGACCGCGCCTGCCTACTCCAGCTGCTCGGGGTCCAGCCCGAGTTCGCGGGCGGTCACCAGGCGTACCCACTCGGCGAACTGCCGGCGGGAGATCACCCGGTCGTGCACCGCGAGCTGCACCGCCAGGCCGTCCATCACGGCGCTGATCCGCCAGGCGGCACCGGCCGGGTCGGTGCAGACGAAGCTGCCCTCCCGGACCCCGTCGGCGATCACCGTGGCCAGGTCCTGCCGCCACCGTAGGTCCAGCTTGCGGGAGACCTTCTCCAGCTCGGGGGTGCGCAGCGACTCCGCCCAGCCGTCGATCCACATGGACCAGGAGGTGGCGCGCCCGGCCGGGGTGTAGAGGCGCAGGATGCGACGGAGCTTGGTCAGCGGCGGGGCGCTGGAGCGGGTGACCGCGTCGAGTCGGGCCAGATCCTGCTCGACCGCGTACGCGAAGGCCTGGGCGAGCAGCCGCTCCTTCGTGGCAAAGTGGTAGAAGACAAGTGCCTGGCTCACCCCGGCGGCCTGCGCCACATCAGCCGTGCGGGTGTTCGCCAACCCGCGCTGCCCGATCACGTCACATGCGGTGCGGAGCAGGGCATCCAGGCGGATTTCCGCCGCACGTCTCGTCACGTCCGTCACCGTATCCGATCGAAACGGATACGGCGGGTCACCAAACCCCTGTTGATCCGGCTTGCGACAGTCGGAAGCCGGACAGTTCCGGACTCGCCGGGACGGGAGCCCGATTTGGCATCCGATCCGCCGCTCGGCTAGAGTTCTCATCCGTCACCGGGTACGCCCGGGGCGTGCGGACGTAGCGCAGCTGGTAGCGCATCACCTTGCCAAGGTGAGGGTCGCGGGTTCGAATCCCGTCGTCCGCTCGGAGCTGCCGCCACGTGTGACGGGGGCAACCTCGGTGGGGTGGCCGAGAGGCGAGGCAACGGCCTGCAAAGCCGTGTACGCGGGTTCAAATCCCGTCCCCACCTCGGTAAGAACAGCAAGGGCGATTGGCGCAGTGGGAGCGCGCTTCCTTGACACGGAAGAGGTCACTGGTTCAAACCCAGTATCGCCCACCAGCAGATCCAGCAGTTGACGGCCCGTTACCGGAGATCCGGTAGCGGGCCTTTCGCATTCTCTCCGGCATGCCGCCTCGGCAGCGGGTTGACGACACAATAGTCAGTCCTGGATAGTCAGTCCTGACTAAGGAGTGCTGGTGGAGCGACGTCGGAGAGTGCCCAACCCGCTGGCCCTGGCCGTGCTGGCCTGGCTGATGTGGGAGCCGATGCACCCCTACGAACTGGGCCGACGACTCAAGCAGACCGGTCAGGACAAGCTCATCCGGTACACCCGCAGCTCGCTCTACATGGTCATCGAGCAACTCGCCCGAGCCGGTTTCGTCGCCGCGCAGGAGACCGTCCGCGACACCGCCCGGCCCGAACGGACGGTGTACGCGATCACCGACGAGGGCCGCCACGAGGTGCTCGACTGGCTGCGGTCCCTGCTGGCCCAGCCCCGCCAGGAGCATCCGCACTTCGCCGTCGCGCTGTCGCTGCTCAGCCTGCTTCCGCCCGACGAGGCGGTGGAGGTGCTGCGCCGCCGGTCGGCGGCGCTGGCCGGTCGGATCGAGGAGACCCGCACGACCATCGACGAGGCGCGCGCCGACGGTGTCGGGTGGATCTTCCTGGTCGAGGAGCAGTACGCGCTCGCGCTGCTGGAGGCGGAGCGCCGGTTCGTCACCGAGTTGATCGAGTCCCTCAAGCAGCCGGACTACGCGAAGTCCTGGCAGGAGACCATGGGAGGTCGCGCATGACAGCCGTCCGAACCGCGCTGGTGATCGGCGGCGGAATCGCCGGTCCGGTGACCGCGATGGCGCTACGTCGTGCCGGAATCGAGGCCACCGTCCACGAGGCGTACCCGTCGGCGACCGAGGGGAGCGGGGTCACCCTGACCCTCGCGCCGAACGGACTGGCCGCGTTGCGCTCGGTCGATGCCGAGCGACCCGTCGAGCGTGTCGGCCTGCCCATGCGACGCACCGTGGTCACCGACGGTCGCGGGGGCCGCATCGGTGCCTTCCCCCACGTGACGGTGGAGCCGGTCACCCTCGGGCTGTGGCGCGACGACCTGGCCCGGGTGCTGCGCGAATGCGCCGAGGCGCAGGGCGTGCACATCGCGTACGACAAGCGGTTGGTCGACGCCGAGCAGCGCGGCGACGGCGTACTCGCCCGGTTCGCCGACGGCTCCACGGCCAGCGCCGACGTGCTGGTCGGAGCGGACGGCATCCGGTCCCGGGTGCGTACGCTCATCGACCCGCAGGCACCCGGGCCGCAGGTGCTGCCGCTGCTGAACCTCGGCGGCGCGGCCCGGTACGCGGTGCCCGACGCCGACCCGGAGGCGATGTACTTCGTCTTCGGCTCCCGGGCCTTCTTCGGCTACTGGGTGCAGCCCGACGGCCGCACCGCCTGGTTCGCCAACGTTCCGGACCGCCGGCCGACCAGCTACGCCGAGGCGAGCCGGATCCCGCGACCGCAGTGGTTGCACCGGCTCCGCGAGGTGTACGCCGACGACGTGCCGGCCCGGCAGGTGCTCGCCCACACCGAGCCGGACGACCTGGTGGCCATCGGATCGATCGAGAGCATGCCGTCGGTGCCGCGTTGGCACGGCGGCCGGATGGTGCTGGTGGGTGACGCGGTGCACGCGCCGTCGCCCAGTTCCGGCCAGGGCGCGTCGCTGGCCGTGGAGAGCGCCGTGCAGCTGGCCCGCTGCCTGCGGGACCACCGTGACGTGCCGGCCGCGTTAGCCGCGTACGAGCGGTTGCGTCGGGTGCGGGTGGAGAAGGTGCTCCGGCGGGGTCGGCAGACGACCTCCACCAAGACGGTCGGCCCGATCGCGAAACGGATGATGCGGATCATGATGCCGCTGGCGTTGCGTACCTTCCTCAACCAGGAGCGGACGCTCGGCCCGGAGCAGCGCTACCGGATCGACTGGGACGCGCCGGTCACCACGGAACTGGCCACCGGCCGCTCCTGAGTCGACGAGCTGCGCGCGCCGCGCCGGGTCGCCGACGCGTCGCGGTGGCGGCCCCCGTACGGTGACCGCCACCGCCCGCCGGTCACATCGGCGGCGTGACGTCCCGCCGCTCCTCGACCCGGCGGTACTCCACCGGCTCGTCGGTGGTGGTGGTGGCCGGCTGGCGACGGCGGCCCCAGACGAGCGTGGTCAGGATCAGGCCGAGTACGCCGGCGGCCATCAGGATCCAGCCGACCACGTCAAGATCGAGCCCGCCGATGCTGGCGTTGACCGCGAAGGTGAGGATGGCGCCGAGCGCCAACAGAAAGATGCTGGTACCGATACCCATGACAGCCTCCTTTGTCCGGGGGGTGCGGTGTGCTGTCGGGAGGGGTCTGTACCCGGGTCAGGAGCGGCGCAATCACCGGCCGTCCCGGGGGTGGCGTCCCCAGCGATCTTGTCATCGGGTACAGTGGGCCCGTTCCCGGCGCTTGTCGGGAGCAGGCGGACGTAGCGCAGCTGGTAGCGCATCACCTTGCCAAGGTGAGGGTCGCGGGTTCGAATCCCGTCGTCCGCTCGCGGTTCGGCCACACCTGCCGGTGTCGCCGATCTCCACGGGCGATTGGCGCAGTGGGAGCGCGCTTCCTTGACACGGAAGAGGTCACTGGTTCAAACCCAGTATCGCCCACCCGAAACGCGCGTACCCAGACGTAGCCCGCGCTGGCGGTGAAGCCGCTGGTCAGGTCGTTCTTGGGTGGTTCGTGCAGACAGTTCTTGTACGCCTTCGGGGCCAGGCCCCGGGAGGTTGTCGGGCTTCGGCTGCGATCTGATTGACCTGTCCGTGTGCGCCGCGCGGCATTCGGTGTCCTGTGAACGGCGGGCCCGGCGACAGTTCGGTTTCTGCACGCAACCGTCGGCGAGTACCTCGGCGTCCGCGCGCTGGAGCGGGAACTGGCCGAACACCTCGAGGACGACATTCGACAGCGCCGCCGCAGCCGGGTCGCGCGCCCGTGGGTGACCCCTTCGCTGTCGGGAGAAGTCCGGCGATGTCGAGTACAACGTCCACCACGGAGGTCGTGGGGCATGAAGAGGTGTCTTGCCATTCGCTCTACACCGGTGTAGGAAATGTATTGACTGCTGTGGATGTAGTCCGTCGCGGCTGTCGGGAAGGTCTCGGTGGCCGATCTCGATGGCGAGGCGCGTGCCTTCGATGCGGGAGGCCTTGACGCTCTGAGAGGAGCAGCAACGCGATGTCACACAGCAGGGGCACCCGAATGACCAGCCTTGTCGCAGCTGCGGCTTTGGTGGCGGTGTCAGTCAACGCGGCCGCCCCGGCGGCTGCCGCGACCGACACGTGGCATTCGAACGACGACGTCTATCACTATTTCAAGGTGCCGCAGTCGCAGGCCAGCAGCATCGTCGGCGGAACGCCGGCAACGCTCGAACTGGAGGCGAACATCGGCCCGAGCGGCACCTGGTCGGCGCTCGCGCTCGACCCGAGCGGCTCGGACTACGCCGCGAACGTCGGTCCGCTCGAGCCCGGGCTGTACCACTACCAGTACACCGCGACCATGCAGGACAGGTCGAAGGTGTCCTTCCGTCAGCCGGGCAGCCCGGTGGCGGTGACGTCGAAGCCAAGCTGGAACACCTTCTTCGTACCGGGTGAGTCGGTCGCGTGGATGGACGACATCGCTGCGGGCGGGACGGTGGAGGAACTGTCCTACCCGAGCGCGACGGCGGCGGAGGACCGTACCGCCTTGGTGTGGACGCCACCCGGCTACGACTCCGCCCGGGCCGAGGCGTACCCGGTCCTGTACCTGCTGAGCAGCGAGGGCCAGACAGCTCGTGAGTGGCTGGAACTTGGCCGGGCGAAGCAGATCCTCGACAACCTGGTCGCAGGCCGGGACGCCAAGCCGATGGTGGTCGTGATGGCTGACGCCAATTCCGCCGACCCCCGCGCCGAGCTGCTCACTGCCATCGTCCCCGCAGCACGGGCCGGCTACAACATCTCGTCTCGGCCCAAGAGTCAGGCGCTGGCCGGTGTCGCCACGGGTGCCGAGCAGGCGATCAGCATCCTCCGTAGCGATCCCGGCGCATTCGCCTACGTCGGTTCCTTCTCCGGCTCTGTCGACGGCCGGATCACCAGGGCGGCGGCCAAGGCGATCAACAAGGGCACCAAACTGCTCCGGGTGTACGTCGGCAACACGCTCGATCCGTCCTACAACGACAACTACGACCTGCTGGTGGGCCTGAAGAGGTCCGGAGTGAAGTTCGAGTTCGACGGCGTCAACCCCGACGACGGCGCCACCTGGGATGCGTGGCGGGCGAATCTGCGAGACTTCGCCGCTCGGCTCTTCGGACAGAAGGTCGTCCGCCACGGTGCCAGCAAGGGACACCGCGCGCTGACCCGGCCGTACGAGCCTCCGGCGGCCGGGTCGATCACGACCCCGCACATCGACCCGCACGGCATCGTCACGTTCGAGACCGGCACCCAGTGGGCTGGCGCGAAGGACGTCACGATCTGGGGAAACTGGGCTCCGAATGGCCAGTGGTTCCGGATCCCGATGGACAAGCAGCCCGACGGCCGCTGGCGCACGACGATTGGACCGCTCGACGGCTACTACTACTACCGGTACGTGGTCGACGGCGTCGACGAGAAGGACCCCGCCGACACCGTCAACACCCACGTGATGGAGTCGCAGCTTTTCGTGCCAGGCGAGTCCGATGCGATGCTGGCCGATGTCCCCGAAGGCAGGGGCGGCGAGGTCGCGCTGATGACCTACGACGGAGGCCAGGGCGCAGAGCGCTACGCGTACGTGTGGACGCCGCCAGGCTACGATCCTGACCGCGAAGCTGCCTACCCGGTGCTGTACCTGTACCACGGCGGGGGCCAGAACTACGGCAGTTGGCTCGAGACCGGGCGGGCCAGGCAGATTCTCGACAACCACTACCTCAACGGGACAATGGTGCCGATGGTCGTGGTCATGCCCGACCAGAATGGCGTCGACTTCTGGACCGACCTCAGCCAGCACGTGATGCCAACCGCGGCGGACAAGTACAACATCTCGACTGATCCGGATGAGCAGGCGCTCGCCGGTCTGTCGTGGGGAGGCATGAACACCCTCAGCACGTGGCTCAGCCACCCGGGCGAGTTCGCCTACGTCGGTGTCTTCTCGGGGTTCCTGTTCTCCTACCCCAGCGGCGTCGACGCCGAGGCGATCAACGAAGGCACCAAGCTGGCAAGGCTGTACTCCGGTGACGTCGACTTCACGTACACGTTCACCCAGAACACGATGCAGTGGCTGACCTCCCAGGGCATCGAGTACGAGTACGCCGGCACCTGGGTCGGACCGCATGGCTTCGACATCTGGATGGCGGATCTGATCGACTTCGTGCCGCGGATCTTCGCGCCTGAGTACCGGTTCGGCGGGGTGCGGCCACCATTGGCCGGCGACGGCTCCGACATCGTCAAAGCCGGACGCGCCGTGCCGGTCAAGTTCACCCTGACCGACGCAGACGGCGAGACGGTCACCGACGCGCGGCCGCGCCTCTACCTCGTGAAGAAGACCGACGGTGTGGCCGGCAACCGCGTTCCGGCAACACCTGTGCGAAAGAGGGCGGACAACACCGCGCGCTACAGCGCTGGCAGAGCCCAGTACATCTTCAACTGGAACACCAGCGGGCTCGCCCGGGGTGCCTACGAGTTGCAGATCGACCCGGTCCGCGGCTCCGTTCACACCATCGCCCTGACCATCAACTGACCTCGCGTCACGCGGCTGGCCCGCCCCGGATCGGGCGGGCCGGCCGCTGCGTCCGGGGGTCGTGAATGGGGCGACTTATACGCTGGCCGCGAATCGACGAGCGGCGGGAGAGGCCGTGGCACGCAAGACCAACGGGTCGGCGACGATGCGCGACGTTGCCCGACTCGCCGGGGTGTCGATCAAGACGGTGTCCAACATTCTCAACGGCTATCAGTACGTGCGTCCGGAAACCCGCGAGCGGGTGGACAACGCGATCCGTGAGCTGGGCTACCACGTGAATGTGTCGGCGCGGAACCTGAGCCGAGGCCGGACCGGGGCGATCGCTCTGGTGCTGCCGTCGCTGCGCGTTGTGTACTTCGCCGAACTTGCGGACGCTGTCATGCGAGAGGCGTCCAGGCGAGGCCTGACCGTCTTCATCGAGCAGACCAACGCTGAGCGCGACCGCGAGTTGCGGGTACTGGACGGCAGCTACCGGTCACGCTTCGACGGCGTGCTGTACTCCCCGCTCGCGCTGGGCCAGAAAGACCTCCCGCTGTTCGACGTCGACTTCCCCCTCGTGCTCCTGGGTGAGCGGGTGTTCGATGGCGGCCTCGACCACGTCACGATGAGCAACGTCGAGGGAGCACGTGCGGCGACCGAGCACGTCCTGGACCGGGGTGCGACCACGGTAGTTCCCCTGGGAGTCAAGGACGACCCGTCGCCGAGCAGCGGAACGCTGCGATTCCAGGGCTTCCGGGACGCCCTCCGGTCACGAGGGCTCGACGTCGACCCACGCGCGACCATCGGTGTACCCGACTATTTCCACTCCACCGGCGCCACGACGATCGCTCGCATCCTGGACAGCGGCGTCAAGCCCGACGCGGTTGTGGCGTTCGCCGACACACTCGCGCTGGGTGCGCTCGCCGCCTTTCAGGACCGCGGCCTACGGGTTCCCGAGGACGTCCTGCTGATCGGCTTCGACAACATCGACGAAGCGAACTATTCTCGACCTCCGCTGAGCACCATCGACCCCGGCCGCGACGTGATCGCACACCAGGCAGTCGTCCTGTTGGAAGAGCGGATCCAGCTCCAGTTCGACGGTGTGCCGCGAGAGGAACAGCCGGCGCCCCGGAGGATGGTCGTCGACTTCGAACTGATCCAGAGGCAGTCGACGCTGCGCTGAGGCCGTCCTGCCACACCGGTTGCGCAATTGCTACGACGGCGCCAGTCGGCGTACTGCTGTGACTGGCACATCTGGGCCGTGAACTGGGAACAACGCGGTTCCTATTCGGCGATCCTCAGCGACCGTCGGCGCTGGTGGGCAGGGCGAAGCGCCAGCCGTCCGCGTGCAGGGTGGGGATGGCCCGGTCGACGGCGTCGACGGTCTGGCTGCGGTCGCCGCCGCCGTCATGCAGCAGCACCACCGCGCCCGGTGCGACACCCTCGACGAGACGCCGCAGCAGTTCGTCGGTACCGGGCGGCTCCCAGTCGGTGACGGCGAGCCGCCAGGCCATCGGCCGCATCCCGAGCGCCGTGGCCACGCCGGGCGTCTGGCCCCAGGTTCCGTACGGTGCCCGGAAATAGGGGACCCGGACGTGCGGGACGGCGTGGCGGATGACCGCGTTGGTCTCCAGCAGGTCCGAGG
The DNA here is from genome assembly GCF_018070465.1 of Micromonospora sp. C95. GTDB lineage: Bacteria > Actinomycetota > Actinomycetes > Mycobacteriales > Micromonosporaceae > Micromonospora. The sequence goes on from NZ_JAGPXT010000019.1 coordinate 69,536, forward strand.
CGATCCGGCCGGCGGTCCAGGAACCCATGTCGTCGTGGTGCATGCTGTGGTTGCCCAGCGCGTGCCCGGCCGCGACGATTCGGCGTACCAGCTCGGGGTGCTCGATGACCCGGTCGCCCTGAAGGAAGAAGACCGCCCGCACGTGGTGGGCGGCCAGGACGTCGAGCAGGCGCGGGGTGTGCTCCGGGTGCGGTCCGTCGTCGAAGGTGAGGCAGATGACCCGCTCGGTGCCGATCACCTCGGTGGGGCGTACCGGTGGCGGTCCGACGTCCAACCTGGACGCGGCACGCGGTGGGCGCAGGGGCTGCGTGGTGGACGACATCGGTCGGACCTTCCGCTGGGTGGTGGGCCGTGTGGGGCGCCGAGCGCCCCACACGGCCCGCTGGTGGTGGATGGCTGGTCCGCCCGCCGTGACGAGGGTCAGCGGCGGGGCTTGGGTGCGATGCGGGGCAGGACGAACGGCGGGCCGGCGAGGATCAGGTCAGACTTGATCTCGTGGTAGGCCAGCTTGGGCTGGTAGTTCTCGTCCATGATGGTGGCCAGGCCCTCCGGCGGGTCGTCGAACCAGCCCGGCACCCAGGAGTGCTTGTCGCTGAAGCCCCAGACGGTGTACGAGAGGCAGCTGCGGACGAGCAGGCAGGCCTTCATCAGCACGCTGTGGTTGGCGGCCGACGCCTGCAACCTCGGGTTGATCTCCTCGGAGTTGCCGGCCTGGACCGCCTCGGTCATCTGGCTGCGGACGTCGACCTCGGTGAACGCGGTCGCCACGCCGAGCGAGGTGAACTTCTTCAGCGCCTCGGTGACCTGGAAGGTGTTGAAGTTGCCGTACTGGGTGCCGAGGTGGCCCTGTGCGCCGACCCCGTCGATCGGTACGCCCTGGGCGCGCAGCCGCTTGACCATGTCGTAGACGAACTGGGTCTTGTCGTCGGCCGGGTTGCCGGAGCCGAACGCCTCGATGTTGTAGTCGTTGTAGAACAGCAGCGCCCTGGGGTCGGCGGCGCGGGCCCACCGGAACGCGTCGGCGATGTAGCCGGGCCCGAGGTTCTCGGCCCAGAAACCCTTGTAGTGCAGGGTGGGCGGGGTGTCCCAGGGGTCGCTGACCGCCTCGTTGACGACATCCCACTGCCAGATCTTGCCCTTGTAGCGCTTGACCACCGTGGTGATGTGCTTGCGCAGCAGCTCGCGCAGCTCCTGCTTGCTGATGGAGCCGTCGGCGACGCCTTCGGTCAGCCACTGCGGCAACTGGTTGTGCCAGACGAGTACGTGACCCCGTACGCTCTGGCGGTTGCGCTTGGCGAAGTTGACCAGTTGGTCGGCCGGCTCCCAGTTGTAGGTGCCGCGGGTGGGTTCGAGGCTCTCCCACTTCATGGCGTTCTCGGCGGTGACCGAGACGAACTCGGAGGCGGCGATCTTGCGGTACTCCGGGTCGGCGGTGTCGTTCAGGGCGTCCGCGCTGACCGCGGTCCCGATCTGCAGGCCATGGCGCAGGCCGAGGGCGCCCAGGGTCTGTGCGGTCGGGTCGTATGGCCGGCCGGCCGTGGCCGGCACCATGTTCAATGTCGCTGCGGTCGCGACGGCGACCGCACCGACGGCCATCCACCGTCTCAACTTCATCTGCATTCCTCTCGATCTTCGATCGACATAAGTCGATCATGAAGTGCCGGGTTCGGGCCGGTGCTGAGCAGGTTGGCAGCGTTGCGTGGCGCGCTGGGCCGGACGTGGCATGTGCCCGGGAGGAGCGCCGATATTTTTCCGGATGTCGATCGGTAACTTGGCCGAAACGTTAGGGCTATCGATGCCCGCAGTCAACCACGAAAAATTCCGGAAGTCGGTCGTATGCACTGCTGGAACGTCCGGTTTACAACCGGAAACTTCCGGATCCAACCTCCGGCTTCGCGGCCCGGCTGAGCCGCCGAACATCGCGCGGAAAGTGGCCGGGCCGGCTCGCTCCCGCGGGTTCCGTGGACGGGGTCGAGCCGGCCCGGGGCCCTGGACCCGGTCGGCAGCGGGTCGATCGGTCGGCGTGGCGGCAGGTCGATGCAGATCAGTGTTCGAGGTAGGTGGCGTGGTCGAAGTCGGCGTAGCGGCCGTCGCCGCCGATGTCCTGCACCCAGAGGCCGAGCAGGGCGCCGGTGAAGCCCCAGGCCGCCGGCTCGCCGTCGACGATCCGGGCCGCGTGTTCGTCCGAGAGGATGGTGGCGTCCAGTTCCACCGGCAGTCGTCGCCAACCGTCACCCAGGTCGTACGCGAAGTGCAGCACCGGGCCGTCGAAGGTGACCCGCAGGCCCACCCGCAGCCGGCCGCCGGTGTCGACGGTCAGCTGTGGATACGCGGTGCGGTGGCCACCGTCGCAGCTGAGCAGCTCCAGCACGGACCGTCCGTCGTCGGCCCGGGTCAGGTAGAGGTGGTGCCAGTTCTCGGTGTTGTAGTAACCGGTGATGCCCGCCAGGTGCCGGTGGTCGCCCGGGTCGAACTCGACGACGGTCTCCAGCGAGCAACGAACCGCGCCCACCGGCCGCGCGACCAGGCTCGGCGTCTGCTTACCGACGGGGGACTGGCCGCCGTGCACCCGCAGATACGACGGGCGGGAGCGCAGGTCGATCCAGTCGTCCGTCGCCGGTCGACGCAGGGTCGACCAGCCGGCACCCAGTCGCGGAGCGTCGAAGTGGTCGGTGGCCGGCTCGTCGGGCCACGGATGGGCCGGCAGGTCCGGGGCGGGGATCTCGTCGGCCGGCACCCGGCCGGACACGCACGGCCAGCCGCCCGGCGACCAGTCGACCTTCTGTATCGCGGTCTCCCGACCGAGGACGCAGTTGCCGAGCGGAGTGTAGGGACGGGCCACCAGATGAGCCAGGTACCACTCGCCGTGCTGGGTGCGTACCAGGCTGCCGTGGCCGGCCTTCTGCAGCGTCAGGTCCGGGCGGCCGACCGAGGTGAGCAGCGGCCCGGCCGGGTCCACCTCGTACGGTCCGAACAGCTCCCGCGACCGGGCCACCGTGACCTGGTGCTCCCAGCTGGTGCCGCCCTCGGCGGTGACCAGCCAGTACCAGCCGTCGTGCCGGTAGAGGTGCGGTCCCTCGGTCAGACCGACCTCGGTGCCGGTGAAGATGATCCGGGGTCGGCCGACCAGTTGCCGCCGGGCCGGGTCATACTGCTGAATCTCGATGCCACCGAAGCGGTCGCGCCCCGGCCGCCAGTCAGCACTCATCGCCAGTAGCCAGGAGGTGCCGTCGTCGTCGTGGAACAGCGCGGCGTCGAAGCCGTGCGAGTGCAGCCGTACCGGGTCCGACCACGGTCCCGTGATGCTCGGCGCGGTGGTGAGGAAGTTCTGTGCGTCCCAGTAACCGCTGGCGAAGCTGGCGACGTCGCTGTAGACAAGGTGGAACAGCCCGTCGTGGTACGTGAGGTCGGGTGCCCAGATCCCGTTGGAGTCGCCGCAGCCGCGCAGGTCGAGCAGGCGGCGTTCGGTGATGATGCCACCGAGTTCCCGCCAGTGGACGAGATCGTTCGAGTGGTGCACCCGTACGCCGGGATACCACTCGAAGGTCGAGGTCGCCAGATAGTAGTCATCGTCGACCCGCAGGATGGACGGGTCCGGATGAAAGCCGGTCAGGACAGGGTTGCGGATCGACCGGGCGATTGCCACGTCTGCGATCTCGGTCGACATGTTCGACTCCTTCAGGTCACGATCCCGGTTTCTTCTCGGAAATACTCCGGAAATGCCAGGATGGCGCTCACGGTATCGGCTGACGTCCGCTCGCGACACCCCCTTGACCGGCGACGCAAGGCCGTCGTAACGTGCCGGCCATCACGTCGAAAATATCGGTATCGAAGCGAAACTTGCGATCCCGCTTTCATGACCGCCGCTGATCGCGGCGGTGTTCCCTCCGCGTTACTACGCCTCCCGAAGGGATGAACCATGACATCGCACCTCACCCGCCGGTCGCTGTTGGGGCTGGCCGGCGCGGGCGCCGGCGCGCTCCTGCTCGGCGCCTGCGGGGATGGGGACGGCGGCGCCTCCGCGAGCCCGCAGAAGATCAGATGGTGGCACGTCCAGGACGCCGAGCCGATGCTCAGCGTCTGGGCTGATCTGGCCCGGCAGTACGAAGGCGCGCACACCCACGTCACGGTCGACGTGCAGCCGCTGGAGGTCGAGGCATTCAAGACCAAGCTGAACGGTGCGGTCGAGGCCGCGTTGCCGCCGGACCTGTTCCAGTCGTGGGGCGGCGGCGCACTGCAACAGCAGGTCGAGGCCGGCCTGGTCAAGGACATCACCAGCGAGGTCCAGGGGTGGATCGGGCAGTTGCTGCCCGCCTCGTTGCAGCCGTACACGGTGAACGACAAGATCTACGGAATCCCGTTCGACATCGGCATGGTCGGCTTCTGGTACAACCGGGACCATTTCGCCAAGGCCGGCATCGAGACGCCACCGAAGACCTGGAGCGAGCTGCTTGTGGCGGTCACCAAGCTCAAGGCCGTCAACATCGCCCCGATCGCGCTCGGCGGCAAGGACAAATGGCCCGGGCACTACTACTGGGCGTACCTGGCGATGCGGATCGGCGGCCTCGAAGCGCTGCAACGCGCGGCCGAGGACCGCAACTTCGACACCCCGGTCTTCGTCGCCGCCGGTGAACGCCTCCGGGAACTTGTCGACATGGAGCCGTTCCAGAAGGGCTACCTGCGCGCGGAGTACGGATCCGAGACCGGGCAGGCCGCGACGATGGGCAACGAGGAGGCCGCCATGGAGCTGATGGGCCAGTGGGCGCCGTCGATTCAGGCATCCTCCTCGACCAGCAAGCGTGGTCTCGGTGACCGGCTCGCTTTCTTCCCCTTCCCGGCCGTCGAGGACGGCAAGGGCTCGGCAACCGACGCGTTCGGCGGCGGCAACGGCTTCGTGGTCGGCCGTGACGCACCGCCGGCCACCGTTGACTTCCTGCGGACGTTGCTCCAGGCGAGGAACCAGCGCCGGGCCGCGCAGACCGGCGCGGTGCTGCCTACCAACCAGGCCGCGGCCGGCGGGATCAAGGACCTGAACAACCAGGTCGTGGCGGCGAACCTGGGCATCGCGACCGGCTTCCAGCTCTACCTCGACCAGGCGTACCCACCGGAGGTGGGCGCGCAGGTCAACGAGAGCGTGGCGCAGCTGATCGCGGGCACCAAGCGGCCGGACCAGATCGTCAAGGACATCACCAGGGTGGCCAAGAAGCAGTAGCGGGCGTCGCCGGCGCTCGGGCACCGCGCCGCCGCCGTTCGTCAGCTCGTCGGCGCTCCCGCCGGCAGCGTCGAGGAGTGAGCGAAGTATGGAGGGCGCATGGGTGCCAACGACAACCGGACAGTGACCATTGCGGCCATCGCCCGCCTTGCGGGGGTTTCGGTGCCGACGGTGTCCCGGGTGATCAATGGTCGTTCGGATGTGGCTCCGCAGACCCGGGAGCGGGTGGAGGAGTTGCTGACGCGGCACGGTTACCGGCGTCGGCCGCCGAGCATGCGGGCCAGCTCGGGGTTGGTGGACCTGGTCTTCAACGACCTGGACAGTCCGTGGGCGGTGGAGATCATCCGGGGTGTGGAGGATGTGGCGCACGCCGCCGGGGTGGGCACCGTCGTCTCGGCCATCCACCGGCGCTCGTCCTCGGCCAAGCAGTGGCTGGACAACATCCGCACCCGGTCCACCGAGGGGGTCATCTTCGTCACCTCCACCCTCGAACCGCCACAGCAGGCGGAGTTGCGCCGGCTCAACATCCCGGCCGTGATCGTCGACCCGGCGGGTGTCCCCGCCCAGGACGCGCCGACCATCGGCGCCACGAACTGGGCGGGGAGCCTGCGGGCGACGGAGTACCTGATCGGGCTGGGGCATCGGCGGATCGGGTTCATCGCGGGGCCGCCGCAGTTGATGTGCAGCCGGGCCCGGATGGACGGCTACCGGGCCGCGCTGGAGGCCGCCGGGATCCCGATCGACGACCGGTTGATCCAGGCGGGCAACTTCTACCACGAGGCCGGATTCTCCGCCGGGGCGCGGTTGCTGGGGTTGACCGAGCCGCCGACGGCGATCTTCGCGTCGAGCGACCAGATGGCGCTGGGCGTGTACGAGGCGGTCCGGCAACGGGGTCTGCGGGTACCGGACGACATCAGCGTGGTCGGCTTCGACGACCTGCCGGAGGTGCGGTGGTGCTCGCCGCCGCTGACCACGGTGCGGCAGCCGCTGGCCGAGATGGGCATGCTGGCGGCGCGGACGGTGCTGCGGCTGGCCCGGGGCGAGAAGGTGGAGAGCCCTCGGGTGGAACTCGCCACCGAACTCGTCATCCGGGACAGTTCGTGCGCGCCACGAGCCGACCGGGGGTCCGCGGAGTGAACTGCGCCAACTACCGATAGTCGAGTGAAATTTCCGGCACTAGGGTGTGGGCGGGCGGCTGGTTGCCCGTCCTGGCCGCCCCGGGGCATGGTGCGGGCTGTCGCCGTACCGGTTGGGTGGGGAGTGCCGTGGTTGCCAGAGACACCCGGAAGATCACAATATCCGCGATAGCGGACCTGGCGGGCGTGTCGGTGCCGACGGTGTCCCGGGTGATCAATGGTCGTTCGGATGTGGCTCCGCAGACCCGGGAGCGGGTGGAGGAGTTGCTGACGCGGCATGGTTACCGGCGTCGGCCGTCGAGCATGCGGGCCAGCTCGGGGTTGGTGGACCTGGTCTTCAACGACCTGGACAGTCCGTGGGCGGTGGAGATCATCCGGGGTGTGGAGGATGTGGCGCACGCCGTCGGGGTGGGCACCGTCGTCTCGGCCATCCACCGGCAGACCTCCTCCGCCGAGCAGTGGCTCGACGGCATGCGCCGGCGGGGCACCGAAGGCGTGATCTTCGTGACCTCGATGGTCGAGCCGCCCCTGCAGGCCGAACTGCGTCGGCTGAGCATCCCGGTGGTGATCGTCGACGCGGACGGACTGCCGGCCCGGGAGGCGCCGACCATCGGCGCCACGAACTGGGCGGGAGGCCTGCGGGCGACGGAGTATCTGATCGGGCTGGGGCATCGGCGGATCGGGTTCATCGCGGGGCCGCCGCAGTTGATGTGCAGCCGGGCCCGGATGGACGGCTACCGGGCCGCGCTGGAGGCCGCCGGGCTGTCCTTCGACGAGAGCCTGGTCTGCCCGGGCGACTTCTACCACGAGGCCGGGTTCAACGGTGGGGCGCGGTTGCTGGGGTTGACCGAGCCGCCGACGGCGATCTTCGCGTCGAGCGACCAGATGGCGCTGGGCGTGTACGAGGCGGTCCGGCAACGGGGTCTGCGGGTACCGGACGACATCAGCGTGGTCGGCTTCGACGACCTGCCGGAGGTGCGGTGGTGCTCGCCGCCGCTGACCACGGTGCGGCAGCCGCTGGCCGAGATGGGCATGCTGGCGGCGCGGACGGTGCTGCGGCTGGCCCGGGGCGAGCAGGTGGAGAGCCCTCGGGTGGAACTCGCCACCGAACTCGTCATCCGGGACAGCGCCGCCCCGGCCTAACCGACTACCGATATTTTTCCGGAAGTTGTTGACGCCGTATCCGGCGGGGCCGACGATGGGACTCGCCGTCCTTTCACCAAGGAACTGGCTGGTGGTGCCCGCCGTGCCCGCGGCACCGCCCGGCCGTGTCCGGCGGACGCCCACGCCGCCCGCCGGACACGGCACCCACCTTCCAACCGACTCGACGCAGGTCGTCGCCAGCTTCTGCCGAGGGCAGATCCGCTGACGGTGAACGAGCCGCCCCGGCACCACCGACGAGGGGCAGGGTGGCTCACATGAAACTCCTCATGCTGGGCGGGTCGGGATTCGTGGGCAGGGCGGTGATCGCCGAGGCGACGCACCGGGGCTGGGCGGTGACGGCGTTCAACCGGGGGCGGCACGGGGCGCCTCCGGCCGGCGTACGGCACCTGATGGGTGACCGCACCGCCGTCGACGGGTTGGCCGCGCTGGCCGAGGGGGAGTGGGACCTCGTCGTCGACACCTGGGATGGTGCGCCCCGCGCCGCCCAGGCGACGGCGCGGATGCTGGCCGGACGGGTCGGACACTACGTCTACGTCTCCAGCGGGTCGGTGTACGCCCAGCCGGTGCCGGCTGGCGTGACCGAGCAGGCTTCGGTTGTCGACGCCGGCCCGGACGATGTCGACGGCGACTACCCGACGCTCAAGGCCGGTGCCGAGCGGGCCCTACGCGCGGTGCTCGGCGACCGGGTACTGCTCGCCCGGGCCGGTCTCATCCTCGGACCGGGTGAGGACATCGGCCGGTTGCCGTGGTGGCTGAACCGTCTCGCCCGGGGTGGTGAGGTGCTCGCGCCCGGCCCGGTCGACCTGCCCGTGCAGTACGTCGACGTCCGCGACCTGGCCGCCTTCCTGCTGGACGCCGGTGCCGCCGGTCGTCCTGGAGCGGTGAACGTGGTGAGCCGACCCGGACACACCACCATTGGCGAACTGCTCACCGTCGGCGTGGCGGCCACCGGCGCCGCCGCTCGGCTGCGCTGGGTCGAGCCGGGGCGACTGCTCGCCGCCGGGGTGCAACCGTGGACCGATCTGCCGATCTGGATCCCGCCGGGGCACGAGTACCGGTGGTTGCAGCAGATGGATGTCAGCCGCGCGTACGCCGACGGGCTCGGCTGCCGACCGGTCACCGAGACCGTCGTCGACACCTGGGCCTGGTTGCGTCGGGTGGGTTCGGTGCCGGCCCGGGCCGGTCGACCGGCCCGGCAGCCGGTCGGTCTGGAGCCGGCCCGGGAAGCCGGCCTGCTCGCGGCGCTGACCACCGACCGCCCACCGCGCTAGCCAAGGGGCACCGGCAGGTCCAGCACCTCGTCGACGGCGCGGCGGGGGGTGGGCCAGCCCGGCTGGCCGTACCCGATCCGCATCACCATCTGCGGCGTACCGAATCGTCCCAGCGACAGCCGGAGCTGCTCCCGGGCCGATGGCACCTCGATCGGTTGGGACAGCATCGACACCGACAGCCCGGCGTCGGTGGCGGTCAGCAGCACCCGCTGCAACGCCTGGCCCGCGACCACCTGGTCGACGGCGGTGTTGCCGGCGGAGCCGAGCACCGCCACGAGCGGCTCCGGTTCGAAGTCTCGCCCGGGTGCCCGTTGGGTGCCGCCGAAGCCGCGCGACGGAAGCAGGTCCTGCGGCTCGGCCCGGGGGCCGCTGGCGGTCACCGGCACGCCGTCCGGCTCGGTTCCGGCGCGTACCCACGCCTCGCGCTCCGCCCGGTAGGCGGGGTCGCGTTCGAGGACCCGGTGCGCGCCGCGAGCGATCTCGGCGAAGGCGTTGACGGCGCTCACCCCGATCAGCAGCTCCAGCCAGCAGTGCTCGGCCCGGGCCGCCTCACCCAGCCGCCAGCGGGAGTCGGCCGGGACCGGGTCGGGCCAGAACGGGGCACGGTTGCTGAACCGGCGCGGGATGGCCGCGTACAGGTTCTGCTCGGCGGGGCTGGGTCGGCGCGGCAGGTCCGGCACCAGCCGGGCCAGCACGTCCGGCTCCGACGGGTACGGGCGCAGTCGCACCGTCGCCGGTGCGCCGGCCACCGCCAGGGCCAGGCGCAGGTTGAACAACGCCGCCCCACCGGCGACGCGGGCACCCCAACCGCTCGGGTCGGTGGCGGGCAGCCGGCGGGTCGGGTCGAGGAGCACCTCGATGCCACCGTCGCGCAGTCGGAACCGCCACGGCTGGACGTTGTGCAGGGACGGTGCCCGGACCGCGTCGGTCGCGGCGGCCCGCAGTTGTTCGACGGTGTAGCCGGTCTCCATGGTCGTGCCCCCTCGCGTCCGCCTGGTACCTCCCCACGATTGCGCCCCGCCAACCCCCGCCAGCAGGGCCACACGTCCCGACCCCCCGGGACCCACCGCCCACCCAGCTCTCGGTCGATCATGAAGTTGTTGCCCGACACGCCGAGGTGAGGTGGTAACAACTTCATGATCGACCGTCTGGAGATGTCGGGGAGGTCGGGGTGGGCGGGGAGGTTGGGACTTTTGGCCCGGGTGGGGGTGGGTGGGAGGGGGTAGAAAGGGGGGATGATCCGGGTGTTTCTGCTTGACGACCACGAGGTCGTCCGTCGTGGTCTGGCCGACCTGCTGCATGCCAGTGGGGACATCGAGGTGGTCGGTGAGTCCGGTTCCGCACCGGAGGCGGCCCGCCGGATTCCGGCGCTGCGGCCCGACGTGGCGATCCTCGACGCCCGGCTGCCCGACGGCAACGGCATCGACGTGTGCCGGGACGTACGGGCCGTGGACTCCTCGATCAAGGGGCTGATCCTCACCTCGTACGAGGACGACGAGGCGCTGTTCGCGGCGATCATGGCTGGTGCCTCCGGGTACGTGCTCAAGCAGATCCGGGGTACCGACCTCGTCGACGCGGTGCGCCGGGTGGCGGCCGGCCAGTCGCTGCTCGACCCGGCGATCACCACCCGGGTGCTGGACCGCATCCGCAGCGGCGTGGAGCAGCCCCGCGAGTTGCAGGCACTCACCGAGCAGGAGCGGCGCATCCTGGAGTACGTCGCCGAGGGGCTGACCAACCGGGAGATCGCCAGCAGGATGTTCCTGGCCGAGAAGACGGTGAAGAACTACGTCTCCAGTGTGCTGGCCAAACTCGGTCTGGAGCGACGCACCCAGGCCGCGGTGCTGGCCACCCGCCTACTCGGCAAGACGCACTGACCAGCGCGGCTCAGGCCGCTAACGGCACCGACCAGTGCAGCTCGGTGCCGTGGGGTTCGGCACCGCGTACCTCGAAGGTGCCGCCGTGCCGTTCGGCGCGTTCGCGCAGGTTCACCAGCCCGCCCCGGGCGGCGGCCGGGTCGCAACCCACGCCGTTGTCGGTGACGGTGACGGCGACCCGGGTGGCGTCCACGCGTACCGCCACCGACACCGCCGTTGCCTCGGCGTGGCGTACCGCGTTGGACAGCGCCTCGCGGAGCACGGCGGCCAGTTCGGGGCGGACCTCGTCCGGCACGGCGCTGTCGATCGGCCCGGTCAGCTCCAGCCTCGGCCGGAAACCAAGTGACTCGGCGGCGGCCTCCACCGCCTCGCGGATCTCGGTGCGCAGCGCCGCGCTCATCGGGGTACGCAGCTCGAAGATGGTGCGGCGGATGTCCTTGATGGTGGTGTCCAGGTCGTCGACGGCGGCATTGATCCGCTTGGCGACCTCCGGCCGCGCCGTCAACGGCACCGCGCTCTGCAGTTGCAGACCGGTGGCGAACAGCCGTTGGATCACCACGTCGTGCAGGTCCCGGGCGATCCGCTCGCGGTCCTCCAGCACCACCAGTTGCTCGCGTTCCTCCTGGCCACGGGCGCGTTCCATGGCCAGCGCCGCCTGGCCGGCGAAGCTGCCCAGCAGGGTCACGTCGTCGTCGGTGGCGCCGCCGTGCTCGGCGCTGTGCGCGATCACCAGCACGCCGTGCAGGGTGTCCGCGGTGGCCAGCGGAGAGATCACCGCCGGCCCGGTGTGCAGCACCGCCGGCCACGGCGCGGCGTGGGCCAGATCCTCCACCGAATCGTGCCGGCCCGCCACGACCGGCCCGGCGAAGCTGGTGTCGGCGGCCGGCAGCACCGTGCCTACCAGCGCGCGGGCCTGGGTGCCGACGCCGTCGACGACCTCGACGGTGAATTGCTCCGCCTCCTCGTCGTATAGCAGCACCAGGGCCAGTTCGGCCTCGGCCACCTCGCGGGCGCGCCGCGCCACCAGGGTCAGTGCGTCGGTACGGCGCACCTCGCCGAGCAGCAGCGAGGTGATCTCGGCGGTGGCGGCGAGCCAGCGTTCCCGCCGGTTGGCCAGCGCGTACAGCCGGGCGTTCTCGATCGCCACGCCGGCCGCACCGGCGAGCGCGACGACGATCTCCTCGTCGTCCTCGGTGAACTCGGCGCCGCCCTGCTTCTCGGCCAGGTAGAGGTTGCCGAAGACCTGGTCGCGGATGCGTACCGGCACGCCGAGGAAGGTGTGCATCGGCGGATGGTGCGGCGGGAAGCCGTACGAGTTCGGGTGCTGGGTGATGTCCGGCATCCGCACCGGCTTCGGCTCGTCGATGAGCAGGCCGAGCACTCCCCGGCCGTGCGGCAGGTCACCGATCTTCGCGTGCAGCTCCGGGGAGATGCCGTGGGTGATGAAGTCGTGCAGCATCCGGTCGGGGCCGATCACCCCGAGTGCGCCGTAGCGGGCCCCGGCCAGGTCGCAGGCCGCCTGCACGATGCGCCGCAGGGTGCTGCGCAGATCCAGGTCGGTGCCGATGCCGACGACCGCGTCGAGCAGCGCCCGCAGCCGTTCCCGGCTGGTCACCACCTCGCCGACGCGATCCAACATCTCCTGGAGCAGCTCGTCCAGGCGGACTCGGGACAGCGGGCTCAGGCCGAGCGACGGTGGCTCGTGCCGGGGGTTGGGTGCGCCGACGGTCACCCGGCGATGCTAACCGGCGACTGCCGGCATCGAAACGCCCGATGCCGGCAGGTGCGGTGGGCCGGGGTCGCGCGTCAGGCGGCGTCGCCGGACACCGCCGAGGTGTCCACCACCTGCTCGCGGGGCAGTCGCGGGGTGTGCGGTGGGCCGGCGTGCGCCGGGTCGGCCACCCCGAGACGCAGGCCGAGGTACGGGTGGCCGAGCCCGGCGAGCAGCTGGCGCAGGGTCTGCCGGGTGGCCGGCACCTCGACCACCCCGCTGAGCGGCACCATCGAGACACCCAGTCGGGTGGCGACCAGCCAGGCTGCGGACAGCGCCTCGCCGGCACGTAGCCAGTCGACCGGTTCGTCCTGGTCGCCGTAGAGCACCGCGTAGGACGCCGCCCGGTCGTGTCCCGGGCCGACCGGCAGCGTGCCGGCGCGACCGAAGTCCCGCCCCGGCACGGTGGTCTGCGCGGGCTGCTCCGGCAACACCTCGGGAGTGAGCCCGGCGCCGCCGGCACGGCTGGTCCAGTACTCCAGTTCCTCCCGCAGCCGGGAGTCCTCCGCCTCGACCGTGGCGGCCTGCGAGGCGGACGCGGCCAGTTGCAGCACCTGGTCGCGGTCGAGGACCTCCAACCGGGCACCTTCCTGGACGGCGGCTGCCGCGATGGCGCTCAACGAGTCGTCGGAGACCGGCTCGTCGCTGACCGGACGCCGGTCGGTGTGCCGCACCTGCATGCACTGCACCGCCCGCATCGCGTCCGGGTCGGCGCCGGTGGCCCGTGGCTCGGTGAGCCGGGCGAGCAGATCGGTGTCGTCGGGGTCGGGCAGCCGTTGCACACTTGTCGCCCATCCTTCGGCGGCCAACGCCAGCCGGGCGTGGTGCAGCGCCGCACCGCAGCTGAGGGTGACCAACTCGCCCTCCGGGTCGGTGGCGGCCAACCTGCTGTCGCGTACCACCCGCAGCTCCAGCGCGTCGGGCAGCACCCGCCAACGCCACGGCTGGCTGTTGTGCACCGACGGCGCGTGACCGGCCATCGCGGCGGCCTCCGCGAGCGCGGTGGTCAGCGGGCGGTGGGTAGCCGGCGTCTGGTGGCTCATCCTCACGACCTTTCCGTCTCTGCCCATCGTGCCGCACCTCGGTACGGCTGTGGGCGCGGTCCGGTTCATCGTGCGCCATCGGCCGACGCCTCGCACGATCCGCAGGTCCCGACCGGGTGGGCCGGGTGACCCGTGTTCCGCCCCGAGGGCCCGGCCCGGCTGAGACGATCCGCAGGTGGGGGAGCAGCGGTCGGCAGGTGACCGGGGCGAGTGCCTGCCGGACCGGCCGGCGCGACCCGAACCCGAGGGGCCCGGTCGGCGGCGTCGGAGCTGGTGGCTGTGGATCCCGCTGGCCGGACTCACGCTGCTGGTGCTGGCCGGTGCGGCGGGGCGACTGGCCGGGCATCCGAGCGTGGCCGACGCGCTGTGGGCGGTGGCGACGCTGGTCGCGTTGCTGCCGGCAGCCGCGTCGGTGCTGCGGGACCTGCTGCGGCGGCGGTTCGGCGTGGACGTCATCGCCGTCCTGGCGCTGGGCGGCGCACTCGTCGTCGGCGAGTACCTGGCCGGTGCGGTGGTCGCGGTGATGCTGGCCACCGGGCGGACCCTGGAGGCGTACGCGCAGCGCCGGGCTACCCGGGATCTGCGGGCGCTGCTGGAGCGGGCACCGCGTACCGCACGGCGGCGTACCCCTGACGGTGGCGTCGACGTGGTGCCGGTGGACCGGGTGGCGGCCGGTGACCGGTTGCTTGTCGGCCCGGGCGACGTGGTCGCCGTCGACGGTGTCACCGAGAGCGCCGCGACGCTCGACGAGTCGGTGGTCACCGGGGAATCCCGGCTCGTCGAGCGGGCGGCCGGGGCCCGGGTGGCCAGCGGCGTGGTCAACGCCGGGGCCGCGTTCGGGCTGCGGGCCACGGAGAGCGCCGAGCGCAGCACGTACGCCGGCATCGTGCGGCTGGCCGAGGAGGCGACCGCCCGCAAGGCACCGACGGTGCGGCTGGCGGACCGGTACGCCGCCGCCTTCGTGCCGTTCACGCTCGTGCTGGCCGGGCTGGGCTGGGTGCTCTCCGGCGAGTTCCTCCGGGCGGTGGCGGTGCTTGTGGTGGCGACACCGTGTCCGTTGCTGCTGGCCACCCCGATCGCCATCGTGTCCGGGTTGTCCCGGGTGGCCCGGCGCGGGGTGCTGGTCCGCGACGGCGGTTCGCTGGAGGTCCTGGGCCGGGCGCGCACCCTGCTTGTCGACAAGACCGGCACGCTCACCGCCGGCCGTCCCCGGGTCGCCGACACCGTCGTGGCTGCCGGGGCTGATCCCGGCGAGGTGTTGCGGTTGGCCGCCTCGGTGGAGCAACTGTCCTCGCACGTGTTGGCGGCGGCGCTGGTGCGCGCCGCCGGGGAGCACGGCCTTCGGCTGGTCACCCCGGCCGAGGTGACCGAGGAGCCGGGCCGGGGAGTGAGCGGGCGGGTGGACGGCCGGCGCGTCCGGGTCGGCCAGTTCTCCGGGACGTTGCCGGCGTGGGCCGAGCGGGCCAGCCGCCGGGCCGGCGCGGCGGGACACTCGCTGGTCTGGGTGACCGACGAGACCGGGCCGCTCGGCGCGGTCCTGCTTGAGGATCCGGTACGCCCGGACGCCCGCCGGACCGTGGCTCGGCTGCGTGCCGCCGGGCTCACCCGGATCGTGATGGTCACCGGCGACCGGCCGGAGGATGCCCGCCGGGTAGCCGACGCGGTGGGCGTCGACGACGTGCTGGCCCGGTGCAGCCCGCAGGAGAAGGCGACCCGGGTCCGCGCCGAGGCGGGCCGGGCGGTGACGGTGATGGTGGGTGACGGGGTGAACGACGCTCCGGCGCTGGCGGAGGCGCAGGTCGGCGTGGCGATGGGAGCTACCGGGGCGACCGCCTCGGCCGACGTCGCCGACGCGGTGCTCAGCGTCGACCGCCTCGATCCGCTGGCCGACGCGGTCGAGGTGGCCCGGTACGCCCGGCGGATCGCGGTGCAGAGTGCCACGGTCGGCATGGGGTTGGCGCTGCTCGCGATGGGGTTCGCGGCGGCCGGTCGGCTGCCGCCCGTGGCGGGCGCGTTCCTTCAGGAGGGCATCGACGTGCTGGTGATCCTCAACGCGCTACGCGCGCTCCGGGGCGGTTCTCGTGGGCCGGCCTGACAGCGGCCGGCCCACGGCGCACCTCAGCGTTCCCGCACCACCGCGACCGGGCAGTGGGCGTGCTGGAGAAGCTGCTGGCTGACCGAGCCGAGCAGCATGCCCCGCAGTCCGCCGCGTCCCCGGGTGCCGACGACGACCAGCTGCGCGTTGCGGCTGGCGTCGACGAGTAGACCGGCCGGCGCGGCGGCGGCGGTCTCGACCGTCACCTCCACCTCGGAAAAGGTGTCCTGCCAGCGGTGCAGCGCCTCGTCCAGCTCGGCGCGCTGGTCGGCCAGCGCCGCGTCGCGGGCCTGCTCGCCACGCAGGCTCCACTGATCGCGTCGAGGCTGCTAGGCCCGCACCACGTGCAGCGGTACCCGACGCAGGGCGGCCTGCTCGAAGGCGAAGCCGAGGGCCAGCAGTGAATGCTCCGAGCCGTCCACCCCGACGGCGACGTGCCCGGCCCGGTCACTCTCGGCCGGCCGGCGACGGACCACCACCACCGGGCAGTGCGCGTGCGCGGTGACGTTGACCGCGGTCGAGCCGGCGAGCAGACCGGCGAACCCGCCGTGCCCGCGGCTGCCCAGCACCAGCAGGCCGGCCTGCGTCGAAGCCTCCTCCAGGATCAGGGCGGGTGGACCGTCCAGCACCTCGCCGCGTACGTCCAGGCCCGGGTTGCTGGCGGCGGCGTCCGCCGCGGCCTTGCCGACCAGCTCCTCGACCTGCCGGCGGGCCTGCTCGTCGGGCCACATCCCCGGCGTGACGCCCGGACCGACCCAGCCGGCCACGGTCAACCACTCGAAGACGTACGCCAATCGGACCGGCCGGCCGTCGTGGCGGGCCTGATCCAGCGCCCACTCCAGGGCCGCCGCGGCGTCCGGCGAGCCGTCGTAGCCCACCAGGATCTCCGCTCCCGCGCCGTGCTCGCTCATGACGGGCATCTCCTCACCGATTGGTCGGGTCGGTCTCGCGGACCCACCGCCACTCGGACACCCGGGGGTCGTCCTCGCCGAACCGGCGGGTGTAGTCGCGGGCGGACTGGCGGGCGTCGGTCATCTCCTGACGCAGGTGTGCGGCGCGGGCGGCCAGCCCCGGCACCCGGTCGATCACGTCGATCACGAGGTGGAAGCGGTCCAGGTCGTTGAGCATCACCATGTCGAACGGTGTGGTGGTGGTGCCCTCCTCCTTGTACCCGCGTACGTGGAGGTTCTCGTGGTTGGTCCGGCGGTAGGTCAGCCGGTGGATCAGCCACGGGTAGCCGTGGTACGCGAAGATGATCGGCTTGTCCCGGGTGAACAGCGTGTCGAACTCGGAGTCCGGCAGGCCGTGCGGGTGCTCGGCGGCCGGCTGGAGCCGCATCAGGTCGACGACGTTGATCACCCGTACCTTCAGCTCGGGCAGGTGCTGGTGCAGCAGGTCCGCCGCGGCGAGGGTCTCCAGCGTCGGCACGTCGCCGGCGCAGGCGAGCACGACGTCCGGCTCGCTGCCGTCGTCGGTGCTGGCCCAGTCCCAGATGCCCACGCCCCGTCGGCAGTGCGCGATGGCCTCGTCCATGGTGAGCCAGCTGGGCGCCGGCTGCTTGCCGGCCACCACCACGTTGATGTAGTGGCGACTACGCAGGCAGTGGTCCATGGTGGAGAGCAACGTGTTGGCGTCCGGCGGCAGGTAGACCCGCACCACCTCGGCCTTCTTGTTCATCACGTGGTCGATGAAGCCCGGGTCCTGGTGGGAGAACCCGTTGTGGTCCTGCCGCCAGACGTGGCTGGAGAGCAGGTAGTTCAGCGAGGCGACCGGCTGCCGCCACGGAATGCCACGGGTGACCTTGAGCCACTTGGCGTGCTGGTTGACCATCGAGTCGACGATGTGGATGAACGCCTCGTAGCTGGTGAAGATGCCGTGCCGGCCGGTGAGCAGGTAGCCCTCCAGCCAACCCTGGCACAGGTGCTCGGAGAGGACCTCCATCACCCGCCCGTCGGGCGAGAGGTGGTCGTCGCCGTCGACCGTGCCGGCCATCCAGGCCCGGCCGGTGACCTCGAAGGCCGCCTGGAGCCGGTTGGAGGCGACCTCATCCGGGCCGAACAGCCGGAACGTCTGCGGGTTTGCGGTGATCACGTCCCGGACCCACTTGCCGAGTTCGCCGGTGGCGCTGGTGACCGTCGCACCGGGACGGGGCACCGCCACGGCGTAGTCGCGGAAGTCGGGCAGGACCAGATCGCGCAGCAGGGCCCCGCCGTTGGCGACCGGGTTGGCGCTCATCCGTCGTGGACCCCGGGGCGGCAGGTCGGCCACCTCGGCGACGGGTGCGCCGGTGGCGTCGAACAGCTCGTGCGGACGGTAGCTGCGCAGCCACCGCTCCAGTTCGGCCAGGTGTTCCGGATTGCTGCGCACCGCGGAGAGCGGCACCTGGTGGGCGCGATAGGTGCCCTCCACCTGCTTGCCGTCGACGTCGCGTGGCCCGGTCCAGCCCTTCGGGGTACGCAGGACGATCATCGGCCAGCGCGGGCGTTCGACAGCCGCGCCGGTGCGGGCCCGGCGTTGGATCTCCGCGATCTCGTCAAGTGCGCGGTCCAGGGTGGCCGCCAGGCTCTGGTGCACCACGGCCGGATCGTCGCCGGCCACAACGTACGGCTGGTAGCCCTGGCCTCGCATCAGGTCGAGCAGGTCGGACTCGGGGATGCGGTCCAGCACCGTCGGGTTGGCGATCTTGTACCCGTTGAGGTGCAGGATGGGCAGCACCGCGCCGTCGCGGGCCGGGTTGAGGAACACGTTGGACAGCCAGCTGCCGGCCAGCGGGCCGGTCTCCGCCTCGCCGTCCCCGATGACACAGGCGACCAGCAGGTCGGGGTTGTCGAAGGCGGCGCCGTAGGCGTGGCTGAGCGCGTACCCCAGCTCACCGCCCTCGTGGATCGAACCCGGCACCTCCGCCGCGACGTGGCTCGGGATGCCGCCGGGGAAGGAGAACTGCCGGAACAGCCGGGCCATGCCGGCCTCGTCGCGACCGATGTCGTGATACAGCTCGCTGTAGGTGCCTTCGAGCCAGGTGTTCGCCACCAGCGCCGGCCCGCCGTGACCGGGCCCGGTGATGTAGATGGCGCTGAGGTCCCGCGCCACGATGGCCCGGTTCAGGTGGGCGTAGATCAGGTTCAGCCCGGGGGAGGTGCCCCAGTGCCCGAGGAGGCGGGGCTTGACGTGCTCGGCGGCCAGCGGTTCCCGCAACAGGGGATTGTCCAGCAGGTAGATCTGCCCGACGGTGAGATAGTTCGCCGCTCGCCAGTAGGCGTCGAGCCGGCGCAGTTCGTCGTCGGTCAGGGGGCTTCGCAGGTCTACGGCGGTGTCCATACTGCTTGAGCCTCTCGCGGGTCGGTGAGTCCTGCATCCGCAACGCGCGGTTTCCTCTGTCAGCTTCGCCGAATCGGCGATCCTGGATCAGGGCCGTTGGTCCCGCCGGCCCGGGTGTCACGACCCGTCCGGGTCGGGTGTGTCGGTCACGCCGCGGATCACCAGCACGGGGGACGGGGCGTGGTAGAGCAACGACTGGCTGACCGCACCGAGCATCCCGCGCAGCGGCTCCTCACCCCGGGCGGCGACCACCACCAGCTGCGCCGAGCGGGACTGGTCGACAAGTACGTCACCGGGTTCGCCCCGGATGACGTGGCACTCGACCGGGGCGTCGGGATGGTCGGCCCGATGCCGGGACACCGTCTCGCTGAGTCGTTCGGTGGCCTCCTCGACGGTGCCGTCGGAGTCGACCACCCAGATCGCCAGCAACCGGGCCTCGTGCCGGGTGGCGCAGGTGAGGGCCCAGTCGAGTGCCATCTCGCCGGAGGCCGAGCCATCGACCCCGACCAGCACCGGACCGGAGGGTGGCGGTTCCCGCCGGGCGACCAGCACCGGGCACTCGGCGCGGGCGGCCACCTGCACGGCCGGACTGTCCGCCGGGATGCAGCGGTCGCAGTGGGCCATCCCGCCGTCGCCGACCACCACCAGGAAGGCGGTCTCCGACCTGCGGACCAGGTTCGCCACCGCCGAGCCCTCGGCGATCTCGGCGGTGACCGGTACACCCGGCTCGTTCGCGTTGGCCGCCGCGGTCGCCTCGGCGATCAACTGTTCGGCGTGGCCCCGGGAACTGGAGACCGCCGGCGCGTCGAAGGCCGCCCAGTTGAAGGCGTGCAGCAGGTGCAACCCGCGTCCGTGGGCGGCGGCGACCCGGGCGGCGAGACGGGCCACCGGCAGGGCGTCCTCCGGACCGACGCCGACGAGCACCGGCGCGTCGCTGGCTGCGGCCATCCGCCATCACCCCCGCAGCTGTCGCGCTCGGCCTGCTGTTGAGGCTAGTCGCGCCGGTGCGGCGCCGGGGCGTGATCGCCGGACGGCCGGTGGATGGTCAGGACGCCGGCCCGGCCCGGAGCACGACCGCGCTGGCGTTGTCGGCCCCACCGGCGTCCAGCGAGGCGCGCAGCAGTGTCCGGACCGCGTCCGCCGGCTCGGGCCGGATCAGGGCCTCCTGCATCACGTGGTAGCTGACCTGGTCGCTCACCCCGTCGGTGCAGAGCAGCCAGGTGTCGCCGGGACGCAGGGTCACGGCCAGCAGATCGGCTTCCGGTGCGGCCGGGTGGCCGGCGTAGCGGGTGAGCTGGTACCGGGCCCGGGCGGCGGCGGGCGAGTCGGTCGGGTACCAGCCGTGCAGCACACCCAGCCAGGCGACCGTGTGGTCGGTGGTGGCCAGTTCCAGCAGGTCGTCGCGGAGTCGATAGGCCCGCGAGTCACCCAACTGGATCACCCAGCCCTGACCGCCGTGCGGCTCGACGACCAGGCCGGTCAGGGTGCAGCCGGTCAGCTGAGGGCTGCCTCGACCGGCCTCGATCACGGCGGCTTGGACCGCGTCGGCAACGCTCCGTAGCCGGTCGGCCCCGATCTCGGGCCACGCCTCGCGGACCAGCGCGGCGAACGTCGGTACCGCGGCGGCACCGGCGCGACGGCTGCCCGCACCGTCGCCCATGCCGTCGGCCACCACGGCGAAGGGAAGCGTGGAATCGACGTGGATCACGTCGTAGTTGTCGCGGTACCGGTTGCCGACCACGCTGCCGCCGGCCACCTCGAGGGTCAGGTCGGTGAGCGTGAAACGGCGTGACTCGTGTCCCGCGTCCTGGCTCACTGGGGCCTCCAACCGACGGCTGGCGCGGAGTCCCCGCGCGATCCCGACCCTAGCGAAGACGAACCATCAGGAGGTTGTCAACCGGGGTTGACGCACGCGCTGACGTCAATGTAGGTTGACAGCATGAGTCAGGCAACGGAACTCGCGGCCGCGGCCGGCAGCACCGATCCGCGGGTCGGTCTGCGTGCCGTCCGCGCCCTGCGCCGGCTGCTCGAACGGCTTGAGGTGGTCCAGGTCGACAACGCCCGACGACAGGGCTGGTCGTGGCAGGAGATCGCCGACGCGCTCGAGGTGAGCCGACAGGCGGTGCACAAGAAGCACGCCGGGCGACCGGCGGTCGAATCCTCCTGGGAGGCGTGATGTTCGAACGATTCACCGACCGTGCCCGCGAGGTGGTGCGGCGGGCCCGCGAGGAGGCCCGCGCCGAGGGCCAGCGGCCGGTCGGCACCGAGCACCTTCTGCTCGCCGTCCTCGCCGACGATGACGGCCTGGCCGCGCGGGTGCTCCGCGACGCGGGCGTCACCGCCGACGACCTGCGCGAGCGGGTCCGCCGGCACACCGAGACCGGTGGCAGCGGCCTGGGCGAGGCCGACGCGGCGGCGCTGCGTGAGATCGGCATCGACCTGTCCGCCATCGTCGCCCGGATCGAGGAGTCGTTCGGTCCGGACGCTCTCCGTGCGGCGATGCCGGCTCCGCGCCGCCGGTGGGGCCGGCGGCGACCGACCGGCGGCCCGTTCTCCGCCCGCAGCAAGAAGGTGCTGGAGCTGTCGCTGCGCGAGGCGCTTCGGCTGCGGCACCGCCACATCGGCACCGAGCACATCCTGCTCGGCCTGCTGCGCGAGGGCAACGGCCTCGCCGCGCTGGCGCTCACCGAGGCCGGAGTCGACCTGCCCGACCTACGCCACCGCGTCGAGCTAGCCCTCCGCGCCAGCGCCTGACGTTCCCCGCATCCCCAGCAGACTCCTGCCGCGATCTTGCAGTTTTGGTCCTTGTTATGTGGCTTCTGCGGCATATGCACCGACGAAAACTGCAAGATCGCCGGTGGAAGGTGGTTGTCGGTGACCGGCGTCGAGTCGCCCAACCCGGCACCGTGCTGCACACTGACGCCGTGGAAGCTGGACGGGACGAAGGGCCGCTGCGCAGCGCGGTGGTGGTCAATCCGGTAAAGGTGACCGATCTCGACGCGTTGCGCCGGACCGTCGGCGACACGCTCGACGCGGCCGGCTGGCCGGAACCGCTGTGGTTCGAGACCACCCCCGACGATCCCGGTCGCGGCCAGACCGAGAAGGCGCTCGCCGCCGGGGTCGAGGTGGTCTTCGCCTGCGGCGGCGACGGTACGGTGATGGCCTGCGTCGACGCTCTGGTCGGCACCGAGGTGGCGCTCGCCGTGCTGCCCCAGGGCACCGGCAACCTGCTCGCCGCCAACCTGGGGCTCTCCGATGAACTACCCGCCGGGCTGGCGGTGGCCATCGAGCGTGGCCGCCGCCTGCTCGACGTCGGTGCGGTGGACGGGCAGCATTTCGCCGTGATGGCCGGCATGGGTTTCGACGCCCAGATGCTCGATGCCACGAGCGAGACGACCAAGCGGCGGATCGGCTGGCCCGCGTACGTGGTGGGGGCGGCCCGACACCTGCGGGACCGGCCGATGCGGGTGTCGATCCGGCTGGACGACCAGCCGCCGCTGCGCCGCCGCGCCCGTTCGGTGCTGGTCGCCAATGTCGGCCGGCTCCAGGGTGGGGTGACCCTGCTCACCGAGGCGGAGCCCGACGACGGCTACCTCGACGTCGCGGTGCTCACCCCGCGCACGCTGCGGCACTGGCTCACCCTCGGTTGGGCGGTGCTGCGTCGGCGCGACCGGGTGCCGCGGATGGAGGTGTACCGCGCCCGTCGAGTGGAGATAACCAGCAACCGGAACCAGCCTCGGGAACTGGACGGCGACCTGATCGAACCGGGTCGTGAGCTTCGGGTACAGATCCGGCGGCGGGCGTTGTGGCTGTGTGTACCGCGGCCGGAACAGGCACCGGACCTGGCCGAGGACGCGTCGGCCGCCGCCGAGCGCGGCGAACGCCTCGTCGAGGAGGGCAGGGGTGAGCGCGAGGAGTGAGCTTGCGAGCCCCGCAGTCGCGAACGGGAGGGCCGCTCGGTGAGCAGCACCAGGATCGTGCCGGAGACCCGGCTGATGTCCGACGAGCAGCTCTGCGCCGACCATGCCTGGCAGACGTTGCGCCGGGAGGGCGGCTGGCACCTGCTACGCGACGCGTTCACCCGGTTCCGCTACGGCGACGGGTTCAGCCACTCCCGTGCCTTCGCGTTCCAGCTCTGCCTCGCCGTGGTGCCCTTCCTGATCGCCCTCACCGGGCTGATCTCGGAGCTGGGCGTGGCCGAGGGCGGGGAGGTGGTCGCCGACACGGTGCTGGCGTTGACCCCCGGCACCAGTGACCAGATGGTCGCCGAGCTGCTCGGCGGGGGCGACGACGCGGGCGCCGAGCGGGTCGAGGAGACCGGTGAGGTGGCGCTCACCCTCGGTCTGATCACCGGGCTGGTGGCGCTGACCAGCACGATGGCCCAGATCGAGCGGGGTGCCAACCGCATCTACGGCGTCGAGCGGGACCGGCCGGCGCTGTGGAAGTACCTACGCGCGGCCGTGCTCGCCGTGAGCGCCGGCCTCCCGGCGCTCGCCGGGTTCCTCATCCTGGTCGGCGGTGGACCGATGGGCGACTCGGTGGAACGGCACTACGCCTGGGGTGATGTCGCCAGCACGGTGTGGGACGTGGTGCGTTGGCCGCTCAGCCTGGGCCTGACGGTGCTGGCGGTGGCGGTGCTGTTCCGCCACGCGCCCCGGCGCCATCAGCCCGGCCTGTCCTGGCTGTTGTTCGGTGCCGGCATCGCGACCACCATGTGGTGGCTGGCCAGCCTCCTGCTCGCCGGGTACGTGCGGTTCAGCGGGGACTTCGGACAGACCTACGGCGCGCTGGCTGGGATCATGGCGCTGCTGCTCTGGGCGAACCTCACCGGCATGGCGCTGTTCGGGGGGCTCTCGTTCGCGGCGCAACTGGAGGCGGTACGCATCGGCGTGCAGGAGCCGGCGAGGCCGGACCTGTGGGAGCCGAACGTTCAGCGGGTACCGGTGCACGACACCGGCGAGATGACCGCACTCTGACCACCCGGTCGCCGGGTGTACCGCGGCGGCGGATCGGGTACTGCGCCACGCCAGAAGCGAAGGAGGCTGCCGTGGGCGCGGTCAGGGACGTACTGCGACGACCCCTGGGACATTTCACCGAACGTACGCTCGCTGGTCTGGCGCTCGTGCTCGGTGCCGGGGTGGGCTTCGGGTTGCTGCTGGTGCTGGTCCGGGTGCGGTGGTCGCCGCTGTACGACGTGGACCACGGTGTCGCCGAGTGGCTCAACGACCGGGTGGCACCGATCGGGCCGCTGGTGACGGTGCTCAACGCCGTCACCGACCTCGGTGGGCGGGCGGTCATCATCTGGTTGGTGACCGTCGCCGTGGTCGGGTTGCTGATCCGCCGGCAGGGCCGCCTCGCGGTGTTCCTGATCGTCACCGGCGCGGGCGCGCTGATCCTCGACCCGTCGCTCAAGACGCTCGTCGACCGGCTGCGTCCCGAGGTGGAGGTGCCGATCGGCGCGTACGCGGGGCAGAGCTTCCCCAGCGGTCACGCGCTCGGGTCGATGGTGGCGTACGGCGCGTTGCTGCTGGTGTTCCTGCCGGCGATGGCACCGCGCTGGCGTCGGCCGGCGATGGCCCTGGTCGCCACCGTCGTCTTCCTGATCGGGTTCACCCGGGTGGCGCTCGGCGTGCACTTCCTCTCCGACGTGATCGGCGCCTGGCTGCTCGGCGCGGCCTGGCTGGGCGTCACCGCGTACGCCTTCCGGTTGTGGCGGTTGGAGCGGGGGCGGCCCGCGGCGCCGTTGATCGAGGGGTTGGAGCCGGAGGCCGGGCAGGAGGTGGCGCCCGCGCCGGACGAGGAGAAGCTGCTGCCGCACGCCCGGGCCGGCGTCGCCGAGATCATCGTCGGCTGGGTGCTGGTGTTCGGCGCCCTCTACGGCTTCGGCATGTTCGTCAGCTATTACGCCGACAACACCTTCCTCGCCGGCCTCGACGAGGCGGTGCCCAACTGGTTCGCCGACCGTCGGACCGCCGCGCTCGACGATTTCAGCTGGTGGTGGAGCAAGGTCGGCGACACCCACGCCATCCTGGCGATCTCGCTTGTCTTCTGCCCGCTGGTGCTGGCCATCTGGCGGCGTTGGCGACCGGTGCTGTTCGTGGCGTTGACCATGTTCGGCGAGCTGACTCTCTTCCTGGCGAGCGCGGCGGCGGTGGACCGGCCGCGCCCGCCGGTGGAGAACCTGGACGGTCCGATGCCGACCTCGTCGTTCCCGTCCGGGCACATCGCGGCCAGCCTCTGCATCTGGGTGGCGATCGCCGTCATCGTCTTTCCCCGTACCGACCGGTGGTGGCGGTGGGTCTTCGTGGCGCTCGCCGTGGTGATGCCGGTCGGGGTGGCGATCTCCCGGATGTACCGGGGCATGCACCACCCGACGGACTTCATGGGCGCGATCCTGCTCACCACGCTGTGGATCGGGCTGTTGTACTGGGTGGTGCGGCCCAACGAGGACGTCCGGCAGGGCAACCAGCCGGCCATCGAGTCGGAGGACGTGGACACCCTCGACGACGAGCTGGCCCGGGCCGGCCGGCCCGGCTGAGCCGGCCGTGCTGCGGCTGATGACCTGGAACATCCGCACCGGCGGCCGGGACCGTGGCGGTCCGGACCGGCGCGAGCTGGTGGCCCGGGTCATCGACCGGCAGCGGCCGGACGTGCTCGCGCTACAGGAGCTGGGTGGTCTCGACGTCGCGGGTTTCGCCCGCGGCGTCGGGCTCCGCCCGTACCTGGCCCGCTCGTGGCTGGGGCAGCCGGTGGCGGTGCTGGTGCGGGCGCCGTGGCCGGTGCTGGCCGCCGCACCGGTACGGCGGCCGTTCCACCACGCGGCCCAACGGGTGGTGGTGGGCACCGACGCCGGTCCGTTGACGGTGCTCGGCACCCACTTCGACCCGTACTCGGGCACCCGCCGGCGGGTCGAGGCGGGGTGGGCGGCCGCCGCCGTGCGCGCCGGCCGGGACCGCCTGGCGCTGCTCGCCGGTGACCTGAACACCCTCGCCCCGTACGCGGAGCACGCCGACCGGGTGGGGCGGCTTCCGCCCGCGTACCGGCGCCGGCATCTGCGTCGTGACGGGCGGACGGTGGAGACCCGCGCGGTGGCCCGGCTGCTCGCCGCCGGCCTGGTGGATCTCGGCGCGAGCGCCGGACCGACTGTGCCGACCGCCCACGGTGGTGCCGAGTTCGCCGACATGCGCCTGGACTACCTGCTCGCCACTCCCACCCTGGCCACCCACCTCACCCACGTGGAAGTGATCCGCACCCCCGACACCGACCACGCCTCTGACCACTACCCCCTGCTGGCCGAGTTCGCCCTCACCCCGCCCACCCCGCGGAACGTCACAGGAGCAGGTTGAGTAGGACGGTCAGGACGATCGAGGCGACGATCGAGAAGAGGATCATCAGGAGGCAGCCGACGCCGCCGCCGGCGGGGCGGATCTCCGTGTTGCCGAATCGCATCGGTCACACCTCGTCGCTCACAGGTCGCGGAGTCGGGGTAGCAGCTGATCCTGCGCCCAGTCGAGGAACATCGGCTGGCTGTCGCCGCCGACCTGGACCAGAGCCACGTGGGTGAAGCCCGCATCGACGAACTTCCTGAACGCCGCCACGTGCCTGTCCACGTCCGGGCCGCAGGAGAGCCCGGCGGCCACGTCCTCCTCGCGGACGCTGCGGGTGGCCGCCGCGAAGGAGTCGGTGTCGGGCAGGTCGCTGTTGACCTTCCAGCCCAGGTCGAACCAGCGGAACTGGTCGTGGGCGATCTTGCGGCACTCGGCCTCGTCGGGGCCGTAGCAGATGGCCACCTGCCCGTACCGGGGGCGTCCCGCCCCACCGGCCTGCTCGTACATCTCGACCAGGTGCGGCTCCGGATCGGTGGCGATCATGCCGTCGGCGTACTCGGCGGCGAGAGTCGCCGACTGCCGGCCGGAGGCGGCCACCGCCATCGGCACCGGCGTGTCCGGACGGTCCCAGACGTAGGCGTCCGGCACGTCGAAGTGGTTGCCGGAGAAGGTGAGCGTCTCCCCGTTGAGCAGCGGGCGGATGATCTGCAACGCCTCCTCGAACATCTCGTGCCGCTGCTGCACGTGTGGCCAGCCGCCCACCACGTGCTCGTTGAGGTTCTCCCCGGCACCGAGGCCGAGGGTGAACCGCCCGTCGGAGAGCACCCCCAGCGTCGACGCCTTCTGCGCCACCACCGCCGGGTGGTAACGGCGGATCGGGCAGGTCACGAAGGACATCAGCGCCGCGCGGGAGGTGGCGTGCGCGACCGCGCCCAGCACCGACCAGGCGTACGGCGAATGGCCCTGCGACTCCAGCCAGGGGTAGTAGTGGTCGGACATGACGAGGTGGTCGAAGCCGGCCGCCTCGGCCCGTACCGCGTGGTCGACGAGTTCCTTCGGACCTGCCTGCTCGCACATCAGGGTGTAGCCGACGCTGACCATTGACGTCTCCTTCGGGCCGGGGCGGGTCATTCCGGATACCCCGGTCCGGATCGGTCAACCCTGCCTGATGCTTGACGGCGCAGCGGGCCCGTGCCTACGGTTGCCTGAACCGGTTCAGATGTCGGCGTGGTGGGCATTCTGTGGTGGGGATGTCCGACCCCGTGACGACCCGGTGTCTCCCGGGTCGTCACGGGTAGCCGGCTTACTGAACCGGTTGCTTCCGTTATCCCATCGGCATACGCTGATGCCTCGCCGGGTCTGAACGCGGCTGTCGGGCTGCAGCCGCGCACCTGCCACTCACCGCACCCCCTGGGCACGGGGGAGACACCTCCTGCGAGGAATGCATGAGAAAACTGTTCGCGGCCGTCGGTGCCGTCCTGCTGGCGACCGTCGCCGCAGTGTTCGCCTTCGGACCGTCGGCGCACGCCGCCGCCGGCTTCACGGTCAGCAACGGGCGGCTCTACGACGCCAACGGCAACGAGTTCGTCATGCGTGGGGTCAACCACGCGCACACCTGGTACCCGAACCAGACCAGTTCCTTCGCCGACGTCAAGGCCCTCGGCGCCAACTCGGTGCGGGTCGTGCTCTCCAGCGGCGACCGGTGGACCCGGAACAGCGCCAGCGACGTGTCGAACGTGATCCAGCTCTGCAAGGCCAACCGGCTGATCTGCGTGCTGGAGGTGCACGACACCACGGGGTACGGCGAGCAGAGCGGGGCGGTCAGCCTGGACCGCGCGGTCGACTACTGGCTCAGCATCGCAAGTGCGCTGAACGGCCAGGAAGCGTACGCGATCGTCAACATCGGCAACGAGCCGTACGGCAACCAGAACTACTCGTCGTGGGCCACCGACACCGCCAACGCGATCCGGCGGCTGCGTACCGGCGGTCTCACGCACACCATCATGGTGGACGCCCCGAACTGGGGTCAGGACTGGTCCTTCACCATGCGCGACAACGCGCCCACGGTGTTCAACGCCGACCCGGCCGGCAACACGGTCTTCTCGATCCACATGTACGGCGTCTTCGACACCGCCGCGGAGATCAGCGACTACCTGGGGCGTTTCCGCAGCCGGGGCCTGCCGATCGTGGTCGGCGAGTTCGGGCACAACCACTCCGACGGCAACCCCGACGAGGACGCCATCCTGTCCTACACCCAGGCCAACGGCATCGGTTGGCTGGGCTGGTCGTGGAGCGGCAACAGTGGTGGCGTCGAGTACCTCGACATGGCCACCAACTTCAACCCGAACCAGCTGACCAGTTGGGGTGAGCGGTTGTTCAACGGCACCAACGGCATCCGACAGACCGCACGGCAGGCGAGCGTCTACGACTCGACCCCGCCGACCACCCCACCCCCGTCGACTCCGCCGCCGTCGACGCCGCCCCCGTCGACTCCGCCGCCGTCGACGCCGCCCCCGTCGACTCCGCCGCCGTCCACGCCGCCGCCGAGCGCCGGTTGCACGGCGACCTACTCGATCGCCGGGCAGTGGCAGGGTGGTTTCCAGGGCGACGTGCGGGTGACCGCCGGCTCCACCGCCATCAACGGTTGGACGGTGCGCTGGACGTACGCCAACGGACAGGCGGTGACCCAGACCTGGAACGCGACAATCTCCAGCAGCGGAGCCACCGTGACCGCCCGCAACGTCTCCTACAACGGCCGCCTCGGTGCCGGGGCCAGCACCAACTTCGGCTTCCTCGGCAGTTGGAACGGCACCAACTCGACGCCGGTGCTGACCTGCACCGCGAGCTGACATCGCACCGTCGGTGGCCGGGCCCGCACGGGCCCGGCCACCGCTGCGTCCCTGATCAGAGCGGAAAGGGCTCAGTCGGATTCGCCGGAATTACGGGAGAGGGCCGGCTGGCCAACGCAGTTGTTCACCGAATTCACCAGTTCGGTGCATTCGGTGAGGTCCCGGTGATCACAGTCCAGAGCGTGGGAAATAATTGCCAACGAGGCTCGCGAGTCACTTATTCGGCGGCGGAGTACGTTTCGCTGTTCGGTCAGCAGTTGCCGCCATACCGTCGGGTCGTCCCGGTTGGCCAGTAGTGCCCGTAGTTGGCCGAGGCTGAACCCGGCCTCCTTGCCGAGCAGGATCAGGCCGACCTGGCCCGCGTGTTTACGCTGGTAACGGCGCCGCCCGTTGGGTTGCCGCTCGGGTGTGAGCAGACCCATCGCCTCCCAGTGCCGCAGTACGTGTGGAGCCAGGCCGAACCTGCCGGCCAGCTCGCCGATAGTCATCGATCGCCCACCAGATCTTGACTTCATGTCAGCATTAACTTGCATCATTGTGATTGGCGTCAAGCCGCGGCGGCCGACTCCCAGAGAATTGATTAAAGTCTTGACAAGTGGAGGCGTCAGTGCAGTTGTTGCGTCAATCGGGTCATGCAAGGTTGCGGGCCGTACTGACCATGCTGGTCGTTCTCGCCGCGGCAATCGGCGTCAACCTGGCGGCGTCGTCGCCGGCCAGCGCGGCGACCACGACCATCTGCAAGAGTTCCCCGGTGCCGGCCGGCTACGTGATCATCGCCGAGGGTTCGTCGAGCTCCTGCCCGTACGCATACCCGAACACCTGGACCATCACCACCCCGTCCACCACCGGCACCACCACGGTCTGCAAGGTGTCGAGCATTCCGGCCGGCTACGTCATGATCAGTGAGGGCAGTTCCACCCAGTGCCCGTACTCGTGGCCGAACACGATGACGATCCGCATTCCGTCCACGAGCAGCACGACGGTGATCTGCAAGTCCTCGCCGCTGCCGACCGGATTCGTGATCACCGCTGAGGGCAGTTCCACGCAGTGCCCGTACTCCTGGCCCAACACGTACAGCATCCGGATCCCGGCGGCGTCCGGCACCACTGTCGTCTGCTCGATCTCGCCGGTGCCCGCAGGCTACGTGGTGGTCGGAACCGGCTCGTCCACCCAGTGCCCGTACGCCTGGCCGAACACCAAGTCGATCCGACGCGCCTGACCGGAGCGCGGTGTCGTAGAACGCACCGGACCTGGTTCGGACGCCGCCCTCTGAGACACCGCACCAGCTCTACTCGCCGGGCGGCCCGAACCCGGGCCGTCCGGCGAGACGGTGCGAATCCGCACCGCATCGGCTTGTTTTTCAGCCATCTCACAGGCCCGCTCGATAAAGTTCGCTGGTCCGCGTCCGCTCCCACAATGGAGTACGGGCACCAGACCCCGCAGGAGTACCGATGGTCTTCAAGAAGATGCTGAGCGCGTTGGGCGTGGGCGGTCCCAGCGTGGACACCGTCCTGGTCAACCCGAACACCAGACCCGGACTTGCCCTCGACGGCCAGGTCAACCTGCTCGGCGGCGACGCGGCGGCGGACATCGAACAGATCGCCATCGGTCTGGTCGCCCGGGTCGAGATCGGTGAGCAGGCCGGCGTGATGGAGTTCCACCGCCAGGTGGTCAGCGGGCCGCTGCAACTCGCGGCGAAGCAGGCACTGTCCATCCCGTTCCAGCTGCCGCTGCCCTGGGAGACGCCGATCACCGCGGTCTACGGTCAGCGTCTGCACGGCATGGCGCTGGGTCTGCGTACCGAGTTGGCGATCGCCCGCGCGGTCGACAAGGGTGACCTGGACGAGATCAACGTGCACCCGCTGCCGGTGCAGGAGCGCATCCTGGAGGCGTTCCTCCAGCTCGGCTTCCGGTTCAAGAAGGCCGACCTGGAGCGTGGCCTGATCCACGGCGTGCAGCAGACCCTGCCGTTCTACCAGGAGATCGAGTTCTTCGCGGCACCGCAGTACGCGCAGAGCATCAACGAACTCGAACTGACCTTCGTCAGCAACCCGCACGGCGTCGACGTGGTGCTGGAATGCGACAAGCGCGGCGGCTTCCTGGCGCCCGGCCACGACGTCTTCGGCCGCTACCAGGTGGCGCACACCGATGCGGAGCGCTCCGACTGGGTACAGGTGGTCGACGGCTGGTTGCAGGAGACGATCGGTCGCTTCGGTGCTCTGCGCGCCCAGGCGTTCGGACCGCACGGCTACGGCGGAGCGCAGAAGTTCGGCCACCCGCACCAGCGGGGCGGCGTCGGCATGGGTGGGGTGGTGGCCGGCGCTGCGCTGGGTGCCGCCGGTGGCATGCTCGCCGGCCACATGATCGGTAACGCCTTCGAGGGTGCCGAGGACGAGGTGTCCGAGGCCGCCGGTGACTTCGGTGGCGACTTCGGCGGCTTCGAGGAGTTCTAGGCACGACGAGACGGTGGCCCTTCGGGATCTCTCCCGAAGGGCCACCGTGCGTACGCGGGCCGCTCGCGGCCACGCCGTCGCGGGGTCACCGTCCCCGCTTACGCTCCTCGCCGGAACGCTTGGCGCTGCCGGCCTTGGCCAGACCACGGCTACCCAGGTAACCGAGGGTCAGCAGGGTGATGAAGAACCACGCCTGGCCGGGGTTGTTCAGGTTCAGCCCGTACGAGCTGGTGCCACGCCAGAAGGCGGCGATCACCACGGTGGTGACGGCAGCGGCGTAGATCCAGAACTCGGTGGTCAGGAACGCCTGCTTCGTCTCCGTGCCCGGTGCCGGCATCGGTTCCCGGTGCCCGTCCTGCATCATCGGCATCTGACGGGTGGGTGCCTCCTGCATGGCCGCGCGGTTCTGCACGTCCTGCGCCGGGCGGTTCATCGGCCTGGTAGATGCAGCCTGCGTGCTCATCTGTCCTCCTCAGGATTGATGAGTCGTAACCTGCGACCCTCGCCCCGCTACCGCGTGTCGGCCACGGCACGGTTCGCGCACTTGGCGGGGGCACCCCGCGTCTACCCCCGCCGACGGGGGCAGTAACGCCGATCCGATCCCGCGATTCCCGCCGTTCGCGCGGGCGACGCCGGAATGTCGCGTCGCCCGCGCTGCGCCTCACCGCAGGCCGTTGCGGATGGCCACGCCGACCAGCAGATCCGGGTCGTCGGTGATGATGCCGTCGACCCCGAGGTCGATCACCCGCTGCATCACCGTCGCGTCGTTGACGGTGTAGGGGATCACCTTCAGGCCGTACCGGGCCTGGAGGGTGCGTACGTCCGGTCCGTGGAAGTACGTCGGGTCCTGCCGCAGGTACCAGTCCGGGTGGCTGACCGAACCCTGCGCCGGGTCGTGCACCTGCCAGTTCGCCGACACCGTGGCGGCACCGGCGGCCCGGGTGAGCCGGCCCAGGTCCCGGTACTTCCACCAGTCCAGTCCGGCGGTCCACGGGCTCTTGACCGACCGGTCGCCGTACACCGCCCGCAGCGAGCACTCGTCGGCCAGCCCGGTGCACTCCGTCGGCCCGTACTGCCAGACCAGGGCGACCGTCTCGATCCGCCGGTCCAGGTGCCGGGCGTAGGTGATGGTGCGCCAGTCGAAGGACTGGATGGTGACCCGGCTGGTCAGGCCGGCGCGCTGCACGGCGGTGACCAGCTTGCGGGTGAAGCTGCGGTACGGCTCGGTGTCGTCCACCAACGGGCTGATCTTCGTCTCGATGTTGAACCGGATGTCCGTCCGGCCGCTGGCCCTCACCAGCGCGAAGACCTCCTCCAGGGTGGGGATCCGGGCACCCGGGACCGGCACCTGGCCGGGCATGTCGGCGGCCGTCTTCGTACCACAGTCGAGGGTCTTGAGCTGCGCGAGACTGAGCGAGTGCACCAGCTTGCCCACGTACGGGAACTTCGGGTCGCGCGGTCGCACCGGCGCGGTGTCGAGGCAGTGCGAGCCGTTGACGGTGCGGTCGTGCAGCACCACCAGCCGGCCGTCGGAGGTCACACCGGTGTCCAGTTCCAGGGTGGAGATCGCCGGGTTGGCCAGGGCGTTGGCGAACGCGGGCAGGGTGTTCTCCGGCCGGGTCGCCCGGCCGCCACGGTGCGCCTGGATGTCGAACGGGGCGGCGTACGCCCGGGGCAGCCGGTAGCCGCGCTGCTTGAGCAGGGTGCGCAGCCGGTCCGGGTAGTCGGTGATGAGGCCGTCCACCCCGTCGTCGATCAGCTTGGTCATGGTCGGCACGTCGTTCACCGTCCACGGGATGACCCGGATGCCGTTGCGGTGGGCGTGGGTCACCAGCTCCCGGGTCACGTACGGCCGGTAGCCGGGATCGGTGACGGTGCCGTTCTGCGGAAAGCCGTGCACCGGTGAGAAGGCGGTGACACCCAGGCTGCGGATCGCCCGGATCGGGTCGCCGCCGAAGTCGTCGATGTCCAGCCCACCCAGCCACGGAGAGGCGCCCGGCTGCCCCACCTGGAGGAAGTCGTAGTTGGTGAGCGCGACAAGCGGCAGCCGCGGCTCGACCTGACGCATCCGCTTGAGCGCGCCCCAGTCGAAGCTCTGGATGGTCACCTGCCGCAGCATCCGGGCGGCCCGGATCTCCTTCGCGGTGACCTGGACGAACTGCTCCCGTGGCGCGGTCTCGCTCGGCGCTCCCGCCTCCACCTTGGTCTCGATGTTGAGCATCACGTCGTTCGCCCGGTACCGCTTCACCAGGGCGAAGACCTCACTCAGCAGCGGCATCCGAGCCTCCGGCACGGCGAGCTGGCCGGGCCGGTCCGGCAGCGTACGCGAGCCGCAGTCGAGGGTGCGTACCTGCGCCAGGGTCAACGTGTTGACGTACTTCCCGACGTACGGAAAATCGGGGTCGTCCGGGACGGCCGGGGCGGTGTCGGCGCACTTCGTGGCGCTGACCCGCCGGTCGTGGGTGACCACGGCCTGTCCGTCCTCGGTGATCTGGACGTCCAGTTCGAGGGTGCTCACCCCGAGTTGAAGCGCGTTGCCGAACGACGCGAGGGTGCTCTCCACCCGCAGGCCGAGACCACCCCGGTGGGCCTGTAGGTCGAAGTCCCGGTCTGGTCGCGGATGTGTCGGGGCGGGTGCCGCCAGCATGGTCGTCACGATCGTCGCGGCCAGGGCCGCGACGGCGGTACGGCGTACGGTGCGCACGCTGTCCTCTCCCTCCTGCGGGGATCTCCCGCCGAATCCGCTGCACAGCATCGGCAGCCGGCACGGCGGGCAGGCAAGCGCAGTGCGACCGTCGGGTGAACCGGCGGTGCGGGTTTGCCGCGCCGGTCACCGGGCACGCACCGAGACCGACCCTTCTGCGAGGTGATGGATCGTGCGTGAGGACCAGATGCGACAGGACGCCGCCCGCCGGGCCGAGGAGCGGATCACCGGCGACGGGTACGGCGAGGGTGCCCTGGACGAGGTGACCGTGCCGCCGACCGATGTGGAGAGCCAGTTGCAGCGCGAGGACCCGGACGACCCGGCCGACGTGCCGATCGACCCGACCGTGCTGCGCGACGGCGGGCCGACGCGCGGCCAGGGCGCGATCACCACGACCGGCGGCACCGCCGGCCCGGCCAGCGCCCGCCGGGTGGCCCGCCAACCGGAGCGCCACCGCGGCAAGGTCGCCCCGACCACCACCGGCGACGCCACCACCGGCGGCCTGAGCACCCCAGCCGCCGGCCCCACCAGCGACAACTCCACCCCCACCACCCACCAGGGCAACTTCGACTAACCCGGTCCCGGTCTCACTCCCACTCACTCCCGCTCCACCCGGTTGATCATGAAGTTGTTGCCTGCCGTCGTCGGCGTGTCGGGCAACAACTTCATGATCAAGCGGGCGGCGGGGGTGGGGCGTGGGGGGCAGGGGGATGTTAGGGGGTGGGGGTGAGGGTGGTTAGGTTTTGGGTGGCGCGGGTCAGGGCTACGTAGAGGTCGTTGCGGCCTCGGGGGGACTCGGCGATGATGTGGGCCGGGTCGACCACGATGACGGAGTCGAATTCGAGGCCCTTGGCCTCGGCGACGGTCAGTACCACGACCCGGCTCTCCAGCTCGGGTTGCTCGCCGACGGCCGCCTCGGGCACCGCCGCCGTCAGCGCGGCACCGAGGTCGTCGAGCCGGCCGGCTGGGACGATCACCCCGAGCCGCCCGTCGGTCAGCCCGGCCGCCTCGGCGGTGGCGGTCGCCACCAGCTCCGCAGCGAGCGACTCCGCCGGCACCGCACGCTGCTGCGGCGGAAAACCACTCGAGCGTACGGCGCGCGGCGGGCGCAGCGTCGGATCGATCTCGGCCAGTACGTCTGCGGCCACCTCCATGATCTCGGCCGGGGTGCGGTAGCTGACGGTCAGCTCGGTCAGCCGCCACCGGTCCGCCACGTACGGCGCCAGCGCCTCCGCCCACGACGGCGTGCCGGCCAGCGCCCCGGTCTGCGCCACGTCACCCACGATGGTCATCGAACGGCTCGGGCAGCGGCGCATCAGCAGCCGCCACGCCAGCGGCGACAGCTCCTGCGCCTCATCGACGATCACGTGCCCGAACGCCCAACCACGGTCCGCCGCCGCGCGTTGGGCGGTGGTGAGCCGGTCCGCCTCCTCCTGCCGTTCCAGCAGCCGGTCGGCATCGAGCAGGTCGGTCACGCCGAGGATCTCGCCGCCCTCGGCCTCGTCCTCCACGTCGATCGAGCGGGAACCCCGGGCGATCTCCAGTACGCCCTCGGCGTACTCGCGTTGCAGGGCGCGGATCCGGTCCCGGCGGGCGGCGGCGGCCCGGTCGTCCTCACCGAGCAGTTCCGCCGCCTCGTCGAGCAGCGGCACGTCCGCCGGTGTCCAGCCGCCCGGCTCGCGGTGCAGGGCGGCCCGCTCGGCGGCGCTGAGCATCGGCGCGGCGGTGTCGATGCGCTCGGGCGCGGCGTAGAGGTCGGCGAGCAGGCGCTGCGGCGTGAGTACCGGCCACAGCTCGTCCAGGGTCGCCCGGACCTCCGGCTCCTCGCGCAGCTCGCGGCGGATCTCGGCGCGGTCGGCCTCTTCGAGCAGGTTCTCCCCGCCCAGCGGGTCGGCACCGATGCGTTCGGCCACCTGGTCGGCGAGCGCGTGGATGATCTCGATGTCGAAGACCGCGCGGGCCAGGTTGTG
Source organism: Micromonospora sp. C95 (assembly GCF_018070465.1). GTDB lineage: Bacteria > Actinomycetota > Actinomycetes > Mycobacteriales > Micromonosporaceae > Micromonospora. Next base: position 105,724 of record NZ_JAGPXT010000019.1, read on the forward strand.
CGGCCGGCCGCTGCGCCGGGCCCGGTCGCGCGCCGCGCGCACGGTGGCCGGGTCGAGGACGAGAACCTCCCGCTGCGGCAGCTCGATCTCCAGCGGCTCGTCGGGCACCCGCTGCCGATCGCGTACGGCGTTGGCCAGCACCTCGACCATCGTCAGGCGGCCCTTCAGGGCGGCGGTGCTGGCCGGCTCGGCCCGGTGGGCGCTGACGCCCGGGAAGAGATCACCCTGGGTACGCAGCAGCACGCCCGTCTCGGCGAGCGCCGGCAGCACCTGCGAGATGTACCGCAGGAACGTCACGTTCGGACCGACCAGCAGCACACCCCTGGTCGACAGTTCCCGCCGATGGGTGTAGAGCAGGTACGCGGCCCGGTGCAGCGCCACGGCGGTCTTGCCGGTGCCCGGCCCGCCCTGCACCACGAGCACGCCCGGCAGGTCGGCCCGGATGATCCGGTCCTGCTCGGCCTGAATGGTCTCCACGATGTCGCGCATCCGGCCGGTTCGGCCGGCGTTCAGCGCCGCGAGCAGTGACGCCTCGCCGGTCAGCTCCTCGTGGGCGGTGGGGGAGGCGGTGGCCAGGTCGAGCACCTCGTCGTTGAGGCCGACCACCTTCCGTTGCCGGGTACGCACGTGCCGGCGTCGCCGGATGCCCTGTGGGTTGGCGGCGGTGGCGAGGTAGAAGGCGCGGGCGGCCGGGGCACGCCAGTCCATCAACAGCGGCTCGTAGTCGCCCTCGGTGTCGAAGATGCCGATCCGACCGATGTAGTGGCGCTTGTCGCCGTCGGTGTCCAGCCGGCCGAAGCAGAGGCCGTTCTCCACCGCCGAGAACTGCTCCACCTGATCGGCGTACATGCGTACCGAGCTGTCGCGTTGCGAGCGGGCCTGCAACGTGCCACCGGTGGACCGCAACTGCTCGGTCAACCGCGTCGCCGCCTGGTCCCGCAGGTCGTCGAGGCGCTGGTAGAGCATCGAGACGTACTCCTGCTCGCGGCCGATCTCGTCGTCGGACGGTGAACCGCCGGAGTGCCTTGACAATCCGTCTCCCAATTGGCTAGAATTCGCATTCAGAACGGCTTTCTCAAGCCGTTCTTTTTTGTGCCTGAACTGCCAAAGATAGCGCGCCCCGCGGGTCAGCGACGCTCGGTGCAGACCGCGTCGGAGCGGGCGACGGTGTCGGTGGACCAGGCCACCGCGACCGTGAAGCAGTAGTCGAGACTGCGGTTGAGTCCGTAGACCACGAAACTGTCGCTGCCGGCGGGCAGGTCCGCGAAGGGATTCTGCGGCTGACCGTCGCGACCGCCGGAGACGATCACCGGCCCCTCCGCCCCGGCCGGGTACGTCCACCGCAACGTCACACTGTCCCGGTTGTCGCGCAGCGACAGGCCGGTCGGTGCGGTACCCGGCGAGGCGGGGGAAGCCCCGCTGTCGGTGGCGGTGACGGCCGGAGACGCCGCGCCGCTCGGGCCACCGCTGGCCGCCGGCGGCCCCGGATCTCCGCCGTCGACCCGGGACACCCCGGCGATGACCGCCGCGGCGCCGAGCAGCACCACGGCCACGCCGGCCGCGACGATCAGCACCAGCCGATTCGGGCGGGCCGCCGGTTCCGGCGCGGCGGCACGGCGTACCGGAACCGGCAGCAGCCGCGACGGCGGCCCGGGGCGTTCCGGCTCGACCCGGCGCAGCCGGTACACCCCGGGGGCCTGTGGCGTGCCGGTCAGCCCGACCACGTTCGGCGGTACGGCGCCGCCGGCCGGTGGCACCTCCGGATAGGGGTTCGGGTCGGGCTGCTCGGCGGCGGGGCCGACCCACCAGTCCTCGGGCGGCCCGGCCGGGCCGTCGACCGGCTGCCGGGGCGTGGGCACCGCAGAGGCGGCACCGGACGCCGCGGAATCCGCCGTCGGGTACCCGTTGCTCGGGTGGTAACCCTCCGCCGGATGGTCCTCCCCGGTGGCGTGGTGCGCCGACCGCCACCGCTGATCGTCCTCCGGACTGTCCGCCCACGATGGTGGGGATGCCTCGTGGTCCGGCATCGTCGTCCATCCCGACGGCGATCCGGTGGCGGGTGCCGGCTCGTCCGAGCCCCAGGGCGTCGGCTCGTCCGCCCAGGGCGGCGTGGCGGTGGTCCAGGTCGGGTCGTCCGGCGCTTCTTCCTCCGATGCCGTGGCCCAGGCGGGCGGCCAGGTGTCGGGCGGCGGTGCCGCGGATCCGGACTCGTGGTCGGGCCAGGTGGCCGGCGAGTCCGCCGCGCCTGTTCCGACCGGTGTGGTGCCCGCTTCGGTGGGTGCGGGTGCCGCCGAGGTGGGGGCGTCGTCGTCGGGCCGGCGCGGATGCGGCCAGCTCGACGTGGGCTGGGTGGGCTCGGTCGGCGGGGTACGGGCGGACGGCACGACCGGCTCCTCGGCGCTGACCGGCGGGTTGTCGGCGCAGACGTGGTCCGGATTGGCCGCCGCCCGGGCCAGCGTGACCACCTGGGCGGCCAGCGGGTCGTCCGCAGCGAGGTGCTGGCGGGCCAGTTCGCGGGCCAGGGCCAAGTTGTCCTGCGCCTCGGCGAACTGGCCGCAGTCGCGCTGCATCGAGCCGAGCCGGGCCAGCATCTTGATCCCGCTCGGGTGCCCGTCGCCGTAGACCTCGCGGTGCAACTCCCAGGCGTCCTGGAGCCGGTCGCGGGCGACCTGGCACTGGCCCCGGGCGTACTCCACGGTGGCCAGATCGGCGTGCGCGGCGAGCACCCGCAGCGACTCCGGTCCGTCCGACGCGGTCAGCTCGATGATCACTTCCTGGTACAGCCGCGCCGCCCGGGACCAGCTACCCACCCGGTGCAGCACCGCTGCCAGGGTGGCCGCGGCGGCCACCGTACGCGGGTCGGAGCGGCCGTAGAGCCGGGAGCTGGCGGCGTACGCGTAGGCGGCCCAGCCCCGTGCCGAGTGCGGCTCGCCGAGCGCGACAAGCACGCGCGCGTGCAGGCTGGCCGCCTCGGCCAACTCGGAGGTGGCGTTGGCCGGGCGCGGGTCGGCGCCGGTCAGCGCGTCGGCGAGCAGCCGTTGGGCGCCGGCGAGATCGCCGGCGGAGACCAGGTCGTGCGCCTGATCAGTCAGTTCACCGAAGCCGGAGGGCACGCCCCATCGTGCTCATTCAGCGACGTTTAGTACAAGACCCGCGCCGGAGTGGTTCGGTCAGTATCCGGTCACGCTGACCTCAGGCGTTCGGCCAGCACCTCGCTGATCCGGCGTAGCTGCTCCACCTGGGTGCGGTCCAGGGGGTCGAACAGGTGCCGGCGTACCCCCTCGACGTGGCCGGGCGCGGCGGCGGCCAGCTTCGCGAAACCGTCCTCGGTCAGTTGGGCGACCTGGCCGCGCCGGTCGGTGGGGCAGTCCTCGCGACGCACCCAGCCGGCCGCCTCCAGGCGGGCCACCGCGTGCGACAGCCGACTGCGCGAGGAGCCGCTGGAGTCGGCCAGCTCGCTCATCCGCAGGCGGCGTTCGGGTGCCTCGGAGAGTCGTACCAGGATCTCGTAGTAGGCGTGCGGCATCCCGGCGTCGCGTTGCAACTCGCGGTCGAGCGTGTCCATCAGCGCCCGGGAGGCGGTCAGGAACGCCCGCCAGGTGCGCTGTTCGTCCGGGTCCAGCCAGCGGGTCATGACGAGCATCATAGCGCCTTAGTTGAACGCTCAACTAAAGCGGGCTAGTCTTGGCGCATGGGAATCCATCGCCTCAACCACGCCGTCCTCTACGTCAGCGACCTCGACCGCAGCGTCGCCTTCTACCGCGACGTGCTGGGCTTCCGCCGGGTACCGATGACCCCGGAGGGCTTCCGGGGTGCGGCCTTCCTCCAGGCGCCGGGCTCCACCAACGACCACGACCTCGGCCTGTTCGAGATCGGCGCGGGCGCCGGTCGGTCGACCGCCGGCCGGGCCACTGTCGGCCTCTACCACCTGGCCTGGGAGGTGGACACCCTCGACGAGCTGGCCACCACCGCTCGGCGGCTGACCGAGGCGGGCGCGCTGGTCGGCACCTCCGACCACGGCACCACGAAGAGTCTCTACGGTCAGGACCCGGACGGGCTGGAGTTCGAGGTGGTCTGGCTGGTGCCCGCCGACCAGCTCGACGAGGCCACCCTCGCCGCCCGGACCAGGATCGGTCGCCTCAACCTGAGCGCCGAGATCAAGCGTTACGGCGGGGACACCCGCGGCGGCGTCGGCATCTCCGTGCCGGTGTGACCCGCCGTCCAGGCCGACCGGCGGGAGCGGTTGCGGTAGAAACGGCAGCATGCCGACCGACGTCGTAGGGCACGCACCGTTCCTCCGCCACCTGGACAGGTGGGTGCCGGCCGCGCTGCGCCGCGCCCGCCGGGCCACCGTCGCCCTCGGGTACGACGGCAGCGACCCGCACCTGGCCGAGCAGACCGTACGCCTGGCCGGCGAGCACGCCGCGCGGCTGCGCGGCTGCCGGCTCACCGTCCTCGTGCTCGCCGAGGGCACCGAGGAACTACCGAGCAGGATCGGTGCCGCCGAGGCCGAACTGCCGGCCGAGGTCGCCGTACACCTGATGCCCGGCCCGCCGGCCCGGCTGCCGGTGGCCCTGCGGGCGGCCGGTGCCGCGGGCGCGCCGGTGCTGTCCTACCTGGAGGCGGACGACCCGGTGGCGCTGACCGCCGCCGCGACCGGTCGGTCCGCCGAGGCGTTCGTGGTCGCGGGGGCGGCCACCGCACTGCGCGCGGGACTGATCGACGCCGGATTCGCGCTGGCCACCGAGGTCGAGCTGGTCGACGCCGACCGGCGGCTCGGCTTCGGCACCGGATCGGACCGCAGCCTGGAGGAGCTGAAGGAGACTCTGTGGGCGAGCGGGTTGCGGTTCCGTGACCCGGACGGCGAGCCACTGTCGTCGGCCTCCCCGGTGGATACCACACCCCTGGGCCGTGCCCTGCTGGGCGAGCTGACCCGGCACGGCCCCCGGACGGTCACCGAGCTGCGTCGGTACGCCGTCACTGCCACTGCCTACCGGGCGGCGGACGCGGTACGGGCCCTGAACGAGCTGCTCGACACCGGCCAGGTGACCCGGACCCCGCCGGACGGCCGGCTCGGCGGCGACGTGCTCGTCACACCCGTGCGGTCAGCCGCTTGACCACAAGCGAGAAGCCGGCGACCCGCCCGGGTCAGCGGAGACGGTTGGTGCGGCCAGAGACAGTGTCGGGGCGCCGGGGGTGCCGGCGCCCCGCAGAACGTCGGCGTTTCAGGACTTGTCCTGCTTCCAGTGCAGCGGCCCCGGCAGGTCGACGCGGTGTGCCTTGGCCCGCGAGTTCCAGGACCACCGACCGAGCTTGATGCTCCAGGACGAGAAGCCGTTCTGCGTGAAGTGCAGGATCAGCGGCCCGAACTTCTTGCGCTTACGCAACATCACACCCATTGTGGGGCTCCCTTCGAGACTTCCCGTACGGGCTCGAAGATTCCCGTTGCGTCGATTCGTCAAACCAGGCCGGATCCGCAGTGGAGAATCAGTCGAGCGGCCGGTCGACGAACAACACCCGGGTGGTGCTGCCGTTGGGCTCGGCGACATCGCGCTCGTGACCGAAACCGAGCCGCGACAGCAGGGCCAGTGACGCGTTGTTCTGCTCGTCCACGGTGGCATGGATCCGGGACAGTCCGAGGCAGTCGAAACCGTAGCGGAGCAGCTCTCGGACGAGCTCCGTGCCCAGACCGTCGCCCCACGTCGACTTCGCCAGGGCGTACACGATCTCGTGGCCGGACACCTCGTCGGTGCGTTTGATCTCGGCGTGTCCGACGAACCGACCGGCGCTGTGGACCGCCCACACGTCGAACAGGTCATTGGCGTAGACCTTGCTGAACACCCGCTCGAACAGCGCCTCGGCCGCGGCCGGGGCGAGTGGCCCGTCACCCATGAACCGTCCGACGTCGACGTCGGTGAACAGCGCGACGAAGTCGTCCCGGTCCGTCGGCCGGTACGGCTCCAGCAGCAGTCGCGCGGTGCGCAGGGTGGGGGTGGGCATCAGCGGGGTTCCCAGGCGTCCGGCAGGGTGGTGAGGCGACGGACGTGCGGAGGCAGCCGACCGTTCACCAGGTCGGCGAGGCTCACCTCGTCGACCACCCGGCGCAGGGCGGCGCGGACCGCGACCCAGAACTCGGGCAGGTGCGCGGCCACCCCGTCGTACCGGGTCTCCTCCGGACGCCGGCCGCGTACGCCGGCCAGCGGCCCCTCCGCCGCCCGCAACACAGCGCCCACGGTCACCTCGCCTGGCGGTCGGGCCAGCGTGTAACCGCCCTCCGCGCCACGCTGGGCCCGCACGATGCCGGCCCGACGTAGGTCGGCGAGGACCGCTTCCAGGAACTTACGGGGCATGTCCTGCTCCGCCGAGATGGCCTGGGTGGACAACAGCGACGGGTAGGTGGCCGCGAGACTCAGTGTCGCCCGTACCGCGTAGTCGCCACGCGCGGAGATCTGCACCCCGTCATCATGCCCAATGGGTGGCCGCCGGTCCCGTGCCGAGGCCGCCGGATCGCCCGGTGGTGCGTCACGTGCGCCGTGTTGTCATGCCCGATGGGCGTCGATGCGCGCGTCGGCGGGTGGGCGGGGGCGCACCACAGGTGCCGGCGCGGGCCGGTCGCGGGCGGCCCGGAACGCGCCCGGGCTCATGCCGACCTCGCGGGCGAAGAACCGGCCGAAGTTCGTCGCCTCGGTGAAACCGAGCTGCCGGCCGATCCGGGCGATCGGCTCGTCGGTGGCCGCCAGCAACCGGCTGGCCTGGAGCGCGACCCGCTCGTCCACCACCTGCTTGGCGCTGCGCCCGGTGATTGCCAGGCAGGCCCGGGTGAGGGTACGCACCGAGCAGCCCAGCCGGTCGGCGTAGTCCTCGACCCGCCGGGTGTCCTGGTATCCCCGCTCCACCTCGCGGCACAGTCGTCGGAAGGTCTCGTCCTCCGGTCGCGACGGCTGCCCGGAGCCGAACGGCAGCATGCTCAGCCGCAGCAGCAGCACGCTCAGTTGATGACGCAGCAGGCTGCGGGCGGCCCGGGTGTCCCGGTGCCGGCTGGCGTCGACGGTCAGCTGGCTGACCTCGTTGATGATCGCGTCCTCGTCCTCGCCGGCCAACTGGACCCAGCCGGGCACGTCGTCGGCGTTCACGTCGAACCCGTCGAGCGCCTCCGGATGCCAGCGGACCACCGTGGCGTCCAGCTGGGGCAGGGCGCACCGCAGCACCTGGCCGGGACGGATCCGCAGCAGCGTGCCGGGCCGACAGGGCAGGGCCCGGAAATCCACCTCGGCGAGCCCGTGACCACCCGTGGTCAGCACGATCAACTCGCGGTCCAGCAGCACCGGCCGTCGCCACCCGGCGTCGGGTGTCAGATCACCGAGGGTGATCGTATCGATCTCGGCCGGACTGGTGACAGCGTCGGGCGGCGCCGTGGCGAGGTGACCGGAAGCGACCATTACCTGCGACGTTAGCCCGTGCCCGGCCCGTACGCATCCCTCGCCACCCGGTACCGCGGTCGTGGCTTCGGTGAGCGGGCGGGGTTGTTCCTGGAGCGGCCCGACGGTTAGGTTACTGATCGGTAGTGACCTGGTCGTCGTGGCGACCCGAGCGGTTCGTGACGGCGGCACCGACACCGGCTGCCCCCAGGCCGGTCACCGCAAGGGGATGGCATGAAGGATCTGTTCTCCGTCGACGGCAAGACCGTCCTGGTCACCGGCGGCTCCCGGGGCATCGGCCTGATGATCGCCCGGGGTTTCGTCGCCGCCGGGGCGCACGTCATCATCTCCTCCCGTAAGGCCGACGTCTGCGAGGCCGTGGCCAAGGAGTTGGCCGCGTACGGCCGCTGCGAGGCGATCCCCGCCGACCTGGGCCGCGACGAGGGTGCGCAGCAGCTCGCCACCGCCGTCCAGGACCGGGTCGACAAGCTGGACGTCCTGGTCAACAATGCCGGCGCCACCTGGGGCGCGCCGTTGGAGAGCTACCCGGAGAGCGCCTTCGACAAGCTGTGGGCGGTGAACGTCAAGGCGGTCTTCCGGTTGACCACCGCGCTGCTTCCGGCCCTGCGCGCGGCCGCCGGCCCGGACGACCCGGCGCGTGTCATCAACATCGGCTCCATCGACGGCATCCGGGTGCCGATGATGGAGGTGTACGCGTACTCGGCCACCAAGGCGGCGGTGCACATGCTGACCCGCAGCCTGGCCCATCAGTTGGCCGGTGAGCAGATCACCGTCAACGCGATCGCCCCCGGGCCGTTCGAGAGCAAGATGATGGCGTTCGCGCTCGACGACCCCGGTTCCCGCTCGGCCATCGAGGCCCAGATCCCTCTCGGCCGCATCGGCCGCCCCGAGGACATGGCCGGCACCGCCATCTACCTCGCGTCCCGAGCCGGCGCCTACCTCACCGGCGCGGTAATCCCCGTAGACGGCGGCCTAACCACCCACGGCTGACCCCGCCTCCCGCCCAGCCTGCGGCGATCTTGCAGTTCTGGTCGGTGCATATGCCACAAGAGCCGCATAGCGACGACCGAAAGTGCAAGATCGCGGAGGAGGGTGTGGTGCGCGCGGGGGAGGGAGGGGGAGATGGGCGAGGGCCGCGCGGATTCGGCAGATTCGCGCGGCCCCCGGTTCGGTCTGTCAGCGACCGGCGAGTAGCCGGTTCACTGCGGTGTCGACGTCCAGGTGCTCGGCCTCCCGGCCACGCGGGACGACGACGTAGGTCCGCCGCAGGAAACGCACCAGCACGCTGCGCGGCACCTCGAACAGGGCGTTGCCGTCCGGCGACGACAGCGCCAGCGCGACGAAGTCGCCGCGCGGGGTGGCCCAGGGCCAGACCCGTACGTCCCCGATGCCCGCCGGCTCGTCCAGCCCGGTGACCAGCAGTTCGCGGGCGAAGGACCAACTCACCGCCTCGCCGCCAGCCGACTCCGCATGGAACAGGACATGGACCGCATACGGGTCCGCAGGGTCGTAGCGCAGACTGGCGCGCACCGGCAAGGCGGTGGCGTCAGGTGCGACGAGCCTTAGCGACGTCTCGACCTCTACGGTCGTCGGTCGGATGACACTCATGAACGTTCTCCCCCCGGCACCGCTGCGGAACGCGCGTGTCCCGCTTTTCCCATACTCAGCCGCTACTCCTGGCTACGCTCCGCCATGCGCTGACTTCACCCAGTGGTGGGAAGGGGGTCGGAAGGGCCTCGTGAATGTGAAAATTCATGTAGGATTTCCGGTTCTGCCCAGTGGGTTCATCCTGCCCGGCATCGGGTTTGTTGAGTCGTCGACTTACTCCGGTAACGTCCAGTCGGCGGTTGCAGTGACGGGCCCACGCCACACTGGGGCCGGAAATGGTCGCGGACGTGATCCTCAGTGGATGCGGCGACCGGGGGAGACCGTCGAACGTCGCGGTCCGCACAGCCGAACAGCGGGGGTACGGGGTGCCGAAGAAGCGGAGGAACCGGCACGGTCGGTCAGTGATCGATCACGGCCGGCGGGGCGGGCGGCGTGCCGCGGCTGTCCAGGTGCGTAACGGACGTGGCTACCCGGGGGGAAGTCGGGATAGATCCACCGGGAAGGGGCATCGTGGGGAGATGACCGGAGGCGGGCAGCGCGAGAGGGGTGGTGTCGCCGTGTCCGAGCGGCGCGACCCGCCGCCGTGGCGGCAGCGGATAACCACCACCCTCGCCCTGATCCGGGCCAACCCCACCGGCCGGATCGCACTGAAGATCATCTTTGGGGTGCTCGGTGCGCTCGTGGTCACCATCGGCATCGCACTCATTCCGCTGCCCGGCCCCGGTTGGCTGCTGGTGATCGCCGGCCTCGGCATCTGGGCCGTGGAGTTCCACTGGGCCAAACGCCTACTCGCCTTCACCCGCCGCCATGTCTACGGCTGGACGGCCTGGGTGAAGAAACAATCACTGCCCGTACGCCTGGTGATCGGCTCGGTCGGCCTGGTCTTCGTCGGCGCCGTCGCGCTGATGTCGATCAAGTACAGCCTCGGCATCGACGTGATCGCCCAGGTGCTGCACTACCTCGCGACCCACTGACCCCGGGTTCGCGGTCCGCGCGCCGGATCGGGTAGAGTCATCCGCGCTGAGGGCGATTAGCTCAGCGGGAGAGCGCTTCGTTCACACCGAAGAGGTCACTGGTTCGATCCCAGTATCGCCCACGCAGCTCAGGCCACTTCCCGGGATTCGGGAGGTGGCCTTTCTGCTGCCCGTACAGCAGCCGGTCATTGCGTCAGGGATTCGCTGAGGCGTTTGAGTGCGTCCCTGGTCGCGCGATCCTCGACGAACTAGAGATGGTCGCAGTATGGGGAGCACCGGCGGCCGATAGCGTGGCCCAGGTCCCGCAGGAGGGTACCGAGCCGCTCGGCCTCCTCGGCGGCGGGCGGAGTGACGGCTACGCCAGCCGCGATGTGCTCTCCGGCCTGGTGCAATGCCACGTACAGGTCTTCGGCGGTCGCGCGGTCGAGCTGCAGAACGATGTCATCCCGCATGCGCGGATCCTAATCGCACGTCGTACGGCATCGGTTGGCCCAAGGTCGGGTGCGCGGATTTGGCACCGCCCGACCGCGCGACTGCGGAGGCGGGAGCGGTCAGCACAGCGGTAATCGGTACAGCACTTCGACGTACCTGATCTCGTCGAGGACCGCGTCGAGGATGAGGTGGCCTGGCCAAGGCGCGTCGAGGCAGATATTGCGGTGGCCATCGCCATAGGCGCCAGCCGGCGTCGGCGCGGTGTAGAAGCTCTGGCAGAAGTCGTCCCCGCAACCGCACGTCTGCATCACTCGCAGCCGCCCAACCTGCTCCGCCAGCGGTTCCGGCCCTGAGCGCTGCGCCGAGTTCGGCGGTGAAGACCGGCCACGTCGTAGAGAGCAACGGTGCGTACGCAGGATGGTTCTCCACGAGGAGGCAAGCTACCTGTGCGATGCCCCGAGAACACGCTCATTTGCCGTCGATGGACCACACCTGAGGTTCGAGTGTCCGCCACTGCGCGTGATAGCTATCTGGATCGCGCGACTCGTTCCAGCTTGGGTTGATTCCCTCGCTGCCCCCTTGATGAACGTGTGGGAGTCCGAGCTAGCCTCGCAGCCCTGCTATGGGAGGTCTGCGAGTTCGACCTCAGGCGCGGTGATCACGGCGAGCCTGTCCGGCTGTCGTCCGGGCATGCCCTGGAAGGCATAGCAGGCGACTTCACTGGCGGCACGTTCTTCCTCTGTGGTGAACGCCGTTCGATCCGTCCGGTCTTGTATGCCAGCTCCGAGGGGCAGGCTGGCCTTATCGGCCATAGCCTTGCCAACGCCCTGGAGGTCAGGATCGGGCTGCCGTCCTGGTGGGACTGGAGAGCGGGTGTCGTCACCAGGACGTCGCCGGCCCCGTCTTGTCCGGAGTGCATCTCGATCACGACGTTGACGCCCGCCTGGAGCGCCAGCATCTGCCGGGCGCGCGCGAGCCCTTCGGCGTGAGGCTCGATGACATCGAGCAACTCCGTGAGAAGGAGTTCAGTGTCGTACTCATCCCGCTGCGGCACGTCGACGTACCAGCCGCTCGACCTGTGAATGCGCTGGCCCATGGCTTCGCTGCGCCGGTGGACCCGCGTGGGTTCCAGCCCGACCAGCCGCGTGATGTGTGCCGGATCGAAGTCCAACCCATCAGCATCCCCCGCCGGAGCCACCTTCAGGTAGGCGCGTTGAACGCACCTGATCACTGCAGGTCCGGCTGCACACCGGTCTTCGTCGCTGTCCACGATTCGAAGATCGTAGGACTTCTGGCATGCCTCGAAGATCTGGGCGTTGCTCATTCCGGCAGCGCCGATCAGGACATCCACTCATGCGGCCAGGCGCGCGCCATGCGTCATACAAACCGCAACAGCCGGGGCGAACCGACCAGCTGCTCGCACTCCCGCCTCAGGCGAAATCGCTGGCGCCTTGCGGTCCTGGTCGAGCACACTCTTGATCATGCTGGGTTCCTGGCGTAGCGTCCTGATCTACTCGCCGCGCAGGCGCGCGGAGAACGGATCAAGTTCCTGTACTTCTGGGGGCACCAGCCGGAGCGCGACGGCAGCGTCGGCGCTGGATGCTTGAGCCAGTGGTGGCCGGCGCCGTTCACAGTAGACGGCCTTGTCTTCGCCACCGCCGAGCACTACATGATGTGGCGCAAGGCCATCCTGTTCGGCGACGACGCGATCGCCGAGCGGATCCTCACCGCCCCGCACCCGCACGCGGCCAAGGCGCTCGGCGGCCGGGTAGCCAACTTCGATCAGCAAACGTGGGACGCGCACCGCTTCGACATCGTGGTGGTCGGCAACCTGGCCAAGTTCGGCCAGCACGCCGACCTGAACGTGTTCCTGCGCGGTACAGGACAACGGGTCCTTCGAGGCGAGCCCGGTGGACCGGATCTGGGCTGACTCGCGATGACCCTGCTGCCTCCGATCCGAATCGGTAGCAGGGCCTCAACCTGCTCGGCTTTGCACTTATGCAAGTCCGTGAGGTCCTCTAGCAGGTTTGTGCGGGTGGCGCGTGTTCAGCTGGTCAGCGGCTCCGGGGGTACTGCTTCGGGGGCGTTGGGCGGGTCAGCATGCCGGTGGCGGCGAGGACGCAGCAGCTGGCCACGGCGCTGAGCAGGAGGGTGTATCCGCCGCCGATGTGCAGTACGGCGGCGGCGCCGAGAGGCGCGGTGGCCTTGGCGGCGGTGACGGGGGCGGCGAGTCGTCCGGCGATGGTGGCGTAGGCGGCGGTGCCGTAGCGGTCGGTGAGCAGAGCTGGGGCGGCGAGGCTGGCGATGCCGAAGCCGAGCCCGAATCCGGTGACGGTGACGATTGCTCCGACGCGGGTTCCGGCGGCGAGGGGCATGGCGAGGACGGCGACCGCCTGGATGACGAACACCGTGGCGACGATGGTGGTGACCGGGAGCCGGCGTCGGGCGCCGGTGAGGACGAGTCGTCCGGTGACGGATAGGACGCCGAGCAGGCCGGCGGTGGTGGCGGCGAAGGTGGCGGGGTGGCCTCGGCTGGTCAGGTAGCCGACCAGGTGGACGCCGATGGTGCTGGTCGCCGCGCCGTGAGCGATGAGGGCGGCGGCGAGGATCCAGAGGCGGGGGTCACGCGTCGCGGCCCGCGCGGCGACGCGGCGAAGCGTGTGGTCCGGCCGCGCCGTGGAGCTGGGCGTCCGGATGTGGGGCGGTTCGCGGATGGTGAGGGCGTGCAGGGGGACGGTCACGACACCGTGGATGGCGGCGAGCGCGAGTAGCGCGCCGCGCCATCCGAGGTGGGCGACGAGCAGGCCGGTGAGGGGCATGAAGATGGTGCTGGCGAACCCGGCGACGATGGTGACCGCGAGCAGAGCGGTGGGGCGTCGGTCGGGGGTGAACCAGGAGACGATGACGGCGAAGGCGGGTTCGTAGAGGATCATCGCGCCGGTGATCCCGATGCCGATCATGACGCCGTAGAGCTGCCCGATGGTCTGGACCTGGGACCAGGCGACCAGCAGAGTCGTGGCGGCGATCGAGCCTGCGGTCATGAGGGCGCGTCCGCCGTGCCGGTCGAGCCATCTGCCGATCGGGATGGTCACCAGCGCGCCGGCGAGAACACTTGCGGTCAGTGCGCCGGTGACGGCGGTGGTCGAGCCCTTGAGGCTTGCCGCCATCGGGTTGAGCAGGACCGCATAGGCGTAGTAGAGGGTGCCGTAGCCGACGGTCGAGGTGATGGCGAGGGCGGCGACAATGCGCCACCCGTGGCGCCCGCCCATCGTCAGGTCGGCGGGCGCCATCGTGGTGGTCATCAGCTGCCGCAGCAGCCGCCGGTCCGGTCGCTGGCCGGCGTGTCGGTGCTGACCAGGTTCAGTGGTGTGGCGAGTAGGCCGCCGTTGATGCCGGTGGTGAGGCCCTTGCCGGTCGGTTGGGTGGTCGGGCCGCCGCGGTTGTCGGCGGTGGCTGAGTCGGTGGGGTTGCTGTTGCAGACGCCGGTTTCGGGTAGTTCGAGTTGTACGTCGTGGGCGGCCTGCCAGTCGCCGGCGAGGGCGGCGACGACGGATC
>NZ_JAGPXT010000002.1 GCF_018070465.1 Micromonospora sp. C95
GCACCGGGCCGCCCGTGGGTACGTCGCCTCGGCTCTACAACGCCTGGGGCTTGGTTGACCTCATTGCCCGAGGTGTCTCCACCAACTCCCGCCAGGCACTCCTCGTTTCACCTCCCTGAAATGCCGCCGACCGGGCGTGTCTCTCAGTAGTTGGGCATCAGGCTGTGGGTGCTCACGCTAGCCGCGTTACACGACGCGGACGTGTAACGCCGTGGCGTCCGGTTCCGCGGCGAACCGCGCAGCGAAGTCGTCCTGCAACGAGAACAGCTCGGCCATGGGCACCGGCCGCCGGGTGGTGCCAGCGAGGTTCTGGTGCGCTTCGCGCGACCACAGAAACGGGTAGACCGTTATGCCGTGCGACAAGGGCAACCCGCGTGTCTCCTCTTGCCAGCCTGGCCAGCGCAGGGACTCGTAGAACTGGCTGGTACCACCCTCGGCGATCCACGACAGCCAAGCACCGTGACCAGCGCTGAGGGACTCCCACTCCAACGTGTCCGGCCCGAAGTAGCACACCTCGCCGGGCTCCCCGGGGCGGCCGATGGTCGCCGGATCGGGGCCGTTGACCTCGAATCGTCCGCCGAGCACGTCGTAGCCGACCACCAGCGCCGCGGGCGCCTGCTCATCGCCCGGCAGGACGTTCACCTCCGCCAGCGAGGGCAGACCGCGCTCGCCACCACCGCCGAGCACACGCAGCCAGCCGTCGTCGACCAGCAGACCACCGGTGTGCAATGCCAGCGCACCCAGCCGCGACCGCGTGGAGACCTGGAAGCGGTACAGGCTGTCATGCCCGACGGCTGCAGAGACCGGCAAGATGTTGATCTGCGGATTCGACAGCAGTTCCATCTCGAGCGCTGGCCACGCCGGATCGGATGTAGCCTTCAGCTCCTCTACGTTGCGCATCCGATCATCATGCCCCGGCCGCTGCACGTCGGCGAAGTGTGTCCCGCTGACCCGCTGATCCCGGTCGAGCAGCCTGACTGCCACCAGGTGGAGTTGGTTTGTGGGTCGTGCGAGGCGCGCTCATCTGGCCTCTGTGCGAGGGGACGGGCGACCATGCCACCGACCGTCCGTTACGCAGCGTCACGACAACCGGGTCACGCCGACGCCCGGTCGTGCCGATGTGCGCGCATTCGGTTTCCGGTGAATCGGATGCGTTCGTGACGTCGTCCGGAGGCCCTACACTGCCGATCGTGGCGTTGACGGCGTACGAGCAGGGTCTGTTGGCTGTTGAGCGGCGGGAGTACGGGGCGGCTCGGGAGCTGTTGGAGTTGGCTGGCGACGACCCTGATGCGTTGTTGCTGTCAGCTCAGCTTGCCGGAGAAGGGCTCGGCGGGCCGGTGGACCCGGCCAGGAAGCTGTCGCTGTACGAGCGTGCCGCCGATCTGGGCAGCGCGGAGGCCGCATACAACCTCGGGGCGATCCACGCGAACGCGCGACGGTACGCGGTCGGGTTGACCTGGTACCGCCGCGCGGCGGATCTCGGTGATTCCGGGGGCCTTCGTATGGCCGGCATCATGTACGCCACCGGGCAGGGGGTCACGGCAGACTTCGTCGAAGCGGAACGGCTACTGCTGGCGGCCGCGGTGACCGACGCAGGTCAGGTCTCGTTCGACCTCGGGACGCTGTACGCCGGTCAGCGGCATGACCCGGTCCTTGCGGCGCAGTGGTTCCTGCGCGCGGTGAAGGAGGGGGACACGCGAGCGCTGCGGCAACTGGAGTTGCTCGTGCCGCGTCTGCGTGAGCTGTCGGCGGATCAGAGCCGTGCCCGGACGATGCTCGGCGTCATTCTTGCGTTTCACCTCGACGAGCAGGTCGCCGGTGCTGAGCTGCTGGAGGTCGCCGCCGCCGACGGTGACCCGGAGGCGCAGCGCGCGCTGGCGTTTCTGCTCGACGGCGGCGCCGACGGGCTGGGCGACACGACCCGGGCGATGGCGCTGTATCGGGCGGCGGCGCAGGCCGGTGACGGATACGCGGCCTACAACCTCGGCGTCAAGGAAAGCGATCACCACGAGGCTGTGCGGTGGCTTCGGCGGGCAGCGGAAGCCGGAGTGCATGAGGCATACCCGCATCTCGCGAACCACCTCAGCGAGCTTGATATCGATGACGAGGCGTTGCGGTGGTACGTCCGGGGCGCCGAGATCGGGCACCAGGGTTGCATGTTCGCGGCAGCCTGCTGGTACCGCGACGGCTTCGGTGGTCCCGTCAACCTCGTCCAGGCGCTGCGTTGGTACCTCGCCATGCTCAGCGCCGGCAATGGCGACGGCATCCATGAGGCACACAAGATCGTCCCGATGATGACCGACGACCAGATCCACGAGGCCGGTCGCCTCGCTGGACGAATCTCCGAAGCCGACGTCTTCGTCGCTCGCCGACACGCGATTTGACCCCTGCCCGACGTACGGCCCGGCCCACCAGCGATTCTCACGACCGAATGCGCGCTCATGCGCAAGTCGGGCGTCACGTCGCGTGACGCAATGCGGTGAGGTCGAGCGCGCGGTCGTGCCGATGACAGTGCGTCACTGAGCCCCTGATGCGGCCGACACCGGCGGACCGGCGAAATTCACCGCGTACGTTGTATACGCCAACAGACGAACGCGACGGGCCGTGCTGCTATGACGGTGTGGAGTCCTCCTCATCGGCGTCACAGGGTGGCCGGTGCGTCAGTCAGGCCGTGGCGGGCATCCACCGCTCGAGCAGCGTGGGGTCGGCAACGATGGACTCAACCTGACGACGCTCCTCCATAGTCAGGCTGAGTTGCCGAAGCCTGGCGCCCCACTCCGGCACCCGTTCCGACTCCTCCAGTGCCGTCGACAGCTCGATGAGCACGGCCAGCGCCATTGCCTGCTGCACGGCCGGTGCGCTGTCGCCGTGGCGGCGCAGGCCCGAGTTCAGGGCTCGGAAGGCATGCCGGTCGTCGTTCTTGAACTCGCGCAGGATCCGCGCGTTGTCCAGAACCCGGGCAAGCCCTTGCAGCTGCTTGGAGCCGCCGTACTCCAACTCCGTCGGCTCGTCCCGCTGGATGAAAATGATCGAGTTTCCCGACGGATCCGTGACGGTGAACCGTGAGGCCCCGGGCCGGTACCGCGTTATCCGAGGTAGCCCTTTGGCAAGCACCTTTCCGTACGTGCGGCGCATCGCCTCGGTGAACGCTGCATGGTACGGCGCGACCGTATCGACCATTACCAGGCATCCGCCGGTGTTCTCCGACGGGTCCAGGTTGCTGGACGCGCGCCCGTAGTGCAGCTCGAAACCGCGCCACCGGAACGCCAGGTACAGGTAGGGCTTCGTCTGTTCGTAGGTCACGGCGAAGCCCATGGCGCGCCAGAAGGCCAGGGTTTCCTCCGGTGCCACACAGGGCAGCATCGGCACGGTGGTCTCGTTGGGCTGGACACCTTCGTCAAGCATCGTCAGCACCTCATTTGTTCAACAGGGCAGGCGACGCAGCAGTCTGCCAAACCCGCGACCATCACGCACATGCGAGAACTCGACGATCGTTGCGGACTTGACAGAGCTGCATCGTCGCGCACGCTCATGCCGCCGAGCGGGCGTCGTTGCCTGCGGTGCTCCGTCAGTAGTGACTGAAGACCTGGCGAACCGTGATGCCAAGCACGGTCGACACTTGCGCTGCCTCGTCGGGCGACAACCAGCCACGGCCTGGATCGCGAACCTGAAGTTCGAATCGCGCAAAGGCGGCTGGCCAGGAGTACTCCAAGTCGTTGAGCGAAACGGTGGCACTGCAGCACGGTGTCACGGCATCCAATGTCGCAAAGCGAGTGGCATAGGCATCGTCCATGCGCTCCTGCCACCAGTCGGAATCCAGCGAAGCCGCGCAGACCGGGCAGCCGACTGCCTCGAAGTTGACGCCCTGGTCGATGAACGTAACGTCGGCGTACCGGCAGGCGACCAGCTCTCCCGCGTCCGGACACATCGCCGAGACGACCTCGGCCGCAGCATCCACGGCGTCCTCGGCCGGCACCCAATCTGGCACGGTCGGCACGACACGAAGGAGACTTTCACTCACGCCCATATCCTGTACCAGCTGACGCCAAGCCGATATCCGCACATGCCGCCGACCGAGCGTCACGGTAAGTGATCGATATGCTCGTTGTGATCGACGCGCGGTAGCCGCCGTGTCACCGTTCGGAGGCCGGCAGGGTTTCCCGTAGCTCACCCGGCCAGCCCCCGCCCACTCGCGGATCTGTCCATCCACTTGAGGGCGCCAACGCCGGTTGCCATGCCGTTGGGGTGGTGACGGAGACCCGGCAGACTTGCACCATGAGTTCTCGGCGGTTTGTCTTCCTGGACCCTGATGGCATGGCCGGGGGGTGGCTGTATGTGGTTGTGGAGGCGGGCACCGGGGTGTTTTATCAGCAGCAGTACGGCGGCACAGCATGTCGGCAGGGGCAGGTGGAAGGCTTCCTCGTCCCGATAGCGGGCGACGGTGCGTTTGACGTACTACGCCAGTTGTTCGAGAAGGACTTCCGTGGAGCCGGCACCTGGACCCATCCGTGGCGAGGCGAGGAGCGGGACAGGCTTAGTCGCATCATCGGCGGCCTTTCGTACTGGGCGTGCGATGGACACAGCGAGGAGCCGTACGCCCTGCGGCTGGACGAGAGCCGGATCCGTGAGGCCGATGAGGCATGGGTTCCGGTGATCACTCCCGACGGCCCTGGGGTGCTGGTGTGGCGCAACTCGGACTGAGCTTCGACTCATGCGAACCAGCGGAACTCGTGGGCGAAGTGCGCATGAATGGAGTAATCGGCATATACCGCTAGGTATCCGGCGGATGCGAGCCGTCCGGCCGGGGGATTCCCCTCGCCGGAGGGGCCGTCTTCAACCGAAGCCCCTACGGCTGCCGGGCGCACCAACCGGGTGAGCATCGACATCAATACGACCTCCCAGATCGCGGACCACCAGTGCCCAGCGCCGAGTGGATGATCATGCACGCTATGCTGCAACAGGTGCGACCTGGTCTGCGAGATATAGGCACCTGATGGTGGTCGCCGTGTGCGATCGGGTGGAACGATCAGGACCATGGCGTCGTTCCGGCTCTTGCGGCAGACCAACCGGTCCCCCCGGTACACCCACGTCACCGTCGAGGTCGCTGCCGCCGCTGGCCGCAGCGGATGGATCCGTAGCGGAGCGGAGCGCTGATGATCACGGGATACGACACGGTTCTCATCACGGGCGCACCGGTCCACGCTGGCATTCGAATGATGCTGGACGACCTGCATGGCAGATGGCCGAAGATGTTGGTCGCCCTGGGCGGGAACCACGTCGGGCCCTTTCTTCCATGGCGGACGACGCGGGCGCAGGTACCGGCTGGCGCAGGTGAGGTGTACGTCGCGCGCGATGCGGAGATGGAGCGGCGCTGGGACGATCTCGGGTACTCGCTCATGGAGCAAGCCGAGGGACCGTTCGCAGTGCTCTACCAGTCCTCCAGCCAGCTGGCGGTCGAGATTCAGCTCAATGAAGATCCCTACGAACGAGAAGGATTTAGCTTCGAGCCCTACCCGGCGACGTTGGTCACCGCCGGGCTGTCGCTGGTCACTCTCGTTACGCCGGACGTGGACAGCCCTTTCAGTCAAGGTTTGCTCAACGCGCTCAGACAGGCGCTGATCAGTTAAGCAGGCGGCTGATCCTTCCGCTGCGACCTATCGCTGAGCATCCTCATCTACCGCATCGAGCGTGTGGGCAGGCGGTGTACCCGTCGCTGCCGGTGGCCGAGCCTTGCTGGGCGCGGACGTTCGGCTCTCCGAGGAGGATGCGTCGATCTGGAGGTCGCGACGCTGCTGCGGGTGAGCTACGACCTGTACTTCTGGCCGTCTGGGGCAGCAGCGAATCCCCGGCGGCAAGGGTACCCACCCTGAGGTCGCGGCAGCAGGTTCGGGGTGCTGCTCCGGGGAGATCCGGATCCACGCGCGTAGCAGGGAGATCGATGATGGGCGTCGTGGCGACCAATTGGACATCCCCGCAGATCCGCCTTCGTCGGCCTCTCGTCGTGTTCTTCGCTCTGACCTTCTTGTTCGGCTGGGGGGCTCTGGCGTCCCTGATCGCATTCGGCGGTCTCATGGAGCCGGTCTTCGGCCCTCCGTCCGGCACGCACCCGGTTTTCGTCCTGGCCGTGTACTCCCCCGAGTTCGCGGCCCTCTACGTCATCTGGCGGGAGGGCGGCCTGCGCGATGTCCGGGACCATCTGCGCCGTCTGGCCCTGTGGCGGATGCCTGCCGGATGGTGGTGGTTCCTGCTGCTTGCGATGCCGGCGGGCAAGTACGTGAGCGCGCTGCTGAATGGGACGGCGGGCGAGTTCCCCTTCTCGCCGTGGTACATGGTCCTGCCCGCGCTGATCCCGGCGCTCCTCCTCGGGCCGATCGAGGAACTCGGCTGGCGCGGTTACGCCCAGCCGATGCTGCAACGTCGGGTCAACCCCTTGGTGACCAGCCTGATCCTCGGATTCTTCTGGGGGCTGTGGCATCTGCCCGCGTTCCTGCTCAGCGGCACCCCGCAGAGCGCATGGTCCTTCGGCCCATTCATGCTCGGTGCGTTCGCGCTATCGATCATCATGACGCCCCTGTTCAACGTTTCCGGCGGCAGCATCCTCATTCCCGCCCTGTTCCACTTTCAGGCCAACATCCCCGCCTACCCTGAGGGGCAGCCGTGGGAAAACTACGTGTTCGCTGTCGTGGCAGTGGTCATGGTGATCTGGAAGCGGGACCACTTCTTCTCCCGCGAGGGTGCCGTCACCGACGTCGTCCTCCGTACCCGCTGACCTCTCGCGCCCAAGCGCGCAGCGGCGCGCCCGCAGAGATGTGCACTCCGGACACTGTCTCAAGGAAGCTGTCATCGGGCGGGGCCGTTGAGCTGGTGTTCGACAGCTTCAGTGACTGGTTGGCGGGCGCGTCTCATTGGAGATGGCTCGGCACAACCGGATGCCGTGCGTTGTCCGTGACGGTGTGGCCGGCGCGGCGCGCCGGTGGGCAACGACCGCATTATGTTGCCCGCGATCTCGGGTACCCCGATCTGCCGCGAGTTGCGGTGTACAGGGGCATCGCGGCGGTGAGATCCTGGGCGGCATGACAGACCCCGACGCCAAGGCGAATCTCCATCGGTATCTTCGGGAGGCCCGTGAGGCACTGCTCGGGAAGCTCGACGGGCTGTCGGAGTACGACCTCAGGCGCCCGCTCGTGCCGACCGGGACGAACCTGCTCGGGCTGGTCAAGCACCTGGCCTCGGTGACCGCCGGGTATTTCGGCGAGGTGTTCGACCGCCCCTTTCCCGAGCCCGTCGCGGGCCTGAACGAAGACGCGGAGCCGAACACGGACATGTGGGCCGCGGCCGACGAGTCCCGCGACGACATCATCGGCCTGTGGCACCGAGTCTGGGCACATGCCGACGCCACGATCGAGACGCTCCCGATCGACGCGCCCGGCTCGGTGCGCTGGTGGGGCCACACGCCGGTGACGCTGCAGCACATTCTCGTACACATGCTCGCCGAGCTGAACCGGCACGCCGGACACGCCGACATCGTGCGCGAGCTGATCGACGGCCAGGTCGGTTGGCGGCGGCCCGGCGACAACGTCGTCGAGGGCGACGAGACGTGGTGGGCCGCCTACCACGAGAGGCTGGAATCCACCGCGCGCGAGTTCGCCTGAGGACGCGCGTACGGTCTCGCGGCGCGGCCAGGCGGCCAGCGTGGCCGCCTCCGGCCCGCGAAACTGAGTTCGTTCACGGCGTCGCCCCAGGTGCCCATCTGGGCTGGCATCTCAGTCGTCGGGGAGCCGTGCTCCCGGGCCACCCAGCGTCCGGACGTAGCCGAGATGAGGGAGGCGTTCGTGTGGTGAGTCACCGTAGTGCTGCTGCGATGTCGGCGGCGTTGTCGAACACGGGTGCCGCCCTTTCGGATTCGTCTTCCGTGAGCGTGACGGACTGGGCGCGGGCCAGCATCTCGGCCGCAGTCTTTGGATCGTGCAGCACCATCGCGAGTTCGGCGCGGTAGACCAGGACCTCTACCTGCTCGACCGGGTCGTCGTCGGCATGCGGGCGGGCCAATGCGCTGTCGAGGATCCGAACGGCCTGTCCGACGTTCCCCCTGGAATCGGCCTGCACGACAGCATTCGCCAGGGCCTTGGCCAGCCGCCCGGCGGGCGCGCTGTCCGGTATGGGCGCGGTGGCGGCGTCCCGGAAGACGCGGATCCAGTTGCCGCCCGGGTCGATGACGCTGAACCCGCCCAACCCGTCGGCGTTCTTCCGCGCCCGCGGCCGGGTCATCCGCGGCGTTCCGGACACCAGTACCTTGCCGTACGCGGCACGCATGCCGGCGGCGAACGCCGAGTGCAGTCCCTCGATGTCCGCGGTGAGGACGAGACAGGACCCGTAGGACTGCTCCGGGTCGAACCCGGCGATCTCGAAGAACTGCAGATGCAGGTCTTCCCGCTGCACCGCCACGCACGGGTTGGGCTTGCGTTGCTTGTACGTGGTGCGAAAACCGAGGACTCCGTAGAAGGTTTCGACGTCGTCAATGGAGGCGCACGGCAGCAGGGGAACGGTCCGCTCGTTGGTCATGCCTCCTTCCTAGACGTCGCAGGGTGTCCGTCGCCCATGGAAATAGCCGATCATCACCGCCAGCCACCCGATCGGCCGATGACCCAGAATCAATGCCGCCCAGACGAGCCATCGGCTCGCCAAGATCAGGCATCCGGATCTGCCGTTGCGCGGTACTGATCGATCGGAGGCGTGCCGGATTTCAGGCGCGCTCGAAGGTGAGGTCGAAGTCCTTCCGCCAGGACCTGCCGGCATCCTCGGACGCCTCCCAGCGGCCGAAGACGAGACTCATCTCGGAGCGCGCCCGCAGCGACATCGCCGATCGGCCCTCGATAATGGCTGGTGTGGATGAGGTCACGGTCGTCGTCGCCCACAGTGAGCGCGCGACCCTGCGGGTGGGCGATGTGTTCCTGAAGGTCGACAGTGATCAGGCGCGCATCGACGTGGAGGTCGAGGCGATGCGGCTGGCGCCCGTCCCGACCCCCGAGGTCCTGTGGCGCAGGCCGCCGGTCCTCGCGATCGCCGCCGTACCCGGCCGGGCGCTCGGCCGTCTCGGCGAGCCGTCGCCCGCGTCACCGGCGGCGTGGGCCGCGGCGGGCGTGGCGATCCGGGAACTGCACGACGCGCCACCACCGCCGTGGGCCGGCAGGAAGCTCGTCGGCCTGGACGCGCAACTCGAACGCGAATGCGCCTGGCTCGTCGACAGCGGCACCCTGCCCGCCGACCTGGTCGAGCGCAACCGCGAGATAGCCGAGGCCGCGTTCCGGCCGTGGACTCCGGTGTTCATGCACGGCGACCTGCAGATCACTCACATCTTCACCGACGGCGACGAGGTCACCGGCGTGATCGACTGGTCCGAGGCGGCACCCGGCGACGCGCTGTACGACCTGGCCATCCTGACCCTCGGGCACGAGGAACGACTCGACGATCTCCTCGCCGGTTACGGCACCGACGTCGACCGGGACGTGATTCGCGCCTGGTGGTCGACGCGCAGCCTGCTGGCGTCCCGCTGGCTGATCGAACACGGCTTCGACCCGTCCGCACCCGGCTGCGAGTTCGACGTCCTCAGATCGCGGATGTGAGGAGATCGGGCGACCTGTCCATGGTGTCCCGGTCCGGGCAGCAGACGGTCAGCGCGGCGGGCACGGCGCGTACCTTCAGTTTCCGGGCCGTGCTGCGGGCGCCGCCGTCCAGCTCGTACGTCTTCGGCTCGGCGAAGCGGACCTTGACCTTGCGGCCCCGAGTGATCCGCACGAACGTCGAATCGGCTGAGCGGCCGGTGGCCATCTTGCCGAGGGTCCGGGCCCAGTCGATCGCGCCGCTCGCGGTGGAAACCCCGATCTCCAGCGCACCGCTGTCGGGGCGCGCGTCGTCGAAGGCCGGTATGCCGCCGGTGATGGTGCCGACGTTGCCGAACAGCACACAACTGGCCTCACCATCGAACCAGAGCACACCGTCGACGGTGATCCGGGTCCGGGTCAGCTCGCCGCGCACGTGACGCAGCCCGGTCCACACGTAGGCGAGCCGACCCAGACGTCCCTTCATCTCCCGGTCGGCCTCCCGGATGAGGTCACCGTCGAAACCGGCACCGGCCATCACCGCGAAGTGCTCGCCGTTGAGCTTGCCCAGGTCGAGCCGGCGCCGCTGCCCGTGCAGACCGATCCGGACCGCCTCGCGCAGATCCTCGGGAATACCCAGGTTGGTGGCGAACAGGTTGGCGGTGCCGGCCGGCAGGATCGCCATCGGTACGCGGGATCCGGCGAGGGTGTCGGCGCAACGTTGCACCATGCCGTCGCCGCCCCAGACGAAGACCAGCTCAGCACCCTTGTCGAGCGCCTTGCGCACCTTCTTCGGTGCCTTGCGGCTCTTGGGCACCTCGTACCAGAGCAGCTGCTCGACACCCGCGCCGACGAGGGCGGCGCGCAGCTCGTCCAGGCCACCACCGAGGCTCTTCTTCCGGTGGGCCACGACCGCGACGGTGCCCACCGCCACGGCGGACGCCGGCCGGTCCGGATCCACAAGCACACTCGCACTCATGCCGGCCAGTGGTACCCGACCGCCGGCAATTTCACGCCTGGCCCGCTACTGCCGCGGATGCGGCGCAGTGAGCCCGGCGAGGGGTTGACCGGTGGGGTGGGGTGTGCGGCTGCTGTCGACCTGATAGCGCAGACGGATCACAGCCCGAGACGCGGTCCGTAGCCACCGCCACAGCGCACGGCGTGATAGCACAAACGGTTCAGCTCGACAGGGCCCACACACCCTGCCACAGGCCACTTCCCGGCCGGGCAGACACGAGCCCGCCCGCTGCCGGGACCGGGGTGGCTGTGACGCCATTCGATCCCGGCAGCGGGCGAAGTGCTGACGGCGGGCGCGGCTACAGGGTACGGGCGAGGCGGTCGGCGAGGATCCGGGCGAACCGCGACGGGTCGGCCAGGTCACCGCCCTCCGCGAGCAGCGCGGTGCCGTAGAGCAGCTCGGCGGTCTCCGCCAGGGAGTCGCCGGCACCCTGCTCGTGGGCCTTGCGCAGGCCGGTGACCAGCGGGTGGGTCGGGTTGATCTCCAGGATGCGCTTGACCTTCGGCACCTCCTGCCCCATCGCGCGGTACATCTTCTCCAGGGTGGGCGTGAGGTCGTGCGCGTCGCCGACCACGCAGGCCGGCGAGGTGGTCAGCCGCGACGACAGGCGGACCTCCTTGACGTTGTCCGCCAGCACGGTGCCCATCCAGCCGAGCAGGTCGGCGTACTCGGTGCGCTGCCGCTCCCGTTCGGCCTCGGCCTCGGTACGCTCCTGCTCACTGTCGAGGTCGACCTGCCCCTTGGCGACCGAGCGCAGCGTCTTGCCGGCGTAGCTGCCGACCCGCTCGACCCAGACCTCGTCGACCGGGTCGGTGAGCAGCAGCACCTCGTAGCCCTTGGCGCGGAACGCCTCCATGTGCGGAGAGTTCTCGATGGTGGCCCGGTTCTCGCCGGTGGCGTAGTAGATGTCGCTCTGGCCCTCCCGCATGCGTGCCACGTAGCCGGCCAGGTCCGTCTGCTCGGCCGGGTCGTTGGTGGAGGCCACCGACAGGATCTCCAGCAGGGTGTCCTGGTTGTCGGTGTCCTCCAGCAGACCTTCCTTGACCACCGGCCCGAACTCGGTCCAGAAGGTGCGGTAACGCTCCGGCTGGTCGGTCTTGAGGTCCTTGACCGTGGCGAGGATCTTCTTGACCAGGCGGCGGCGGACGGCCCGGATCTGGCGGTCCTGCTGGAGGATCTCCCGGGAGATGTTCAGCGACAGGTCGTGGGCGTCCACCACACCCTTGACGAACCGCAGGTAGTTGGGCATCAGCGCGTCGCAGTCGTCCATGATGAACACGCGCTTGACGTACAGCTGCACGCCCCGTCGCCCCTGCGGGGAGAACAGGTCCAGCGGCGCGTGGGTGGGGATGAACAGCAGCGCCTCGTACTCGAAGGTTCCCTCGCCCCGCATGTGGATGGTCTCCAGCGGGTCCGCCCAGTCGTGGCTGACGTGCTTGTAGAACTCGTGGTACTCGGCGGGCTCGACCTCGCCGCGCGGGCGGGCCCACAGCGCCTTCATCGAGTTGAGCGTGACGGTCTCGATGGTGGCGGGGGCGTCGTCGGTGCCGGGCCGCTCCACGGTCATCCGGATCGGGTGGGCGATGAAGTCGGAGTAGCGCTTGACGATCTCCCGGATCGTCCACTCGGCCGTGTAGTCGTGCAGGTTGTCCTCGGCGTCGGCGGGCTTGAGGTGCAGGGTCACCGCCGTGCCCTGGGCAGCGTCGTCCAGCTCGGTGATGGTGTAGGTGCCCTCGCCGGTGGACTCCCAGCGGGTACCGCCGCTCTCGCCGGCCCGCCGGGTGACCAGCTCGACCCGCTCGGCGACCATGAACGCGGCGTAGAAGCCGACGCCGAACTGACCGATCAGCTCCTGCGAGGCGCCCGCGTCCTTGGCCTCCCGCAGCTGCCGCAGCAGCTCCGCGGTGCCGGACTTGGCGATCGTGCCGATGACGGAGACCACCTCGTCGCGGCTCATGCCGATGCCGTTGTCCCGCACGGTGAGGGTGCGGGCGTCCCGGTCGACCTCGATGGCGACGTGCAGGTCGCCGGTGTCGACGGCGAGATCCTTGTCTACCATCGACGCAAGGCGCAGCTTGTCCAGCGCGTCGCTGGCGTTTGAGATCAACTCGCGGAGGAAGACGTCCTTGTTCGAGTAGATCGAGTGGACCATCAGCCGGAGCAGCTGACGCGCTTCGGCCTGGAACTCCAACGTCTCGGCCCGGTCGTTCACACCAAGTCCTTTCCGGTCATCAGCACGACGGTTCGCGGAAAGGATACGAGTCGTCGCGCTGCGCGTGCGTCGGGCGGTCCGCCCGTTCTCACCGAGGATTGATCAACACGGCGTAGTCGGAGGCGGTGAGCGGCTCCGACGACAGCGAGCCGTCCGCGCGGGGGACGCTCAGCGGCGTGTCGCCCTCCAGGAACAGCACCGCCGTGACGTCGGTGCGGGCGCTGAGCGTGCAGACGATCTGACCGTACGCCAGCCGACCGTCGCTGCGGCCGGTGTCCACCGCCGTCAGCCCGACGGTGACCCGGGCCAACCCGTCGACCAGCTCGACCACCGCGCTGGTGAAGGCTCCCGGCAGGGCACTTGTCAGCCCGTCGTCGCGCTCGCCCGGGGTCGGTCCGGCCAGCAGGGCCCGCAACTGCGCGTCGAGCGCGGGCACCTGGTCGGCCCGGCGGATCACCGGCACCAGGCGTTCGTCGCGGGAGAAGTAGAGCACCTCGGTCACCGCGCCGGTCTCGGCCGCCGTCGGCGCGGCGGTGGCCGTGGCCGGGAAGGGTACGGGTGGCGGGGTGACCGCGCGGGGTCGATCCTCGGCGGGTACCCCGCACGCCCCGAGCAGGGCGGACACGGTCAAGATCGTCACGACCCCGACCGTCCGCGCGGCCCGGACGGTGCCGGGCCGGTTCACGAGAGGCTCCCCGGCAGGGTGACCCGGAATCGGGCGCCGCCCTCCGGGCGGTCGCTGACCGAGGCGTCTCCGCCGTGCGCGGCGGCGTGCTGGGCCACCAGGGCCAGCCCCAGGCCGGTACCGTCACCGCCGCCACGGTAGTTGGCCGCCCGGCCCCGGACGAAACGGTCGAAGATCGCCTTGCGGTCCTCCATCGGCACTCCCGGGCCTTCGTCGTCGACCTCGATCACGCCGGTGTCCGCCGCGTGGGACAGCCGCACCGCGACCGGTCCCGCCCCGTACCGCTCGGCGTTGTCCAGCAGGTTCGCCAACACCTGGGCGACCCGGCGACGGTCCACCCGCCACCCGGCTGGCGTTCCCGCTGCCAACTGCACCATCGACTCCGGCAGGTCCCGGTCCCGGCACGCCTGCCGGGCCAGCTCGGGCAGGTCCACCGACTCCCGGTGCACCGGTTGGTCACCACGGGCCAGGTCCAGCAGGTCGTTGACCAGTTGCTGGAAACGGTCGATCTCGTCGGCGACGAGCCGCGCCGCGGTGGCGGTCCGCTCGTCCTGGCCCTCCCGACGCCGGGACAGCACACTTGCCGCCGCGGCGAGGGTCTGCAACGGCGAGCGCAGTTCGTGACTGACGTCGGCGGCGAAACGCCGGTCCCGCTCGATCCGCCCGGCCAGCTCGTCGACCATCCGGTTGAAGGAGGTGGACAGGCGGGTCAGGTCCGGGTCGGTGTCCGGGGCGAGTCGGGTGGTGAAGTCGCCGGCCGCGATCCGCTCGGCCGCGTCGGCGACGGCGGTCAGCGGACGCAGCCCGTGTCGGGTGGCGTACCAGCCGAGGGCCGCCCCCGACCCGGCGACCATGATGGCCACCGCGGTGAGCGCCAGCGCCAGCACCTGGAAGGTCTGTTCCAGTTCCCGCAGCGAGGCGATCTCGTAGAAGGCGGTCGACTCGGACAGCGGCACGCCGACCAGCATCACCGGAGTGTCGTTGACGCGGACCCGCTGCACCGCCGGCTCTCCCGCCGAGACCAGCTCCTGGAACCGGGCCGGCACGATCGTGGTCAGCCCGGTGTCGGCGGTGCGGGCGTACCACTCGCCGTCGAGCAGCACCAGGGGTCGCCGTCCGGTGCCGGTGTCCAACGCCCGCAGCGCCTCCGCGACGTCCGGGTTCTCGATGTTCAGCCCGGCGCGGACCACCGCCGCGTCGTAGTACGCCGCCCGCAGCACGGTGCGCTCCCGCTCGTCGAGCAGGGTGCGGCGGGTCAGTTCGTACGACACCAGGGCCATCGAGGCGGACAACAGCAACGCACCGACCGCGAACGCGGCGGTGACCCGGGCACGCAGTCCGAGGCGTCTCATCGTTGCAGTTTGTAGCCCAGCCCGCGCAGCGTCACCAGGTGTCGGGGGTTGGCCGGATCGGCTTCGATCTTCTGGCGCAGCCGACCGACGTGCACGTCGACAAGCCGTTCGTCGCCGCTGTCGTACCCCCAGACCCGGCTGAGCAGCTGTTGCCGCGAGAGCACCCGGCCGGCGTGTTCGGCCAGCTCGCACAGCAGCCGGAACTCGGTGCGGGTGACCGCGACCGGTGCACCGGAGCGGCGCACCTCCCCCGCCTCGGGGCTCACCTCCAGGTCACCGAAGGCGAACACCGGCACCGGCTGCGGGCCGTCCGGTGCGGTCGTCGTGCGGCCACGTCGGCGCAGGGCGCGCAGCCGGGCGGTCAGTTCCTTGATCGCCACCGGCTTGACCACGTAGTCGTCGGCACCGGCCTCGAGGGCGGCGACGATGTCGTGGGTGTCGTCGCGGGCGCTGACCACGACGATCGGTACGTCGTCGTCACGGCGCAGTTGGCGGATGCCCTCGAAGCCGTCGATGCCGGGCAGCATCAGGTCGACCAGGACGTAGTCGGCGGGATCGCGGCGCTGCGTGCGCAGCCCCTCCTCGGCGGTGGCCGCTCCCCGGGCCTCGTAGCCCTCGTCCTCCAGAGCGAGCAGCAACGCCAACCGGATCCGGTCGTCGTCCTCGATCACCAGTACCGCTGTCATACCCGGAATCATCTCCAAGCCCTGGCCGCCGGGCCAACCGCGATCGACAACAGGGGGTTTTGTCACGCAACTGTCATCCGTCCGCGCGGTGGCCGCCAACCCCGCTGGGCAGGGTGAGAGCCACTCGGAGACCGCAGGAGAGGGGGGCTTGCACGTGACCGCACCACGACGCCCCGAGTGCTCGGTGCCGCTGGTGGAGGTGGCCATCACCGAGTTCGATCTGAGCTGCCTGCCGGAGACCGGCGCGGTCCTCGATCAGCTCCTGGCCCTGCGTCCCCGCCAGGTCGTGGTCGACCTGGCCGGCTGTCGGCACATCGACGCCGCCGCCATCGGCCTGCTGCTCGACGTGCACCGTCGGATGGTCCGTGCCGGCGGTGTGCTGGCCGTACGCAATCCGAACCCGCGCATCACCCGCATCCTGCAGACCGCCCGGCTGGACCAGATCCTGCCGGTGCACACCGACGCCGGGGCCACCTCGGCCCCGATCGCCGAGGCGGCCCCCGCCGCACCTGCCACCGCCGCACCGGGCGTGCTACCGGCCGACGGGACACCGGCACCGGGTACGGTGCCGCGCGCCGCCGCGTACGGCCGCGCCGCTGTCACCGTACGCACCTGACACACCGCAGCCGACGCATCTGACCGCGAGCACGAGGAGCAGCATGACCAGCGCCGGGATCGCCACGGCCCTCGCCGTCGGCCTCGCCGTCGGCGCGCTCAGCCGACTGGTCCTGCCCGGCCGTCCGGCTGCGCCGCTGTGGCTCACCATGACCATCGGCGCCGTCGCCTCGCTGCTCGGTGCCATCACCGCCTGGCTCGCCGGCGTACAGGGGTTCAGTCTCCTGGGCCTGGTCGTGCAGGCCGGGCTCGCCGCGGTCGCGGTGGTGATCGTGGTCGCCACCACCGGCAAGGAACGCTCCGACTCCCTGTGAGGAGTCCGTACGGCGACGGTGCCCCACCCGCCGCCCCGAGTCCCGTACCCCGGCCGATCGGCCGCGGCACCGGAGAGGAAGCAGGATGACCGTCGTACCGGACGACAACCTGATGACCCTGATCTGCGACGTCTGTGGTGAGACCACCACCGGCACCGCATGTGTGCTGCCCGACGCCGAGGTTGTCTGGACGCTGGTCTCCGACCACGGGTGGAGCGGTTCACCGTTCGCCACCGGCCCGCACCGCTGCCCCCGGTGCAGTGCGCTGCCGCCGGGCAGCTCGCCCGGTGACGCCGACCGCGGTGGGTCCGGTGGCGTCGCCGAGGTGGCGGTGGTGCCCACCGACGGCGGCGGCGACCAGGACAGCGGGGACGCGCTGCGGGCCGCGCTGCGCGGCGCGTTCGACGTGGCCGGGACGGTGGTGGTGGACCTGACCCACGTGCAGGTCATCGACTCGCTCGGGCTGGGCATGCTCGTCCGGGCGCACCGGGACGTACGCGAGCGCGGCGGACGGCTCTGCCTCGCCGCGCCGTCGAGGTTCATCCGCACCGTGCTGCACACGATGAAGCTCGACGGGGTGTTTCCGATCTTCGACAGCCTCGACGCCGCCCTCGATCAGCTGCGCGTCGCGGCGCTGCAGGACGCCGTCTCGGCCGGCGTCTCGCCGGTCGACGTGACGCCGTCCGACGTGCCGCGTCCGGCCGCCGAGGTGCCGTCGGTGCCCACGCCCCGCCGCCGTGCGGCCAGCCGCGTCACCGTCTGACCGCTGCCCTGCCGGCGGCCGGCCCTGGATGGCACCGGGTCGCCGGCCTTCCGTCACTCCACCACCGAATCCGCCCACTGCTGCCACCAGGCTCCGTCGGTGAGTTCACCGGCAGCGCGCAGTACCGCCACCAGCGCGCCGGTGGTGACGTCGGTGTCGCCGGGGCGCAGGTCGGCAAGCATCCGCTCCAGTTCCTGCTGTCGGGCTCGCATGCCCAGGCCGACGAGTTCCTTGCCGGCGACGGTCAGCCCGACCCAGGCAGCCCGACGGTCGGCCCGCCGCTCGTGCCGTGCCACCAGCCCTTTGCGGACCAGCCGGTCGCACATCCGGGTGGCGGTGGACGACTGCACGCCGAGCAACTTCGCCAGGTCGACCACCCGCTGCGGGCCGGGCACCAGCACCACGAGCGTCCGAAACTGCTGCAGCGTCACATCGGCGTCGATGCGCGCCAGCGTCCGCATGGCGACGGCCACCATCACCCGGCTCAGCGAGACGAGGGCGCCGACGAACTCGTCGGCCGGCTCGCCGCGCACGTCGTCCGTCATCGCCATCGGGTCGGACTGGATGGTCATGTCCTCCATGCTGGCACAACACGGGCCGGATCGGGACGACCGGTCCACATAGGGGACAACTGCGACACCGACCGTGACTGGATGGCCGCTCCGGGCCATGGGGAACGGTTGTCGCCGACACCGTGCCGCCCCACCTGCTCGGGTTGCGCCCGGTCCGCGCGGAGCGACGCCGATCGCGTACCGACCGGCCGGAGATCGTTTTCCGGGAAGCGGCGCAGCTCGCGCCCGAGCTGCACGAGGCCAGTCCCGATCGCGCGACGCCGGCGGCTGCCCTGCTCGACGCATTTGTATAGACCCCGGCGCGTTACGGGAAGATGGCCAGCAATTCACGAACGAATATGCTCGGAAATTGCGGAGGCGGTTGCCCGACGGGTCGCGGTCCGGGACTTGTCGCGGAGGTGATGCCGCTGCGGGCGCGACCCGACGGTGCGGTGCGCACGCCTCTCAACGACAGCTCCGACAGGGCCTTTGAAGTGCGGAAATGGCGGTAAACGTCAACACGGCGACAGCACTGGGTGGGCCTGTTGATCACCTTGAGTGAGCCTAGCACCGATCGACGTGACCGTGCAACGCTCGCCGACTGATCGATAGATCAGAGCCCGTCAAACTGGTCGCAAACAGGGTGAGCCACCCGGAGGCAGCAATTCATGACCACTCACCGAAATGAGTCAAATAATTGACGGTTGTCACCCGGGAAACACCCTTGTAGATTTCGGTGGTCGCCAATTCGCCGACGTTCTTCTCGTCTCAGGACAGCTCGGAGGTCGGTAGTCCATGTCCGAATCCCGCACTGTCGACGTGGCACCCGCGAAACGCCGCGGACCACTCGGATTCCTGCTCGGCGTGACGCTGGTGACGGCCGGCGTCCTGTTTCAACTGCCCGACGTGAAGATGATGATCGACCATGCCCGGATGGGGTCGGCCGAGCCCGGCACGGACGGCATGGCCGACATGCCGGGCATGGAGGGCATGGCCCCCGGCGAGCCGATGGACATGTGGACGCCGACGATGATCCTCGGCATGCTGCTGCTCCTCGTCGGCCTGCTGGTGGCCGGGCGGGCGTTGTTCGCGGGAGTCCAGCGACCGGACTCCGCGAGCGTCACCGTGGAGTCGATCGAGCATGGCCGGCTGCGACCGGCGTACTGGATCACCTGCGCGGTGCTGACCATCGCCCTGGTGGTCGACATCATGAAGCCACTCACCCTCGGTTTCGTCATGCCCGGCATGAGCGACGAGTACGGCATGTCCCTCGAATCGATCTCGATCCTGCCCCTGGTGGCCCTCACCGGCACGGCCGTGGGTTCGGTCCTCTGGGGCCTGCTCGGCGACCGGTACGGGCGGCGGACCGCCCTGCTCCTGGCCACCCTGCTGTTCATCGCGACCTCGGCGTGCGGCGCCATGCCCACCTTCGAGTGGAACCTCGTCATGTGCTTCACGATGGGCACCTCCGCCGGTGGCCTGCTGCCCCTGGTGTTCACCCTGATCGCCGAGCTGACCCCACGCCGGCACCGCGGCTGGGTGGCGGTGACCGTCGGCGGGATCGGTGGTCTGGGCGGTTACCTGGCGGCCAGCGAGGCGGCGAGCCACCTGGAGCCGACGCTGACCTGGCGCGCGCTCTGGTTGATCGGGCTGCCCTCCGGGCTGCTGCTGTTGCTGCTGGCGCCGTTGATCCCCGAGTCGCCGCTGTACCTGCTGCGCGCCGGGCGGCGTACCGAGGCGGAGAGGGTGCTCCGTCGCTACGGATCCCACCTGGGTGCCACGCCACCGGCCGCCGACACCGTCGCCGCCGCGACGCGCCCCGGCGTGGGCGCGATGCTGCGGGCGTACCCCGTGGTGACATCGGTGATCGGGGTGGTCGGTGTCGTCTGGGGCCTGGTGAACTTCGGCTTCCTGGTGATGTTGCCCGCGCAACTGCGCGAGGCGGGCCTGGCCGGCGGTGTCGCGAGCGGGTTGCTGGCCGACTCGGCGCTCTACTCCACCCCCGCCCTGGTGCTGGTCGTGCTGCTCTACGCGGCCTGGAGCGGCCGCCGCGCGCTGGCGCTGTTCATCACGATCACCGCGCTCGGGCTCGGCGGAGTGGCCCTCTGGAGCACCGCCAGCGGCGGGACGATGCTGCTGCTGGCCTCCATCGGACTGCTGGTGCTGTCGCTGTCGGCGGTGAACGCGATGCTGCTGCCGTACAGCGCCGAGATCTACCCGACCGCGATGCGGGCCACCGGCTCCGGCTTCGCCGGTGCGGCCACCAAGGTCGGCGGCATCCTCGGACCGTCCACCATGCTGCTGGTCCTCTCCCTCGGTGGCGGGCTCGTCGCGCCGGCCGTCGTGCTGGGTGTGCTGTGCCTGGCCGCCACGGTCCTGCTGCTGGTGTTCGGGCCGGAACTGGGCGCCTCCGTCGGGCCGCTCGCGCGTCGCGGGGTCGGCGCCGTGTCGGTGGACCGGACCAGGGCCGCGCCACCCGCCGACCCGTGGCCGGCGACCGGCAACGGTGTGCCGGCGACCCGGCCGGCAGCCTCCGACGACGACGATCCGCGGGACGCCCGCCCGGCCGCGACACCCACCCGCACGTAGTTGCGCAACCACTGTCGGCACGGAAGCCTCTAGCACGGCAACGGGCGTGACAACCGAGAAGAACGAGGAGCGTCGATGGCCACTGAGGACGAAGGTCGACCACGGGGCGCCCGGCTGGTGCTGCTCATCCTCCTGGTGGCACAGATCATGGCGACGATGGACAACTCCATCGTCGCGGTGGCCACCAAGACCATCAAGGATGACCTGAATACCTCCGGCGCCGTACTGCAACTGATCCTGTCCGGGTACACACTGATGTTCGCGGTGCTCGTGGTCACCGGCGCGCGTCTCGGCGGCGACGTGGGACACCGGCGGCTGTTCATGATCGGGCTGGCCGGCTTCACCGCCAGCTCCCTGCTCTGCGGAATCGCCCCGACCGCGAGCACGCTGGTCGCCGCCCGCCTGCTGCAAGGGGCCTTCGGGGCCATGATGGTGCCGCAGGTGCTCTCGGTGATCCAACTCGTCTTCACCGGGCCGGCCCGGGCCCGCGCAATCGGGCTCTACTCGATGGTGCTGGCGCTCGGCGTGGCCGCCGGTCAGATCGCCGGCGGCGTGATCGTCAGCGCCGACGTGCTGGGCAGCGGCTGGCGAGCCGCGTTCCTGGTCAACGTGCCGATCGGGCTGGCCCTGCTGGCGGCGGCGCCACGTTACCTGCCCGGGCACACGTCCAACTCGCGGTTCCGGCCCGACATCGTCGGCATCCTGCTGCTCGCCGTCTCGATGGGCGCGGTGGTCGCACCGCTGGTCTTCGGGCGGGAACAGGGTTGGCCCGCGTGGGCCCTGGCCAGCGTCGCCGCCGGCACCGTCGGGCTGGTCCTCTTCGTGCGGTACGAGCTGCGGCTGGGCGCCCGGGGCGGACAGCCCGTGCTGGAGATCGACGCGCTGCGACCGCGAGGCGTCAAGTCGGGACTGCTGGCCTGCTGCATCCTCAACTTCGCCTTCGCCGGGGTGCTGTTCCCGCTCACCCTGCACGTGCAGAACGGGCTTGGCTACACGCCGCTGCAGGCCGGGCTGATGTTCATCCCGTACCCCGTGGGGTTCGCGGCCGTCAGCCTCACCTGGACGCGGCTGCCGAAACGATTCCACCGTCCGCTGCCGGTCGCCGGCCTGCTGGTGTTCGCCCTTGCCCTGGCCGCACTCGCGGTCGTGGTGGCCGGCGGCTGGCCGATCGCGGTGGTGTCGGCGCTGCTGCTGCTCGCCGGTGCGGGCATGGCGGCCGGTTTCAGCACGCTCGTGGAGCAGACGGCCGCGACCGTGGGGCCCCGCTACGCCGCCGCCCTGTCGGCCCTGGTCTCGACCGGGACGCTGCTGGCCAGCGTGGTCAGTGTGGTCGTCGTCGGTGGCGTCTACCTGGCGACCGCCGAGAACGACCCGAGCCGCTCCGCGCTCGGGTTGAGCCGTAGCCTCTGGGTCGACGCCGGTCTGCTGATGCTGGGGTTCCTGCTGGCCTACCGGACCTGGCGGCTGTCCACCCGGGTGCCGGCCGAGCCGGCACCGACCGGCGACGCTGCCGAGCAGGTGGAGGCCGTGGCGGCGCCGGGCAACGCACCCCCCGGGGAGGTCGAGGCCGAGCCGGAGGCGGGCCTGGTCGAGGAGACGTCCACGCCGACCGGAGCGCGCCCCGCCCCGAGGTGACCGGGGTCGCCGGGTGATGATGCTCGTCCGGGGCCCGCCCAGACCGATCGTCCGGGCGGGCCCCGACTCCGGTCAGCCGAGGTCGAGCACCCGCGCCACCTGGTCGTCGATGAGGGCTGCCAGCGCGGGCAGGTGCTGCGGGGACCACATCGAGTAGTGGTCGCCCGGCAGCGTCACCACCTCCATCGCCGGGCTCCACCGGCGCCACGCCGCGCGGCTGACCTCCCGCTGCGCCTGCACCAGGACCGTCCGGCCGGCGTACGGTGCCGGCTGGTAGCCGTAGATGGCCCGCATGTTGGCGCGGAACACCGCGTACCGGTGGGCGACGAAGTCGGCCCGCACGTCCGACGGGATCAGTCCGTGCCGGACCAGGAACCCGGTGAGCGCCCCGATCGGATCGGTCGCGTCGACCACCGCGGCGTCCAGCGGCGGTGCCGGTGCCGCGGAGAGCCCGGCCAGGTCGGCGACGAAGGTCTCCATCACCTGCCGCTCACTCGGCAGCGGCAACGGGCCGGGCTCGTTGGAGTCGATCATCACCACGAGATCCGGTGCCGCACCCGCGGCGGCGAGTTGCCGGGCCATCTCGAAGCACAGGAAGCCCCCCATCGACCAGCCGGCGAGCAGGTACGGCCCGTTCGGCTGCCGCTCGCGCAGCGCACCGACGTACCGCCCGGCGAGCGTCACCAGGTCGTCGACCGGGTCGATGCCGCCCTCCAGTCCCGGCGCCTCGAAGCCGTCCATCGGCTGCTCCGGATGCAACGCCCGGCTCAGCGGGAGATACCAGTACGGCGAGCCGGAGACCGCGTGCGGGCAGTAGAGCCGGGGCCGCGAGCCGGTGGGCTTGAGGGTGACAAGTGGCGAGGCGTCCACCACCGGTCCGTGGTCGACGAACCGGGCCACCGACCGGACGGTGGGGGTGGCATAGAACTGCTTGAGCGACACCGACGTGCCGATCCGCCCGGCGATGCGGGCCAGCACGTGCGCCGCCTGCAACGAGTGCCCGCCGAGGTCGAAGAAGGACGTCTCCACGCCCACCCGCGGCACCCCCAGCACCTCCGCGAAGATCTCCGCTACCCGGCGCTCGGCCCCGGTGGTGGGGGCCGCCCCGGTGTCGTCGGTCTCCACTGCCTCCGGTGCCGGCAGCGCCCGCCGGTTGACCTTGCCGCTGGTGGTCAGTGGCAGCGCGGGCAGCCGGACGAACCCGCCGGGCACCAGGTGGGCGGGCAGCTCCGTGCCCAGGTGCGTCCGCAACGTCGCGTCGGTGGCCGGTTCGGCGGCGTCCACCACGTACCCGACGAGCCGCTGTACCCCGTTGCCGTCGCGCACCACGGTCACGGCGGCCCGGGCCACCCCGGGGTGCCGGCTCAGCAGTGCCTCGATCTCGTCGAGTTCGACGCGCAGGCCCCGCAACTTCACCTGGCCGTCCAGCCGGCCGCCGAAGTGCAGCCGGCCCTGCGCGTCCCAGTGACCGCGATCGCCGGTGCGGTAGACCCGCCCCTGCGGATCGAACGGATCCACGGTGAACCGACGCCCGGTCAGCTCCTCGTCGTTGAG
Organism: Micromonospora sp. C95; assembly: GCF_018070465.1. GTDB lineage: Bacteria > Actinomycetota > Actinomycetes > Mycobacteriales > Micromonosporaceae > Micromonospora. The sequence continues at coordinate 23,574 of NZ_JAGPXT010000002.1, forward strand.
GTAGCCGGTGCTCAGCGCCGCGCCACCGATCAGGATCTCCCCCGGCACCCCGACCGGGACCGGGTTGTCCCAGCGGTCGACCAGGTAGGTGCGGCGGTTCGGCATCGTCGTGCCGATCGGCGGCGGGGTGGGTGCCGACCAGTCCGTGCAGTCGTGGGCGAGGCAGCCCACCGTGGCCTCGGTCGGGCCGTACAGGTTGACGAACCGGCGCCGGTCCGGACGCGCCCACCGGGCCACCAGGTCGGCGGGGCACACCTCGCCGCCGACCAGCACCTCCCGCAGCGCGTCGAACCGGTCGGTGTCGTCCTCGACCAGACCGAGCGTCGTCGGCGTCAGGAACAGGTGCGTGATCCGTTCGGCCGCCAGCACCTCGGCCAGCCCGCCCGGCGAGAGCAGCCGGTCCTTGCCGATCACCACCACCGTGGCGCCGGAGGTGAGCGCCGCCAGCACCTCACCCGCGGCCAGGTCGAACACCGGCGCACAGCCGTGCAGCACCCGGTCGCCGGGCCCGCAGCGCCACTGGTCACGCATCCAGTCCAGGTAGGTGGCGAAACCCCGGTGCGGCAGCTGGACGCCCTTCGGGTCACCCGTCGTGCCCGAGGTGTGCAGCACGTACGCCAGGTCGTCCGGGCCGGTCGACGGCTCCGGGGCGAGCCCGGCGCCGGAGTCCAGGTCGCCGGCGTCGAGCAGGAGCGTCCGCCACGGACCGTCCGGTACGCCATCGGCATGCTCGGTGCGGGTGAGCACGAGCCGGGCGGCACAGTTGGTCAGGATCCGGCGCAGCCGGTTCGGCGGGGCCGCGGTGTCCAGCGGCACGTACACCCCACCGGCGTGCCAGATCGCCAGCGGCGTCAGCACCTCGTCGACGCCCCGGTCCAGCAACGCCGGCACCCGGTCGCCGGGTCGCAGGCCAGCGGCGCGCAGTCCGGCCGCCCGCCGCGCGGCCCGGTCCAGCAGCTCGCGGTAGGTCAGCTCGTGATCGGCGTCCCGGACGGCCACCGCGTCGGGGGTGCGCTCGGCCTGCGCCCGGACCAGTTGGTGGACGGTGGCCGGGGTGACCTCCCGGCGCGCGCCCGCACCGAGGGCCAACACCCGCTCCCGTTCGGCGGGATCGAGCATCGGCAACCGCGACAGGGGCGTACCCGGCTCGGCCAGGCCCGCGTCGAGCAGCCGCGCGACGTGGTCGAGCATGGCCCGCACCCGCCGCGCGTCGAACAGGTCGGTGGAGTACTCGGTGAGCACCGAGTACCGGTCACCGTGGTCGACCAGGCTGACCATCATGTCGAAGCGGGACCGGTCCAACCGCAGGTCGACCGGGGTGCTGTCGGTGCCGGGCAGCGTCGGTCCGCCCCAGGTGGAGCCGTCCAGCAGCTGCACGGCCACCTGGAACAACGGGTTGCGGCCCGGGTCGCGGGGTGGGGCGAGCCGCTGCACCACCCGCTCGAACGGGGCGTCCTGGTGCTCCCACGCGCCCAGGCAGGTGTCCCGGGCCCGGTCGACCAGGGTGGCGAAACTGGGGTCGCCCGAGGTGTCCAGTCGCAGCACCCCCATGTTGGCGAAGAACCCGACCACGCTCTCCAACTCCGGTCGGCTGCGTCCGCTGAAGGTGGTGCCGACGGCCAGGTCGTCGGTGCCGGTGTAGCGGGCGAGCATCGCCGCGAAGGCCGCCACCAGCACCATGAACGGACTCGCGCCGGTCTCCTTCGCCAACGCCTGCACCCCGGCGTGCAGCTGCGGATCCAGTGGTTGCTCAAGCAACGCACCCCGGAACGACGCGGTGGTCGGCCGGGGTCGATCGGCCGGCAGTTCCAGGGTGGGCAGATCGGCCAGCCGCTGCGCCCAGTACCTCAGGTGGTTGTCCAGTTCGGCCGTGGCCAGCTGCTGATGCTGCCAGCGGGCGAAGTCCGGGTACTGGAGGGCGGGCGGGTCCGGCTGCGCTGGCGTGCCGTGCCGGTGGGCGTCGTACCCGGCGGCCAGTTCCCGCAGGATCAGGCCCATCGACCAGCCGTCGACCACGATGTGGTGCGCCGCGACGGCGAGAGCGTGCTCGGTGGGGCCGAGTCGGACCAGCCGGGCCCGGAACAGCGGGCCGGTGGCCAGGTCGAACGGGCGGTGCACCTCCTGCTGCTGGAGCAGGGTCAGCGCCGCCGCACGGCGCTGCTCCTCGGGCAGCCGGGACACGTCGTCGACGACCAGGCTGGCCGGCCCCGGCGGCAGCACCCGCTGGTACGCCACGCCGTCGACGCTCGCCACGACCGTGCGCAACGCCTCGTGCCGGGCGACCACGCCGTCCAACGCCCGCCGCAGCGCGGCGGTGTCCACCTCGCCGGTCAGGTACGAGGCCTGCACCAGGTTGTACGTCGGCTCGGCCGGCGCGAGCTGGGCGAGGAACCACAACTGTTCCTGGGCCCGCGACAGCGGCACCCGCTCGTCGCCGGCCGGGCGGGCGCTTATCGTGGCCGGTGTCTGCCGGCGCTGTTGCCGCATCCGTTCCAGCAGCAGCCGCCGGCGCTCGTCCAGTCGGGCTACCCTGCCGTCGAAGGTCTCGTCGGACATCTCACTCCTTTCAGGACACCGCCGGCCCCGCCGCGCACGGCGGCGGGGCCCGCGGACGCGACCGGCGATCAGTCCGCCGCCAGCAGCCGTTCCACCTCGTCGTCGCTGAGCTGCTCGATCTCGTCGAGCAGCTCCCACTGCGCCGCCTGCTCGGCGGCCCGTCGGCGTCCGGCCAGCTCGGCCAGGGCCGCGACGGTCGGTGCCGCGTAGAAGTCCCGCACGGTCAGCGGCACCCCGAGTGCGTCGTTGAGCCGACCCACCGCCCGGATCGCCTGCAGCGAGTTGCCGCCGCTGAGGAAGAACTCGTCCCCGCGGCCCGCCCGTTGCAGACCGAGCAGCTCGGCGAAGACGCCGGCGATGAGCCGCTCGTCGTCGGTGCCCGGCGGCACGTACGCCGGTTGCCCGGCACCGGACTCGGGAGCGGGCAGCCGCTTGCGGTCGACCTTGCCGGTGCGGGTCAGCGGCAGCTGCGGCAGGCGCAGCACCACGTTGGGCACCATGTATCCGGGCAGCTTCCCGGCCAGCGTCGTCCGCAGGGCCGCCACGTCGTCGTCCGACAGCTCGCCGACCACGTACCCGACCAGGACCGCCTCGGTGCCCGTGCCGTGCACCGCCGCGGCGGCCCCGGACACGCCGGCCGTCGTACGCAGGGCATGCTCGACCTCACCCAGCTCGACCCGCAGGCCACGCAGCTTGACCTGCCCGTCGCGGCGGCCGAGGAACTCCAACTGGCCGTCCCGGTTCCACCGGGCCAGGTCACCGCTGCGGTACGCCCGCCCCTCCCCGGCCCGCTCGTCGGCACCGAATGCCGAGGCGGTCAACTCGGGCCGGTCGAGGTAGCCACGCGCCACCCCGTTGCCGGCGACGACCAGCTCACCGGGGACACCGACCGGCGCCAGGTCACCGCTGTCGTCGACCACGTACACCCGCCGGTTCGGCATCGGACGGCCGATCGGCACCGTAGCGGCGGGTGCGGGGCCGGCGGGGCACTCGTACCAGGTGCAGCCCACGGTGGCCTCGGCCGGGCCGTACAGGTTGAGCACCCGTCGGCCGTCGACGTGCCACGCGGCCACCAGCGACGGCGGCGCCGGCTCGCCGGCCATCATCACCGACCGCAGCTGCGGCAGTTCGGCCGGGTCGAGCAGACCCAGCACCGTGGGTGTGGTGAAGATGTGCGTCGCGCCGGTCTCGCGGGCCAGCCCGGTCAACGCACCTGGGCGGTGCACGTCGTCGTGACCGGCCACCACCACGGCCGCCCCGGCGGTGAGCGCACCGAACAGTTCACCGACGGCCAGGTCGAACACCGGTGCGCAGCAGTGCATCATCCGGGACTGCGGTGCGATGCCGAAGTCCGGCACCATCCACTCCAGGTAGCCGGCGACCATGCCGTGCTCGATGAGCACACCCTTGGGCTCGCCGGTGGAACCGGAGGTGTACAGCACGTACGCCAGTGACTCGGGAGTCAGCTCGGCCAGCCACGGCTCGTCGGCCGCGTCCGGCAGCTCCGCCGCCGGGTCCACGATGGTCACCCCGGTCAGGGCGTCGAGCCGCGCCGGGTCGCCCACCACCACCCGGGCGCCGGTGTCGCGCACCTGGAAGGCCAGCCGGCCGGGCGGTGCGGCCGGGTCCATCGGGGCGTACGCGGCGCCGGCCCGCAGCACGGCCAGCACGCTCACCACCTCCGCGAGGCTGCGCTCCAGCAGCACCGGCACGACGTCGCCGGTGCCGACCCCGGCGGCACGCAGCCCCGCGGCGAGCCGCCGGCTGCGCTCGTCGAGTTCGGCGTAGCTGAGCGTGCTCTCGGCGGCGATGACCGCGGTGGCCTGCGGGGTACGGGCCACGCTCGCCGCGAACAGCTCCGGCAGGGTGGCCGTTCGGTGCGGTCGCCGCTCCCCCTGGGCCAGCGCGAGCAGTTCGGCCCGCTCGGTGTCGTCGAGCAGGGGCAGGGCCGACAGCGGCGTCTGCGGTGCCGCCACGGCGGCCCGCAGGACCCGCTCCAGGTGGCTGAACATCGCCTCGATCCGGGCGCTGTCGAACAGATCCGTGGCGTACTCGATCCGGAAGGTGATCCCGTCGGTCTCCTCGTACGCGTTGATCGCCATGTCGAAGCGGGAGACGCCCGGATCGACATCGAGGAACTCGGCGGCCATCCCGGGGAACCGGAAATCCACCAGGTCGCCGCTGAGCAGGTCGATGGAAATCTGGAAGACCGGATTGCGGCTGGGGTCGCGGCGTCGACCGAGCCGCCCGACGACCCGCTCGAACGGCGCGTCCTGGTGGTCCCAGGCGGCCAGCAGGGTGCCCATGGTGCGGCGGACCGCCTCGCCGAAGCTCGGATCGCCGGAGAGGTCGGTACGCAGGGCCAGCATGTTGACGAAGAAACCGACCAGATCCTCCAGCTCCGGACGGCTGCGACCGGCACCGGCGGTGCCGACCACCACGTCGTCGACGCCGGTGTAGCGCATCAGCACCGTCTTGAAGCCGGCGAGCAGCACCGCGTACGTGCTGGCCTGCTCCTGTTGGGCCACCCGGCGCAGGCCCGCCAGCACGTCGGCGGGCATCCGACGCACCAGCAGGGCGCCACGGTTGCTGGCCGTGGCCGGGCGGGGACGATCGGTGGGCAGGTCCAGGGTGGGCGCGTCGGCCAGCTGCCGCGCCCAGTAGGCCAGCTGCGGCTCCAGGTCACCGGCGTCCAGCTGCCGGCGCTGCGCCAGCGCGTGGTCGGCGTACTGCAACCGCAGGGCGGGCAGCTGTGCCTGCCGGTCGTGCCGCAACGCGTCGTACAGCTCGGCGAGATCACGCACCAGCAGCCCGGCCGACCAGCCGTCGGCGCAGATGTGGTGCAACACCATGCTGAGCACGTGCTCCTGGCCGTCCAGGCGGATCAGCCGGGCCCGCAGCATCAGGTCGCCACCCAGGTCGAACGGCTCGGTGGCGTCGCGCTCCAGCTCGACACGCAGCGCCTGCTCCCGGTCGTCGGCTGCCGTCACAGCCAGCTCGTGCACCGGTAGCGGCACCGCACCGGCGGCCGACACCAGTTGGTACGGGGTGTCGTCGTCGGTGCCGAAGGTGGTGCGCAGCGCCTCGTGGCGGGCCACCACGGCGGTCAGCGCCCGGCCGAGCAGTTCGACGTCGAGTGGTCCGGTGAGCCGTACCGGCACCGGGATGTGGTAGGTCGGCTGGCCGGGTGCCAGCTGTTCGAGGAACCACAGCTGCTCCTGCGTCGGTGACAACGGTAGCCGCTGCCCTTCGTGCCCGCCGGATACCGGGCCGTCCTGCCCGGCGAGGGCCGCCCGCGCGGCCCGTAGCCGCTGTTCCAGGTCGGCGATCTCCTGTTCCAGCCGGGCCCGGGTCTGGTCGGCCACCGGCGCCACGTCGGTCGGGGCCGCCGGATCGGTGCGCGGCTGCGTTCCGGCGAGCAGCTGGGCGATCTCACTGACCCGCGGCTTGGTGTAGAAGTCCCGCATGGTCGCGCTGGCCCCGCCGAGTTCGGTGATCCGGGACAGCACCCGGGCCGCCATCAGCGAGTTGCCGCCCAGCTCGAAGAAGTTCGCGTCGGCGCCTACCCGCTCGACACCGAGCACCGCGGCGAAGATCTCGGCGACCCGCTCCTCCTCGGGGGTGCGCGGCGCGACCAGCTCCACCTCGGCCGAGCCGGTCTCCTCGGGAACCGGAAGCCGGTTACGGTCCACCTTGCCGACGCTTGTCAGCGGCAGTACCGCCAGGGCCACGAAGACGTGCGGCACCATGTACGGCGGCAGGTCGGCGAGCAGGTGCTCGCGCAGTTCCTCGGTCGGCGGCGCCGCCGCGCCGACCGGGACCACGTAGCCGACCAGCCGCTTGCTGCCGGGGCTGTCCTCACGCAACGCCACCGCCGCCTCGGCGACGCCGGGATGCGCGGTGAGCGTCGACTCGATCTCCTCCAGCTCGATGCGCAGCCCGTTGAGCTTGACCTGGGTGTCGATCCGGCCGAGGAACTGGATCTGCCCGTCCTCGGTCCACACGCCCAGGTCACCGGTGCGGTACATCCGCTCCCCCGGTCGGTACGGGTTGTCGATGAACTTCTCGGCGGTCAGCTCCGGCCGGTTGAGGTAGCCCCGGGCGAGGCCCTCACCGCCGGTGATCACCTCACCGGGCACGCCGACCGGTTGCAGGTTGTTCCACCGGTCCAGCACGTAGGCCACCCGGTTGGGCATCGCCCGCCCGATCGGCGGTTGGCCGATCCAGGTGCGGTGCTCGCACTCGTAGAAGATGCAGCCGACGGCGGCCTCGGTCGGTCCGTACCCGTTGATGAACCGGCGACCCGGGGTGTTCCAGCGGTTGATCAGGTCACCCGTGACCGCCTCACCGCCGGCGATCATGTATTTCAGGTCGGGGTAGCTGCCCGGCGGGATGCGGCCCAGGATGGCCGGCGGCCCGCCGATGTAGGTGATCTTCTCCGAGACCAGCAGCTGCCCGATCACGTCCGGGTCGGTGCGGTGTTCCTCCGGTACGAAGACCATCGTCACGCCACGGGTCAGTGCGGTGAAGATCTCCCCCTCGGCGAAGTCGAAGATCGGTGCCATGTGTTGCAGCAACCGGTCGCCGGGACCGAAGTCGAAGATGTTGCCGAGCCAGAGCAGGAACGTGTTCAGCGCGTGGTGCTCGATCATCACGCCCTTGGGCTTGCCGGTCGACCCCGAGGTGTAGAGCACGTAGGCCAGCGAGTTCTCGTCGGCCAGTTCGTCGAGCGGCGCCGCACCGGCGGCCGCCGCCGACAACTCGTCCCACTCGGTGTCCACCAGCACCGGCGTCGCGGCGGTGCCCTCGGGCAGCCGGTCGGCCAGCGCGCTGCGGGTGACCACCGCCTTGGCCGCGGTGTCGTCGAGGATGAACTCGATGCGCCGCACCGGGTGGCCCGGGTCCATCACCACGAACGCGCCGCCGGCCTGCTGCGCGGCGACCATGCCGACGATCAGGTCGAAGCCCCGTTCCAGCAGCAACGCCACGATGTCGTCCCGGCCCACGCCGAGCGCCCGGAAGCGGTGCGCCAGCACCCCGGCGCGGCGGTCCAGTTCGCCGTAGGTCAGCTCGGCACCGTGCAGGGTGGCCGCCACCAGGTCGGGTCGTTCGGCGGCCAGCCGCGCGATCTGCACGTGCACCGGTTCGCGGGCGCGCTCCCCCTGCGGTCCCTGCCAGGTGTGCAGCAGCAGCGTCCGCTCCTCCTCGTCGAGCAGCGGCAGCGCCGACAGTGGGGTGTCCGGAGCGTCGACTGCGGTCCGCAACACCCGTTCCAGGTGCCGCAGCAGCCGCGCCATCCGCGGCTCGTCGAACAGGTCGACCGAGTAGTCGGCGACCAGGCGCAGCTGGTCGGGGCTCTCGGTGGCGGTGATGGACAGGTCGAACGGGTGCCCGCCCGGGTTGGCGTCCAGCGAGGTGACGGTGAGCCCGGGCAGGTTCGGCTCGGTGCTCTGGGTGGCGCTGCCCAGCAGTTGCAGACCCACCTGGAACAGCGGGTTCCGCGAGGGGTCACGGACCGGCTGGATCCGCTCCACGACCTTCTCGAACGGCACCTGCTGGTGCTTCCACGCCTCCAGCACCACGCCGCGTACCCGGGTCAGCAGTTCGCCGAAGGTCGGGTCGTCGGCGACCTCGGTCCGCAGCACCACCATGTTGACGAAGTAGCCGATGAGCGGCTCCAGCTCGGCCGGCTCCCGGCCGGTGGTGGTGGTGCCGACGACGATCTCGTCCTGTCCGCTGTACCGGGCCAGCACCGCCTGGTACGCCGTCATCAGCGTCATGAACAGGGTGGCGTTGTTGCGGGCGGAGAGCTGACGCAGCCGGTGCAGCAGGTCCCCGTCGAGGGTGCGGGACACCGCGGCGCTGCGGTACGACATGGTGGCCGGTCGCGGTCGGTCGGTGGGCAGTTCCAGGGTGGGCAGCCCGTTCAGCCGCTGCTGCCAGTGGTCGAGCTGGTCGGCGAAGACGTCGTCGCTGAGCTGGTGGCGCTGCCAGGCCGCGTAGTCGCCGTACTGCACGGGCAGCGGTGCCAGCGCCGGCGGGCGGCCGGTGTGGTGCGCCGCGTACAGCTCGGACAACTCGTTGGTGAGCACCGCCTGCGACCAACCGTCGGAGGCGATGTGGTGCATGGTGACGGCGAGCAGGTGGTCGGCGTCGTCGAGGCGGACCAGCAGCGAGCGGAACAGCGGCCCCTCCGCCAGGTCGAACGGTCGCCGGATCTCCTCCTGCACCCGCCGCTGCGCCTCCGCCAACCGCGCCTCCGGGTCCGCGACGTCGCTGAGGTCGTCCACCACAAGGTGGTGCGGCTGCTCCCCCGGCTTGGCGATGTGCTGGTGCGGTTCCCCGTTCTCGGCCCGGATGGTGGTCCGCAGCGCCTCGTGCCGCTCGACGATGTCGGCCAGCGCGCGGCGCAGGGCCGTCAGGTCCAGCGACCCCTGCAACCGGAACACCGACGGCACGTTGTACGTGGACTGTCCGGGCACCAACTGGTCGAGGAACCACAGCTGTTCCTGCAGGTAGGACACGGGCGCGGTGTCCGCCTCCCCGACCCGGCGGGGAATCCGGGTCGACGGGCGTTGGCGTTCGGTCAACTGCGCACCGACCTGCTTCAGCAACAGGGCGCGCTGCTCGGCGGTCAGAGTGGAGAGGCGTTGGGCGTGCTGGTTCATCTCGCTCCTCGGCACGGACTGCGGTGACGACTGTCGGATCGGTTCGGAGGTCATCGGTAGTGGCTGCCTATGGCGGACAACGCCTCGTCGAGGATGTCCAGGCCCTCGCGGATCTCCTGCTCGGTCGCGGTGCACGGCGGCACCACGTGGATCCGGTTGGTGTGCAGGAACGGCCAGAGTCCGCGCTTACGGCAGGCGGCGGCCACCTCGTCCATCGGTCCGGGCGGTCCGCCGGGCGCCCCGAGCGGCGGCAGCATCTCGCGGGTGTCCCGGTCCCGCACCAGCTCCAGCGCCCAGAACACGCCGAGTCCGCGTACCTCGCCGATGACCGGGTGCCGTTCGGACAGCTCCCGCAGACCGGGGCCGAGCACCTCGGCACCGAGGTGGGCGGCGTTCTCGACGATCCCTTCCTCGCTCATCGCCGTGATGGCGGCAACCGCGGCGGCGCAGGCCAGCGGGTGCCCGGAGTAGGTCAGACCGCCGGGGTAGGGCCGGTCGGCGAAGGCGTCGAACACGCGCGGACCCATCAGCACCCCGCCGAGCGGGACGTAGCCGGAGTTCACCCCCTTGGCGAAGGTGATGAGGTCGGGCACGACATCCCAGTTCTGCACCGCGAACCAGCGTCCGGTCCGGCCGAAGCCGGCCATCACCTCGTCGGCGATCAGCAGGATGCCGTGCCGGTCACACAGCTCGCGCACGCCGGCCAGGTAGCCCTCCGGCGGCACCAGCACACCGTTGGTGCCGACCACCGGTTCCAGGATCACGGCGGCGACGGTGCCCGGCCCTTCCAGCGCGATGACCTGCTCGAGGTGGGCCAGCGCCCGCTGCGCCTCCTCCGGCTCGGTGCGGGCGTGGAACGCGCTGCGGTACAGGTAGGGGCCGAAGAAGTGGATGACGCCGGCCGCACCGGTGTCGACCGGCCAGCGACGCGGGTCGCCGGTCAGATGCAGCGCCAGGTGTGACGCGCCGTGATAGGAGCGGTACGCGGCGAGCACCTTCGGTCGCCCGGTGACCAGGCGGGCCATCCGCACGGCGTGTTCCACCGCGTCGGTGCCGCCGTTGGTGAACAGCACCCGGTCGAGGTCGCCCGGTGCCCGTTCGGCGATCAGCCGGGCCGCCCGCGCCCGCTGGTCGTTGCCGAACGCCGGGCTGACCGTGCACAGCCGTTCGGCCTGGCGCTGGATCGCCGCCACCACCTTCGGGTGCTGGTGACCGATGTTGACGTGCACGAACTGGGAGGCGAAGTCGAGGTAGCGGTTGCCGTCGTAGTCCCAGAAGTACGAGCCGAGCGCCCGCGCCACCGGCATCGGCGACAGTTGTCGCTGCGCGGACCAGGAGTAGAACAGGTGGGCCCGGTCCTCGGCCAGGATGCCCTGCGCCGTGTCGGGCAGCGGATCGCTGTGGTGGTCGTGCGCGCTCACGCGGCTGCTCCCGTCGGACTGAAGTGGTGGATACTGCCGGGCATCGATGACCGAGAGGGGTGGTGGGCGTGCCCAAGCTGGCCGTGGTTTCCGGAGGTGGCACCGGGATCGGGCGGGCGATCGCCGAGGAACTGGCCGCGGAGCACGAGGTGGTGCTGCTCGGCCGGCGCGCGGAGGTGCTGAGACGCACCGCCGAGGAGCTGTCCGGCGGGCACCGTCGGGTCCGGGCGGTGGTCGCCGACCTGTGCGAGCCCGAGGACGTACGCCGGGCCGCCGACGAGATCACCGCCGGGGGGCGTACGGTCGACGTGCTGGTCAACAACGCCGGGGGCAACTTCGCGCCGCAGCCGGCCGAGGATCTGTCCACCCTGCGCGAGCAGTATCTGCGCAACCTCGGTGGCAACGTGTTGCCGGTGGTGCTGCTGACCCAGGCGCTGCTGCCCGCCCTGCGGCGCCCGGGTGGCCGGATCGTCACGGTGACCTCCATCGCGGCCTTCCGCGGCAACGCCTCCTACGGGGCCGCCAAGGCGGCGCTGCACCCGTGGTCCACTGAGTTGGCCGCGCGGCTGGCCGGTGCGGGCATCACGGTGAACGTCGTCGCCCCCGGCTACGTGGGCGGCACCGAGTTCTACCGGGACCGGATGACGCCGGAGTTCCACCGACAGCGTTCGGCGCAGGCGCCGGTCGGCCGGGGCGGCACGGTGACCGACGTCGCCGCGCTGGTCGGCTACCTCGCCGGTGCCACGGCGGGTTTCGTCACCGGCCAGATCATCCAGGTCAACGGCGGCGCGCTGATGGGCCGGGGCTGATCCGGGACCGGCCGACGGTCGCCGGACAGGCCCCCGGTAGGGTCCGCCGGCCCGTCGGCGCATCGGCCGGTCCCGTCGCTGCGCACCCGTCACCCGCGGCCTGCCAGCCACTTGCGCGCCTCCGCCACGGCACGATGGGTCAGGTCGGTCGACGCACCGAGATAGCGGGCCGGATCAAAGATCACCTCGACCTCGTGGTCGGGCAACAGGCGGCGTAGCTCGGCGCAGCCGTCCAGGGACTCCCGCAGCGAGCCACCGGCGTCGTGGGCCTGCTGGCTGAGCTCGTAGACACGTTCGTGGGCGGTCTGTTTGCCGACGTGCGCGCCGAGGGCGAGCATCAGCCGCTCGGAGGCGAGCTGGTCGGCGACGACCCGGGTGTTCTCGCGCAGCCGGTCGACGTTGACGGTGAGACCGCTGACCAGCTCCCGGGTGATCTCGCAGGCGGCCAGGGTGTAGTGGGACACGTCCGGTACGCACGCCCACTCCACCCGCAGCGCGCGCGAGTCCCGCTCGTGGTCACCGATCATCCCGCTGTACGCGATGCCCGCCTGGGCGGCGGCGAGCTTCGCCATCACCACCACCTGCTCGCACCGTTCCGGGTTCCGCTTGTGCGGCATGGTGCTCGACCCGACCTTGCCGTACCGCCACGGTTCGGTGACCTCGCCGAACTCGGGCCGGCCGATGGTACGGATCTCGTCGGCGACCCGACCCAGGGTGCCGGCCACCATGGCAAGTGTGGTGACGAACTCCACCACCCGGTCGCGGGCCACGTGCCAGCCGATCGTCGGTACGCCCAGGCCCAGCCGGGCGGCGAAACGCTCCAGCAACCCGATGCCCTCGGTGCCGAAGCCGGCCATGGTCCCGGCACCGCCGAACAGCTGGGCCACCACGACCCGGGACCGGACGGTCGCCAGCCGCTCGGTGTGCCGCAGGATCTCGTCGATCCAGCTGGCGGCCTTGAGGCCGAAGCTCATCGGCAGCGCGGCGCGCGCGTGGGTGCGCCCCACCGCCACCGTGTCGGCGTGTTCCTCGGCCAGTTCCACCAGGCAGGCGAGAATCTCCGCCAGCTCCCGGTCGACCTCGTCGAGGGTGTCCCGGATCTCCAGCGACTGCCCGGTGTCCTGGATGTCCTGGGTGGTGGCGCCGAAGTGGATGAACTCCCCGGTGCCGTCCGGGCAGGCGGCCTGGAACACCCGCAGCAGGCCGACCAGCGAGTGCCCGGAGCGTTCGATCTCCTGCTGCACCGCGTCCAGGTCGATGCGCTCCAGCTGGGCCGCCGACACGATGCCCTCGACCGCCGGCCCGGGAATCATGCCCAGCTCACCCTGCGCCTGGGCCAGCGCCGCCTCGATGTCGAGCCAGCGCTGTTTGCGACAGACGTCGCAGTAGATCCGCCGGCTGGCGGCGGTCGCGTAGCGGTTGCCGTAGAAGCGGGAGTCGGTGATGTGGCCCCGCTCGTGGCGGCAGGTGTCGACCGAATGGGCGTGGGTGACGGACATCGGTGCCTCCGTGGTTCAGCGACGAACGGGTCGGCTGGTCGCGGTCAGTGGTCGGGTGAGGAAGGGACTGGTGCCGTACGGCGGCTCATCGGGGGTCACGCGGGCGGCGGCGGCCGTGTCGTACGCGACCTGGCGCAGCGGCAGGTCGTGGCGGCAGGCCTCGTCGGTCAGGTGGTCGACGAGCTGGCGCATCAGCTCCGTCACGCCGTCGAGCACCCCGCGTGGGCTCGGACAGCTGGTGGGCCCGAAAAGCGCCTCCATCGAGGCGGATCCGCCGATGCCGCCCACGAAGTCGGGCACCACGAGCACACCGGCCCGGTGCAGCGCGTGCTCCGCCTGCGGGCTGAGCCCGCAGTTGGCGCCGACCACCACCACCGGTGCCGGCAGCCGGTCGGCCCGCTCCGCCGGCAGCCCGTCGGCGCCGGCGGCGAGCAGCACCAGGTCGGTGGGCAGGTCGAGCAGCGCGGCAGCCGGCATCCGTCGGGCGTGCCGGGCCAGTTGCGACACCGGGGTGCCGGCCGGCTCGGCCAGCATCGCGGCGACGTCCAGTCCGCGCGGGTCGGCGACGCAGCCGTACTCGTCGGCGATCCCGGTGATCCGGACGCCCTCCTGTGCCAGCGTGTACGCCGCCGCGCGGCCCAGGTTGCCGAATCCCTGCAGCGTGCAGGAGAGCGGACCGGGCAGGGCACTGGCCCGGGCGGCCATCACCGCCGCCTGGGCCAGGGCGTGACCGGCGCGGCGCTGGGCCAGGGTCAGCGCGCCGACGTGCTGGTCGAGCAGGCCCATCCGGGCGACGAACTCCGCCTCACTGAACTCCTGGGCGCCCCGGACGGCGTACTTGATCGACGGGATGCCCTCCAGCACGGCGAGCTGTTCCAGCTCGTCCCAGTGGGTGCCCATGTCGCAGCCCATGCTGAACCGGGTCATCAGCTGCCCGCGCAGGAAGCGCAGGAAGCGGCGCAGCGCCGCCGCCTTGCCCGGTGCCCTCGGGTCGTAGTCGATGCCGCATTTCGCGCCGTCGACGTTGATGCCGAGCAGCCGCTCCTTCAGGGTCATCCGGGAGGCCAGTTCACCCAGCTCCGCTGCGGTCAACCCGGGCTTCACCCGGCAACCACCGGCGGCCAGCCGGCAGTCCAACCCGTCGTAGACCAGCCAGCCCTGGAATCCCTCGATCGGGTCCACGTACTCGATGACAGCGTTCACGGCTTCCCCCGCGATGATGGTGCGGACCCGCTCGCGCCCCGGCCCTCGCCCAGGTACTCGACCAGGCAGCGGGCGGTCAGCAGGCAACGCGGGAGTCCTCCGTCGACCACCAGTACGGCGGTCGACGGCTCGGACAGCATCGGAACCACGTCCGGCAACGGCGTGCCGGCGCCGACCTGCGGCGGCGGTGGGCTCAGGTGGTCGCCGACCAGGTCGTCGGCGCCAGCGCCGGCGGCGTACGCACCGGCGAGCGTGGCCTCGGTGACACAACCGAGGATCTCCGCCAGCCGCAGCGGCGGTGTGGCCGCACTGACCAGCAGGTGCGTGGTGTCCGCGTCGCGCAGCAGCTTCGCCGCGTTGGCCAGGGTCTCGTCCGGCCGGATCAGCGGCGGATGCCCGCCGGTCGCGGCGTCGCGCACCCTCGGCTGGTCGGTGGGTGGGTCGTACAGGCCCAGGCCGGCGAGCCAGTCGTCGTTGAAGATCTTGGACAGGTAGCCACGGCCGGAGTCCGGTAGCAGCACGACGACGAGGGCCGCCGGTCCGGCCGCGGCGGCGACCCGCACCGCGGCGGCGGCGGCCATCCCACCGGAGCCGCCGGTGAGCAGGGCGTCCTCGCGGGCCAACCGGCGGGTCATCAGGATCGACTCCTGGTCGGTGACCGCGATGACCTCGTCGACCACCGACGGGTCGTAGGAGTCCGGGCAGCTCGGCTGGCCCACCCCTTCCACCAGGTACGGCCGCCCGGTGCCACCGGAGTAGATCGAACCGTCCGGGTCGACGCCGATGATCCGTACCGTCCCGCCGGAGACCTCCCGCAGGTAGCGCCCGACACCGGAGATCGTGCCGCCGGTGCCGATTCCGGCGACGAAGTGCGTCAGCCGGCCCTCGGTCTGCCGCCACAGCTCCGGTCCGGTGGTGTGGTAGTGCGACTCCGGGTTGCTGCGGTTGGCGTACTGGTTGAGCTGTACCGCGCCGGGCCGTTCGGCGGCGATCCGGGACGCCACGCTGCGGTACGAGTCCGGATGCTCGGGCCGCACGGCGGCGGGACAGACCACCACCTCCGCCCCGTACGCCCGCAGCACGTCGATCTTGTCGCGGGACACCTTGTCGGGGCAGGTGAAGACGCAGCGGTAGCCCTTCTGCTGGGCCACGATGGCCAGCCCCACCCCGGTGTTGCCGGAGGTGGGCTCCACGATCGTCCCGCCGGGGCGCAGCAGGCCGTCGGCCTCGGCCGTCTCCACCATCCGCAGGGCGATGCGGTCCTTCACCGAACCGCCCGGGTTCAGGTACTCCACCTTGGCGTAGACCGGGGCCGAGCCGGGCGGCACCACGCTGCGCAGTCGCACCAGCGGGGTGTCACCGATCAGCTCGGTAAGTGATTCGTGCAGGTTCACGCGACACCCACCTCCATGCTCACCGGGCCGCTCACGCTCATCCGGCGGTACGCCGAGATCCAGGACAGGCTGGTGCGGACGTCGACCACCACCGGCCCGCCGTGCGCCAGCGCCCGGGCCAGGCACGGCTCCACGTCCTGCTCCGTGGTGACCGCGAGCCCCAACGCGCCGTACGCGCGGGCGAGCGCGACGAAATCCGGATTGTCGAGGTCCGTGGCGATGACCCGGCCGGGGTACGCCCGCTCCTGATGCGCCCGGATGGTGCCGTAGCTGCCGTTGTTGGCGATCACCACGATCAACGGCAGCCGGCGGCTCACCGCGGTGGCCAGTTCCGAGCCGGTCATCAGGAACCCGCCGTCGCCCACGATCACCACCGTCGGGCGGCCGGTACGCAGCGCGGCGGCCACGCCACCCGGCACCCCGAAACCCATGGCGCTGGAACCGACACCGAGCATCCTCGCGTCGCCGGTCAACCTCAGGTAGCGGTAGAGCCAGCTGGTGAAGGTGCCGGAGTCGAGGGTGACCACCACATCGCCGCCGGTCAGCTCGTCCAATCCGGCGACGAGCGCACCGAAGGCCAGGCCGTCGTCGCTGGGGTGCGGCGACCACCGGGCCTTGGCCACCTCCAGCTGGTGCAGCTCGTCGACCCAGCCGACCCGCCCCGCGTCCACCCCGGCCGGTGCCAGGTCGGCCAGTTGCCGCAGGAACTGCACCGGGTCGGCGGCCAGCCCGACCGTCGGCGGATGGGTGCGGCCGAGCCGCTGCGGGTCGGGATAGACGTGCACAAGTGCCTGTGCGGGGTTTCCGGGCCTCGGCAGCCGCCGCGACAGCGTGGTCACGTCGTCGAGTCGGGTGCCGACCGCCAGCACCAGGTCGGCACGGTCGAGCAGGGTCCGCTGCCGCTCCTGGGTGTTGTTGTGCAGGTGGCCGGCGTAGCAGGGGTCCCGGTTGTCGAACAGGTCCTGGCGCTTGTTGCTGGTCAGCACGGGCAGGTGATGCCGGTGGGCGGCGGCGGCCAACACCCGCCGCCCGGTCTCGCCGCCGAGCGTGCCGCCGGCCAGCAGGAGGGGACGTTGCGCACCGTGCAGCAGATCCCGCACCCGGTCGAGGTCGGCCGGGGTGGCTGCGGTCGCGCCCGGCTGCCAGCGGGTCGGCACCGCGCCGACCGGGTCCGGCAGGTCCAGCACGTCCTCGGGCAGCACCAGCACGACCGGGCCCGGGGTGCCCGACTGTGCGGTGCGGAACGCGCGGGCGACGAACTCGCCGGTGCGGGCCGGCTCCAGCAGTACCAGCACCTCCTTGGCCAGCCCGCTGAAGGCGCGGGCGTAGTCGACCTCCTGGAACGCCTCGGTGCCGAGATCGCAGCGGGGCACCTGGCCGATCACCAGCACCAGCGGGGTGGCGTCGTACCAGGCGGAGTGCACCGCGATGCTCGCGTTGGTGGCCCCCGGGCCCCGGCTGACCAGGCACACCCCGGGTCGTCCGGTGAGCTTCGCGTCGGCCACCGCGGCGAAGCCGGCGGACGCCTCGTGCCGGCTGGTCACCACGTCGACCGTCGACGCGGCGTGCAACTCGTCCAGCACCGCCAGGTAGCTCTCCCCGGCGACGCAGAAGACCCGGTCCACGCCGTGGGCGAGCAGCGTGTCCACCACCGTGGCGGCGACGGTACGCGGTGCCGGCGACGCCCGGTCCGCCGCCTGCGGGGCGGTTGTCACGGCAGTTCCCCGTCGGCCGTCGAGGGCCGGAACTTGCTGTCGGCCAGGGCCGGCGGGTAGATGATCGCCGCGTCGTCGAAGGTCTGCCCGACCGTCTGGTACTGCATGACCACCAGCTCCGGCGGGTTGTGGTGCCAGTGCTCGGCGCCCCGCTCGAAGCGCAGCGGGCCCCGCCAGGTGTCGAACTCGGTGGACTCCAGGGCGTCGAGCAGGCCCTCGCGGCTGTCCGTGCC
Organism: Micromonospora sp. C95; assembly: GCF_018070465.1. Taxonomy (GTDB): domain Bacteria; phylum Actinomycetota; class Actinomycetes; order Mycobacteriales; family Micromonosporaceae; genus Micromonospora. The sequence continues at coordinate 41,072 of NZ_JAGPXT010000002.1, forward strand.
GGCCACCTGCAACGCCTGGCCGATGATTGTCACGTCGGTGAAGGCGCTCAGGCAGGTGTCCGGCGGCGCGAAGCCGTAACGCTGCATGAACCGGTCGGTGAACCAGCGTCCGATCGGCGTCATCTCCGACCACGAGGGACGGAACTTCGTCGCCGGCCACATCACCCCGTTGCCGCCCGCGCCGGCCATCCGCCAGTAGTCCTGCGAGCGCATCGGGAAGCCGAAGGTCACCATCATCGGCACCGCCGGCAGCAGACCGAGTTCGATGGCCTGCTGGAGGATGTGGTAGCTGTTGCCGACCGGGCCGCCGCCGGCGACGACGTTGAGCCCGCCGTTGATGAACGCGTCCGGCTGCCACTGCTTGATCTGCCGCAGCTGCTCCCGCCAGTCGAGCGCGACCTCCTGCTCGAAGTCGAACCGGAGGAACTCCATGCCGTGCCGCGACTCGCCGTACTGCTGGAGGGTGTCGGCCATGGTCTTGCCGAACACCGTGTCCGGCGCGATCATGCCGATGCGGCGGGCGCCGATGTCGGCCAGGCAGTCCATCATCAGCGGTACCCGGTCGGCGATCGAGAAGTAGGTGCGGAAGATCGTGCGCCGCCCGTGGGTCACCGTGCTGTGCCCGTTCTCGACGAACATCGGCACGCCGATCTTCTCGCACATCTCCGCCACCCACGGGGTGGTACGCAGGTGCCACTGGCCCATCACGGCGAGCACCTCGTCGACCATGGCCAGCTTCGCCATGCCCGCGACGGCGGAGCGCGGGAAACCCTCCTCCGCGGCGGTCACCATGTCGTTGTACGCGATGAACGAGACGTTGCGCCCACCCAGTACACCGCCGTGCTCACGCAGGTACTCGGCACCCAGGCGGGCACCCCGCGAGACCAGTACGCCGGCCATCGCGTCACCGGGGCGGCTCATCGGCGTGAGGATGCCGATCTTGATCGGGTTGTCGCCGGCGACCGAGTTCACCGCCTCGATCTCCTGCAACGCCAGCTCCATCGGAGTGCTCGCCGGTGCGGTCGGCTGCGCGTTGCGCGGCGCGGGAACCTCGGCGTTCGTCGTGGTGGTCACGGCATCTCTCCTTCTGCGGTCGGCTCGTGCCAGGTGGGACAAGGTCACAGTCGGTAGGCGGCCCGGTAGTCGGCGAATCGACGGCGCAGGCCGTCCGCGTCGAGCCCGTAGTCGCTCAGTCGGTACTGGTGGCGGCCCGGAGCGGTGTGCGCGGCGGTGCGGATCGCCGACCGCACCGCCCGCTGGGCCGGCGGGTCGAACGGCAGTCCGGCGAACGCGCAGACCCGGGAGACCGCCGTCACGGGGTCGGCGATCAGGTCCCGGTAGCGCAGGTCGAGCACCGGCAGGCCGGCGAACGCCTCGGGGTCGCGCAGCCCCGGCAGGGCGGCGGCGGTGCGGTCCAACCAGAAGGCACCGATCTCGTACGGGTCGACGTGCCGGGAGCGCGCCGCCCGCACCGTCCGGGTGAGGCTGCACACCGAGGCGACCGTGGTCACCGGATCCCGGTGCAGCCGCACGACCCGGGCCTGCGGGTAGGTGCTGGCCAGTTCCGCGCCGTGCCACAGGTGGAACGGGCACTTGAGCACCACGTGCTGGCCGGTGCCGGAGCCGACGATCGCGGCGAGCTGTTCGCGGTGCAGCGCGTACGCCCCGGTGTGGTCCTGGCGGGACAGCCAGTCGAGGTATCCGGGCACGTGGTAGCGCAGGCCGAAGATCTCGGAGTGGAAGCTGTTGGCGATCAGCCGGTGGCACTCCTCGGGCTTGCGGGGATGCAGCGGATGGATCGCGGCGAAGGCCGGGGCGGCCCGGTGGTACTCCGCCACGTAACGGTCGGCCGCGGCCACCAGTTCCTCGGGCGGCTGCGTCGCGCCCGGTGCCAGCAGTTCCCACAGCTGCGGCGCGCGCACCTGCGGGTGCGCGGCGAGCAGGAGTTGCAGCAGGGTCGTCCCGGTGCGGTGCAGGCCGGTCACCACCGTCACGGTCGGCGGCCGGTCCACCGCCGGTCGCTGTCGGGCGGCCAGCCGCTGCTGGACGCGCAGCGCGTTGACCAGCGAGTCCCGCGCCACCCGTGCCCCGTCGGGGGTGAGCTGCGCCTCCTCGTTCATCGCCCGCACAAGCCGGCGGAGCGCGGGCAGAAAGCGCGGCTGGTCGGTGAGCGCCTCGCCGTCGCCGAACGCGGCACGGGTCACCTCGTCCGGATCGAGCAGGACGGTGGTCACCGGACACCTCCCGAACTCGCGGCGGCACCCGGTCCGGCGGTGGCCGGGTCCGGGCACTCGACCGTCGCGCGGTCGGCCTGGAACCGCCGCTCCGCGTGCAGGAAGAAGTTGATGTCGGAGCGGATCTCGTCGATCAGCCGGCGGCTCAGGCTGGCCCGGTCCACCCGCAGGCACTGCTCGTTACGGCGCAGGGTGGGCCGGCTGAACGGCAGCCGGCCCGGGTTGAGATAGCGGATGGCGCCGGTGGCGTCCCGCTTGGGGATCACCTCCGATCGGGCGTGCACGCTGGCGCTGAACGGGATGTCGAGCCGTCCGTCGGCGAAGGCGTCGACGATCGCCGCCGGAAGGTCCGGGGCCGCCAGCACCGGTTCGACCAGCTCGGCGACCTCGCGTTGCAGCCAGTAGGTCTCCTCCTCGACCGTCGCCTCGTCCACCCGCACGAAGTCGAGCAGGTCGGTGCAGGCCAGCGTGGCGGTGCGGATCCCGGCCACGTTGGCCTGCGCGTCGGGGATGCCGCGGGCCTCCTGGTTGGTCTTGTTGATCACTTTGGCGGCACCGCCGAGTCGGGCGGTGAGCCCGCCGTACAGGATCAGGGCGTCGGCGACGTCCGGATCGGCCGGGAAGACGCCCATGAACTCGTGCAGGACCGGGAAGATCTCCACGTTCTCCGGCAGGTACCGCCGGGCCAGCACCGGGATCGAGCGCAGCGCGGCGATGTCCTGGTGCACCTCGCCGCCCTGGGGGTAGGCGATGGACAGGCAGCGCACCCCGGCCAGGCTCGCCGCGCGCGCCTCCAGGACGCAGACCGCCAGGCTCACCGACGGGGGTACCAGCACGGCGGTGAGGGTGCCGAACAGTTCCCGGTCGACGATCACCCCCTCCTCGGCGAGCACCCCGCAGAGCCGGTCCACCTGCGCCCACGCCGCCAGGGACCGGGTCAGCGACACGTCCTTGGAGTACGGCAGGTTGTAGTCGATGCCGCCGCCCTCGAACGAGGTGAACCCCGACGCCAGGGAGACCGCGAACAGCTCACGCGGATCGGGTGAGCCGTGCCGGACCTCGATCGGGGCGTCCACCGACTCGTTGAGTTCCCGGCCGCGCCGCCAGCCGTGGGTGACCAGCGGATAACCGTTGAGGTCCGCCGGCTCGCGCTGCAACGTCTGGGCCGCGGTGCGGAACTGCTTGAGCCGGGTGAACGAGTCGATGGTGATGGTCAGGATGCCGGGCCGGGCACGCCGCTCCAGAGTCGTCAGCAGGTTCCGCATCTCGTCGTGCCCGCCGACGCCGCAGCGGGGCTGCACCACCGGCCGACGGCGTGCGGCCGCGGCGCGCAGCACCTCCACCGGTGCTCGCTTCGGCGACTTGCGGATGTACTGCATGGTCTCCGTCCAGGGCGGCAGCATGGCCGAGACTCGTGGCTCGACGTCGAGCTCGGGTAGGTCAGACACCGGTCAGCGGGGTGGCCCGGGCGGCGTGCAACAGGTCCAGCAGCAGCGGGATCTGGTCGGCCTCGTCGAGGATGTGATCGACGCCGAGGTTCAGCAGCCGCTCCCGCTCGTCGCCGTCCTTGTGACTGCCCACCGAGAGGTTCCCCCCGACGATCAGGGGGCAGTGCAGGCGTCCGGCGGCCCGCAGCGCCGGCAGGTCACGCAGATCCTCGTACGCGTGGCCGTTGAGGCTGCCGATCAGCACCGCCTCGGCGTCCGGGTGGGCTACCAGCGCGTCGGCGAAGTCCTCAAGCGGTGTGCAGACGCCCAGGTTGACGACGCAGAAGCCGGCTTCGCGCAGCCGCATCGCGATGAGATGGTTGGCCACCGCGTGGGCGTCGCTGCGGGCCACCCCGATGATGACCGTTCGTTGGGTCTTGCGACTGGACATGTCGTCGTACCTCCCGATGTACGCGGTGCGGTCCGATGTGTGCAGTGCGGTGCCGGCCGTCAGTCGTCGAAGGCGGAGAAGACGCTGCGGCCGCTCACCTGAGCGATCCGGGCCCGGTCGTACTCCTGTGGATCGGCCCGGCCCAACGAGTCGAAGACCAGGTTGATCGCCGGGACCAGACCCCACACCTCCCGGTACGGCGGCCACCCGCGATGTCCCGCCTCGATGTCCGCGTGCCGGGCGAAGATGTAGTTGGCCCAGTCGCGACTCATCGGATGCCGGTGGTGGAAGTCGTGCACCACCGTGTCGCCGGTGAGCACCAGGTACCGGGCCGGCAGGTGCACCACGAGCATCCGCAGCGACCAGCGCAGCCACCGGGCCGCGCGGCGCAACGGCCCACCCGACCGGTCGACCGGCGCGCGCTCCCCGATCAGGATGGCGTTTGTGAGACTGGCGAAGTACTCCCGACCGCGCCGCTGGGTGACCTCCGGGCCGGGAAAGGTGTGCTTGACGCACAGCCGCAGGGTGTTGCTGATCTGGTAGAAGACCGTCATCGGCAGCACCCAGGCGACCAGCAGGAAGACCCACATGTCGAACAGCACCGCCGACGCGACCACCGTGGCGTAGCCTGCCACCGTCGCCACCCGCAGCGTCCGGCTGGCCGGGGCGAAGTAGGACTGGATCCGGCCCAGCAGGAAGTTCAGGTGGAACGCCGGGGACAGCAGCTTGTGCCGGACGAGGTGCCGCCACATCTGCCGGCGGGTCATCCCGGGCCGCAGTTCCAGGCCGATCAGGAACGCCTGGACGGTGGGATCGCGGACGGTCATGTGATGCACCGCGTGGTGGTCGATGACGTGCTCGGTGCTGTAGCGGTCGAAGTCCTGCACCATGAGCGCGGCGGCGACCAGCCGACCGACCACCCGGTCCCGGCGGGGGCGGGCCCACATGTTCCGGTGCGCCGCCTGGTGGTACATCATCATCCGCAGGTTCCGGGCCCCGTGCAGCGTCATCGACCAGCCCAGCAGCAGAAGCAGCAGCCACCAACCGCCGGCTGCCAGCGCGACCCAGCTGATCGCCAGGCCGCCGACCATCGAGGCGGTCGCCGCCCAGAGATGGATTCCGGGCGTGAGCCGTACCGGCCGCTGACCGGTGTGCGGCTTGCCGGTGAGGAACGTCAGCGGCATCGCCAGTACCCGGGGCAGGGCGTTCATCGAGTCACGGATCGACACCGACTCGTCCGGCGACGTGTAGGCGAGGGTCGTGCCGTGTTGCTGCATCACCATCGTTGCGCTCCCTGACGGATCTCTGCGGAAGGGGCGTCAGGACCGGCCCGCCGCCTCCAGTGCCGCGCCCGTGGCCAGCACGTCGTCGACAACCTGGTCGAGCTGCTCGCCGGTGGTGGCGGGGTTGAGCAGCATGAGCTTGAGCCAGACCTCCTTGCCGCCGCCGGGACGCGGCAGGAAGACCCGGGCGAGCATGGCGTGCCCGTCACGCATCAACTGGCGCCGCAGGCCGCTGTTGAACACGTCGAGATCACTGCCGTCGCCGGGCAGGTAACGGAACAGCACGGTGCTGAGCACCGGCTCGGCGGCCAGTTCGAGCTTCGCCTCCCGGGCCACCCGCGCCGCGCCGTACCGGGACAGCTCGTGGCAGGCGTCCACCATGGCACCGATGCCGTCCCGGCCGTACGCCCGCAGCGTGGCGGCGATCTTGAGCGCGTCGCAGCGGCGGGTGGCCTGGATGGAGTGCCCGTAGCGGCCGACGAAACCCTCGGCCACGTCGTCGGGTGAGTTGAGGCTGGTCTGCTGGACGGCGAGATGGTCCAACGTGGCCGCGTCCCGAGCCAGGAACACCCCGGCCGACGCCGGCACCCAGCCGAACTTGTGCAGGTCGAGGGTGACCGAGTCGGCCTCGGCGAGCCCGTCGAACAGCGGCCGCAGCCGCTCGGAGAACAGCGCCCCACCGCCGTACGCGGCGTCGGCGTGCAGCCACACGCCATGCTCGCGCGCCACCCGCGCCAGCTCCGGCAGCGGGTCCACCCAGCCGAAGTCGGTGGAGCCGGCGCAGACGAACAGCATCACCGGCAGGCAGTCGGCGGGAAGTTCGCGCAGGATCCGGTCGGCCTCGCCGGGGATCATCCGGCCCAGGTCGTCGGCCGGTACCCGGATGATGCCGTCCGCGCCGATACCCGCGATGCTCGCGCCACGGTCGACGGAGAAGTGCACCGTCTCGGTGCACAGCACCACCGGACGGACGCCACCGACGGCCAACCCGCTGTCGAAGGTGGACCGGCCGAGTCGGCGGCGGTACGCCTCGTCCCGGGCGATCAGCATGGCCATGACGTTGGAGATGCTTCCGCCGGCGGTCAGGGTGCCACCCGCGTCGGCGCCGTAGCCGACCAGGGTGGCCAGGTCCTCGATCAGCCGGCGCTCCAGTTCCAGCGCGAACGGGCCCGCCTCCCACGCGTGCATCGACTGGTTCAGCGCGCCGGCCACCAGGTCGGCGGCGACGGCCACCGCGGTGGGCGGGCACTGCATCCGGGCCACCGTCGCGGGGTGGCTCACGTCGACCGACCAGTTGGCGTACGCCTCGACGAGCTTGCGCAGCACCTCGGCGGGGTTGCCGCCGGTCGCCGGCAGCAGTGGCTCGGCGAGCACGTCGTCCGCGTACGCCCGGACGGCCGTCGGGCCGCCCGGCGCCACCGGGGTGGCCCGTCCCTTGCCCACGTCCGCCAGGACGCCCAACACGTCGTCGACCAACGCTCGGAGCTGTCGCATGCTGTCGTGGTCGGCGGTCGCCACGAAGGTGGGTGCGTCGCCGATGCTCGGCACTGACACGGCTTTCCCCTTTTCTGGTTCTGCAGCGGGAAAGGGCATTCGGGCACGGCCCTCTACCGCACCGAATCCACCTTCGTGGAGCCGGTCCGGAACCGCCGTCAATTGTTGTGACCGAAAGTAGTCGCCGAACTGGACTGGCCAACCATGGGCGTACCAGGAAGCGAATGTCTCATCGCTCATCGCGCTCCGACAACGACGGTACAACTGACCGGCCCCTTGCGCCAGTGGAGAATTGAGGAACTAGAATCTCCGGCATGTCCGATTTGGAGAGACTAAGTACGACCAGTTGGGAACGGTCCGACCGGCTGTTCCTGGAAATGGGCAAGCTGGACCGGACGCCGACCGGCTTCCGACTGTCGGGAACCGCCCTGTACCGGGGCAGGGGCGGCCCGACCAGCGCCACCTACCTCGTCGAGACGGATGCCGCGCGACGGTCCCGGTCCGTCCGGATCGAGGTCGACGAGCCGACCGGGCTGCGGACGCTGGCCCTGCACGCCGATGACGAGGGTCGCTGGCACTCCGCCGAGGGCCCCCTCGACCTGCCGTTTCCCTGCGAGGACGTGGATCTGGCGGTTACCCCGGCCACGAACGGCCTGACCATCCGGCGGCTCGATCTCGCCGTCGGCGCCGAGGCCACCGCCCGGGTGCTGTGGATCCAGGTGCCCTCGTTCGGCGTACGCGCCGTCGAACAGGGATACCAACGGATCGACCGCGACACCTATCGGTACAAGGGCCGATACGGCAGCTACAAATTGACGGTCGACGCCAATGGAATGGTGCTCGACTATCCCGGCGGCGGGTGGCGTTCAGTGGCGCACAAGGTTAGCCGTCGGGTGCCGTGACAGTTATGCGGTCGGGGGTGGGTGCGGGACACCCAACCCCGGCCCGCAATTGCGGCTTCAGCCGCCGATATCTGCGAACATACGCTCCAGCTCCTCTGCGGGAATGGCTTCCAGCATGCGCTCCTCGATACGCGCCGCGAGCGCTTCCAGAACGGGTACCTCAAAGATGTCCTGAACCGCCAGGTCGACGCCGAACCGCATGCTGACCGCCGCGATCATCGGTACGGCACGCAGCGAGTGGCCACCCAGCTCGAAGAAGTTGTCGTCGAGACCGACCGACGGCACACCGAGGATCTCCTGCCAGATCTCGGCGACGGTCTGCTGGGTGCCGGTCTCCGGCGGTCGGTGCGCGGCGCCGGCCGCCAGCTCCGGCGCGGGCAACGCCCGAAAGTCGACCTTGTTGTTCGGGGTGAGCGGGATGGTGGGAATCGTGACGTAGTGGGCCGGCACCATGACACTGGGCAGGGCGGCCGCCACCCGGGCCCGCACTGCGGCGGGATCGAAGGGGTGCCCGTCGGCCGGCACGACGTACGCCACGAGCGTGCGCCGCGTGCCGATCACCGGTGCGGTCACCACGGCGGCGGCGACCGACTCGTCGTCGGCGACAGCGCTCTGGATCTCGCCGAGTTCGACCCGCAGCCCGTCGATCTTCACCTGGGTGTCCAACCGGCCGTGGAACTGGATGGTGCCGTCGGGCAGCCAGCGGCACCGGTCGCCGGTGCGGTAGAGCCGGTGCCCGTCGCCCGGGCGGAAGGTGTCCGGCAGGAACCGCTCGGCGTTGAGATCGGGGCGGTTGTGGTAGCCGAGCGCCACGCCGGGACCGCCGAGGTACAGCTCGCCCCACACGCCGACGGGTACCGGTTGACCAAGTGGGTCGAGGATGTAGGCGGTGGTGTTGTGCATCGGCCGTCCGATGGGGATCGACGGCCAGTCCGGGTCCACGTAGGTGATTCGGTGGCTGACGCTGAAGGCGGTCACCTCGGTCGGCCCGTACCCGTTGACCATCGACACGTGCGGCAGCCGTTCCAGCACCTGACGGATGTGCGGCAGTGACAGGACGTCCCCACCGGCCATGAACTGACGCAGGTCGCGCAGGTCCTCCAGGTGGGTGTCGATGGTGAGGTTGGCCAGCGGCGCGACCAGCCAGAGCGTGTCCACCCCCTGCTCGCGGACGGTACGCGCGACCCGGGCCGGGGTCGGCACCCCGGGTGGCAGCAGCACCACCCGCCCGCCGTTGAGCAGCGGCCCGAAGATCTCCAGCGTGCAGGCGTCGAAGGAGAGCGGGGAGATCTGCAGGTAGCTGGTCCGTTCGTCGAGTTGGAGAATGTCCGTGTTGATCACCAGACGGACGACTCCCCGGTGGATCGTCTCGACTCCCTTCGGCCGGCCGGTCGAGCCCGAGGTGTAGACGATGTAGGTCAGGTCGTCGGCGGTGTTGACGTTCACCGGGTTCTCGGTCGGTTGCGCGGCCAGCGACGCGGCGTCGGCGGGCTCGTCGAGCACGAGCACCGCGACCTCCTCGCCGACCGGTGCCAGCTCACGCAGCCGCTGCTGCGTGACCAGGAAGCGGGCCTGGGTGTCGGCCAGCATGAACGCCAGCCGGTCCGTCGGATACGCCGGATCGAGCGGCACATACGCGCCACCGGACTTCAGCACCGCCACGACGGCGACCATGAGTTCGAGCGAGCGTTCCAGGCAGAGGGCGACCAGGGTGCCCCGACCGACGCCACCGGCGCGCAGCCGGTGAGCGAGCCGGTTGGCCTGCTCGTTGAGCTCGCGGTAGGTCAGGTGTCGCCCCTCGATGGTGACCGCCCGGGCGTCCGGCGTACGCAGCACCTGCTCCTCGAACAGCTCGTGCACGGTGACGTCCTGCGGGAACGGCGCGTCGGTGCGGTTGAACTCGTCCAGCAGCCGGGCCCGCTCGGCATCGTCCAGGATGGCCAGTCGGTGCACCGCGGTGTCCGGGTCGGCGACCGCGGCACGCAGCAGGTTCACGTAGTGGCCGAGCATCCGCTCCGTGGTCGTCGGGTCGAACAGGTCGGCCCGCCAGGTCAGGGTGAGCCGGGTGCCGCTCGGGTCGGGCTGAGCCAGCAGCGCCAGGTCGGGCAGGGTGGCCGCGGCCGGTACGAGGGTCTGCGCCAGCACCGTGACCTCGCCGAAGCAGCCGGCCGCGGCGGTGACCCGGCGGGCGGTGAACGCCGCCTGGAACAGCGGGCTGCGGGCCGGATCGCGCGGCGGACGTACCTCCTCGACAAGGGTCTCGAACGGCAGCGGCTCGGGGGTGTCGGGTGGGGCGCACAGCGCGGCGAACGGGGTGTGCTCGTCGGTCTCGCAGCGCAGCACCCGCCAGGTCGCCACCGGCCCCACCAGGCCGGCGGTGTCCGGCGTGCGGCGCTCGTCGCTGACTCCCAGCGCGAGTACCGCTTGGCCGGACCAGCGGTGCAGCAGGGCCTGGAAGCACGCCCGCAGCACGTCGGCCGATGCCACGCCGAGCCGGGCGGCCAGGTTCTCCACCTGCTCGTGCAGCACCGGCGGCAGCCGCAGGTCGGCGGTACCAGCCGCGTAGTGGGGTTGTACCGGACGAATCCGGTCGGTCGGCAGCTCCAGCGGGGCGACGTCGGCGAGGTACTCCCGCCAGGCGGCGCCGGCGACCACCCGGGCCGCCTCCGCAGCGGCCCGTTCCCGCTGCGCGAACCCGGCGAACTCGTCCCGGACGGTGGTGTCGGCCGGCCCGGACGGTTCGGCGAGCCGGGCCTGGTAGGCCGCACCGAGGCGGGTGACGACGAGCGTGAGGGAGGCCGGGTCCACCACCGCGCGGTGGGCGATCAGCAGCAGCAGGTGTTCGTCGGCCGCCAGGCGTAGCAGTTCGGCCCGGATCAGCGGGCCACGGCCAAGGTCGAACCGGGTCTCGGTGGCCCGCCCGACCGCTCGCCGGACCGCCTCCTCGCGTTCGGTGTCCGACAGCCCGGACAGGTCCGCGCCGGCCAGCGCCGCCGGAACCGGTGCCGCCGACCGCCGGTCGGCCCGGCCCTGGTCGGTGCCGATCGCCAGGCCGAGCGCGGCCTCGGCGGCGACCACGTCACCGAGCGCGGTGGCGAGCGTGGCCGCCCGCAGCGGCCCACGCAGCCGCACCTGCTCCACCAGAACCTCTACCGGCGCGTCCACGTACTGATCGATGAACCAGGACCTCTCCTGGCCGAGCGACAGGCTCGGTTCGGTCTCCCCCTGCGGCATCTGCTCGTCACTCCCGTCTCGACATGAGGTGGTCATACGGATTGGAAGGTCAACGTGGACACGACGATGCGGCCTGTCCCTGGCTGTCGGGTGCCACCCGCCGGCCGGTCTGCTCACTCCTCGGCGGCGATCACCTCCCGGCGGGTCGGCACCGAGGAGACCGGATAGGAGCCGGCGGCGTGCGTGTTGTGGAAGGCCAGCGCGATGCCGAGCAGGATCACGCAGCCGAGCAGGACAGGTACGAAGAGAAACAGCCACCCGGGCTGCGCCAGCATCACGAGTACGGTGTCGCCGCCGGCCGGCGGGTGGAATGACCGGGTCAGTCCCATCAGGGCCATGGCCAGGCCGACTGCGGCGGCGATGGTCCACGGGGCGTTTCCCAGCACGCGTACGCCGAGCAGGCCGACCAGCGTGCAGATCGTGTGTCCACCGAGGACGTTGCGCGGCTGGGCGAACGGCGCCTGCGGCGCCCCGAAGATCATCATGCAGGTGGAGCCCAGCGGCGCGATCAACAGGGGCGTACCGGCCAGCAACGCCACCGAGCCCACCGCGCCGATGCCCAGGGTGCCGCCCACCCCGGCGAGCACCGCCGTCCGAGGTGGCCACGGGCGTCCGACTCCACGCACCAACGACCGTACGACAAGCACGCGCTTCCCCCAGCCATGCCTTGATGTTGCCGTCGCGTTAACGAAACCGCGCCCGAAAGGGCTCTCGATCCCACGAATCCCGACCCACGGAGCGGGCGCCGCCCGCCCTCCAGCCTTCGATTGGCACCCCGGACAGCTCGACTACCAGGCAAGACATTGGCTCCTCGGCCCCCGCACCGACAGATCCAACGACGGGAAGCTTATCGCTTTGCATGCATCCTGTCACTGGATGGCATGTGGCATGGAAGTGACATTCACCGATGTTGCTGATTTGTGGTTATCCCACGCGAGGGACGAGAAAACATGGCCTAACCGGGCACTGACGACATCCCGTGAGAGGTTTCCTGGCGACTGATTGAACCCATCCACCATCTCCGTCCGTACCTCGGTGCGAAGGGAGTGGCCCATGAAGCGCCTGACCCCGTTGCTCACCCTCCTGTCGGGGGCGGTGACGGCTGCCGTGCTGTTCACGATGAGTGCACAGGCATCCCCGCCGGGCACCCAACCCGCGGCCGGCGGCGGTGCACCGGCTGCCGCGCCGGCACCACCCGCCGACGTGGCGGCGGACCCCGACGCCGAGGTGGACCCCGACGCGGCTGCGCCCGACGAGGAACCGAGCGACGCCGACGCCCGCCGACCGGCCGACACCTCGCCGCCGACGGACCCCGACGCCGCGTCGGCCGGCACCGAGGTGACCTCGGTCGAGCAGAACTGGATCGGTGAACTCGAGAACGGGGCCACCATCGCCATCACCGTCACCGACGGCAAGGCCGAGGCGTACGTCTGCGACGGCCGGAGCATGGAGCTGTGGCTGTCCGGCACGGTGCGGGACGGCAGGATCGAGCTGACCGGCAAGGACGCGAAGCTGACCGGTGTCATCCGGGGCGACCGCGCCAGCGGCGAGATGATCGTGGGCGTCCGGCGCTGGAAGTTCACCGCCCGACTCGACGACACGGCGACCGACGAGGCGGTGGTGAAGTCCGGGTCGGGAACCGCACCGGCGATCTACCGGGTGACCGACGAGACCCGTAAGGCCGGCTTCGACGGCGGCTGGATCATGCTGCCCGACGGCACCCAGATCGGCATCGTCACCTGGAACGGCAAGCCCATTCCGGCACCGCCGCTGGACCCCGCCTTCAACAGCACGGTGGTCGACGGCGTCACCCTCGTCGCCGAGCCGGTCGTCCCCGGGGCGCGGTGATGTCCCAGCACCGGCAGGGCGGGGCACGCACCGTGCCCCGCCGGGCGTCCGAGCCCACCATCGAGTTGATGCGTGACTTCGGGGCCCCGCCGCCGAGCGCACCGAGGCGGCGGCCCTCGCTGCTGGTGCCGCTCGTCGTCGGCGCCGGGGTGGCGGTTGCGCTCGGCGTCTACGGACGCACCCACACCCCCACCGGCATCGCGGTGAACGTGGCCGGCTTCTCCTCGCCGCTGACGGTGAAGGTGTGGCTGGGCACCGGGGCGGCGTCCTTCGCCGTCATCCAGGTGCTGTCCGCGCTGGCGATGTGGGGTCGGCTCGGTGGCTTCTCCCCGTCCTGGGCCGGTTCGGTGCACCGCTGGTCCGGGCGGATCGCGTTCCTGCTCACCGTGCCGGTCGCGGTGCACTGCCTGTACGCGCTCGGCTTCGCCGACTACGACACCCGTACGCTGCTGCACTCCCTGCTGGGCTGCTTCTTCTTCGGCGCCTTCGCCACCAAGATGCTGACCCTGCCCAAGCGCGGCCTCGCCGGTTGGGTGCTCCCCACGGTCGGCGGGGTGGTGTTCGTCGCCCTGATCGGTGTCTTCCTGACCTCGTCGGTCTGGTACTTCACCACGTTCGGCATCCAGTTCTGATCCCCGGAAAGGCAAGGCACCCGCAGATGAACCACGAGCAGGCTGGCTGCTGCCGGTCGCGACGCGCCCTGCTGGCCGGTACCGGCGCGGTGGGCGTGGCCGCGCTGGCCGGCTGCGCGACGTACGGCCAGCCGACGGCGGCGCCGCCGGCCGGCAGCTCCGGCGCCGCCGACCCGTCGGGCACCTCCGGTGCCGACCCCTCCGGCACCGCCACCCCGGGCGACGACGGGGCGGACGCCGGTCCACCGGCACTGGCCACCCTCGCCGACATCCCGGTCGGTGGCGGCGCGATCTTCGCCGACGCCGGCGTGGTGGTGACCCAGCCGAGCGACGGGGTCATCAAGGCGTACTCGGCGACCTGCACCCACCAGGGCTGCACGGTGACCTCGGTCTCCGACGGCACCATCGTCTGCGCCTGCCACAACAGCGTGTTCGACATCGCCGACGGCTCGGTACGCAGTGGCCCGGCGGGAGCCCCGCTGCCCGCCGCGAACGTCACCGTCGACGGTGACGCCATCCGATTGGCCTGACCAGGCGCTCGGCGATGCGAACACGGTGACGCGGCCCACCCAGGCCCGGGCCGCGCGGGGCCGTCCGAGGTGGCGTCACGTCCCCGGACGGCCCCTGCCCCACCCACGATCCGCGGGTGGGGCAGGGGCACCTCAGCGTCAGGACGCGGTGCAGGTGAGCGCGGAAGGCGTACCCGATCCGCTGCCGGTCAGCCCGAAGGTGGTGCTGGCGCCGGCGGCGAGCTGCCCGTTGTAGGGCTCGTTGCGCACGGTCACGGTGGTTCCGGAGGTGGTGAGCCGGCCGTTCCACAGTGACGCGATCGTGGTGCCGGCGGGGGCGGTCCAGGTGACCGTCCAGCCGGAGATGGCCGCGGTGCCGGTGTTGCGGACGGTCACCTCCGCCTGGTAGCCGCCCTGCCAGGAGCTGGTGACCCGGTACGTGGCGGCGCAGCCGGCGTCGCCGTTGTCGTTGCCGGCCGGGGTGGTGACGGTCAGCGGCGGCGAGGCCGAGGAGACGTTGCCGGCCGCGTCGCGGGCCCGCACGGTGAAGGTGTAGCTGGTCGAGGCGCTCAGCCCGGTCGCCCGGTAGGTGGTCCCGGAAACCGTGCCGACCACGGTGGCCGCCCCGGTTCCGGTGGCCCGCAGCACCTCGTACGAGGTCACGCCCACGTCGTCCGTGGCCGCCGCCCAGGTCAGCGTGGCGGCGGTGGCGGTCACGTCGGTGGCGGTCGGCCGCCCGGGGGCGGTCGGCGCGGTGGTGTCGCCGGGGCCTGGCCCGCCGGCGTAGCGCTCGGCGAGGCTCATGCCGGTGGTGGAGTCGGTGCCACCGAGGCGCACCTGGTGGTCGAGGCCGACGAACTTGCCGTTGTGCTGCCACAGCGCGGGCTTGAGCATCTGGTTGTACTTCGTCTCGTCCCAGCTGGCCCAGTCGTCGAGCAGCAGGCCCCCGGTGTCACCGGAGTTGGGGTTGAGACACCAGAACGTGTGGTGGATGCCGTTGGAGATCATCAGATCGCGCAGCGCGGCCATCCAGCGGTCCTGCCGGGCGTCCTGACCCAGCCGGCCACCCCACTCCCCGACCAGCAGCGGCGCGATGTTCTGCTCGTGGATGTAGAACCAGTTCGGCCGCCACACGTCGTTGGTCAGCGAGTCCTTGTCGAAGTCACCCTCGAACCACGGCTGCTCGTACACCAGCGGTCCGTAGTCGTGCGGCGAGTAGACGAGTTGGTCCTGCTGGGCGCCGAGGTCGACCGGGTGCTCGGCGACGCCGCGCAGGTTGCCGCCCCACCAGTTGTAGTGGTAGTTGGGGCTGCGGTCGGGGTTGGTGTTCGGCGACTCCCAGGTGGCGCCGGCGCGCGGGTAGATCTCGATGCCCTCGCAGAGGATCAGCAGGTTCGGGTTGATCGCCAGGATCCGCCGGCCCGCCGTCTCGCACGCGTACTTGAAGTTGTCCTGGTCGGTGCTGGAGTCCCACTTGGCCCGCTGGGGATCGTTCGGGGTTCCGTGCGGCTCGTTCTTGATGTCCATCGCGACGATGGTGTCGTTCGTCCGGTAGCGGGTGGTGATCCACTCCCAGCCCTGGAAGAACAGCTCCGGCGTGACGCTGCCCTTCCACCACACCGGATAGACGTGGCCGGAGTTGTCCGCCTCGGCGCTGTGCACGTCGAGCATGACCTTCAGCCCGTACTTCTCGCACAGCGCGAGCCAGTGGTCGAAGACCTGGAGGTTGTTCAGGCCCTCCAGCTCCGGGTTGACGTACGTGTTGACGTTGGGCCGGATCGTCTGCCCGGCCTTCCACTCCAGCAGCAGCTGCGTGGAGATGGGCACCCGGACGATGTTGATGCCGCGCTGGGCCATCTGGCGGGTGATCGATTCGAGGTTGCCCGACCACAGGCCGTGGAAGACCCGCTCGCTGGCGTTGAAGCCGAACCAGTTGGCCCCGGTGAGCCAGACCTGGTTGCCGGCCTCGTCGACGATCCGGTTGCCGTCGGTGTGCAGCCAGTCGGCAGTGGCCGCGGCGGCCGGTGCCGCAGCCGTCGGGGCCGCTGTCGCGGCGGGTGCGACGGCGGTCAGGCCGAGCAGGGCCACGGCCGCCGTCACGGCGGCCTGGAGTTTTCTACGTGCAGACATGCGACTTCCTCTGTGGTGGATGAGGGAGCGAGCACGTCGAGAAACAGTCCTGCCCAAGGACCGTGGGAGCGCTTCCACGCCTACCCTAGGCAATCACCCCCCACAACGGAAGTCCCACCCCGCAACCCCGCCGATCTTGCACCTTTCGTCCCCGCAAAGGCCACTAAAAGGACGTATCAGCGACCGAAAGTGCAAGATCGGCGGGGTGGTGGTGGTCAGACGGCGAGGGCTTCGCGGACGGTGTGTTCGGCGGTGGTGCCGCCGTCGCCGGCGGAGGTGACGCGGCCGGACTCCAGGACGTGGTAGCGGTCGGCGACCCGCAGCGCGAAGCCGAGATGCTGCTCGACCAGGAGCACGCTGAACCCGGTCTGGGCGATCAATGCCACGATCCGGTCCTGGATCTCGGTCACCACCGACGGCTGGATGCCCTCGGTCGGTTCGTCGAGCATCAGCAGCCGGGGCCGGGTGATCAGGGCCCGGGCGATGGCCAGTTGTTGACGCTGACCGCCGGAGAGCAGCCCGGCGCGACGGCGCAGCAGCGGGCGCAGCGCCGGGAACAGGTCCAGCACCTCGGCGGTGGCCGTGGCACCGTCCCGGCGGCCGTCGGCGACCAGGCGCAGGTTCTCCGCCGCGGTCAGGTGCGGAAAGCACTGCTGCCCCTGCGGCACGTACGCGATCCCCCGGGCGACCCGCTCGTGCGGCGCCAACCGGGTGATGTCCTCGCCGTCGAGTTCGACCCGGCCGGCGGTGGGGCGCAGCAGTCCGGCGGCCACCCGCAGCAGGGTCGACTTGCCGGCACCGTTGTGGCCCAGCACGGTGGCGACCCCGTCGGCGGGTACCGTCACGTCGACGCCGTGCAGCACCCGGCTGCGCCCGTAACCGGCGTGCACGCCACGCATCGCGAGCATCATGCCTCCGTCTGGGTCGGGGCCGACCCGGCGTCGACCGGGTGACCGAGGTAGACCTCCTGCACACGCGGATCGGCCTGCACCTGCGCGACGGTGCCCTCGCTGAGCACCCGACCGGCGTGCAGCACGCTGACGGTACGCGCGAAGCGGCGCAGGAAGTCCATGTCGTGCTCGATCACCACCACCGTGCGGTCCTGGCTCACCTTCTCCAGCAGGCGCCCGGTGGCGTCGCGTTCCTCGTGGCTCATGCCGGCGACCGGCTCGTCGAGCAGCAGCAGCCGGGTGTCCTGCACCAGCAGCATGCCGATCTCCAGCCACTGCTTCTGCCCGTGGGCGAGGGTGCCGGCGAGCTGGTCGGCACGACTGGCCAGGCCGATCACGTCGAGGGCCTCGGCCACCTCGTCGGGCACGCCGTGGCGGCGGCGCAGCAACGTCGCCCAGTTGCGCCGGGCCCCGGCGGCGATGTCGAGGTTCTGCAACACGGTCAGCTCCTCGAACACCGTCGAGGTCTGGAAGGTGCGGCCGACGCCGAGCCGGCTGATCCGGTGCACCGGCCGGCCGAGCAGTTCCCGATCACCGAAGCGTACCGAGCCGGTGGCCCGGACCAGCCCGGTGACCGCGTCCACCAGGGTGGTCTTGCCGGCACCGTTGGGCCCGATCAGGAACCGGATGTCGCCCGGGGCGACGTCGAGGGAAACCCCGTCGACAGCGGTGAACCCGTCGAAGCTGACCCGCAGGTCCCGTACGTAGAGCCCGTGCAACTGCCCGGTCATGCCGCCCCCTCCCGCCGCCGTGGTCGAAATCGGGCGAATCGGCTCGGCCGGGGTTCGCCGTCGTCGCGGCGGCGGGCCAGGCCGATCAGCGACGCCAGGCCGCCGGGCAGGAACGCCACCACCACCACGAACAGCAGGCCCTGGAGGTACGTCCAGGTGCCCGGGAAGCGTTCCGACAGGGCGGTACGCGCCCACGCCACCGCGACCGCCCCGAGTACCGGGCCGAGCAGCGTGGCACGCCCGCCGATGGCGACGCCGATGACGAACTCGATGGACGGCACGATCCCGATCAGCGCCGGGGAGATGATGCCCACCGCGGGCACGAACAGCGCGCCGGCCAGCCCCGCCATGCCGGCGGCCACCACGTACGCGACCAGCTTGACGGTGGCCGGGTCGTAGCCGAGGAAGCGGACCCGCTCCTCCGAGTCGCGCACGGCCACCAGCAGCTCGCCGTAGCGGCTCTGCATCAGGTGCCGGGCCAGGGCCAGCAGGGCCAGCAGGGTGCCGGCGATGATGAAGTACACCATCCGCTGGTTGACCGGGTCGTCGAGGTCGTAGCCGAAGAAGCCCTGGATGTCGGTGAGCCCGTTGGTGCCGCCGGTGGTGCCCTGCTGGCCGATCAACAGGATCACCATGGCGGCGGCGAGGGCCTGGCTGAGGATGGCGAAGTAGGCGCCGCGCACCCGACGCCGGAACACCAGCGACCCGAGTACGAAGGCGACCGCCATCGGCAGCAGCATCGTGGCGGGCAGGGCGAACCATGGGCTGGCGAACGGCCGCCACCACAGTGGCAGCTCGTCGAGTTGCCCGTACAGCATCATGAAGTCGGGCATGTTGCCCGGACCCGCGTCGGCGAGCTTGAGGTGCATGGCCATCGCGTATCCGCCGAGGCCGAAGAAGACGCCCTGGCCGAGGGTGAGCATGCCGCCACGCCCCCAGGCCAGGCCGATACCGACCGCGACCATTGCCACGCAGAGATACTTGGCCAGCAGGGAGAGCCGGAAGTCCGACAGCAGCAGCGGCGCGACGGCGAAGAGCAGGGCAGCGCCGAAGGCGAATCCGACGGCGGCCCGGTACCGGTGCCGGGACGGTCCGGCCGCCGGTCTGGTCGGTGGTGTCGGCGACGGGTCGGCGGCGGCGACGGGATCTCGGGCGACGGTGGTCATGCCAGACTCCTGGTACGCAGGGTGAACAGGCCCTGGGGTCGCCACTGGAGGAACGCGACGATGGCGATGAAGACCATCACCTTGGCGACGCTGAGGGTGGTGAGGTATTCGCCGGTCGCCTGGAGCACGCCCAGTGCGAAGGCGACGATGACGGTGCCCTTGAGCTGGCCGATCCCGCCGACCACGACGACCAGGAAGGCGTCGATGATCAGGTTGGTGCCCATGGTGGGACCAATCGGTCCGAGCAGGGTGAGGGCCACTCCGGCGATGCCGGCCAGGCCGGAGCCGATGAAGAAGGTCATCCGGTCGACCCGGGCGGTGGGGATGCCGGAGACGGCGGCGAGGTCGCGGTTCTGCACGACGGCCCGGATCCGGCGCCCCAGCGGGGTGACCCGCAGGGCGAGGGTCAACGCGACGACCGCGCCGCCGGCCAGGGCCAGGATGAACAACCGGTTGTTGGCCACCGTGATGCCACCGGGCAGCGCGATGTTTCCGGTGAGCAGTTCCGGGGCGCGGGTCTGCACGTTGGGGCTGCCGAAGATGTCCCGGGCGAGCTGTTGCAGGATCAGCGACACCCCCCAGGTGACCAGCAGGGTGTCCAGCGGGCGGGCGTAGAGGCGGCGGATCAGCAGCATCTCCAGCAGCACGCCCATCGCGCCGGCCACCACGAAGGCGATCGGCAGGGCGATCAGCAGCGACCAGCCGGCCGCGGTGATGACCTGTTGCAGCACGTAGGTGGTGTAGGCGCCGGCCATGATGAACTCGCCGTGGGCCATGTTGATGACGCCCATCTGGCCGAAGGTCAGGGCCAGGCCGAGGGCGATGAGCAGCAGCACCGCCCCGATGCTGACGCCGGTGAAGAGTTGGCCGATGAGAACTGTCACGGTGCGTACTCCGAACTGCTTGTGGATGCGGGCCCGGGCGGGTGCGCCGCCCGGGCCCGCCGGGTCAGCTCAGGCCGCCGGCCCACGGGTAGCTCTTGAGGTACGGGTCGGGGGTGATCGGTTCGCCGGAGTTCCAGACCTCCGTGATCAGCCCGTCTGCGCCGATCTTGCCGACGCGCGCCGTCTTGGCGATGTGCTGGGTGGCACCGTCCACGGTGACCAGCCCCTCGGGTGCCTCGAAGGTGATGCCGTCGGAGGCCTCCCGAACCTTCTCCACGTCGAAGGTGCCGGCCTTCTCGACCATCGCCTTCCACAGGTAGACCGAGATGTACGCGGCCTCCATCGGGTCGCTCGTCGGCTTGTCCGCCCCGTACTTGGCCTTGTAGGCCGCGACGAACTTCTCGTTCGCCGCCCCGGGCGTGGTCTGGTAGTAGTTCCAGGCGGTGAGCTGGCCCTCCAGGTACTGGGTGCCGA
This sequence comes from Micromonospora sp. C95, assembly GCF_018070465.1. Classification (GTDB taxonomy): domain Bacteria; phylum Actinomycetota; class Actinomycetes; order Mycobacteriales; family Micromonosporaceae; genus Micromonospora. The sequence continues at coordinate 61,421 of NZ_JAGPXT010000002.1, forward strand.
TGCTCTTGACCTCCTCCTCGGCGATCGACACCGACACCACCGGCATGCTGTCGGCGGTCAGCCCGGCCGACTTGTACTCCTTGAAGAAGGCCACGTTGCTGTCACCGTTGAGCGTGTTGAAGACCGCGTCCGCGCCGGAGGACTTCACCTTGTTCGTGATGGTGCCGAACTCGGTGGAGCCCAGCGGTGCGTAGTCCTCGCCCAGCACCTTCATCCCGTTGGCCTCGGCGTACGCCTTGATGATCTTGTTTGCGGTACGCGGGAAGACGTAGTCGGAGCCGACCAGGTAGAGCGAGGTGGTGCCCTGGGCCTTGAGGTAGTCCAGGCCGGGGACGATCTGCTGGTTCGTCGTGGCCCCGGTGTAGAAGATGTACGGCGACTGCTCCAGGCCCTCGTACTGCACCGGGTAGAACAGCAGCGCCTTGTTCTTCTCGAACACCGGCTTGACGGCCTTGCGGCTGGCCGAGGTCCAGCAGCCGAAGACGGCCGCCACGCGGTCCTCGCGGATCAGCTTCTCGGCCTTCTCGGCGAAGGTCGGCCAGTCCGAGGCGCCGTCCTCGCCGACAGGTTCGATCTTCTTGTCGAGGACGCCCCCGGCGGCGTTGATCTCCTCGATCGCCAGCATGATCGAATCCCGGACGGTGACCTCGCTGATGGCCATCGTGCCGGAGAGGGAGTTGAGCAGGCCCACCTTGACGGTGTCGCCGGAGACATCGGCGGCGACTCCCGCCGAGGTGTTCCCGTCGGTGGTCTTGCTGCCGCACGCGGCCAGCGCGGCCGCGGCGACCAGGGTCATGGCACCCGCCAGGATGCGGCGGCCCCGGATCAGTGTCATCAAATCTCCCTGCGTCGCGCGTGTGACGTCAGTCAGTGCCCGGGAACGATCGTCGGCCCCGAGTCGAAGTGCGGATCTGTCTAACTGCGGTGCGGTCCGTCGGAACATTCGGCGCTGCCCGGACGATGGGTGGACACCGGTCCGAGCGGCGATTCGGATATCGGGCAGGGAAAGCTTCGATCCGTTTCATTGCACGGATGTTTCCCAATCCTCAATAGACTGTTTCCGCTGGCCGGGCGTCCAGATGGCGGGCACGAAAAATGCCGGTGCCTCGCCCTGGAGAATCGGCGGAATGACACCGGCGCACGATTTTCAGCCGCAGTCGGCTGCGCTTTTCCGTCCATCACCGGACGGTGGTGAAATCCGGCGCCACGGCCGGATGCTTCACGTAGGAAGTATCTTTGCCGCCGGCCGACGAACCTGTCAAGGCACGGTCCGGTCACGCCCCGACGAAGATCACAGTTCGGTCAGGACGGTGAAGTCCAGGCCGTCGGCCTCGGCCAGGTAGATGCGCTGGCGAACGTGCCGGCGGCGCAGCCGCAACTCACCGCGCGGCCCGTCGTAGGTCACCACCTCGGCGGAGGCCTCCACCGCCCGGACGTCGAGCGTGCCGGCCTTGGCGATCAGCGCGGCCAACAACATCACACCCTCGTAGCAGGACTCACCCAGGCTGCCCAGCGGCGGCGCCTCCAGCCCGAAGCGGCGGCCGAAGCTGCCGTGGAAGTCGAGGTTCTCCTGGGTCACCAGGCCGGCGAAGAAACCCGCTGTGCTGAACAGCCCCCGGGTGTTGGCGGCACCGCTGGCCAGCAGCATGTTCTCGTCCATCAGGGTGCTCAGGCGCAGGCACCGCTGGTCCAGACCGGCCCGCGCGAACGCCCGGTTGAACCGGACCGCGTCCGCGCCCACGAGCAGCATCAGCACCGCGTCGGCGTCGCTGTGTTCGATGCGCCGCAGCACCTCGGCGTAGTCGTGCGTCTCCAGGGGCAGGAAGTGCTGGCCGACCACCCGCCCGCCGCTGCGCAGCGCGTACCGGTGCGCCGCCCGGGTGGTCCGGCGTGGCCAGACGTAGTCGTTGCCGACCACGAACCAGCGCCGCGCCCCGAGATCCCCGGCAAGCACCCGCATCGCCGGCCACAGCTGCGCGTCCGGCGTCTCGCTGGTCAGGAAGACACCCTCGGTGCGCTCACCCCCCTCGTACAGGGCGGTGTAGACGTACGGCACCCGGTGTGCGATGCGCGGCGCCACCGCCTGGCGTACCGAGGAGATGTGCCAGCCGGTGACGCCCTGCACCGCGCCCACCGACACCAGCGCCTCGACCTCGGCGGCCACCTCGGCCGGCGGTGCCCCGCCGTCGACCGGCACCAGCCGCAGCTCCCGGCCGAGCACGCCGCCACGCCGGTTCAACTCCTCGACCGCGAGCTGCGCGCAGAGTTCACAGCTCGGACCGAACATGCCCGCCGGCCCGCGCATCGGGTACACCAACGCGATGCTGACCACGCCCCGGTCGACGGTCAGCCAGGACGCCCCGGCGGCGATGCTCTCCCCCGCCTGCGGGCGTCCGGAGCCTGGTGCCGGCGCGGACATGAACACATGGTGGCCGCCGCCGCTGGTGAAGACCAGCCCTCCCAACCAGCGGGACATCTCGGTACGATGACACCGCATCAGCGAGGCGGGAGTGCCATGTCAGACCTTCCCGGTTCCGCAGCCGACCTGCTACCCCTGCTCACCCGCGCCGAGCGGCTGCTCTCGCGCCGGGTCGGCGGGGTGCTCGCCGCCGAGTCGCTCACCATCGAGGCGTGGCGGGTCCTCTGCCTGCTCGCCGATGGTCTCGGGCACCCGATGAGCGAGGTCGCCGCCGAGGCGTCGCTGCCGCCCGGCACCCTGACCAAGCTGGTCGATCAACTTGTCGACCGCAACCTCGTCTTCCGCCGGGTCGACCCGCTCGACCGCCGCCGCATCCGCGCCTACCTGACCGCCCGGGGCCGCCGCGAGCACGAACGGGTGGACAGCGCGATCCGCGCCGACCTGGTCGGGTTCGGCACGTCCACCGACGCCGACCTGGCCGCCCTCCTCGACGCCCTGATCACCCGCCTGGACGCCCGCCGCCGCACCCCCACCCCCGCCTGACGCGCGTCCCCCACACCCCGTCCGCCCCGCGATCTTGCACTTCTGGTCGCACCATAAGCCGCGAAACGCGCATATCAACGACCGAAAGTGCAAGATCGAGGAGGGTGGGGGCCGATGGGCGGTCAGCCGCCGTTGACGGGGCGGAACTGCGGGACGGTGTGGCGGGCGCGGGGGGCGGGGTTGGCGGTGCGGGCGATGGTGTCGAACATGGTCCGGCCGAGGGCCGCGTGGGCGCGTACGGCCGGGTGGGTGCCGCCGTAGTTGTCGAGTTCGCCGAGGGAGTCGGCGAAGAAGGCGTACATCAGGGTGGGCGCACCGGTCGCGTCGAACATGATCCCGACCTCGTGACGCGCCGCCCCCGAGGAGTCGTAGTCCGCGCCGTACTTGGTGGCGACCCGGCTGCGCTCCGCCGAGGACATGTCGCGGCGGATCCCGTCGTGGTAACCGTTGATCCAGCGCAGGATGCCGAGCAGGAAGTCGCTCGACCGGGCCGAGAGCAGGGTCTTGTCGGCCAGCCGCCACAGCAGGTCATGAGTCTCGCGCGGGGTGGTGACGCCGAGGAAGAAGCGGTTCGGGTTGGCCACCGGCTCGACCCGGGTGTGCGTGAAACCCTTGGCCGCGAGGATCTCGTTGATCTCCAGTGCCGGCACCACCCGGCCGCACATCCGCACCGCCGTGTTGTCGGAGACGAGCAGCATCGCGGTGAGGAAGTTCGCCACGGTGACCTCGTCTCCCCAGACCGTCTGGAGGAAGTAGATCCCGCTGCCGCCGAGGATGATGTCGGCGGTCAGGTCGAGCCGCTGGTCCAGTCGCAGCTCACCGCGGTCGATCTTGTCCATGACCGCCACCGCGACCGCCAGCTTCTGCACGCTGTACCCGTGCGTCACCCGGTCGGCGTCGTCGTCGAGCACGGTACGCAGGGCGCCGGATTCGTCCACCATCGCGACGTGCGAGCGCCACACCCCGCCCGCCCGGGCCTTCTGCCGCCGGTACGTCCGGCGGATCACCTCTCGCGGCGACATCCCGCCGTCGGCCGCTATGGTGCCGTCCCCCGGAGCGGCCACCGCGCCGGACGGCGTTGCCGCCACCGTCACCGCTGCCGCACCGAACCCGATCGCTGCCCGACGACTGATCCGCATGGTCATTGACTCTCCCCAGGGTTTCCACCAGCGCCGACGAGCACCAGCACCCCACACACCCTGCCATATGACCACATAGGACAGCCGGCCTGGCCGCACCCGGGTCTGTCGCGAGCCGGCCGGGGTGGCCCGCCTGCCGGACGCCGCGGGTGGCCCACCGGCAGACGATGGCCGAGGAGACCGAGCGTGAGCAGAACCCGTCCGGGCTGGTGGCGCAGATCAAGTGTTCAGAGTGCGCTGATGGTCTCCGGGGCCCGTTCCCGGCGGGACAGTGCCCGCACCACCGCGAGGGGACCGTGCCGCCAGGCGGCGATGCGGGTGAGCAGGTCAGTGGTCAGCTCGGTGGCGGCCGTCGGCATCTCGGGTGTCGGCAGGTCCAGGCTGACCGCCAGATCGTCGGCGTGCACCACCAGCTCCAGCAACCGGGTCAGCAGAAAGTCGTCGACGGTCAGTCCCCAGTCGCCGAGGTCGACGATCCGGTACGGCGGCTGTGCCGGCACCGTACGACGCAGCTTCGCCAGGGCCCCGTCCACCTCCACGGCGAGTCGAGCGGCGTCGGTCTCGGCGGCGGCCCGTTCACCCCGCTCGCGGATGTCGGTGTTGTCCGCCTCGTCGGCGCCGGTTGTCACCCAGCCGCTGCCGGTGAAGTGGGCCAGGACGTCGATCGCGGTGTGCCCGGGCGCGACGTCGAGCAGTTCCGCCGTTCGGGTGATCTGGTTGGCGAGGTGCCGGGCCAGCCCGCCGGTCGAGTAGTACGGCAGGGCGCTCGGCGACGTCCAATGCTCGGCCAGCACCGGCGTACGCAGCAGTACGGCGGCGACGTCGGCGGCGGCCAGGTAGGCGTTGCGGGTGGTGACGTCCGGTGGCACCAGACCCGGATCGACGCGCAGGCCAAGGTCCGGCTGTCCCAGCCAGTCCAGGCGAGCCGAGGTCTGCTCGGCGTGTCCGGTCAGCAGCAGCCGCACGCGGTACGCGGCCAGCAGCATCGCCTGCAGGGAGTCCACCCCGAACGCGGCGTCGACCGCACCGTCGCCCAGCCCTTCGATCTGGAACGGGCAGCACCAGTCACCACCCGGCAACGGGTCGGGGTGCGGCCTGCCGAGACGGACCACCAGCTCCGACATGCCACCGTCAGGAAGAACCATCGCGATCCGCCGCTCGGCGACGACCTCACCCAACTCGTACAACCCCACGCTCCTCTGCCTCGCCCGAGGCAGCGATGGTATCCGGGGCGGTATCGGGTTCGAGGTACTCCCGCAGGGTGTGCGCGTCCGGCGCGGTGGCGCTCCACAGGGTCGCCGGGCCGCCGGCCAGCGGCAGTCGGGCCCGCGTACCGCACACCGCAGCTGACTGCGCCGGTCTGGCCGGATCCACGATCAGCAGCGAGCCGGTGGCGGGCGCACCGGCCAGCACCGCCGGCCCGGCCCAGCCGGGGGCGTTCGGCCCGATCGCCAGGGACTGCCGCAGCAGCGGCCGACCGTCCAGGTCGACCCAGGTGTTGATCTCGGCGTTGCCGGGCCGCTCGCCGTGTCGGCCGCAGATCAGCTCGTCCCGCCAGTGCAGGACGCCGCCTTCGGCGACGTCCACCTGAGCGTCCGCGACGTGCGCGCAGCCGGCCGCCGCGACCAGTTGCTCGGGCAGCCAGTACAGGGCCGCCCGGTCGGCGACGGTGGCCCGGACCAGCATCCGGGACACCGCGCCGGGGCGACCCGGCAGCGCGATGGAGGCGGCGACCGTGTGCACGCGGACGACGGCGCCCGGGCCGATCTCGACGTCCAGGCGCAGGTCGTCGCCGGCCAGCGGCCCGGCCGCACCGCCGACGACGTACACCGTGACACCACCGCCGGGGGCCGATACCTGACGTAGCAACAGCGGGCTCTCGCCGCGCAGTTCGGTCAGGACGGTGTGGCCGTGCCGGTCGGCCCGGGCCACCAGCCGGGCGGTGGCCCGCATCAGGCCTGCCCAGCCGGGATGGCCCGGGCGGCCCGGTGGTGGGCCAGTTCGTGCCGGATCCAGCCGGCGACCCGGGTGGCCAGGGGATCCTCGCTGATGGACTGGAACACCGTGGGCAGGTCGCCCCGGCGGGCGCGGGCGTCCCGGTCCATCACGGACAGGTCGGCACCGACCATCGGCGCCAGGTCGGTCTTGTTGATGACCAGCAGGTCGGCGGCGGTCACCCCCGGGCCGCCCTTGCGGGGCACCTTGTCCCCGCCAGCCACGTCCACCACGAAGATCTGCCGGTCTACCAGGCCCCGGCTGAACGTCGCGGTCAGGTTGTCGCCGCCGCTCTCCACGAGCACCAGGTCCAGCGGACCCAGCGCGTCGGTCAGGTCGTCGACGGCGTCGAGGTTGGCACCGATGTCGTCGCGGATGGCGGTGTGCGGGCAGCAGCCCGTTTCCACCGCCCGGATCCGGGCCGGGTCGAGCACCCCGGCGCGCTTGAGGAAATCGGCGTCCTCGGTGGTGTAGATGTCGTTTGTCACCACGCCGAGGCGCAGTTCACCGGCGAACGCCCGGCACAGCGCCGCGACCAGGGCGGTCTTGCCGGAGCCGACCGGCCCGCCGATGCCGACCCGCAGTGCCCGCGCGGCGGCGGGCAGCGGGGCGTGCGGGTCGACTCCCGGCTCGGGGTGGGTGTGGGGAACGGACTCGTCGTGATCGAATTCAGGACGCAAAGAGACGCACCTCCCAGGTGACGTGAGCTTCGGCGTGGATGTCGGCGAGCGGAGCGGCGGCGGCGGGCAGCCGCTCCGGTGGTTCCTCGGCGGCCCGCGCCGCCCGCGCCGCGGTGGCGTCGCAGGCACCGGCGAGCCGCACCAGCAGGGCCTGCACCTGGTACGGGTCCAGGCCCAGCAGGCGTACGGCGGCACTGGCCGCACCGGTCACCGTCGCGTGGGCGGCGACCGTGGCCACCTGCCCCGGATCGAGACCGGCGGCGGCACCGACCAGCCCCAGCACCAGCGGCTGGTGTGGACCGTCCGGGGTGGCGGGCAGGTCGTCGAAGGTGACCGCCGGCCAGATCCGGCGACCGGCCCGCAGCAGTGCCCGCCCCTGCCGGCGGGACACCGACCGCTGAGCCGGCGAGGCGGTCCGGGCGTCCAGTTCGGCGTCGAGTCGGGCCAGCGCGTTGGCCCGGCCCGCCGACCAGGCCGCACCACGGGCCGCCGCCGCGAACGCCGCCGCGACCAGTCCACCGGTGGCAAGCCGACCCCGCAGGTACTCCCCCAGCGTGTCCAGGTCGGTCACCCGGCCGGCGGCGACGGCCGCTTCCAGCCCGGCCGAGTGCGCGTGCGCACCGGCCGGGAACCGCCCGTCGGCGAGGAGCAGCAGCATCGTCGGGGTGGTCATCAGAACAGGAAGTACCGCTGGGCCATGGGCAGTTCGGCAACCGGATCCGGCTCCACCACCACGCCGTCGATCCGGACCGTGAAGGTGTCCGGGTCGACCTCGATGCGCGGCAGCGCGCCGTTCTCCGGCAGGTCGGCCTTGCCGCGCGAACGTACGTCGGTCACCGGCACCACCCGGCGCCGCACGTCCAGCCGCAGCCCGGCCTCCAACGCCGCGGGCGCGACGAACGCCAGGCTGGTGGCGGCGGCCGCGACGCCGTACGCCCCGAACATCGGCCGGGGCAGCATCGGCTGCGGCGTGGGGATCGAGGCGTTCGCGTCACCCATCTGCGCGTACGCGATCATGCCGCCCTTGATGACCAGGTGCGGTCGTACGCCGAAGAACGCCGGCTCCCACAGCACCAGGTCGGCGAGCTTACCCGGCTCCACCGACCCGATCTCGTGGTCCAGACCGTTGGCCATCGCCGCGCAGATGGTGTACTTCGCGACGTACCGGCGGGCCCGGTGGTTGTCGGCGGCCCCGTCGCCGGGCAGGGCGCCCACCCGGGCCTTCATCACGTGCGCGCTCTGCCAGGTCCGCAGCACGACCTCCCCGATCCGGCCCATCGCCTGCGCGTCGGAGCCGATGATGGAGATCGCCCCGAGGTCGTGCAGCAGGTCCTCGGCGGCCATCGTGGACGGCCGGATGCGGCTCTCGGCGAACGCCAGGTCCTCCGGCACCGTCGGGTTGAGATGGTGGCAGACCATCAGCATGTCCAGGTGCTCGGCGAGGGTGTTGCGAGTGTACGGGCGGGTCGGGTTGGTCGACGACGGCAGCACGTTCGGCTCACCGGCGACGGTGATGATGTCCGGCGCGTGCCCGCCACCGGCCCCCTCGGTGTGGTACGAGTGGATCGCCCGTCCGCCGATGGCGCGCAGCGTGTCGGCGACGAACCCGGCCTCGTTCAGGGTGTCGGTGTGGATGGAGACCTGCACGCCGGAGGCGTCCGCGACACGCAGGCAGGCGTCGATCGCCGCCGGCGTGGTGCCCCAGTCCTCGTGCAGCTTGAACCCGCCGGCACCGGCCCGCAGCTGCTCCCACAACGCCTCCTCCGAGACGGTGTTGCCCTTGCCGAGCAGCAGCACGTTGACCGGGAAGGTGTCCAGGGCCTCGTGCATCCGGGCCAGGTGCCAGGCGTTCGGGGTGACGGTGGTGGCCCGGGTGCCCTCGGACGGTCCGGTGCCGCCGCCGACAAGCGTGGTGACCCCGCTGGCGAGGGCCTCGGCGACCGACTGCGGGCAGATCAAGTGCACATGGGTGTCGACCGCGCCGGCGGTGAGGATTCGGCCGTTGCCGGCTATCACCTCGGTCGCCGGGCCGATGACCAGGTCCGGGTGGACACCGTCCATGGTGTCCGGGTTGCCGGCGCGGCCCAGCGCCACGATTCGCCCGTCCCGCAACCCGACGTCGGCCTTCACCACGCCCCAGTGGTCGAGGACGACCGCGCCGGTGATGACGGTGTCCAGGGCACCATCGGCGCGCGTGGCGCGGGACTGCCCCATCGACTCCCGGATGACCTTGCCACCACCGAAGACCGCCTCGTCACCACCGGCACAATGGTCCTGCTCGATCTCGATAAGCAGGTTGGTGTCGGCCAGCCTGATCCGGTCGCCTGTGCTCGGCCCGTACAGGGCGACGTAGCGGTCCCTTTCCACGCTGCTCATGCGTTCCGTCCTTCGTCCAGTGCTCCGGCGCACTCGCCGCGCAGTCCCGGCACGATCCGTGCGCCACCCAGCGGCACCAGGTCCACCCGGCGGCTCACCCCCGGCTCGAACCGCACCGAGGTGCCGGCCGGTACCGCGAGCCGCTGCCCCCAGGCGGCGTCCCGGTCGAAGTCCAGCGCCGGGTTGGCCTCCGCGAAGTGGTAGTGCGAGCCGACCTGCACCGGCCGATCGCCGGTGTTGACCACCAGCAGCGTGGTCACCGGGCGCCCGGCGTTGATCTCCACCGGGCCGTCGGCCGGCAGGATCTCCCCCGGGATCACGGGATCGGGTGGTGCACCGTCACCAGTTTGGTGCCGTCCGGGAACGTCGCCTCCACCTGCACCTCCCTCAGCAACTCGGGGATGCCGTCCTGCACGTCGTCGCGGCTGAGCACGGTGCGGCCGGCGGCCATCAGGTCGACCACGGACGCACCGTCACGCGCCCCTTCGAGCAGGAAGGCGGTGATCACCGCGACGGCTTCCGGATAGTTGAGGCGCAGGCCGCGCTCGCGGCGCCGCCGGGCGACGTCGGCCGCCACGTGGACGAGCAGGCGGTCCTGCTCGTGGGGGGTGAGATACACGGGTGCTCCCGGGTGGATGTCCGCGCCCCGTCCACCGCCGGCCCGGCGCCTCGACGCGCCGCCGCACGGTTCGGGTTTCGCCCGCCGCCCGACCGTCACGCGCTTCGGACCTGGGAGTTCCACCCTCCCGGCCCACATGACGGACCACCGGCGGTGTCATCGGATGCGGACCGCACCGCCCACCGCTGAGCAGACCGTAAGGGATCACGCGCTTCCCGAGCAACCTCGCATTCGTTGATCATGAGGTTGGCGGCAGTCGCGGAGATCGACTTTGCCGCCAACCTCATGATCAACCTGGCTCGGGGTGAGAGTGAGGGGGAGAGTGAGGGTGGTCATAGCGGGTGGGCGTTGGGCGGGCGGGGGCTGGTAGCGTCGGCGGCAGGTCATGAGTGCCAGCGCGAAGCCCCGGCTTGCTGGCCGGCAACCCTCGTCCGCGCAGGGGTGCCCCGGGTGAGGACCAGGCGTCGGTGCAACCACCGGTGCAAGCGTGGCCTGGGTTCCCAGGTCATCACGACCTTGAGGAGCACCATGTCGTACCGCGATCGACCTGTGGCCCGCCCGGGCCTGACCCGGCGTCGGCACGTCGACATGATGCGGGTGTGCAGCGCCGCGTGTAGCTGACCGCGTCGCCACCCGGTCACCGGACCCCTGACCGGGTCCGTCCCGCTCTGTCATCGATCCCATCCCAGCGGTCCGCCCAGGCGGACCGTCGGTGTGGCACGTCCGTGCCCGCCGCAGCTCAACCAGGAGACACCTGTGCGATTCCCTTCCGCCCTGACCCGCGCCGCCGCCGTCGGTGTCGCCGCGATCCTCGGTGCCGCCACCCTCACCGCCTGCGGCTCGGACTCCGCCGGCAGCGCGGCCGACAACCCGTACGGCCTGTCGCAGCCGGGCGTGCTGCGCGCCGGCACGCTGACCGACGCCCCGCCGAACGTCTACCTCAAGGACGGAAAGTTCACCGGCTTCGACAACGACCTGCTGGTTGCCGCCGCCGACAAGCTCGGCCTGAAGGTCGAGTTCGTGGGCACCGATTTCTCCGCCCTGCTCGCTCAGGTCGGCAACCGCAAGTTCGACGTCGGTAGCTCCTCGATCACCATCACCGAGGCGCGCAAGAAGACCGTGGACTTCGGCAACGGGTACGACTTCGGCTACTTCGGGCTCGACGTGCCCGCCGGGTCGACGTTGCGCAGCTTCGACGAGTTGCCCGGCAAGCGGGTGGTGGTCGTGCAGGGCACCGTCCAGGACGATTACGCCACGAACAAGGACCTGGACCCGGTCCGCGTGCCCGACTACAGCGGCGCGATCAACCAGCTCAAGGCCGGTACCGCGGACGCGTGGATCGCCCCCGCCGAGATCGGTGAGAAGACCGCGGCGGACAGCGGCGGCAAGATCGCGGTGGCGGCGAAGGAACTCAGCCCGGCCCCGACCGCGTACGCCTTCGCCAAGGGCAACGACGCGCTGCGCGAGGCGCTGAACCGGGCGCTCGACGAGCTGATCGCCGACGGCACCTGGACCCGGTTGCAGGAGCAGTACTACCCGGGCCGGCCGATCCCGGCCGACTTCACCCCGGGCAGCGGAGACGTGTCGGCACCGGCCGGCTCCTGACGACAGGACGACGAGCGAGCAGGGCGGAGGTTGACCGTGGATCCGTTGCGCACCCTGTGGGAGACGTTCTTCGACTGGGAGTCGATGCGCGAGGCGCTACCCGAGATGCTCACCGTCGGGTTGCCCAACACGCTCATCCTGGCGGTCACCGCCGCCCTGCTCGGCTCGGCGCTGGGCATCCTGCTGGCGGTGGCGGGGATATCGCGTACCCGCTGGCTGCGGTGGCCGGCGCGGGTGTACACCGACGTGTTCCGGGGCCTGCCGGCGGCGGCGACGATCCTGCTGATCGGGGTGGGGCTGGCCCCACTGGGCATGCAGGTGTGGGGCCCCAACCCGTACCCGCTGGGGATCCTGGCGCTGTCGCTGATCGCCTCGGCGTACCTCGGGGAGATCTTCCGCTCGGGCATCCAGTCGGTGGAGGCCACCCAGTTGGAGGCGGCCCGTGCGTTGGGCTTCTCCTGGCGCGAGGCGATGCGCAGAGTGATCATCCCGCAGGGCATCCGGCGGATCCTGCCGGCCTGGGTGAACCAGCTCATCGCCCTGATCAAGGACTCCAGCCTGGTCTACTTCCTCGGCCTGCTGGCCAGCCAACGGGAGCTGTTCCGGATCGGGCAGGACTACGCCGCGAACACCGGCAACCAGTCGGCGCTGCTGCTGGCCGGGCTGTTCTACCTCGCACTGACCGTGCCGCTGACGCACGTCGTCAACTGGATCGACCGGCGGCTGCGACACGGCCGGCCGGCGGCAGTACCCACCGACGACCCCGACGACCTGGACCTGGCGCTGCCCGGCGCCGCCGGAGGCAACCAACGATGAACACCTCGGTCAGTCTGAGCCTGCGCGACGTCCACCTGGCCTTCGGCAGCCACCGGGTGCTGCGCGGGGTGGACCTGGACGTGGCACGCGGCGGCACCGCGTGCGTGATCGGCCCGTCCGGGTCGGGCAAGTCCACGCTGCTGCGCACCGTCAACCGGCTCCTCGAACCGGACCGTGGCGACGTGCTGCTGGACGGGCTCAGCGTGCTGCGCGACGACCCGGACGCCCTGCGGCAGCGGATCGGCATGGTGTTCCAACAGTTCAACCTCTTCCCGCACATGAGCGTGCTGCGCAACATCACCCTGCCGTTGCGCCGTATCGGCAAGCTCGGCGAGGACGAGGCGGTGGACCGGGCCCGGGCCGAACTCGACCGGGTCGGCCTCGCCGCGAAGGCCGACGCCCGGCCGGCGCACCTGTCCGGCGGGCAGCAGCAACGGGTCGCCATCGCCCGGGCACTGGCCATGCGGCCGCAGGTGATGCTCTTCGACGAGGCCACCTCGGCGCTCGACCCGGAACTGGTGAAGGGGGTGCTGGCGCTGATGGCGGAGCTGTCCGCCCAGGGCATGACCATGGTGGTCGTCACCCACGAGATGGGCTTCGCCCGCCAGGTCGCCGACACCGTCGCCTTCATGGACACCGGGATCGTGCTGGAGGCCGGCGAGCCGGCCGCCGTCTTCGAGTCGCCGCAACACCCTCGGCTACGCCGCTTCCTGTCCCAGGTGCTGTGAGGCTCTTGTCGCTCAGGAGCGGCGACGGGCGAGTATCGCGAGGGTCTCCCGGCGCACCTCGTCGGGCTCCCGGACGAGACGGCGGTGGCTGAACCTGACCACCAGGATGCCGACCGTGGCGAGTAGCGCGTCGCGCCGCAGGTCGATCTCGCGCTGACGGGGATCGCCGTGCGAGGCGGCACCGTCCACCTCGATGTTGACCCGCTCCTGCTCAGCGAACAGATCCAGGTACATGGTTCGCTTTCCCACCCGGACCCGCACCTGTCGCCTCAGCGCGGGCATTCCCGGGCCGGTGAAGACCCGGTCGTGACCCCAGATCTCCAGCGGGCTGCGGCAGCCGGCGTCGAGCCGGTCGATGAGTACGGACAGCGCCGCCCGCCCGGTCAGCTTCGGCGCGAGCGCGACCCGGAGCCGGTACGCGGTGGTCATCCGGTCGTTCACCGCCCGGACGACCGGCCCGATCCGCCCCTCCTCGGGCAACAGTGACCACGAACGCACCAGCGCCTCCTCCAGCCGAACGACCGGCACACCCCGTCGCACCACGACGTGAGGTGGTTCCGCCGCGAATGCTGTGCGGTGCCGCACCACCAGACTTTCCCTGCTCCGCAGCCCGGTACCAGCCGGCATGTCGAGGTACACAGGCTCACCCGCCGGCTGAGGCCGAAGGCCGTACACGTCAAGCGCGGTGAGCGCGCTCAAGGCCGCCCGGCCGTCGGCGTAGGCGAGCGCCGCCCGCCGGGCGACCTCGGGTGTCGCCCGTGCGAGCAGGTTTGTCGAATCCGGGCCGGCGAGCAGCGAGGCGTCGACGTAGACCGCCGGCAGGACGCGACGCAGCCAGCCACTGCGGTACGCCCGCCGCAACGCCCATGGCGGTAGCACCTCGAGTGCCCGAGCGCGGGTCACCACACCGCCACCAGCCTCGACGAGCGATCGGAGCACGCCATCCACGGCAACCGAGCCTGCCCCGAGCCACGCCGACCCCGCAGCCCCCTGTGGACACCGCACCAAGCTGTGCACAACGCGTCGTCCCAGTGCCGAGTGTGGTACGGGTCCTTGATTGTTTGCAGTCGAGTGACAGTGGTAACGGCGTGTCGAGTCACTCGACTGCAAACGATCAAGGCCGGCTCAGGCCGCGTCAGGTGGGGGTGTCGCGGTGGCGGAAGGTGGTGAGGCCGGTTGCGAGCAGGGCGGTGGCTACGGCGGTGAGGAGCACCAGGGGCAGGACTCTGACGTCGACGGCGGGCACCGACGGCACGTGGGTGTACGGGGAGAGGTTCAGCACCGCCTGCGGCAGGTCCAGCGCGGCACCCAGCTGACCGAGCAACAGGAACACGATCAGCACCGCCCAGCTCGACGCGACCGACCAGCGCGGCAGCGCGCCGAACAGGGCGGTCACCACCCCGGCGCCGACGAGCAGGGCCGGCAGCCACAGCAGCGCGGCTCCGGTCAGGTCGACGGTCCAACCGACCGGGTCACCGACCGCCAGCCCGTACCCGAGGCCGGTGGTGGCACCGGCCAGCAGCATCAGCGCCAGCGCACCGAGCACGGAACCGACCACCTGGGTGCTCAACCACCGGGTGCGGCTGACGGCGGTGGCGAGCAGCGGTTCGAGGATGCCGTCGGACTCGTCGCCGCGTACCCGCAGCAGGGCCTGCACCACGTACGCCCCGATGGTCAGGGCGAACAGCCCGAGCATCGCGGCCAGGAAGGCGTCGACCAGTTCGGCCCCGCCGCCGAGTTGGGCGATCGCCTCGGCGGCGGCCGGATTGTCGGCGATCATGTCGTCGACCTCGTTGCCGGCCAGACCCATGGCGAGGCCGAGCACCGCGACCGCGACCGCCCAGCCGGTCAGCGCGCCCCGGTGCAGCCGCCAGGTCAGCCCGGCCGGGCTGAGCAGTCCGGCGGCGGCGCGGGCCGGCCCGCGGCGGGCGGCGAGCAGGCCGGCGCCGAGGTCGCGCCGTTCGGCCAGCGCGTACGCCCCGGCGACCCCGGCGACCAGCAGGGCGACCGGCAGCGTGAGAACCCACCACCGCTCGTCGTCGAAGGCGCGAATCTGGGTGCCCCAGCCCAGCGGCGACAACCAGGTCGGCCAGGCGCTGTCCAGGCGCACCCCGTCGGCGGCGGGCTGACCGAGCACGTCACCCGTGGCCCGCAGCAGGAACGCCACCCCGACCGTGGCCGAGGCGAGCGCGTTGGCGCCCCGGGAGGTCACCGAGAGCTGGGCGGTGACGGCGGCCACGCCGGTGAAGGCGAGGCCGATGCCGACGATCGCCGCGGCGGCGGCCACCGAGCCGGCAACCGGCAGGCCGGCACCGACGAAGGCGAGCGCTAGCAGCGCCCCGGCCAGCACGTTGGCGCCGACCACGACGACCAGGGCCGCGGTGAGCAGTGCGTACCGGCCGACGGCGGCGGCACCGAGCAGCTCGGCGCGGCCGGTCTCCTCGTTCTGCCGGGTGTGCCGGACCACGGCGAAGGTGCTCAGCAGCGCGGCGAGCACGGCCAGGGTGAGGTACGTCTCGGTGACCACCACGGCACCGAGATCGGTGCTGGCGATCGGGCCGTTGAAGGCGCGGGCGACGACGCTGGTGTTGGCCACCTCGGCGTACCCGATGCGGTTCTGCTCGTCGGGGTAGATGCTGGCCACGCTCTCGGCGAGGGCGTAGCCGATCAGCGGGCTGCCGAGCGTCCAGATGGCCAGGCGGATGCGGTCCCGACGCAGGGCGAGTCGGGTGAGCCGACCGGTGCCGGTGAAGGCGCTCATCGGGCGCCTCCGGTCGGCGTCTGCCGGTCCCCCTCGATGGTCTCGCCGTAGTGCCGCAGGAAGAGTTCCTCCAGGGTGGGCGGTGTGCTGGTCAACGCGCGGACCTCGAAGCGGACCAGATGGGTCAGGAGCGTGTCGAGGTGCTCGGGCTCGACCTCCAGGCGGACGCGACCGTCGACGGGACGCACCTCGTGCACGCCGGGCAGCTCCGACAGACCGGTCACCGGACGTCCGGTCTCGACGGTGACGGTGGTACGCGCCAGGTGCCGCAGCTCGGACAGCGTGCCGGACTCGACGATCCGGCCCTCCCGGATGATGCTGACCCGGTCGCAGAGCGCCTCGACCTCGGCCAGCACGTGGCTGGAGAGCAGGACGCTCGCGCCGGCCTCGGTGAGTTGCCGGACCTCCTCCTGGAACACCGCCTCCATCAGTGGGTCGAGTCCGGAGGTGGGCTCGTCCAGCACGTACAGCTCGACGTCGGAGGCGAAGGCGGCGACGATCGCGACCTTCTGCCGGTTGCCCTTCGAGTAGGTGCGGCACTTCTTCGTCGGGTCCAGGTCGAAGCGGCGCAGCAGGTCGTCGCGGCGACGCGGGTCCAGCCCGCCGCGCAACGCACCGAACAGGTCGATCGCCTCTCCGCCGGAGAGGTTGGGCCAGAGGTTGACGTCACCCGGCACGTACGCCAGTCGCCGGTGCAACGCGACGGCGTCACGCCACGGGTCGCCGTCGAGAATGCGGACCTGCCCGGAGTCGCGGCGCAGCAGGCCGAGCAGGATCCGGATGGTGGTGGACTTGCCCGAGCCGTTGGGCCCGAGGAAGCCGTGCACCTCCCCCGGTTCCACCGTCAGGTCGAGCCCGTCGAGCGCGCGTACGCCGCCGAAGGTCTTGACGAGGTTCTCGATGGCGATCACGGACATGGACGCCTCCCGTCGTTACCGGTGTCTGCCACTGACCGATGGTAAGGGATGCGTGCACCGCCACCGTCCGGCGGTCAGGTGCGATTACGCTTAGCGTCATGACCTGCACGGAGACCGACGGCACCCGCAGCCGGATCCTGCGCGCCGCGCTGGACCTCTTCGCCGAGCAGGGCTACCAACGCACCTCGCTGCGGCAGATCGCCGAACGGTTGCGGCTGACCAAGGCCGCCATCCTCTACCACTTTCCCAGTAAGGCGCATCTGCTCGCCGCGCTGGCCGAGCCGTTGATCCGGGATCTGGAGGCGCTGCTGGACAGCGCCGGGCCACTGCCCGGCCGGCAGGCGAGGTGGACGCTGCTGGAGGGCTGGGTGGACACCATGCTCGCGCATCGTGGCCCACTCGGCATGCTCTTCCACGACCTCGCGCTCGTCGACCGGGGCAGCACCTACCACCGGCTGGTGCAGATCGCCATGCGGGCCAACCAGATCGTCGCCGGACCGAACGCCGAACGACGGGACCGGGTCCGGGCGGTCCAGGCCATCGCCATGTGCAGCGACCCGGTGGTGTTCATGATCGACGTTCCCGCGTCGGTACTGCGGGCGGACATGCTGGACGGCGTCCGCCGACTGTTGGGTGAGACGCCACCCGGTGACCAGCCGCCAGTCGCCCGCACCACGACGGCGACCGACCCAGCCGCCGGCGCCGCGCCGCCCGGGCGGGTGGGTCGGCGGCGGCCGGGCCGCCCCCGTGCGATGAGCCCGGAGCAGGTGCGCGCCGCCCGCCGGATGCATCTGGCGGGCACCCACTCGGCCGACGAGATCGCCGCCGAGTTCGGTGTCTCGCGCGCCACCGTCTACCGCCACCTCGAAGCCGACCGGGATAACGAGACAGTTACAAGATAGTTTTGCGACCTGGTCGACAGGTCACCGCACCAGCCCGAGCCCGGTGTACGTGCGCTCGTACGCCGGGAACGCCTCGTCGGTGTGCGGCGCGTAGATCCAGGTACGCAGCGAGTTGGCCGCCGTGTCGATCTCCACCAACCGCACCGGGTTGGTCCGGCGGGAGTGGAACGTCTGCAGGAAGGAGTAGACCCGGTTGCCGTGCACTCCGGTGTCCACCCGGGACGCCGCCGTGCCGGTGTGGCCGGAGAAGACGAACCGGATGTTCGGGTACCGTCTCACGAGATTGTCGAAGACGTACTGCGGGCTGGTCGAACCGTAGCCGGCCGACCGACCGATCGAGGCGTCGCTCTCCAGGTAATGATGGGTGACGATCACGACGTTGTGCCGGGGATGGGCGGCCACGACCGCCTTCGCCCAGTCGACCGCCACCCGGCGCGGCCACAGTTCCAGGCTCAGCACCAGCCAACGTACCCCACCAGCGGTGTAGGTGGCGTAGGCGTTGTCCACCTTGCCCGCCTCGAACTGGCCACCCACCGCGCCGAACCGCCCGGCGGTGAAGTACCTGTTGAACACCGTCGTGTCGCGCAGCAACTGTCCGGCGGGACTGCGCAGTTCCCCGTCCGGGCCGGCGGCCTGGGTGTCGTGGTTGCCCACGGCGAGGGTGTACGGCAGGCCGGCCGTCTCCAGTGGGCGCAACGCCGTGCGGGCCCGTTCGTACTGCACGTGGCTGGGGGTGTCGTAGTTGACCACGTCGCCGGAGTGCGTGACGAAGCGCAGGTCGAGCGTGGTGCGCTGGGCGACCAGCCAGTCGACGCGCTGCCGCAGCCGGGTGTCGCCGGCGCTGAGCACCTCCTCCTGGGTGTCCGGCACCACGGCGAAGGTGAAGCGCGGGTCGACCGCCGGCGGCGGCTGCGTTCGCACGTACGCCAGGTGAGCGTTACGGTCGCACGCGCGGGTGTAGCGGTCGTTGACCAGCTCGATCCGGACGTCGTGCGGACCGTCCGGCAACTCGGCGCCGACCGGATAGCCGCCGTAGTCGGTGGCGCTGGTGACGGTGACCTCGCCGACCAGCTCACCGCCGACCCTGACCCGTAGCGTCGGCCAGCCGTCGCAGTGGTCACCGATCGCACCGACGACCAGCCGGCCGGCGCCCGGGACGCGGGTCGTCGCGTAGCTGGCGTTGTGCCACAGCGTGGCGTGGGTGCCCGACGACGGCCGGGGCGTGCCCGTGGCCGGTTGGATCGAACCGTTGACCACGGTGAACGGCGACGCCGCGGGTGCCGCGCCGGCTGGTACGCCGGCCGACAGGACGACCACCACCGCCAGGATCGCGCGCGTGATCCGCATGGATGCCCTCCCTGTGCCACCTCCGGCAGCTGCCGGACATCGGGATGCTAAGACAGACCGACCGGGCATTCCCGGACCAGAACATCGACACGCAGTGACGTTTACTTTGACGAAACGTGACAAGCGACGCGGCGGTTCGGTCAGCCGACGTCAACCCAGTCGAGCGTGCGTTGCACCGCTTTGCGCCAGCCCGCGTAACCGGTGGCCCGCTGTTCGGGCGACCAGGACGGCTGCCAGCGCCGGCTCTCGTTCCAGTTCTCCCGCAGTTCGTCGGTGTTCCGCCAGAATCCGACGGCCAGTCCGGCGGCGTAGGCCGCGCCGAGGGCGGTGGTCTCGGCGACCACGGGCCGACTCACCGGCACCCCGAGGATGTCCGCCTGCAACTGCATGCAGAGGTCGTTGACGGTCACCCCACCGTCGACCTTGAGGCACTCCAGCGACACGCCCGAGTCCCGCGCCATGGCCTCGGCCACGTCGCGGCTCTGGTAGCAGATGGCCTCCAGGGTCGCGCGGGCGATGTGCCCGTCGGTGTTGTAGCGGGACAGGCCGACGATCGCACCCCGCGCGTCGGAACGCCAGTACGGGGCGAACAGGCCGGAGAAGGCCGGTACGAAGTAGACCCCCCCGTTGTCGTCGACCTGGCGGGCGAGGTCCTCGCTCTGGGCCGCACTGCTAATGATCTTCAGCTGGTCACGGAGCCACTGCACGGCCGAACCGGTGACCGCGATGGAACCTTCGAGCGCGTACACCGGCGGCTGGCCGGCGAACTGGTAGCACACGGTGGTGAGCAGCCCGGCCTCGGAGCGGACGATCTCCGATCCGGTGTTCAACAGCAGGAAGTTGCCCGTACCGTAGGTGTTCTTCGCCTCGCCCGGGGCGAAGCAGACCTGGCCGACGGTGGCCGCCTGCTGGTCGCCCAGGTCCCCGGTGATCGGTACGGGGCCGGCGAACGGACCGTTGGGCAGGGTGACGCCGTAGGCGTCCGGGTCGGACGACGGAACGATCCGGGGCAGCATCGCGCGCGGAATGCCGAAGATGGACAACAGTTCGTCGTCCCAGTCCAGCGTCTCCAGGTTCATCAGCATGGTCCGGCTGGCGTTCGTGGGGTCGGTGACGTGGATGCCGCCGTCGGTACCACCGGTGAGGTGCCACAGCAACCAGGTGTCGGTGTTGCCGAAGATCGCCTCACCACGTTCGGCGGCCGCCCGCACCCCGTCGACGTTCTCCAGAATCCACTGGATCTTGCCGCCGGAGAAGTAGGTCGCCGGTGGGAGGCCGGCCTTACGCCGAATGATCTCGCCGCGCCCGTCACGTTGCAGCGCCGAGGCGATCCGATCGGTCCGGGTGTCCTGCCAGACGATGGCGTTGTAGTACGGCCGGCCGGTGCGCCGGTTCCACACCACCGTCGTCTCCCGCTGGTTGGTGACGCCGAGGGCGGCCAGGTCACCCGCGGCCAGGCTGTGCGTGTTCAGCGCCGTACGCACCACCGTCTGGGTACGCTCCCAGATCTCCAGCGGATTGTGCTCGACCCAGCCGGCGCGCGGCAGGATCTGCTGGTGTTCGAGCTGGTGGCGGCCGACCTCGTTGCCACCGTGGTCGAAGATCATGAATCGGGTGCTGGTGGTGCCCTGATCCACGGCGCCGACGAATTCAGCCATGCGTTCTCCTTGTCCTGGTCCTCGCTGGGTACAGCCTCGGGGTAGATCCTTCCCGATCTCCGCGTCGCTGGCCACGAACGGCTGGCGCGGGCGACCGGTGGGCGGGCCTGCCGGGCGCAGCGGCACCGGGTGGGAGGGCCGGCGGATGCCCGGTACCGTTCGGCAGACCACCACTGGGTCGTCGCTGGCGGCGACCGGGAGCAGGAGCACAGCCATGCGGTTAGATCTACGCGACCGGACCATCCTGATCACCGGAGCGGCGCGCGGCATCGGCGCCCAACTGGCCCGGGCGGCCGCCGCCCGGGGTGCCCGGGTCGCCCTGGTGGGCCTGGAACCGGCGCCGTTGCGGCAGGTTGCCGCCGAGGTCGGCGGACACTGGTACGAGTGCGACGTCACCGACCAGGCGGGTCTCGACGACGCCGTCGCCTCGACCGTGCAGCGTTACGGCGGCATCGACGTGGTGGTGGCCAACGCCGGCATCGCCAACATCGGCACCGTGTCCACCGGCCCGGTCGACGCCCTGGCCCGCACCATCGAGGTGAACCTGACCGGGGTGGTCCGCACGGTCAGCGCGGCGCTGCCGCACGTGCGCGAAGCCCGGGGCCACGTGCTGATCGTGTCGTCGGCGGCGGCCTTCGCCGCCATGCCCGGGATGGCCGCGTACTGCGCGTCGAAGGCCGGGGTCGAACAGTTCGGCAACGTGCTGCGGCTGGAGAACCGCCGGCGAGGGCTCACCGTGGGCACCGCGCACCCGATCTGGATCGACACCGACCTGGTGCGCGACATCCGCGACGACCTCGCCTCGTTCCACACCGCGCAGCGCAGGCTGCCCTGGCCGCTGAACACCACGGTCAGTGTCGAGCGGTGCGCCGAAGCACTCCTGCGTGGCATCGAAGCTCGCCGACGCAAGGTCTACGTGCCACGCTCCATCGCACTGGTCCAGGCGCTGCGCCCGGTGGTGCTCAGTGGGTTCGCCGACCGGCTGATCGATCGGTTCGGCGGGGCGGAGGTGACCGAGCGGATGGAGGCGGAGGTACACCGCCTGGGCCGGTCCTTCGGTCGGACGTCGGTGGAGGGCGGCCGGTAGCGCGCGAATGGTTGCCCCTCGGCAAAGGTCGCGGATGTTCGTGGACGACGTAATCTGCCTGCATGAACAACCTCGGCCCGCCGGACGCCCGGGATTCCCGCGACCCGTCCCCCGGCGGGGGCAAGGCCACCCCGCTGCTGTCCGAGACGTTCACCGCGCAGACCGTGACTGCGCTGCGGCACCTGCTCGCCACTCGGGTGACGGCCGCCGGCCTCACCGGTGACGTGGCCGAGGATCTCGTCCTGGCCGTGCACGAACTGGTCACCAACGCCGTGCTGCACGGTGGGGGCCGTGGGCGACTCGACCTCTTCCGGCGAGCCGACCTGCTCGTCTGTGAGGTCACCGATCACGGACCCGAGCGCGGCGCAGACCTGCCGGTGAACCTGCCGGCGACGAACACCCCGGGCGGCCGAGGTCTCTGGCTCGCCCATCACCTGACCGGGGCGCTGACGCTGACCCGCCGACCCGACGGTCTGACCGCGACCGTCACCGCCAGTCTGCGCGTCGAGCCGTCCGGGTCGCCCGAGGCGGCCACGGACCGGCCGCCGCGCCCGTAAGCGACGGCCGGTCCACCCCGGTCAGCCCTTCTGCTTCTGCTGGCACGGCACGCAGAACCGCGCGTGCGGCAGGATCTCCAGGCGTTCCCGGGCGATGTCCGTTCCGCACCGCTCGCAACTGCCGTAGCCGCCGGCGGTCAGCCGCCGCAGCGCCCCGGCGATCTGGTCGAGGCTCTGCCGGGTGGCGGCGATCAACGCGGCGTTCGTGTGCGCCTCCGCCGGATCGCCGGTGTCGGCCGTCAACTCGGTCAGCCGAGCCGTCTGGGCCTCGAACTCGTGGCTGAGCGTCGTTTCGAGTTCGGTGAGCCACCGCTGGTCGTAGCTGTCGGTCCGTTCGCTCATGTCGGTTCCCTCCGGAAAAGAAAAAGGGCCGAAGCGGTGCGCTTCGCCCTTGGCCGTCACGTGTCTGTGCACGGCTTCCGGAGGGCTGCGACCGGCGGGACGCGGCTGGCCGGGGCCGGTCGGTGCCGGAATCCGGGACGCCGCGGTGGCCGCGCCCGGCGCGCGCAGCCCGGCCGCCATCGGGACGGCGGCGCGGTCGAGCGGCACGGCGGTTCGCATCGGACCACCATAGGCGGCGGCCGGCCGGAAACCAATGCCGATCCGACGCACGGGTCGAACCGCCCGGGCCCACGTCAAGGTGGGCCAGCCAGCCCAGACCAGCACCAGAGCGGATCAAAGCCGCTAAGGTGACGGTGGCGGAGGAGTTGACGGGCGCTTCGCCGTCGGCTCGGGCCACCCCGGCACCAGTCCTCGTCGGCCGGACACGGCCCGTAGGAGGTGCCGGGATGTCGGAGGCGGTGCGCGACTTCTTCGACGGTCTCGCCAAGGGTGGGGGGCGGATGCTGCGGCAGGTCTCCGGCACCGTGCGCTTCAACCTGGCCTATCCCGACCGGGTCGACCACTGGCTGGTCAGCATCGACCAGGGCCGGATCACGGTGTCGCGTGACGACGTACCGGATGTGGACACGGTGATCTGGGCCGACGCGCAACTGTTTCTCCGGATGGCCTCCGGAGAGGTCAAGCCACTGCCGGCGTGGCTGCGCAACGACTTCACCGCCGACGGCGAATTCCGTCTCGTCATCATGCTGGAGCGCCTGTTCGCACCGCCGCCCGACGCCCGTCACCCGCGCGAGGTGGCCGCCCACCGGAATCACCGGGCTCCGGCCGACCGCCGACAGCCGTCGCCTGGAGAAGTGGTCCCCCCTTCCGGCGATGGGGAGTTGCCGTGAAGAAACTGGTCCGCATCCTCGACGGCAACATCTTCGCGCTGAGCGAGGACAACGGCGACATGGACTTCAGTCCCACGAATCCGTCCGGGTTCTTCGCCTTCGACAGCCGCTTCCTGTCCACCTGGCGGCTGCGGCTCGACGGCGAGCGGCTGCACCCGCTGGCCGTGCACGATCCGAGCTACTACAAGATCCGATTCTTTCTGGTGCCCGGCCATCCGACCCACTACGTCGACGCGAAGGTCTCGGTGATCCGCGACCGGTGGATCACCGACAGCGCCTTCGTCGAGCACCTCACCGTGCTCAACCACACGAACGGCCCCGTCGACTACGTGCTACGCATCGACGTGGACAGCGACTTCGCACCGGTCTACGACGTGGTCTGGCCGCACGGGTCGGCGCTGCGCGGCTACCGCGAGGTGTCGGGGAACGGTCTGCGGCTCGGCTACCGGCGGGAGAAGTTCCACCGGGTCACCGACGTCTCCACAAACGAGCCGGCGGAGTTCGACGAGCACGGGCTGACCTTCCGGATCCGGGTCGACCGGCAGGGCCGGTGGCGCACCACCCTGCAGGTGCGGGCGCTGGTGCTGCGTCCGGACGGTGCGGACATGCGGGAGCGGCTGCGGCACTCGCACGGCAAGGCGGGCACCGAGTTGCGCCACGACCTGAGCGAGTGGGTCGCCGAGGCTCCCCGGCTGCACTGCGACTGGGAGTCGCTGTGCACGACCTACCAGCGAGGGCTGGTGGACCTCGCCGGACTGCGTTTCTCGCCGCTGGCGCTGCCGCACGAGACCATGCTCGCCGCCGGGTTGCCCTGGTCGGCCACCATCATCGGCCGCGACAACCTGCTCACCTGTTACCAGACCCTGCCGTTCGTTCCCCGGATGGCGGCGACCACGCTGCGGCTGCTCGCCATCGACCAGGGCACGGTGCTCGACGACTTCCGGGACGAGGAACCCGGCAAGATCCTCAACGAGTTCCGGTACGGGGAGATGGCCGCCTTCGAGCAACGTCCCCAGTCGCCCTACTACGGCGGCGCGGACGTGACGCCCCTGTTCGTCGTGCTGCTCGACGAGTACGAGCGCTGGACCGGCGACGACACGCTGGTACGGGATCTGGAGGACGCCGCCCGCGCGGCGCTGCACTGGATCGACGAGTACGGCGACCTGCGCGGCGACGGCTACCTCTGGTACCAGCCGCGCAACGACGCGAGCGGAGCGCAGAACCACTGCTGGAAGGACTCGCCGGAGGCCGTCTGTTACCGGGACGGCCGGCTGCCGGGGCTGCCGCGCGCCACCTGCGAGTTGCAGGGGTACGCGTACGACGCCAAGCGGCGCGGTGCCCGACTGGCCCGCGAGTTCTGGGGCGACCCGGCGTACGCCGACCGCCTGGAACGGCAGGCCGAGGAACTCAAGCGACGATTCAACCGCGACTTCTGGATCGACGGGAGTGAGTATTTCGCGCTGGCGCTCGGCCCCGACGGTGACCAGGTGGACGCGCTGGCGTCGAACATGGGACACCTGCTGTGGAGTGGCATCGTGGACGACTCCCGGGCCGCCGCCGTCGCCGGTCACCTGCTCGGGCCACGGCTCTTCTCCGGCTGGGGAGTACGGACCCTGGCCACCGAACAGGCCAGCTACAACCCGCTCGGTCTTCACGTGGGTACGGTCTGGCCGTTCGACAACTCGCTGATCGCCTCCGGGCTGCGCCACTACGGCTTCGCCGAGGAGGCGGGGAAGATCGCGGAGTCCGTCATCGAGGCGTCCCAGCACTTCGCCGGGCGGATGCCGGAGGCGTTCGCCGGCTACGACCGCCAGCTGACCCGGTTTCCGGTGCCGTACCCGGCGGCGAACAGCCCGCAGGCCTCCGCGACCGGTGCCACGTTCCTGCTGCTGCGCAGCCTGCTCGGCCTGGAGCCCTACGGCGAGCACCTGGTGGTGCACCCGGCAATTCCCCCGCGCTTCGGCCGGATCGAACTGTTGAACATTCCGGGCCGCTGGGGCCGCAAGGACGCGATCGCCAACGCCCGGGCGGGCATACCAGCAGCGCACAGTGGCAACAGGTGAGCCTGGACCGGGCCGAGGTAACGTGCTGCGGCATGAGCGGCGTGGCGTACTCGCATTGTTCGTACTGTGGCGCGGCGTACCCGCCGCCGGCCGGCTGGCCTCGGCTCTGCGCGACCTGTGGTCAGCAGGTCTGGCGCAACCCGCTGCCGGTGGCGGTGGCCGTACAGCCGGTGCTGACCGCCACCGGCCTCGGCGTGGTCGTCGTCCGCCGGGACATCGAACCCGCCCGGGGACGGCTCGCGCTGCCCGGCGGGTTCGTCGAGTACGGCGAACGGTGGGAGGACGCCCTGGTCCGCGAACTGCGCGAGGAGACCGGCCTGCGGGCCGAGGCGGCCGGTGCCAGGCTGCTCACCGTGCAGAGCGCGCCGGCCGGCGGCACCATGCTGATCTTCGGAGAGCTGCCGGCCCGCCCCGCGGAGGAGCTTCCGCCGTCGGCACCGACCGCGGAGGCCACCGAGTGGCTGGTGCTGACCGAGCCGACCGAGCTGGCCTTCTCCACCCACACGGAGGTGCTGGCTGATTTCCTCGCCCGCCGCCCGGTCTGACCCGCCGGGCAGCGCCGGCAGGCGTGTTCGTCGGCTCGGCGGGTAGAAGGGGAGACCGCACCGGGACGCCGGCCCGTGCCAGGCCGGGTCGGTGCACACGTTCCGGAGGGCCGATGACCAGCGAGCCGGGGGCCTCGGACGACGTCGTGGAGCTGCGGGTGCACGGCGTGTCCGGTGCCGATGCCGAACAGATCCTCGACCGTCCGCACAGTCACCAGGTCGCCGGGGACCGCAGCGGCGGGTTCTACCGGCCGCGCCCGGGCTATCCGGACACCAGGGGCCCGGCGGGCGTGACGCTGGAGGCGTACCGCTGGGGTGAACTTCCCTCCGGCACCACCGTCCGCACGCTGTCGCTGATGTTCCTGCTGCCGTTCATGCTGTGCAACGTCGCGATCTGGATGCGGCCGCCCCCCGGGAACAAGTCCGATTCCGGGGTGAAGGCGTTGTGCCGGCTGCTCGCCCTCAGCCTCACCATGCTGTACGTGCTGGCGGCGATGGGCGTGGCGCTTGACCTGATCGCCTGGCGGTGCGTGCCGAACCCGTCCTGTCTGGCCGGGCGACCGTGGCTGTCCTGGATCAGCGACCGGCCTCCCGGGCTCACCCTGGCCGTCTTCGCGCTCCTGCCCTTCGGCGCGCTCATGCTGATCTGGCTGCTCGGTGTCCGCCCCGGCCGCAACTTCGCCGCCTTTCACACCTCGATCAGCACCTCGGGGGGGCACCAGCTCAGCGCGGTGGGCCAGTGGGACAGCGCGCCGACCGTGGACCGGCTCTGTTCACTGCACGGCGCCGCCGGCCTGATGACCCTCGGTCTCGGTCTGGTCGCCGCCCGGATCAACTCGGGCCCGTCGCCGCTCAGCGTGACCCTGGCCGTGGTCACCGGTGCGGTGCTGCTGGCCAGCATCGTGCTGGTCTGCGCACACCCGTTCGTCGACCTGCTGCCGGTCGGCTCGTACGCGGACCGGATCGCGCGCGGGCTGCGCAACCTGGCCTTCGTACTGATCGCCGTGGTGCTGGTGGCGGTGTCGGTCGACCCCACTCCGTGGCGGATCCGGGACGGGCTGCCCGGCTACGCCACCGCCGTCGGGCTGGTCATCTCCGCCCAGGCGGTCCTGCTGTTCCTGCTCGGCACGGGCGCGCTGATCGCCCGGAGCCGACGACGCGACAGCACCGCCGACACCAGCGGCCGCGCCGAACCGCCCGGCCGTCGAGGCGCCGGCCGCGGTGCGCCGCCGGTACCCAGTGTCGAGCCCGACGAGGCGCGTCGCGGCTTTGGCCGTGACGGGCTCGGCGCCGGACCGCTACGCGGGCTGGGCGCGCCCGTGATCGCGGCCACCGCGACCGGGCTGGCGGTGGCGATCTCCGCGGACCTGGTCTACCGGGTGGCCGATCTGCTCAACCGCCGTGCCGACGCCGACGGGGAGCGGGAGATCAGCCCGCCACTCGGCTACAAGTGGGCCATCTTCGTGTTCCTGGTGGCCTCGGCCGCCACCCTGCTGGCCGGTCTGATCATCGTGCTGACCAGTCGCATCCCGCGGATGCGTACCGCCCGGGCCACCGTCGCGCACGACTTTCCCGACGCACCGCCGACCGCCCGGTACCGCCTGCACCAGATCGAGCGCATGATCGCCCGGGCGCGGTTCACGGAACGGGTGGAGTCACTCGCGGTGGTGTACGCCTGTGTCGTCGGGGTAGGCATGCCCAGCAGTCTGCTCGGCATGTTGGGGCTGGCGCCGGGCACCACGGTGCAGCAGTTGACCGGCATTCCGGCCGCGGCGACCAACTTCGGTATCCAGGTGGGCAGTTTCCTCATCGCGGTGGTGGTGCTCGCGCTGCTCGTCGGCGGCATCTTCGCGTACCGCACTTCCCGGTTCCGCAGGTACGTGGGCGTGCTGTGGGACCTGGGGACGTTCTGGCCACGGGTGGCGCACCCCTTCGCACCGCCCTGCTACGCCGAGCGCGCGGTGCCGGAACTGGGTCGACGGATCGCGCACCTCACCGACCAGGGTCACGGAGTGCTGCTCACCGGGCACAGTCACGGCTCGGTGCTGCTCGCGGCCACGATCCTGCAACTGCCACCCGAGATGTGCGGCCGGTTGGCGCTGCTGACCTACGGCTCACCGCTACGCCGGCTCTACGCCCGGCTGTTTCCGGCCTACGTCAGTGACGAGGTGCTCCGCGACGTGGGCGACCGGGTCAACTGGCGGTGGATCAACCTGTGGCGGGACACCGACCCGATCGGGGGCTGGGTCTTCTCGCCGCACCGGCCGGAGCATCCGCCGGCGGTGTCCGGCGCCGCCGGCACCGTGGACCGGCGACTGCGCGACCCGATCGGTGTCGTCCCGCCGCCCGGCGACAGCGTCCCGCACCCGATCGTCGGGCACTGGCCCGGCGAATCCGATCCGCGCTTCGAGACGGCGGTGGCGGAGCTGGCGAGCCGGCTGCGTGAGCACGACAAGCCGGTCTGAGCCGGCCTGCGGTACGGCTATCCTTCCCCGGATGGGCACCTCCCCCAGCGCCGAGCGGACCCTGATCGCGGCCAACCGCCGGGCCCGCCACGACTACACACTGCTCAAGACCTACGAGGCCGGCATCGTGCTGGCCGGCACCGAGGTCAAATCGCTGCGAGCGGGTCGCGTCTCGCTTGTCGACGCCTTCGCGCAGGAACGCGACGGCGAGATCATGCTGTACGGACTGCACATCGCCGAGTACGGCTACGGCAGCTGGACCAATCACGCACCCAGGCGGACCCGCAAGCTGCTCCTGCGCCGGGTGGAGATCGCCCGGATCCTGGACCGGACCCGCGAGGGCGGCATCACCCTGGTGCCGCTGTCGATGTACTTCTCCGGCGGCTGGGCGAAGGTGGAGCTGGCACTGGCCAAGGGGCGCCGGTCGTACGACAAGCGGCAGGTGCTGGCCGAACGCGACGCGAACCGGGAGATCGCCCGCGAGCTGGGCCGCCGGCTCAAGGGCCGCCCAGGTCGACGCTGAGCCGCAGACCCGTGGTTCGGCCCTCGGGCCTGGTCGAGCCGGGGCGGACACGACCTGAGCTCGTCGGGAACCTCACGCCGGCCCCCGGGGTCTCTCCCCGGGGTCTCTCCCCGGGGTCTCTCAGCCGGCGAGCAGCTGGGTGTGCGCCGCACGCAACCGGGTGAGCGCGGGATCGCTTCCCGGGGGAAAGCGCCGATCCAGCTCGGCCCAGACCTCGGCGAGCGCCATGGTCACCGCCCGCAGCTCGGCGGCGTGTCGGCGCCCGCTCTGCTGCCGCTGCGCGTCGAGGCGCCGGGACCAGCCGGCGGTGACCTCGGCCAGCCGACCGGCGTCGGCGCGGGCCTCGGCGACGGTGCGGGCGGCCGCCGCCGGCACGATCGCGGCGACCGGCCGGGGGTCACCGTCCCGGGTCACCACCGTGACCGAGTCGGTCAGTTCGGCCATGGCGACGAGTTGGCTCAGTCGGGTGCGCGCCTCGCGGAGGGGCAGCGAGCGCGCCGGGGCGTTTCGCGGAGTGAGGGCGGGGACAGCCATGAATACATGGTCGGTGCCGGGTACGACACTTTCCGCGACGGTCAGCGCGCCGAGTGGTCCCGGCGGGACGGAAACTGGGTGCCGGGCCGGGCCAGCGTCGACCGGGCGCGCAGCCCCACCGGATCGGGTGCGTCGGCGTTCGGCGGCGCGGTGGCCGTGGGCGGCTGTGGTCGCCGGGCGTCCAGGTAGGCGAGCGCGGCGCGGTCCTCGTCGGTGGGTGCGGCGAGCAACGCGTACACCAGGCCGACCACGCCGAAGATGACCAGCAGCACGATCGGGATCAGCAGCGTACCGACACCGGCCCCGCTGATCTCGCCGCGCTCCTCGTGCAGGTGCACCGACAGGGCGCTCATCCCGGTGAAGTGCATGCCGTTGACGGCCACCCCCATCACCAGCGCCGAGGCGAAGATCGCCGCCCCCTTGCGCACGGTCACCGCGAGCCAGAGCGCGACGGTGGCGGCGACCACGGCGATCAACACCGACAGCCCCACCCGGAGGTTGTCGTAGCGCAGTTGACCGTCCAGCCGCATCGCCGCCATGCCGGTGTAGTGCATCGCCGCCACTCCGGCACCGGTGAACAGGCCGCCACCGAGGATCCGCACCGCCGAGATCCGACCGGTGCCGACGATCGCCAGCCCGATGCCGACCGCGATCACCGCGATCAGCGCGCTGCCAACGGTGATCGGCACGTCGTAGCGGATCCGCGACCCGGTCACCGCGAAGCCCAGCATCGCCATGAAGTGCATCGTCCAGATCGCCGTGCCGCCGAGCGCCCACGCGGCCAGGGTCCCCCACCAGAGCTTCTGGCCGGTGCTGGTGGCGGTCCGGATGCGGCCGGCGCAGACCAGGCCGAGGATGGAACCGAGCACCGACAGCGCGTAGCTCAATGCCGGTGTGATCCAGCCGTACTCAAAGTGATTGATGTCCGCCACGTGGGCTCCCCCCAGAGCTGCTACCGGCGCGTAACGCACGCGCCGAAGACATGATCCGGGACGCTCCCACCAGGCACAACAGGCCCCCCGGCAATTCTTGGGGTGCCGCTGCGGTAACGCAGCCGATGCGTCGATCCGACGGTCGCCCGGCGGCCGGTCGGCCGATTCAGGCCGGTGAATGGTACGCCAGCACACCCCGGTTGACGGCGCTTATCGCCTGCCGTGCGGTGGCCCGCAGCTCGGTCGAGGCACCACCGGAGTCGGCCAGCTGGCCGAGCAGGTCCACCACCTGACGGGCCCAGCGGACGAAGTCCCCGGCGGGCATCTCACCGTCGAGCTCGTGCCCGCTGGCCAGCACCTTCGCCAGCGCCTCACCCCGGGCCCAGCGGTAGACCGGCCAGGCGAAACCGAGATCCGGCTCGCGGGTGACGGCCAGCCCGCGCGATGCTTCCTCGGCCTCGATCTCGCTCCACAGCTTGAGGGTCGCGTCGACGGCCTCGGCGACCGCGCCGCGGGGCAGCGAGGCTCGTTCGTCGACGTCGCGGCGGGCCTCGAAGACCACCACCGACACGGCGGCGGCCAGCTCGGCCGGCGACAGACCGTCCCAGACGCCACGCCGCAGGCATTCCGCCACGAGCAGGTCCGCCTCCGTCCAGATCCGCCCGAGCATCCGGCCGGCGTCGGTGACGGCGCCGT
Source organism: Micromonospora sp. C95 (assembly GCF_018070465.1). GTDB lineage: Bacteria > Actinomycetota > Actinomycetes > Mycobacteriales > Micromonosporaceae > Micromonospora. The sequence continues at coordinate 92,560 of NZ_JAGPXT010000002.1, forward strand.
CGGCGGCGAGATAGCCGCGCCCGGTGAGCAGCGCGACGATCCGGTCGAAGGTACGGGCCAACGATCCCGTCCGACCGGCGACCCGCTGCCGCAGCTCCTCGGTGTCACGTTCCAGCCGGCGACGGCGCTCGGCCCAACGGGCGTGCTCCTCGCGCTCCGGGCAGGCGTGGCAGGGATGCCGGCGCAGCTCGGTACGCAGCTGGCTGAGCTGGTGGTCCTCCCCCGACTGCCGACCCCGGGCCCCCCGGCGGGAGTGTCGGTCCAGTCCGGTGCCGCTGACCTGGGCGGCGAGATCACGCCGGGCCGCCGGATTGCGGTGGTTGAAATGCTTCGGCACCCGGATGCGGGCCAGCACCTCGGCCGGGGTGGTGAAGTCGCCGGGGCTGATCCGGCCGGCCCAGCGGTCCTGGGTGAGCACCAGCGGGCGCGGCTCGCTGAAGCCTCCCGCCGCCGGATCGAGCACCACGGCCAGGCCGGCCCGCCGCCCGGACGGCACCCGGATCACGTCACCGACCCGCAGCCGCTCCAGGGCCGCCACCGCCGCCGCCCGACGCTGGCTCTGCCCCTGCCGGGCGATGGCCCGCTCCCGATCGGTGATCGCGACCCGCAGGGCGAAGTACTCGTCGAAGTCACCGTGGTGACACTCCGCCTCGACGCCGTACGCCTCAATGGTCTCGGTGTTGCGTTGCACCTGTCGGGCCAGGCCGACCACCGAGCGGTCCGCCTGGAACTGCGCGAACGACGACTCCAGCAGCGCCCGCGCCGATTCCGCACCGACGCTGCCGACCAGGTTCACCGCCATGTTGTACGACGGCCGGAAGCTGGATCGCAGCGGATACGTCCGGGTGGAGGCCAGACCCGCCACGTGCCGGGGGTCGGTCTCCGGGGACCACACCACCACGGCGTGCCCCTCCACGTCTATGCCCCGACGCCCGGCCCGCCCGGTGAGCTGGGTGTACTCCCCCGGGGTCAGGTCGACGTGCGCCTCGCCGTTGTACTTGACCAGGCGTTCCAGCACCACGCAGCGGGCCGGCATGTTGATGCCCAGAGCCAGGGTCTCGGTGGCGAAGACCGCCTTGACCAGCCCACGGACGAACAGCTCCTCCACGACCTCCTTGAACGCCGGCAGCATCCCGGCGTGGTGCGCCGCCAGCCCGCGCTCCAGCCCGTCGAGCCACTCCCAGTAGCCGAGCACCGACAGGTCCTCGCCGGGGATCGCGGTCACCCGGGACTCCACCACCCGGCGGATCTCCGCCCGCTCCTCGGGCGAGGTGAGCCGCAGCCCGGCCGCGAGGCACTGCTGCACCGCGGCGTCGCAGCCGGCCCGGCTGAAGATGAACAGGATCGCCGGCAGCAGTCCCTCGCGGTCCAGCCGGTCGACGATGTCCGGGCGCAGCGGCCCCCGCCAGCGGGGGCCGCGCCGGCCGGCGCCGAAGCCGGCGGAGCGTCCCTCGCCGAGATCCAACCGGCGCATCGTGTCCCGGGTGTAGCGCAGCAGCTCCGGGTGCACGTCGTGCTTGCGGGCGGCGGCGGCGTCGTGGAACAGGTCGAACATCCGCTTGCCGACCAGCATGTGCTGCCACAGCGGCACCGGCCGGTGCTCGCTGACCACCACGGTGGTCTCGCCCCGGACGGTGATCAGCCAGTCGGCGAACTCCTCGGCATTGGAGACCGTGGCCGACAGCGACACCAGGGTCACCGAGGCGGGCAGGTGGATGATGACCTCCTCCCACACCCCGCCACGGAACCGGTCGGCCAGGTAGTGAACCTCGTCCATCACCACGTACGCCAGGCCGTCGAGGGTGGCCGAGCCGGCGTACAGCATGTTGCGCAGCACCTCGGTGGTCATCACCACCACCGGGGCGTCGCCGTTGATGGCGTTGTCGCCGGTGAGCAGCCCGACCTGCGCGGCGCCGTACCGGTCGACCAGGTCGTGGTACTTCTGGTTCGACAGGGCCTTGATCGGCGTGGTGTAGAAGCATTTGCGCCGGGCACCGCCGGCCGGTGCCGGCCGACCGGGCGCGCCCCGCAGCGCCAGGTGTACGGCGAACTCGCCGACCACCGTCTTGCCGGCACCGGTCGGGGCGCAGACCAGCACGCCACTGCCCCGCTCCAGGGCCTGGCAGGACTCCCGCTGGAAGTCGTCGAGATCGAACCCCAGATCGGAGGTGAACTCTTCAAGCGCCGGGAACTCTGAGGCCTGGGCGGCCCGGCGGCGCGCCGCGGCGTACCGCTCGGCGGGGCTCGACATGTCCTCAAGATTAGTGCGTGCCCACGACGGGCACCGGGCAAGGCCGAGCGCCGGGGCGGTCCGAGCGGGTCGGTAGGGTGCAGCACGTGCCGGATCATGCCGAACCGACCAACCCCGTACCCGACACCGACGATCGGGGCCCGTCCCGGCGGCGGGTGCGGGCGGTCCTGTTCGACTTCCACGGCACCCTCGCGCAGGTGGAGGAGCCCAGCCAGTGGGTGCTGGCCGCCGCGTCGGCGTGCGGCGTGGACCTGGACCGGGCCCGCGCGACCGCCCTGGCCGACCGGCTGCTCACCGCCGGCCGTGCCGGTGGGCCACTGCCCGCCCGGGTACCGCCCCACCTGGCCGAGCTGTGGGCCGACCGGGATCTCTACGAGCACGCCCACCGGGGTGCCTACACCGGGCTGGCCGACACCGTCGACGCCGGCATCGACGGCTTCGCCGAGGCGCTGTACGAACGGCTGCTGGTGCCGCAGGGCTGGGTGCCCTACCCCGACACCGCACCGACCCTCGCCGCCCTGCGGGCCGCCGACGTCCGGGTGGCCGTGGTCAGCAACATCGGCTTCGACATCCGGCCCCTCTTCGACGCCTGGGGGCTGGCCGACCTGGTCGACGCCCACGTCCTGTCGTACGAGGTGGGCCGGTGCAAGCCCGACCCGGCGATCTTCTGGCGGGCCTGCGGCCTGCTCGGCGTCGACCCCGAGGAGTCGCTCATGGTCGGCGACACCCCCGCAGACGCCGGTGCCGTCGCCGCCGGCTGCGCCGCACTGATCCTCCCCGCCGCCGACCCCGGCCGCCCCAACGCCCTCGGCTCCGTCCTCAACCTCCTCCCCACCCCCTAGACCTCCGCGATCTTGCACTTATGGTCGCCGATATGTCGGCTTCCGGCCACTTTTCCCCGACCAGAAGTGCAAGATCGCGGGCGGTGGAGGTGGTGGAGGTGGTGGAGGGTGGTCAGCGGAGGAGGTGGAGGGCGGCGGGGGTGGCGGTGACGGTGAGTGGGAGGGGGAGGGAGCGTTCGCCGTCGGCGTAGGTGGTGATGCCCTCCGCCGCGGCTAGGGCGACGGTGCGGGCGCGGTGGGTGTGCACCAGGGGATGGGTGACGTGGGTGCCGGCGTAGATGCGCGGCTTGACCCGGATCAAGGTACGCCTGTCGAATCGACCACCTACCACCACGTCGAGCAGGCCGTCGGTCGGGTCCGCGTCGGGACAGATCCGCATCCCGCCGCCGTAGCTGGCTCCGTTGCCCACCGCCACCAGGACCGCATCGACCTCGATCCGCTCACCGTCGAGGACGAGGGTGTACCGGCGGGGCCGTAGCCGGGCCAACTCCACCAGAATGGCCAGGTCGTAGCGGCGTGGGCCGCGCGGCCAGCGCATCCGGTTGGCCCGCTCGTTGACGATCGCGTCGAAGCCGGCCGCCAGCACCGCGCCGTACCAACGCACCGTGCCGTCGGCCCCGGTCATCCGGGCCAGGTCGACCGGCCGGCTGCGTCGCTCGCGCAGGGCAGTCGCGATGATTTCGACAGCAGCCCGGGGATCGGCCGGGAACCCGGTCTCCACCGCGAAGTCGTTGCCGGTGCCCGCCGGCACCGGCCCGAACGGCACCGAGGTGCCGGCGACGGCCTGCATCGCCCGGTGCACAGTGCCGTCGCCGCCCACCGCGACCAGGGCACCGGCCCCCTCGGCCACGGCGGCCCGGCAGGCCGCCTCGGCCTCGGCCGCGCTGCCGGCCCGCAACAGCCGTACCGGCCGACCGGCGGCCGAGATCCCGTCCAGCAGCTCCGGCAGCAGCCCTCGGTGCCGACCACGGCCGGCGGTCGGGTTGGCCAGCACGGCGACGGGCCCGCCGGGCACCGAAGGGTGATCGTCTGAGGTCACGGCGAGCACCGTACCTGCCGGGACCGCCGCGACCGCGGCGAGCCGGCACCACCCCGCCGGGAAACGAAACCGGACAGTACCCCCGCTACGCCGCAACTGTCATTTGTCATGACCGGTCGTGCGGCACGCATTCATCTCCATGACTGAAAACACTAGGGACGCCATAGGCCGAACGGACAGACTCGGATCCATCAACAGGACCACAGCCGGCGGGCGGATGGGAGGCGACACAGTGGACGAGCGCTACGACAGCTACTGCGCAGCCGACCCGCTGTTCTACGACTCCCTCGGCAGCGCCGTCGCGCAGCCCACCTTCGCCGCGGCGACCCGGCCGCTGCCGGCGGGCTGGCGCCGGGAGTCGCTCGACGACTGGCTCATCCACGCTCCGGACGGCGAACGCCTGCCGCAGCAGGGCTGGAAGGTGCACGTGTCGGCCACGGTCACCAACGCCGACCGGGTGCTGGATGCCGTGTGGGCCTACTGCGTACCCCGGGGGCTGTCCTTCAAGTTCCTGCGCGGCCCCCGCACCCTGCTGCTGCGCAACTCCAAGTACGCGGCCCGTGCCGCCAGCGGCAAGTTCGTCACCGTCTACCCCCGCGACGACGCCGAACTCGAACTGGTCTGCAAGGAACTGGACGAGCTGCTCACCGGCGAGGCCGGCCCGTACATCCTCAGCGACCTGCGCTACGCCGCCGGACCGGTGTACGTCCGCTACGGCGGCTTCGCCGCCCGGTACTGCCACTCCGCCGACGGGCAGGTGGTCCCGGCCGTCGAGGACGAGTCCGGCACCCTGGTGCCGGACCGTCGCGACCCGGTCTTCCACGTGCCGTCCTGGGTGGCACTGCCCGACTTCCTCGCGCCACACCTGGCCGCCCGCAACGCGACAAGCACCGACGAGGTCCCCTACCGGATCGAGAAGGTCATCCACTTCTCCAACGGCGGCGGCCTGTACGTCGGACGCGACGTGCGCACCGACACGCAGCTCGTGTTCAAGGAGGCCCGGCCGCACGCCGGCCTGGACGCCGACGGCGTCGACGCCGTCACCCGGCTGGCTCGGGAGGCCGCCGTCCTGCGCCAGCTCGCCGACCTGCCGCAGGTGCCCCGGGTGCACGACGAGTTCGCCCTGAGCGACCACCGGTTCCTCGCCCTGGAGTTCATCGAGGGCCGCCCGCTGAACAAGCTCCTGGTCGAGCGCTACCCGCTTATCGACGCCGACGCCACCGACGACGACCGGGCGGCGTACGCGAGCTGGGCGCTGGACGTCCACCGCCAGGTCGACGAGGTCGTCCGGGAGATCCACGCGCGCGGGCTGGTCTACGGTGACCTGCACCTGTTCAACATCATGCTGCGTCCGGACGGCCGGGTCGCGCTCGTCGACTTCGAGGTGGCCGCCCCGGTCGACGGGCACCGCCGACCGGGCCTGCGCAACCAGGGCTTCGCCGCACCCCGGGGACGCACCGGCGTGGCCGTCGACCACTACGCCCTGGCCTGCCTGCGGCTGGCCCTGTTCCTGCCGCTGACCCAGCTGGTCCGCCTCGTCCCGGCGAAGGCGGCGCACCTGGCCGACATCATCGCCGACGCCTTCCCAGTGCCGAGGGACTTCCTCGACGCCGCGGTGGCGGAGATCAGCACGCCGGACGCCCGGCCCGGGGAACCCGTACCGCCCACCGCCGACGTGCCACCCGTCGACCGGGACAAGCTCACCCGCGCCGTCCTCGCCAGCGCCACTCCCGACCGCGCCGACCGGCTGTTCCCCGGCGACATCGAACAGTTCCGCAGCGGCGGGCTCAACCTCGCCCACGGTGCGGCCGGCGTGCTGTACGCGTTGCACCGCAGCGGCGCTGGCCGGTGGCCGGACCACGAACAGTGGCTGGTCCGCCAGGCCACCGCACCCCCGTCGGGCACCCGGTGCGGCTTCTACGACGGCCTGCACGGCGTCGCGTACGCCCTGGAACTGCTCGGCCGCCGGCAGGACGCGCTCGACGTGCTCGACATCTGCCTACGCGAGTCGACCACCGGGCTGGACCACAGCCTGACCGGCGGGCTGGCGGGCATCGCCCTCAACCTGGCCGAGCTGGGCGGGCGTACCGGGGAACCGGCGCTACGGGAGGCGGCCTGGCAGGTCACCGGAGAGTTGGTGGAACGACTCGCCGACGACCCCGGCGGCGACGTCAGCGGGGGGCGACACCCCTACGCCGGGCTGCTCCGCGGCCGGACCGGAGCGGCGTTGCTGCTGGTACGACTGTACGAGCTGACCGGCGACCCGGACCTGCTCGACCACGCCGCCACCGCGCTGCGCCAGGACCTGCGTCGCTGCGTGGTCCGACCCGACGGTGCGCTCGAGGTCAACGAGGGTTGGCGGACCATGCCCTACCTGGGGCAGGGCAGCGTCGGCATCGGGCTCGTCCTCGACCAGTACCTGCGCCACCGCCACGACGAGCAGTTCGCCGAGGCGAGCGCCGGGGTGCGGCGCGCCGCCCGGTCGCCGTTCTACGCCCAGTCCGGCCTCTTCGCGGGTCGGGCCGGCATCATCGTCTACCTCGCCGCCCAACCCGACGATCCGGAGCTACGCGACGAGCTGGACCGGCAGATCCGACGGCTGAACTGGCACGCCCTGCCCTACCGGGACGGCACCGCCTTCCCCGGCGAGCAGTTGCTGCGGCTGTCCATGGACCTCGCCACCGGCACCGCGGGCGTACTGCTGGCGCTGGCCGCCGCCCGGACCGACGACCCGGCGGCCCTGCCCTTCCTCGCGCCCCTCACCGGCGCACCAGACTCCCCCGCGACGGCGGGGGCGACCCTGACCCCGATTCCCGATGGGAGGTGACACGACATGGCGCTCCTCGACCTTCAGGGACTGGAGGCGGCTCCGGCCGACCGGACCGGCGGTGGTAGCCGGGCGAGCCTGCTGCTCTGCGGCGACAGCTCGCTGTCCGTGACGACCTGCAACTGATCGGACCGCAGCACGCGAGGCCCTGGACGGTTACCTGACCGTCCAGGGCCACGCCGCACGAACGGGAGGACCGATGCGAACGCCGGCCGGCGCCGACCGCCTGCTGCTCCGGGTGGTCCGCGACGGTGGCGGCTGGACCGCCACGCTTGTGGTGGTGGGTCTGGCCGGTGCCGCCGCCGAACTGGCCCTGCCCGCGGTGCTGGGGCTGGCCGTGGATGCCGCCGTCGGTGGTGACGCCTCTCCCCGATGGCCGGTGGTCGCCAGCGCCCTGGTCGTCATCCTGCTGGTCACCGACGTCCTCGGTGACCTGGCGGGCGGGTACGGGGCCGCCCGGGCCACCGCCCGGCTCCGTCGGCGGCTGCTGCGGCACCTGTTCGCGTTGGACGTTCGAGCCGTGCGCCGCTTCCCGGTCGGTGACCTGGTCGGCCGGCTCACCGGGCAGGCCGCCGACACCGGGCAGGCCGGCACCGCAGTGGCGCTGGGCTGGATCGCGGTACTGCCGCCGCTGGGCAGTGTCGTGGCCCTGTTCCTGCTGGAGCCCGTCCTCGGGCTCACCCTGCTCGCCGGGCTGGCCGTGCTGACCGTCCTCATGGCCACGTTCGTCACCGACGCCTCGGCGGCCATCACCGCGTACCAGCGGGTACTCGGGACGATCGCCGGCCGGCTACAGGAGGCGCTCGGGGGGGCCCGCACCATCGCCGCAGCCGGCACCACCGACACCGAGCGCGACCGGGTGCTGGCGACACTGCCGCAACTACGCGGCCACGGCCGGCTCGGCTGGCGGTTGCTGGCCCGGGCCAACGCCCGCGTCGCGGCCGTGGCACCGCTGCTCCAGGTCGCCGTCGTCGCCGTCGGCGGGTACGCGCTGAGCGTCGGCTGGCTCACCGCCGGTCAACTGGTCGCCGCCGTGCAGTACGCCGCGCTCGGGGCCGGGTTGGGCGCGGTGCTGGCCACCCTCAACCGGCTGGTCCGCAGCCGGGCAGCGGCCCGCCGGGTCGCCGAGCCGTTGTCCTGTCCGGTGCGCCCCGATGGCGACGAGCCGTTGCCGCCCGGCGGCGGCCATCTGCGGCTGCGCGGGGTCGGTGTCCGCGCCGACGACGACCGGGCGGTCCTGGACGCGATCGACCTGGACGTGCCCGCGGGTTGCACGCTGGCCGTGGTCGGGCGTTCCGGGGCCGGCAAGTCCGCCCTCGCCGCCGTGGCCGGGCGGTTGTACGACCCGGACACCGGCGAGGTGCTGCTGGACGGGGTGCCACTGGCCCGTCTCGGCCGGGCCGCGCTGCGTCGGGCGGTGGGTCACGCCTTCGACCGTCCGGTGCTTGTCGGTGTGACGGTGCACGACGCGATCGGCCTCGGCCTGCCGGAACGGTCGGCTCGCCCGCCCTCGACAGGTGCGCCGGCCACCGCCGCCGTGCTGGCGGCGGCCCGGTCCGCGCAGATCGACGGGGTCGTGGCCCGGCTGCCCGACGGGTTCCGCACCCGGACCGCAGACGCACCGCTGTCCGGGGGTGAGACCCAACGCCTCGGGCTGGCTCGCGCGTTCCACGCCGAGCGGCTGCTCATCCTCGACGACGCGACATCCAGCCTGGACACCGCCACCGAACATCGGATCACCCGTGCGATGACCGGCCGGAACGCGGGACGTACCCGCCTGGTGGTCACCCACCGGGTGGCCACGGCCGCCGCGGCGGACCTGGTCGCCTGGCTCGACGCCGGTCGGCTGCGCGCCCTGGCACCGCATCGGCGGCTCTGGGCGGACCCGGACTACCGGGCGGTGTTCGCGGACGACGGTGTCCCCCGATGAACGGCCCGGGCGTCGGTCGGACGACGTGGCAGGCGCTGCGGGCACGTCGCCGGCACGTCGGCCGGCTCGCCGCCTGGTCGGCGGTCGAGTCCTTGCCGGCGCTGCTTGCCGGGCTGCTCGTTGCCCGCGCCGTCGACCAGGGCTTCCTGGCTGGTCGGTTCGCCACCGGCCTGGCCTGGCTGGGCGGACTCGCCGTGGCCGTCGTGCTCGGCGCGGTGGCGACCGGGCGGGTCTACCGGAGCCTGGGCTCAGTCGTGGAACCGTTCCGCGACGAGCTGGCTCGAATGGTGGTCCACGGCGCGTTGCACGACGCCACCCGGGCCGGTGGTCGCCCGGACAGCGCCCCGGTGGCCCGCTTGACCCATCACGTGGAGATCGTCCGGGACACCTTCGGTGGCCTGGTCATGGTGGTACGCGGCTTCCTGTTCACCGCCGGAGCGGCCCTGCTCGGCCTGCTGGCGCTGGACCCTACGGTCGCGGCGCTGGTGGCGGCTCCGCTGCTCGCGGGGCTTGTCGTCTTCGCCGCCGCGCTTCCCGCGATGCTGGCACACCAGCGCACCCAGGTGCGGGTCGGCGAGGCGCTCGGCCGGTCGGCGGCGACCGCGCTGACCGGTCACCGCGACGTGCTCGCCTGCGGCGCCGAGGAACGTACGCTGACCGAGGTCGACCGGAGGGTCAGCAACCATGCCGGCGCAGAGCGGACGCTGGCCCGGATGTCCGCGCTGCGCAGCCTCAGCCTCGGGGTGGGCGGCTGGCTGCCGGTGGTGGTCCTGCTGCTCGCCGCCCCGTGGCTGGTGCGGCGCGGGCTGAGCACCGGCGCGGTGCTCGGCGCACTGGTCTACGTCACCACCAGCCTGCAACCCGCGCTGCACGCACTGGTGCAGGGGCTGGGTGGCGGAGGGCTGCGCTACGCCGTCACCCTGGAACGGATCCTGCGCACCTGCCGACCTCCGTCGCCCCGCAAGCGGACGGCCACCCCGATCCCGGAGCCGGTGGACGACACCCCGGCGGTGCGGTTGTCCGGCCTGACCTTCCGGTACGGACCCGGCGCCCGGCCGATCCTGGACGACTTCTCGATGACCCTGCGCGAGGGGGAACATCTGGCCGTGGTGGGGCCCAGCGGCGCCGGCAAGTCCACCCTGGCCGGGCTGGTCGCCGGACTGGTCGAGCCGGAGCACGGCACGGTTCACCTCGCCGGTCGATCGGTGGCCGCCGTCGGTCCCGCCGACCTGGCCGCGCTGCGGGTGCTCGTGCCGCAGGAGGCGTACGTGTTCACCGGTTCCCTGGCCGACAACCTCCGCTACCTCTGCCCGGACGCGGACGACACGGCCGTCGAGACCACGCTGGCCCGGCTCGGCGCCGACGCTCTCGCCCAGCGGCTGGGCGGCCTCGCCGCCACGGTCGACCCCGGCACGCTCTCCGCCGGTGAGCGGCAACTGATCGCCGCCGTACGCGCCTACCTGGCCCCCGCGCCGCTCGTCATCCTGGACGAGGCGACCTGTCACCTGGACCCGACACTGGAGGCCACCGTCGAGTCGGCCTTCGCTCGGCGACCGGGCACCCTGATCGTCATCGCCCACCGGATCAGTTCCGCCGTCCGCGCTCGACGGGTGCTGGTGTTCGACGAGGACGGACCGCTGGACGGCAGCCATCAGGAACTGCTGGCTCGCTCGCCCGGCTACCGCGAGCTGGTCGGGCACTGGGACGGTGTCGCGGCGGCGGCCAGCGGCGCTGACCGTGCCGTCAGCGGGGTCACCGCGCTCCGCGGCTGACCTTCCCGTGCGGGAAGCGTGCGGCTCGGTCAGATCCAGCCGGCGTCGCGGGCCACCTGGACCGCCTCGACTCTGGTGCGTCCGCCCGTCTTCCGGATGATCCGGCCGAGATGATTACGGACCGTGCCAGGGGCGAGACCCAGCGATCCGGCCACCTCCGCGACCGGTGCACCACCCGCCGTCAGGTCGAGGATCTGTGCCTCACGCGGCGTGAGCGGGCTGTCCCGGCGCAGCGCCGCCAGCACCAGGTCCGCGTCCACCACCGGCTCACCACGGGACAACCGGCGGATTCCGTCGACCACCCGCTGCGGCGGGACGTCGCTGCCGAGTACACCGACGGTGCGGGAGGGGGTGAGCGTCCGGTACAGGTGCCCGGCCCGGCGCGGCTCGGCGAGCACCAGCAGCGGACAGGAGCCGGTCGCCGGCATCTTCTCGACGAGGTCGAGGTCGACCACTGCCACGTCCGGACGACGGGTACGGATCGTCCAGGTGACCACGTCACCCCGAGCCACCTCCGCCACCACGCTGATGTCGTCCTCAGCGGCGAGCACGAGGGACAGGGCACCACGGACCAGTGCACCATCGATTGCGAGCAGGGTACGGATCACCGCAGGCTCTCCGAACATCGTCGGGTGGATCACGTAACGTCAGCATTCAAACACGGCCCGGCCGGTTCCGCCCGCCGACGGCCGGCGGCCGGCTGGGAGCCGCCGCCCGGCGGCCCCCAGCCACGGTCACATCCAGCCGTCACGACGCGCGAGCAGGACCGCCTCCATCCGGTTGCGGGCACCGGTCTTGCGCATGATCGCCGACAGGTGGTTACGCACCGTGCCGTGCGCCAGGAACAGCCGTTCGGCGATCTCCTTCAGCGGCAGTCCCTCGGCCGCCATCCGCAGCACCTCTGCCTCCCGCGGCGTCAGCGGGCCGGTGGCGGGCCGTAGCGCCGTCGCGGCGGCGGCCACGTCGATGATCCGGTCCCCCGCCGCGAGCGCCCGTACGGCCCGGACCAACTCGTGCAGCGGCTCGTCCTTGCCAACCAATCCTTTCGCTCCGGCCGTCAACGCCTCCGTCACCAGGCCCCGGCTCCACCGGTCACTCAGGGCCAGCACCGCTGTCGCGGGTGCCGCCTCGGTGATCTCGATGATGACCGCCACCGGCTCGGGAGCATCGGATGCCAGGTCCACAAGGACCACGTCCGGCAGGTGCCGACGCACCATCCCCGGCAACTCACCGATACCCGTCGCCTCGGCGACGACCTGGATGTCCTCCTCACCGGCCAGTGCCGCGCACAGCGCACTGCGCAGCAGACCCATACTTTCGCCAACCACAACGCGGATCACCACGTAGCTCCGATCTGAGTACGCGCCACGGCCGACTCCCGGTCTCCTCAACGGGACTGCGCAGGGTCGGCCACGCGCCAACGGACTGGGCCCGGCCCGTGGGACGTCGGTTGCGACGGCCCCGGGCACCCGTAGGACCAGCCGGGCGATCAGCCGGCGGAACACCGGCGGTGCCGGGCGGGTCAGGGCGGACTCAGCCAGGTCGGACGGCCACGCCGGGGGAACGGCCCGCGTACCTGCCGGGCGGAGGGACATCGGTCCGAGCGCTGGCCGTCGCCAGCACCTGGCACCCGTCGAGGATCATTGCTCGCAGCGGTCCGGGGCCCCCATCGGCACCTGTGACGCCGTCGCCACCGGGCGGAGGAGGACGCTGCGGAAGGCCGGTCGGCTCCGGCATCGACCCGGGCCCTGCACCGGACGTGCCGGTGGCGGGCCGGTGCCACCCGAGCGCCACCCCGGCCACCGGCGCGGCCGGCGTAACCTCCCCCGGCGGTGCGGCCCGTGGTGCTGCGGCCCGTGGTGCTGCGGCGGTTGGCGGATCAGGTGCCGGCGACGGAGCCGGCGCTGAAACACCCGAGACACCCGCAACCGGGTCGGTGGTCGGCGCCCACGACGTCGGCCTCTCCACGGTGTACGAACCGACAGCGGAAGCTCGCGGCAGGACGGGAATCATGGGAGTGACCTGGCCCGTGAGCTGCGTGACCGGCGTCGCCATCGTTGCCACGCCGGACGACACCGCCGCGACGGCTGTGACCAGCACCGGTCGCAGCACAGCCGGCGACCGCACGACGACGGCTCCCGTAGCGGGCAGCTCCGCCAGGCCCGTCGCGGGCAGCTCCGCCAGGCCCGTCGCGGGCAGCTCCGCCAGGCCCGTCGCGGGCAGCTCCGTGACGAGCGGCGGCGCCAGACCGGTCACGGCCCGGGTCACCTCCGACCGGGGCGGCAGCGCCCCTCCCTCGCCCGGGACCGGAACCCGGTCGCCGACGTTCGGCACGGTCGACCGGATCGGCGGTACCCCCGGCGTGCGCCCGACCGAATCGGGGCCCTTCGCAGGCCCGCCCCGCGCTGTCCGGGCAGCCATCGCGCGGTCACCTGGCGCACGGCTGGTCAGGGACCGGTCCGCCGGTGAACGGCTGCCCGGTGACGGGTCGGCGGACGGACCGTCGGGCGTAGGCACTCGACCGGTACGCGCGGTCGCTGGTGGCCGAGCCGGGCGGTCCCGGGCCGGTCGGCCGTTGCGCGCCCCGCCTCTCTCGGCACGGCTGTTGTCATCCTGCCGACCGGCATCCGGGGAACCGCGCGTCGAACTCCGGCCCCTACCGGGATGCCGGACGTCCGGGCGTTCGACGAGGCCGGTGACCAGTTCGTCGAGGGGCGAGGCGGGCCGATCGAGGTCGGGGTGCTGCCGATCCGCGCCGGCCGAGGGAACCTCGGCGCTGTCCGCGCTGGCCGAGGGAACCTCGGCGTTGTCCGCGCTGGCCGGGTCGCTCGACAAGGCACCGACGAGGAGCCCGACGCCGACGGCGGCGGCTGCCATGACGGCGAAACGGGCAACGGCGGCACCTGAGCGCGCTGCCGAGGCGTCGGGTTCCCGCCGGGCGGCGGGCGGACGGCGGAACGTCGGACGACGCACGGAGCCTCTCTCTCGCTGAGAACGTCGACTCATCGTATTCAGTCCCTTACCCCGTCGCTTACCGTGCACAACCCGGTGACGGATTGCCGACTCTCCGGCTGACGGTGGCACTGCCATCCGATAACCGGCACGGACTTACCGCGGGGTTTCACCGCCGATCGCAGGCACCAGAACGCGACAAGCCTTCCGCGTCGGGAAGGCTTGTCGCGTTTACCCGCCAAGCGTCGCGGGTCAGGTCACGTCGTCGTACCGTCGGTCGATCGGAGCCGGCGCGTCGACAGGTGCAGGGGCGCCGATCGGGCCACTCGCGTCGACCCGCCGCCCCGCCTCGACCGGCTCCCGGTCGAACTCCAGCGGGGAGACCTCGTCGTCGTCGATGCCGGCATAGATCTCCTTGCCGCGCCCCCGACGCTTGTCGTTGAGGAATGCGACGCCGACCGCGGCGAAGTAGAGCGCGCACAGGCACAACGCCAGCGCGCTCATGCCGAACGGATCCGGCGTGGGAGTGACCACCGCGGAGAAGGCGAAGAAGACGAAGACGGCCACCCGCCACCAGCCGAGCAGTCGCTTCGCGCTGGCGATACCGACGAAGTTGAGCATCAACACGATCAACGGAAACTCGAACGCCACCCCGAACATCAGAATCAGGTTGGTGATGAACGAGATGTAGCGGGTGATGTCGAGCGTGGTGTTGATGTCATCGCCGGAGATCTCCAGCAGGAACTCCAGCCCCTTCGAGGCGACGAAGTACGCCAGCACGGCACCGGCCGCGAACAACGGTGCGGCCAGGGCGGTGAAGGCGTACGCGTACCGCCGCTCGTGCCGGTGCAGGCCCGGCGCGATGAAGGCCCACAACTGGTAGAGCCAGATCGGTGCGGCGAGGATCAGACCGACCCACAGACCGATCTTCAGGTTCAGCAGGAACAGGTCCGCCGGACCGAGCTGGACGAAGTTGCACCGGCCGTCGGGCAGTTGGCTGCCGGGCAACTGGCAGTAGGGCTGAGACAGCAGTTCACGGACCGGCCCGGCCAGCCAGAGACCGACACCGAACCCGATCAGGATGCCCAGCGACGCCTTGAACAGCCGGTTGCGTAGCTCGCGGATGTGCTCGACGAGGGTCATCGAGCCGTCGGCGGCCCGCTCGAAGTTGCTCGATCCGCGCTTGCGGAGTCCGAAGGCCACGGTTACCTGACCCGGGGGTCAGTTCTCGCGGACGCGCTGCACCGGGTCGACGACCGGCTGCTGCACGGTGCCCTGGTAGGGCTGCTGCTGCGGCGGCGCCGGCTGCTGCGGCGGGTACGGCTGGTAGCCGGCCTGCGCGTCGGCCTTGCCGGCGAGGTCGCGGTCGTCGTCGGCCAGGCTCTTCGTCTCGGCCTTGATGATCCGCAGCGAGCGGCCGAGGGACCGGGCGGCGTCGGGAAGCCGCTTCGCGCCGAAGAGCAGGATCAGCACGACCACGAGTACGGCGATGTGCCAGGGCTTGAGGGCATGCATGGAGGGCTCCAGTCGCACTGTGTCGATGAGGGTGGTTCCGCAGCCCATCGTACGTGCGACGAAGGCCGTTGCCACCCGCCGGGGCGGTGGTGGTTCGTCCCGGCGGGTGAAGTCTCGGCCAACCGCGAGTGTCCCGTCAACCAGGCGGCTGGATCATTCTGCGCGAAGTCGCGACGCCGCGTGCAGCAGCACGCACCGTACGGGCAGGAACGCGCACCGCGCGGGAGGTGACGCCGGCGGAACGGCCCTCAGTCGCCGCGCCGCGCCTTGATCACGGTGAGCCGCTGCTGGGTGGTCTCAAGCCGGCTCTGCAAGCCCTCCGCCCGCTGCTGGAGGCTCTCCGCCGCCTCGCGCAGCGCCGTCGCCTCGTCGGCCCGCCGCTGCAACGCCAGGGCCGCCCGGCGCAGCCGGGGCAGTCGCGCCAGCACGGGTCGTACCGCCAGCGCGAGCAGAACCAACGGCACCAGCACGAGCGCGAGCACGATCCACTTCAGCACGCCGGCCAGCCTACTGCCTGTCGCCGGCCGCCGCCGGGTCCGCGTCGGCCGGCACCGGCTGGGCGTACGCCTCCAGGGCCGCCACCGCCGACTGGTGAATCTGCCCGGCCAGCTCGGTCGGTGCGACGACCTCGACGTCCGAGCCGAGACCCAGCACGAACCGACGGGCCCAGCCGAGATCGGTGACGCGCAGCGACACCACCCACCGCTCGCCGTCGGACTCGACCCGCTCGCACGGGTAGTACTCGGTGATCCACCGCTCGCCCCGACCGATCCGCAACGTGACCAGCGGCAGGTCGGGCGAGGGCCGGAACGCCCCGTGACGCAGGTCGTGCGGCCGGGCCTGCGGGGGCACCACGGCCGGTTCGGCAAGCTCGGTCACCGCGTCGATCCGGTCGGCCCGGAACAGCCGCACCGCCTCGGCGCGGCGGCACCACGCCTCCAGGTACGTCCGGCCGCCGATCATCAGCACCCGCAGCGGGTCGATGACCCGCTCGGTGGTCTCGTCGCGGGCCGGCGTGTAATACGTGATCCGCAACGCGCGGCCACCCTCCACCGCGGCCCGCAACTGTTCCACCCGGCCGGTGTCACCGGGCAGCCGCACCTCGACCGGCGCGGCGACCAGGTCACCGGCCGCGTCCTCGATCTTCGCGAGGGCCCGCTCGACCGCCTCCCGGTTCGCCACCGCGGCCGTCTCGGCCAGCATCCGCAACGCCACCACCAGCGCCAGCGCCTCGTCCGGCGTGAGCCGCAGCGGCCGGTCGATGCCCGCGTCGTAGGTGATGGTCACCCGGTCACCGTCGAACGCCATGTCGATCAGGTCACCCGGGCCGTACCCGGGCAGCCCGCAGACCCACAACAGCTCCAGGTCCTCGCGCAACTGCCGCTCGGTGACACCCAGGTCACCGGCCGCCTCGGCGATCTCGATCCCGGGCCGGGCGAGCAGGTACGGCACCAGGTTCAGCAACCGGGCCAGCCGGTCCGCTGACGCCCGGGAACCAGCACGGGCCGCCGGTCGGGTCGGGCCGCTCATGGGACCACCGTCAGCGAGTCGTGTCGGGCGGCGATCTCCTTCAGCCGCTGGATGACCGCCTCCCGCACCTCGGGCGGGTCGACCACCCGCACGTCGGGCCCGTAGCCGACCAGGTGACCGGCCAGCGAGCAGGCGTCGCCGTACGGCAGCACCAGCCGGTCCGCCTCGGGCCCGACGGTGACCTCCACCGCCCAGCGGCGCAACCCGGCGGCACGTCCAGGGGTGACCAGCACGGTCGCCCGGCCGGGTCGCTCGACCGGGCCGGACCAGCGGGCCACGTGACTGATCAGGTCGACACCGGTCGGCGGCTGGTAGGCACCCGGCTCGCCGGTGGCCCGCACCGGGCCCACCACCCGGGACAACCGGAAACAACGGGTGGCGTCGCGGTCCAGGTCGTGGCCGACCACGTACCACCGGCCCCGCCAGCACACCACGCCCCACGGTTGCAGCCGGCGCCGGGCGGGCGCGTCGCGGTCCGGCACCCGGTAGTCGAAGCGGACCTCCCGGCGGTCGCGGGCGGCCGCGGTCAGCGGCGCGAACGCCGGGTCGACCGTGACCATCGGCTCCAGCCCGAGGGTGGCCTGGGGGTCCACGTCCACGCCGGCGGCGCGCAGCTTCGCCAACCCGGACGAGGCGGCGGCGGCCAGCCCGGCGTGCTGCCAGAGTCGTGCGGCGATGCCGACTGCGGCTGCCTCGTCCGGCTGGAGGGGAATGTCGGGCAGCGCGTACTCCCGGCGGGCGATCCGATATCCGGGCTCCGCGTCGAAGGCGCTGGCCGTCCCGGTCTCCAGCGGTACGCCCAGTTCCCGCAGCTCAGCCTTGTCCCGCTCGAACTTGCGCTGGAAGGCCTCGTGCTCGCGGGCGTCGTCCGGATCGTGTTCGTAACCGGGCACGGTCGCGGCGATCTGCGCGGCGGTCAGGAACCGCCGCGTGGACAGCAGGCAGATCACCAGGTTGACCAGCCGTTCGGTGCGACTCCGCGACACCCGCTACACGCTAGCAGCCCACCCCCCTCCCCCAGTCACCCCACGCCACCCCCTCTCCCCCAATCCCTCCTCGTCCGTCGATCTTGCACTTCTGGTCGCCGGTATGCCGCTTTTGTTGTGCTGCGCGGAGGCAGAAAGTGCAAGATCGACGGGTGGGGTGCGGGGGGCGGGGTGGCGTGGGTTAGCGTGCGGGGGTGGTGCGGTGGCGGGTGGGGACGGTAGCGGGGGTGCGTCGGCGGTGGGCCGGGGCGGTGGAGCTGGACGTCGAGGTGGATGGCGGCGGCGCGATGCGGGCGCTGGCCTATCCGGCGCTCGTCGGTGAGCCGGAGGCGGGCGATCGGGTGCTACTCAACGCCGGTGCGCTGCTGATGGGGCTGGGTACCGGCGGGTACGCCCTGGTCGTGGCGCTGCCGGAGCGGCTGCCGCCGGACCCGCCGCAGGCTCTCGACTCCCGCGACGCGGGGCATCTGGTCAAGGCCCGGTACACCCCGTTGCAGCCGATCCTGCTCGGCGTCGACGAGGAGGCCTCACCGCACCGGCAGGTGTTGGCCGCCGCCGACGACCTGGCCGGCCTGCCGGTGGTGACGGCCGACCTGCACTCCGCGCTGCCGGCGATCCTGGCCGGAGTTCGGCTCGACGCGCCGCAGGCGCGGGTGGCGTACCTGCTCACCGACGGCGGGGCGTTGCCCGCCTGGTTCTCCCGCACCCTCGCCGGGCTGCGCGACGAACTGGTCGGCACGATCAGCGTGGGGCAGGCGTTCGGCGGTGATCTGGAGGCGTCGACCCTGCACAGCGGACTGCTCGCCGCCCGGCACGTGCTGGGCGCCGACGTGGCGGTGGTGGCGCAGGGCCCGGGCAATCTCGGTACCGGCACCCGCTGGGGATTCTCCGGGGTGGCCGTCGGCGAGGCGGTGAACGCCGTCGCCACTCTCGGCGGCCGCCCGGTGGGCTCGCTACGGATCTCCGCCGCCGACCCGCGACCCCGGCACCGGGGCGTGTCGCACCACAGCCTCACCGCGTACGGCCGGGTGGCGCTGGCCCGCGCGGAACTGGTCGTGCCGGCGGGCCTGGAACCGGAACTTGCCGCCGAGGTCGAGGCCGCGGTGAAACCGCTGGCCGAGCGGCACACGCTGGTGCGGGTGGACACCACCGGGCTGGACCCGGCGCTGCGACGCAGCCCGGTGCCGCTGTCGACGATGGGACGCGGGCTGGACGCCGACCACGCCTACTTCCTGGCCGCCGCCGCGGCCGGCCGGCACGCCGCCCGCCTGACGATGCAGCCACCTCCGGCACCGGCCGGGGGCTGACCAGGCGCCCTGTGCGAACGCCCCGCGCGCCTCAGGCGAAGATGACCAGGGCGAGCCAGGCGCCGACGATCAGCGCCAGAGCCAGGGCCAGCACCCAGGTGGGCACGGTGTGACCGCCACGGCGGTTACGCTCGATCTCGGCGCGGACCTTGTCGCGGCGGCGTTCGAGCCAGCTCTGCCGCTGAGCGCCCGGGGTGGGAGGTTCAGGAGGAATCATGGCCTGACCAGCCTACCCGGGGCCGGCCGTCGGCTCGGCCCCGGTCGGCTCCGTCACATGCTGGCGATCAGCCGTTCCACCCGCTCGTCGTACGCCCGGAACGGGTCCTTGCAGAGCACCGTCCGCTGCGCCTGGTCGTTGAGCTTCAGGTGCACCCAGTCGACGGTGAAGTCCCGTCGCTTCTCCTGTGCGTGCCGGATGAACTCGCCGCGCAGCCGGGCCCGGGTGGTCTGCGGCGGCGTCTCCTTCGCCTCGAAGATCTCCGGATCGGTGGCCACCCGGTCCACGTCGCCGCGCCGCTCCAGCAATGCGTAGAGCCCGCGCCCCCGGCGCAGGTCGTGGTACGCCAGGTCCATCTGCGCCACCCGGGGGTGGGACAGCGGCAGGTCGTGCTTGCGCTGGTAACGCTCGATCAGCCGCAGCTTGGTCACCCAGTCGATCTCCCGGGAGACCGGTTCCAGGTCGCCGGTCTCCACCGCCCGCAGCACCCGCCCCCACAGCTCGACCACCCGCTTGGCGGTCTGGTCGCCGCCCCGGCGCTCGACGAACTCGGTGGCCTTGGCCAGATATTCCTGCTGGATCTCCAGGGCGCTGATCTCCTTGCCCGAGGCCAACCGCACCTTCCGCCGGCCGGTGATGTCGTGCGACACCTCCCGGATCGCCCGGATCGGGTTCTCCAGGGTGAGGTCGCGCATCACCACGCCACCCTCGATCATGCGCAGCACGATGTCGGCGGTGCCGACCTTCAGCAGCGTGGTGACCTCGTTCATGTTGGAGTCGCCGACGATCACGTGCAGCCGGCGGTACCGTTCCGCGTCGGCGTGCGGCTCGTCGCGGGTGTTGATGATCGGGCGGCTGCGGGTGGTCGCCGAGGACACTCCCTCCCAGATGTGCTCGGCCCGCTGGGACAGGCAGTACACCGCGCCGCGCGGCGTCTGCAACACCTTGCCGGCACCGCAGATGAGCTGCCGGGTGACCAGGAACGGGATCAGCACGTCGGCGAGCCGGCCGAACTCGCCGTGCCGGGACACCAGGTAGTTCTCGTGGCAGCCGTACGAGTTGCCGGCCGAGTCGGTGTTGTTCTTGAACAGGTAGATCTCGCCGGCGATGCCCTCGTCGTGCAGCCGCTTCTCCGCGTCGATGAGCAGCCCCTCCAGGATCCGCTCGCCGGCCCGGTCGTGGGCGACCAGGTCGACCACCGAGTCGCACTCCGGGGTGGCGTACTCGGGGTGTGAGCCGACATCCAGGTAGAGCCGCGCCCCGTTACGCAGGAAGACGTTGCTCGACCGGCCCCAGGACACCACCCGGCGGAAGAGGTACCGGGCCACCTCGTCGGGGGACAGCCGCCGCTGTCCGCGGTAGGTACAGGTGACGCCGTACTCGGTCTCCAGACCGAAGATTCGCCGTTCCATGATGAGACATTAGCCGTACGGAGGCCCTGTTCGTCACTGTCGGGGGCACGTGCCGA
Organism: Micromonospora sp. C95; assembly: GCF_018070465.1. GTDB lineage: Bacteria > Actinomycetota > Actinomycetes > Mycobacteriales > Micromonosporaceae > Micromonospora. Next base: position 113,196 of record NZ_JAGPXT010000002.1, read on the forward strand.
CCTCAGCCGTCGGTGGAACCTGCCGCGGCGACGAGAGTCGCGACGTACCGCCGGCAGGTGTCGTACTCCGGCAGCAACCCGGCCGCCCGGGCCTGCGCCAGGGTGGGCGCGGCGGCGTCGCGGGCGGACAGCTGCGGCCCGGTGGTCGGCCAGTCGATGCCCAGTTCCTCGTCCAGCGGGTGCACCGCGTGCTCGGCCGAGGGGTGGTACGTGGTCGAGCAGAGGTAGGTGAGGGTGGCGTCGTCGGTCAACGCGCAGAAGCCGTGGCCGAGCCCCTCGGCCAGGTAGACCGCACGCCGGTCCACGTCGTCCAGGCGTACCCCCTCCCACCGGCCGAAGGTGGGCGAGCCGACCCGCAGGTCGACGAGCACGTCGAGCACCGCCCCCCGGACGCAGGTGACGTACTTCGCCTGCCCCGGCGGCACGTCGGCGAAGTGGATGCCGCGCACCACGTCACGGGCCGAGACCGACAGGTTGCCCTGTGCCAGCCGCAACGGATGCCCGACCGCCTCGGCCAGGCGGTCGAAGCGGTACCACTCCAGGAACAGCCCGCGCGGGTCGCCGTGCTGCTGCGGGGTGATCTCCCAGGCGCCCTCGACGCTCAACGGTCGCAGCTTCATCGGACCGCCCCCGTTCCAGCGATCTCGCCGGTCGGCTCCTGCCGGTCGCCGGCGAGCAGGTCGAGCAGGTAGTCGCCGTAGCCGCTGCGGGTCAGCGGCTCGGCCAGCGCGCGCAACTGCGCGTCGTCGATCAGCCCGGCCCGCCAGGCGGCCTCCTCCACGCAGCCGATCTTCATGCCCTGCCGCTCCTCGATCACCCGAACGAACTCGGCGGCCTGCATCAGCGAGGTGAAGGTGCCGGTGTCCAGCCAGGCGGTCCCCCGATCCAGCACGGTGACCGACAGCTCGCCCCACCGCCGGTACGCCTCGTTCACCGCGGTGATCTCCAACTCACCCCGGGCGCTGGGCGTGAGCCCCCGCGCGATCTCCACCACCCGGTTGTCGTAGAAGTACAGGCCGGGAACCGCGTACCGGGACCTCGGGCGCGGCGGCTTCTCCTCGATGGACAGCACCCGCCCGTCGGCGTCGAAGTGCACCACGCCGTACGCCTGCGGGTTGGCCACCGGGTAGGCGAAGATCCGGCCACCGACCGGATCACCGGCCGCCGCCAGCTGCCGGCCGAGGCCCACCCCGTGGAAGATGTTGTCCCCGAGGACCAGCGCCACCGACTCGTCGCCGATGAAGTCCGCGCCCAGCACGAACGCCTGGGCGATGCCCTCCGGCCGGGGCTGGGCGACGTACTCCAGCCGGAGCCCGAACTGGCTGCCGTCGCCGAGCAGCCGCTGGAACTGATCCTGCTCCTCCGGTGTGGTGATCACCAGGATCTCGACCACTCCCGCCATCACCAGGGTGGAGAGCGGGTAGTAGATCATCGGCTTGTCGAAGACCGGCATCAGCTGTTTCGACACCGCCCGGGTGATCGGCCACAGCCGGGACCCGGTGCCACCGGCGAGCAGGATTCCACGCATCCGGGGGAGCCTACCGGCACAACCGGACGAACAGCCGCGCGTCGCCTGCGCTGCGGATGTGGCCGTTTCGCGTAGACTTCCGGACCCGTGAGGATCCTGGTCACCGGCGGTGCCGGCTTCATCGGCTCGGAATACGTCCGGACGCTGCTCGGCGTCTCCGGCGGCAGCGCGGCGGGCGTACCGGCGGTGGAACCGGCCCAAGTCACCGTGCTGGACGCGCTGACCTACTCCGGCAACCTGGCCAACCTCGCGCCGGTGGCCGACGACCCCCGGCTGCGGTTCGTCCAGGGTGACATCCGTCACCCCGAGGTGGTCGACGACGCCGTCGCGGGGCACGACGTGGTCGTGCACTTCGCCGCCGAGTCCCATGTCGACCGCTCGATCGCCGGCGCCGCGCCCTTCGTCACCACGAACGTCCTCGGCACCCAGAACCTGCTCGACGCCGCGCTACGCCACGGCGTCTCCCGGTTCGTACACGTCTCCACCGACGAGGTCTACGGCTCCATCGCCGACGGTTCCTGGACCGAGGACTGGCCGCTGGCCCCCAACTCCCCGTACTCGGCGTCGAAGGCCGGCTCCGACCTGCTCGCCCTGGCCTACCACCGCACCCACGGCCTCGACGTGGTGGTGACCCGCTGCTCCAACAACTACGGGCCCTACCAGTACCCGGAGAAGGTCGTCCCGCTGTTCGTCACCAACCTCCTCGACGGGCGCAGCGTCCCGCTCTACGGCGACGGCGGCAACGTACGCGACTGGCTGCACGTGCACGACCACTGCCGGGGCATCGCCCTCGTCCAGCACAAGGGTCGCGCCGGCGAGGTCTACCACATCGGCGGCGGCACCGAACTCACCAACAAGGAACTGACCGCCCGGCTGCTCGACGCCTGCGACGCCGGCTGGGACCGGGTGACCCCCGTCGCCGACCGCAAGGGACACGACCGCCGCTACTCCCTCGACATCACCAAGATCAGCAACGAGCTCGGGTACGCACCGAGCATCACCCTCGACGCCGGTCTCGCCGACACCGTCCGCTGGTACCGGGACAACCGGGCCTGGTGGGAACCGCTGAAGGCGGCGAGCGCATGAGGTTCCTGGTGACCGGTGCCGGTGGGATGCTCGGACGCGACCTGGTCGACGTCCTCGAAGCGCGGCCGGAACACCAGGTCACCCCCGCCACCCGCACCGACCTGGACATCACCGACGCCGCCGCCGTGCACGCCGCCGTCGCCGGCCACCACGTGGTGGTCAACACCGCCGCCTGGACCGACGTCGACGGCGCCGAGACACACGAGTCGGCCGCCACCGCCGTCAACGGCGACGCCGTCGTCCACCTCGCCACCGCCTGCGCCGCGCACGGCGCCCGGCTGCTGCACCTGTCCACCGACTACGTCTTCGACGGCACCGCCACCACGCCGTACCCCGAGGACGCGCCGACCGCCCCGCTCAACGCGTACGGTCGCGGCAAGCTCATCGGGGAACAGGCCGTGACCCGGCTGCTGCCCGACACCGGATACGTGGTGCGGACCGCCTGGCTCTACGGTGCCCACGACCGCAACTTCGTCACCACGATGCTCGACCTGGCCGACCGGCGCGACACCCTCGACGTCGTCGACGACCAGCACGGCCAGCCGACCTGGTCGCACGCCCTGGCCCGGCACCTGGTCTCGCTCGCCGAGGCCGCCCACGCCGGACGCGCCGCACCGGGGATCTACCACGGCACCTGCTCCGGCGAGACCACCTGGTACGGCCTGGCCCGCGCCGTGTTCGCCCGGCACGGGCTCGACCCGGACCGGATCCGACCCACCACAAGTGCCCGATTCGTGCGACCTGCCCCAAGACCGACGTACAGTGTGCTAGGGCACGGCCGGTGGGCCGAGGCCGGGCTGCCGCCCCTGCCGGACTGGCACGCCGCCCTGGTCGACGCGTTCGCCCCCGCCGCTCCACCCTCCCCGTGGAAGGTCGTATGAAGCTCACCCTGGTCACCGGTCTGACCGGTCTGATCCTGCTGGCCACGATCGTCGAGCTGCTGCGCCGCCGGCAACTGCGCGAGAAGTACGGCATGCTCTGGCTCGGCCTGCTGTTCGTGGTGATTCCGCTGTCGCTGTTCCCCCGGCTGCTAGACGGCGTCGCCGACCTGCTCGGTGTCGCGTCCGGAGTCAGCCTGGTGCTCTTCCTGGGCATCGTCTTCCTCCTGCTGGTCTGCATCCACCTCAGCTGGGAGGTCAGCGCGCTGGAGGAGGAGACCCGCACGCTCGCCGAGGAGTTCGCCCTGCTCCGCGCCGAAGTCGCAGCCGACCGGGCGGAACGGGCGGAGTGGGCCCGGTACTCGGACCGAGCGGAAATGGTGTCCCGCGATGGTTAACGGCAAGCGGCTGCTCGTCATCATCCCGGCGCTCAACGAAGCCGCCTCCATCGGCGACGTCGTCGGTGAGATCCGCGGCGAACTGCCCGGGGTCGACGTGCTCGTCGTCGACGACGGCTCCACCGACCACACCGCCGCCGTCGCCGCCGCCGCCGGTGCCCGCGTCGCCCGACTGCCGTACAACCTCGGCGTCGGTGGCGCCATGCGGCTCGGCTACCGCTACGCCCGCGACCACGACTACGACGTCGCGGTGCAGGTCGACGCCGACGGGCAGCACGATCCCCGGTACGTGCCGAAGCTCGTCGACCTGCTCGACGACTACGACCTGGTCATCGGGGCCCGGTTCGCCGGCGAGGGCGAATACACGGTACGCGGCCCGCGCCGCTGGGCGATGGGCATGCTGTCGTTGGTGCTGTCCGGTCTGGCCGGCGCCACGCTCACCGACACCACGAGCGGCTTCCGGGCCGCCAACCGACGAATGATCGAAATGTTCGCCCGCTGGTACCCCGCCGAGTACCTCGGCGACACCGTCGAGACGCTCGTCCACGCCGCCCGGCGCGGCTACCGGATCCAACAGGTGCCGGTCGCCATGCGCCGCCGGATGGCCGGTACGCCCAGCCACTCCCCCGCCAAGGCGATGGTCTACCTCGGTCGAGCCGTGGCCGTGCTCACCCTCGCCCTCATCCGCCGGTGATGCGCCGCCTGCTCCGTCTCGTCCCGCCCGGCACCATCGGCGTCGGCATCGGGCTGGCCGTGGTCGGACTGGCCTCCTACGTCCACCTCGCCCTGGCCGGGCACAACCTCGACGCCGCCGACTACTCCTCGCTGTCGGTGCTCTGGTCGGTCGTGTTCACCCTCGGCATCGGCGTGTTCTTCCCCGTCGAACAGGAAGTCGCCCGCCTCGTCGCGGCCCGGCGCACCCGTGGACTGCCACCCGGCCCGGTACTGGCCCGCGGCGCCGCCGTCGCCGCCGCCGTACTCGGCCTGCTCCTGGTGCTCACCATCGGCGCCGCCGACCTGCTCACCGACCGGCTCTTCGGCGGCGACGCCGCCATGGTGCCCGCCCTCGGTGGGGCACTGGCCGCGTTGGCCGTGGCGCACACCACTCGTGGCGTGCTCTCCGGCCTGCGCCGCTTCGACTGGTACGGCACCCAGCTCGGCCTCGACGGTGGGCTGCGCATCGGCCTGGTCGCCGCCCTCGCCGTCACCGGTGTGGACTCCCCCGTGGCCTACGCACTGGTGCTGGTCGCGGCACCACTGGCCGCCGTCGCGCTGACCGCCGCACCGATCGTCCGGACGGTCGGCCGCGGACCGGCGGTCCCCTGGCCACCCCTGCTCCGCGGCCTCACCCTGCTCACCGTCTCCAGCCTGCTGGCCCAGGTGGTCGTCAACGTCGGCGTGATCAACGTAAGGCTGCTCGACCCGACCGACGTCGCCACCGCCGGCGCACTGCTCTCCGCGCTGGTGCTGGTCCGCATACCCCTGTTCGTGTTCGGCTCGATGCAGGCCGCGCTGCTGCCCGGCCTGTCCACCGCCGCCGCCACCGGCGACGAACCCGCCTTCCGCACCCTGCTGCGTCGATCCCTGGCCGTGGTCACCGCCCTCGGGGCCCTCGGCGGCGTCCTCGCCGCCCTGTTCGGCCCATGGCTCGTACAGGCCCTCTTCGACACCCCCGACGTCCTCGGCCACGCAGACTTCGCCTGGCTGTCGGTGGCCACCCTGGCCTACCTGTGGGCGATGGTGCTCGGCCAGGCGCTGCTGGCCCGCAACCGGCACCATGCCCAGGCCCTGGCCTGGACCGTCGGCGTCGCCGCGCTCGTCGTGGCGACCCTGCCCCCACTGCCCGTCGCACTGCGCGTCGAGCTCGGCTACACCGTCGGCTCGGTGGTGGCCGCCGTCGTCATGGTCACCCTGCTGCGCCGCCGGCGGACGGCACCACCGGCGCCACCGGTCGCGGCCCCGGTGCCCGTCGCCACCAGCGGAGGAGCAGCATGAGACCGCCCCGCGTCACCGCCGTGATGCTCGCCTACGGTGCCGAACCCTGGCTTGTCGACGCCGCTCGGGCCGTACTGGCCAGCACCGGCGTCGACATCGAACTCGTCGTGGTCGACAACGGCTGCACCGGAGACGGCATCGACGTGGTCAAGGGCCTGCCCGGCGTACGGGTTCTCCGGCCGGAGGCCAACACCGGCTACTCCGGCGGCTGCAACATCGGTGCCGCCGAGGCCACCGGCGACTGGTTGGCCTTCGTCAACTCCGACGCCATCGTGGCCGCCGACGCCCTCGCCAAGGTCGTCGCGGTGGCCGCCGAGCCCGGCGTCGGCGCCGCCATGGCCTCCATCCGGCTCGCCCACGACCCCGACCTGATCAACACCTCGGGCAACCCGCTGCACTTCACCGGCCTGTCCTGGGCCGGCGGCAACGGCGAGCCGGCAAGCGCCCACGCCCGACGCACCGTGGTGCCCTCGCTGAGCGGCTGCTGCTTCGTCATCGGCCGCCACCGCTGGGCAGAACTCGACGGCTTCGCCGACGAGTACTTCGCCTACCACGAGGACACCGAACTCAGCCTGCGGTTGTGGCAGCGCGGCCTACGGCTGGAGTACGTGCCCGACGCCGTGGTCCGGCACCACTACGAGTTCTCCCGCAACGACCTCAAGCTCTACCTGGTCGAACGCAACCGGCTGCTCACCCTGCTCACCGCGTACCAGGTCCGGACCCTGGCACTGCTGGCACCGATGCTGCTGCTCACCGAGGTTGCCATGCTCGCCGCCGCGCTGGCGGGCGGCTGGGGGCGGCAGAAGACCCGGGGCTGGGCCTGGCTGTGGCGTCACCGCAGCTGGGTACGCGCCCGCCGGCGACGCCTGCAGGTCGAGCGCACTGTCGGCGACGGCACTCTCGCCGGCCTGATGACCGCCCGCGTCGCCCCGTCGAACGTGGCCGCGCCGCCCGGAATGGGCATCTTCAACGTCATCGCCACGGCCTGGTGGGCACTTGTGCGGCCGCTGCTCTCCCGCCACTGACCCACCCGGCACCAGCGGACCCGGTGCGCCGCCGGCGCGGCCGGGAGCTGACGACGCGGCGCCCGACCGGTCGAAACCGCGGGCGCCGCAACTGCTCCGGGGGGTGCAGCTCAGCTGTCGGAGCTGTCGCCCGGCTTGTCCTCCAGGTCCGCGGAGCCGGCCGAGGTGGTCGGCTTGTGCCCCTCCTCGGTCGGCGTGGTCGGGGTCTGCGCCCGGCCACCCTCCGCCGCCGACTCCCCGGCCGCGTCGCCGTCCAGCAACCCGGTCAACGCGGCCCCGGTGATCCGCCGGAAGGTGCGACCCACCCGGTTGCGGTCCAGGATCGCCACCTCCAACTGGTCGCCGGCGATCGTGCGGGCGGCGCCGCCCTCACCGCCGACGCTGCCCAGCGCCTGCACCGCCACCTTCACCGCTTCGCCGAGCGACATGTCGGGCCGATGGTTCGACTTCAGCACCCCGGAGATCGCCTCGGCCTGACCGCCCATCGCCATCCGGCCCGGCTCGTCGGTCACCGACCCGTCGTAGGTGCACCGGTACAGCGAGTCCTCCTCCGGCGTGGCACCCACCTCCGCCACGCAGATCTCCACCTCGAACGGCTTGGACTGCTCGGTGAAGATGGCGCCGAGAATCTGGGCGTACGAGTTGGCCAGCGCCAGACCGGTCACGTCCCGGCGGTCGTAGCTCAGACCGTTGAGGTCGGCCATCCGGACACCCGCCCGGCGCAGGTTCTCGAACTCGTTGTACCGCCCGACGGCGGCGAAACCGATCCGGTCGTAGATCTCGCTGACCTTGTGCAGCGTGCTGGAGAGATTCTCGGCAACGAAGAGCACCCCGCCGGTGTAACTGACGACCACCGAGCTGCGTCCCCGAGCGATGCCCTTGCGGGCCAACTCGGAACGGTCGCGCATGATCTGTTCGGGCGAGGCGTAGAACTGCATGGCCACGGCGGCGGCTCTCCTTCGGCGGTACTCGGGGAAACGGGATCAGCTGCGGACGGGCGGCTCAGCCGCCCGGATTCTCCATCCGACCGGCGACGACGCTCTCCGCGATCGCCGAGGTCTCCGCGTCGGTCAGCCGGTGCGTGCCCTGCGCCGTCGCGGTCATCACCACCGGGTAGATCCGGCGGGTCAGGTCGGGGCCACCGGTAGCCGTGTCGTCGTCGGCGGCGTCGTAGAGCGCCTCCACCGCCAACCGCACCGCGTCGTCGACGGACAGCCCGGTCCGGAACCGCTTCTTCAACGCCGACTTGGCGAACAGCGAACCCGAGCCGATCGCGTCGTAGCCAGTCTCCTCGTACGGGCCGCCGGTGACGTCGAAACTGAAGATCCGCCCGGCCCGCGCCGGATCGGCCGCCGCCAGGTCGAACCCGGCGAACAGCGGAATCACCGCCAGCCCCTGCATCGCCGCGCCCAGGTTGCCCCGGATCATCGAGGCGAGGCGGTTTGCCTTGCCGTCGAGCGAGAGCATCGCGCCCTCGATCTTCTCGTAGTGCTCCAGCTCCACCTGGAACAGCCGCATCAACTCGATGCCGATGCCGGCGGCGCCGGCGATGCCCACCAGCGAGTACGCGTCGGCGGGGTGCACCTTCTCGATGTCCCGCTGGGCGATCAGATTGCCCATGGTGGCCCGCCGGTCACCGGCCATCACGACACCGCCGGCCGCGGCGATCGCCACGATCGTGGTCGCGTGCGGAGCCAGATCGGCGGCCATGCCCGGGGGCAGCGCCCGTCGGCCGGGCAGCATCTCGGGGGCCACCTTGCTCAGGAATGCCGTGAAGGAGGACGTCCCCGCGTTGGTGAACACATCTGGAAGACGCCCGGATGGATCAAAACCCGCTGCCACGTGGTTCCTCTCAGGTACGTGACGGCCCTGGCCAGCCTCGTCGGACTGTCACGGAACTGGCCAAGACCACCGTTGCAGTTGAAGCAGAGTATCCCGCGTACCCACCCGGTGCGATGATCGTGGTCCACATGTTCCGGATCGGGGTCACCGCAGACCGCGCAGACACCGCCCTGCTCGGCCAGGAGCTGGTCGAACTCCCGCTGCCCGATGCCGTACCGCCGCCGCAGGTGATACTCGCGGGTGCCGCCGTAGAGCCGTTGGGCGGTCTCCTTGCCGCGTGCGTTGTGACAGGGCTTGCAGTAACTGTGCCGGCCACTGGCCTTGCGAGTCGTGCTCGGGAACTCGCCCAACGGCTTGATCTGCTCGCAGTCCGGGCACCACTTCAGACCCTGGCCCACCGGAGTCGCCGACATCCGTGCGGGGGCGATGCCACGCTTGCGGCGACTGGCCTCCGAGCGGGCTCTCGCACAAACCTTGCAGTAGTAGGCACGACCGTCGACTCGGCGACTGTTGCGGTGAAACTCGGTGAGGGGCAGCGTTCGTCGACACTGTGGGCATGTCTTGTCCGACCTGACGGGCAAATCGGACATATGCCTCATTGACCCCCTTTCTGGACATAGCCCCTCACGAACTCTTCGGCGTTTTCCTCGAGGACGGAGTCGATCTCGTCGAGCAGGTCGTCGACGTCCTCGGTGATCTCGGCGTGCCGCTCGGCGACCTCCGGGTTCGCCTCGACGGTGACGTCCTCGACCTCTTCGCCCTGACGGGCCTTGCCCGACTGCGACTGACCGCCGCTGTCACGAGTGGCCATCGTTGCCTCCTCCACGATCTCCCTGCGATGAACTTACCTCGCGGGAGCGACGAAACGTCCCCCGCGCGCCGGTACCGGTGCGCGGGGGACGAACAGCTGATGGACGGGGACCGGTGGGTCAGCCGCCGGTCAGGGTCTCCAGCAGATCCTTGGCGCTGGCACAGCGGTCGAACAACTCCCCGACGTGCCGCCGGGTGCCCCGCTCCGGCTCCATCATCGGCACCCGTACCAGCGACTCCCGGCCGACGTCGAAGATCACCGAGTCCCAGCTGGCGGCGACCACCTCGGAGGCGTACTGGGCCAGGCAGCGGCCACGGAAGTACGCCCGGGTGTCCTCCGGCGGCTCCGTCATCGCCGTACGGCTCTCCTCGTCGCTGAGCAGCGTCCTCATCGACCCGCGGGAGACCAACCGGTGGTAGAGGCCCTTCTCCGGGCGTACGTCGGAGTACTGCAGGTCGACCAGTTGGAGCTTGTGTGAGCCCCAGCCGAGCTGCTCCCGCTCCCGGTAGCCCTCCAGCAGCCGCAGCTTCGCCACCCAGTCCAGCTCGTCGGCGCAGAGCATCACGTCGCGCCCCAGCCGGTCGAGCACGTTCTCCCACCGGTCCAGCACGTCAGCGGTCTGCTCGTCGACGTCGTTGCCGTAGCGGTCGTCGACGAACGCGCGCACCCGCTCCAGGTAGGCCCACTGCACGTCCATGGCCGTCAGGCGACGCCCGTCGCGCAGCCGCATCAGGTGCGTCAGCGACGGGTCGTGACTGACCGCGCGTAGCTCGCCGACCGGGTCGGCGATGCCGAGATCCGGGCCGAGCGCCTTCTCCTCGATCATCGTGAGGATCAACGCGGTGGTGCCCACCTTGAGGTAGGTGGAGATCTCCGAGAGGTTCGCGTCGCCGATGATGACGTGCAGGCGGCGGTACTTGTCCGCGTCGGCGTGCGGTTCGTCGCGGGTGTTGATGATCGGCCGTTTGAGGGTGGTCTCGAGGCCGACCTCGACCTCGAAGAAGTCGGCGCGTTGGGAGATTTGGAAGCCGCTCTGGCCACCGTCCTGGCCGATGCCGACGCGGCCGGCACCGCAGACGATCTGCCGCGTGACGAAGAACGGCGTCAGGTACGCCACGATGTCGGCGAACGGCGTCTGCCGGCGCATGAGGTAGTTCTCGTGCGCGCCGTAGCTGGCGCCCTTGTTGTCGGTGTTGTTCTTGTAGAGGTGGATCGGTGCGGCACCGGGGATCGTGGCGGCCCGCCGGGCCGCCTCCGCCATCACCCGCTCTCCCGCCTTGTCCCAGCGGACCACGTCGCGGGGGTTGGTGACCTCGGGGGTGGAGTACTCCGGGTGCGCGTGGTCGACGTAGAGCCGGGCGCCGTTGGTCAGGATCACGTTGGCCAGGCCGAGGTCCTCGTCGGCGAGCGCCTCGGCCGGGTCGTAGGCCGCGCCGGAGTAGGTGAACCCGCGGGCGTCCCGCAGCGGTGACTCCTCCTCGTAGTCCCAGCGGGCCCGGCCGCCGCGGTTCAGCTCCGGTCGGGCGCCGTAGGCGTTGACCACCTGGGAGGAGGTGACCATCGGGTTGGCGCCGGCCTGACCGGGCACGGAGATGCCGTACTCGACCTCGGTGCCCATGATTCGTCTAACGCTCATCGACCTACCCGCTTCGTTTGCCTGACCGGTCCCCGTCATGTCGAGCGTAGTCGCCACGTCGCCAACCGGGGGCGTGGCGGTCGTGCGGCGTACCGCTGGGTCGCGTCGGTCAGGCCGGGGGTTCGTCGACGAGCATCACCTCGACGGTGGCCCGGTCACGCAGTTCCGGGGCGTCCCGCAGCAGCCTGTTGACCCGGACCTGGGCACCGTCGGTGGTGACCACCAGCCGGATGTCGCCCAGAGTCCGTTGCAGCATCTGCGAGGTTCGCTCCGGTTCGACGAAGGCCATGTGGTAGATCCCGGCTTCGGTCTGCGCGGTCGTGCCCTGCATGGTGGCAACGCAGATGTTGGCCAGGTAGGCACGGTACGGGCTGCGGTCGAGGATCAGCGTGGTGACGCCGTCGACCGGTGGATACCGCCGCAGGGCCCGGTCGCACACGACGGGGACGCGCGTGGGCTGGTCGACCTGCTGGTGCGCCCAGCGCTGCGCCCAGGTCGGGTTGTCGACGACGAGCAGGCTGCGGTGCCAACCGGTGACACCGACGAGCAGCACGGTGGCGGCGACGACGGCGACGGCGGTGAGGCCGGCCGTGGCGGTGCGCAGCGGGCGGTTGCGACGTGGGATCGGCAGTAGCCGTACCACGGCGGCGGTGCCGGCGATCAGCAGCACCGTGGTGAGGTGGCCGGCCTTGTTGAAGTAGTAGCCGGGTTCACCGCCGAGGCTGACGCTGGCCTGCCCGATGCCCAGGACGAGGGCGAGGCTGACCAGCAGGATGAACAGCCAGCGTCGCCAGGCCGGGTCGTCGCGTCCGGACCGTACGGCGTGCACCAGCAGCGCCGGTACGACGAGGGCGCCCAGGCCGCCGAGGGCGAGCCAGGTCTCGGTGAGGTCGGGTCCGACGGTGGCGGTGAGTGCCTCGGTCTGGTTGGCGCGGAACACGCCGAGCAGGATCGGCACCGGGGTGAGGACGGCGGTGGCCGTGCCGATGGCCAGCACGGCGCGGCGGGCCCGCAGCACCTCACGACGGCGGGCGAGCAGGGCCCCCAGCACCATGACGGCGGCGGCGGGGAGGAACAGGTAGTAGGTGTAGCCGATGCCGACGAGCAGGGCACCGAGCAGCAGCAGGTGTTCGCGGAGGGCGGCGACCGGCCGGGCGACGAGCGCTGCGAGGGCGATGGTGAGGGTCAGCCCGAGCGTCTCGGTGGGGTATCCCGACAGGAGCATGCGGGGCATCTGGCTGCCGAGGACGAGGGCACATACGACGACGGTGAGCACGCTGCGACTGAGCGGGTGCAGCGGCCCGGGTAGGCGGTGCGCGGCCCAGAGCAGGGTGAGCACGAAGACGCCGAACGTGGCGACGTTCCACCACAGGAACGGCTGCACCGCGCCGGGTCCGGCCGGTGCGACGCCGGGCGGGGTGAGGTGGCCGTCGAGCAGGGCGACCAGCAGGTGCCAGCCCTGCGGGTAGTGGACGAGCAGGGAGAGGAGCTGCTCGCGTACGGCGTCGGGGTCAAGGAAGACGTAGCCGCCGTGTCTGCCGATGACGTCGACGAGGGAGAAGTGCCGGAAGTAGTCCTCGCCCCTGGAGAGGATCGTCAGCCGGCCGAGGGGATCGTCGGCGCGCAGGACGGGCTGCGCGAGATAGCCGACGAGCGCGGCGGTGCCGAGGACGGGGAACAGGTCGTCCCGGCCGGGTCGGGGCAGGGTGGGGTGCCGCCCGGTGGCCAGGGCGATGAGGATGAGGACGGTCAGCGCGGTGCCGGCCACCGGGACAGGTGCCATCCCCCAGGGCCAGACGGCGAAGAGCAGCCCGGCCGCGGTGGTGAGGCCGGCGAGCAGGAGGGTGGCGAGCAGCAGCCGGTCGAGCAGCGTCCGGCCGCCGCGCAGCAGGCTGGCGGTGGCGAGCAGGACTGCCGGGGGCATTGTCCAGCGGGCGTCGACGGCGGTCGCGGCCAACGGCAGCAGCCAGGCCGCGGGTAGCGCGGCCAGCGCGGTGAGCAGGGGTCGGCGACGCCACGCGGCGGGGCTGGCGGTCGGACTCGCGGGGAGCGCCGGGGCTTTTTCGCTCTGCTGGGTGGGCACGACTGTCCTTCTCGGATGGGAAGGTGGCCCCGGAGTCTATCCGCGCGGAGTGGTGCGCGCGCCGCGGGCCGGAGCGCATGCGCGGGGCCCGTGACGGGTGGCGTCACGGGCCCCGGTGGCGCGTACGGTCAGAGGTACTGACCGGTGTTGCTGGCGGTTTCGATGGAGCGGCCGGCCTCGGTGCCCTTGCCGCCGGAGACGAGCGTGCGGATGTAGACGATCCGCTCGCCCTTCTTGCCGGAGATGCGGGCCCAGTCGTCCGGGTTCGTGGTGTTGGGCAGGTCCTCGTTCTCGCGGAACTCGTCGACGCAGGCGTCGAGCAGGTGCTGCAGGCGCAGCCCCTTGCGACCGGAGGTGAGGAACTCCTTGATGGCCATCTTCTTGCCCCGGTCGACGATGTTCTGGATCATCGCGCCGGAGTTGAAGTCCTTGAAGTACAGGACCTCCTTGTCACCGTTGGCGTAGGTGACCTCCAGGAAGCGGTTCTCCTCCGTCTCCGAGTACATCCGCAGCACCACCGCGTCGATCATGGCGGCGACGGTGGCCTGGGCGTCGCTGCCGTGCTCGGCCAGGTCGTCGGCGTGCAGCGGCAGGCCGGGGAGGATGTACTTGGAGAAAATGTCCTTGGCCGCCTCGGCGTCCGGACGCTCGATCTTGATCTTCACGTCGAGTCGTCCCGGCCGCAGGATCGCCGGGTCGATCATGTCTTCCCGGTTGGAGGCGCCGATGACGATGACGTTCTCCAGCCCTTCGACGCCGTCGATCTCGCTGAGCAACTGCGGCACGATGGTGTTCTCCACGTCGGAGGAGACACCGGAGCCGCGGGTGCGGAAGACCGAGTCCATCTCGTCGAAGAAAACGATGACCGGCGTGCCTTCACCGGCCTTCTCACGGGCGCGCTGGAAGATCAGCCGGATGTGCCGCTCGGTCTCGCCGACGTACTTGTTGAGCAGCTCCGGGCCCTTGATGTTGAGGAAGAAGCTGGTGTGCCGCTCCTTACCCTGCCGCTCGGCGATCTTCTTGGCGAGGGAGTTGGCGACCGCCTTGGCGATGAGGGTCTTACCGCAGCCGGGCGGGCCGTAGAGCAGGATGCCCTTCGGCGGGCGTAGCTGGTGCTCCCGGAACAGGTCGGCGTGCAGGAACGGCAGCTCCACCGCGTCGCGGATCTGCTCGATCTGGGAGTGCAGGCCGCCGATGTCGGTGTAGTCGACGTCCGGCACCTCCTCCAGCACGAGTTCCTCGACCTCGCTCTTGGGAATCCGCTCGTACGCGTACGCCGAGCGAGGTTCGATCATGAGCGAGTCGCCGGCCCGGATCGGACTGCCGATCAGGGTCTCGGCCAGGTGCACGATGCGTTCCTCGTCGGAGTGCGAGACCACGAGCGCCCGGTCACCCGGCGCGCCTTCGGGACCGGCGAGGATCTCCTTGAGCATGACCACCTCGCCGACCCGCTCGTAGCCGAACGCGTCGACGATGTTGAGCGCGTCGTTGAGCAGGACCTCCTGGCCGCGCCGCAGCTCGTCGACGTCGAGCGAGGGCGAGACGGCCACGCGCAGTTTCCGTCCGCCGGTGAAGACGTCGACCGTGCCGTCGTCGTGCCGGGCCAGGAAGACGCCGTAGCCACTTGGGGGTTGAGCGAGCCGGTCGATCTCCTCCTTGAGCGTCACGATCTGCGCGCGAGCTTCCTTGAGGGTGCTCACGAGCCGTTCGTTGTTCTCGGTCAGCCGCGCCAACTGCGCCTGGGTGGCGGCCAGCCGCTCTTCGAGCTGCCGGACGTGTCGGGGGCTCTCGGTCAACTTGCGCCGCACCAGAGCGAGTTCCTCTTGAAGGAACGCGACCTGCGTGGAGAGATCGTGGGCCTCCTTCTCCCACCGTGCGGCGCGCGAGTCCGCGTCGTCGCTGCGTGCCACGTCCCACCTCCCCGGGGGGCTTGAACGTTCTGACCTAACACTAGCCGCTATGAGCCCGATTCGGTCCTCCGCAACGCGCCCGTCACCGAAGCTTGATCGCCAAGGGTGGGTCGACGGACGGGTACGGGCATTCGGGTACCGTCGAGGGGTGGGACGGGAGAACATGGGGGGTGCACCGGTGGCCGAGGTCGCGACCGATCAGCTGCAGGTCTGGGTCGACCAGGACCTGTGCACGGGCGACGGGCTGTGCGTGCAGTACGCGCCAGAGGTCTTCGAGTTCGACGTCGACGGGTTGGCCTACGTCAAGGGGCCCGACGGTGAGCTGGTGCAGGCACCGGGCGGCCGGGTCGACGTGCCGGAGCACCTGCGCCTCGAGGTGATCGACTCGGCGAAGGAGTGCCCGGGCGAGTGCATCCACGTGGTCCGCGGCAGCGACGGCGTCGAGGTCGCCGGCCCGGAGGCCGACGCCTGACCGTACCGCCCACTACAGCAGCGGGCGGCCGACCACCGACGCGACCAGCCGGGCGAACTCCTCCAACCGGGCGATCTGCCCGGCCCCACCGTCGTCGAGTGTCTTACCGAAGCGCAGCGCGTCGTGGCGCGGCCCGCCGACGTTCTCCTCGCTCGGCGGCGACTCGTCCAGCGAGGTCAGCAGCAGGTAGACGTCGATGCTGTCGACGCGGATCTCGCCGTTGTCGTGGCGGAACAGCCGGCGTCGGCAGCCGACCTCGGTGACCGAGGAAACCGGCACCACCCGCAGCGAGGAGGTCATCGAGCCCGGTGGTCCCTCCCCGGGCGGCACGTCCTCGCCGTGCCAGAGCACCAGGCGGCTGCCGTCGCAGACGACGACCTCCTGCCACACGCCGTTCACCTCGTTGACGAAGCGCTCCAGGGTGAAGCCGAGCACCTTCGCCCCGCGCAGTACCCCGCCGAGCGCCTCCAGGGCGACGTCGGGGTCACGCAGGTAGGCGCGCGCCGCCGATTCGAGGTCGGTGTACGGCGACCAGTCGGGAAAGACCGCCGGCAGGTCGCCGCCGCCGAAGCCGGGACGACTCATGCCCGCCCTCCGCTGCGCTGCGGGCCGACATGAGGCACCAGGACGCAGAGTTGACGATTCGCTCGCTGACGCTCACTCATCGGATCACCTCCGCCGTCACGGCCGGCCTGTCTCCTGCGTCACGTCGGGTGGTGTCTGCCCAGCCGGCGCGTCCTGCGGCACCACGGTCGCCTGCCGGACCGCCTCCGCCTCGCGTAGCGCCTGGCGGCGTTGCGCGTACGCCTCGGTGCCCTTGCTGGGCTTGCGACGCCGTGGCGGAGCGGTGACTCCGGGGGCGAGCTTACGCGCGGAGACCAGGAACGCGGTGTGCGCGATCATCCGGTGGTCGGGGCGGACCGCCAGCCCTTCGGCGTGCCAGTCCCGGACCAGCGACTCCCAGGCGCGCGGCTCGGTCCAGCCGCCGCGCTCGCGCAGCGCCTCCACCAGCTCGGAGAGCTGGGGGGTGGTGGCCACGTAGCCGATGAACACGCCGCCGGGCAGCAGCGCGCGTTCGACCATGTCGAGGTTCTCCCAGGGGGTGAGCATGTCCAGGATGATCCGGTCGAAGCCGGTCTCGCGGCACTCGGCGACGTCACCGACGTGCAGGTGCCAGGCCGGGTGCGGGCCGCGGAAGAACGACTCGACGTTACGTCGGGCGATCTGGGCGAAGTCGTCGCGCAGCTCGTAGGAGTGCAGTTCACCGGCGGCGCCCACCGCGCGCAGCAGTGAGCAGCTCAGCGCTCCGGAACCGGCGCCGGCCTCGAGCACCTTGGCGCCGGGGAAGATGTCGCCCATGGCGACGATCTGGGCGGCGTCCTTGGGGTAGATCACCTGGGCGCCGCGCGGCATGGAGAGCACGTAGTCCGACAGCAGTGGACGCAGGGCCAGGAACGCGGTGCCGCCGCCGGAGGTGGTCGCCACGCTGCCGTCGGGTTGGCCGATCAGCGCGTCGTGCGCCAGGATGCCGCGGTGGGTGTGGAACTCCTTGCCCGGCTCCAGGGTCACCGTGTGCATCCGCCCCTTGGGGTCGGTCAGCTGCACCCGGTCACCGGGCTGGAACGGTCCACGCCGCACGGCGGGTGGCGCCATCTCGTGCTCGGGGAGGTCGCTGGCCGGGTGGGCGGAGTGGGTGACGGTCACGTGTTCATCTTCCGGTGAGGTTCGAGCAGTTGAGCCAGATCCGCGATGTGCAGAACGCCGACGACATCTTCGCCTGCCGTCACTACGTACTGTGCGCCCGGGTGGGCCTGTACGGTCTCCAGCACCCGTTCGCCGTCCGTGTCCACCGGGATGGCCGGCAGGTCGGCGAGGGTGCGGGCGACCGCGTCCACGGCCAGCCAGGGCCGACGGGCCTCCGGGACCGCGGCGGCGGCGGCCGGATCGACCAGGGCCACCGGCCGGCCGGCGGAGTCGGTCACCAGCAGTGCCGCCGCGTGCTGCGGCTCGGTGACCGGGTGTACCGGCGCGGCACGGCGCTGCGCCTCGGCCAGCGGGGTGCCGGAGGGCACGGTGTGTACCGGGCGGGCGAGGGCGGCCAGGTCGACGAGGGGGAGCCGACGGCCGATGCGGGACATCCGGATCGACTGTCCGGCACCGTGCCAGAGGGTGAGGGCGACAAGTGCCGTCAGCGGCAGCGCCAGCAGGCTCAGCACGTCTGCCGCGTAGAGCGCCGCCACCAGCAGCGCGGTGCCGACGGCCAGGACCCGTCCGGCCCAGCCGGCCACCTCGGTGGCTCGGTGCCGGTCCCGGGTCAGCGCCCAGACCACCGCGCGCAGCGCCCGACCGCCGTCCAGCGGTAACCCGGGCAGGATGTTGAACAGCGCGACGATGACGTTGCTCGCGGCGAGTTGGAAGGCGAGTTGGTCGGTCACCGTGCGGTCGGGCAGGGCCAACGTCGCAGCCACGGCGACCGCGCCGAGCACGGCGGAGACGGCCGGCCCGGCCAGCGACACCAGCAGGTCCACCCGGGGAGAGGGTGCGTCGCGGTCCATCTCGGTGTACCCGCCGAGCAGTTCCAGCGTGATGCCGCGCACCCCGATGCCGAAGCGGCGGGCGGTGAGGGCGTGGCCGAGTTCGTGGGCCAGCACCGAGCCGAGCAGCGCGAGGACGAACCCGGCGCCGACGAGGTAGCAGCCGAGCGGGGACAGTTGCAGCCGTTGACCGGCCAGTTCGCCGTACAGGACCGTGATCAGGAGGGCGAGCAGCAGGATCGAGGCGTTCAGGTACAGCGGCACCCCGAGGATTCGGCCCACCCGCATGCCGGGGCGCTGGCCGGCCCGCGGTCGCCTGCGCTGTTCCATCGGGCTGATGCTACGCGGCAGGAGATCACGTACCGGAGCGGCGGCGGTCGGCCTGTCATACCGGTGGCCTAACCTCTGCGGGCATGACGGCGGATCCGGTGATCACTCAGCAGGCCCCGACCCCGACGGAGCTGCCGGCGACGGTGCGGGCCTCGCTGTCGCCGTCGCGGGCGGCGGATTTCAAGACCTGCCCACTGCTCTACCGGTTCCGCAGCATCGACCGGCTACCGGAGCGGCCCAGCGTGGAGCAGGCTCGGGGCACGCTCGTGCACGCGGTGCTGGAGCGGTTGTTCGACCTGCCGCCGGCCGACCGCACCCCGGCATCCGCCGGTGATCTCGTGCCCGGCCAGTGGGACCACCTGGTCACCGAGCAGCCGGAGTTGGCCGGGTTGTTTCCCGACGACGATCCGTCGGCCGTGACGGAGTTCCTCCGCTCGGCGTCGGCCCTGCTGGGTGGCTACTTCGCGGTGGAGGATCCGCGCCGGCTGGAGCCGGCCGAGCGGGAGAGTCTGATCTCCGCCGTGGTCGACGACGAGCTGCTGATCCGCGGCTACCTCGACCGGCTCGACGTGGCTGCCGACGGCGCGCTGCGGGTGGTGGACTACAAGACCGGCGGTGCCCCACGGGAGGCGTTCGAGGCGCGGGCCCTGTTCCAGCTGAAGTTCTACGCCCTGGTGCTGTGGCGCACCCGTGGCGTGGTGCCCCGGGTGCTGCGCCTGCTCTACCTCAAGGACGCCGAGGTGTGCGACTACGCCCCCGACGCCGAGGAACTGGTGCGCTTCGAGCGGACGGTGGTGGCATTGTGGCGGGCGATCGAGCGGGCCACCGCCGCCCGGGATTTCCGGCCCCGACCGAGCCGGCTCTGCGACTGGTGCAGTCACCAGGCCCACTGCCCCAGCTTCGGGGGCACTCCGCCGCCGTTCCCGGAGTCGACGGCGACGCCTGGTCCGATGCGTGACGCACGGTCCTCCCCCACGCCACCCGGTGCCGACGAGTAGCCGCTCTCCTTCCCGGGGATGAGGGACGAGTCACCACGCAAGACGATCTTTCGGCGGCCTGGGCGGTTAGCGTCGAGGCGTGGGCAACACCCTGAGGCAGTGGCTGCGGCGGAATCCAGTGGGCGGCGACGCGCTGCTGGCCGTCGGCCTGGTCCTGGTGGAGGTCGTGTTCACCCTGCTGGCGCCTCGGGAGCTGTGGCCGCGACCGCTGCCGGCAGCGTTCGGTTGGAGTGTGTTGTGTGCGGTGCCGGTCGTGCTGCGCCGGGTGGCGCCGTGGCCGGCGCTGTTGGTCGCGTTGGCGACGCTGCTGCCGTCCTTCGTCATCGAGGTGGCGCCGGCGACGCAGAGTCTCGCCTTCGTGGTGCTCACCTACACGATGGCGGCCTACTTTCCGGTGCGTCCGGCGCTGGCGGCGGCGGTGGTGCTGTGGCTTCCGGTGGCGGTGGTGAACGCCCTGATGCCGCCGGAGGGTGTTCCGCAGGTCAGTTCGGCGTTCCTGATCGCCAACAGCATCCTGGTGGGGATCGTGTCGTTCTCGGTGGGGCGCACGGTGCACGCGCGGCGCTCCTCGACCGAGGCGCTGCGGGAGCGGGCCCGGGTCGCCGAGGCGAACCAGCGGGCGTTGGCCGAGCAGGCGGTCGCGGACGAGCGGCGCCGGATCGCCCGGGAGTTGCACGACGTGGTGGCCCACCACGTGAGCGTGATGGGGGTGCTGGCGACCGGGGTGCGACGGGTGCTGCGCCGCGACCCGGAGGGTGCCGACGAGGCGATGGCCACGATCGAGGAGACCAGCCGGGCGACCCTGCGGGAGCTACGCCGGCTGCTCGACGTGCTGCGTACCGAGGCCGAGCCGGCGGCGGAGTTGGCACCGCAGCCAGGTCTGGCCGGTATCGAGGCGCTCACCGATCAGGTCCGGGAGGCCGGGTTGCCGGTGACGTTGACGGTGACCGGACAGCCGGGGCAACTGGAGGAGGGGGTGGCGCTGACGGTCTACCGGATCGTGCAGGAGGCGCTGACGAACGCCCTCAAGCATGCTGGGACGGCGACCGCGCAGGTGCGGGTGGGCCTCGGTGGCGACGCGGTGGAGGTCGAGGTCACCGACACCGGTCGGGGGCCGTCACCGGACACCGATCGGATCGGGCACGGCCTGGTCGGGATGCGGGAACGGGTCGGCCTCTACGGTGGGATCCTGCGCACCGGCGCGCGAAGCGGCGGCGGCTACCGGGTGTACGCCCGGATTCCGGTCGAGCCGCTACCCGAGGCGAGCCGTCGGTGAGGCGGGCCTGGTGAGCGGTGCAGCAGACAGGGAGGACCAGATGGCCGATGCGACGGGACGTGCCCGACCGGTGCGGATCCTGCTCGCCGACGACCAGCCGCTGCTGCGTACGGGCTTCCGGATGGTCCTCGGCGCGGAGGCCGACCTGGACATCGTCGCGGAGGCCGGCGACGGGGTGGAGGCGGTGGAGCTGTCCCGTCGGTTGCTGCCGGACGTGGTGCTGATGGACATCAGGATGCCGAGGATGGACGGGGTGAGCGCCACCAGGGCGATCGTGGACGCCCGGTTGCCGGTAAGGGTGCTCATCCTGACCACCTTCGACCTGGACGAGTACGTGGTCGGGGCGCTGCGGGCCGGGGCGAGCGGCTTCCTGGCCAAGGACGTGCCGGCCGAGGACCTGGTCACCGCGATCCACACGGTGGCCGCCGGTGACGCGGTGGTGGCACCGCGGATCCTGCGTCGGCTGCTGGACCGGTTCGCCGACATACTGCCGGACCCGTCCGCGACGCCGCCGAAGGCGTTGGGCGCGCTCACCGAGCGGGAGCGGGAGGTGCTCGTGCAGGTCGCCCGCGGCTTGTCGAACGCCGAGATCGCCCGGGCGCTTTCGGTGAGCGAGACCACCATCAAGACGCACGTCGGACACGTGTTGACCAAGCTCGGGTTGCGCGACCGGGTGCAGGCCGTGGTGCTGGCGTACGAGTCGGGTCTGGTCCGACCTGGGGGTTAACGCGGGCGTTGCATCCGTCACCTACCGTGACGGCCTGCGGTGGAAATCGGTTGACCCTCACGCGACGGCAACGTCCAGGATGACCGTGACCGCCGCCGGCAGATGAGCGACAGCTGCCGGAGTCGGGGACAAACCCTGACTCCGGTTGGGGGGTACCCGCAGCCGGAAATCCGCTCCGCCTCCGCCCGGAGTCGGACGGATCCGCGGTGGGCAGCACAGATGATTGACTCGCACCGGTCCAGCGGGGGCGGTGCGAGCTGACGCGACGGAGAGGTACGTGACGTGACCGCTACCACAGGCCAGTCGGCATCGGCCGCAGCCCGGGCGAGCGACGTGTGGAAGGTGTACGGCAGCGGCGAGGCACAGGTCATCGCCCTGCGGGGGGTCAGCGCGGAGTTCGAGCGCGGACGGTTCACGGCGATCATGGGCCCGTCGGGCTCAGGTAAGTCGACGTTGATGCACTGCCTGGCCGGGTTGGACTCGGTGACCCGGGGGACGGTGGCGATCGGCGAGACCACCGTCACCGGGCTCGGTGACGCGGGGCTGACGAAGCTGCGTCGCGACAAGGTCGGCTTCATCTTCCAGCAGTTCAACCTGCTGCCGACGTTGACCGCCAAGGAGAACATCCTGCTTCCGCTGTCGATCGCCGGCCGGAAGCCGGACCCGGCCTGGTTCGACGTCGTGATCGACACGGTGGGCCTGCGGGACCGGTTGGGTCACCGGCCGGCGCAGTTGTCCGGCGGCCAGCAGCAGCGGGTGGCCTGCGCCCGGGCCCTGGTGGCCCGCCCCGAGGTGATCTTCGCGGACGAGCCGACCGGCAACCTCGACTCGCGCTCCGGCGCGGAGGTGCTGAACTTCCTGCGCGACTCGGTACGCCAGCACGGGCAGACCATCGTGATGGTGACCCACGACCCGACGGCCGCCGCGTACGCCGACCGGGTGGTGTTCCTCGCCGACGGGCAGATCGTCTCGGAGCTGATCGAGCCGACCGCGGACACGGTGCTGGACACGATGAAGAAGCTGGACACGCCCGCCGAGGTGGCCGGCTGATGTTCCGGGCAACTGTGAAGAGTCTGCTGGCCCGCAAGGTCCGGCTGATCCTGTCCGGCCTGGCCGTGGTGCTCGGCGTCATGTTCGTCTCCGGCGCCTTCGTCCTCACCGACACGCTGGGCCGTTCCTTCGACTCGCTGTTCGCCGACGCGTACGCCGAGGTCGACGTGAACGTGGCCGCCAAGCCGAAGCTGGAGCTAGGCGAGTTGGAGGGCGAGCAGCTCGCCACCCCGTTCCCGGCCTCCACCGTGGAGACGGTGCGTGCGGTGGACGGGGTGGCCGAGGCCACGGGTGTGGTCGCCGCCGACGGGGCCCGGTTGATCGGCAGCAACGGCAAGGTCGTCACCTCGTTCGGGCCGCCGCAGTTGGGCGGCAACTGGACCGGCGAGAGCGACCTGGTGCGGCTGCGGGAGGGTCGGGCACCGCAGGCCGACGACGAGATCGTGATCAACAAAGGGCTGGCGGACGCCGGCCGGGTGGCGCTCGGTGACCGGGTGGGGGTGCTCACCCTCCAGCCGCGCAAGGATTTCACGATCGTCGGCATCTTCGGTTACAGCGGTGACCGGGACTCCCTCGGCGGCGCCAACGAGGTCATGTTCACCACTCCCGTGGCGCAGCAGCTGATGCTCGGCGAGTCCGACGTGTTCAGCAACGTCGTGGCCACCGCCGCCGACGGGGTCTCCGACGAGCAGCTGCGCGACGCGGTGGCCGCGGCGGTCGGCGACGGCTACGTGGTCAAGACCGGTGAGCAGCTTTCCGCCGACGCCGCCGCCGGCCTGAAGGAGGGGCTGTCCTTCTTCAACCGGATCCTGCTCGGCTTCGCCGCGGTGGCCCTGCTGGTCGGCACGTTCCTGATCCTCAACACCTTCTCGATCATCGTGGCGCAGCGCACCCGGGAACTGGCGTTGCTGCGGGCGGTCGGTGCCAGCGGCAAGCAGATCATCGGTTCGGTGGTGCTGGAGGCGATCGCCGTCGGGCTGATCGCCTCGGTGTTCGGCCTGGCCGCCGGCATCGGCATCGGCGCGCTGCTGGCGTACCTGTTCGGTAACCTCGCCGGCGGGCTGGCCCTGGCTGGGGTCGGGGTACCGGCGTCGGCGGTGATCGGCGCATTCGGTGTCGGCCTGGTGATCACCGTGTTGGCGGCGCTGCTGCCGGCACTGCGAGCCGCGCGGATCCCACCGATCGCGGCGATGCAGGACGTGGCGACGCCGGATCGGCCGTTGACCAAGGTGACCGTCGGCGGTGCGCTGGTCACCGCGATCGGCGCCACCCTGCTCTTCCTCGGTCTGGGCGGGCACGCCGGTGACAGCACGCTGGCCACCATCCTCGGTGGCGTGCTGTTCACCTTCATCGGGGTGGCCCTGCTGACGCCGCTGATCAGTCGTCCGGTGGTGGCGGCACTGGGCACGGTCTTCTCCGGCTGGGTGCCGGGCAAGCTGGGCCGGCTCAACTCCGGTCGCAACCCGCGCCGCACCGCGATCACCGCAGCCGCGCTGATGGTGGGCATCGCCCTGGTCACCGGCATCACGGTGATCCTGGACTCGGCCAAGAGCAGCATCAGCGGGCTGGCACAGGACAGCATCAGCGCCGAGCTGGTGATCGCCGGGGCACAGTCCGGTCCGCGCCCGCCGACGTTCGACCCGGCGGTGCTGGACGAGGCGAAGGCCATCCCCGGGGTCCGCCTCGTCGACGGCGAGTACGGCGACATGGCGCTTGTCGGCGGCGAGCGTACCTGGGTCGGTGCCAGCAGCGAACCGAGCGCGCTGGTGGAGATGTTCGGCCTCACCGCCACCGCCGGGGACATCGGGCGGCTCGGGCCGGGCCAGATGTTGATCAGCTCGGACGCGGCGGAGTCACGGGGTCTGTCGGTCGGCTCCACCGTGCCGGTGCAGCTGGCCCGGGGCGACGAACGCAGCTACACGGTCACCGGCATCTACCAGAGCACCCCGCTGTTCGGCGGCGTGACGTTGCCCGCCGAGGCGGCGCGTGACTTCGCCATCCCGCAGCCCATCCAGGGTTACATCCAGCTGGAGTCGGGGGTCCGGGCGGCCGACGTGCTGCCCCGGGTGGAGGCGCTGCTGACGGACAGTCCGGAGGTCTCGGTGGCCGACCGCGACGCGTTCATCGAACAGCAGGCCGGGCAGCTCGACGGGCTGCTGCAGATGATCCAGATCCTGCTGGCGCTGGCCATCGTGATCGCGGTGCTCGGCATCGTCAACACCCTCGCCCTGTCGGTGCTGGAGCGGACCCGGGAGCTGGGTCTGCTGCGTGCCATCGGCCTGCGCCGGTCGCAGACCATGGGGATGATCACCGTCGAGGCGGTGGTGATCTCGGTGTTCGGCGCGCTGCTCGGCGTGGTGGTCGGCGCCGGCCTGGGTGCCGCGGTGGTGGAGGCCCTGCGCGACGAGGGAATCACCAGGCTGGTGCTGCCGTGGGGCCAGATGGGTGTCTTCCTCGGGCTGGCCGCGATCATCGGCGTGATCGCGGCGGCGCTGCCGGCGATCCGGGCCGCCCGGATCAACGTGCTGGGCGCCATCGCGCACGACTGAGCCGCCGACCCGAAGGGCCCCTGTCACCGGATCCGGTGACAGGGGCCCTTCGCGCTGCGCGCCCGGCAGACCAGCCGGGCGGTGGGCGGTGTCAGGCGGAGGCTCGACGCAGCAGCCCCGCCAGCAGTTCCAGGTCCGCCAGCAGCAGGCTCTCGAGCTGGTGTACGCCGTCGGCCGGTGCCAGCGGCACCTCGGCGGGCACGGCCAGTACCGCCGCCCCGGCGGCGACCGCGCTGGCCACCCCGGTCGCCGAGTCCTCGATCGCCACGCACCTGTCGATGGGCACCCCGAGCAGCCGGGCGGCCGTCAGGTACGGCTCCGGATGCGGCTTGGTCGAGTCGACCTCGTCGCCGCAGACCACCACGTCGAAGCTGTCCCGGCCGAGGGTGTCCAGGGCGATCTCGACCAGGGCCCGCCCGCTGGAGGTGACCAGCGCCGTCGGGATCCGCGCCCGCCGGACCGCGCCGAGCAGCGCCAGTGCCCCCGGCCGCCACCGCAGGCCGGTACGGAACAGCTCCAGGATCCGCGTGTTGATCCATTCCGCGCTGGTCTGCGGATCCCGGTGCGGCTGCCCCAGGTCGTCGTGCAGGATCCGCATCGAGTCGGCCATGCCCGTGCCGACGATCGCCCGCCGGGCGTCGGCGGACAGCGTGCCGCCGTACTGCTGCGCCAGTTCGGCCAGGGCGACGTCCCACAACCGCTCGCTGTCGACCAGGGTGCCGTCCATGTCGAAGAGCACGGCGGCCGGATGGATGCTGCTCACCGGATCCTCCTCGGGCTCGGGTAACCGGTGAATCCTGTCAGCCGAGGGTGGTCCGGCGCCCGCCGCAGTGACCTTTCTCAACCGAGGTCGCAGGCGGTCAGGGACCGTTCGTAGCCACGGAAGAACGCCTCGGTCCGCTGCTCAGGGGTGCCGTGGGAGCCCTCGGCGAACCACGGCTGACCCGAGTCGTCGCCGACGGCCAGCAAGCCGTCGTTGAACTCGTCGAGGTCACCCTCCTCCAGGGTGAGCCGGCCGGCCCGTACCGAGTCGCCGAGGAACGCCCCGGCCATGCAGTCGGCCTGTAGTTCCTGCTGGATGGTGAAGTTGTACCGGATGCCCAGCCGGGTCTGGATGCCGTGCGCGTACTCGTGGCCGAGCAGGTAGAACACGAACGCGTCGCCGATCTGCCGGAAGGCGCCGAACGACCAGTTGATGTCGTACGCGATGTAGTCGTCGATGGTGCAGTAGACCGCGTTGTTGCGGGGCACCTCCTGCCCGCCGCAGGAAACCTCACCGTCACGCTGGTACG
This sequence comes from Micromonospora sp. C95, assembly GCF_018070465.1. Classification (GTDB taxonomy): domain Bacteria; phylum Actinomycetota; class Actinomycetes; order Mycobacteriales; family Micromonosporaceae; genus Micromonospora. Next base: position 139,616 of record NZ_JAGPXT010000002.1, read on the forward strand.
GGATGACCTGCCGGATCGGCCGGAAGGACTGCTCCGACGCCTCGAACTGGTCGGCCCAGTACAGCTCGGCGAGCCGCTGCGCGTCGGCCGCGTCCTGCCGGAACTCCTCTACCGTGTCGGTGCCGTCGGCGCGGGTCACCTCCGCCGTCGGTTCGGCCGGTTCCCGCTGCCCGCTCGGGTCCGCCGGCCCGCCCACCGGCTCCACCATGCAGGCGGCCGCCGCCACCAGCGCCACCGCCAGGCCGGCGAGTCTGCCCCGGCGTAGCCCTCGCCCACCTGCCGCCACCGCGCTCCTCCCGCCTCCACGCCGCCGGTGCTGTACCCCGACGGTACGACCGTCACGCCCGTTGCCGTCAGGTACGCCGCACCGCCCCGTCCGGTTCAGAGCGACCGGCGATAGGACTGGCGGAGCTGCGGCGCTATTGCCGGTCGCTCTCAGTTGCGCGTATTTCGTCCGCCCGCTCGGCCGGTCGGAGAAAGACGGCCTAGGGTGCGGAGGTCCGTGTCCGGAACCGACGTCCGGCTCCGACGTACCCGGTGAACCGACACGCGATGGTGGCGGGTGGGAGAGGGAGACACCGTGAAATACATGATCATGCTGTACGGCTCGCAGCGGGACTACGACGCGATGGCCGGGCATGGCTCCGACCGGCCGGCGATGTCGGCCGAGCAGGTGGCCGCGATGCACGCGCACATGGGCAAGGTGCACCAGGACCTCGCCGACGCCGGTGAACTGGTGGACGCCCAGGGGCTCACCGCGCCGGTGCACGCCCGTCGGGTCCAGGTGCGCGACGGCGCGACGATGGTCACCGACGGGCCGTACCCGGAGACGCAGGAGGTTCTCGCCGGGTACACGGTGGTCGAGTGCGCCAGCTTCGACCGGGCAGCCGAGATCGCCGCGATGCTTGTCAACCCGGACAACCCCGGTGAGTACGTCGACATCCGTCCGATCGCCGAGGGTATCGACGACCTCGTCTGATGGGTGATCCGGCCGTCGAGGATCTGCTGCGCCGGCTGGCGCCGCAGGTCCTCGGCGCGCTCGTACGCCGCTACGGGCACTTCGACACCGCCGAGGACGCCACCCAGGAGGCGCTGATCGCGGCGGCCACCGGCTGGCCCCGCGACGGCGTACCAGCGAACCCTCGGGGCTGGCTGATCACGGTGGCATCGCGGCGGCTCACCGACCTGCTCCGGGCCGAGCAGGCGCGACGGCAGCGGGAGGACGTCGTCGGCCGGCGCGTGGTGGCCGAATGGCGGCTACCACCGTCGGGTGGCCGGATCGCGGACTCCGACGACACCCTGATCCTGCTGTTCCTGTGCTGCCACCCGTCGCTGTCCCCGGCCACTCAGATCGCGTTGACCCTCCGGGCGGTCGGCGGGTTGAGCACGGCCGAGGTGGCGCGGGCGTTCCTGGTGCCGGAGCAGACCATGACCCGGCGTATCAGCCGGGGCAAGCAGCGCATCCGCGACAGCGGCCTGCGCTTCGCGATGCCCGACCCGGCCGAACTCCCGACGCGCCTCACGGTCGTGCTCCGGGTGCTCTACCTGGTCTTCAACGAGGGGTACGCGAGCACGTCCGGACCCGGGCTGCTCCGCGCCGACCTGTGCGCCGAGGCGATCCGGCTGACCTGGCTGCTGCGTCGGACAATGCCCGACGCCGCCGAGGTGACCGGTCTGCTGGCGCTGCTGCTGCTCACCGACGCCCGCGCACCGGCGCGCACCGACGCGCACGGCGAACTGGTGCCGATGGCCGAACAGGACCGTTCCCGCTGGCGTGCCGATCAGATTGCCGAGGGCACGGCGCTGGTGGTCGAGGCGCTGCGCCGGGGGCGTCCCGGGCCGTACCAGGTCCAGGCCGCCATCGCCGCCCTGCACGACGAGGCACCCGGCCCGGACCAGACGGACTGGCCGCAGATCGCGATGCTGTACGAGGTGCTGACGGCGATGGACGCCAGTCCCCTGGTCGCGCTGAACCGTGCGGTCGCGGTGGCGATGACTGACGGTCCCGACGCGGGGCTGGCGCTTGTCGAGAAGGTGGCCGCCGACGGTCGGCTGGCCCGGGACGCGAGGCTGCCCGCCGTACGTGCGCATCTGCTGGAGCGCCGCGGCGACCTGGCGGCGGCCCGCGCCGAGTATCGGACGGCCGCCGCGCAGGCCACGAACCTGGCGCAGCAGCGTTACCTCAACGCTCGCGCCGACCGCCTCACCGACGGCTGAACGAATGTGAGGCAGTCAGCTGAAGATGGTGTGGTGGTGCGGTCAGGGCCGGTTGCCCGCCCAGAGATCGGTCGGACCCGACCACGTACGGCGGTCAGCAACGGGGGCGTGACGTCAGCGACGTCACGCCCCCGTTCACCGGTGCCGCCTCAGCAGGTGTTGAGCATGGTGTTCAAAGCCGACTTCTCCGCGCTGTTCACGGTGAGGCCGTAGTACCACTTCACCTGGATCCACGCCCGGGCGTAGGTGCAGTGGAAGGCCGCCCGCGGCGGCTTCCAGGCGGCCGGATCCTTGTCACCCTTCGACGAGTTGACGGTGCCGGTGACCGCCCACAGTTCCGGCCCACCCAGGTCGTTGGCGTAGGTCTGACGCCGCGAGGTGGTCCAGGCCCAGGCGCCCGAACGCCACGCCTCGGCCAGCGGCACCACGTGGTCGATGGAGATGTCGGCGGGGTTGGTGCGGGTCACGCCGTCGTACGGGCTGTACCAGGACCCGGACGTCGGATAGCAGCTGGAGTTCACCACCACGTTGCTGCCGTCCCGCTTGAGCACCTGCTCCCGGGTGTTGCAGGCTCCGGTGATCGTGATCCAGTGCGGGAACAGGTCACGGCTGTAGCTGGACTGGTGGGACTCGGATGCGACGGTGAGCGAGTTGAGCCGGCTGACCGCCGTGCTGTACGAGGGGATGTTGGGCGGAGTGGCATGGGCGGCCGACGGCACGAGTACGACCGACAGGACGACGGCGATCACCGAGACGACGGCGACCTTGCGTAGGTGAGCCACGGGGCGACTCCTGACTGTCTCCTGCGGCGGCGGGTGGGGGAACCCGACTTGGGGGCGCGGCAGGCGACATCAGGATTCTCGCAAACATCTCGATCAATAAATGTCATCGCGCCACAAGCGCTGTGAACGCCACGTGAAGACCAGCCCCGACGTTCTGGCGCGACGCTACGCCGAGCGGCCCGGACGGACCCGGTCGGTCTGGTACGCCCACATCGCGATCTCCACCCGGTTACGGACGCCGAGCTTGACCATCAGGCTGGCGATGTGGGTCTTCACGGTGCTGAGGCTGATGTGCAGTTCCTCGGCGATCTCGGTGTTGGTGCGACCCCGCGCCACGGCGAGCAGCACCTCCTCCTCCCGCAGCGTGAGCGCGTCGACCGGCTGTGCTGGCGGCGCGGCCGGACCAGCGTCGGCGAAGGCCCGGAGCAGCCGCGTGGCGATGTTCGGCGCGATGAGCGCGTCACCGGCGGCGGCGGCCCGCACGGCCTGGGTGAGCAGGGCCGTGCCGGCGTCCTTGAGCAGGAAACCACGCGCTCCCGCGCGGAGCGCGGCGTAGACGTACTCGTCGAGGTCGAACGTGGTGATCACGACCACCGCCAAGGGGTCGGCCACGGCCGGCCCGGCGAGGCGCCGGGTGGCCTCGATGCCGTCCACACCGGGCATCCGGATGTCGAACAGGCACACGTCCGGACGTAACCGCCGGGCGAGTTCGACGGCTCGGTTACCGTCGCCCGCCTCGCCCACCACCTCGATGTCCGGCTGGGCGTCGAGGATCATCGTCAGTCCGGTACGGACGATCTCCTGGTCGTCGGCGACGATCACGCGGATGGCCACCCCACGATTGAACACGGCCGGCGACCCGGCCCAAAGTACGGCCGGCTTCCCCGTCCATCGGCCGAGACGACACCGGCCCGCACGGCGATGAGTATCGCTCGCCACATCGTCAGGATCGACCTCAGAGAATGCGGCCGGATCCCTTCTCCGCTGAACCGCAGCCGGCGTCCGTCCGAGGTCGGGCGGGCCCGGAGCGCGGACGTCTGGGGTACTGGTCGCCGCGAGAAGGGACTCACCGCTGTGCCGTCTTCCGCCAGGTCGACCTGGCTCATCCCGACCGGTCTGCTGGTGCTCAGCGCCGTGCCGGTGATCGCCGGGGGCTTCCGGCTGGCCGAGTTCGCCGGCGGCGCCCAGGTGCTGCCCGACAGTGACCGGATCACCTCGGCCCCGCTGCCCGTGATCGCCCACATCGTCGCGGTCACCGTGTTCAGCGTCCTCGGCGCCTTCCAGTTCGCGCCACGGTTCCGTCGCCTGCACCGGCGCTGGCACCGGGTGGCCGGCCGGGTTCTGGTTCCCTGTGGGCTGCTCACCGCGCTGAGCGGCCTGTGGCTGACGCTGTTCCTGCCACGGGGGCCGCTCGACAGTGACGTGTTGGTCGCCGTCCGGGTGGTGGTCAGCGTCGCGATGGCCGCGTCGATCGTGCTCGGCTTCGTGGCGGTTCGACGCCGCGACTTCACCCGGCACCGGGCCTGGATGATCCGCGGCTACGCCATCGGGATGGGTGCGGGTACCCAGTTCTTCACCCAGATGGCCTGGCTCGCCGCCGTGGGTCCGCTCACGACCTCGGGCCGGACCGGGACGATGACCGCCGCCTGGCTGATCAACGTGGCGCTGGCGGAATGGATCATCCGACGGGCCGGCGGCACCGTCGGAAAGCGTCCGGCGGTCCGGGGACGCCGCGCGCCACAGGACAAGGCGATTCCGGTGTGAGATCTCCGGACGGGCGGAGCAGCCGCGGCAGGTACGCCGCCTCGTCACGGGCGAGCGCGGCAACGACCCGGCGGTCCTCGCCGGTCAGCGGCCTAGCCTCGTTGGCGAGAGCCCGGGTCAGGGAGGTCAGCGTGGCGACCGTCGGTCCCGGCGAGCGTGCTCGTCGATCCGCTGCCGCAGGGTGTCGGCGAACCCCTCGGCCGTGGCCAGTTGCTCGCGGAGCGCGTCGACCCGGGTGGTGGCGAGGGTGTGGAACATGGCGAGCCGGTCGAGCAGGGCGGCACGTTCCGCACCGACGGCGGCGGGCAGCGCGTCGAGGAGGCCGAGCAGGTCGCGCATCTCGTCGAGGGTGAACCCGAGAGGCTTCATCCGTTTGACCACCGCGAGGCGGTCCAGGTCGGGTTCGGTGTAGAGGCGGAAGCCGCCGTCGGTGCGCGCCGACGGGACGATCAGCCCGACCTGTTCGTAATGCCGGATGGTGCGGATGCTCAGGCCGACCCGCTCGGCGGCCTCGCCGATCTGCATGAGACGGCCCGCCGCCGAGCCGCTGACGGGTCGCGGCCCGGCGTCGCGGTCGGTACGAGGCATCAGTGACCCGCGCCGAGGGTGCCGGCGAGGGTGCCGTGGATGGCGGCGCTGGGCTTGTTCAGTTCGACGATCTCGACGGTCTTGCCCCGTGCCGCGTACTTGGTGGTGACGGCGTCGAGGGCGGCGACCGATGAGGCGTCCCACACGTGGGCACGGCTCATGTCGATGATCACCTTGTCCGGGTCACCGGCGTAGTCGAACTGGTAGACCAGGTCGTTGCTGGAGGCGAAGAAGAGTTCGCCGTGCACGGAGTAGATGCGGGTGCCGCCGTCGGGGTCGAGCACGCTGGTGACCTCGACGAGATGGGCGACCCGGCGGGCGAAGACGACCATGGCGGTGAGCACCCCGGCGACGACGCCGATGGCGAGGTTGTGGGTGGCCAGGGTGGTGGCGACGGTGGTGACCATGACCAGGGTCTCGCCCAGCGGCATGCGCTTGAGCGTGGCGGGGGCGACGGAGTGCCAGTCGAAGGTGGAGACCGCGACGATGATCATGACGGCGACGAGGGCGGCCATCGGGATGGTGGCGACCACGTCGCCGAGCGCCACGACCAGGATGAGCAGGAAGGCGCCGGCCAGGAAGGTCGACAGGCGGGTCCGGGCGCCGGACGCCTTCACGTTGATCATCGTCTGGCCGATCATGGCGCAGCCGCCCATGCCGCCGAAGAAGCCGGTGACGATGTTCGCCACCCCCTGCCCCCAGGACTCGCGGGTCTTGTTGGAGTGGGTGTCGGTGATGTCGTCGACCAGCTTCGCGGTCATCAACGACTCCATCAACCCGACCAGCGCGATCCCCACCGCGTAGGGGGCGATCAGTGCCAGGGTGTCCATGGTCCAGGGGATCTGCGGCAGACCGAGGGTGGGCAGGCTGTTGGGTAGTTCGCCCTGGTCACCGACGGTCGGCACGGTCACCGCGGCGGCCACCGTGATCACGGTGAGCACGACGATGGCGACCAGCGGTGCGGGAACGGCCCGGGTGAGGCGGGGCAGCCCGACCATGATCACCAGGGCGAGGGCGACGAGCGGGTAGACCAGCCACGGCACCCCGAGCAGATACGGCACCTGCGCGGCGAAGATCAGGATGGCCAGGGCGTTGACGAAACCGACCATCACGCTGCGTGGGATGAACCGCATCAGCCGCGCCACCCCGAGGACGGCCAGCAGCACCTGGATCAGCCCGCCCAGGATCACCGCCGCGATCAGGTAGTCGAGCCCGTGCTCCTTCGCGAGAGGCGCGACCACCAGGGCGATCGCGCCGGTCGCCGCGCTGATCATCGCCGGCCGGCCGCCGCAGATCGAGATGACCACGGCCATCGTGAACGAGGCGAACAGCCCGACCCGCGGATCCACCCCGGCCAGGATCGAGAAGCTGATCGCCTCCGGGATCAACGCCAGGGCCACCACCAGCCCGGCGAGGACCTCGGTCCGGAACACCTTCGGCGACAACCACGACGGGCGGGACAGACGCGGCCGGGCGACCGCGGACAACATCGAAGACATACAGCCGTTTCCACTCAGGGGTGTACGCGCCGAGCGCACACCCGATGCCGCTCCCCCGGGCCGGGAACGACGTGATCTGCACATACCAGTACCGGTCGGACGTTTCCGGACCGTTTCCGGGCATCGTCGCCCGGGACAAGACTGCTCAGGAGGAGACCGCGAGGGGCCGTAGCCGCACCTCGACGACCAGCACCGAACCTACCCTCCGGGGAGGGTAGGTTTCACCCCACGGTGATGATCATCACGATGGTGTGGCGAAGGCCCTCACCGCCGGGTGTGAACTCTCGGCAGACCGGCTGGATCGGGCTCGATACGAGGTCATCCGGACTGGTGACGCCCGTTCCGGCCTCGTTCGGCCGGCACGGTTGCTGTACTCCGCTGCGGTACTTCCGCCGGCTGCCTGGTCCAGCCGATGAAACGGCGGTGCAGCGCGCCAGCCGGCGCCCACGGCATGTCCTCGGCTGCCTGGACGAGATAGCCACCGAGATAGAGAGCCAGCGACACCGGCGCATCCGCGTACTCCGCACGCAGCTCCCGCCGCCGCGTCGGGCACGGCCACGGCAGGTCGCAGCCGCCGCAGTTCCAGATCGGCAGCACCGGGCCGTGGGTGGTCACCGCACACCCTCCAGGAACCGGGCGACGCTCGCGCGGGCCTGCCGACTCGTCGCCCACTCCACCTGCCAGCACGGGTACGGCAACAGCCGCGACCACCACGCCCGGCAGCCGACGCACATGCCGTCTAGCCCTCGGACATGCACGGCGAGGATCGTCCGCTCCGGGCCGCCGGTCACTGCTCGCCCTCCTGGGGCCAGTGGCCCCGGTTGATCGGGATTCGGTGCCGAGCCCGGCACGGCAGGTCGGCCCCACACCGGCAGACACGCCGCCACAGTTGCCACGACCACACCGGCCGATGCCGCCGGGCGAGCGTCAACGCGGTAGCCGACAGGTACTCGTCGTACGAGACGCGCCGCTCCCGCGACATCGACGCATCCTTGCCCGCCGGGTGCTGTTGTACGCCTCGCGCCTGGTCCAACAGCCGCCGCCGGGCGGCGTCCTGCTCCATCGTCTGGAAGCGCTGACCGAACCCCGACACCGCCGGCGGCGACGAGAAGTACCGGCTGACTATTCGCCGCAGGAGTCCAATAGCCACCGCCACCTGTCCAGCCCTCCCTCCTGAGGACACGGAGGGCCATCTGCTGATGTGCCTCGATCCGCGCCCGATGTAGAGGTCAAGCGTCACGCCGTGCGCGTTGTCGATCCAGAAGGTGACTGTCCGCTAACCAGGTGTGCCGTCCGCTGGTGGTCGTCGTTCCGGGGCGTACTCGATGCACAGGTCACGCAATGTTGCGGCCTCTGGTGCGCCCGTCTGCTCCACCTTCGTCAGCAACTCCGCAGCCCGCCACCAGTTCGACGGCACCACCCGCCCGGACGCCACCGCCTGCGCCCCCAGGGCCACCGCCTCATCCGGCTGGCCGGCAGCGACCAACGCAAGACCAAGGTCAAGACGCGCCGACGCAGACCGGCGGGGCCGCGCTCCCCCATCACCGTGCGGATCCAGATCCGCCAACACCGCCCTCGCCACCTGCTCGGCACCAGGGTCACCCGCCCACGCCAACGTCGTGGCCGTATACGCGGCAGCCTTCGCCGGGTCGTAGCGATAGTGGTGCTCGGCCCGCTCGGGAACAGGCAGATTCGCCGTCAGCCGCTCAACCCGGTCCAACGCGCGCCGGGTCGCACCGACATCCCCGATCCGCGCCCACGCACGGGCCTCCTGGGCAGTCGCCTGGATGCGGGCGGAGCTACCCTTCGGAGCGACCCGCTGGGCTTGATCGGAAAGATCGAGTGCGGTCCGGTAGTCGCCTTGAGTCAATACATCCCAGGCCCGGGTCTCCAGACACCATGCCTGAATCTCCGCATGCTCCGCATGCTCGGCAAGATCACGCGCAGCTCGCAGATGGGCAGCCGCAGCAGTCCGCTGCCGCAGGTCGATGTGGACGGTCGCCCGCAGCACCGCCAGCCAGCCACCGGCAACCAACAACCGACGCCGTTGGGCAAGCGTGACCCGTCCATCCAGCAGCCGCCCCACATAGGCGAGATGCCGCCGCACCAACGGCAGAAGATCCACCGGAGCCAACGTCGGATAGGAACTGGCAAGGTCGTCAACGCCCTGCTCGATCCGGTCGAGCACGTCTCTACTCACGTCACTGGCAGCGACTCTCGCAAGCAGCTCGCCGGCCTCGGCGGCGTGGTCGACCGGCGTATCCACCAGGCCAGCAAGCACGCCTCCCGCGTCGAGAATCTGGTCCAGGTGGCGCGCCGTGTCCGCTGTCGGAGCCTTCAGCCCTGTCTCCAACTCGTGCAGATGACTCTTACTCCGATGCGCGAGCTGCCCCAGAGATCGAAGCGACAGACCACGCCGCTCCCGAAACTCACGCAGCGCTACACCGAAGCGCGGATCGACGGACGAGGCCATAACGCCGCTCCAAGCTCAACAGGCCAGGCGAACCCGCCCAGCCGCCACCCCATCGACCGTACCCCGCATCGAGGGCCCCTCGCCTGTAAGTTCGGCGCGCTCCGTCCGGCTGGATCCGTCCGGTCCGGAGCCTAGGGCGCCTGTCCGTGTCTGGTACCTGGCGGCTGCGCTCGTCCCGGCCGGTGGCTGTCGGCAGCTCAGACTGCGGTCCCGGTCAATCGTCCTCGTCCAAGAGACCGAACGCCTCCGGCGCATCTCCGACGAACTGGCGGTAGGGCGGTTGGAAGTTCTCCGCTCTGGCTGCGATGGCGGCGGCTAGACGTGCCCGATCAGCAGGCTCTAGCCCACTCAGCCGGGCAGCTGCATCGTTGAGCTGCTGCACGGCAATGTCCGGGTGGAGTGTCTCATCGTCGCACAGCTCGAAGAAGGCCAGGCACTCAAGCAAGCTGTCGAGCACTGCCGTAAAGACCGGGTCATCTGACACGCGCGCATGCTACGGCGTCCAGACGTTGCAGCGGAACATAGGCCGCCCTCCCGTAACCTGCGGCGACCTGGTCGGCGCGCTGGCCACGCCTGCTCCCGGGCTCACGTCGTTCGTCGCTGGTTGCCGACGTGTCACGCTGTCTGGTGCCCCATGTGTGCCCCGGAGACCCCTTGACACCCAGGCAACCAACACTGTGTCATGACCTGCTGCTCTACACCCAGTCAACTGCTGCAACGATCCCCCGGCGTCCGTGTTCGTCCGCCCACGTGCGTCCCGTCGTCACCCAGTTAGTCAGCGGCTCGCCTGACCCTCAGGTATAAACCCCGCGCCCGTACTCTTCGCTCGAGACCGTGAAGTCATCGGGCCGGGTCCGTCGCAGAAGTTCATACCGCTCCGCAAAGACGTCGATCGCCCGGTGCAGGCTGCACCCCTCTGCCTCGCGGATGGCCTGCATCGCTTGCAGGATCCGCCGTTGCACGATGAGATCATCGATTGACTGCCAGGCGTCCACGCGACCATCCTGCACGTCGACTGCCAGCTTGGGAATCGGGTTGATCCATACCGTGAGTAGTCGGGCTTGCTGGGGAGTGAGCGCGGAGCGTTCAGCTTGCAGCTGCCGGGATGCCGCTGTGGGCCGATGTTGACCGCTACATCGGGCACGCCGCGGGCACGGTGACCGCTTCGGTTCGAACTTCCATCGTCAGCGTTGGTCATCTTCCGTATCCCCGCAACCAATGCAGCGAACTGACCTCGTCGGCTCGCCCTTGCAAGACCATCCTGAACAGGTCCAGCATCCCGGCCCGCGAGTAGCCCTCCATGTGCAGCGGGCCGCGGACTTCGTCGTGATCCTCCCAGATCACAAGCCCTCGGCTTCCCGTGAACGCCGACACGCTGTACCCAGCCTCGTTATCGCTGATCCACACGTCAGGGTGCTCCGGGTCGTCAGCCTCTAACTCCTCAAGCAGACCCGGGAGCTGGTCAACCGAAGAAACCTCCTCGCTGGTTCCCCAACGATGCTGGATCGAGCAGCGAGACGCACTCGGAACATCAGCCATGGCAGCAATCCTCGCCTACGCCGAGACTGCAACCTGCCTCGGTGCCAACCGCATAGGCCCTGACTCTTTGGTGTGCAGGAACGACCCGCCGCCGGTGAGCTGCGCCACCAGCAGGGGTGAGCTGTCTGAGCGTCCGTAGAAGTCCACGGACGTCCGGCCTTGCTCGCGCTCGTCATCACTCAGTTGGTCACCCAGCCGGAGTGGCAGACGTTGAAGCGGAACCGAGCCGCCAGCTCCCTGTCAGCGGGAACGGGCCGCGACACCTGCTTGGAGCACCTCTCGGACTGACATAGTTACTTGGCGGCCCCTTGGGCTTCTCGCTTCCGCGCCAGCCGCCGGGCATGTTGCGTTGGGCCGGAGTCGGAGTGCCAGCGGAGCGACGGACGCGCGCCCACGCGGCGGAATCCCAGGCCCCCACCCGTGCTGGCCCAAGCACGTCCACGAGCGCGAGAGGACATCACCCATCGGCGGAGTGCGGCACCACCACGATTCCGCTCCCGGCGTCAGCCGCCTTTCAGGCGCCCACGTAGGCGGCGAGGTGCTCGCCGGTGAGGGTGGACCGGGCAGCGACGAGATCGGCCGGAGTGCCCTCGAAGACGACCCGGCCACCGTCGTGGCCGGCGCCCGGACCCAGGTCGATGATCCAGTCCGCGTGGGCCATGACCGCCTGGTGATGTTCGATGACGATCACCGACTTGCCGGAGTCGACGAGCCGGTCGAGTAGGCCGAGCAGGTGCTCGACGTCGGCGAGGTGCAACCCGGTGGTCGGCTCGTCGAGCACGTAGACGCCGCTCTGCTCGGCCATGTGGGTGGCCAGCTTGAGCCGCTGCCGTTCGCCGCCGGAGAGGGTGGTCAGCGGCTGGCCGAGGCTGAGGTAGCCGAGGCCGACCTCGGCCAGCCGGTTGAGGATGCGGTGCGCGGCCGGCGTACGCGCCTCGCCGGAACCGAAGAACTCCTCCGCCTCGCTCACCGGCATCGCGAGCACCTCGGCGATGTCCCGACCGCCGAAGTGGTATTCGAGCACGGATGCCTGGAACCGCTTGCCCTCGCACTCCTCGCACACGGTGGCCACGCCGGCCATCATCGCCAGGTCGGTGTAGATGACCCCGGCCCCGTTGCAGTTGGGGCAGGCGCCTTCGGAGTTGGCGCTGAACAGCGCCGGCTTCACCCCGTTGGCCTTCGCGAACGCCTTGCGGATCGGGTCGAGCAGCCCGGTGTAGGTCGCCGGGTTGCTCCGCCGGGAGCCACGGATCGCGCCCTGGTCGATGGACACCACTCCGGCGCCGGGCGGGATCGACCCGTGCACCAGGGAGCTCTTGCCCGATCCGGCGACGCCGGTGACCACGACCAGCACGCCGAGCGGAATGTCGACGTCGACGTCGCGCAGGTTGTGCGTCGAGGCCTTCCGGATCGGCAGGTGCCCGGTGGGCGTACGCACCGACTTCTTGAGGGTGGCCCGGTCGTCGAGGTGGCGGCCGGTGAGCGTACCGCTGGCCCGCAGGCCCTCGACGGTGCCCTCGAAACAGACGGTGCCGCCCGCCGTGCCGGCCCCGGGGCCGAGGTCGACGACGTGGTCGGCGATGGCGATCGTCTCCGGCTTGTGCTCGACGACGAGCACGGTGTTGCCCTTGTCGCGCAGCCGCAGCAGCAACCGGTTCATCTGCTCGATGTCGTGCGGGTGCAACCCGATGGTCGGCTCGTCGAACACGTAGGTGACGTCGGTCAGCGACGAGCCGAGGTGGCGGATCATCTTGGTGCGTTGCGCCTCGCCGCCGGAGAGTGTTCCGGAGGGCCGGTCCAGGCTGAGGTAGCCGAGCCCGATCTCGACGAACGAGTCGAGGGTGTGCTGCAACGACGCCAGCAGCGGTGCCACCGAGGGCTCGCGCAGCCCGCGCACCCACTCGGCGAGATCGCTGATCTGCATCGCGCAGGCGTCGGCGATGCTGACGCCCTTGATCTTCGACGACCGGGCCGCCTCACTCAGCCGGGTGCCACCGCAGTCGGGGCAGGTCGTGAAGGTGACCGCCCGCTCCACGAAGGCGCGGATGTGCGGCTGCATCGCCTCGACGTCCTTGGACAGGAACGACTTCTGGATCTGCGGGATCAGCCCGGCGTACGTCAGGTTGATCCCGTCGACCTTGATCTTGGTGGGCTCCTTGTGGAGCAGGTCGTGCAGTTCCTTCTTGGTGTACTTGCGGATTGGTTTGTCCGGGTCGAAGAAGCCGCTGCCCCGGTAGATCCGGCCGTACCACCCGTCCATGCTGTAACCCGGCACGGTGATCGCGCCCTCGTTGAGCGACTTGCTGTCGTCGTACAGCGCGGTCAGGTCGATGTCCGTGACCCGGCCGGTGCCCTCACAGCGCGGGCACATGCCACCGGTGATGCTGAAGCTGCGCCGTTCCTTCGTCGTGGTGCCGCCTCGTTCGATGGTCACCGCGCCGGCACCACTTATCGAGGCGACGTTGAAGGAGTACGCCTGGGGAGAGCCGATGTGCGGCTTGCCGAGCCGGCTGAACAGGATCCGAAGCATGGCGTTGGCGTCGGTGGCGGTGCCGACGGTGGAGCGCGGGTTCGCGGCCATCCGCTCCTGGTCGACGATGATCGCGGTGGTGAGCCCGTCGAGGACGTCGACCTCCGGCCGGGCCAGGGTCGGCATGAAGCCCTGGATGAAGGCGCTGTACGTCTCGTTGATCAGCCGCTGCGACTCCGCCGCGATGGTGCTGAACACCAGCGAGCTCTTACCCGAACCGGAGACGCCGGTGAACACCGTCAGCCGACGCTTCGGCAGCTCGACGGTGACGTCCTTGAGGTTGTTCTCCCGGGCACCCTGCACCCGGATCAGGTCGTGGCTGTCGGCGGCGGGGGGTGCCGGCCGGTTGTCCCTGCTCATCGCACTTCCTGGATACGGATCATGTTGCCGGCGGCGTCCCGGACGGCGCAGTCACGAACGCCGTACGGCTGCTCGGTCGGCTCCTGCACGATCTCGGTGTCGCTGGCCTGCAACCGGTCGAAGACGCCGTCGAGGTCGGGCGTGGCCAGCAGGATCGAGGCGTAGGTGCCCTTGGCCATCATCTCGGTGATGGTGCGCCGTTCCTCCTCGGTCACCCCCGGATCGGCGGCCGGCGGATGCAGCACGATCGAGGTGCCGGGCTGACCGGGTGGGCCGACGGTGATCCAACGCATGCCCTGGTAGCCGACATCGTTGCGGACCTCGAAGCCGAGGAGATCCCGGTAGAAGGCCAGGGCGGCGTCCGGGTCGTTGTGCGGCAGGAAGCTGGCGTGAATCGTGATGTCCATGGCGGTCACGCTAACTGCGGCGCATGGGCCGCGGCTTCTCGATTCCTGATCGGTCTGGTCACCTGTTTCACCACGCAGGAGGGCATCCCCTGGGTCGCGCGGGCCGCGTCCCGGCGGTAGACGCTCGGCGGCATGCCGACCAGTTCGGTGAAGCGGGTGCTGAAGGTGCCAAGCGACGAGCAGCCGACCGCGAAACAGACATCGGTGACGCTGAGGTCACCACGGCGCAGCAGCGCCATGGCCCGCTCGATGCGCCGGGTCATCAGATAGCCGTACGGGGATTCGCCGTAGGCCACCCGGAACTGGCGGCTCAGGTGCCCGGCCGACATGTTGACCCCACGGGCGAGCGCCTCGACATCAAGCGGCTGCGCGTACTCCCGGTCGATGCGGTCACGCACGCGGCGCAGCCGGGCCAGATCGTCGAGACGCTGTTCGGTGGTGGATCTGCTGGTCACCTGAGCGATCGTGCCACGCAGGTCCGACCGGCGGCGACTTTGTCGGCCACCCGGCGCGCCAAGGTCGCTTCGGAACCCGGTCGGGCCGATGTCACCCGGTGGTCTTCGGTGCAGGTCGGCGGTCGCGCGGAGCGACCAGGCCGGACTCGTAGGCGATGACCACGAGCTGGGCTCGGTCACGGGCGTGCAGCTTGGTCATCGCCCGGTTGATGTGGGTCTTGGCGGTCAGCGGGCTGATCACCAGGCGCTCGGCGATCTGGTCGTTGGACAGGCCCTGCGCGAGTAGGACGACCGCCTCCCGTTCCCGGTTGGTCAACTCCTTGAGCCGCGCACCCGTCCGCGCCGGCAGCGGCTCGGTGACGTACCGGTCGATCAGCTTGCGGGTGATCGACGGCGCCAGCAGGGCGTCGCCACGGGCGGCCACCCGGACGGCGTGCACGAGATCCGCCGGCTCGATGTCCTTGACGAGGAAGCCGGCGGCACCGGCCCGCAACGCGTGGAAGACGTGTTCGTCCAAACCGTAGTTGGTCAGGATGACCACGTGCACGCCGGCCAGGGCCGGATCCGCAGCGATCTGCCGGGTCGCCTCGATGCCGTCCATGACCGGCATCTGGATGTCGACGAGTGCGATGTCGGGCAGGTGTTCCCGGGCCAGGGTCAACGCCTGCTGGCCGTCGGCGGCCTCGGCCACCACCTCGATGTCGTCCTCGATGGCGAGCAGCGCGCGGAATCCGCTGCGCAGTAACGGCTGGTCGTCGACCAGCAGCACGCGGATCATGCCGCACCCACCGGAAGCTCGGCGTGGACGCTGAACCCGCCCTCGTCGCGTGCCTCGGCCCGGAGCAGTCCACCGAGAGCGGCGACGCGCTCCCGCATTCCGAGCAGTCCGACACCGGGCGCCGCCGCCCGGCCCGGCGCGGCGTCGCCGTCGTCGTCCACCCGGATCGCGAGGATGCCCGGCCGGTAGTCGATCCGGACCGACGCCGTGGCGGTGGACGCATGGCGGGCGATGTTGGTCAGGGACTCCTGCACGATGCGGTAGGCGGTGCGGTCGACCGCGACCGGCAGGTCGGGCCGTTGTCCGTCGATCGTCAACGTCGCCGCCAGGCCGGCCGTCCGGGCCCGGGCCACCAGTTCCGGGAGTTGGTCGAGTCCGGGCGCGGTGGCGGTGCCGTCGGCGCGCAACGTCTCCAAGGTGGCGCGCAGCTCCCGGGTCGCCTCGCGGCTGGCCTCCCGGATGGCGGCCAGCGCCTCCGGCACCGGCTCGCCACGCCTGCTGGCCAGGTGCACGGCGACCTCGGCCTGCACCTTGATGATCGAAATCTGGTGGGTGAGGGAATCATGCAGTTCCCGCGCGATGTGCAGCCGTTCCTCGTCGGCGCGGCGCAGTGCCGCCTCCTCCCGGGTGCGCTCGGCCTCCTCGGCACGCCGCTCGGCCTGCCGGAGCGCCTCACCCGCCGCCCCGGCGGCGACCAGCCAGGCCACTTCGAGGGCGTCGCGGGCCCGCCCGAGTGCCTCGCCGACGGGCAGTCCCGGTGGCAGCGCCAAAGCCGCGAGCGGAAGGGCGACAAGCATCGCGACGCCCGCGACGACCGTGACCATGCGGTGCCCCGCGCGTACGGCCGCGTAGACCGCGAACAGGAACGCGACGGCGGGCACCTCGACGCCGGTCGCCTGCTGGCCCACCGCGCACACCCCGGTGACGATCAGCACCGCGACCGGTGCCCGTCGACGCGCGGCCAACGCCAGACCGCCGGTCATCAACCAGGCGTAGCCGAGCAGATCCTCCCCATCGGCGGGGCGGGTCGCGGACAGCGCGGCGATCAGCAGCACCGCCGTCACGCCCACCGCGACCGTCCAGTCCCTGACCGCAGCGCGCCTCAGGACCCGCCCGCACCGCTCGCCCATGCGCGCACCCTAACCGGCCGGCGCGGCCGGGCGACTCCTGCGCAGGGACGACTGGCCGGCTACCACGCACGCGGTAGTGGTGCGTCGGCTACGGCGGACGTGGCAGCCGGTCATGCCAGCTGCGGCAGCCGGAAGTGCCTACGGCGGCCGGATGACCGCCGCTGCGCCCGCCGACATGATCGGTGACGTCGAGTTCCACGACCCGTACCCCACGTAGGAGACAGGCATGACGATCGTCAGGCTCGTACTCACCGCACCGGTGACCACGCAGATCGCCGCCCACCCGGCGGCCGCCCAGGGAGTCAGCATGGGTACCGGCCGGATCGGATCGACGGTGGCCGCCCTGTTGGCACTCGCGGGGGTGGTCGTCGGCGGACTGGCGCTCGCCCGGCCCGCGGGTCGTTCCCGTGACGGCAAGACTCGGCGGGGCTGGATCGCCATGATTGCGGGAGCGCTCGGGTCGGCCGTCGGCGGTCTGGTCGTGGTCACCTCGGACGGTGGTCTCGGCACCGGCAACGGCCGGGGTGGCGGCTACGTGGCGCTGGTGGTGGGGCTGATCGCCGTGGTCGTCGGCGGGGTCGTGCTGGCCCGCTCCCGACGTTCCGGCTGAGTGGCCGCAGCCGGTTCGATCCGGCTGAGCTGGGCGAGGTCGACGGTGCCGGCCCGGATCACGGCTGCGGCCAGCCCGGTGGTCGCCGGGTGGGACCCGACCCGCTGCTCGGCGGTGGCGATCCGCAGCGACTGCGTCAGGTGTGCCCGCAGGTGCCTGGCGAACCGGTGGTGGAACTGCTGCCCGGTGGCCGAACGCAACGCGGTCAGTTCCTCGTCGGTGACCATGCCGGGCATGTCGTGGCCCTCGTGTGGGTTGGCCACCGGCGCGCCGGAGTCGACCAACAGCCGCCGGGACCGGCTCAGGTGCATCCGTTCGCCGGTCTCGATCCGGGTGGCGAGTCGCCGCCAGGCCGGGTCGGTGGTCCGGCTCGGCACCAGGTCGAGGATCGGCAGCAGCCGCTCGGCCATGGCCACCGTCAGCTGGAGCCAGGCGATGTCGGTGGAGCTGAACTGGCCATCCGTACCGGGAAGAACCGTAGTGGGTGATCCGGCGGCCGGTGCCGGTCCGGTCACCGGTGCGAGGTCCGACGGCGGTCCGGTGCGCGGTGGCGACGGTCCACCGGTGGTCGGTGGCGTTCCGGTGGCGCACCCGGCGACGAACAGCAGCGCACCCAGCAGCGCGCCGAGTGGGTGTCGCACGCGGCCTCCTTCGCGTCCGCCCGGCGGCGGGCCGGCATCACCGGGCCCGCCGCCGGGGTGTCACGGATCGGCTCAGAGCGGCCTGCCGTCGTGCCCGCACTTGATGACCGGACGGATGCAGTCGCGGACGCGGCGCGCCAGCTCCTCCACCGGCCAGGCGTTGAAGAAGTCGCCGTGCATCGTGTAGCCCCGCCCGGAGGCCAGTCGCAGCCGCGACGGGTCACCGTTCACCGGGTACCGCAGCACCTGCCGCAGCTTCGGCACGTGCACCGGGTGGCTGGCCGGACAGGCCTGGTTCACCGGGTACGCCAGGTGGCTCTGGTGATCCGGCGAGTCGAGGTCCCGGCCGTTCCAGCACTGCGGGAAGTCAAGGTACGACTCCAGCATGGTGCCGGCCGGGCAGTTGACGAAGTCCTTGGACGGCGGCACGTGCCCGGCGTGCAGGCAGGACCAGCGGGCGATGCTGTCGCCGGGTCCGGCGGCCCGGGCGTTTCCGGCGACGAGGCGCAACCCCTGCGGGAACGGCTGGGTCTGCGCGACGACGTCCGATCGGACCCCTTCCCCCAGGTAGTAGAACGTGGCGATGGTCGGCTCCACCGGCACGTTGTCGCGGTAGAGGGTCGGCACCCAGTACGACGAGACGTCGACTCGTGGGTTGCAGGTGGTGCTGGATCGGACCAGGTCGGGCAGCGTGGTGTGGGCGTTGGTCACGGTGCTGCCGAAGAAGCTGTGCATGTGCGAGGCGCCGGGCAGCCCGGGAAAGACGATGGGGTCGTCCGGGAGCCGGTGGCTGTACGTGCAGTCGGCCGGGAATTCGGCGACCCGGATGGCATTGACACCCGGGGCGGCGTCGGCCGGCGCGGTGGTGGCCACGACGTAGCTGCCGA
Organism: Micromonospora sp. C95; assembly: GCF_018070465.1. Taxonomy (GTDB): domain Bacteria; phylum Actinomycetota; class Actinomycetes; order Mycobacteriales; family Micromonosporaceae; genus Micromonospora. The sequence goes on from NZ_JAGPXT010000002.1 coordinate 158,276, forward strand.
GCAGCACCAGCAGGGCGCCGATCGCGGTGGCGAGGCGTAGCCGGCTGCGGCCGGCGGGATGGGGTGCGGCGCTGTCCATCTCATGGCTCCTGTCGGGAGGGCCAGGGTCCTTCCGGCGCCGCCGCCGTAGACACCGGAGCTTCCCTGGCCGGACTGGTGGTGGTCGCGGTTGCGAGTGAGAGAGCGCTCTCACACCAGCCTCACCCCAACGTCGATGGTTGTCAATACAAACCGCAGTTGGGCGCAACGACGACGGGCCGACCCTCAGGGGTCGGCCCGTCGAGTGCCGATGGCGGCGGGGGGGGGGGGTCGACCTCGGTCGACGCCCCACCCGGTTCACCAGGTCAGCCGCTTGAGCAGGTCGCGGACGGCGTGGTGTTGTTGCCGTTCTTCCAGAGCGTGATGCCGAAGTTGTTGCCGTTACCGTTCGGACGTGCGGTGATCGTGCCGCTGTTGCCGCTGATCGAGGCGTTCCAGCTGTTCTGCAGGCTCTGGCCGCCGTTGGTACGGATGGTGACGGTCCAGTTGTTGCTGCCACTGACCGAGAAGGTCGTGTTGAACCGGTCGTTCCAGTCCTCGGCACGGTTCACGCTGACCGAGCAGTTGCCATTACCGGGCGGCGGGGTGGTCGGGTTGGTCGGGCCGGGGCCGGGGGTGCCGCCTTCCGAGAGGGTGATGTCCGAGCTTCCCTGGCTCTGGTAACCCTCGGTCGCCATGATCTGGTAGTAGTGGTTGCCGAGGTTCAGGCCGACGCGGGCCCAGGCGTCGAAGTGGTTGGCGGTGGTGATGGTGCCGCTGCTGCGCTTCTGCTGCCGGACGCTCCAGTACTGGTAGAACGTCTGGGTGCCGTCGATCGACGGGGCGTTGACCCGCTGGCTGCGCAGGATGTCGTAGGTGCCGCCGTCGGTGGTGACGCTGCCGAGCCGGGTGGCCCCGCTGCTCGGGTTGTAGCTGCCGAAGTTCTCGACGATGTAGTACTCGACGAGCGGGTTGCGGGTCCAGCCGTACAGAGCGAGGTAGCTGTTGTTGTTGCCCGGGTTGTAGCTACCCGAGTAGCTGATCGTGCGCCGGGTTCCCGGGTTCCAACCCTTACCGCCGACCCAGTTGTTGGTGCTCCTGCTCCACGAGCTGGAGTAGCGGCCGTTCTCGCGCAACACCATGCAGGCGTCGCCGCTGTCCTTCCAGAACGAGAAGAAGAACCCGTTGTGGGTGCCTTCCGTGTTCGAGCAGACCTGCCGGTCGGCCTCGGCCTGGGCGGGGCTGGCCGAGATCGCGACGGTGCCGGTGGTGGCCAACACTGCGGCGAAGGCGGCGGCAGCGAGCATCCTGACGCGTCCACGCCTGCGACTTCGTGGTGGGACGGGGACGTTGTTCATGCTTCCTCCTCATGACGGCTGGCCGGCGGCCAGCAGTGCGCTACGAACCGGCGGTCTCGGTGGCCGGGCGGCCACCATCGACTGTCGACGTCGTACCGGGTGGTGGTCTGCCGGTCGTCCTGCACCGTGACCGGCGGAGTAGGTAGCGACAATCAACGATCATCCAGATTCGTCGATGGCCAACAGTATTGGCGCGCCTCCACCGAACCGTCAACAACTTCCGGAAATATTCCCGAAACCTTGCTCTGGCCAGCCGCTGCCGAGAGGGAGCACGTTGGCACTGATCAGCAACAACAGGCCGGCAGGTCACCGCAACGTGCAGTAACTACCGGCCAGGAAGGGCCAGGATACTGTCAAGCGGAACTTCCGGCGACCTTCCGGATGCTGCTCGGGCGGCAGGCGCCGCCCGTGCCGGTGACCAGGGCCGCGGCGATCAGGATCCGGGCACGGGCCCGCCGCCTCGGCGCACAGGCGTGGACCGGCTCGGGTGGGGTACGCCGACCTGCTGCGGGTGACGCCGCCCGAGCGGGGACGACTGCCGAGATTCCGGAGGGTCGATGTCGGCTGGGTCAGCGGGAGCAGGAGGCGCGGCGAGGGCCGGGAACGTGGTGCAACTGCGGGTGCACGGGGTCTCCGCCCCGGCAGTCGACCAGGGTTCGCAAACGCCCGTGCAGGTGGCCGGAGATCGCAACGCCGGCTTCTACCGGCCCCGTCCCGCCGATGCCGAGCGCGACCGGACGGACGCCGGCACCGTGGAGGCGTACCGCTGGAGTGATCTGCCCTCCGGCACCATGACCCGGACCTTGTCGCTGGTCTTCCTGCTGCCGTTCATGCTGCTCAACGTCGCGGCCTGGATGCGCCCGGGAAACCCCGCCACCGACCCGGCCGTACGCGCCCTGTGCCGGGTGCTCGGCCTCACCCTCACGGCGCTGTACGTGCTCACCGCCGTCGGGGTGGCGCTGGACCTGATCGCCTGGCAGTGCATGTCCGTCCCGGCCTGCCTGTCCGGCCGCAGCTGGCTGTCCTGGCTGGGTGGACGACCCACCGGGTTGCGCCTGGCGACGCTCGCGCTGGTCCCGGCCACCGCCATCGGGCTGATCTGGTGGGCCAGCACCCGCCCCGGACGTTCCTTCAACGCGTTTCGTCCGCCGGAGAGCACCCGGTCCGGGCGTCCGCTGAGCACTGTCGGCCAGTGGGACGCCGAGCCGCTGATGGGACGGCTGCGCTCGATCCACGTCGCCGCGGCGTTCGCCACGCTCGCCGGCAGCCTGCTCGCCGCCCGGGTCGCCCACCCGCAGGGCCCCGGGCCGCTGACCGTCGCGCTGGTGCTCGCCACCGGAGCCGTCCTGACCACCTGCGTCGTGCTGCTCTGCGTCCCCCCGTTGATCGAGCGGGACCCCGCGAGCCGTCGGCTCGACAGTGTCGCCCGGACGCTACGGACGGTCACGCTCGGCCTCACCATCGTGGTCGTCGTCGACGTGCTCACCGCTCCGGCGACCTGGCCCGAGCAACCCGGCCTGCCCGGCTACGCCCCCACGCTCACCTGGCTGTTCGGTACGCACGCCGGGCTGCTCGCCGCGCTGGGCGCGGTGCTGCTGTGGCGGCGGGGCCGGCGGCCGGACCACCGGCCGTCAGCCGTCCTCGGCGCGCTGGCGGCCGCCGCCATCGGGGCGGGCATCGCCGTGGCGTTCTCGGCCGAACTCGTGCGTCGGGTGGCCGATCTGCTGGATCGAGGCGCGCCGGCCGCCGACCGCGCCGCCGTTCGGCCGCCACCCGCCTTCACCTGGGCGATCTACGGCTTCTTCCGGGCGGTGCTGATCACGCTGGTCGTCACCGGTCTGGTGATCCTGCTGTCCCGACGCGGACGCATCCGGGCGGCAGCGGAGATCCTGGCGCGCGACTTCCCCGACCCGCCGGCGGAGGCCGCCGCTCGGCTACGGCAGGTTCGGCAGGTCATCGCGCGGGCCCGGTTCACCGAGTGGCTGCCGGCGCTGGCCGTGGTCTACGCCGGCCTCGCCGGACTCGGCGCGGCAACCACCGTGATCGACCTACTGGAGCAATATCCCGGCGACGTCATCCAGCGGTACGCCCAGGTGCCCGCGGGCCTGGTCGACTTCGGCATCCGGGTCGGCAGTCAGTTGATCTCGGCGACCGTTCTCGCCCTCGTCATCGGTGGGATCTTCGCCTACCGAACGCCAGGCTTCCGGCGGCACGTCGGTGTGCTCTGGGATCTGGCGACGTTCTGGCCCCGCGCGGCCCATCCCTTCGCGCCGCCGTGCTACGCCGAGCGGGCCGTTCCGGAGCTGGCCCGACGCATCACCTACCTGGTGGACAGCGGCAAGACGGTGGTGGTGACCGGGTACAGCCAGGGTTCGGTGCTGGTCGCCGCCACCGTCCTCCAGCTGGCACCGCAGGTCAGTGACCGGGTCGCCCTGCTCACCCACAGCTCGCCGCTGCGCCGGCTCTACGCTCGGCTCTTTCCCGCGTACATCGACGACGAGATGTTGCACGAGGTCGGTGACCGGCTGGGCTGGCGGTGGGTGAACCTGTGGCGGGACACCGACCCGATCGGAGGGTGGATCTTCTCCGCCCACCGGACCGACGCGCCGCCCACCGTCACCGGTCCCCCGGCGACGGTGGACCGCCGGTTACGCGACCCGGACGGGCTGGTCGCCCCGCCAGGCGACAGCGTTCCACCGCCGATCCGGGGCCATGCGCCCGGCGAGTCGGACGAACCGTACGCGGCGGCGGTACGGGACCTGGTCCATCGGTTGCGCAACCGGCGGTAGCTATCCGCTGCCGTGGTGACCGGTGGCGTGACTGGTCAACACCACCAAAAGCTCGAATCGGACGGTGGGGTCGTCCAGGTCGTCGCCGTACAGCTCACGCAGCCGCTTGAGGCGGTAGCTGACCGTCTGCGGGTGCACGAACAGCTCGGTGGCGACCTCGGCTCGTGAGCCCCAGTGCCGGAGCCAGGCATAGAGCGTCGCCAGCAGATTCTCCCGCTGCGCCGGACGCAGCCGCGCCAGCGGTGCCAGGCGGCGCTCGGTGAGCACCGCCAACGCCCGCTGTTCGCCGCGCAGGGTCAGCGTGACCAGGTGGTCGTCGACGAAGACCAGGCCGGGCGCGGGTCCGAACAGCCCGGCGGCCAGCTCGGCGAGCCGGACCGCCGCCGGCACCTGCGGCCAGCCCAGTTCCGGACCGACCACCGCCGGCCGGCCGGCCAACGCCTCGGCCAGTGCGGCACGGGTCGCCCGGGTACCGGCCCGCAGCAGCAGCACGGCGTCCCGGCCACGCTCGATGACCAGCCCGTCCGGGCCGTACCGGAACCGCGCGTCGCGAGCCTGCTCCAGCGGCAGCAGTACGGGCACCACCGCGTCCAGGTCCGCCCAGCCGATCCGGGCCGCCGCCGACTCGACGCCGCTGGGCAGCCCGTCGCCGCGCAGCAGCAACTCGGCGAGGTGGCGACGGCGGTCGCCCTCCCCGGCCTGCTCACGAAGTTGCAGGGCGTACCCGTCGGTGCTCGCCGCGGCCAGTTCGGCGATGTACGCGCTCACCGCGTCGGAGAGGTCGATCAGTTCCTCCGGGTCGACCGGACGCAGCCGGGCCAGGGACCGCGACGCCGTACGCAGCAGCAGCCGCGCCGCAGCCCGGAGCGCGGCCAGCAGCGCCTCCGGCCCCCGGTCCTCGCGGGCCTCGGCGGCGCCCAACCCGACGAACACCTCCCGGAACCGGGGCGGCAGCGCCGGTTCGCCGGTGCCGACGAGATCGAGGAAGCGGTCGAGCGCCACCTGCACGGCGGTGTGTACGTCCCGGGTGAACTTGTCGTCGGCGATGCCGGCGAACGCCGGCGTGGCCTCGGTGACGGCGACCGCGACGGCGGCCACCGTGTCCGGCAGCTGCGGGCGCATCGCGGCAGCCAGGTCGGCGGGCAGGTGCTGCCAGGGAGTCGTGGAGACAGGCGCACTCACCCGGCGATTTTGTCACGGCGGGATAAGAAGCGCGGCGATTCTCGCTGCCGGCGGAACGGTGTTTCGACCGGCGCGCCCACGCGACGATGAACCCGACCGGCCGGACGGGAGGCACCGACCGGCGGCCGACGACCCGACGGAGGAGAACGCCGTGCAGCACCGCCTGTCCCGCCAGCACGTCGTCGACATGTGCCACACCATGCTCGCCCGGGGCTACCTCAAGGCCACCGAGGGCAACGTGTCGGTGCGGGTGCCCGGCCACCGGCGGTACGCGGTCACTCCGAGCAACTACGACTACGACCGGATGCGCGTCGAGGACATCTGCATCGTGGACTTCGACGGCAGGCACCTGCCCGACGACTCCGGTGCCGACCTCAAGCCGTCCATCGAGTGCGGGATGCACGCGAACATCTACCGCGAGCGGCCGGACGTCAACGCGATCGTGCACACCCACCAGCCGTACGCCTCGGCGTTGGCCTTCCTGCGCCGGCCGATCCCGGCGCTCACCGACGAGCAGGTGCGCTTCCTCGGCCGTGCGGTGGCGATCATCGACTACGCCCCGTCCGGCACCGGATTCCTGGCCCGCAACGTGCAGAAGAAGGTGGCCAGCGGCGACAACGCCTTCATCATCGCCAATCACGGGGTGGTCGCCGTCGGCACCGACCCCGACCGGGCGGTGTTCAACATGGCGCTGCTGGAGAAGGTGTCCATCGCCTACCTGCTGGCGCTGACCAGCGAGGCGGGGAAGATCCACACCATCCCGACCGCGATCCGGGAGATCGCCTTCACGAAGCTGCGGGCCGACGAGAAGCGGATCGCCGCGCAGCTGACCGAGGCGGTCGAGCCGCTGCGGGTACCCGCCGACGAGGAACTGCCCAGCGCCGACGCGGCAGCCGCCGAGGTCGCCGCCGGCCGGACCGCGGACATCACGCCCGGCGCGGTGGACGGTGCCGCGCCCCCGGGCAACGGGACGGACAGCGATCCGGGCGCCGAGTCGGCCCGGCTCGGCTACGCGATAAGCGAGTATCCCGACGTCGACGACGTGATGCGTCGGCTGAAGGCGCTGACCGCCCAGCCGCTGCGCGGGCTGCGCCACGACGCGATGCTCGACGTGCTGAACTACTTCGACACCAAGTGCCGCGCCAGCAAGGAGATCACCGACCGGGCGCGGCGACGGATCCCCGGTGGGGTACAGCACAACCTGGCGTTCAACTACCCGTTCCCGCTCGCCGTCGACAAGGCCGACGGCGCGTTTCTGGTGGACCGGGACGGCAACACGTACATCGACTTCCTCCAGGCCGGCGGGCCGACGATCCTGGGCAGCAACTACGGCCCGGTCAACGAGCGGGTCGCCGAGGTGGTCCGGGACTCCGGCCCGGTGACCGGGCTGTTCCACGAGTACGAGCTGAAGCTCGCCGAGATCATCCATCGGTTCATGCCGCACGTGGAGATGTACCGGTCGCTCGGCTCGGGCACCGAGGCGGTGATGGCCGCCGTCCGAGGAGCCCGCGCCTTCACCGGCAAGAAAATGGTGATCAAGATCGGTGGGGCCTACCACGGATGGTCGGACACCATGGTCTACGGCCTGCGGGTGCCGGGCACGTACCGGATGAACGCCAAGGGCATCCCCTTCGGGGCGACGACCCGCACCCGGGAGGCCTTCCCGCACGACCTCGGGCAGCTCAAGCGCAAGCTGATCGAGAACCGGCTGCGCGGCGGCACGGCCGCGGTGGTGGTCGAGCCGGTCGGCCCGGAGTCGGGCACCCGGCCGGCGCCGCGCGACTTCAACGCCCGGGTCCGCGAGCTGTGCGACGAGTTCGGCGCGCTGCTGATCTTCGACGAGGTGGTCACCGGGTTCCGGCTCGGGCTGGGCGGTGCCGCCGGCTACTTCGGTGTCACCCCCGACCTGACCGTGCTGGGCAAGGCGGTCTCCGGCGGCTACCCGATGGCCGGCGGCGTCGGCGGCCGGGCCGACGTGATGGCGGTCTTCGGTTCCGGGCTGGACGGCAGGAGTGGCGCGCACATCCAGGTCGGCGGCACGCTGTCGGCCAACCCGCTGTCCTGCGCGGCCGGCTACTTCGCCATCGAGGAGATGGCCCGCACCAACGCGCCGGTGATCGCCGGCCGGGCCGGTGACCGGCTGACCCGGGGGCTGCAACGGCTGATCGACTCCTACGGGCTGCCGTACGTCGCGTACAACCAGGGGTCCATCGTGCACCTGGAGTGCAGCGGCGTGATGCTGTTGGACATGCGCAACCCGGTGAAGCTGCTCAAGGAGAACAAGGCCCGCAAGCGGCTGATGGAACAGATGGGGGCCGCCTACACCGCGCACGGCATAGTCACCCTGGCCGGCTCGCGGATGTACACGTCGATGGCCGCCACCGACGAGGTCATCGACGACGCGCTCGCCCGCTTCGACCAGGTCTTCGCGCTCGTCGAGGGGGTCTGAGCCGGTGCAGGCCAGCCCGCCGCAGGTCTTCGCGATCGACCTGGGCACCTCGGGACTGAAGGCCGCGCTGGTCGCCGCCGACGGCACGGTCACCGGCTGGGCCGAGCGGCCGGTTCCGCTGCGGGTGCTGCCCGGTGGCGGTGCCGAACAGGACCCGCTCGCCTGGTGGACGGCGCTCGGGCAGGTCGCCGCCGACCTGGGCCGGGATCATCCCGAGCAGTTGCGGGCGGTCGAGGCGGTGTGCGCCTCCACCCAGGGTGAGGGCACCATAGCGGTGGACGCCGCCGGGGATCCGCTGACGCCGTGCATCAGCTGGCTCGACATGCGGGGCGCGCCGCACCTGCGACGGCAGTTCGGCGGCTTTCCCGCGTACCAGGGGATGTCGGTGCGCCGGATCGGCCGTTGGCTGCGGCTCACCGGCGGCATGCCCTCCCCGACCGGCAAGGACCCCGCCGCCCACATGCTGTTCGTCCGCGACACCATGCCGCAGGTGTACGCGCGGACGGCGACGTTCCTCAACGTGCTCGACTGGATCAACCTGAAGCTCACCGGACGCACGGTGGCCACCGTCGACTCGATCCTGACGTCGTGGGTGACCGACAACCGGCGGCCCGGCGACATCCGCTACTCCCCCGCCCTGGTCGCCGACAGCGGCATCGAGGCGGACAAGCTGCCGCCGATCGTCTCCTGCACCGAGGTGATCGGCACGTTGACACCGGCCGCCGCCGCGCACCTGGGGCTGCCCGCGACGGTGCGGGTGGTCGCCGGGGCGATCGACAACACCGCCGCGGCGATCGGCTCCGGCACCACCGGCTACCGGGAGCCGCACCTGTACGTCGGCACCTCCTCCTGGATCGCCGCCCACGTACCCGGCAAAAAGACCGACGTCGCCGCCGGCATCGCCTCGGTGCCCTGCGCGGTCGGTGACCGCTACCTGATGACCGCCCTGCAGGCCACCGCCGGTGCCAACCTGACCTGGCTGCGGGACAAGATCGTGGAGTACGACGACCCGCTGCTCAGCGCCGGTCACCTCAGCCGCGACGAGGGCACGATCTTCGACGCCTTCGACGCCATCATCCCGACGGTGCCGCCGGGCGCGAACGGGGTGCTCTACACCCCCTGGCTCTACGGCGAACGCGCCCCGGTGGACGACGCCAACCTGCGCGCCGGCTTCTTCAACATCTCTCTCGACACCAACCGCTCCGACCTGCTGCGGGCGGTTTTCGAGGGGGTGGCGTTCAACACCCGCTGGCTGCTCGGCGCGGTGAACCGGTTCCTCGGCGCGCCGGTCACCTCGATGGCCATCACCGGCGGCGGGGCGCTGTCGGACTCGTGGTGCCAGATCTTCGCCGACGTGCTCGGCGTGGAGATTCGCCGCGACGCCCAACCGCTCGCGGTGAACGCCCGGGGTGCCGGCTGGATCGGCGCGGTCGGCACCGGCCAGCTCACCTTCGCGGACATCCCCGGGCTCATGCGTACCGACCGGATCTTCGTGCCGACCCCCGCGCACCGGGCCGGTTACGACGAGATCTTCGACGTCTATCGGACGCTGCACCGGCGGCTGGCCCCGGTCTATCGCCGCCTCAACCGCAGCTGACCTGCCGAAACAGCCACCAACAAGGTCCGGTTTGGCGAGACTGAGGCCATGGTCGACGTCAGACGGTACGTGGCTGAGTTCATCGGCACCTTCCTTCTGGTCTTCTTCGGCGTGGGCAGCGCCGTCGCGGCCCGGGTCGACGGCGGCGTGGTGGTGGTCTCGCTGGCGTTCGGGTTCGTCCTGCTCGCGCTGGTCTACACGATCGGGCAGCTCTCCGGCAGTCACGTGAACCCGGCGGTGACCCTCGGCGTGCTGCTCTCCGGCAAGATCACCGCACTCGGGGCGGTGGTCTACTGGATCGCCCAGTTCGCCGGTGCCGCTGTGGCTTCTCTGCTGCTCTGGGTGCTGGTCCGCTGGGGAGGGGTGACCGACCAGACCGGTGTGCTGGGTGCCAACGGCTACGGCACCAACATCAACGCCGGTGGCGCGATGCTGCTTGAGACCGTACTGACCTTCCTCTTCGTCCTGGTCGTGCTCGTGGTGAGCAAGCGCAGCACGGACCTGTCCGGCTTCGCCGGCCTGGCGATCGGGCTTGCTCTCGGCGTGGCGAACCTGGTCGGCGTCGCGCTGACCGGTGCGGCGGTGAATCCGGCGCGAGCCTTCGGGCCGGCGATCTTCGAAGGTGGCCTCGCGCTCCGCCAACTCTGGGTGTTCATCGTCTTCCCGCTGCTCGGCGGAGTCCTGGCCGCGCTGGTCGCGCCACTTGTCGAACACGGCTCCGGCGTCACCCGGGTCGGCACGCCCCGGCCGTCCGGGCGCTGAGCCGGGCCGTCCTGAGCCCGTTTCCCGTCAATCGGGATCGACGGCGGCGATGCCCACCTGGAAGTTTCGGTGGTCATCGATGATGGCTTTTATCCTCTGATCGATGCGACGCTATGGCGTCGGCGCCGGCCATCGACAGGAGGATACGTGCAGGCGATACGTCGAAGGCTACTCGGAGCCCCCTCCGCCGACCCCGAGCAAGCCGGCCCGGAACAGGCGGCAGCGGAAGTCCAGCCTGGTAAGGGACAGGTGAGGCTGGCGAGGGCCGCTCGAGTCGCGTCGCGCCTGCTGCTACATGAATGGACGTTGGCGGTAATCGCTGGTGTGGCGGTGGCCGTCGTCCTCACCTGGCCGACGCTCAAGCAGCCGTGGACGACCATTCCGGGCGACATCGGCGATCCACCATTGCAGGCGTGGCAGGTCGCCTGGGCCGGGCATGCGCTGGTCACCGACCCGCTCAACCTCTGGCACTCGAACACGTTCTTCCCGGACCTGTACACGTACGCCTACACCGACATCGTGCTCGGCTATGCACCGGCCGGCCTGCTCGGCCACGGCGTCGCGGCGGCCATCTTCCGCTACAACCTCCTCTACGTCCTGGCGCACGCCCTCGCCTTCGTCGGGGCGTACGCCCTGGTGCGCCAACTGGGCGCTATCCGGACGGCGGCGGCCGTGGCCGGCGTCGCCTGGGCCTTCGCGCCGTGGCGGCTCGCGCACAGCGGCCATCTGAACATCCTCTCCATCGGCGGCGTCGCACTGTGCCTGGCGATGCTGGCTCGCGGCCACGGCTGGTCCCTGCGCGACGGTCACCGACCGGAGCTGCATCGCCCCGGATGGATCGTGGCCGGCTGGCTGGTCGCCGCCTGGCAGCTGACCCTGGGCCTGGCGATCGGCCTGCCGCTCGCGTACTTCCTGGCCGGCACCATGCTTGTGGTCCTGGTGGCGGTCGGCTGGGCCCGCTGGCGGAGCCGCACCTGGCTGTTGGGTCGCCGGGTGGTGCTCGCCAACCTTCTCGGCGGCGTCGTCTTCGGATCGGTGTTGATCTGGTTGGGGACCACGTTCCTGCGCGTGGTGGAGCTGAACCCGGAGGCGCACCGGGACCTGTCCTGGACGGAGATGTTCTCCCCACCCCTGCTGGGATACTTCGTCGCGCCCGCGGACTCGTGGCTGTGGGGTGACCACTTCGCGGCCGCCCGCGCCCAGCTGTCCTGGCCGCCGGAGATGGCGCTGCTGCCGGGCGTCACGTTGATCGTGCTGGCAGTGGCCGGGCTGAGCTACTCGACGTTCCGGGTCCGCCACCGCGTGCTGCTCGGGCTCGGCGTGCTGGTCAGCGGCGCGCTCGGGCTGGGCAGCAACCTCGTCGGTCAGGGCGACCCGGGATATCTGACCTTGTCGCGGCTACTGCCCGGCTGGGACGCGCTGCGAACCCCGGGGCGGCTGATGGTGTGGACGAGCCTGCTGCTCGCCATTCTCGCCGCCGGGGCGATCAGCGAGTTCGGACGAAATCGCCCCACGCTCGGGTGGCGGAAGTCGGTCAGTGCGGTCGTGCTCCTGCTGCCCCTGCTGCTGGTCACGGTCGAGGGCGTCAACCGGACACCGCACCCCACCGTGCCGACCGCCCCGCCGGCGTTCCAGGCAGCCACCGAGCCGATGCTGGTCCTGCCCAGCAACGGGGTGGCCGAATCCGACATCATGCTCTGGACCACCGACGGATTTCCCCGCGTCGCCAACGGGTCGGTCACCTTCCTGCCGGCCAGTCAACAACAGATCCGCGCGGCGACCACGACCTTCCCCGATCCGGTCAGCATCGCGTTTCTCCGGCAGGTCGGCATCCGGTCGGTGGTGGTCCTGCCGGATCGGCTGGCCGGCACGCCCTGGGACGGCCTGCCCACCCGACCCGTCGACGGTCTCGGCATCACTCGGGAGGAGATAGCCGGCGCGTTGGTGTACCGCCTCGACTGAGGCGGACAGCAGCCGACGGCACGGGCGTCACTCCCGGGTGGCGCCCATCGGCTCGCGGATCAGGGCGCCGTCGATGTAGCAGTAGCGCCAGTCCTCGCCCTCCTCCAGCGACCGGATCAACGGATGGCCGGTCTGCCGGTAGTGCTCCTCCGCGTGGTTGTTTACCGAGTCGCTGCAACAGCCCACCGCGCCGCAGGTCAGACACATCCGCAACTGCACCCAGTCGTCGCCGCTCTCCACACACTGCGGGCACGCATCGGCGTCGGACTCGGTGATGTTGATCCGGTCGAGGTGGGTGCAGGCGGTGCTGATGGTCTCCTCGCGGACGTATCGCCAACTGGAGTGCAGCAGCCGGTCCGGGATGATCCGGGCCAGGTACCGCGAGTTCGCCGCGAGCAGTGGACTCGCCACGGCCAGGATCAGCACGTACAGGGCGATGAACGGGCCGAGCCGGTCGTCCAGGCCGGCGGCGATGGCGAGCGTGGCCAGGATCAGCGAGAACTCGCCCCGGCCCAGCACGGTCAGGCCGACGTTGGCGGCCCCGCGCTGGTTGAGCCCGAACAGCCGACCGGCGATCAAGCCGGCCACCACGTTGGTGACGACGGTCATCAGTACGGCCAGCAGCACCGGCAGCGCCACCGAGCCGAATTCCCCGACGTCGATGCTCAGCCCGAACACCAGGAAGAAGACGGCCGCGAAGACGTCGCGTAGCGGCAGTACCAGGCGCTCGACCCGTTCGCGGATGGGGGTGCGGGCCACCACCAGACCGATCATCAGCGCGCCGATCGCGTCGGATACGCCGATGTCGGCCGACACGCCGGCGACGAGCACGACCAACCCGACCATCAGGATGGCCAGCAACTCGTCCTCGTTGCTGTCGATCACCTTGCCGACCAGGCGGGCACCGAAGCGGGCGACGGCGAAGAGCACCACCAGGTAGGCGAAGCTCAGTCCGATCCGCAGCACCAGTTCCCCGGCGGACCCGGCACCGGACAGCAGCGGCGACAGCAGCGCCAGATACAGGGCGAGGAACAGGTCCTCGATCACGATGATGCCGAGGATGACCGGCGTTTCCGCGTTAGCCAACCGGCGGAACTCGATGAGCAGTTTCGTCACGATCGCCGAGGAGGAGATGCCGAGCGCACCGGCGATCACGAACGCCTCGTAGCCGCCCCAACCGAGGGCGAAGCCGAAGAGCAGGCCGGCGCCGACGTTGAGTCCGATGTACGAGCCGGCGGCGACGAACAGCCGCTTGCCGCTGCCGAGCACCTGGTCGACCGGGAACTCGACGCCCAGATGGAACAGCAGCAGGACCAGGCCGAGGGAGGCGAGCAGGCTCAGGTCCTCGGGATGAGCGATGAGCACCGGACCGGGGGTACCAGGCCCGAGCAGGATGCCCGCGAGCATGAAGAACGGCACGGTGGGCAGGTTGATCCGGCGACCCGCCCGGGCTAGCAGGCCCGCGATCAGTATGAGGGCCCCGAAGCCCACGAGGTCAGCATGCACGGTGAGGACTCCTGGAGCGGACTGAACGAGGGCGCACGGCTCGGGACGACTACTCGGAGAAGTACGTGCCGGCCAACAGGGCGCCCACCTTACGCGCCTGCTCCTCCGACATCTCGATAACGGCTACCGGATCGTCCTTGCCGGCGGCGAAGACGTACAGGTCACGGTTGCCGTCCCGGCGTACCACCACCGAGATCCGTTGGGTGTTGCTGCCCAGGTCGACGTCGTACCGCTTGCCGATACCCGGTAGTTCCTGCACGTATATCCCTTTACCCATGGCCCCTCCCCGCTGCGCGCTGTGGAATCTCTGCGCAATGGTACGAGGCGTCCGGCACCTGACGGCCGTACCACCACCTGCCTGGTCTGCGGCAGCGCGTCGAGGGCGGTCCGGCTATGAGGTGAGGCGGAACGTGGCGTCGGCGCGGGCCTGGGCATCGTTGATCGGGTCGAGTCGGAGCTGGTAGTTGTAGTGCCGGACGTAGCGGTCGGGATAGTTGTACGAGCGGAACGACGACCAGGACGAGTTGGCCAGGCCGGCGACCTGCCGGAAGGTCGCGTCCGCGGCGAAGACCGAGCTACCGTCGTTGGCCGCTAGCACGAAGTCGAAGCCGTAGTGCCGCAGGTAGTGACCGGGGTAGTTGACCGACTCGAACGACACCGCGCTGGTGTCGGCCAGCCCCGGCACCACCCGGAACTGGGCGTCCTGCGCCGGGCTGACGTTCGCGTCGATCCGTACGTCGTAGTTGGCGTGCCGCACGTACCGGTCCTGGTGGGTGTACGCCTGGATCCGGTTGGCCGGCGTGCTGGCGCCCCAGCGCCCCAGCACGGCGCTCTCCTCGGCGGCGGTCAGATTGAGGATCGAGCCGTGCCGCTTGCGGCTGGCACCCAGTTGGTAGTCGGTGCGGGTCCGGAAGTTGGTGACACTACCCAGGTTGGTGGAGGTGACCGGCAGATAGCCACGCCCGGTGGCGTACTGGTCGAGCCAGAGCGCCCACTCGTTCCGACCGTTGAACTGCATCCACATCGGCCCTTCGACCACGTTGCCGCCGCCGGTGCCGTTGGAGATGCCGAGGTGGGAGAGGTTGCCCAACGTCGTCCACGAGCCGAGGATCGAGTTGCTGCCCTCGATGGTGATGTGCCCGTCGGCCGACGCCCGGTAGTAGCGGTAACCGCCGACGGACCCGGGTACCTCGACGATCTGGGTGTCGATGATGCCCTGGCCGCCGCCGGGTCGCTCGATGTAGAGCTGGGGCGCGGTGAAGCTACGGAAGTCACTGGTCCGGACGTACCAGATGCGGTGCTTGGTCACGCCGTCGCGCAGCGAGTTCGTCGCCCAGTAGACGACGTAGTCACCGGTCGCGGCGTTGTAGATGGCTTCCGGTGCCCAGGCGTTGCCGGCCCCGGGGATGGCGCCCGCGACGTTGATCAGCCAGGGAGCGGACCAGTTCACCAGGTCGCGGGACTCCCACACCACGAGCGACCTGCTACCCCGGTTCGCCGCGTCGTTCCACGAGGTGCCGCTGGCGATCCGCAGGTCGGTGGCGACGATCCAGTACCGGTCGCCGGAGGGTGATCGGACGATGGAGGGGTCACGCACCCCCCGGGTGCCGATCGTGGACAGCAGCACGGGTGCGCCGTTGTTCAGATCGCGCCAGGTCAACCCGTCCCGGCTGTGCGCGAGGTAGACCTGCTCGCCGGTGGCCGACTCGCCGGTGAAGTGCGCCATCAGGTAGCCGGTGAACGGATCGAGCGCGGCGGCCTCGGCACGCGGCGCCTGCACCGCCGGCAGCAACAGCAGGCACAGTGTGGCGAGCAGGGCGCTGACCCTGGTCAGGACTCTGGACATGTACGGCTCCGTCCGTGCAGCCCGCCAACGTTAGCGCTAACATCACCGCGCCCGAGCGGCCCTGGTCACTGTTTCGGGGGTGTTACGCAGTCTCCACTTCAAATAGACGCCCGTCAAGACGATGGCCGTCCCCACGGCGACGGGCCGACGCCGACCGCCGGTCTCCACAGCCGCCGTGGCACGGAAATCCGGGTGCCGCTGGACAGCGGCACCGACAGAATGTTCCGGTGCGGATCCGAGCGGTACGTCAGGACGAGCTACCCCTCCTGCAAGGCATCGAGCGCGCGGCCGGACGATGCTTCCGCGACGTCGGTATGCCACAGATCGCCGACGACGAGCCGCTGCCGCTGGACGTACTCGGCCGCTACCAGGAGGCAGGCCGTGCCTGGGTGGCCACCGACGCCACCGACGGGCCGGTCGGCTACCTCATCGCCGACCTCGTCGACGGCAACTTCCACATCGAACAGGTCTCCGTACATCCCGCCGTCGCCCGTCGCGGGATCGGACGTCAGCTGATCACCCACCTTGCCGATCGGGCGGTGGCCAGCGGCATCCCCGCCCTGACCCTCACGACCTTCGCTCACGTGCCCTGGAACGCCCCGTACTACACCCGCTGCGGCTTCCAGACCCTCGACCAGCGCGACCTCACCCCGGGTCTTCGGGCCATCCGCCAGCGCGAGGCGGCACACGGGCTCGACCGCTGGCCCCGCGTCTGCATGCGCCGGACGCTGTGCCCGCTCGCGGACCAGACGCCACCCTGAGGGGCGGTCCTGAGCTGCGTGGACCTGCCAGCTCCACGAACGTTCGCCGTCACGGAAACTCGCCACCCAATCGGGCGGACACTGCCGCACCGCCTCGTCACACTGGCTGCCGTGTTCGCCCTTGTCGCCGATACTCCCGTCGCAGCCGGTGAACTGGTCCGCCGAGGGCCAACGCAGTTCGGCCAGGTTGTTCCAGGCTGGTCGGTTGCGCCGTACTGCCTGCATGTGCCGGTCGAGCACCTCGTCGCGGTATTCGAACCGGTCTTCGACGCGCGTTCCTCAACGACGGGCTGGCGGATGTCCGAAACGGTAGCGACGACTGGCCCGAGATCGAGACACTCGTCGCTGCCGGCTGCCCACCGCTGCCCGAGCTACCCATGAGACTGCCAGGATTGCTGGCCGAGATCCTGCTGGAGTCGCTGTACATGGACGTCCTTGACGCACTGTTGCCGCTGAGGCCCGACGCCGCCATCAGGTACCTGGCCAACACCGTCGACCATGTCACCGTCGACCCCGACTGGGTGGCGGTGTGCGGACGAGCCCTTCAAGTACCCGAAGCGACCCCGTCCGGCTCAACCCGGTAGACACCGAGGACTCATCTGCGCGCCCAGCCAGGGCATCGCGCGGCCGGCAGGACGGCAGCTTGTGGGCGATGCTCAACCACCTCGTCCGGGCGGTCAGTCGGGCGGCTGGTCGTCCGACTCCGCGCAGATCGCGGCCATCTCGTCCAGGTAGGCGGCCAGTGGCTGGAGACCCGCCGTGGCCCGCCGCTTGTCGACACCGGCCTCGTCCCGGATCGGGGTGGCGGGCGCCGGCCCGTCCGCACCGCACCGCATCTGCGTCCCGTACGTCTGGGGCTCTCCCTTCGCCACCGCGACCCGATCCTCGAGGTAGGCCAGATTGCCGGGAGACGCCTGACCGTCCGCGACGGCTGCCCGAAGCAGCTCGAGCGCCTGCTGCTGGAAGGCGAGATCGAGGTCGGCGTGTTGGGCGATCAACCAGGCCGCGTTCTCGCCGTCCTTGCCGACGAGGTCGAAGGTCGGCCAGCCGTACTCCTGGACTATCTCCTTCAACCGGGCGGTGCGCTGCTCCGGGGTGTCGGTCTGCGGGATTCCTCTCAGCGCCGCCTGGTCACGCTCGAACATCCCGATCAGCTCGTCGTGCAGCACCTCGTTGAAGCTCACGGCCGCAGGCGACGTCGCCGGCGACACCGATGACTGGGACGGCTCGGCCGAGCGAGGCGAGGACGAGCAGCCGACAAGCGCCGTCAGGACGATCAGCGGAAACGACGCTCGCCGTAGGTCTCTGATGATGCCTCCCTTCCTCGAACCACAGCGATGGTTACTGCGCAGCGGCGAGACGGTAGGCGGTGATGACGACGGAGACGAGGGTGACAGACCAGCCTCGGATGGTGAACGAGTTCTGCGCGAGGCGGGAGACCGTGGCTTGGATGTCGGCCAGGTGCTTGACCCGCAGTTCCTCGTCGTTGGTGGTCACCGTGCACCTCCGCTTCGCTGTCGGGCGTCACGATACCGACGACCAACAAGTGACCTTGCAGTGTCGTCAACAGGACACTGGGTGGTGGGCCGGATTGTCCTGCATGGTAGGTCTGTTTCGTGACGACGGATGCCGGGGCGCTGACCGCTAAAAAGCTGTTCATTTCCTATGCCGGCCCGGATCGGGCGTGGGCGGAGTGGGTGGCCTGGCAGCTGGAACAGGCCGGGTACACGGTGGAACTGGACCTGTGGGACTGGGCCGCCGGCGACAACGCGGTAGTGCGGATGAGTCAGGCGTTGCAGCAGGCAGACCGGGTGGTGGCGCTGTTCTCCGCGGCGTACTTCGAACACCAACGGTTCACCACCGACGAGTGGACCGGCGTCATGTCCGGACGTGATCGGCACGGACGTCTGATCCCGCTGCGCCTGGACGATGCCGCACCCCCGCCGCTGCTCCGTCCGCTGATCGCCCCGAGCCTGGCCGGACTGTCGGCCGAGGACGCGCACCGAGTCCTGATCAATGCGGTGCGTACGACGCAACGGCCCGCAACGGAGCCCGCCTTCCCGGGCCCGCAGGTTCCTCGGCAGCGCTCGACGAACGAGGCCCCTCGGCTTCCAGGGGCACACCAGCCGACGCTGTGGCAGGTGCCCCACCGCAACGCGGACTTCATCGGCCGCGATCGCGACATCGACGACGTGCGTCGGCGGCTCCGTCCTGGACAGCCCGTCGTGATCCAGTCATCAGTTCCGCTCGGCGGGGTCGGCAAGACCCAGGTGGCGATGCAGTACGTCCACCGGTTCGCCGCCCAGTACGACCTCGTGGCGTGGATCAACGCTGAGGACCCGCAGTTGGTGCCGGCCCGGCTCACCGCCCTCGCCACCGATCTGGGACTGGTAGCCGAGCACGGCGAGGCCGGGGCGCTGCCCGCGTTGCGCAGGTACCTGCAGCAGCCGAAACGGTGGTTGCTGGTCTTCGACAACGCGGAAACCGCCGAGGCGGTCCAACCGTGGGTGCCGGTCGGGATCGGCCACGTCCTCATCACATCAAGGAGGGGAAACTGGCCCGAGTTCACCAGGGTGACCCTCGAGCTGCTGACCCGGCGGGAGTCGGTCACACTCCTGCGGCATCGGGTGCCGGAGCTCTCAGTTGACAACGCCGATGTGGTGGCGGACAAGCTCGGTGACCTCCCGTTGGCGTTGGTCCAAGCGGCGACGGTGTTGTCGACGATGCCGGTTGAGCTGTATGTCCAGATGCTGGACACCGACGCCGATGAGGTGCTCAACGCGGGCCTACCACCGTCATACCCGCGGTCGCTCGCCGCTGCCTTGCGTGTCTCCATCACCGAGCTTGCCGATGACGACGAAGCACTTCATCTGCTGCGCCTGTGCTGCGTCATGGCACCCGAACCCATCCCGATCGCGATGCTCACCGCCGCGCCCAGCCCCGTGCCGGAGCCACTGGGGCCGATCCTGGCCAGTCCCATTCGGCTCTATCGGACCGCATCTCGTCTCGGTGATCTGATCGGCATGTCACAACGTGGCATCCAGGTTCACCGTCTGGTGCAGACCCTCGTTCTCAGCCAACTCGATGCCCATAAGCAGGACGACCTGCGCCGGCAGGCGGGCAGCCTCGTGGCGGCCTGCAATCCCGGCGAGCCGGCATCGGCGGTCACCTGGCCAGCCTGGTCCCAGCTCATGCCGCATCTGCTGGCCCTGGACCCGGGCAACACGGATGACCGTGGCCTGCGCGACGTGGCCTCCGACGCCATGCTCTACCTGCTCTACAGCGGCAACACCGGTGCCGGATTCCGCTTCGCCGAACGTCTCTACGACCAGTGGCGACAGAATCTGGGCCCCGATGACCCGCACACTCTCACCGCAGCCGCCGAACTCGCGCACGCCCACCACAAGCAGGGTCGCGACCGGGAAGCGCTGAACCTGGTCGAGGACACACTGGCCCGCCGCCAGAGGACCCTCGGGCCCAACGACCCTGCCACACTGCGCTCAGCCAACGATCACGCAATCCTCCTCGCTGCTTTCGGGGACTTGAGCCGAAGCATCAACAGGGTCAACGATGTTTTGCTCCGTCGTGTCGCCGTCATTGGTCCCGACCACCGCGACACGCTGTCCACTCGAGGCAACCTCGCCGCATGGCGAGGCGAGGCCGGCGACCTCCACGCCGCCATCACCGGCTACGAGCAACTGCTCACCGACCAACTCCGCGTCCTCGGCCCCGACCACCCCGACACCCTCACCACCCGCGGCAACCTCGCCCGTTGGCGAGGTGAGACCGGCGACCACCACGCCGCCATCACCGGCTACGAGCAACTCCTCACCGACCAACTCCGCGTCCTCGGCCCCGACCACCCCGACACCCTCACCACCCGCGGCAACCTCGCCCGTTGGCGAGGTGAGACCGGCGACCACCACGCCGCCATCACCAGCTACGAGCAACTCCTCACCGACCAACTCCGCATCCTCGACCCCGACCACCCCAGTACCCTCACCACCCGCAACAACCTCGCCCATTGGCGAGGTGAGGCCGGCGACCACCACGCCGCCATCACCAGCTACGAAGAACTCCTCACCGACCGACTCCGCATCCTCGACCCCGACCACCCCGACACCCTCACCACCCGCAACAACCTCGCCGCTTGGCGAGGTGAGGCCGGCGACCACCACGCCGCCATCACCGGCTACGAGCAACTCCTCACCGACCAACTCCGCGTCCTCGGCCCCGACCACCCCGACACCCTCACCACCCGCGGCAACCTGGCGCGGCTGCTCCTAGTTCGAGGCGCGGTAGGGGCAGCACGAGCACAGGCAACGGCGAAACTCGAAGCAGAACGACGACTGTTCGGATCAGGCGACAAGCGGACCCGGCGGACCCAAGAGTTGGTCAACGGGATCAGGGCGCAGATGGGTGGACGACCGGGCGCCAGACGTAACACCAGGAAGAAGCGCTGACCCACCCCGAGCGAACCCGGCGCGATCCGGACCCGGGGGCCGGCTCCGGGCGCTGCCCCTGAGCGCCGCGAGCGAAAACAGGTAACCCAAGCCGTCGCCGATCCGACGAGCTCGAACCCTGTTCCCCGGCACCTTCTGAGAGTCCCCGGATGCCGCCGGCCGAACATCAACCCAAACAACTCATGTACTTGGTCTGATACAGTACCTGTTGTGGTTGATAAGTCTTCGACCGTGGAGCCCTCCGCCGACGACGTGCTCGCCGCCGACCTGCTGCGCGGTCACACCGACACGATCGTGCTGGGGCTGCTGCGCCGCACCGACAGCTACGGCTTCGAGATCTTCAAGCGGATCCGGGACCGCACCGGCGGCCGCCACGAGATCAAGGAAGCCACCCTGTACGCCAGCTACCGCCGGCTCGCCCGGGACGGGCTGATCGAGTCGTACTGGGGCGACGAAACCCAGGGTGGCCGCCGCAAGTACTACCGGATCACCGACGCCGGACGTGCGGTCTACCGCCGCAACGTGGCGGCCTGGTCGGTGACCCGCGACCTCATCGACACCCTGCTCGACCTGGCCGACCGTGCCGGCCACCCCGACGAAACGACCGGAGGGCAGTCCGCATGACCACCGCACACTCCACTTACGACACCGCGCTGGACGTCCACCGGCTGCTCGACGAGGCGTTCGCCGGTGCCGAGATGAGCCCCGAACGGCAGGATCTCAAGGAGGAGATCCGGGCCAACCTGGTCGCCCGCGTCGGCGAGCTGGTCGACGCGGGCCGTTCCCCCGCCGTCGCCGCCCGCGCGGCCATGGCCGAGCTGGGCGACCTCGGCCCGCTGTTGGACGCGGTGCCGGCGGCCGGGCCGACCTCCAGCCACACCGAATGGGAGCGCCAGCGAATCCGTCCGGCGGCCGGATTCCTGATTCGCACGGCGCTGCTCGCCGCACTCGGCGTCACCGGAGTCGTACTCTTGGTGCTCACCGTGGCCGGCACCGCCGTACCGTCGGGTTGGTTGCTGGTGGCGGTGGCCGCCGTCGCGGTCGCGGCCGGGGCCGGCACCGCCGACGCGCTGTGCCAGGAGACCTCGACCAGCTACCCGATGCCGGCGGGGCGCGCCGGGGGGTACGGCGCCGCCGTCACCCTGGTGCTCGCCGGGCTCGGCGCCGGCTGGCAGTTCCTGACCGACGGCAGTCTTCCGTGGCTGGTCGGCGGGGCGCTCGCGGTGGTCGTGGCGGTGGTGCTCTTCGCCTACCTCGGTGGCACCCAGACCAACCGGCACAAGCCGTGGGTGCTGAGCATGGAGGCGACCCACCGGGAAACGGTCGACGTGTTCACCCGGGACCCGGCCGCCGCCGCCCGGTTCGGGCTCTACGTGGCCACGCTCTGGTTGGTCGCGACCGCCACCTTCGGGGTGCTCAGCTTCACCGTCGGCTGGGCCTGGTCCTGGCTCGCGCCGCTCGGCGGTGTCGTGGTCATGCTGCTGATGCTGGCCCGCATGCAGTTCGGCCACCCTCGGTGCTGAACTCCCGCTCCGTTGATCAAGAAAATGAGATCGCCGACCGTCGAACCACGACGCGAACCTCTTGATCAACGGGGCGGGCGCCACGGCGGTCACAGGTGGTCGGGGGTGGGGATGCCGAGCAGGTGCAGGCCGGTGCGCAGGGTGTCGCCGGTGAGGTGGCACAGGGCCAGGCGGTTGGCGCGCTGTGGTCCGGTGGCGCGCAGCACCGGGCTGTGCTCGTAGAACGTGGTGAAGGTCTGCGCCAGGCGGTACAGGTAGCCGCAGAGGCGGTGCGGCTCGTGCCCGGCGACCACCTCGGCGAGGGTGTCGGCGAACGCGTCGAGGTCGAGGATCAGCGCGCGTTCCGCGGGTTCCAGCGTCGCCGTCACGTCCACTGTGGTGTGGCCGCCGTCGGCGCGGGCCAGGATGGACCGGACGCGGGCGTGCGCGTACTGAAGGTAGACGCCGGTGTTGCCGGCCAGCGCTAGCATCCGCTGCGGATCGTAGAGGTAGTCGCGGGTCCGGTTGGTGGCCAGGTCGGCGTACTTGACCGCGCCGATGCCGACCTGCCACGCCCGCTCGTCCAGGGCGGCTCCGGTCAGCCCGGGATTCTTGGCCGCGACCACCTCCCGGGCCCGGTCGACCGCCTCGGTGAGCAGATCGACCAGGCGGACGGTGTCACCGGCCCGGGTCTTGAACGGCCGCCCGTCCGGGCCGAGGACGGTACCGAACGCGACGTGCACGGCGGGTACGGTCGCCGGCAGCCACCCGGCCCGCCGCGCGGTGTCGAAGACCATCCGGAAGTGCCGGGCCTGCCGGGCGTCGACCACGTACAGCAGCCGGTCGGCGTGCAGCTCCGCCACGCGCTGCCGCAGCGCGGCCAGGTCGGTCGCGGCGTAGCCGAAACCGCCGTCCCGCTTGCGTACGATCAGTGGGCTGGGCTCGCCGTCCGGGCCGCGCAGGTCGTCGAAGAATACGCAGAGCGCGCCGTCGCTGGTCACCGCGACTCCCCGGCGTTCGAGTTCGTCGGCGATCGCGGGCAGCGCGGCGTTGTAGGCGCTCTCCCCCACCGTGTCGGCGTCGGTCAGCCGCACACCCAGCCGGTCGTAGACGTCGGTGAAGTAGCGGGTCGACTCGGCGACGATGTTCCGCCAGGCGGCCACGGTGCCGGCGTCGCCGGCCTGCAACGCCACCACCCGTCGCCGGGCCCGGTCGGCGAACGCGGAGTCGGTGTCGAACTCCGCCCGAGCCAGCCGGTAGAGGGTGGCCAGCCGACCCATGGTGCCGGTGTCGTCCGGTGCCGGCTCGGGGTGCTCGACCTGGTACTGGATGAGCATGCCGAACTGGGTTCCCCAGTCGCCGATGTGGTTGCGCCGCACCACGGTGCCGCCGAGGTGTTCCAGGATCCGCACCAGCGCGTCACCGATGATCGTCGAGCGCAGGTGCCCGACGTGCATCTCCTTGGCGATGTTCGGCTGGGAGTAGTCGATCACGGTGGTGACGCCCGTCTCGGGGGTACCGACGCCCAGCCGGTCATCGCCCAACCGGCGGATGAGCTGCGCCAGCAACGCCCGGTCGGTCAGGTCGAGGTTGACGAAGCCCGGCCCGGCCACGACCGCGCTGGCCACCAGACCATCGTCGGGCAGGCCCGCGACCACCTCAGCCGCGACCTGCCGGGGGTTGCGACGCAGCGTCCGCGCCGCCGCCAGCACACCGTCGGCCTGGAAGTCGGCGTGCGCGGAGCGGCGGAGTTGCGGCGCGAGGTCCGCCATCCCCAGGCGGGCCGCGCTTGCGGTGACGGAGTCGGACAACGACGAGGCCAGCGAGGGCACGGTCACGGGTACTCCCTGGGATGGGATGAGCGATCGTCACGAGGCGGGCCGGCCGCACGGTGGGTGCGGGCACGGCGGAAGGTACGCGCGGGTGAGCGGGACGACTATCGTCGTCGCAGGCGCGAGCGGCGGACGGTGCCGAGCACCCGATCCATCTCCACCGCCTCGACCGCCGGGGCCGCGAACCGAGCGCGGCCAGATGCCGGAAGTGTACGCGCCGTGCGGTGCCGACGGGGACCGGGTTTCCGCGCCCGGCCCGTCGAGGCGTGGGGAAAACCCTGATTCCCTCGCCGCGGGCGCTGGCTAGGGTCGGTGCCATGGCCCGCCCCTGGTCCGCGTCGGCGTGACCGGGCCTGACGCCGCAGCTCCGGTGCCGGAGGGTGGCAACGTCCCGATCCATTGAGGAGTCCCGGTGCGCAAGCTTGTCTCGGCCGTCCTCACCGTGGTTCTCGTACTGGCCGCGACGGGATGCGGCGGCCGGTTCCCGGGCGACCCGGCCGCCGACGAGGACCCGTACAGCGAGTCCGCGTTGCGCTACGGCATGGCACCGGTGCCCCACCCCGACCTGACGTACCAACCCGACGTGGTCCTCGTCGGTGGCGGCGGCCGCTCGGTCCGGTCGGTCACCGCCGACGGGTTGACCTGGCGGCTCGACGGCGACGCCCCCCGGGCCGACGACCTGGCGCCCGGAAAGGTCATGTTCGTCACCGGTCGTGGCGTCGGCCGGGTGCTCGACGTGCAGCGCGACGGGGGCGACCTGCTCGTCACGATCGGCCCGGTCACCGTGACCGACGTGATCCGCGACGGCACCCTCGAACAGCGCGGCATCGCCATCGAGAACCCGGTCGTCTACCAGGCCGGCGAACCGATCTGGGCGATGTCCGAGGAGGAGGCCGACGCCCTGGGCGCCACGCCGACCGGCCGCGCCGGCCGGGCCGGGCCGCTGCTGCTCGCCCCGCCGCCGCCGCGACCGAACCAGCCGCCGCCGAGCCGTGGCGGTGGCGAGGTCAGGACGGTCGTCGCCAACTTCTCCACCGGCGTCAGCCTCACCGACGGTGCGGAGGTCAGCTTCCACTACGACCGCGACGGTACGATCCTGTCCGGACGGGCCGCGCTGACCTTCGCCACGCCGGAGGCGGATTTCCACCTGAAGATCAGCGGCGGTTCGGTGACCCGGGCCGAGCTGTCGATCAGCGGCGGCTTCGGCATCCGTTACTCGTTCGAGGCCGGGCTCCGGGACGGGCAGAACATCCGGGCGGTGCTTCCCATCCCGGTGGACTTCAGCATCCCGATGGGCACGGTGCTCGGCGTGCCGCTGGCGCTGACCATCAGCCAGACGGTGAAGGTCACCACCGCGTTCGGCGCGAAAGCGGGGACGATCAAGGGCAAGGGTGAGTTCTCCCTCGCCGGCTCGCTCGGGTACGGCTACGCCAACGGCACGTTCGGCCCGCAGGTCAGCAAGAACTTCAAGCGCAAGGAGAGCTTGATCAACTCCCTGCGCGGCGTACCGGTCGGGGTGATGGGCCTGCTCATCGAGCATCAGGTCAAGTTCGACGTCGGGTTCAGCGCGTTCGTGCTCAAGGCCGGCCTGTTCTTCGAGGTGTCCACCGCCTACGGGACGACGATCGGATCGGCACTCGGCGCGCCGCTGGCGGTCTGCCGGGGCGTGGGCATCGGCGTCCGAGCCTCGTACGGCGTGGGATACACCATCCTGGCCCCGGTGGTGAACGTGATCAACAAGTTCCTCAGCCTGATCAATGTCAAGCCGATCGACCCGTCCGGCAAACTGGGGCCACCGCCGTACGTCATCCACAGCGACGAGGAGGTCATCCCGCCCGGCACCAAGCTCTGCGGCACCCCGAAGCCGGCCGCCGGCTGACCGGGGTGCCGGCGATCCGGACGTCTGGTCACCGGCCCGCGTCGGTGCCGAAACCGTCGAGGTCGACCCGCTCGTCGAGCGTACGCAGTTCCTGGAACACGGTGATGTGCAGACCGGCCGGGGCGTCGAGACGGGCGTTGACCGAGTGCCACGGCGTGGTGGTGGGTGGTGCCACCTGCTCGGCACCGGCGGCGACCAGCCGATCGGTGGTCGCGGCGGTGTCGTCCACCTCGAACGCGACCCGGATACTCGGCGCCACCTGGCGTCCCACCTCGACGTCGTCGATCATGCGCTTCTGCGCCGGGTTGGCGATCTCCAGTGTCGCCCGCCCGGCGTCCAGGATCACCACCCGGGCGTCGTCCGCACCGGAGTACGCCGCCTGCTCGGGCAGGCCGAGCACGTCGCGATAGAACCGCACCGCCGCCTCGTAGTCGTCGGCCTGCACCACCAGCCGCAGCTGGCGAACCGTCGACGTGGACTTCTCGGATGAACTCGTCACTGCCACTCCCCTGTGTCGTCCGGCGGCGCCGACGCCGGCACCACCGGCAATGCTGCGTCACGCTCAGTCGGGCAGGTCGGCGATCCGGGTCGAGAGCGCGCGCAGCATGGCAAGTTCGTCGGCACTCACATGTGCCAGAAAGCGAGATCGCACCGACACGACGTGGTGCGGCGCTGCCCGTTCGAGGACGGCGAAGCCGTCATCGGTCAGGTGCAGCAGACAACCACGGGCGTCCTGCGGATCCGGTTCCTTGTCGATGAGTCCCCGTGCCTGCATCCGCGCGGCGTGGTGGGACAGGCGGCTGCGCGACCACTCCATCTTGGCAGCCAGCTCCCGGAGTTCCCAGCGGCGGTCGGGTTTCTCCGACAGCGTGCTCAGCACCTCGTAGTCCGCGGCGGACAGTCCCGAGTCGCGGGCCAGGTCGCGGCCGATCCGGGCGGGCAATGCGATGAGCAGCCGCCGGAAGGCTCGCCACGCCTGCTCCTCGTCCGCGCTCAGCCAGGCGGTGTCCATGTGGTCACCCTACCCGTCGTTGACGTGTCACTGAAATCGACCTAAGGTCGTTGACATGTCATCGAATGACTCCAGCCCGCTCCGGGTCCTCGTCATCACCGCCAGCACCCGCCCCGGCCGGCTCGGGCCCGCGATCACCGACTGGTTCGTGCGGACCGTCCGGTCGGACGTCGCGTCCTACCCGGTCACGGTGGACGTCGCCGACCTGGCCGACATCGCGCTGCCGTTGCTCGACGAACCGGAGCATCCCGCCAGCGGCAGCTACCGGCACGAGCACACCCGCCGGTGGAGCCGCACCGTCGCCGCGGCCGACGCCTTCGTGGTGGTGACGCCCGAATACAACTTCGGCATGCCGGCGGTGCTGAAGAACGCCTTCGACTTCCTCTATCACGAGTGGGCGTGGAAGCCGGTGGCCTTCGTCAGCTACGGCAACACCTCCGCCGGCACCCGGTCGGTGCAGATGGCGAAGCAGGTCGTCACGACGCTGCGGATGATGCCCATCGGCGCGACCGTCGCCCTGCGCCTCGCGGACAGCGTCCACGCCGGTCAGGTGGCCGGATCCGCAGCGCTCGACGGCGCCGCCCGCGCACTGCTGATCGAGCTGAGCCGGGTGGCCCGCGCGCTGCGTCCCCTGCGCGGTGGAAACGACCCGACGGACGTCGACGGGCCGGTCGCCGGTCTCACGCTTCGCGAGGCCCGCCCCGGCGACCTGGCGGAACTGCTCGTCCTGCAACGGTGCTGCTGGGTCCAGGAAGCCATCGCCAACGACACCCTCGACCTGGCACCGCTCCGGGAAGACCTCGCCGACCTACGGGCGTCGATGGCGACGTGGCGGTGGTGGTGCGTGCGCCACGACGGTCGCCTCGTCGCGGCGGTGCGCGCCCGGGCGCACCAGGGCGCCTGGCTGATCGGTCGCCTGATGGTGGCACCCGACCAGGCGGGCAACGGCATCGGCTCCTGGCTGCTGTCGTACGCCGAAGGACAGGCTCCCGGGGAGACCACCCATTGCACCCTCTTCACCGGCCACCGCAGCACCCGCAACATCGGCCTGTACGAGCGCGCCGGCTACACCCGCACCGCGACCGAGGACACCCCACCGGACAGTGTGCGCCTGTCCAAGCCACGCCCCGGTCAGCCGACCGGCACTGTCCACCACGACGCAGGTGTGGTGTGATCCCCAGGCATGAGGGTTCGGGTGGTCGGTGCCGGCGTCGTAGGTCTGACCAGCGCACTGCGCCTGGCCCGCGACGGCCATCACGTCGACCTCGTCGCCGCCCGGATGGGCGAGGAGACGACATCGGCGATCGCGGCTGCGCTCTGGTATCCCTACCGCGCGTACCCGGCGGCGGACGTGACCCGCTGGTCGGCGTCCAGCTACACGACCCTGCGCGGCCTGGCCGCCGATCCGCGCACCGGGGTGCGGATGCGGCTGGGGCGGGAGCTGTTCCGCCGGCCCGCACCCGAGCCGTGGTGGCGGGACGCGGTGCCGGAGCTGACCCGGGTCACCGCGGAGAGACTACCGACGGGCTACGCCGACGGTTTCCAGCTGACCGTCCCGGTGGCGGACATGGCGGTGCACCTGCCCTGGCTGCTCGGCGAGGTGACCGCCGCCGGGGTCGCGGTCCGCTCCGGGCGGTTCGAGAAGCTGGCCGACGCCCTCGTCGGCGTGGACGTCGTGGTCAACTGCACCGGCCTCGGCTCCCGGGAGCTCGTCGGCGACGCCCACCTCACCCCGGTGCGGGGACAGGTGGTCGTCGTCGCCCAGTTCGGCCTGCGCGAGTGGGTGATCGACCAGTCCGATCCCGAACAGCTGCGATACGTCGTACCCCGCGATGACACCGTGCTGCTCGGTGGCACCGCCGACGACGGCGACGAGGACCTGACCGTTCGGGCGGACACGGCCGGCGGCATCCTCGATCGCTGCGCCGACCTCGTGCCCGCGCTGCGCGACGCGCGGGTCCTCGGTCACCGGGTCGGGCTACGGCCCGGTCGGCCGAGTGTGCGGCTGGAGGCCGAGGTCACCGACCGCGGTCCGGTGGTGCACTGCTACGGCCACGGCGGGGCCGGCGTGACGCTCGCCTACGGCTGCGCCGAGGACGTGGCCCACCTGGTGTCCGGGCTGCGCTGACCCGCCGCCCCCCGGTCGTCAGCGAGATCATCGGGTCGGTGTCGCCGGTGGCAGCGTCACCGTGACGGTGAGGCCGCCGTCGGGACGTGGCGCTGCCTCGGCTGCGCCACCGTGCGCCCGGGCCACCGCCCGCACGATCGACAACCCGAGCCCGAAGCCCCTCGTGCCCGCCACCCGCTCCCGGCTGAGACGCCGAAACGGCTGGAACATCGTCTCCACGTCGTAGCTCGGGATCACCGGACCGGTGTTGACCACGACCAGGGTGGGACGGCCGGCCACCTGTCCGGTACGTAGCCGCACCCACCCGTCCGTCGGCACGTTGTGCCGCAGGGCGTTCTCCACCAGGTTGAACACCAGCCGCTCCAGCAGCACCGGATCGCCGACCGTGCGGGCCGGCTCCAGCGAGCGGTGTACCGGAACCTCCGGGTACACCGGGGCCACCTGCTCGACCACGTGGGCGGCGATCTCGGCGAGGTCGACCGTCGCACGCTCGGTCACTTCGCTCTCCGAGTCGGCGAGGGTGAGCAGCCCGTCGATCAGCCGCTCGTGTCGTTCGTTCACCGACAGCAACGCCTCGCCGAGCCGACGAACCTCGGCCGGGGCGTCCGGCCGGCTGACCGCCAGTTCCACGAGCGCCCGGTTCAGCGCGAGCGGTGTCCGCAGCTCGTGGGAGGCGTTCGCCACGAACCGTCGTTGACCGTCGAAGGAACGGTCGAGCCGCTCCAGCATCTGGTCGAACGTGTCGGCCAGCTCCCGCACCTCGTCGCGAGGGCCGGTCAACGCGATCCGTTCGTGCAGACCACGTCCGGCGGAGTCGGCCCCGGCGATCCGGCGGGCCGTCCCGGTGATCTGGTGCAGCGGTTGCAGCGCCCGGCCGGCGACCAACCAACCGATCACCACGGCTGCCGCGGAGACCACCGCCAGCGCGATGCCGCCCTGGGTGAGCAGCGACTCCAGGGCGTTGCGCTTGGCCTCGCTCTGCACGTCCTGGATCAACATGCGGATCTTGTCGAGATCCTCCGCCGACGTGGGCAGCCGGGTCACCACGGCGGTGCGGTCCGGCAGTTCGGCGCGCATCGGCTGCGGCATCCGCTGGTCCACCAGCACGTACGTGACGCCGAGCAGGACGATGCCGGCGAGCAGGAGGAGGCCGCCGTAGACCAGGGTGAGGCGGGCCCGCAGAGTCAGCCGCTTCACCGGACCGTGTACCCCGTGCCGGGTACCGTCTCGATCACCGGCGGATCGCCGAGCTTGCGCCGCAGCTTCATCACGGTGACCCGGACCACGTTTGTGAACGGGTCGATGTGCTCGTCCCACGCCCGCTCCAGCAGCTCCTCGGCGGAGACCACCGCACCGTCGGCGCGCAGCAACTCGGCCAGCACCGCGAACTCCTTGCGCGACAGCGACACGTACCGACCGTCGCGGTACACCTCGCGGCGGCCCGGGTCCACCACGATGCCCGCCCGACGCAGCGTCGGCGGCGCGGCGGGCCGGGTCCGCCGGGTCAGCGCGTGCACCCGGGCAGCCAGTTCCACGAGCGCGAACGGTTTCACCAGGTAGTCGTCGGCGCCGAGGGCGAGACCGGCCACCCGGTCACGCACCGCTGCGGCCGCGGTGAGCATCAGCACCCGGGTGTCACCCCCGGAGTCGACGATCGCCCGACACACGTCGTCGCCGTGCACTACCGGCAGGTCCCGGTCGAGCACCACGACTGAGTACTCGTTGACCCCGAGCCGTTCCAACGCGGCGTCGCCGTCGTACGCGACGTCGACCGCGAAGGCTTCCCGGCGCAGCCACTCCGCGACGGCGTCGGCCAACACGTCCTCATCCTCGACCACCAGCACTCGCACCGGTCCATGGTGCCGCGAGCGTGGATAACGCCGACGTAAACGTGATCGGTTATGCCCGCGATACGCCACGCCGGATGCACTTGTCCGGTGTCCGGCGACCGTCGTCGGACGCGGGAGAGGACACCGACGATGCTACGGAGCACACTCACGCTTCCCGTACTGCTGATCCTGGCGCTCGCCGGGTGTGCGGGCCAGGACGGCGACCGGACCGGGGTGGCCACCGCCGGTGGCGCCGCCGCGCCCACCGCCTCCGCCACCGGTGACGGTGCGGGTGGCAGCGACGCCGAACGCCGACTGGACTTCGCCCGCTGCATGCGGGAGAACGGAGTGGAGATGCCCGACCCGGAGGCCGGCAACGGACCGATGTTCCGGTTCGACGGCAGTGTCGACCCGGAACAGGTCGAGGCCGGCATGGAGAAGTGCCGCCAGCTGTTGCCCAACGGCGGGCAGGCGGCGCGGCTCGACCCCGAGCAGCTCGACCAGATGCGGGTCATGGCCCGGTGCATGCGGCAGAACGGGGTGCCGGAGTTCCCCGACCCGGCGGCGGACGGCCGGATCCAGATCCAGCGGGACGCCCTGCGCATCGACCCGGACGACCCGGCGTTCCGCGCCGCTCTGGAGGCGTGCCGTCAGCACGCCCCGCAGTTCGGGGGCGCCCGGTGACCCGTCGAACCCGCCTGCCCGCCGCCGGTGGCGCGGCGCTGATCCTCGTCGCCGGAGCCGGCGTGGCCGCTGCGGTCGGCTTCGGTGGTGGCTCCGGCGACGGGGCCGCCGAGGCGGGCACCGCCGCGCCCGGCAGCGCCGCCGTCACCCGACAGACCCTCGCCGACGCAAAGACCGTCGACGGGGAGCTGGGACACGGGCCCGGTCGGACCGCGACCAGCCGACTGCCCGGCACCCTCACCGCGCTGCCCGACGCCGGCGCCACCGTCGCGCGCGGCAAGGCCCTCTACGCCGTCGACAACGAGCCGGTGATCCTGTTCTACGGGCGGCTGCCCGCCTACCGGACCCTGCAACCCGGCGCCGAGGGCTCCGACGTCAGACAGGTGGAACGGAATCTGGAAGCCCTCGGCTACTCCGGCTTCACCGTCGACGACGAGTACACCTGGGCCACCGCCGAGGCGGTCCGTGCCTGGCAGGACGACCTCGGTGTGCCAGAGACCGGCCGCGTCGAGCTGGGTCGCGTCGCGTTCGCCGACGGTGCCGTCCGGGTGGAGGGTCACCAGCTGGACGTGGGCGCGGCCGTCCAGCCAGGGCAGGCGGTGCTCACCTACACCGGCACCAGCCGGCTGGTCACCACCGAACTCGACGTCGACGACCAGCGCCTCGCCGAACGTGGCACCACGGTGCAGGTCACCCTGCCCGACGGCCGGCGGGTGACGGGAAAGGTCGACACGGTCGAGACGGTGATCCACAACGGATCGGCGGACGCCGGTGGCGACGCCAGCGCCGAGACGAGGATCGAGGTGACAATCGCCGTCGACGACCAGAAGGCGCTCGCCGAGTTCGACCGGGCGTCCGCCGAGATCACCTTCACCGTCAGCGAGCGCGCGGACGTACTGACCGTGCCGGTGGCCGCGCTGTTGGCGCTCGCCGAGGGCGGCTACGGCGTGGAGGTCCTCGACGAGGGCTCCAGCCGGATCGTCGCGGTGACCACCGGACTGTTCGCCGACGGGCGGGTCGAGGTCGCCGGCGACGGGATCGTCGAAGGCACCACCGTCGGGATGCCCCGGTGAGCGGCGACGTGGTCGCGCTCGACCAGGTCGCCAAGCGGTACGCCGGCGACGTTATCGCGCTCGACCAGGTGTCGCTGCGGATCGGGTACGGCGAGTTGGTGGCCATCGTCGGGCCGTCCGGCTCCGGCAAGTCGACGATGCTGAACGTGATCGGCACGCTGGACGAGCCGACCTCGGGCACGGTGGTGATCGACGGTCACGACGTGGCGCGACTGTCCGACCGGCAACTCTCCGCGTTGCGCGCCACCCGGATCGGTTTCGTGTTCCAGCAGTTCCACCTGGCCCCGGGCGTACCGGTGGTGGACAACGTGGCGGACGGACTGCTCTACGCCGGCGTACCCCGGCGGGAGCGGCGGCGGCGTGCGGAGGCCGCGCTGGATCGGGTCGGCCTCGGGCACCGCCTCGGGCACCGGCCGCACGAACTATCCGGCGGCGAACGGCAACGGGTCGCGGTGGCCCGTGCGGTCGTCGGCGAGCCCGCCGTGCTGCTCGCCGACGAGCCCACCGGCAACCTCGACACCGGCTCCGGGACGGCCGTGCTCGACCTGCTGCACGAGTTGCACCGGGCCGGCACCACGGTTGTCGTCATCACCCACGACCGGGAGATCGCCGCCGCGCTGCCCCGGCAGGTGCGGATGCGCGACGGGCGGATCCGGGCGGACTCCCGCCTCGCGCCGAGCGGGGTGAGCTGACATGGTGACGTCGCAGAACCGGCCGGGCGAACAGCTGACTCCGGCCCGGATGCCGGCCGCCGACGTGGTGCGGGTCGGTGGCGTCGGGCTCCGGACCCGTCCGCTGCGGGCATTTCTCTCCGCGTTGGGCATCGCCATCGGCATCGCCGCGATGATCGCCGTCGTCGGTATCTCCTCGTCGTCGCGGGCCGAGCTGGATCGGACCCTGGCCACGCTCGGCACCAACCTGCTCACCGTCTCACCGGGCCGAACCCTCTTCGGTACCGACGCCCAACTGCCCGACGACTCGGTGGCGATGATCGGCCGGATCGGTCCGGTGACCCAGGTGGCGGCCACCGGGCAGGTCGTCGACGCGAAGGTCTACCGCACCGACCACATCCCGCCGGCGGAGACCGGCGGAGTGGCCGTGCGGGCGACGCAGCTCGGGCTCCTGGACACCGTCGGCGGCGAGGTGGCCAGCGGTACCTGGCTGAACGAGGCCACTGCCCGGTATCCCGCGGTGGTGCTCGGCGCGACCACCGCCGAGCGGCTCGGGCTGGGTGCCGCCGGTGCGGACGTGCAGGTCTGGCTCGGTGGTCGTTGGTTCACCGTGGTGGGCATCCTCGCTCCGGCGCCGCTGGCACCGGAGCTCGACAGTTCGGCTCTGGTGGGCTGGCCGGTCGCCGCGAGCCACCTGGGCTTCGACGGTCACCCGACCACCGTCTACACCAGGACCGACGCCGACCAGGTCGAGGCGGTCCGCGCGGTGCTCGGGGCGACCGCCAACCCGGAGGCGCCGAACGAGGTCGACGTCTCCCGTCCTTCGGACGCGTTGGCCGCCGCCCAGGCCACCGACGAGACGTTCACCGCGCTGCTGCTGGGGCTGGGCGCGGTGGCCCTGCTCGTCGGTGGCGTCGGGGTGGCCAACACGATGGTCATTTCGGTGCTGGAGCGGCGGGCGGAGATCGGACTGCGTCGGTCACTCGGTGCCACCCGGGGACAGGTCCGCAGCCAGTTCCTCGCCGAGTCACTGCTGTTGTCGGCCCTGGGCGGAGCTGGCGGCGTGCTGCTGGGCATCCTGGTGACCTCCGGGTACGCGCTGTCGCAGGGTTGGCCGACCGTGGTCCCCGCCTGGGCGACGACCGGGGGTGTGCTGGCGACGCTGCTGATCGGTGGCCTGGCCGGCCTGTACCCGGCGATCCGCGCCTCCCGCCTCTCCCCCACCGAGGCTTTGGCGACGACGTGAGGCGCCGGCCCGCCCGCGGTGCCGCCGGCAGCGGCACCGCGGCGGGCCGACGGACCGTCACAGGCTGATGCCCGGCACCTGGCGCAACCGGACGTCGTCGGTGCCGGGCGGACACGCCGGTTCACTCGATGTCGACCTCGATCTGGGGCGCGTTCAGCAGCGTGTTGTGCACCGTGCAGTGGCTCGCCACGGCACGCAACGCGGGCCACTTCTCCGGTGGCAGGTCGGTCGGCGGTCGTACCGTGATCTGGATGGTGGCGACCCGGGCCGGGCGGTCGGTGGCCATCTCGAACGACGCCGTCACCGCCAGACCGGCCCGATCGTGCCCGTGCCGCCTCAGGTAGCGCCCGGCGTAGAACGCGACGCAGGCGGCGAGCGAGGCGGCGAAGAGCTCCGTGGGGCTCGGCGCGGTGTCGGCACCACCCGCGTCGACCGGTTGGTCGGCGAGCAGCCGATGTTCGCGTACCCGGATCTCGTACGCTTCTCCGGCTCGAAACCGCACGTCGATCGGGTCCAGGCCGACTCTGGTGTTCGTGGGTGTCACGGTCCCTCCTCGGGTACGTCCTCCCTCTCATCCCATCCCGGAGGAGGCTTGCGCGGCAGGGCCGTTGGGCCTGCCGCACCCGGGTGGTCGCCACCGATCCGGCCGGACCGACGGTGCAGCCGGGTCAGGCGTTGCCCCACTGGCCCCGGTGGATGACCGTACTGGCGGCACGGCGACGCGCGGCGACGGCGGGATTCTGCGGTGGCAGGTCGTCGGCGCGGTATCCGATGCAGATGCCGCCGATCGGTGCGTACTCGTCGGGGATGCCGAACTCGGCCTTGAAGGCGGCCGTGTGCGCGGGAACGTCGACCTCGGGCGTGAAGTACTCACCGGTGACCGGCATGATGCCGAAGAAGCAGGCGTCCAGTCCCTCGTCGACGGCCGTGAGCAGCATCATCAGCGCCGCCATGCCGGTGTCGATGTACCAGTACGGTGCCGGCCAGCGGGCTTCCGACCGGTCGGCCCAGCCCTTGTCGGTCTCGGCGTACCGGGCTAGGTAGGCCGCCTTGTGCGCGAGTGGTACGACCACCAGGGGCGCGTTCTGCATCGTGGGGGTCTGCGCGACGCGGGTCGGCACGAAGGGCCAGAATCTGGCCCGGTCGGCCGGGTCGGTGAGGGCGAGGAAGGCCCAGCCCTGCGAGAAGCCGGCTGACGGCGCCCGCAACGCGCTGGCCAGGATCGTCTCGATGACCTCGGGGCTGAGCGGCCGATCGGCGTAGTGCCGCACCATCCGACGGCGGCGGATAACCTCTGCGAACTGCATGCGGGCGATCCTGCCACCCGGTCCGGGGCACCGTCGCCACTGGTGGTCGAGGTTCGGCCGCCCGTACGATCGGATGGTGCGGGAGCTGCTGCGATCGTGGTGGCACGAGCCGCGGCCGACGGGTCCGGCGCGCGGTTGGCGGGACTGGTCACTGGTCGCCGTGTTCGTGGCGACGGCCCTGCTGGAGGGGCTCGTACGCGCGGACCTGCCGGCACCGACGGTCGTGCCGGTCCTGATCGGCGTCGGTCTCGCCCCGGTGCTGCTCTGGCGACGGACCAGGCCGTTGCTCATGGCGGCGGTCGCCTTCCCGGTCTGCGCCGCCGGCGAGGCCGTGGTGGGCGGCGACCTCGGTCTGCACACGCTGGCCTTCCTGCTGATCCTGGTGTTCTCGTTGTCGCGGTGGGGCTCGGGACGCGAGGCGGTACTCGGAGCGGCCGTCGTCGCCGCGAAGATCACGACATCCGTGGCCGCCGGTCACCTCGGTCCGGGCGACGCGCTGGCCGGTGCCGGGGTGGTCTCGGCCGCGCTCGCGCTCGGGGCCGCGCTGCGTTACCGCGCCCGCGCCCGGCAACGCGAGTTCGAGCAGGTGCAGCTGCTGGAACGGGAGCGGCTGGCCCGCGACCTGCACGACACCGTCGCCCATCACGTGTCCGCGATGGCCATCCGGGCCCAGGCCGGGCTGGCGGTGCTCGACACGCAACCGGCCGCTGCCGCCGACGCGCTACGGATCATCGAGGCGGAGGCGACCCGGGCGCTCGTCGAGATGCGCGCGATGGTGCGGGTGTTGCGCCGCGACGAGCCGGCCGACCGCGCACCGGCCCCCCGCATCACCGATCTGGAACGGCTGGCCAGCCGCTCCGCGCCAGGCCCGGCGGTCGAGGTGGAGTTCTCCGGCGACCTCGACGGGTTGCCGACGCCGGTGGCCACCGCGATCTACCGACTGGCCCAGGAATCGGTCACCAACGCCCGCCGACATGCCCGGCACGCGACGCGCATCGTCGTCCGGGTCGCCCGCGACGCCGAGGTGGTTCGGCTGCGGGTGAGCGACGACGGAGAGGTGCCGAGTCCGCGCCGGTTCGGATCCACCGGATTCGGGCTGATCGGCATGCGCGAGCGGGCCCATCTGCTCGGCGGCTCGGTCGACGCCGGACCGAACATCGACCGAGGCTGGACGGTCACCGCGACGCTGCCGTGCACGGTGACGGCATGAGGCACCGCGTGCCGCGGCGCTCGGGCTGACCGTCGGGGTCCCGGTATCCGGCTGGTCAGGCCAGCTCGGCCGGGGCCCGGTCCGTCACCTCGTCGCAGTGGACGGTCGGGTCCGGAATCTCCCACTCGACGGATGGTGCCTCCGGGCTGGCGCCGACGGCACCGCGCACTCCGGCGATCAGGTCGGCGGTGGTGTGCGCCCGGATGCCGAGCGACGCGCTGTCGGTGAACCGCCCGACGACCGCTCGGACGTGCTGCTCGGCGGGGTGCGCGAGACCGTCGTACACGGCCGCGAACAGATCCCGGGCCGGCTGCCTGAGCCAGCCCGCCGGCAGCAGTTCCACCGGTAGCTGTGGGTCGAGGGTGGGAAAGCGGCGAAAGGTGTCCATCACCTCGGTGCGTGCTCGCACCGCCGCGGCGCCGTCCACCTGCCCGAAGCTGACCAGCGGCAACAACGATGTCCAGCGGTCCAGAAACGCCGCGTAGTGCCGGTTGATGGCGTCGATGTCCCAGGCCGCGATGGGGGCCCGGTCACTTACCGAATCCAGGGCGTCCTGGCGGCCGCGGAAGACCGTGACGGTGCCGAGGGTCAACTGTTCGAGCTGCGTCCGCGCCCGTGGCGTCAGCTCGTACGGCGAGATCCACAGGCCGTCGTACAGCGGCGCGTATCCGAGCCAGCGGAGCTGGCTGCGCAGCGCCCGGCGTTGGGCGCTGCGATCCTGTGGCAGCGAGAAGGCGACGATCGTCCAGCACCCGTCCCACTGTGCGGCGGCGGTGGTGGAGGTGAGGATCCAGTTGCCGCCGCTGGAGAGGTTGGCGGCGGCGGCGCGGCTGAGTCGGTACGAGCTACGCCGTCCGTGCCGGCTGCCTTCGAGCACACCACGGCGGGCCAGCCGGCTGATCGCGGTACGGGCGCCGGCGGTGGTCACCCCGGACTCGGTGAGCAACGCGACGATGGCGGCGGAGGGCAGCGCGGCGCGGGTCCGCAGGGTGTAGTCCGCCAGCAGCGTCATGGCGAAACCCTGGGGTGAGTTGCCCACCTGTCGCCGGGGCATCCGCAGCGCGTTGCTCCCGTCGTCGGAATAGATTTCCTCGATGTGGAACGGGCTGTTCACGGGCGCTCCGGCGTCGACTCGGGGACGGGGTATCGACTGTAGATGGACGCCGATGCGCCGGACCGTCGGCCGGGCCGGAAACCAGGGCACAGATGATCGAGGCGCGTCGATTGACACTTCCTGGGCCCAGGAGAACAATATCTGCTACACGACGCCACTCGGAGCCGGGCAGAGCAAGCCAGACGTGGTGGAAAAGCCGTGATCACCGCGGGGACTTGGGCGCACCCGCGAACACTCGCGGCGGGCATACGTCACCGCCGCCGTCGCACCGACCGATCCCAGCCTGCACTCAGGTGTTCGAAGGAGTCGTCCGTGAAAATCAGAAGGAAACTACTGCTCGGCGTGGCCATGTCCCTGGTCGCGACCGGCCTGGTGGTGCCCACGTTCAGCCCCGCGTACGCGGCCTCGCTGACCGAGGTGACCAGCTTCGGAGACAACCCCGGCCGGATGCGCATGCACATCTACGTGCCGGACAACCGCCCGGCGCGGCCGGCGACGGTGGTGGCCATGCACGGCTGCGGCGGGTCCGGCCCCGGCTTCTACTCCGGAAGTGAGTTCGCCAGCCAGGCCGACCGGTACGGCTTCATCGTGATCTACCCGTCCGCGACCCAGCAGGCCGGCTTCGGCAACTGCTTCGACGTCTGGTCGGACGCCGCCAAGCGCCGCGGCGGCGGCAGCGACCCGGTCTCCATCATGTCGATGGTCCGGTACGCGCAACAGCAGCACAACGCCGACCCCGACCGGGTCTACGCGACGGGCAGTTCCTCCGGCGGCATGATGACCAACCACATGCTGGCCCTCTATCCCGACGTGTTCAAGGCCGGCGCCGCGTTCATGGGGGTGCCGTTCAACTGCTTCGCCAACGCGGCGGACTACCCGCCCGGCAGCAGCCAGTGCACCGGCGGCAACATGAACCGGACCCCGCAGCAGTGGGGTGACGCGGTGCGCCAGGCGTACCCCGGCTACTCCGGTCCGCGTCCGAGGGTGCAGCTGTGGCACGGCACCAACGACACGCTGGTGCCGTTCTCACTGCTGCAGGAGGCCGTCGAGCAGTGGACGAACGTGTTCGGCCTGAGCCAGACACCCACCTCCACCGACACGCCGCAGGCCAACTGGAACCGCCGCAGGTTCGCCGACAGCGGCGGCACCGTCCAGGTCGAGGCGTACAGCATCCAGGGCGCGGGGCACAGCCTGCCCTCCGGCGGCATGGCCGCATCCGCCGTCCAGTTCTTCGGCCTGACCAACCCGAACCCGACCACCCCGCCGCCCAACCCGACGACGCCGCCGCCGAACCCGACCACTCCGCCGCCGAGCCCGACCACCCCGCCGCCGGGTTCCGGCGCCTGCCGGGTGGCCGTCGCCGTCAACGCGTGGAACAACGGGCTCACCGAGAACATCACCATCACCAACACCGGCACCAGCGCGATCAACGGCTGGTCACTGGAGTTCACCCTGCCCGGTGGGCAGAACATCACCAACGGCTGGAACGCCACCTACTCCCCCAGCTCGGGGCAGGTGACCGCGAGGAACGTCTCGTACAACGCCAGCATCACGCCAAACGGATCGCTGACGATCGGCTTCCAGGCCACCCACACCGGTAACGCCGCCAGGCCCAGCTCGTTCACCCTCAACGGGGCGTCCTGCACGGTCGCCTGACATCGTCGGTGACTCCGGGGACGGTACGTTCGCGTACCGTCCCCGGAGCACCCACGGCGGCCCGGCGCGCCTACGGCTGCGTCGGGGCCCCCTGGGCGAGCAGCCCGTCGACGAGGGCACGGAGGCCGTCGACATAGGTGTCGCGGGGGGCCAGCACCGCCCAGCGGTCACCCAGCGCGGCGAGGTGCGGCAGCTTCTCGGCGTCGATGTTGCCGAAGAACGCGCCTCGGTGGGTGACGGCCTCGCTCTGACCCCGGCGCGCGGTGTGTGACCGGACGAGAATCTCCCCGACGGTGTAGTACCAGATGCTGCGGAAGACGTAGACGGCGTGCTCGGGAGCGCAGCCGTGGTCGACGGCGCCGGCCACGACCGCCTCGACCAGCCCCAGCGGCGAGTCGCCGAGCCGGGCGATGAATCCGTCGGTGGTGAGGACCTCGGCGGCCCACGGCCACGCCGCCAGCGCATCGTGGATCGTGGCCGCCGCGACGACGATGCGCTGGCGGGGCTCGTCGGGCAGCCGAGGGCGGGCGACCTGTTCCCCGTACTCGTTGATCAGGAGAAGTAACAGGTCCTCTTTGTCCTGGACATGGTGATAAAGGGTGGTCGCTCCGACGCCGATCTCGGCGGCCAGTTTGCGGATGGTGAGTCGCTCCCACCCGTTGCGGTCGATGAGGCCACGCGCGGCGGCCAGGATCTGGGCACGAGAGGTCGTCGGCGGTCTGCCAGCTCTGGGGCGCGGCGCATCGAGGTGTGGCACCGTCCCATCATGCCCCTCCGTCGTCCGGGTTCCTCGGCGGTGACGGCACCGCGTCACGCACGCCCGACGCGGTGGACAGGCTCCAGAAGTCGGCGTAGCGGCCGGCGCGACGCAGCAGCTCGTCGTGGCTGCCCTCCTCGACGACCCGGCCGTCGTCGAGGAAGACGACGCGGTCCGCGCGTCGGACCGTCCGCATCCGGTGCGCGACCATGATCACCGTCCGTCCCGGCAGCAGCCGCTCGATGCCGTCGTGGACGGCCGCCTCGTTGACCGGATCGAGCGCCGAGGTCACCTCGTCGAGCAGCACGATCGGTGCGTCCCTCAGCAGTGCCCGCGCGATCGAGACCCGCTGGCGCTCACCGCCGGACAGCGACGCACCACCTTCGCCGACGTTCGCCCCCCATCCACCGGGCAACCGCTCGACGACCTCGTCCAGCCGCGCGGCGGTCGCCGCCGCCCGCACCTCGTCGTCGCTGGCGTCGGGGCGACCGAGGCGTACGTTCTCCTCGATCGTGCCGTCGAAGAGATAGACGTCCTGGAACACGATGGCGATCTGTGCCATCAGCACGCCCGGGTCGATCTGCCGCACGTCGACACCGCCCACCCGCACCGCTCCCGACTCCACGTCGTAGAACCGGGCGATCAGCTGGAGCAGGGTGCTCTTGCCCGCGCCGGACGGACCGACGACGGCCAACCGCTGCCCCTGCGGCACCGACAGCGACAATCCGTCGAACACCGTGCGATCACCGTGGCGGAAGGTGACCGAGTCGAACTCCAGGTCGAACCGCTGCGGCCGGACCGGCCGGTCCGACTCGGGCAGCGGCTCGGTGCGCAGCACCGTGTCGAGTCGCTCCAGCTCGGCGCGGGCGGTGCGTAGCTTGCCGCCGATGTCCGACAGGGACAGCAGCGGATCCGCGGCTCGGGCCGCGAGCACCAGAACGGCCAGGATCTCCGCGCCCCCGATGTCGCCACCGAGCGCGAAATAGCTCCCCAGGATCAGCACGGCGGTGAAGACGGCCTGCACGGTCAGGGTCAGACCCACCACGCCGGGCAGCACCGAGGTCGTCCGCCGGCGGGAGGCCCGCTCCACGCTGCGCAGCGCGTCGTCGAGCAGAGCGAACCGCTCGCCACCACGGCCACCGGCCCGCAGCACCGGCTGGGCCTGAAGGTACTCGATGACCCGGGCGCTGGCCTCATTGTCGCGCGCGGCGTGGTCGGCGTCGTTGGCCGCCATCAACCGCGCGGTCCACCGCTGGGTGAGCACCACGAGCGGTGTCGCCAGCAGCGCGGCCAGCCCGAGTTGCCAGTTGAACGCGGTGATCACGGCCACGATCGTTAGTGGTGTCACGCAGGCGGAGATGAACGGCCCGAGCAGGTGCGCCGACACGCCCATCGCCGCCAGCAGGCCACGGCTGGCCAGCATGGACACCTCGCCCACCCGGGCGGCGTCGTACCAGCCGATGGGCAGCCGGGCCAGGTGTTCACCGAGGCCGTGGTACATGCCCCGCAGCATCGTCGTCCCGACGCGCATGCCGGACAGGTCGCTGCGGTAGCGCAGCACCGCATATGCCGCGACGGAGACCGCGAACGCGATCAGCCACGGCCAGGCCCCCGACGGGGTGTCCCCGAACAGCGCCCGCAGCACGGGCACCAGCAACGCGTAGAGCAGACCTTCCAGCACTGCGGTCACCGTCATCAGGGCGACGGTCCGGCGCATCGGCGTGGCGTACTCGTCGCCGAGCACCTGCAACAGCAGACTGATCATCGGGAAAGGTCCTCCTGCCGGGTCCGCCAGAACGCGGCGAACTTTCCATCCCGGGCGAGCAGGTCGGTCGGTCTGCCCCGCGCCGCCACCGCCCCGTTCTCCAGCAGCACGACCTGGTCGGCGTCGGCGATGGTCTCCAGACGGTGGGCGATGACCAGGACCGTGCGGCCGCGCAGCGTCGACAGGGTCTGCCGAACCGCCTGATCGGTACGCGGGTCGGCGAAGGCGGTCGCCTCGTCCATCACCAGCACGGGCGTATCGGCGGCCAGGGCACGCGCGATGGCTATGCGTTGCGCCTCACCGCCGGAGAGCTTGACACCCTCACCGAGCACGGTGTCGTAGCCGTCCGGCAACGCGAGGATGCGGTCGTGGATGTGCGCCAGTCGGGCGGCGCGGGTGACCTGCTCGATGGTCGCGTGCGGGACCGCCAGCGCGATGTTGTCCGCGACCGACGCGCGCAGCAGCCGGACGTCCTGGAGGACGAAGGAAACCCGGCGGTAGAGCTCCCTGGCGTCGATGTCGCGCAGGTCGACGCCGCCGAGGCGCACCGAACCGCCCGTCGGGTCGAAGAACCGGGGCAGCAGTTGCCCGAGCGTGGACTTTCCGCTGCCGGACGGCCCGACCACCGCGGTGAGCGTGCCCGGCTCCAGCGTCAGGTCGACTCCGCGCAGCACCTCGGGGCCGCCGTCGTAGCTGAACCGGACGCCGCGTAGCTCCACCCGGTTGTCCTGCGGGCAGGCCGGACGCGCGGGCTGTGGCAGTGCCCCCACTGCGAGGACCTCGCGGATGCGGCTCACCGCCCGGCCGGCGGCCTGCATGTCGTCGAAACCGTGGCCGAGGGCCGCGACCGGCGCGGTGAGCCCCAGCCCCAGCAGCAGGAAGGGCAGCAGGTCCACCGGCGCCAGGTCGCCGGAGGTGATCCGCATCGTGCCGCCGATCAACACCACCAGCAGCACGAAGGGCGGCGACAGCACCAGTTGCATGCCGGCGGCGACGGCGGAGACGCCGCGTACCCAGCGGGTGAAGATGTCGACGAACTCGTCGGCGGCGGTGCGGAACCTAAGGTGCGCACGTTCGGCGCCGCCGAACGCCTTGACCACGGCGATGCCCTGGACGAACTCGACGACGGAGGTGGCGATCCGGCCCATCGCCGCGTCGAAGTCCCGCTGCTCCCGGGTACGGGCCGCAGTCATCAGCAGCGGCACGTGTGCGATGGCCAGCACCACGGGGATCAGCGTGATCAGAGTG
Organism: Micromonospora sp. C95; assembly: GCF_018070465.1. Taxonomy (GTDB): domain Bacteria; phylum Actinomycetota; class Actinomycetes; order Mycobacteriales; family Micromonosporaceae; genus Micromonospora. The sequence continues at coordinate 201,882 of NZ_JAGPXT010000002.1, forward strand.
AGTCGCCAGTCGACGGTCAGCAGGTAGACCAGCGACACCAACGGCACGACGAAGGCGGCGACCAACTCGCCGGGAGCATGGGCGATGAACGGATGCACGGCGGCGACGTCGTCACCGACCACCCTCGCCAGTTCGCCGCTGCGGCGGCGGGAGAGCCAGCCGATGGGCGCCTGGCCGAGGCTACGGGCCAGTGCCCGGCGCAGCGAGAGCTGCACCTTGCCGTCGAGGACGTGACCGAGCCCTGACGAGGCACCGGTGAACACCAGCCGGACGAACAGACCGATCGCACCCAGCGTCACGGCGGTCCACACGCGGCCGGTGTCGACCGGGCCGGGTGACAACAGGGCACGCCCCAGCTCGACCACCGCCAACAGCGGCGCCAGCCCGGCGACGGCGCCGATGACCTGCAGGACCACGACGACCGCGAAACTCGGGGCGTGCGGGCCCAGCAGCGCCGCCGTGCTCACCGGCTGCTGCGCGGTCGGGGTTCCGCCCGATGATGGCGTTGGCCGCTCTGCGTACGCAATGGAGTGAGTTCCGCTCATCGCTCCCCGTCCACATTTTCAAACGTGTTCGGGAATTACTGTAGCCGGAGCCCGCCCGTCGCGTGGTCCGGCTGTTGTGGACTCGGCCCCGCAGCACGGGCTCTGGCGCGAGGGAACTGCCGCCGTCAGTAACGGGCAGCCCGGTCGGCCGAGCCCTCCTCGCAGCCGGCGAGCATTCGGTCGGGCACCCGCATCCGCCACGCGTCGGTGATCAGCTCGTCGAGCCGCTCGACGGTGACCGCCGCCAGGCGCACCATCACCAGGGGCAGCCCGTCGTAGGCGGGGGTGGTGAAGAACAGCGACGGTTCGCCGAGGAGCAGTGCCTGCTTCTCGGCCTCGTCGCCGACATACAACACGGCGATGTCGGTGCGGATGACGCGGGGCTCACCCGGCCGACGCTCGGGATACGACCAGACGAAGCCCTTGTCCGCGACCCGGAAGTCGAACCCATCGCTGTCGATCTCCACGGCGTGCGGCAGCGCCAGGGCCAGCCGGCGGACGTCGGCGGCGTCAGCCATCGCCCACCCCTGAGATCACCGATCGCGGCATGCCGAGAGATTAGCCGCCGGCTCCGACAGCGACGCCGCGTCGGGCCGACGACCCACCGGGTCCGCATACTCGGTGGGCCGCCGGCTCAGCGGACGTCGTGTCGCCGGACCGTGGGGTCAGCGGGACAGGGCATGCTCCAGTTCCGCCTTCGACATCGACGAGCGGCCCTTGACGCCACGCTTCTTCGCCTCGTTGTACAGCTGTTCCTTGGTGCGCCCGCCGGCGCCACGGTGCGAGCGCTTGCCGCCCCGGTGGCCCGACGAGACGTCGTCGATCGAGGATCGGCTCGCGGTACGCGCCTCACCGGAGCGGGCCCGCTCCTTGTTGACCGTACGCGCCGCGATCTCCTCGGCTCGACTGGTGGACACGCCGCGCTTCTTGGCGCTCGCCTTGATGTGCTCGTACTGTCGTTCTCTCTTCGGGCTGGATCCCGCAGGCATGCAGTGCCTCCCTCCACCGACAGTGTTCACCGCTCAGGTGCCCCACCGTCGGCGACCGAAACACCCGGCGCGCGGACCCGCCGCAGCAGCAGGGCGGCGGGACGCACGATGCCCGCCCCGCCGCCCGGGATGCCGATGACTCAGGAGGTGAACTTGTCCAGCGCCAACTCGATGGCGCCGCTGTCCGGCTGGGCGTACGCCCGCATGGTCTCCTTGTTGTAGGAGATGAAGCTCGGGCAGCGCACCGCCGGGGCGTTGACCCGCCCACCCTCACCGATCTTCTCGCCGGTCCTGGCGGCGTAGAAGGTCAGCGTGTAGCGCGAGGAGACGTAGTCGACCGTGACCTGCTTGTCGTCGCGGTCCTTGTACTGGCACTTGCGGGGCGTGCCTTCGCTGCCCTGCTCGAAGGTGAGGCAGCCGACGACGGAGACCGACGCCCACTCGGCGGTCTTGGCGTAGTACGGCTTGTCGAAGCCGACCGACTTGCTCAGCCAGGACTCCGGCCGCTCCGGGGAGTTGGCGAAGGTGTAGACCTTGGTGCCCTTCGCCCCGGTGTAGGGCGCGGCGTTGAGAATCGGGCTGCCTTCGCACACCGCGGACATGTCGCTGGAGTTGCGGGCGGTGACCGCGTTGTTGTTGTCGGGCTGCTCCTCCGCCGGCGGAGCGACCGACGGCGCGCCGGTCGGGGCACCGGGCGCGTCGCTCCGCTGCCCCGCGACCGGCTCTCCCTCGTCGTCGCCGGCCAGCACGAAGAAGCCGATGACCCCACCGCAGGCGACGAGCACCGCCATCACGGCGGCACCGATGCCCAGACCGAGCCAGAGGCCCTTGTTCGAGGATTTCGTCGGCTGCGGGCCGTAGGGCGGGGGCGGCACCGGCGCACCGTACGGCGACGGGTAACCGGCCGGGGTGACCGGAGAGCCGGGTGGCGTGCCCCAGGAGGCGGCGTTCGGATCCGGCTGTTGTCCACCGTACGGAGGGTGGCTGTCACTCATCTGATGCCCTTGTCGAAGTCGAGAGGTTACCTGGCCGATGATCAGAGTCAGGGTAGTGAGCAGCGCAAGTCCGGCCGCATCGACTCCCCGACCGTCCCGGGCGGCTCGACCACGGACGCCAGCGGCGGTCGCGGTGTGCCGGCGACACCCGGCGGGTACCTACCGGACACCGAGAGGAGGACGAGATGACGACCGACCCGAGGTACCTGCCGATCGCGCTCACCGACAGCGACGAACTGGTCGACGACGACCGCGATACCGGCACCGAGTTGGTCGGCGCGGACGACGCGGCACGTGCCGGCGCCGACATCGATCTGACCACAGCAGACCGAGACACCGATCCGACCCCCGTCGGGGCCGCCGACGCCGAGGCGGACCGGCGACGCGCCGCCGGCGACGACTGAGTCGGACCCGCTCCGACTGTGGCCCCGGGACGTGCGTCCCGGGGCCACAGTTCATTTATTGATTCGATGTATCGAAATATTGCGTTCTGGTTTCGACGCCCCGTAGGCTGCCGTGGGAGCGCTCCCGGTCTCCTCGTCCACTGTCGCCGGAGTGCCGTACCCCCACCACCAACGACCAGATTGCGACGGTCCACCAATGAAGCAACCTCCGCGCCGCCTGCGGCGCCTGCTGGTCGCTGCCGGTGCCGTCGGCGCGTTGACCCTCGGCGCGTTGACGGCCCTGCCCACCGCCAACGCGATGGCCGCGACCGGCTGCTCCGTGACCTACACGACGAACAGCTGGTCCGGCGGGTTCACCGCGAGCGTCACGGTCACCAACCTCGGCGACCCGGTGAACGGCTGGACGCTGGGCTTCAGCTTTCCCGACAGCGGCCAGCGACTGACCCAGGGCTGGTCGGCCACCTGGAGTCAGAGCGGCAGCTCCGTCACCGCACAGAGCGCGAGTTGGAACGGTTCGCTCGGCACCGGAGCCAGCACCAGCATCGGCTTCAACGGCAGTTTCACCGGCGCCAACCCGTCACCGAGTTCGTTCACACTCAACGGCACCGTGTGCACGGGCTCGACCACGCCGACCACTCCCCCGCCGCCCACCACCGCCCCGCCGACGACTCCCCCACCCACCACGCCCCCGCCCAGCGGTCAGACTCCGGTGGCCGTCAACGGGCAGCTGCGGGTGTGCGGCGTCAACCTCTGCAACCAGTACGGTCGACCGATCCAGCTGCGCGGCATGAGCAGCCACGGCATCCAGTGGTTCGGCAACTGCTACAACAACGCCTCCCTCGACGCGCTCGCCACCGACTGGCGCGCCGACCTGTTCCGCATCGCCATGTACGTGCAGGAGCAGGGCTACGAGACCGACCCCGCGGGCTTCACCAACCGGGTCAACAACCTGGTCGAGGAGGCCACCCGGCGCGGCATGTACGCGATGATCGACTTCCACCTGCTCACCCCGGGTGACCCGATGTTCAATCTGGAGCGGGCCAAGACCTTCTTCGCCGCCGTCTCCGCCCGGCACGCCGCGAAGAACAACGTGATCTACGAGATCGCCAACGAGCCCAACGGGGTGAGCTGGTCGACCATCAAGAACTACGCCGAGCAGGTCATCCCGGTGATCCGGGCCAACGACCCGGACGCGGTGATCATCGTCGGCACCCGGGCCTGGTCCTCGCTGGGCGTCTCCGAGGGCGCCAGCCACACCGAGATCGTCAACAACCCGGTGAACGCCAGCAACATCATGTACGCGTTCCACTTCTACGCCGCGTCGCACAAGGACAACTACCGCGCCGAGGTGGAGCGGGCCGCCGCCAGGCTGCCGCTGTTCGTCACGGAGTTCGGCACTGTCGACTACACCGGTGACGGCGCCGCCGACCTGACCAGCAGCGCCCAGTGGCTCGACCTGCTCGACCGGCTGAAGATCGGCTACGCCAACTGGACCTTCTCCGACAAGGCCGAGGGCAGCGCCGCGTTGCGGCCGGGCACCTGCAACGGCAGCGCCTACACCGGCACCTCGGTGCTCACCCCCTCCGGGGCCTTCATGCGCGAGCGCATCCGCACCCCGGACAACTTCCCCACCAGCTGATCCGAGCGCACCACCACCACGCGGCCCCGGCGGTTCACCGCCGGGGCCGCACTGGTGCGGAGGCCCGGCTCAGGTCGCGTCGGGCAGCGGGCCGATAAGCGAGTCGGCCGGCCCGGCAGAGCCCGCCCGGTACTCCTGCAGCGGCACCGTACCGGCCTTCCAGGCGGCCAGCACCGGCTCCACGATGCGCCAGCACTCCTCGGCGACATCGGCGCGCACCGACAGGGTCGGATCGCCCTCGAGGGCGCCCCGCAGCACCTCGCCGTACGCGGGCAGGTCGCCGGGGCCGAAGTTCGCCGTCAGGTTCACCTGTTCCAGCTCGAAGGGGTTCCCGGGACCGTTGACGTTGAGATCCAGGCAGAGCCGGTCCGGGCCGAAGCCGATCCGGAGCCGGTCGGGTCGCTCGTAGCCGGTCAGCCCGTCGGGCACCCGGGTCGGCTGCTTGAAGGTGATGATCGCCTCCTTGCGTACCGTGTCCATCGCCTTCCCGGAGCGCAGCCGGAACGGCACTCCCGCCCAGCGCCAGGTGTCCACCGTGACCGCCAGTTCCGCGAGCGTCTCCGTGCCCCGTACGGGGTCGACGCCGGGCTCGTCGGCGTAGTTCGGCAGCCGCCGACCGTCGATCTCCCCTGCGGTGTACCGGCCCCGCCGACTGGCGGCCAGCGGATCGTCACGCCACAGCCGGGTGGCCCGCAGCACCTGTGCCTTGCGTCCCCGTACCTCCTCGGCCCGCAGGGTCGGCGGCGGGTCCATGGCCAGCAGGGCCAGCACCTGGAGCAGATGGGACTGCACCATGTCCACCAGCGCGCCGGCACCGTCGTAGTAGCCCGCCCGTCCCTCCAGGCCGAGGGTCTCGTCGAAGACGATGTCCACGCAGGCCACGTGTGCGGAGTTGAGCACCGGCTCGAAAATCCGGTTGGCGAAGCGCAGGCCGAGCAGGTTGAGCACCGTCGACTTGCCGAGGAAGTGGTCGATCCGGTGGACCTGGTTCTCCGGGACCAGGGTGGCCAGCAGCTCGTTGAGCGAACGGGCCGAGATCCGATCGACGCCGAAGGGCTTCTCCAGCATCAGCCGGGTGCCGGGTGGCACCCCGATCCGGGCCAGCGCGGCGGCCGACCGGGCGGTCACCAGCGGCGGCAGCGCGAAGAAGATCACCAACGGCCCGGTGCAGCAGCTCAGCAGCGACCGCAGGTCCTCCTCGCGCGTCACGTCGGCGGGCACGTAGCGCGACTCGCGGATCACCTCCGACTCCAGCGGCCCCACCGCGCCGACGGCGCCGAAGGAGTCGGTCACCCGACGCCGCCAGCGCTCGTCGTCCCAGCCGTCCATGCCGCTGCCGATCAGCCGCAACCCGGGCACGGACCCGGTGGCCAGCAACTTGCCCAGACCGGGCAGCAACAGCCGCCCGGTCAGGTCACCGCTGGCACCGAGCACCAGCAGTGTCTGCCGTACGCCGGAGGCGGCGGGCGCGGCGGGGACAGCAGCTGCGGGGGCGCTCGATGCCGGTGTCGTCATGCCACCACCATGCCCTGTCCCGGCGACCGGCACGCACCGGACCCCGGGGACTCGCCGGCCGTTCGCGCACCGCACCCGGGTCCGTGCGGATCGTCACCCCCGTGGCGCCGGAGATCCCACCTGTGGTGGTGTCGGGCCGGCGAGCCGATCTTCGTGTGGCAGTCTGGTCTCACCGTCGGCCGCGACGAGGCCGGCGGCGTGCCCGAACCTGCGAGGAGACGATCGATCCGATGGCTGCGGACGTCACCAGCACCGACGAGTGGCAGGCCCTGCGCAAGCACGCCGACGAGATCCGCGGGACACACCTGCGGGACCTGTTCGCCACCGATCACGACCGGGGTCGACGGTTGACCGTCGAGGTGGCCGACCTCTACGTCGACTACAGCAAGAACCTGGTCACCGACGAGACCTTGCGCCTGCTGACCGCCCTGGCCGAGCGGGCCGGGCTGGCCGACCGGATCGCCGCGATGTTCGCCGGTGCCCACATCAACGGCACCGAGGATCGCGCGGTGCTGCACACTGCGCTGCGTCTGCCGTCGGACGCCGCCCTCAACGTCGACGGGCAGGACGTGGCGGCGGACGTGCACGCGGTGCGGCGCCGGATGGCCGAGTTCGCCGAGAAGGTGCGCTCCGGCCAGTGGCGCGGGCACACCGGGGAACGCATCCGCACCGTGGTCAACATCGGCATCGGCGGCTCCGACCTGGGGCCGGTGATGGCGTACGAGGCGCTGAAGGCGTACCGCGACGGTGGTCTGACCTGCCGTTTCGTGTCGAACATCGACCCCACCGACATCCACGACACGATCGCCGACCTGGACCCGGCCAGCACGTTGTTCGTGGTGGTGTCGAAGACCTTCTCCACCCAGGAGACCCTGGCCAACGCCGAGCAGGCCCGGCACTGGCTGCTGGCCGGCCTCGACGCCGACACCGACGCGGTGGCCCGTCACTTCGTCGCGGTCAGCACCAACGCCCAGCGGGTGGCGGGCTTCGGCATCGACCCGGCCAACATGTTCGGCTTCTGGGACTGGGTGGGTGGCCGGTACTCGCTGCCCTCGGCGGTGGGCCTGGCGGTGATGCTGTCCATCGGGCCGGCCCGCTTCGACGAGATGCTGGCCGGCTACCACGCCGTGGACGAGCATTTCCGCACCGCACCGCCGGCGGCCAACGCGCCGGTGCTGCTCGGCCTGCTCAACGTCTGGTACACCAACTTCCTGGGCGCGCAGACCCACGCGGTGCTGCCCTACTCGCAGTACCTGCACCGGTTCCCCGCCTACCTGCAACAGCTGACCATGGAGAGCAACGGCAAGTCGGTACGCACCGACGGTCGCCCGGTGTCGTACGACACCGGGGAGATCTTCTGGGGCGAGCCCGGCACCAACGGCCAGCACGCCTTCTACCAGCTGCTGCACCAGGGCACCCGGCTGGTGCCGGCGGACTTCATCGGGTTCAGCGAACCCAACCACGACATCGGCGACATGCACGACCTGTTCATGTCGAACTTCTTCGCCCAGACCGCGGCGTTGGCCTTCGGCCGGACCGCCGAGCAGGTGGCGGCGGAGGGTACCGCCGCCGACCTCGTGCCGCACCGGGTGATGGCCGGCAACCACCCGACCACGTCGATCGTGGCCGACCGCCTCACTCCGGCGACGCTCGGCCAGTTGGTCGCCCTCTACGAGCACATCGTGTTCACCGAGGGTGCGATCTGGGACGTCAACCCGTTCGACCAGTGGGGTGTCGAGCTGGGCAAGGTGATGGCCAACCAGCTCGCGCCGCTGCTCACCGGCGAGGCACCCGATCTGACCGAGCTGGATTCCTCCACCGCCGCCCTGATCTCCCGCTACCGCGCCCAACGCAACCGCCCCTGACCGGCGGCAGACGCCCGCTCGCGGCGGCCACTGCCGCAAGATCGGTGCAACTGCAGCGATGGTGCTGCCTCGGAGGCACCTGAAGGCAGCACCATCAGCGAAGTTGCACGGATCTTGACGGGCTCGCGTAGGCGTGGTCCGGCCGAGGGAACGGTTCCTCGTCCCGGTCTCGTGCTTCGAGAACTGTTTGGACGACGCGGACGAGGACGGACCAGAGTCGAGCCATGGAGAAAGCCATCACCGTACGTCACCGCTCGATGGACGAGATCATGGAAGGGCTGCACCTCGTGCGGCGCTCCCCCCGAGGCGTCGGCACCCTGGCACTGGCCGTCCGCCGGCCGGCCGTCGACGTCCGGGAGGTGCTGTCCCCGGCCGAGCTGGACAGCACCGTCGGGCTGGTCGGCGACAGCTGGAGTCAACGGCCCAGCTCACGGACGACCGACCGATCACCGCACCCCGACATGCAGCTGAACGTCATCAACTCCCGATTCGTCGAGCTGATCGCCGGTCCCGACCGGGACGCCTGGGCACTCGCCGGTGATCAGCTCTACGTCGATCTCGACCTGAGCTTCGACGCCCTGCCAGCCGGTACCCGCCTGGCGATCGGTGACCAGGCCGTCATCGAGGTGACCGACCAGCCGCACAACGGTTGTGCCAAGTTCGCCGCCCGGTTCGGGCGCGACGCTCACAAGATCGTCTGGAGCGAGGAGGGTCAGCAACTGCGCCTTCGCGGTCTCAACGCCCGAGTGGTCGTCGGTGCGACGATCAAGGAGGGCGACACCGTACGACAACTGCCCGCCGACCCCGGCCCGCCGGCCACCCGGCTGCCGTGACGAGATCCTGCGGGACGGTGTCGAACGGCGTAGCCGTTCGTGGAGTCGCGCCCGAGCGCTGGGTGAGCCGTGCCCGGTCTGCCCGTTGAGCAGGCGATCACCCGCGCCCACCGGGAGGAGTGGGCGCGGGTGGTCGCCGGCCTCGCCCGCCGCTTCGGTGACCTCGATGTCGCCGAGGAAGCGACTGCCGAGGCGTTCGTGGCGGCCGTGGAGCGGTGGCCGCGCGACGGCGTACCACCCAATCCCGGCGGTTGGCTCGTCACCACCGCGACCCGCAAGGCGATCGACCGACTCCGGCGGGACTCGCAGCGCGACGCCAGGCACCGGGCGGCCCGGATCGCGTACGACGACACCCCGACCGAGCCGACCGGCCCGGTCGAGGACGACCGGCTCAGGCTGGTCTTCACCTGCTGCCACCCGGCGCTGGCGATGGAGGCCCGGGTGGCGCTCACCCTGCGCCTGCTCGGCGGCCTCACCGTCGGCGAGATCGCCCGTGCCTTCCTGGTGCAGGAGCCCGCGATGGCCCGACGGATCACCCGCGCCAAGGCGAAGATCAAGGCGGCGGGCATTCCCTACCGGGTGCCCTCGGCCGACGACATCCACGAGCGGCTCGCCGGTGTGCTCGCCGTCGTCTATCTCGTCTTCAACGAGGGCTACCTGCCCGGGCAGGGAACCGAGCCGCTGCGCGTCGACCTCACCGACGAGGCGATCCGCCTGGGCCGTCTGCTGCGGACCCTCCTGCCGGACGACGGCGAGGTGGCCGGCCTGCTCGCGCTGATGCTGCTCACCGATGCCCGGCGACCGGCGCGTGTGTCCGCCACCGGGGAACTGGTGACCCTCGACGAGCAGGACCGCAGCGTCTGGGACCGCATCCGGATCGCCGAGGGCAACGCGCTGCTCGGCGAACGGATCAAGGTGATGACGGCCGGCGGTGCCGCACCCGGGCGCTATCAGGTGCAGGCGGCGATCAACGCGGTCCACACGAACGCGTCCACCAGCCGCGACACCGACTGGTCCACCCTGGTGGCGCTCTACGGCAGCCTGGCGCAGCTCGATCCCTCGCCGGTCGTGTGGCTCAACCGGGCCGTCGCGGTCGCCGAGGTCGACGGCCCCGAGGTCGGGCTCGCCGAGATCGATGCGCTCGGCGAGGCCCTCGACGGCTACCACGCCTTCCACGCCGTCCGCGCCGACCTGCTGCGACGGCTCGGACGTGACGGCGACTCACGGGCGGCGTACGACCGGGCCATCGGTCTCGCCGGCAACCCCGCCGAGCAGGCCTATCTCACCCGCCGCCGCGACCAGCTCGCCGGCTGACCGGTGGGAAAATCGTCCGGCACCTTGTCCGATGGGCGGCGGGTCGCTCGTGGATCAGGTGAGAGGCGGCCGGAGGGGCCGCCGGGACAAGGGAGTTCTGCGATGGCCCGGTACTTGATCTCGTTCAACGACGGCGAGATGGACCACATCCCCGACGAGGACTGGCCCGACGTGGGCAGGGCGGCGCACGCGGTGACCCAGGAGGCCGTGAACGCCGGGGTGTTCGTGTTCGGCGCCGGACTACAGCGGCAGCGGGCCAGCGTCGTGGGCACGGACGGGCTGGTGACCGACGGCCCGTACCCGGAGACCAAGGAGGTCATCGGCGGATTCGTGGTCGTCGACGTGGCAGAACGCGAGGAGGCGCTGGCCTGGGCCGCCAAGATCGCCGTCGCTTGCCGGTGCGCGCAGGAGGTTCGGCAGCTCATGCCGGACCCCGAAACCGACGAGATGCTCCGCCAGGCTGGCCGACCAGGCTGACCTTCCGCCGTTCGGTTGTCTTTCGGTCCGTTCTGGCCCAATGGGTCTGCGGGTGCCCGGGCTCCCCCGTTGTCCGGGCACCCGCGTCGAGACGACGCGACCGAGGAGCACAGCGCATGCGGAGCACCATAAACAGCGCCGCCGTGAGCGAGTTGGACACCGTAGGCGGGCACACCGACCACACCCGATTGCTGGAACGGACCCTGTTCGAGGTGAAGCGGGTGATCGTCGGCCAGGATCGGCTGGTGGAGCGGCTGCTGACCGCGTTGCTCGCCCGGGGCCACTGCCTGCTGGAAGGGGTGCCCGGCGTGGCCAAGACCCTCGCGGCGGAGACCCTGGCCACGGCGGTGGGCGGCAGCTTCGCCCGAATCCAGTTCACCCCGGACCTGGTGCCGTCGGACCTGCTCGGCACCCGGATCTACCGCGCCTCGACCGAGACGTTCGACGTCGAGCTGGGGCCGGTCATGGCCAACCTGGTCCTCGCCGACGAGATCAACCGGGCACCGGCCAAGGTGCAGTCGGCACTGTTGGAGGTGATGGCCGAGGGGCATGTCTCGATCGGTGGGCGGACGTACCCGGTTCCGACCCCGTTTCTGGTGCTGGCCACCCAGAACCCGATCGAGTCCGAGGGCGTCTACCAACTGCCCGAGGCCCAACGGGACCGCTTCCTGATGAAGGTCGTGGTCGACTATCCGACCGACGACGAGGAACTCGGCATCCTGTACCGGATGGGCACCGGCACCCCGGCCGCCCGGCCGGTGCTGGACCCGACCCGGCTGGTGGCGTTGCAGGCCCGGGCCCGGGAGGTCTTCGTCCACCACGCCCTGGCCGAGTACGTCGTACGGCTGGTACTGGCCACCCGTGACCCACGCCGGTTCGGCCTACCGGACGTGGCCGCGCAGTTGGCGTACGGTGCCAGCCCTCGCGCCACCCTCGGCCTGGTCGCCGCGGCCCGGGCGCTGGCCCTGCTGCGCGGCCGGGACTACGTGCTGCCGGCCGACGTGCGGGAGATCGCCGTCGAGGTGCTCGCCCACCGGCTGGTCCTCTCCTTCGACGCGGTCGCCGACGACGTCGACCCCGGCGAACTGGTGCGGCAGGTCGTCGAGGCGGTGCCACTCCCACAGATCGCTCCGGCGCAGGAAGCCCAGGGGCCGGGTCTGGGAGCGGCGGCGTGAACGAGAACGCGACGAGTCTCGGGCACCTGGCACCGCAGCGTCGGCTGCGCCGGCTGGAACTGACCATCACCCGCCGCCTCGACGGGCTGCTGCACGGGCAGCACCTGGGCCTGTTGCCGGGACCGGGCAGCGAACCGGCCGGCAGCCGGGAGTACCACCCGGGCGAGGACGAGGTCCGGCGGATGGACTGGTCGGTGACCGCCCGTACGACCGTTCCCCACGTGCGGACCGTCGACGCCGACCGGGAGCTGACCACCTGGGCGCTTGTCGACGCGACGCCCAGCATGGACTTCGGGACCGCCGAGTTGGAGAAGCGGGAGCTGGCGGTGGCGGCCGTCGCCGCCGTCGGCTTCCTGACCGCCGGCTCCGGCAACCGGCTCGGCGCGCATGTCCTCGGCGACGCCGGGGTGCGCCGCTTCCCCGCCCGTACCGGCCGGTACCACCTGCTCAGCCTGCTGCGCACCCTGCTGGAGGTGCCCCGCGGCCGACCGGCCAGCGACCCCGTGCCACTGGCCGAGGCGATCGACGGGCTGCGCCGGTCGGCCGGCCGTCGCGGGCTGGCCGTGGTCGTCTCCGACTTCCTGGACGGCCTGCCCGACGAGGGGGCGGCCGGCGCCGGTAGCGGCCCCCCGGACTGGGAACGGCCGCTGCGGCGGCTGGCCGCGCGGCACCAGGTGCTCGCGGTCGAGGTCCGTGATCCGCGCGAGCTGGAGCTCCCCGACGTCGGCCTGATCACACTTGTCGACCCGGAGAGCGGGCGGCGGCGCGAGGTCGCCACCGGCAGTCGGCGGCTTCGCGACCGCTACGCGGCAGCGGCCGCCGCCCAGCGGCTGGCCGTGGCGCGGGCGCTGCGCCGGGCCGGTGCGGCGCACCTGCCACTGAGCACCGACCGCGACTGGATCGCCGACATCGTCCGGCACGTCCACGGCCAGCGTCGACTGGCCCGGGCGGCCCGACCCAACCCGGGAGGAGCGGCGTGAGCTGGGAGTCTCCGGAACGGCTGTGGCTGTTGGTCGGGGTGGTCGCCCTGGTGGTCGGGTATCTGCTGCGGCAACGCCGACACAGCCGGTACGCGGTGCGGTTCACCAATCTGCGCCTGCTGGACAAGGTGGCGCCGGCCCGGCCGGCGTGGCGGCGGCACGTTCCGGCCGGGCTGTTCATCGCGATGCTGGCACTGCTGGTGGTCGGCTTCGCCCGACCGACCGACGAGGTACGGGTACCCCGGGAGCGGGCCACCGTCATCGTGGCCGTCGACGTGTCCCGTTCCATGCTCGCCGACGACGTGCCGCCGGACCGGCTGATCGCGGCCCGGGAGGCGGCCCGCGAGTTCGTGGCCGACCTGCCGGCGGAGTTCAACGTCGGGCTGGTCGCCTTCGCCGGCAGCGCGTCGGTGCTGGTCCCCCCGGGCGGCGACCGGGAGACGATCACCGCCGGCATCGACCGGCTCGACGAGGATGCCACCGCACTCCAGGGCACGGCGATCGGCGAGGCCATCCACGCCTCGCTGGAGTCGATCCGCACCCTGGATGCGCGGGCCGCCGAGGATCCGCCGCCGGCACGGGTGGTGCTGCTCTCCGACGGGGCGAACACCTCGGGACGGGACCCGGCACTCGCCGCCGCCGACGCGGTGCAGGCCGGCGTACCGGTCGACACCATCTCCTTCGGCACCCCCGACGGGCGTATCGGTGGTGGCCAGTCGGTCCCGGTCGACGGGGAAACCCTCCGTGCCGTGGCCGAGCAGGCCGGCGGCGGCTACTACGAGGCGGGCAGCGGCGACGAGTTGCGCGCGGCCTACTCCGACATCGGTTCGTCGGTCGGCCACCGGCTGGAACGCCAGGACGTGTCGGCGCGGTTCATCGGCGCCGGCCTGGTGCTCGCCCTGCTGGCTGCCGCCGGTTCGCTCTTCTGGTTCTCCCGACTGCCCTGACGGCCTCCCCGAGGAGGGACATCGCATGCACGACACGATCACGGGGCTGGGTGAGCCGCGCGGACCACGCTTCGTCTCACCTGCCCTGCCGACGGACGAACAGCCGCCCGGGTCCGCTTCGGTCGCGGCACCTCCGGTCACGCCGACGGGGCCTGACAACCTGGCGGACCGGAGCGCGGCACCGACCGACGGGGCGTCGCGCTGGCCCCGGCTGTTGCTGGCCGGGTTCACCGTGGTGGCGGTGTCCGCCGGTGCCGGCGGCGTCGCCGGGCACCTCACCGCCGGCGACGCGCCGGCCGCCACCCCGCAAGCCCCGCCGGCCGGCCCGGCCGGGAGCACGGCGGCCGACCTGGTCACCGCCGCCGACCAGGTGCTGGCCGGGGTGGTCTCGGTGCGGGTGGCCGGCGGAGGTCGGGGCGCCTCCGGATCGGGGTTCCTGATCGACGACCGGGGGCACGTGGTCACCAACAACCACGTGGTCGCCGGCGGCGGCACCATCCAGGTGATCGGCCGGGACGGCCGGCGGCTCTCCGCGCGGTTGGTCGGCCGGGACCCGGGTACCGACATAGCCGTGCTGCGCGTCGATCCGGGTAACGGTCTGCGCCCGCTGCCGCTGGCGTCGGCCGGGCAGACCCGGGTCGGTGAGCCGGTGCTCGCCGTCGGTTCGCCGCTCGGGCTCTCCGGCACGGTGACCGCCGGGATCGTCAGCGCGCTGGACCGTCCGGTCCGTCTCGGCGGTGGGGCCCGGCAGCCGGCGGTGCAGACCGACGCGTCCATCAACCCGGGAAACTCCGGTGGCCCACTCGTCAACGGCCGGGGCGAGGTGGTGGGCGTGAACACCGCCATCGCCACGCTGGAGGGCAGCGGCAACATCGGGATCGGCTTCGCCATCCCGGTCGACCGGGCGGCCCAGGTGGCACAGGGGCTGATCGCGAGGGGATAACTGACAGATGCGGCTGCTCGTGGTGGAGGACGAAGAGGACCTGGCCGGCGCGTTGCGGGTCGGGCTGGCCCGCGCCGGCTACGCCGTCGACCTCGCCGCCGACGCGGCGCAGGCGTACGACCTGCTGCTGGTCAACGGGTACGACCTGCTGCTGCTCGACGTCAACCTGCCCGACGGCGACGGGTTCGCGGTGTGTCGGGCGATCCGTTCCGGGGCGGTAGAGGTGGCCGGCGGGCGGGACCTTCGCGTGCTGATGCTCACCGCGCGCGGCGGGTTGGGCGACCGGGTCCGTGGCCTGGACGAGGGCGCCGACGACTATCTGGTGAAGCCGTTCGCGCTTGCCGAGTTGCTGGCCCGGGTGCGGGCGCTGCTGCGTCGGGACACCGGCGGCACCGGGGTGGTACTGACCGTGGGCGCGTTGACCCTGGACGTGGCACGGCAGGAGGCCCGGCGGGGCGCTCGGCAGCTGCACCTGACCCGCAAGGAGTTCGGCGTCCTGGAGTACCTGATGACCCGCCCGGGGCGGGTGGTGCCGGCCGAGGAACTGCTGGAGCACGTCTGGGACGCCAACGCCGACCCGTTCACCGAGACCGTTCGGGTCACCGTGGGTACGCTGCGGCGCAAACTCACCGGCGGCGGCGACGAGCCGGCGATCGAGACGGTCGTCGGGCGCGGCTACCGGCTGCGGGAGGTGCTGGCATGACTGTCTTCCGGTCGATCCGGTTCCGGCTGACGGTGCTCTACTCGACGCTACTGTTCGCGCTGGCCGGTGCCGGTCTGGCGGTGGCGTACGTGGCGGTGGACCGGGCGGTCGACCCGAAGCCGATCACCAAGCGGTACGAGGCGCAGTTGGTCAAGCTCAAGAGCGACGGGCGTACGGTGCCGACCGGCACCACGCTCGAGGTGGCCGAGGTGCAGCAGATCGAGGACGAGGTGAACCTGCGGCTGTTGCAGACGGTCCGGGACTATTCGTTGATCGCGCTCGGCGGGCTCTTCGTGGCCAGCCTCGGCATCGGGTGGGTGCTCTCCGGCCGGGCGTTGCGTCCGGTGGGCGCGATCGCGCGCACCGCGCGGGAGATCCAGGCCACCGACCTGTCCCGCCGGATCCGCCTGACCGGTCCGCGCGACGAACTGCGCGACCTCGGTGACACCATCGACTCGATGCTCGACCGGCTGGAACACGCCTTCCAGGCCCAGCGGCAGCTCATCGACGACGCCTCGCACGAACTGCGCAGCCCGTTGGCGATCATCCGAGCCAACCTCGACGCCTCGCTGACCACACCGGAGGCCGGTGAGCAGGAGCAGGCCGCCGCCGTGGCGACGATCGACCGGGCGACCACCCGGATGTCCCGGCTGGTCGAGGATCTGCTGGCCACGGCCCGTCGGGACGCCGACTCGATGTCCGACACGGACGTGGATCTCAGCGTCGTGGCCCGCGAGGCGGGCGAGGACTTCGCCGCCCTGGCCACCGGCCGTGGCCTGCGGCTGCGCTACGCGCTCGAGGTGGGTCTCACCCTCATCGGTGACCCGGACACGCTGCGTCGGGCCGCCGGCAACCTGCTGTCCAACGCGGTGCGCCTCTCCCCGCTCGGCGGGGCGGTCACGGTGGCCACCGGCCGGGTGGGCGACTGGTTGTGGTTGGCCGTCGCGGACGAGGGGCCGGGCATCGCCGAGGCCGACCAGGCGCGGGTGTTCGACCGGTTCTGGCGGGGCGAGGCCGGGCGAGGTGGCTCCGGTGACCGGCGGACCGGCCTGGGGCTGGCCATCGTCCGGCAGATCGTCGAGTCGCACGGGGGCCAGGTGGCGGTCTTCTCCCGGCCGGGTGCGGGCAGCACCTTCGTGCTGTGGCTGCCGGCCGCCGACCGGACCGGAGACAGTCGACCGCCGGCCAGCACGCCACTGTGACTGTCATCCAACTGTCATCCAACCGTGCGGTCGACTCCAAGGTCGTTGCGCAAGGTGGTGGTCGATCGGGACGGCGCGTCGGGTCGCCGGCGTCAACGACGAAGGAGACCGCTGTGGTGATGCCGTGGCCCTGGCCGATGCCCGACGATCACTCCTTCCGCGCGCTGTGGGACGAGCCGCAGCACCACGACGAGGATGTGCGTCTCGCCGCCCTGGTCGCGCAGCGGCTGAGCGCTGACTGGTCGACCCGCAGGCAGCAGATCACGGTGATGGTGCAGAACCGGGTGGTGATCCTCACCGGCCTGGTCGCCAGCGCCGAGACCCGCCGCGCGGCAAGCGAGTTGGCGTGGGATGTCGAGGGCGTGACGGACGTCTGCAACGCGCTACGACTGGCCGGTCACCGCCGGGGACGCCGCTGAACTTCGGCTCGTCCACGGCGCCCGGCACCGGCACCGTGGACGAGCCGAACCCGAAAGGCAACCTGCGGTGGGTGACGCACGGGGCAGGCCGGATGACTGTGGCGACCCCGGGACCGTCGCCTACTCGTCGGCCGCCGGTCCGCCCTGGAGTCGGGCGAGCGCGTCGGCGCGGGTGTCCGCGACCGGGAACACCTCGTCCAGCCGGGTGACCCGGAGCACCTGACGGATCAGCGGTGAGTTCGACGCCACGCAGAGCGTCGCGCCGCGTTCGGCCGCGCCACGGTGCGCGCGGACGAGCAGCCCGAGGGCGGTGGAGTCGAGCAGATCCGTCCGGCCGAGATCCACCAGGACATGCCCGCCCATGTCGGCGGCGTGCCGCAACGCCATGCCCAGCGTGTCACCGGTGTCGAGGTCGACGTCGCCGGCGACGGTCACCACGGTCACGGCACCGAGGTGCTCGATGCCGAGGATGCCACCGGGCACGCCGGCAGCGGCGGGGCCGAGCTGGGTGCAGTGCACGCAGCGGTGCGGTCCGTCGGCCAGCGGGGAACCACTCCAGCCGTGCTCGGACACCAGCGGCCACACCACCTCCGCGTCGGAGGGCATCCGCGGCCCGGCGACCGTGTCACCGCAGTTGTCACAGGTCAGGGTGACCAGGTGGTCATCCAGGACGACGGCCATGGCGTGCTCCTTCCCAGGTCGGAGGGGTCGGGATCCCACCCTGCCGGGGTCAGGTGGCGGGCACCGCGCGGACACATGACGGTTGGATGACGAATGGGCTTCCCGCTGCTTGCGGGTCGGATGGGCGACGACGCTGTCGCATTCACCGTCCGCTTTGCGACGATAGACGTAGAGAGATCGGTTGATCCCTGTGTGCGACGGGAGGTCGAAGGATGCGACAAGGACTACCCACCGACGAGCCGGTCGGCACGCTGGAAGTGGTACACCGCTTCCGGGGCCCGATGCCGACCGGGGTGACCGTCTCGCACCGTGGCCGGATCTTCGTCAACTTTCCCCGCTGGGGTGACGAGGTCCCGGCGACGGTGGTGGAGCTGCGACGCGGGCGCGAGTTCGCCTTCCCCGACCTGCGGTGGAACACTCCGTCCGGCGACGACGACCCGTCGGCGTTCGTGTCGGTGCAGAGTGTGGTGGTCGACCCGGCCGACCGGCTCTGGGTGCTCGACACGGGCAGCCCGATGTTCCAGCCGACCTCTCCCGGCGGGCCGAAACTGGTCCGGGTGGACCTGAAAACCGACACCGTCGCCCAGGTGATCACCTTCCCGCCTGACGTGGTGCTGCCCACGTCGTACCTCAACGACGTGCGGTTCGACCTGCGTCGCGGGGCGGCCGGCATCGCGTACCTCACCGACTCCGCCGATGGTGCCCCCAACGCCATCATCGTGGTCGACCTGGCCAGCGGCTCCTCGTGGCGGCGCCTCAACGACCACCCGTCCACCAAGGCCGCACCACTGGCGGACTTCCGGCCGGTGGTCGAGGGACGCCCGTTCCTGGTCCGCCCCCCGGACGCTGCGCCGCAGCCGGTGGGCGTCGGTGCCGACGGCATCGCCATCTCCGCCGACGGCGCGCGGCTGTACTACTGCGCCCTCGCCACCCGCCGCTGGTACAGCGTGGCCACGGACGCGCTGGCCGACCGTGGGCTGGGCGACGCGGAGGTTGCCGCGACGGTGATCGACGAGGGCGACAAGGGCGGCGGCGCCGACGGCTTGGAGTCCGACGACGCCGGCCGGATCTACCTGACCAACTACGAACACAACGCGGTGCTGCGGCGCCGCCCCGACGGCGAGTACGAGACCGTGGTGCACGACGCCCGCCTGCTCTGGCCCGACACGCTCAGCGTGGCCACCAATCGGCACCTCTACGTCATCGCCAACCAGGTACACCGGCAGCCGCCGTTCAACCGCGGCCGGGACCTGCGACGCAAGCCGTACGCCCTGTTCCGGACCCGGATCGACGCGGGCCCCGTGTTGCTGCGACCGTGACGCCGACGAGCCCCGATCGGGTGGAAGTGCTGCCCGACCGGGGCGGGTGCCGCCCACCGCACGTAGCGTCGGAGGGCAGTGACCACGAGGTGAGGAGCGGTCGTGACCGAGCCGGAGGAAGAGCGCGAGAAGAGCGCGAAGACCGACCCGGTGCTGTTCTCCCCGGACGGCGACCCGCATCACAATCCGGCGCAGACCCCGCTACCGGACGAGCACCCGCCGGTGACGTACTCCCACGACGGCGAGACCGACGTGATCGACGGCGAGCAGTAGTACGCCGCAGCCGCGATCACCGACCTGCTCACGTGTCGGCCCCGGCCGTCGGCTTCGCCGTCTCACCCCTTCCGCCGGGGCGCCGCCACGCCACACCGTGGTCGATGTCGAGCGGTTCCCCGCAGCGCTCACACACCTCCACACCAGCCGAGGGGTGCTCGCACCGACCGCAGCGCACCTCGAACGGCGGCTGCTCGGCATCGCTCGGGCGGTGCCGGTGCGCCCAGTTCGCGTAGGCGTGCAGCACGGGAATCGCGTCGGCAGCCGCCTGCGTCGGCACGTACTCCCGCCGCGGTCGCTGGCCGGAGGAATACGGGCGCGGCTCCAGCAGTCCCTGGTCGACCATCGAGGCCAGACGGGCGGCGAGCACGTTGTCGGAGGCGTCCAGTCGCCTCTTGAAGTCGTCGAACCGGCGCGCGCCGGTAAGCGCTTCGCGGAGGATCAGCAGCGTCCACGGATCGCCGATCACATCGATCGCCCGCGCTATCGGGCAAACCTCCCCGCTCCAGTCCGAACGCAGCGCCACAACACTCCTCCTTAACTTGCTCGAAGCAAGCTTAGCGGATACAGTCCGTCGCGGATTACTTTTTTGAAGAAAGTATCCGGGCCGGGGTCGGCGCGTGCCGGACCGCAGCGTGTGGCCCGGCATCAGGCCGAAGGAGATCGACATGACTGACATCGCGGGCAGCACGGTGCTCGTCACCGGCGCCAACGGCGGACTCGGCACCGAGTTCGTCCACCAGGCACTCACGCTCGGCGCCGACCGGGTCTACGCCGCGGCGCGTACGCCGAAGGACTGGCCCGACGAGAGGGTCACTCCGCTGCGCCTGGACGTGAACGACGCCGATTCCATCGCCGCCGCCGCCGACACCGCCTCGGACACCACGATCCTGGTGAACAACGCCGGCATCCTGCGGCACGGTGAGCTGCTCACCGGGGCAATCGAGGACATCGCGGCACAGTTGACGACAAACCTCTTCGGGCCACTGCTGATGACCCGGGCCTTCGCCCGGCACCTTGTCCCCGCCAAGGGCGCTGTGGTGAACGTCGCCTCCGTGCTCAGCTGGCTGCCACTGGGCAAGGGTTACAGCGTCTCGAAGGCCGCGCTCTGGTCGGCGACGAACGGACTACGTCTCGAACTCGCCCCGCATGGCGTACAGGTTGTCGGCGCCTACCTCGCGTACACCGACACTCCGATGACCGCCGGCCGGGAGAGCGCCGGGATGAACGCACCCGCCGACGTCGTTGACGCGATCTACCAGGGCCTGCGGGACGGTGCCAGCGAGGTCCTCGCCGACGAGATCACCCGATCCGTGCGCGCCGGCCTGTCCCAGCCCATCGCCTAGCTGGTCAGGCGGCGACGAGGGCCGGGGTGGGGTGGTCGGCGGAGTCGTCGAGCGGGGTGACCGGCGGCGCCGGCTGGCGGCGGTTCGGCAGGGCGAGCCGGAAGACCTTCCGCCACGCGGAGAAGACCTGCCGGGGCAGCGAGCCGGTGGTGTACTTCAGGCCGTACCTGTCGAACAGCGCCCGGATCTCCGGGGCGATCTCCTGGTAGCGGTTGCTCGGCAGGTCGGGGAAGAGGTGGTGCTCGATCTGGAAGGACAGGTTGCCGGTCATGATGTGCATCAGCCGGCTGCCGCTGATGTTCGCCGAGCCGAGCATCTGCCGCACGTACCACTCCCCCCGGGTCTCCCCCTCGATCGAGGTCTTCTCGAAGGTCTCCACGCCGTCCGGGAAGTGCCCGCACATGATCACCGAGTGGCTCCACAGGTTGCGGACCAGGTTCGCGGTGAAGTTGGCGGCCAGGGTGTGCAGGAACGACGGACCGGACAGCACCGGGAACAGCAGGTAGTCCTTGAGGAACTGGCGGCGGATCTTCCGGCCGACCGCGCGGACCCGGCGCCGGAACTCGGGGTCCTTGTGTCCCCCGTCCTTCAGCTTGTTGCCCAGGTCGAGGTCGTACGCGGCGATGCCGTACTCGAAGAAGCAGGCGTTGAGGAAGTTGTACAACGGCTGGCCCAGGTGAGCCGGGTGCCAGGGCTGGTCCTCGTCCACCCGCATGATGCCGTAGCCGAGGTCGTTGTCCTTGCCGACCACGTTCGTGTACCGGTGGTGCAGCTCGTTGTGCGACTGCTTCCACTGGTCGGCCGGGGCGACGTGGTCCCACTCCCAGCTGGTCGAGTGGATCTTCGGATCGCGCATCCAGTCCCACTGGCCGTGCAGGACGTTGTGCCCGATCTCCATGTTCTCCAGGATCTTCGCCACCGACAGCCCGGCGGTGCCCACGATCCAGGCCGGTGGGAACAGCGAGAACAGCAGCACCACCCGGCTGCCGATCTCCAGCTTCCGCTGGGTCGAGATGACCTTGCGGATGTACGCGGCGTCCCGCTCGCCCCGGGAGGCGATGATCCGCTCCCGGATGGCGTCGAGTTCCTTGCCGAGGGTCTCGATGTCCTCGGCGGTGAGGTGGGCGATCGGGTTGTCGGCCTTCTTCTGCATCACGGTCACGTCGGTCGGTCTCCGATCAGATCTCGAGTTCACACGGGCCGGCGGCAGCAGACACGCAGGTCTGCACGCGTACGCCGTCGCCCGGCAGGGCGGTGGTGAGCTGGCCGTTACGCAGGTCGCGGACCGCGCCCTGGCGCAGCGGGAGCACGCAGCCGAAGCAGATGCCCATCCGGCAGCCCGACGGCATCAGCACCCCGGCGTTCTCGCCGGCATCCAGCAGCGGAGTGGCGCCGGCGGCCGCCACGGTCACCGACGAACGGGTGAAGGTGACCGTGCCACCGTCACCCGCGGTGATCACCGTGGGACGGAACCGCTCGGTGTGCAACCGCGCGGCGTGGCCGCGGACCTCCCAGTGCGCCTCGGCCGCGTCGAGCAGCCCGAGCGGGCCACACGCCCAGGTCTGACGCTCCAGGTGATCGGGGACGAGCGTGTCCAACTCGGCCACGTCCAACAGGCCCTCGACCTCGGTGTGCCGCTCGATCAGCCGGATGGCACCGCGCTCGGCGAGGCCGCGCAGCTCCGCGCCGAAGACCACGTCCGCAGCGGTGGGCGCCGAGTGCACCAGCACCACGTCGCTGCCGGCCAGGGCCCCGGAGCGCAGCATCCCGGCCACCGGCGTGATGCCGCTGCCCGCGGTCAGGAACAGCACCCGCGACGGTGCCCGCTGCGGCAGCACGAAGTCGCCGCGCGCCTGGTCGAGCTGCACGATCGTGCCCGGCCGCAGCCGACGGACCAGATGGTTGCTGACCACACCGTCGGGGATCGCCTTCACCGTCACCGAGATCGGGTGGGCGCGCCGGCCGGGGGCCGAGGTGACCGAGTAGGCCCGCCACTGGCGGACCCCGTCGACGTCGACACCGAGCCGGACATACTGGCCGGGGACGTGCCCGCGCCAGCTACGGCCGGGCTGGATCACCAGGGTCGCCGCGTCCGGGGTCTCCGGGTGCACGGCGACGATCCGGCCGCGCAGCTCGGCACCGGCGCGGAGCGGAGCGATCAGGTCGAGGTAGTCACTTGGCAGCACCGGCGTGGTCACCGTCTCGGCGAGCCGCCACAGGCGGCGCCGAAAAGATCTCGTGTCCGGTGGCGGGACGGTGGCGGTCATACGACGATGGTCGCGGCCCGCTGGCATAAACTCTTGGTCTGCGAAGGTAAAGCGATCCACCCCTTTTGTGCGGAGAGAACAACCGTGGCGGAACCATCCGGAACGACAAATCGGGCGGCCCGCATCGAGCTGGACCAGCGGGTAGCCCGCGAACTGCGCGACCGGCTGCCGTTGGTGGCCGGGCAGACCGTCACCGCGATCACCGGCGAGGTGCCCAGCTACTCCGGCACGCTGACCGGACAGATGCGGGACAAGATAGAGAACGCGGTGCAGATCGCGTTGGGCACCTTCCTGCAACTGCTCGAACAGTCCCAGATCGCCGACCGTACCCAGGCCAGCGACCCGAGCACGCCACTGGTCCCGGCACTGGAGGCCGCGTACGCCCTGGGCAGCGGCGAGGCCCGGTCGGGACGCAGCGTGGACGCGCTGCTGGCCGCGTACCGGGTGGGCGCCCGGGTCTCCTGGCGGGAGCTGGCCGCCGCCACCGTGGCGACCGGCCTGCCCGCCGCCACGGTCGCCGAGTTCGCCGAGTTGATGTTCGCCTACATCGACGAACTCTCTGCGGCCAGCGTCGCCGGGCACGCCGACGAGTTGGCGAGTGTGGGCCGGGCCCGGCGGCGGAACCTGGAACGGCTCACCCAGCAGTTGCTCGCCGGTGAGGCGGAGGACGTGCTGCTGCGCAGCGCCGAGCGGGCCGACTGGCCGGTGCCGCAGACCCTCACCGTGGCGCTGCTGCCGCAGGCGAAGCTGCGCGGGGCGCTCGCCCTGCTGGCCGAACACACCCTAGAGAGCAGCGAGGAACTGCCGGCCGGCGAACCCGGCGAGGAGACCGCCGTACTGCTCGTACCGGACATGCACGGCGACCGGCGGCGGCAGCTCGCCCGGGTGCTGCAGGGCCGCCGCGCGGTGCTCGGGCCCTGCCGTCCCTGGGCCCGGGTCAGTTCCTCGTACCGGCGGGTGGTCCGGGTGGTCGCGCTCGGCATCGCCCAGCCCACCGACGGCGAGCCCCTGGACACCGAAGCGCACCTGGCCGAGCTGCTGCTCAGCGCCGACGTCGAGGCGCTCGCCGATCTGCGTACCCGGGTGCTGCAACCCCTCGCCGCGCTGCCCGCCGCCACCGCCGAACGGCTCACCGAGACGCTGCGCTCCTGGCTGCTGCACCAGGGGCGGCGCGACGACGTCGCCGCCGACCTCTTCGTCCACCCGCAGACCGTGCGCTACCGGATGGGTCAGCTGCGCCAGCTCTACGGTGACCGACTCACCGATCCGCGCAGCCTGCTCGACCTCACGGTCGCGCTCGCGCTGCCCGGCGGCGGCGCGGCCACGGCCACCGGATGAGCGGGACCAGCGACTCAGAGCAACCGGCAATGGGACTGGCGGGGCTTCGGCACGCCCTGGCACTTCGGCCGGCGGCGTCGGCGTCGGGCGGCCGTCACTCGAATGGCGTCGGGCCCAACAGCCGGATCTCCTCGACGTCGAGGCGGGCCTGCAACTCCTGCAACACGGTGTCGTCGATCTCCCGCCGGTCGCGCATCCCGATGATCTCGCGTCGCTTGTGTTCGAGGGCGGCCAGCCGCAGTTGGCGCTCGACCTGCCGGGCCGTCGCCGGCTCGTCCCCCGGCTCGGATCGCACCGCGTTCAGATGGGCCGCGTACTCGGCCCGAAGCCGGTGCAGGATCTCGGCCTCGGCGCCCACCCGGTCGGCGAGGTCGGGCAGCGCGTCGAAGGTGGACTGGGTGGCACCCGCCTGCGCCTGCCGTGACTCCGCGACCCGTTCCGGATCGCCGCGCAACCCGGCCCAGTTCAGCAGGAACGGCAGGGTGGTGCCCTGCACGAGCATGGTCACCAGGATCACCGTGGCGACGGCGAAGATGATCAGATCCCGTTCCGGCACCGGGCTGCCGTCCTGCGTGGTCAACGGCACGGCGAGCGCTGCCGCCAGGGAGACCGCACCCCGGAAACCGGCCCAGCCGGCGACCGTACGCACCCGCCAGTCGACCTGGCGGGCGAGCTGCGCCTCGCGCCGATCCAGCCGGGCCACGGCGGCCATCAGGTGCAGCCAGAGCATCCGCACCAGCACCAGCACCCCCGCCACCACGAGCGCGATCACCACTGCCCGGGCCAGTGAGACGCTCGTGACGCTCCGCACCGCCCGGGGGATCTGCATGCCGACCAGCACGAAGAGTCCCCCGTTGATGAGGAAGGTGGTCAGGTCCCAGAACGACACCGCGAGGATCCGGGACCGGGCCCGGATCACCCGGGGATTGGCGTAGGACACCATCAGGCCGGCGACCACCACCGCGAGCACTCCGCTCTCGTGGATGCTGTCGGCGAGCAGGAAGGCGGTGAACGGGGTGAGCACACCCAGCGCGCCCTCCCGCAGCGGGTCGTCGATGTGCTTACGGATCAGGATCACCACCGTGCCGACCACCACGCCGGCGGCGATGCCACCGAGGAAGGACAGGCCGATCCGTTCGACGAGTTCGAAGGCGTTCGGTGCGGCACCTCCGCCCAGCAGACCGAGCGCGATGGCGAACAGCACCAGGGCGGTGCCGTCGTTGACCAGGCTCTCCGTGCGCAGGGTGGTCAGCAGGCGGCGGGGCATCCGCTTGGCCAGCCCGGCCACCGCCGCGGCGTCGGTCGGGGCGAGCACCGCGCCGAGCACCCAGGCCACCGCCGGGTCGACACCGAAGCGCTGCAGGACCAGCGACACCGCGACCATCGTGACCCCGACCAGGCCGATCGCCAGCAAGGCGATGACCACGATGTTCGCCCTGATCTCCCGCAGACTGACGACCAGGCTCTCCCGGTACAGGATCGCCGGCAGGAACAGCAGCAGCACCACGTCGGGCGCGAGGACCACGTGCGAGAACGGGGGCAGCAACGCCACCAGGGCGCCCAGGCAGATGAGCAGCACCGGCGGGGCGACCCGGTACCGGCCGCCGATGGTGGTGCCGACCAGCACCACGACGCCCAGCGTGATGACCAGCAGCAGCTCGCGCACCTCACCCCCCGTTCGTCGCCCCCCACATGGTGGTACGCCGACGAGCCACCCCGGGCCGATTCGCCGCAGCCTCGGGGCCCTCGACCGGGCTCAGCGACCGGGACCGGCGCTCAGGTCCTCCTCGATGCGCCTGGCGGTGGCCAGTAGCGGTGGCAGCAGTTCCTTTCGGATCATCTCGAACGAGCCTCGGCTGGCGTGGGCGGAGACGTTCACCGCGGCCACCACCGAGCCGTTGTCGCCTCGGATCGGCGCGGCAAGTGACCGCAGCCCCTCCTCCAGCTCCTGGTCGACCAGGGCGTACCCCTGGCTGGCAATCTTCGTCAGGAGGCCGCGCAGCTTGGCCGGGTCGGTCACGGTGCGCCGGGTCAGCGGGCGCAGCTGCGCCGTGGCGAGGTAGTCGTCCAGCCATCGGGACGGCTGCGCGGCGAGCAGCACCCGGCCCATCGACGTCGCGTACGCGGGGAACCGGGTGCCGACGCTGATCCCCACCGTCATGATCCGCTTGGTGGGCACCCGGGCGACGTAGACGACCTCGTCGCCGTCGAGGACCGACACGGAGCAGGACTCGTGCACCTGCGCGACCAGCGCCTCCATGTGCGGCTGGGCCACCTCGGGCAGGCTCAGGCTGGACAGGTAGGCGTAACCGAGGTCGAGGATGCGCGGACGCAGCGAGAACAGCCGCCCGTCGGTGCGTACGTAGCCGAGTTCGACGAGGGTCAGCAGGAAGCGTCGGGCCGCGGCCCGGGTCAGCCCGGTGTTGCGGGCCACGTCGCTGAGGGTGAGCTGCGGGTGGTCGGCGTCGAAGGCCCGGATCACCGCGAGCCCGCGTTCCAGCGACTGGACGAACTCGCCGGGGCGGGCCGTCGCCTCGCCGGTCACCGGCCCTCCTGCCGCAGCGTCTCCTGGGCCACCTTGAACGCCCGGTTCGCCGCCGGTACGCCGGCGTAGACGGCCACCTGGAGCAGCACCTCCCCGATCTCGTCGGGGGTCAGGCCGTTGCGCAGAGCGGCGCGTACGTGCATGGCCAGTTCCTCGTCGTGGTGCAGGGTGGCCAGCACGGCGAGGGTGACGCAGCTGCGGGTCCGCCGGTCCAGCCCGTCCCGGGTCCAGATCTCACCCCACGCGTAGCGGGTGATCAGGTCCTGGAAGTCGGTGGTGAACCCGTCGGTGCCCGCGATGGCCCGGTCGACGTGCGCGTCACCGAGCACCTGCCGGCGTACCGTCATGCCGGCCTCGTACCGCTGCTGGTCGGTCATCTGTTCACCGCGCCCTCCGGGTCGAGGTGGTCGGCGAGCAGTCGGGCGACGGCCTCGGGTTGCTCGACGTTGGCCAGGTGCGCCGCGCCGTCGAGCACCACCAGGCGGGCCGAGGGGATCCGCCCGGCGATGGTGGCGGCCTGCTCCGGTGGCGTCGCCGGATCGTCGGCGGCACCGATCACCAGCGTCGGGGCGCGGACGGCGGCCAGGTCCGGGCGTAGATCCATCGCGGCGATCGCCTCACAGCAGCCGGCGTAGCCGGCGGCGGGGGTGCTGACCAGCATGTCCCGGTAGGCGGCGACGGTGTCCGGTCGGGTCGCGGCGAAGGCGGGAGTGAACCAGCGTTGGACGATCGCGTCGGCGATGCTGTCCAGCCGACCGGCCCGGACGGTGGCGGCCCGGGACCGCCAGCCGTCCGCCGGTCCGAGCGATGCGGAGGTGCAGAGCAGGGCGAGGCGGTCGATCCGGTCGGCGGCGTGTGCGGCCAGCCACATGCCGACCATCCCGCCGAGGGAGAGCCCGGCGTAGTGGACCCGGGCGACGCCCAGGGCGTCCAGCAGTCGCAGCACCTTCCGGCCGAGCAGGTCGATGGTGTACGGCCCGGCCGGCACCGCGGAACCGCCGTGGCCGAGATGGTCGTAGCGGACCACGCGGTACCGCTCGGTCAGCGCCGCCATCTGCGGTTGCCACATCGCGCCCGTGGTGCCCAGGGAGCTGCCGAGCAGCAGCACCGGCGCGTCCGCCGGGCCGTCGACGGTGACGTGCAGCCCGCCGCTCACGGCTGCGCCTCGCGGTCCGGTCCGGCGGTGGCGGCCGGGCCGCCCGTCGCCGCGCGGTCCGGTCCGATGGTCGCGGCCGGGCCGCCCGTCGCCTCGCGGTGCAGGTCGAGGGCGCGGTCGATGAGCTGCCCGGCGCTGCCGAGCCAGCCGGCCGGGTCGAGCGCGGCATCGACGTCCGCTTCGGACAGGTGGGCGCGCAGGTCCGCCTCGGCCAGCAGCCCCGCCCGGAAATCGGGCCGGGCGGCGGCGCGGCGGACCAGGTCGTGGGCGGCGGCACGGCCGAGGGCCGGTGCCAGCCGGGCGGCCACCGCCTCGGCGAGCAGCAGGCCGCCGCTGGCGTCCAGATTGGCGCGCATCCGCTGCGGACGCACGTCGAGGCCGGCGAGCATGCGGGCGGTACGGGCGGTCGCCCCCCCGGCGAGGTGCACCAGGTCGAGCAGTGGCTCCCACTCGGCGTGCCAGCCGCCGGTGGCCCGCTCGTGCTCCTGCGCGGCGGCGGCGAACAACGTGCCGACGAGCCCGGGGCCACGCCGGGCCGCGGCGGTGACCAGCACCGAGTCCACCGGGTTGCGCTTGTGCGGCATCGCCGAGGAGCCGCCGCGCCCCGGCCCACCCTCGGCCACCTCACCGACCTCGCTCTGCGCGAGCAGGCCCACGTCGAGGGCGATCTTGCCGGTGGCGGCGAGCAACCCGCCGAGGGCTGCGGCCAGGTCGAGCAGGGGCTGACGGCGGGTGTGCCAGGGCAACGGGCTCGCCGCCAGACCCAGGTGCGCGGCGTACCGGTCGGCCATCGCCGGCCCGGCCGGGCCGTACCCGGCGAGGGTGCCGACCGCCCCGCCGAGCTGTGCGGGCAGGTCGGCGCACGCTCGGCTCAGCCGGGTCCGCGACTGCACCAGAGCGACCAGCCAGCCGGCCGCCTTGAGCCCGAAGGTGGTCGGCGCGGCCTGCTGGCCGAGCGTGCGGGCGGCCATCAGGGTGTCTCGGTGGGTCCGGGCCAGCCGGGCGGCGGCGTCGGCGGCGTCGGCGAGGTGCCGCAGCAGCGGCCCGGCGGCGCGGACCGCCACCAGCGACAGGGCGGTGTCGAGCACGTCCTGGCTGGTGGCGCCGTGGTGCACCCAGGGCCGGGCCGGTGCGGCGACCGCGGCGGTCAACTCGCGCACCAGTGGGACGACGGGGTTGCCGGCCGCCTCGGCCGCGGCACCGAGCACGGCCGGGTCGTACCGCTCGGTGCGGCACTGCCGGACGATCTCGTCGGCGGCCTCGGTGGGCAGCAGCCCGACGTCGGCGCCGGCCCGGGCGAGGGCTGCCTCCGCGTCCAGCAGCGCCCGCAGCAGGGCGTGGTCGCCGAGTTCGGCGTCGACGTCGGGGGTGCCGGAGAGCCCGCGCAGCAGTGCCTCAGACGGCGAAGAAGACGGTCTCATGCTCTCCCTGCAGCCGGATGTCGAACTGGAACCCGTCCGTGGCCGGCCGGGCCAGCAGCGTGTCACGACGCTGCGGGTCGACGGTACGCAGCACCGGGTCGGTGGCGTTGGCCGCCTCGCCGGGAAAGTAGACCCGGGTGACGAGGCGGTGCAGCAGCCCCCGCCCGAACACCGACAGGGTCAGGTGCGGTGCCTCGGTGTCGCCGTCGAAGGTGGGCAGCGGGCCCGGCCTGACGGTGTGCAACGCGTACCGGCCCTCGGTGTCGGTCTCGGCCCGACCGAAACCCCGGAAGCCGGGGACCGTCGACGGCCGGGCGCCACGGGGATCGTCGGGGTGGTCGAAGCGACCGTCGGGATCGGCCTGCCAGCTCTCCACCATCGCGTCGACCACGGCCGCGCCGGTGCCGTCGACGATCCGGCCGCGCAGCCAGAACGCCTCCGGCGTGCCCTCCGGCACCACGTACGGCCCGTCCGGCCAGCTCAGCCCGATGTGCAGGTACGGCCCGACGGTCTGGGCGGGCGTGACGCCCAACGACTCACTCATCGTCGTCCTCGTCCTCGAACACGGTGGCCTCCCGGCCCCGCAGCACGATGTCGAACTCGTAGGCGAGCGCCCACTCGGGGCGGGTCGCGGCGTGGTCGTAGCGGGCCACCATCCGCTGTCGGGCCTGCTCGTCGCGGACCGAGTTGAAGATCGGGTCCTGGGAGAACAGCGGGTCGCCCGGGAAGTACATCTGGGTCACCAGCCGCTGGGTGAAGGCGCGGCCGAAGAGGGAGAAGTGGATGTGCGCGGGCCGCCAGGCGTTGTCGTGGTTGCGCCACGGGTAGGCGCCGGGCTGCACGGTGACGAAGTGGTAACGCCCGTCGGCGTCGGTCAGGGCGCGCCCGACGCCGGTGAAATTCGGGTCCAGTGGCGCCGGCCAGGTGTCGGCGGCGTGCCGGTAGCGGCCGGCGGCGTTGGCCTGCCAGATCTCGACCAGGGTGTGCGGCACCGCGCGGCCGTCGCCGTCGACGACCCGGCCGTGCACGATGATCCGCTGCCCGAGGGGTTCGCCGTCGTGCTGGCGGGTCAGGTCGTGGTCCAGCTCGCCGAGGCGGCCCTCGCCGAGCAGCGGGCCGGTGACCTCGGTGAGCCGCTGCGGCAGGTAGGTCAACGGCTGCTGAGGTGCCCGGACGACGGTCGACCGGTAGCCGGGGCTGAGCAGCGGCGGATGGGCGTCGACATCGTCGCGCCGGTAGCTCGGCAGGATCAGTCTCCGCTCGGCGTCCTGGGTCACGGCCGCTCCTCTCCGTCAGTCGATCCGAGTATCCGCGACCCGGAGGATTCGAGCGGGTGCCCACTGACGATCGCACCGCCCGGCGGTTCGAGCTGAGGCTGGTCGGTCATGCCGCCGCCCGCATGGTCGCTTCCAGGGCGCGCAGTACGGCGAGTTCCTCGGCGGTGGGCGGCTCGACGGTGCTCAGATCCTGGGCGACGGCGAGCGGCCAGCCGGTGGCCTCGCGGGCCCGCTCGACGGTGACGCCCGGATGCAGTCGGGTGAGGGTGAGTTCGCAGCTGTCCGGGTCGGCCTCGAGGATGCCGAGGTCGGTGATGACGGTGCGGGGTCCACCACCGCGCAGCCCCAGCCGGGCCCGGTCACCGGGGCCGGCGCCGTAGCCGACCGAGGTGACGAAGTCGACGCGCTCGGTGAACGTACGCCGGCTCTGCCGGACGATCACCACCACCTCGCCGCAGGAGGCGGCGATCTCGGGAGCGCCACCGGCACCGGGCAGGCGCACCTTCGGGTCGGTGTAGTCGCCACCGATGACTGTCGTGTTGATGTTGCCGTACCGGTCGAGCTGCGCGGCACCGAGGAAGCCGACGTCGATGCGGCCGGGTTGCAGCCAGTAGTTGAACACCTCGGGCACCGGGATCACCGCGTCGGCGGTGTCGGCCAGGACACCGTCACCGATGGACAGCGGCAGCCGGTCGGGCTTGGCACCGAGACAACCGGACTCGTAGATCAGCACCAGCTCGGGCGCGTGGGTGGCGCGGGCCAGGTTCGCCGCGGTGCTGGGCAGGCCGATCCCGACGAAGCAGGCGGTGCCGTCGCGCAACTGTCGGGCGGCCGCCACCGTCATCATCTCGTCGGCGGTGTACTGACTCATGCCTTCGCCTCCGCCTTGCGCACGTGCCGTTCGATCCACTGTTGGAACGTGTCACGGTCCCGGCTGATCTCGTCCCAGGCCACGTAGAAGGCGTTGTCCCGCACCGAGTATCCCTGCGCGTAGGAGGGATGGGCGCCGCCGGGGACGTGCGCCACGGCGGTGACCGCCCAGCCGGGCAGCACCACCTGGCCGGGTACCGGAGTCAGCTCGTCGACGATCTCCTCGACGGTGACCAGGGACCGGCGGGCGGCCAGCACCGCCTCCTTCTGTACGCCGGTGATGCCCCACATCTGCACGTTGCCGGCGCGGTCGGCGCGCTGGGCGTGCACCACCGTCACGTCGGGGTTCAGCGCGGGGACCGCGGTCAGTGTCTCCCCGGTGAACGGGCAGTCGATGCTGCGGATGTTCGTGGTGTGTCGGGGCAGGTCGGTGCCGGTGTAGCCACGCAGCACGGCGAAGGGCAGGCCGGAGGCACCGGCGACGTAGCGGTTGGCCATCCCGGCGTGGCTGTGTTCCTCCAGCTCCAGCGGGACGGGCCAGGAGTTCTGCACGGCGTCGCGGAAGCGGTGCAGCGACCCCACACCGGGGTTGCCGCCCCAGGAGAAGACCAGGCGGCGGGCGCAGCCGGCGCCGATGAGCTGGTCGTAGACGACGTCGGGGGTCATCCGCACCAGCGTCAGGTCGCGCCGCTCCTGCCGGATGATCTCGTGGCCGGCGGCGAACGGGATCAGGTGGGTGAATCCCTCAAGGGCCACCGTGTCACCGTCGCGGACCAGCTCCGCGACGCCGTCGGCAAGCGAGACGAGCTTCGCCATGAGCCTCCCTGCCTCCTGTGTCGAACGCCCACCGACAAGTGTTCGGTATGCGGACCGGCGTACTTATCTCGAACGTAATCGGCGTTGGTGACGTTCGTCAACGCGCCCCGGCCGACCGGCTTCCCGGACCCGATCCCATTGCAGAAATGTTGCGGCGATCCGTTGACGCGGCTCGGGTACCGTGCAAATGTCCTTGATGAGAACGCTTGTTCGGCAGGCGAACAAGCGACGCGCGACCGGCCCGGGCCACCGCCGGGGCCGCCGCACGTATCAGCCGTGGCCGGACCCATCCCGCCGGCCACCGCCCGTGGCCGTCCCACCTGCGGCGCAAGGAGGATCACCATGCCCCTGCTCGACACCGACACCTGGCACGGCCGGATCTACAGCGACGGCTGGGTGCGGGCCTCCGGCGGCACCGCCGCCGTCCGCGCCCCCGCCACCGGCGAGGAGATCGGCCAGGTCGGCGTGGCCGACGCCGACGACGTCGCGCGAGCCAGCATCCGGGCCGCCGCCGCGCAGCGGGCCTGGGCCGCCACCAGCTACACCGAGCGGGCCGCCGTGCTGCGCCGGGCCGGCGCGTTGTGGGAGCAGCACGCCGCCGAGGTCGGCGAGTGGGTGGTCCGCGAGTCCGGGTCGATCCCGCCGAAGGGCGGCCTGGAGACCGGCACCGCCGCGCAGGAGTGCTACGAGGCCGCGACGCTGCCCTCGCAGTCGCTCGGTGAGATCATCCCGAGCGCTCAGCCCCGACTGAGCCTGGCCCGCCGGCTACCGGTCGGCGTGGTGGGCGTCATCTCGCCGTTCAACGCCCCGCTGATCCTGGCGATCCGCTCGGTGGCTCCGGCGCTGGCGCTGGGCAACGCGGTGGTGCTCAAACCGGACCTGCGTACGGCGGTCTGCGGTGGGCTGTCCATCGCCCGGGTCTTCGAGGAGGCCGGGCTGCCCGAGGGCCTGCTGCACGTGCTGCCGGGCGGCGTCGCGACCGGCGAGGCGCTGGTCGCCGACCCGCGCGTACGGGTGATCAGCTTCACCGGGTCGTCCGCCGCCGGCCGCAAGGTCGGCGAGGCCGCCGCCCGGCACCTGAAGCGGGCCCACCTGGAACTGGGCGGCAACTCCGCGCTGGTGGTGCTCGACGACGCGGACCTGGACCTCGCCGTCTCGGCCGGCGCGTGGGGTTCCTTCCTGCACCAGGGGCAGATCTGCATGACCACCGGCCGGCACCTGGTGCACGAGAGCCTCGCCGAGCGGTACGTCACCGAGTTGGCCGCCAAGGCCGACCACCTGCCGGTCGGTGACCCCGCCAAGGAGCAGGTGGCGCTCGGACCGATCATCGACGAGGCGCAGCGCGACAAGATCCACTCCCTGGTCACGTCGAGCGTGGACGCGGGCGCCCGGCTGGCCGCCGGCGGCACCTACGAGGGGCTGTTCTACCGGCCCACCGTGCTCGCCGACGTCACCCCGGACACCCCGGCGTACGCGCAGGAGGTCTTCGGTCCGGTGGCCCCGGTGCTCACCTTCGGCGACCTGGACGAGGCGGCGGCGCTGGCCGGCGCCAGCGAGTACGGGCTGTCGCTGGGCATCCTCAGCCGCGACGTGATGAAGGCGATGGCGCTGGCCGAGCGCATTCCCAGTGGCATCGTGCACATCAACGACCAGACCGTCAGCGACGAGGCGGTGGCGCCGTTCGGCGGGGTCGGCGCCTCCGGCACCGGTTCCCGCTTCGGTGGGGCGGCGGCCAACATCGAGGCGTTCACCGAGACGCAGTGGCTCACGATGCAGGGTGACGTCACCCGCTACCCGTTCTAGGCCGTCGGAACCAAGGAGGCATGGATGCGTACCCAGGTCGGCATCATCGGAGCGGGACCGGCCGGTCTCATGCTGTCGCACCTGCTGCACCGGCACGGCATCGACTCGGTGGTGCTGGAGAGCCGCAGCCGGGAGTACGTGGAGCACCGGCTACGCGCCGGCGTGCTCGAACAGGGCTCGGTCGACCTGCTGCGCGACACCGGCCTGGGGGCCCGGCTGGACCGGGAGGGGATGCGGCACGAGGGCATCGAGCTGCGCTTCGACGGCGAGTCGCACCGGGTGCCGATGACCGAGCTGACCGGCCGGGCGATCACCGTGTACGGCCAGCAGGAGGTGGTCAAGGACATGATCGCCGCCCGGGTGGCGGCCGGCGGGACGATCCTGTTCGAGGCACCCGCCGACCGGCTGTCCGGGCTGGACAGCGCCCCGGTGATCCACTTTCGGCACCAGGGCCGGGACGAGGAGTTGCACTGCGACTTCGTGGTCGGTTGCGACGGCTACCACGGGATCAGCCGGCCGACCGTGCCCGACGGGGTGCTGACCACCTACGAGCGCACCTACCCGTTCGCCTGGCTGGGCGTCCTCGCCGCCGCCCCACCTGCGGTGGAGGAGCTGATCTACGCCCACCACGAACGCGGTTTCGCCCTCTACAGCATGCGCTCGCCGCAGATCTCGCGGCTGTATCTCCAGGTGCCGGCCGACGAGGACATCGCCGACTGGCCGGACGAGCGGATCTGGGCCGAGCTGCGGACCCGGTTGGAGACGGTGCCGAACTGGACGCTCAACGAGGGGCCGGTGCTGGAGAAGTCGATCACCCCGTTGCGCAGCCTGGTGGTCGAGCCGATGCAGTGGCAACGGCTGTACCTGGCCGGCGACGCGGTGCACATCGTGCCGCCGACCGGTGCCAAGGGCATGAACCTGGCCCTTGCCGACGTCGCGTTGCTCGGTGACGCCTTCGCCGCCTGGTACGCCGACGGCAGCACCGACCTGCTGGACGGCTACTCGCGCACCGCGCTGCGCCGGGTCTGGCGGGCGCAGCAGTTCTCCTGGTGGATGACCTCGATGCTGCACCGGCTCAACGCCGACGACCCGTACGAGGCGAAGCTCCAGTCGGCGACCCTGCGCTACGTCACCACGTCTCCGGCGTACGCCACCAGCCTCGCCGAGAACTACGTCGGCCTGCCCGAGGTGTGAGGGAGGGGCCTTTCAACGTCTCAGGAGTGCGCGTCCGACGTCTCAGGAGTGCGCGGCAGCCTTGCGCGCGAGGATGAGCTGGAAGCGGGGGCTGCCGTCGCGGTGCGTGCCCAGGGCGGGCAAGGCGGCATCCGTCGCGGTGAAGCCGGCCGCCGTCAGGTCGGCACAGAGCGCGGGCAACGGCGCGCTGTGGTAGTACATGACGAACGGCGGGCGCCAGACGACGTTGCGTACCCGCATGACCAGGTCGAATCCGCGCGTCATCCAGTGCGACACCGAGGTGAGCGGTGCCCTGCCGATCGGGATGGCGAAGAGTCCGCCGGGCCGCAGCGCCCGGTACACCCCGGCGAAGAGCGCGGGCCGTTCGGTCGGCAGGAAGTGTCCGAGCGCTCCGGCGCTGACCGCGAGGTCGAAGCCCGCGGCGAACGGCAGCGCCCGAGCGTCGGCCCGGACCCAGGTGGCATCCGGGTACGCGCGGCGGGCCTGGGCGAGCATTCCGGCGCTGAAGTCGACGCCGGTGATCCCTTCGGAACACAGGGACCGGAGCACCCGCATGCCCGCGCCGGTACCGCAGCACACGTCCAGGCCGTGCGCGAACGACCCGAGTTCGGACAGCGCCTCGACGGTCGCGTCGAGCACGCTTTCCGGCGTACGAAAGGGCGTGTGGTCGAACTTCGGCGCCAGCAGGTCGTAGCCGCGCTCGACCGAGGAGAGCGCCTGGACGCACAGCTCCCGCAGCGACGGGCCTTGTGGCGAGAACACCGGCCGAGGGTACCTGCCGACCGTCACCCGCTCCGGCCGAAGTCGGGCCGTACCGCAGTTCGTCAGCTGCGGTTCGCGGTCACGTAGTCGAGGGAGGCGGTGAATTTCTCGACCGGGTCGCCGAGGATCATCCACGGCCACCTGGTGACCATGCCGTCCAGCAGTGCGAACGCGTGCCAGGCCGCGTCGAACTCGTCGGCCAGTTCGAAGGCCATCGCGAACGTCGCAACTCGGGGTGCCCAGCCCGGGCCGGCAGGAATGTAATCCGGGTGGAAGATGGAGTTCTCCGCCGCGGCGAGCAGCTCCGTCCGGACCTCGTCCGAGACGATGTAATCGTTGGCCTCCGCTCGTTCGGTGCGGGCCCACTTCTCGATGTGGGCGACGGCCACCAGCTCATGCAGGAGACTGTTGGGTCCGGCCGCAGCGGCAGCACCCCGGGCGAAGTCGAACATCTGCTCATGACTACCGGACCATTTCGCGCACAGGTACTGCAGCTGCTGCTCGTGCGCGACGAGGTGCCCGGGGTGCAGTCGAGTCACCGCGTCGAACCGCCGCTGAGCCTCGACCGCACCGACGCCCAGCCCGCGGGAACTGGTCACCAGCCACGCCCACGCCGTCACGTTGTCCGGTTCGCGGGCGATCACCTGCTGCAACGTCGCCTCGGCGTAGTGCAACCGCTCGTGGAATCCTCTGAACTGCTCGGCACTTGTGTACTTGGCCAGTTTGCCGCCGCGTGCCTCCCACGCCCAGTGCACCGCGTGACAACCGGCTACCAGCAGCGGCAGCGTCGACTCCGGTTCGGCGTCGATCCATTCGCCGATCCAGTCCTGGATCCCGTCGACCCCGCCGACGGCCTCCATCAGAAAGGCCAGTTCGTCCGGGTCGGCTGCCATGGTGAGCAGCTCCCGGGCCCACTTCCACTTGCGCTTCTCCAGCGCCCGGATCAGGGCCTTGCAATGCGGGTCACCGTAGGTCGGGTCCAGGACCGGCTCCGTCGGGTGCCTCTTGAACGGCCACATGCCAACCCAACCTCCGTGTCGTGCGCCGCACCGGCCGCCGATCCTAGACGATCAAGGTTGGGCGCAACGACGTCGGCCCACCGAGGTCTACTCGCCCCCGGGCGAAATCGGTCCGGCGGCAGGCATGGCGTGCAGCCGCTTCAAGGGGTAGAAACAGGTCGGCGAGAGAGCGCTCTCACGCCACCTTGATCCACCGCTTCGTCCGGGCCCGGGACCGCACCGCGCCCGACGGGAAGGACGTCCGCATGCCGACCTCACCACCACACCGGAGACTCGGTCGCGCTCTGGCCTTAGGACTTGCGCTGACCACCGCCGCCGTCGCCACGAACGCCCCGGTCAGCGCCGGCCCGCCGCATCAGCAGCCCGGGCGCGCCGCAGATCGGCCGGCCACCGCCAACCTCGGGCCCAACGTCACGATCTTCGACCCGAGCATGCCGGTCAGCCAGATCCAGGCGACCCTCGACGCGGCACACGCCGCGCAGGTCGACAACGAGATGGGCACCAGCCGGCACGCCTACCTGTTCCGGCCCGGCCAGTACGGCACCGCCGAGCAGCCGCTCCAGATCAAGGTGGGCTACTACACCGAGATATCCGGCCTGGGCGCCTCCCCCACCGACGTGGTCATCACCGGCAAGGTCGAGGCGTACAACCGCTGCCTGACCGAGGGCGGCACGGCCAACTGCATCGCGCTCGTCAACTTCTGGCGCACGCTGAGCAACCTGTCGCTGCGGATCAACGCCACCGGCCAGGACGACTGCCGCGCCTCGGCCAACTTCTGGGCGGTGTCGCAGGCCGTGTCGATGCGCCGGCTCGACATCAGTGGCGGCGGACTGTCCCTGATGGACTACTGCACCAACGGGCCGCAGTACGCCAGTGGCGGCTTCATCGCCGACTCCCGGCTGCCGGCCACCACCAATGGCTCGCAGCAGCAGTGGCTGACCCGCAACAGCGAGGTCGAGAGCTGGTCCAACGCCGTGTGGAACCAGGTGTTCGCCGGGGTGGTCGGCGCGCCCGACGACGCCGGCTTCCCCGACCCGCCGTACACCACGCTGGACACCACTCCGCTGAGCCGGGAGAAGCCGTACCTGTTCGTCGACGCCAGGGGGAAGTACCAGGTCCGGGTGCCCGCCGTACGCCGCGACACGCGCGGCATCACCTGGGGTAACCGGATGACGCCGGGACGGACCATCCCGATCAGCGACTTCTTCGTCGCCCGGCCGTCCGATCCGGTGCACGTCATCAACCGGGAACTCGCCCGGGGCCGGCACCTGCTGCTCACCCCCGGCGTGTACGACGTGGCCCGCAGCATCGAGGTCCGCCGGCCCGACACGATCGTGCTCGGCATCGGGCACGCCACCCTGACCGCGGTCGACGGCGCGGTGCCGCTCAACGTCGCCGGAGTGCCCGGGGTGGTCGTCGCCGGGGTCACCATCGACGCGGGTCTGAAGGAATCACCGGTGCTGCTGCGGGTCGGCCGCGAGCACGGCCGCAACCACAGCACCCCGCGCAACCCGATCACGCTCTCCGACGTGTACTTCCGGGTCGGCGGCCCGCACATCGGCAAGACGGACACCGCCCTGGAGGTCAACAGCGACCACGTCCTGATCGACCACACCTGGGTGTGGCGGGGCGACCACGGTGTCGAGGGCTTCACCGAAGGCGTCAACGGCGACACCGACCGCTGGCGGACCAACACTGGTCGCTACGGCGTCGTCGTCAACGGCGACCACGTCACCGCCACCGGCCTGTTCGTCGAGCACTTCCAGCGCTACAACACCGTGTGGAACGGTGAGCACGGCACCACGATCCTCTACCAGAACGAGCTGCCGTACGACCCGCCCACCCAGGCGGACTGGCACAACGGCACGGTCAACGGGTGGGCCGGCTACAAGGTCGGCGACCGGGTCCGCCACCACACCCTGCACGGTGGCGGGGTGTACGTGTTCAACCAGAACAACCCGTCGATCCGTACCGAGAACGGCTTCGAGGTGCCGGTACGCCCCGGCATCCGGCTGCACCACATCATGACGGTGAACCTCAGCGCCGGCACCATCGACCACGTGGTCAACGGGGTCGGCGAGGCGGCCGACATGGACCGGGTCGGCGCTCCGGTCTACCTGGAGCAGTACCCGTAACACCGCAGGCGGGGGCCGGCGGCTCGCCGGCCCCCGCCGACGCGGTTCAGTGCACGACCGGGCTGCGGCGTTCCAGCAGGACGACGTCGCGCCAGCGGCCGTGGTGGCGGCCCACCCGCTCGCGGGTGCCGACCACCCGGAAGCCGGCCCGCCGGTGCAGCGCCAGGCTGGCGGTGTTCTCGGGGAAGACGCCGGACTGGATCGTCCAGATGCCGGCCGCGTCGGTCGACTCGATAAGCGCGTCGAGCAGCAGCCGGGCCACCCCTCGCCCCTGTGCGGCCGGGTCGACGTAGACGGAGTGCTCCACCACCCCGGCGTACACCGCCCGGGCAGAGGTCGGCGACACGGCGATCCAGCCGACGACCGGCCCGTCCCCGTCGACCGCCACCAGCCGGTGCGCCGGCAACCGGCCGGCATCGAAGTCGGCCCAGGTCGGTGCGACGGTCTCGAAGCTGGCGTTGCCGCCGTCCAGCCCGGCCTGGTAGATCGCCAGTACCCGGTCGGCGTCGTCCGCCGTCATCGGGCGCAGCCGCACCTCGGCCCCCGCCGGCTCGTCTCGGATCATGGTCGAATCGTAGGCGAGGACGCCGGGACGGCCCGCACGCCGATCGGCACCGCGCCGCAGCACCGCCACCTCGGGCCGGACCGGTCGCGGATCGAAGCGCCATTCGCCGGTCGGGGCCGGACCCGACGACCGCTGCTGGCCAGCGCACTAGCTTGCAGGCCCCCGCCGGTAGCGCTCGACGTGGCAGCCAGGTCGACGTGAGCGGAGCCGCCGGGCCGGGCGCGTCCGGCCGGCGAGTGGGCCCGGCACGGTCGAGTCGCGCTCCCCCTCGGCCACCTCGACGACCGTGTCGAAGGTGCTGGTGAAGCGCTGCCGCAGGGACGGCGGCAGGGGTGCCCGGCTGACCCAGCGGCGCAGCCGGGGCAACGACTCCCGGCCCCGGGCCGCGTCGAGCAGGGCCGCGTACATCGCCGACGTGCCGTGGAAGACGGTGACCTGCTCGCGCAGCATGAGATCGAGCGCCGCCGGGCCGGTGAAGCGGCCCAGCAGCACCAGGGTCGCTCCCGCCCGGAAGGTGCCGGTAAGCGTGACGGCCTGACCGAACCGGCCGCCCAACGGCAGACAGCCGAGCACCACGTCGGTGTCGTCCGGGTCGGCCTCGGTCCGGCCGGCGGGGTCGAGGTCGGTGTCCGCGAACCCGCCGGTCTGGCCGGGTGGGACGTCGCCGAGATCCTCCAACCGGGGCACGTCGGACGGGCCCCGGCCGGGACCGACCGTGAGCAGCGGGACGCCGGCCCGGACGCTGATCCGCCGCCCGGCTGCCAGGTGCGAGGTGTGGCAGACCAGCAGCCGCGCCTCCCGGGCCAGGTGGACGGCCTGCGGACCGACCGGCACGCCGACCGGTACGGCGACCGCACCGGCGGCGAGGGCACCGAAGTAGACCCGGGGGAAGTCCACCACGTTCGGCGCGAGCAGGGCCACCGTGTCGCCGTCGCGTACCCCGGCGGTCCGCAGCCCGGCGCCGTAGCAGCGGGCCTCCAACCACAGTTCGGCGTACGTGACCCGGGCCCGACCGTCGACGACGGCGACGGTGTCGGCGTGCCGGTCGGCGGAACCGGCCAGCACGGTCACCGGGGAGAGCGCGGTCATCGGGGCGGGTCCGCGTACAGCCGGCTCACCGTCTCGGCCACGCAGACCGGCTTGCCGCCGCCGTCGCCGTCCACGGTCACCGTGGCCACCAGCTGCGCCCCGCCGTCGAACGGGCTGACCTGGTCGATCGTGGCGACGACGCGCACCGCGCTGCCGACCCGTACCGGCGCCGGAAAGCGGACCCGGTTGAGGCCGTAGTTGACCCCCATTTGCACCCCGTCCACCCGGTACAGGCGGCCGACCAGGGCGGGCAGCAGAGCGAGCGTCAGGTAGCCGTGGGCGATGGTGCCGCCGTACGGCCCGGCCGCCGCCCGTTCCTGGTCGAGGTGGATCCACTGGTGGTCGTCGGTGGCGTCGGCGAACAGGTTCACCCGATGCTGGTCGATCGGAAACCACGGACCCGGGCCGAGTCGCTCGCCGACCGCGCCGGCCAACTCCTCGATGTTGGCGAAGCTTCTCATCCCAGGTGCCCTCCGAGCTTCGTGTAGCCGCGCAGCAGGTCGCGGGAGATGATCAGGCGCTGCATCTCGTCGGTGCCCTCGAAGATCCGGTACAGCCGCACCTGCCGGTACCAGCGTTCGATCGGCAGCTCGCGGGTGTAGCCCATGCCGCCGTGGATCTGCATGACCCGGTCGACCACCCGGTTGACCATGCCGGCGCCGTAGAGCTTCGCCATCGAGGAGGCGTGCCTCGGGTCCAGGCCGGCGTCTACCGTCCAGGCGGCGCGCAGGATGAGCCAGCGGGCCGCCTCCAGCTCGGTCTCCGAGTCGGCGATCATCCACTGGATGGCCTGGTTGGTGCCGATCTTGGACCCGAAGGTCTCCCGGGTGTTGGCGTGGTCGACGGCCATCCGCAGCGCGCGTTCGGCGATGCCGACGGCGTGCGAGGGGATCGTGTAACGCCCCTTGCCGATCCACTGCATCGCGAGGGTGAAGCCCTGCCCGACCTCGCCGAGGATGTTGCGGTTCGGCACCCGTACGTCGTCGAAGAACAGCGAGGCGGGCCCGCCCTCGCCCATGGTGGGGATGAACTCCGACCGCCAGCCCATCGCCCGGTCCACCAGGAACGCGGTCGCCCCGCCGTCGCGGGCCCCCCGAGCGGGGTCGGTGACCGCGATGACGATGGCGAAGTCCGCCTCGTTGCCGCCGGTGATGAAGGTCTTCTCACCGTTGAGGATCCAGTCGTCGCCGTCGCGGCGGGCCCGGAACCGGATGTTCGCCGCGTCGGAGCCGGCACCCGGCTCGGTGATGGCGAAGCAGGAGTTGCGCTCCCCCTCGATGGTGGGCAGCAGGAACTCCTGCCGCTGCTCGTCGGTGGCGTGGAACAGGATGTTGTCCGCCTCGCCACCGAAGCGGAACGGCACGAAGCTGCGGCCGATCTCCGTCCAGATCAGCGACTGGACGACGGCCGGCAGGTCCATGCCGCCGTACTCCGCCGGCGTGGCCAGCCCCCAGAAGCCGAACTTGCGGGCCTTGAGCTGCAACTCGCGCAGCTCGGAGGGTTCCAGGCCGGGTTGGTGGGCCCGCTCCCGGCGCAGCAGCTCCTGCTCCAGCGGCATGACTTCCCGGGTGATGAAGTCACGGGCGGTGTCGCGGATGGCCCGCTCCTCGTCGGACAGCCCGAAGTCCATGTGCGCACGCTTCCTCTCGCGTTCAGAAGGCGTTGACGCCGGTGAGCGCCCGCCCGATGAGTAACTGCTGAATCTGGCTGGTGCCCTCGTAGAGGGTGGCGACGCGGGCGTCGCGCAGGTACTTGCCGACCGGGTACTCGTCGATGTAGCCGTACCCGCCGAAGACCTGGATGGCGTCGTTCGCCGCGCGGACGGCGGCCTCGCTGGCGAACAGCTTGGCCATCGACGCCTCGGTGGCGAACGGCTGGCCCCGGTCGATCAGGTCGGCGACCCGCCAGACCAGCAGCCGCGCCGCGGCGGTGTCGACCGCGATGCGGGCGAGCAGTTGCTGCACGAGCTGATGCCCGGCGATCGGCTTGCCGAACTGCGTGCGCGTCCCGGCGTAGCCGACGGCGGCGTCCAGGCAGCCCTGGGCGATGCCGACGCAGCCGGCGGCGACCGACATCCGTCCCTTGGCGAGGGTGGCGAGCGCCAGCTTGAAGCCGCCGCCGCACTCGCCGAGGCGGGCGCCATCGGGCACCCGGACGGCGTCGAGGACGAGTTCGGCGGTGGCCTGCCCGCGCAGGCCAAGCTTGCCCTTGATCTCCGACCGGCTCAGGCCGGGGCTGTCGGTCGGCACCAGGAAGGCGGTGATGCCCCGGTGGCCCGGACCACCGGTACGGGCGAAGGTCAGCGCCACGTCGGCCGTGGTGCCGTTGGTGATGAACGTCTTGCGGCCGGTCAGCAGCCAGTCGTCGCCGTCGCGGACCGCGCGGGTGGCCAGCGCCGCCGCGTCCGAGCCGCTGTCCGGTTCGGTGAGCGCGAAGCAGCCGAGCGCGGCGCCGGAGCAGAGCGGCGGCAGCCACCGTTCCCGCTGCTCCGGGGTGCCGTGGGTGGCGATCGACTTGGCGACCAGGCCCAGCGAGACCGACACGATGCCCCGGACGGCGGTGTCCCCCCGGCCGAGTTCCTCAAGCACCAGGCAGTACGCGAGGTGGTCGCCGCCGGAGCCGCCGTGCTCCTCGGCGATGGTGAGGCCGAGGAAGCCGACCTCGCCGAGCTTGCCGACGATCCCAGGGTCGACCGCCTCGCGCCGGTCCCAGGCCGTTGCGTGCGGCACCACCTCGCGGTTGACGAAGTCGGCGGCGAGCGCCCGGACCGCGACCTGCTCGGCGGAGAGGTGAAGGTCCATGGCAGTAAACTAGCGGTGCAAGTTTTATGCTGTCCAGACCCCGGTGTGGCAAAGTTCCCCGCGAGCCACCCACCCGAAGGAGGACGCCCATGCCCCGGCCGCGACAGGCCCTGCTCAGCCGGGACCGGATCGTCGAGGCCGCCGCCGCGTTGATCGACGCCGAGGGGCTCGACGCGTTCTCCACCCGCCGGCTCGCCGCCGCGCTCGGCGTACGCGGACCCTCGCTCTACAACCACTTCGCCACCAAGGACGAGATCCTCGACGCGGTCGCGGACAGCATCACCGGCCAGGTCGACGTGTCGTACTTCGGCCAGGTCGACTGGCGCGACGCGCTGCGCCGCTGGGGGCACTCCTACCGGGCCGCCCTCGCCGCCCATCCGAACATCGTGCCGCACCTGGCCCGGGGCCCCGGTCGACGCCCGGCGGCGCTGGCCATGGCCGACGCCGTCTACGGCGGGCTGGTCGCGGCGGGTTGGCCGCCCGCCCGGGCGACGCACATCGGCGCGCTGATGCGCTACTTCGTGACCGGTTCGGCGCTCGGGTCGTTCGCCCGGGGCTTCGTGGAGGACCCGGGGCTCTACGCGGAGCAGTACCCGCACCTGAGCCAGGCCCACCGCCTCGCCGAGCACCAGCACCAGGTCGACGAGGGCGCCTTCGCGCTGGGCCTGGAGGCGCTGCTCGACGGGCTGTCGCACACCTACGAGCGCGTGGTCGGCCCGCTGCCGCCCCTCCCGCCGGGCCGTCCGGCGTACTAGAGTCCAAACTTGCACCGCTAGTTTTGGTCGAGGTGAGGAGCCCATGGAATCCGTACGGACCGACTTCTACCTCGACGGACGTTGGGTGCGCGCTGCCGGCGGTGAGCCGCTGGAGGTGCACAACCCGACGACCGAGGAGGTCATCGGCACCGTCCCGGCCGGCACGGCCGGCGACGTCGACCGGGCCGTGGCCGCCGCGCGGGCCGCCTTCGAGGGCTGGGCGGC
The DNA here is from genome assembly GCF_018070465.1 of Micromonospora sp. C95. Lineage (GTDB taxonomy): Bacteria > Actinomycetota > Actinomycetes > Mycobacteriales > Micromonosporaceae > Micromonospora. The sequence goes on from NZ_JAGPXT010000002.1 coordinate 246,484, forward strand.
GACCGATCCCGCCGACCGGGCCGCCCACCTCGACCGGCTGCACGCCGCCCTGACCGCCCGCGCCGACGACATCGCGCACACCGTCGCCGCGGAACTCGGCACCCCGCTGAAGGTCGCCACCCGCGTCCAGGCCGGGCTGCCGCTGACCGTCCTGGGCAGCTACGTCGACCTGGCCGCCCACCCGCCCGCGCCGCAGACCGTGGGCAACTCCCTGGTGGTACGCGAACCCGTCGGCGTGGTCGGCGCGATCACCCCGTGGAACTACCCGCTGCACCAGATCGTCGCCAAGCTGGCGCCCGCCCTGGCCGCCGGTTGCACGCTGGTGCTGAAGCCGAGCGAACTGACCCCGCTCACCGCGTACCTGCTCTTCGACGCCATCGACGAAGCGGGCCTGCCGCCCGGCGTGGTCAACCTGGTCACCGGCACCGGGCCGGTGGTCGGCGAGGCGCTCGCCGGCCACCCCGGCGTGGACCTGGTCTCCTTCACCGGCTCCACCGCCACCGGCCGGCGGATCACGCACCTGGCCGCCGACCGGATCGCCCGGGTGTCGTTGGAGCTGGGCGGCAAGTCGGCGAACGTGATCCTCGACGACGCCGACCTGGCCACCGCGGTCAAGGTGGGCGTCGGCAACGCCTTCCTCAACTCGGGCCAGACCTGCACCGCCTGGACCCGGATGCTGGTGCACCGGGACCGCTACGACGAGGCCCTCGACCTGGCCGCAAAGGCGACCGACGGCTACCGGCTCGGTGACCCGCTCGACCCGGACACCCGGCTCGGTCCGCTGGTCTCCGCCCAACAGCGCGACCGGGTACGCGACCACATCACCCGGGGCCTGGCCGACGGCGGCCGGCTGGTGGCCGGTGGCCTGGACGCCCCCGTCCCGCCGCGGGGTTGGTTCGTCGCCCCGACCGTCATCGCCGACGTCGACCCCGACAGCGCCCTCGCGCAGGAGGAGGTCTTCGGGCCGGTCCTCGCGGTCATCCCGGTCGACGACGACGACCACGCGGTACGGGTCGCCAACAACTCCCGCTACGGGCTGGCCGGCGCGGTCTGGTCCGGCGACGAGGAACGGGCGCTGCGGGTGGCCCGCCGGCTGCGCACCGGTGCCGTCGACATCAACGGCGCACCGTTCAACCCGCTCGCCCCGTTCGGCGGCTACAAGCAGTCCGGCCTCGGCCGTGAGCTGGGCGTGCACGGGCTGGAGGAGTTCTGCGAAGTGAAGGCGATCCAACGGTGAGGGGCCTGGTGGTCCGGGGCGTCGGCACGCCGCCCCGGGTGGAAAAGGTCGAGCTGCCCGCCACCGGCCCCGGGCAGGTACGGGTGGCGGTCCGGGCGGCCGGCGTCTGCCACTCCGACCTGTCCATGGTCGACGGCACCATCGCCGCGCCGTACCCGCTGCTGCTCGGCCACGAGGCCGCGGGCGTGGTCGTGGAGGTCGGCGAGGACGTCGACCGGATCGCCGTCGGCGACCACGTGGTGCTCGACTGGGCTCCCCCTTGTCGCGCCTGTTGGAACTGCGGGCACGGCGAACCGTGGCTCTGCGAACGCTCCGGCACCCCGGCCGCCACCGTCGGGCACACCGTCGACGGCGAGCCGCTGCACGTCACCCTCGGCCTCGGCGCACTGGCCGAGCAGGTGGTGGTGCCGCAGCAGGCCGTGGTCTCCGTACCGCCCGAGCTACCTTTTGCCACCGCCGCGCTGCTCGGCTGCGCGGTGCTCACCGGCGTCGGCGCGATCCGCCGTACCGCCAACGTCCGACCCGGCGACTCGGTGGCCGTCATCGGTCTCGGCGGCGTCGGCCTCTCCGCGGTCGCCGCCGCCCGCGCCGCCGGTGCCGCCCGCGTCATCGCGGTCGACGTCGCACCCGCCAAGGCCGCGCTGGCATACGCCGCCGGTGCCACCGACTTCCTGCTCGCCGACGACACCCTCAGCCGCGCGGTACGGTCCCTCACCGACGGCCGGGGCGTCGACCACGCGGTCGAGTGCGTCGGCCGGGCCGCCACCATCCGCGCCGCCTGGCGAGCCACCCGACGCGGCGGGCAGGTCATCGTGGTCGGCATGGGCGGCAAGGACGACATGGTCGCCCTCAGCGCCCTGGAGATCTTCCACTCCGCCCGGACGCTGCGCTCCTCGGTGTACGGCTCCTCCGACCCGGACCGCGACGTGCCCGACCTGGCCCGCGCGGTACTCGACGGCACCCTCGACCTGGACTTCCTGGTCACCGACCGGATCACCCTCGACGTGGCGCCGGAGGCGCTGGCCCGGATGGCCCGGGGCGAGGGCGCCCGCACGGTAGTCCTGTTCGACTGACGCAGGCCGGGGGTAGGGATGGTGCTGTCGCTGGTCAGCCCACCCTGAGGGGGATGGCTCCTGCTCCGACGAGCTAGCTGCCCAGGGGATCGAAGCGACAGGCCACGCCGTTCCCGAAACTAGAGGCTGGTCCGTTCAGGGTGCATGTCGTTGACCATCTCGTGCCCCGGCAACCTCGCGCAGTGCGACCCGGGCTGCGCTCCGCAGACCGGGCACGGCCGCCAATCCTGGACCGGGCCGGCGTCGTGGCCCAACGTCATGGCAATCTCACTGATTTCGTCGGCCAGGTCGTGCAGGGCCGGGTCGCGGTGCCGGACGGCAGCCTCGTGGATCTGCTGGATCGACCGTCGCGCGCGCTCCAGGTTGCGCCGGGCGGGAGCGCCAGGGTCAGACGACAACGGGACGTGACGAGCGGCCATGGCGAGTGAGGGCCTGCAGTAGGTCGGCCGTCGGGCGCTTGGCTGAGCGTGAGAGCAACTTCCCTGTTGTTGTCGTCTACGGGCGCTCCGAGGCGACAACTTCCCTGTTGTTGTCGTCTGCGTTCGCGGTGGCTGGACCTTTACGACCTGGCAGGGGCTGGCGTTGGTCCGTGCCGGTGCGGCTCGCCTGTTCGGTGTGCCGGTGGACAGCATCCGCATGGACGCCGGCATCATTTCCCGCGATCGCCCTGCGGGCGGCGGTCAGCGTCGAGAACGCTCGGTCGTACGGCGGCCGTCCGACGGGCAGACCTAGTCCGTGATTCGCATGCTGCGGCGGGTTGGGCCTGATTCAGCCGCGGTTGCATCCAACTGCTCTAATCGCCTCATGAGGATTGACCCGACGGTTACCGTTGGCATCGTCGCAGCTACCACAGCACTAATGGGATAACTACTTAGCAGCGCCGCTACCAGACGTGCCAAGAGAGCCCGTCGATACGCAGATGCGCTTGAAGTGGCAGAGCGCTACAGGCAACTTCCGTACACGTTCTTTCGGTTGCATGATGGCACTCCCGAGACCCGGGCCAACCTCGCCGAGCTTCTTGGCGACACGCAGAAGGGATGCGCTGGCCAGACCCCCCCCCCGCCGTAGATCTCGACATAGAAGCCGGATACATGTATCTGTTCGATGACCGGGAGGAACGACGTGCCTGCATCCGCCTCATGCGGAAGAACCTGAGCCTGCTCAGGAACCTGCTGTAGGCGAAGACACGAGCCACCGGCCACACCACGGACAAGTCCAGACCCGGAAGGTGCCCACCAGAATGCTTGAGGTGTTGATTAGATTGGCCAGCAACAGGAAATCTGCCGAAGGCAGTACAGCGCAGGTAATCAACATGGCCGTACAGTGATGCCGACTCGATGGTTGCCGTTCAGTCGCGCGAATTTCGTTCGCTCCTGGTCCGGGCTTACGGTACCACCGGTGCGGGTTGTCTCGATGCGGGAGTTGCGCCTGCTGATTGATGTTGCTGAGCGCGGTCGACTGGGGTGGGATGCCGACGCCCTGTCGATAAGCGAAGCGGCTGCCTATCTGCTCCTGCCGTTCGGCTACGAGGAAGAGCCGCTACCGCTCTGGAAATGCCGCATCATAGCCATCGATGAAGGGTTTTCGGCGGAGCACGGTCGAGGTAGGAAAATTTCGTTGGGGCGGCTGGACGTCCCACTGGAAACCTTTGGGCGACTTCGTCTTGCATCACGAAAAGTCGAGCGACAGTTGTTGCACTGGATGGCGTGGAAGGTGGCGGCGGCTGAATGGAAGAAGGGCAACGAAAGCGGGTAGCGACTTCAGCCCCAGCGAGCAGGTCCACGTGCCAAGGTGTGCACTGGCGGTTCATGGTCCGGGTCGTCGCGCCCTGGCCGGAGCCCCGCTCGTATGCTTACCCGCCGGTGTCTGGAGGTTGGTGTGACGGATTGGCAGACCCTCAACGAGCAGGTGCGGTCGCGGTTGCTGGCGGTCGACGCTGGTACGGCGGTGGCGTTCGCCGCTATCACGGCGGAGCGGCTCATGCGGCTGGACCCGCAAGGGCTGCCGTTCACACAGAGCCTGCGACCTCTGCTCGACCTGGTGTGGCGTGCTGCCGCCGGCGATCAGACGGCCTTCAAGCCAATCGCCGTCACCCTCGGCGAGTTCTACATCAGCGAGTACTACCATAACGAGGGGCAGGACGGCCCGGACGACGCCGACGATGACCCGGCCGCAGCGATTCTCTACGCGGCGGAATGCTACCTCCACGCGGAGCCGGCCTTCGCCGTCCACGTCGCGGGCCGGGCCATCGACGCCGTCGACTACCGCATGGAACTGGCGTCCGAGGACTACACCGGCGACGACGACATCGACTTCGACCCCGATGCCGCATTGAATGCGGAGGCGCGGCAACAACATGCCGACCTCGACGCCCTCGCGCCGTACGCCACCCAACTCTCGCGTGCCCGGTTTGGTCTACCTGTTGACGAGCAGGGACTCCTCCTGGCCGCGCTACGCGGCATGGTCGCCGCGCCAACTCCTACGCCGCGAGCTTTGGCGACGTGACGTGAACCGTCGAGACGTCCTCCGGTAGGTGGCCCTCAGTCCCGCCGACCTACACCCTTCCCGCGCTGCGCCACCGCCCCCGATCCGGCCCCGGCCACGTCGTGCAGGACTGGTCGGATCAGGTGCCATCCGACGTCTTCCGGCCGGACGACGCTCGTGCTGGTGTAGTGGTGTCGGCACGTTTGCTGTGGCTCCGCTGCGGTGCTTCCGGGGGCTGCCTGGTCCAGCCGATGAAGCGGCGGTGCAGGGCGCCAGCGGGTGCCCAGGGCATGTCCTCGGCGGCCTGCACGAGATAGCCACCGAGGTAGAGGGCAAGCGACACCGGCGCGTCCGCGTACTCCGCGCACAGCTCCCGCCGCCGGGTCGGACACGGCCACGGCAGGTCACAGCCGCCGCAGCTCCAGACCGGCAGCACCGGCCCGTGCGTGGTCACCGCACACCGCCCAGGAACCGGGCGACGCTCGCACGGGCCTGCTGGCTTGTCGCCCAGTCCACCTGCCAGCAGGGGTACGGGGCCAGCCGCGACCACCACGCCCGACAGCCGACGCACATGCCGTCGAGCCCGCGCACATGCACCGCGAGGATCGTCTGCTCCGGACCGCCGATCACTGCTCACCCTCCTGCGGCCAGTGACCCCGGTTGATCGGAATCCGGTGCCGGGCACGACACGGAAGATCGGCTCCGCAGCGGCAGACGCGCCGCCAGCGCTGCCAGGACCAGACCGGCCGATGCCGTCGGGCGAGGGTCAACGCGGTGGCCGACAGGTACTCGTCGTACGAGACGCGTCGCCTGACCGGAGTCGGTCGTCCGGATGAGCCGGACACGATTCGGCTCACGAGGGTTTCCCTGGCTCAGGTCTGCGGACTGGCTTACCGGGCGTTTCCCACGACCGCTCAGGGGGACTGCCGTCGGGCCGTAGGCGTGCTGCGTGGTCGAGTAGCCGTTGTTGCGCTGCCGCCTGCTCGACGTCCTGATACCGCTGTCCGGTACCCGGCGGTGGTGGCGGTTCAGGACGCCGCAGCAGCCATCGCATGAGTCCGGGCAGGTGCTTTCGGAGCGTCACCGTTCCGCCTCCTCACACAGCGTCGGAAGGGCGGATCCGATGGGAGCTTCTGGGCCGTGGAGGATGCCTGCCCACACCAGGCCCGGCGCGTTGTCGGCGTCGAAGTTCATGTGCGAGACGATGCCGTCGGACTAGCTGTGGCGGCCATGTCGGCTGGTCATGTCACGGTGACATGGCTTGCCTCGACCAGTCCAGACAGCGGCCCTAGGCTCCAACTCGAACACCATGAGTAGTCGACTGACGACGCTGGGAGCCGCTGTGCTGCTCGACCATCTGCGCATTCCTGACGACCTCTGGTCACGCGAGGACATACGTACGGCACTGGCTGCCCGCGATGTTGGCGCACTGTTTCGGCTGCTCGCCAGGCACACAGGCGCGAGCCAGAACCGCATCGGTGCCGCCGTTGGCCTGGAGCAGGGTTACGTTAGTCGGATCATCGCCGGCCGGAAGGTGACGTCGATCGAAGTGTTGGAACGGATCGCCGACGGCTGCGGTATGCCCGACGAGTCACGGATGACGCTCGGTCTCGCTCCGCGCCGGCGGTCATGTCGCCCTGACATGGCCGATCGTCGGGACGGCCGGCGAAGTGATGTGCCGGCCAACCGCTCCTGGCGTGAGGATGTGCGCGCTGCTACGCAGCTATGGGAAGGCGACGTGAACCGTCGAGAAGTACTCCGTCAGACCGTGTTCAGCTCCGCCGCGTACACCTTGCCAGCGCTGCGTTGGTTCACCGCCACCAGCCCGCAACCCGTCGCGCAGGAGGGCCGCCGAACGGTCGGTAAGCCCGACATCGACACCATACGCGAGATGACCGCCACGTACCGACGGCTCGACAACCAGTACGGCGGCGGCCACGCCCGCGAGAACGTCACCCGCTACCTTCACCAGGAGGTCACGCCCCTGCTGACGGAGGGCCGATACGACCCGCAAACCGGCCGCAAGCTGCTCACCGCCGTCGCTGAGCTGACGCAGCTCGCCGGCTGGCAGGCGTACGACATGGCCGAACACGGCCTCGCCCAGCGCTATCTCACCCATGCCCTCGACTTGGCCCGCGCCGCCGACGATCCCGGCCTGGGTGCCGAGATCCTCGCCGCGATGAGCCACCAAGCCACCTACCTCGGCCATAGCGCCACTGGCGTCGACCTCGCCCGCGCCGCTCGGCACACCGCACACCGCGCCGGAATCACCGTGTTGACCGCCGAGGCGCTGGTCATGGAGGCCCACGCCCACGCCGCCTCCCGCGACGCGCCCGCCTGCGCCACCGCCTTGCACCAGGCGGAACGAGCCCTCGACCGAGCCGACCGCAGCAGCGCCCCGCAGTGGCTCGGCTACTTCGACGAGGCGTATCTGTCAGCCAAGTTCGGCCACTGCTTCACCGCACTCGGCCAACACCGCCATGCCGAACGCTTCGCCGCCCGCTCGCTGCGGATGGACGAACTCTACGTACGCGGCAAAGCCTTCAACCTCGCGCTCCTGGCCACCATCCAGGCCCGCCACAGCGAGCCCGACCGCGCCAGCGCCATCGGCGGACAAGCCCTCACCCTTACCACGCAACTGAAGTCCGCCCGCGCCGTCCGCTACGTGCGTGACCTGCAATCGGACCTCATGGCACACCGCCGCCGACCAGCAGTCCGGAACCTCATCACCCGCATCGATGCTGCTCTCGGGCAGCGCCGCTGACTACAACTCGCCGTGAGCCTTACGCGCGACCAGTTCCAATACGGCAATGACCGTACCGGCACCCACGATCTCGCCCTGGGAGACGAGATGCCGGGCCTTCTCCAGCGGGATCCAAGCCACCCGCTCGGCCTCGTTCACGTCCACCGGCGCGCCGATGTGCTCCGCATCGCGGGCAAGAAACAGCAGGTTCTCCGCGTCTGCGGTCGCCACCCACGGCTGGAACGACAGCAGCGGCTCCACCGCACCCGGACGCCAACCGGTCTCCTCCTCAACCTCCCGGACCGCACACGCCGCCGGCTGCTCCCCGTCATCGACATAGCCACCGGGCAGCTCCCACACCCAACGGTCGAACACGAACCGGTGCCGCCGCATCAGCAACAACCGCTCCTGACCGTCAAGCACCGCGACCATCGCCGACCGAGGCGCCCGAATCACGTACTGCTCGAAACGAACCCCGTCCGGCAACTCCACATCAGCGACACTCAACCGCGCCCGCCGGCTACCATCCACCACCCGCTCACCGTGAATCGTCCACCGCGTCGATCCGCTGCCTTGTTCCTCCGCCATCGGGCCAGTATCCGACCGACGACGCCGAGCCGCGGCCATACGGCCCTTCGCTCCGGTATAGCTCGGTGGTGACGATCCCGTACTGGACAAGCAGTCTCAAGCTGTCGGCTGCCACCAGCCGGTGACGATAGTCATCGTCGACGGGCCGAGTGCGGAACCCATCGGTTGATGTTCCGGACCAACCCGCATTCGGGCTTCCGCTGCCTCGCTGTCTAGCGTCTCGACTACACGGTGTCGACTACCCGACATTTGCACAAGTCGGGGCTGACGAGGGCTTGGCCGGGGACGGTAGCCTCCGCCAATGATCCGACCATTTGACCTGTGGGGCCAGCGAGGCTGGTGCAGCCAAGAGGTCGTAGGCGAGTCCAACTACGCCAAGGAGATCCGAGCGGCACTCGGCGCGGACTTCAAGTCATACGGGTCTGAGGTAGAGAAGGACGTGTACCTCGTCCCGGAGCCCACTAACCGATTCGATCCGACCGCCGTCAAGATCGTCTACGGTGGGCAAGTACTCGGGTATCTGCCAAAAGACCAGGCCAAGGTCTACTCGCCCGTCCTCGCGGCGCTCGTCAACCAGGGTTGGACCCCTCAGGTCCGAGCCCGCATCTGGGGACGTGAAGATGAAGACTGGGACGGACGCCGCCGGCCCGAGTTCGTGGGATCGGTAACTCTCGACCTCGCCGAATCGCACATGATTGTTCCAGCCAACATGCCGCCAGCCGACCTGCACGTGGTGCTTCCCCAAGGCCGCGTCGTCCAAGTGACGGGCGAAGAGAAGCACATGACTCACTTGGCTCAGCTAGTGAGCCCGCAGGGCGAGTGCTGGGTTTACGTGACGTTGCACCAGGTTGAGCAGCAGCGGGCTCGATCGACGCGAACGCTGGTCGAGGTTCGAGTCAACGACCAGCCCGTCGGCACCCTGAGCCCCGCGACATCAACCGAGATGTTGCCGGTGCTCTCCCACCTCTCGGAACTCAACATGTTGACAGCGGCCCGTGCAGTCCTGAAGGGTAACCGGGTCAAGGCCGACGTCGCGCTGAACATCTGCAAGGCCAGCTCGTTGACTGATGCGTGGCTGGATGCGCCGCCCGCAGCTGAAGGCACCCGGCCGGCACAAAAGACAGCTGCTGGGAGCCACGGTCACGATGTTGCCCGCGCGCAGCAATGGCGGTTCGTGGTTCCACCGGGATGGCCACCCCCGCCCGCAGGCTGGGTCCCACCCGAAGGCTGGCGGCCCGATCCATTGTGGCCGCCAGCGCCTGACGACTGGCAGTTCTGGGTCCGCGATTGAGAGCGCCCTATGCCTACCCCTCCTTTCACCAACTACAGGTAAAGAAGCGACCGCCAGCCTGGCCATCGGGCCGACCACGCTTCGCCACCTGGGTAGACGTCGTCACCAGTGGTCGTCGCTGGTCGCTCACGATCGGCCTCCGACGGCCTGGCGACGGCCTGGCCGAGTCAACTTGCGCCCTCCGCCCGTTGGACGAGCAGGGCATGCGTGACTGCCGCATGCGTCGGTTGATCGACAAGAAAGATCGTCTGCATGTCTTTCAATCCGTACGCATGTTCGACAGTATTGACGTAACCAACCCAGGGAGTGGTCATGGCAGATAAGAGCGCCATCGAGTGGACCGAAGCGACCTGGAATCCCACGACAGGCTGCGACCGGATCTCTGCGGGATGCGACAACTGCTACGCCTTGAGCCTGGCGAAGCGCCTGAAGGCTATGGGGTCTGCCAAGTATCAGAACGATGGCGACCCGCGCACCTCTGGACCTGGCTTCGGCGTCACGCTTCACCAAGACGCACTGAGCATCCCAGCGCGCTGGCGCGAGCCGCGAACAGTGTTTGTCAACTCCATGAGCGACCTGTTTCATGCTCGCGTGCCGATCGACTACGTGCGCCGCGTGTTTCAGGTCATGGCGGATACTCCGCGCCACACTTACCAAGTGCTCACGAAGCGGGCATCACGGTTAGCGCGAGTCGCGGACCAACTCGACTGGCCGTCAAACGTGTGGATGGGTGTCAGCGTGGAAACGGAGCAGGAGCTGCCACGAGTGGAGCACCTTCGCACTGTCCCGGCGACTGTCCGGTTCATCTCCGCAGAACCACTGCTCGGCCCTCTCAACGGCATCGATCTAACCGACATCCATTGGTTGATTGCTGGCGGCGAGTCTGGGCAGGGTGCCCGTCCTGTAGACCCCGCATGGATCCGAGGTCTACGGGACGAGTGCGGCAAGGCAGGGACGGCCTTCTTCTTCAAGCAGTGGGGAGGGAGGACCCCGAAGGCAGGCGGCCGGCTGCTGGACGGCCACACGTGGGACGAGATGCCGTCGAGAGAACTTACGCCGGCTCGATGAGCGCCTGAAACAACTTGTCCTTGCCCTTGGGGCTGGTCTTGGTCACATCGGGGTACAGCCTCGCCCACGCTTTGCGTAGGTGTTTTTGGCGGGCCTGGCCGGCCGCTTCACCGTACACCTCGCTGTACCGCTTGCTGATGACGAAGGGCTTGCCCTCGGCTAGGAGTCGACGTAGGTTCGCCTCGATCTCGTTGATCCAGCCATCCTCTAGCACCTGCTCACTCGCCTTGAAGCTCGCTTCGTCCGCGAACAGGGTGTCGGCGTTCTCGATGTCGTAGACGGCCTTGCGCCACTGACCGAGGCCAAGAGACAGGGCTTCGGCGAACTCGCTGAATCCGTCGCGGTGGCGAGTTAGGAACACTAGGTAGTAGAGGGGCTTGTGGCGAGCCCGGTTACGGACCGGGGTCACCCACCAGCTGCAACGTTGATTGACAGCCAACCGGCGCGTGTACTCGACGACCACGGCCATCTCCGCTCGTTCCTTGTCGTCTTCGTGATCGAGCCAGACCTTCTGCCACCAGCCACCGCCGCATGCAGCGTCCATCCGGGCGAGGGTTGCCGCTCTTCCCGCGTTCTCCTTGGTGCTTGTGAGAAGCCCAGCTACCCGCCGTAGACCAACCGCGCTGAAGTTGATGAGCAGCTCGGTAGCTGGGGGGTGTTCTGGACGCCGGGCGAACACTTGCGCCGTCTTCGCGAACGGGATCATGACTCCGAACGGGTCGAGGTAGACCAGCGCAGGGATGCCCTTCACCAGGGTCAACAGGTCGTCGAGGTGATCCTCTATGCTGCCGGCAAAAACTTGCATTGGCAGACCTTCGCCCTCTGCTGCAACCACCTGCCGAAGCTTGGTCAGTGACTCCGGGTCGCTCTCGACGAAGTAGCCCTCCAGCTTCCGGTTGATCGGCCGGAGTTCGCGCGCCTTCCGCAGCAAGAGTGCAGGAGAAGCCTCGTCTCCGTTGTCGTACCTACCCTCCCCCGCATACCCGTCGACAATCGCGACCCTGTGATCAGGGGAGTACAGGCCGGTTTTCCCAACGAACGGGCTGATGTACTTGTCGATGATGGCGTGTTTCAAGATCGCCGCCGGCTTTTTACCTTCGAAGAAGCCCACGCGCATCCCCCACTTGGTTGCCTCGCCCACTAGGTCACGCATAGTGAGCAGTCGATGCCATGGGGTTATTATGATCCACTGGCATAGATCCGAGGTACCTTCCGGCGGGCCGACCTTTTGTCAGGTGGACGACAGCAAGCTCCTGGTGCTGTCGCCTTCCATGTCAACCCGCCCCAACGAGGGCTCTGCAAGAAGCGCGGCTAGCGGCCGAGCTGGGCGCGTTCAGCGTGGGCAACGCCGTCGCCCCCAGCCGGTACGCGGTGCCCAGCGCCATACACGTGGCGCACTGCGGACAGGCCAACCAGCCGGTGAGCGACACCCGAGAACCCCTCAATCACATCGTCATGCCACGCAGGCCCAGGATGGCTGTGCCGGCGCGGTCAGTCGGCCTCGTCGCGTGCGGCGGCGTCTCTCTCGGCGGCCTCGATGTTGGCGTCGGTGACGACGAACATGCCGAGCAGCAGGGTAAGCGTCAGCACTCCCATGATGGCGAAGACCGCGCGGAGGCCGAAGACCTCGGCCAGCAGACCGCCGACCAGCGCGCCGGCCGGCATGCTTCCCCAGGCCAGCATTCGGTAGCCGCTGTTGACCCGGCCGAGCAGCCGGTCCGGGGTGATCCGCTGGCGCAGCGAGATGGTGATGACGTTCCAGGTGGCGAGCAGGATCCCGCCGACGAAGAAGACCGCGCCGATCACGAACGGGTTGGTGCTCAGCGCCGGTACGCCGACGACGGCGGCCATCGCCAGCACGGAGAGCGCCAGGGTGCGCGACCGCCCGAGCCGTTGTTCGATCCGTGCGGTGGCGACCGAGCCGAGCACGATGCCGGCGGCGACGCTGGTGAGCAGTATCCCGTATCCGGGTTCGGTGAGGCCGACGGCCGAGTCCGGGCCGACCGCGTAGAGCACCAGCACGGCGAAGATGCCGCTGGTGATGAAGTTGCTGGTCCCGACCATCGTGGCCAGGGTGCGCAGCAGCCGGTGCCGCCAGAGGAAGCGCAGCCCTTCGGCGATGTCGGCGCGCATCGTCGTCGGCTCGCCGCGCTCGATCCGGAACCGGCCGGCGACCAGGAGCAGCGCGGCGACCGCCACCGCCCACAGCACCGCCGGCCCGGCGAGGGCCAGGGCCACCCCGGCGGCGATCAGGAAACCGGCGAGTGGCGGGCCGACGAACTGGTTCGCGGCCAGTTCCACGGCGGCGAGTCGGCCGTTGGCCCGGGGCAGTTGGTCGCGGGTGACCACCTGCGGCAGGATCGACTGGGCTGAGGTGTCGTAGAGGGTCTCGGCCATGCCGAGGCCGAGCGCCACCAGGTAGAGCAGCCAGATCGACCCGGAGTCGAACGCCGCCGCCAGCGCCAGCCCGCCGATCAGCGCCGCGCGCAGGGTGTTGGCGGCGAGCATCACCCGACGCCGGTCGAGCCGGTCGGCGAGGGCGCCGGCCGGCAGCGCGAACAGCAACCACGGCAGGCTGAACGCGGTGGCGACCCCGGCCACCAGCACCGGTGAGCGGGTGTAGCCGACGGCGACCAACGGCAGCGCGATCTTGACGATCCCGTCGGCCAGATTGGACACCGCCGACGCGGACCAGAGCCGCCAGAACCGGCCCCCCAACCCGCTCTCGCTGGCTGGGCTTGTCGCCGTCTGATCGGTACGCACTGGTTCCTCGACCCCCGTCACGCCGCTGATCATCGCAGCGTCGCGGCGACCGGCGAAAGACCGCACGGCCTTTCACTCAGTGAAACCGGAACTGCCGATCAGCGGTCGGGTCACGGGATCATCCGACTGCACCCCGCTCCCGTCCCGAGAGAGGTTGGGTCACCATGGCGTTCGCCCGCAACCAGTGGTACGTGACGGCCTACAGCAACGAGGTCGGGCGGGATCTGCTCGCCCGAACCGTGCTCGGTGAGCCACTGGTCCTCTACCGCACCGAATCCGGGGAGGCCGTGGCGCTCGCCGACCGGTGCGTGCACCGTCGCTATCCGCTGTCGGAGAGCCGACTCGACGGCGACACGATCGTCTGCGGCTACCACGGGTTCACCTACGACCAGACCGGGACCTGTGTCTTCGTACCGGGCCAGCAGCGCATCCCGCGGACCGCGCGGGTGGCCGCGTACCCGGTGGTGGAGCAGGATTCGCTGATCTGGGTGTGGATCGGCGAAGCCGACCGCGCCGACCCGGCCACGATCCCCCGGGCCCCCTGGCTGGACGACCCCCGGTACGCGGTCGTCCGCGGGATGGAGCCGCTGAATGCGCGGTACAGCTTGCTGGTGGACAACCTGATGGACCTGTCCCACGAGACCTACCTGCACGGCGGCTACATCGGCACCCCGGAGGTGGCGAACACGCCGATCACCACCGAGGTCGACGAGGAACGCGGCATCGTCTACGTCAGCCGACACATGGACGACGCCGAGTGCCCGCCGTTCTACGCCAAGTCGACGGGCATCCAGGGCCGGATCACCCGCTGGCAGGACATCGAGTACCACCCGCCGTGCCTGTACCTGCTGCACAGCCGCATCGCGCCGCAGGGCCTCTACCCGCCGACCGAGGGCGAGGACAGCGACGCCTTCCACGCCGAGATCGTGTACGCCATCACGCCGTCGACGGAGCACACCACCTACGACTTCTGGGCGGTGGCCCGCGACTTCGCCATCGACGACGAGTCGGTGAGCGAGTACCTGCACCAGAGCAACCGCACGGTGGTCATGCAGGACGTGACGGCGCTGAACATCCTGGAGCAGGTGATCGCGTCCGAACCGGACAAGTACCAGGAACTCAGCATCAACATCGACACCGGCGGACTCGCCGCCCGCCGTCTGATCGCCCGGATGGTCGAGGCGGGGACGGTGGGGGCGCCCCGATGACCGGACCGGCCCACATGCTCACCGGCGACCGGATCTACCGGATCCACTGGATGCCGGGCACCGACACGCTGCGCGGGATCTGCCACTGCGGTGCCGAGCGCGTCGCCGAGGAACCGGTCGAGCTGTGGGAGTGGCTGCTCGCCCACCCGTACGGTCATCAGCCGCCGGAGGCGGTCGCACCGACCCCGCACGCCGCGCCGACCCGGTCGGCGGTGCCGGCATGACGGCCGACGACCTGGACGGCGCGGAGCTGGTGGTGGCCGACCGGGACCCGGCGGCGACGGGTGTCGCCGTGTTGAGCCTGTGCCGCCCCGACGGCGGCGACCTGCCCGCCTGGTCGCCGGGTGCCCACCTCGACCTGGAACTCGGGCCGGGGCTGGTGCGCCAGTACTCGCTCTGCGGCGACCCGGCCGACCGCGCCACCCTGCGGGTCGCGGTCCAACTGGAGGCGGAGGGACGCGGCGGCTCGCGGCACGTGCACGAACGTCTCACCCCGGGCGCGACCGTCCGGGTGCGCGGGCCGAGGAACAATTTCCCGCTGGTGGCGGCGCCGCGCTACCTCTTCGTCGCCGGTGGCATCGGCATCACGCCGATCCGGCCGATGGTCGCCGCCGCCGACGCCGCCGGAGCCGACTGGCGACTGGTGTACGGCGGGCGCAGCCGCGCCACGATGGCCTTCGCCGACGCGCTGCGGGAAAAGTACGGCGACCGGGTGAGCCTGTATCCGCAGGACGAGACCGGCCTGCTCGACCTGGACGAACTGCTGGGGCAGCCGGTCGACGGGCTGGTCTACTGCTGCGGGCCGGAGGCGTTGATCGCGGCGGTGGAGCAGCGCTGTCGGACCTGGCCCACCGGCACCCTGCACGTCGAGCGCTTCACCCCGCTGGCCCCCACCGAGGCCGTGGACGCCCCCGTCGAGGTGGAACTCGCCCTCAGCGGCCGGACGCTTACCGTGCCGCCGGGCACGTCGATCCTGGAGGCGGTGGAGGCGGCCGGTGTGCAAGTGCTCTCCTCGTGCCGGGAAGGCACCTGCGGCACCTGCGAGACCGGCGTGCTGGCCGGCATGCCGGAGCATCGGGACAGCCTGCTCACCGAGGCGGAGCGGGCTGCGGGCGACACCATGATGATCTGCGTTTCCCGGTCCGTCACGCCCCGGCTCACGCTGGAGCTGTGACCGGCGGGCCGGGGTCGGCATGATGGCGGGGTGGACGCGCAGCCCGGACGGTCGGTCACCAGCAAGGTGCTGGCCCTGCTCGACGCGTTCACCCCGGCCAGCCCGGCGCTGACCCTCAGCGAGCTGGCCCGGCGGGCCGAGCTGCCGTTGCCCACCGCGTCCCGCCGGGTCGCCGAGCTGGTCGCCTGGGGCGCGTTGGAGCGCGGTGACGACGGGCGGTACCGGATCGGGTTGCGGCTGTGGGAGGTCGGTTCCCTCGCTCCCCGGGGGCTCGGGCTACGCGAGCTGGCGCTGCCGACCATGGAGGACCTGTACGAGGTGACCCACGAGAACGTCCAGCTCGCCGTCCGGCAGGACGTGGAGCTGGTCTTCATCGAACGGATCGCCGGTCGGCACGCGGTGCCGGTGCTCACCCGGGTCGGTGGCCGTTTCGCGTTGCACGCCACCGGCGTCGGGCTGGTCCTGCTCGCGTACGCGCCGGCCGAGGTGCAGGAACAGGTGCTGGCCGCGCCGTTGGAGCGGTACACCCCGCTGACCATCACCGAGCCCGGGCGGCTGCGGCGGGGGTTGGCCGAGGTGCGCCGCACCGGGTACGCGGTCAGCGACCGGCAGGTGACCATGGACGCCCTCTCGGTGGCCGCGCCGATCTGCGGACCGGAGGGTTCGGTGGTCGCCGCGATCTCACTCGTGGTCGCGCACCACCGGGCGGACCCGGTGGCGCTGGCACCACTGGTCCAGGCGGCGGGCCGGACCATCTCCCGATCCCTCGGCACCTCGTACGGGCCACGGGGGTCGGTCGGGTGAGGCCGGGTGTCGCCCCGAGGGACGCTCGGCGTCAGCGAAGGCCACGCATGAGGTTGTCCACAAGTGTCCGGGCGAACTCCTCGGTGAGCGGCTGGTCAGGGATGAGCAGGCGGTGATAGCAGGCTCCCCAGAGCTGGTCGATGACCGACTCCGGATCGATGTCGGCCCGCAACTGTCCCCGTGACACCGCCCGGTTGAGGGTCTCCACCCCCAGCGCCCGACGAGGCCCGGAGTAACGCTGACGGTAGGCGGCGGCCAGGTCGGAGTCGGTCTGCGACTGGGCGATGAGCTGACTGATCACCCGCCCGGCGGTGGTGTCGTTCATCAGGTGGACGAACGCGACGAGCTGGCTGGTCAGGTCGGCGACGATGTCCCCGGTGTCGGGAAAGGCCAGCGTGGGCGCGACCACGGCGAAGTAGCCGTCCAGGGCGAGGGCGCCCTTGGACGGCCACCACTTGTAGATCGTCATTCGGCTGGCACCGGCGCGCGCGGCAACCTTCTCGATGGTGAATCCGGCCATGCCCTCCTCCAGGAGGAGATTTCCGGCCGCCGCGAGTATCTCCTGACGCACCTGGTCTGCCGGGCGGCGACCGCGACCGCGCTGGCGCGGCTCGCCGGCTTCCGACGTGGGCTGGCTCACTGCCCCTCCACTCATATGGACACAGTGTCTCCGAGAGAGTTATATGGACGTAGTGTATACAGCAGCGATCGGCTGCCGGTAAGGAACCACCTGTGGAGGATGGACAAGATGACGACCATTGAGCGACGCACGCTCGGCACGACCGGCCCGACGGTCTCCGCCCTCGGCCTCGGCGCGATGGGCATGTCGGACCTGTACGGCCCCGCTGACGAGGCCGAGAGCCTCGCGACGCTGCACGCCGCGCTGGACGCCGGGATCAACCTGATCGACACCGGGGACTTCTACGGGTCAGGGCACAACGAGATGCTGATCGGGCGGGCCCTCAAGGAACGTTCTCGGGAAGACGTGGTGCTCAGCGTCAAGTTCGGCTCCCGCCGCACCCCCGACGGCGCCTTCCAGCCCGTGCCGTACGACGTATCAGGGCCAGCCGTGAAGGACCGGTTGGCATACTCGCTGCGCCGACTCGGAACCGACTACATCGACATCTACCGCCCGTCACGGCTCAATCCCCAGATCCCGGTGGAGGAGACCATCGGTGCCCTGCGGGAGATGCAGGAGGCCGGCTGGATCCGGCACATCGGCCTCTCCGAGGTGGGCTCGGAGACCATCCGCCGGGCGGCGGCGGTGGCACCGATCAGCGATTTGCAGATCGAGTATTCGCTGCTGTCCCGAGGCCCCGAGACGTCCATCCTTCCGACGCTGCGCGAGCTGGGCATCGGTCTGACCGCGTACGGTGTGCTCTCCCGGGGCCTGCTGAGCGGGCACTGGCAGGCCGACCGTCAGCTCACCGGCACCGACTTCCGGGCCGGCAGCCCCCGGTTCCAGGGCGAGAATCTGCAGGCCAACCTGCGCCTGGTCGACGCGCTGGGCCGGGTCGCCAAGCGATTGGGCGCGACCACCAGCCAGGTGGCGATCGCCTGGGTCGCCGCGCAGGGTGCGGACGTCGTGCCGCTGGTCGGCGCACGTCGCCGTACCCGGCTGACCGAGTCCCTGGCCGCCGCCGACCTGACCCTCGATCAGGCTCTGCTCGACGAGATCGAGCAGGCGGTGCCGCATGGATCCGCCGCCGGGGAGCGGTACGCCGCGCCGATGATGGCGCTGCTCGACAGCGAGAAGTGACGGCATGCCCTTGGGGTCCGGCCCGCCGGCGTGAGCTGGCGGACCGGGCCCGCAATGCCGTTCAGCCGGGGAAGGCGAGCAGTCGCAGCAGGCCGGCCAACCGCTCGTGCTCCTCGGGGGTGACCGGGGCCAGCAGGCCCAACTCGACGGCACGGGCGGCCTGCTGGGCGCGGGCGAAGAGGTCACGGCCGGCGTCGGTCGCGACGAGGACGTTGGCCCGCCGGTCGGCCGGGTCGGTGCGGCGCTCCACCAACTGTCGCTGCTCCAGCCCGTCGACAAGCGCGACGACCTGACTCGGGTCGAGGCGGAGGAACTCGGCCAGCTCCCGCTGGGTGGGTCGAACCCCGTCGGCGGCCAGCGCGAGCACCGAGTAGGACCGCGCCTTGAGCCCGTGCTCGGCGAGAGCGGCGTTGGCCGCCGCGAGCGTGAGCGCGTTGGCGCGGGCCAGCAGGAAGACCAGGTCACCGCCGAGCACACTGTCCCGCAGGGCGTCCCGCCCTGGCAGCCGGGTCTTCCCGCTAGCGGACATGGCGACGATGGTAGCGCGTTTCCTCAATGATTGACATTTTCAACGGTTCGTGTTCAGATCGGGCGGACACGAAGGAGTTCTCCATGTCCCTGGACGGCAAGGTCGCCATCGTCACCGGATCCGGCCGCGGTCTCGGCCTCGCGTACGCGCAGGAACTCGCCCGGCAGGGCGCCGCCGTGGTGGTCAACGATGTCGACGCGCAGACCACTGCCGACGCCGTCGCGTCGATCGAGGCGCTCGGCGGCCGGGCCGCCGCGGTGGTCGCTCCGGTCGGCCCGACCGAGACCGCCGAGCAGTTGGTCGCCACCGCCGTCGAGACCTTCGGTCGACTCGACATCCTGGTCACCAACGCCGGGGTGCTGCGCGACACCGTGCTGTGGAAGATGACCGACGAGGACTTCGACACCGTCATCAACGTGCACCTGCGCGGCACCTTCACCACGGTGCGCGCGGCGGTGCGACACATGCGGGCGGCCGGTGAGGGTGGCCGCATCATCTGCATCGGCTCCCCCACCGGCCAGCGGGGCAACTTCGGCCAGACCAACTACGCCGCCGCCAAGGCGGGCATCGTCGGCATGACGCGTACCTGGGCGCTGGAGCTCAAGCGCGCCGGCATCACCGCAAACACCGTGGTTCCGGTGGCCGCGACCGCCATGACCGCCACGGTTCCCTACTTCGCTGCCGCCGTACAGGCGGCCGAGCAGGGCGAACCGATGCCGGCGTTCTTCCGGCACGACCTCGGCTTCGGCACGGCGGACGACGTGGCCGGTCTCATCGCGTTCCTCGGCTCCGAGGCGGCCGGCGGCATCACCGGCCAGGTGATCGGGGTGGGCGGCGACCGGCTCCAGATCTGGACCCACCCGGAGGCGGCGCTGACCGTGCACCGCGAGGGCGGCTGGACCTACGATGCGCTGCGCGAAGCCGGGCCGGCGACGTTCGCTGGTGCACTGCAGAGCGTCGGCGAGCGGTTCCCGGAGCTCCCCGAGGAGTTCAAGACCGCCGGCTCCTGACCCGCTCGGAGGAAAGTTCCCCACCATGTACCGACCCGCCATCGACGTGGACGCCGTCACCGCGATCGACATGCACGTGCACATCGAGATCGACGAGCACGGCCACAACTCGCTGCCCGACGACCTGGTGGCGGCCGTCTCGAAGTACTTCAAGGCCGACGGGCCGCGCCCGGCGATCGAGGCGGTGGCGCAGTACTACCGGGAACGCCAGATGGCCGCCGTCGTGTTCACCGTGGACGCGCGTACCCAGTTGGCGCACCAGCCACTGTCGAGCGTGGAGATCGCCCGCGCCGCGACCGAGCACGCCGACGTCCTGATCCCCTTCGGGTCCGTCGACCCGCGCACCGGGGCGGCGGCGCTCGACCTCGCCACCCGGCTGATCGAGGACGAGGGCGTACGCGGCTTCAAGTTCCATCCCACCGTGCAGGGCTTCGATCCGAGCGACGAGCAGTACGCCCCGCTGTGGGGCCTGCTCGAGAAGGCCGGCGTGCCGGCGCTGTTCCACACCGGGCAGACCGGCATCGGTGCCGGGATGCCCGGCGGCTACGGCTTCCGGCTCGGCCTGTCCAACCCGATGCTGCTCGACCCCGTCGCGGCCGACTTCCCGGACCTCCAGATCATCATGGCCCACCCGTCGGTGCCCTGGCAGGACGAGGCGCTGTCGGTGGCCACGCACAAGCACAACACCTGGATCGACCTGTCCGGCTGGAGCCCGAAGTACTTCCCGGCCGAGCTGGTACGGTACGCCAACTCGCTGCTCAAGCGCCGGGTGCTGTTCGGCACCGACTACCCGCTGCTCACCCCGGACCGCTGGCTACGGGACGTGCGCGACACCGACCTCAAACCCGAGGTGCTCCCCGGCATCCTGAAGGACAACGCCGTCCGGCTGTTGCGCCTGTCCAGCTGACGACGAGAGGACGCTCATGACGACGACGATCACCTACGAACAGCTCGCCGACCTGGCCGGCACCGACCTCGGCTACACCGACTACCGGACGGTCACCCAGGACCAGGTGAACCTCTTCGCCGACGCCACCGACGACCACCAGTGGATCCACGTCGACCCGGAGCGGGCGAAGAACGGCCCCTTCGGCGCGCCGATCGCGCACGGCTTCCTCACGCTGTCGCTGGCGGTGCCCTTCTGGACCGAACTGCTCGACGTGAAGGGGGTCACCACGAAGGTCAACTACGGCCTGGACAAGGTGCGCTTCCCGGCCCCGGTCAAGGTCGGCTCGCGGGTCCGGATGACCGCGACGGTCGCCGAGGTCGTCGAGGTGACCGGCGGCTACCAGATCGCTGTCGACCAGACGATCGAGATCGACGGCGGCACCAAGCCCGCAGTGGTGGCCCGCGGCCTGTACCGCTTCTACGCCTGACGGCCACGGGCAGGCCGACCGGCCACGCATCGACGCACCATCCGCCACCACCGGGAGACCGCTGATGCACGAACAAGGAATCGGTGCCTGGCTGGCCAAGCGCCGGCTCAAGTCCCCCGACAAGCTCGCCCTCGTCCACGGCGAGGGCGCCACCGTGACGTACCGCCAGTTCGCCGACGACACCGACCGGGTCGCCGCGCTGCTGCGGCGGCTCGGCATCGGCAAGGGCGACGCGGTGGCCTATCTGGGCGAGAACAGCCCGGATTTCCTCCGGATGATGTTCGGCGCGGCCCGGCTGGGCGCCGTCTTCGTGCCGATCAACACCCGGCTGGCACCGCCCGAGGTCACCCACGTGCTCACCGACTGCGGCGCTCGGGTGCTGATCCACGATCCCGAGTTCGGCGAGCGGGTGGCCGCCGCGATCGGCACCGGGCCGTCCCCCCGCGTCCTGGTAACCGGCGAGGGCACGGCCGACCGGCCGGGGCTGACCCGGCTGCTGAGCACCACCGCCACGGACCCCACCGCCACCATCGCGGTGAGCCTGGACGACCCGGCCGCGATCATCTACACCTCGGGTACGACCGGGCGGGCCAAGGGTGCCGTGTTGACCCACGGCAACCTCACCTGGGTCGCGCTCAACTGCATGGTCGACTACGACGTCGTGTCGACCGACGTCGCGCTGATGATCTCGCCGTTGTTCCACGTCGCGTCCCTCGGCATGGGAGCACTGCCGGTCATCCTCAAGGGCGCCACGCTGGTGCTGGAGAAGGGTTTCGAGCCGGGACGGGCGCTCGCCCAGATCGAGCGGCACGGCGTCACCATGCTCAGCGGCGTGCCGACCACGTACCAGCTGATGGCCGACCATCCGAACTGGGCGACCACCGACCTGTCGACGTTGCGCAAGCTGACCTGCGGCGGCTCGGCCGTGCCCACCCGCATCCTCAACGCCTACGAGGAGCGTGGCCTGTCCTTCTCGCAGGGCTACGGCATGACCGAGGCGTCGCCGGGCGCGACGTCACTGCCCCCGGCGATGACCCGCGCCAAGCAGGGCAGCGTGGGCCTGCCGCACTTCTTCACAAGCGTGCGGATCGCCGACGAACACGGCGCGCCGATCGGCGACGACGGCATCGGTGAGATCCAGATCTGCGGCCCGAACGTCTTCCCCGGCTATCACCAGCTGCCGGAGGCGACGGCCGAGGCGTTCACCCCGGACGGCTGGTTCCGCTCCGGCGACCTGGGCTACCTGGACGCCGACGGCTATCTCTACATCTCGGGCCGCCTCAAGGACATGATCATCTCGGGCGGCGAGAACATCTACCCGGCCGAGATCGAGGTCCTGCTCGGCGAGATCGACGGGGTGACCGGGGTGGCGGTCATCGGCGTACCGGACCCGCGCTGGGGCGAGGTGCCGTGGGCGATCATGACGGTACGCGGGGACGCCACAGTGGACGTGACCACGGTCCACCAGTTCCTCGACGGCCGGGTCGCCCGCTACAAGGTGCCCAAGAACGTGGTCATCGTCGACGAGCTTCCCCGGACCGCGTCCGGCAAGGTGCGCAAGGGCGACCTGCGGAACCGGTTCGCCGGCTAGGCCCGGCTGCGCCGGGCCGGATCACCGCCCGACCTCGCCGCGACCCCACCGACGTTGCGGGCCGCCGCACCGGTGCCACCGGCGACGAGGGCGGCGAACTCCACGGCGGAGGCCGCGGCCAGCCGCTGGTGCATCCGCCGGTACACCTGCGTCGATCGCCCGGCCGGCCACTGCGCGTCCATGAACTCGCGGGGCAGCCTCGGATCCGCCCGCAGCAACGCGAGCCAGTCGGCCACCAGCATGGTGCGTACGGTGAGCGCGCTCGCCGCCTGGTTGGCGGCGCCCGGGTCGCCCCACACCTCGATGAACGCCAGGTGCTCGCGCCGGATCGCCTCGATGTCCCACGCCGCTCGTACGCTGTCGGCGATCGGGAAGCCGGCGAGTTCCCGGGCGTGGAAGGCGATGACCGTCTTGGGGGGAAGATCCCGGCACAGCGGCTCCAACGAACCGGCCAGGTCGACCTCGCCGGGTGCCAGCCAGAGCCCGTCGCGCAGCGGCGCGAACCCCTCCCAGGTGAGGGTGGCACGCAACCGGTGGCGCAGGGTCCGCTGCCCCTCGGGGATGGTGAACGTGACGAGGGTCCAGCCGGTGCCCTGCGGATCGAACGGGCGCGGGCCACGGACGCGCGCGGTGGCCTCCCGCAACACCGCCACCCCGTGCTCGGTGAGCGAGAACTGGATCTCCCGACCGCTCTTGCTCCGGTCGAGCATGCCGGTCTGCACCAGCCGGTCGAGGGTCGCCCGCGTCGCCGGTGCGGCGACGCCGGCTCCTTCGAGCACGCCGATCAGGACGCTGGCACGGATCGGGCCCGGGTCGTCGTCGACGACGTGCTCGCCGAAGAACGCGAGCAGCAGCTGCTTCGGCTGACGACTGCGCACAGCCCTCCCCCTCGGACGAATCCGCCCCTCAGCACCGTCACGGGGCGACGGTCTGCCCGCGCTTCGCACGCTGGATCTGGTCGTAGACATGCGTACGCAGCTCGGTGAAGC
This sequence comes from Micromonospora sp. C95, assembly GCF_018070465.1. GTDB lineage: Bacteria > Actinomycetota > Actinomycetes > Mycobacteriales > Micromonosporaceae > Micromonospora. The sequence continues at coordinate 270,171 of NZ_JAGPXT010000002.1, forward strand.
GCGGCATCGCGCGGGTGGTGATCTGGTCGCGCTCCGGCGGTAGGTCGACCGTCAGATCCTCCTGCACCCAGGTCGGCGACGCGGACAACACCAGCACCCGTTCCCCCAGGTACACCGACTCGTCGATGTCGTGGGTGACGAAGAGAACCGAAATCTTGCGGTTGGCGTGCAGCTCTCGGACGAGATCCTCCAGGTCCGCGCGGGTCTGCGCGTCGACCGCGGCGAACGGCTCGTCCATGATCAGCACCTCGGGTTGGTACGCGATGGCCCGCGCGATCGCCACCCGCTGCTGCATGCCGCCGGAGAGCTGCCAGGGGTGACTGCGGGCCGCGTGCGCCAGCCCGACCGCCTCGATGGCGTCGGTGACGAGCTTCTCCCGGGCCGGGCGGGAGAGTCGCTTGTGCCGCAGCGGCAGCTCGACGTTGCCGCGGACGGTCAACCACGGGTAGAGACTGCGGCCGTACTCCTGGAAGACGACGGCCATCGCCGGGCTCGGACCGGTCACCGGCGCCCCGTCCATCTCGACCAGGCCGCTGGTGGGCCGGAGCAGGCCGGCGAGGCATTTCAGCAGGGTGGTCTTGCCGCAGCCGGACGGCCCGACGATGCAGACGAGTTCACCGGAGCGCATGGTGAAGCTGATGTCCCCGATCGCCTCGACGTCGCCGTTCGCGGACTCGTAGACCTTGCGCAGGTGCTCCACCCGCAGCAGCGTGCTCTGGTCAGGCACGGTTGACCTCCCTGATTCCGTGGTACCAGCGCAGCACCCGTCGCTCGACGACACCGAAGGTCGCGGCGAGGAGCACGCCGACGAGGCCGAGCAGGAGGATGCCGCTCCACATCTCGGCGATGAGGTAGTTGCGTTGGAAGTAGGCGATCCGATAGCCCAGTCCGGCGGACGAGGCGAACATCTCCGAGATGACCATCAGGATCAGCGCGACCGAGAGCCCCTGCCGGACCCCGGTCATGATCCGCGGGCTGGCCGCCGGAAGCACGAGGAACCGGAGCCGCTCCCACCAGGTGATCTGGAACGAGTCGGCGGTCTCGGACATCACGCTGTCAGTGGCCCGGACGCCGTCGATCGTGTTCAGCAGAATCGGCCAGACCGCGCCGGAGACGATCACCACCACCTTCATCGTGTCGGTGATGCCGAGCAGCAGCATCACGACCGGGATCAGCACCGGTGGGGGGATGGCCCGGAAGAACTCCAGCAGCGGTTCGAGCAGTTCCCGTAGCCACTGGAACAGCCCGATGAGCGTGCCGGCGGCGATGCCGATCACGATCGACGCCGCGATCCCGAGGGCGAGCCGGTAGAGGCTCGGTAGCACGTCGTCGACGAACGCGGGGCCGATCCAGGTCTCCCGGAAGGCTTCGAAGATCGTCAAGGGGCCGGGAAAGAACCGGTTGGTCGACGAGCTCGACGCCAGCCCCCAGATCACCAGCAGCAGGAACGGCAGCCCGAGGGGGTAGAGGAAACCGCCGGCGACGCGGCGCCCGAGACGCCATCCGGGCGATCGGTGAGCGATTCGGCCGGTGTGCGTGGTCACAGAACCTCCTCACCGCGTACGGACTGGTGCCACGACAACGAACGCCGTTCGATGAACCGGAAGACGAGATTCACCACGAGCCCGAGCAGCCCGGTGACCACCACGAAGGCGTACAGCCCGACCGCGTCGCCGGCGGAGCGGGACAGCTCGATCATCCGTCCCAGACCGGGGTTGCCGATCACCATCTCGGCGGTGATGGCGAGGATGAGGGCGACCGCGGCGGCGAGCCTGACGCCCGTCATCAGATACGGCAGGGCGGTCGGCAGCACCAGGTACGACAACCGCTCACGACGGGTGAGTCCGAAGCTGCGTGCGGTGTCCCGGGCGACCGCGTCGACGTCCGCGACGCCGTAGATCACCTGCACGAAGACCTGCCAGAACGAGGCGTAGATGATGATGAGCAGGGCGGCCTGCATCTGGATGCCGAACAACAGCACGGCGAGAGGAATGAGCGCCACCGACGGAATGGGCCGCAGGAACTCCACCACCGTGTGGGTGGCGCGGCGCAGGAAGGGCACCAGACCGACGATCGTGCCGAGGACGACCGCGGCGGCCGTGGCCACCGCCAGACCGATCGCCCAGGAGGTCATGGTGTACCCGAGCCGCCGCCAGAAGGCGAGGTCACGGACCTCCTCGGCGAGCCGGGCGAGCACGTCGGTCACGTACGGCAGGTACTGCGAGTTGATCAGGCCCAGGGTCGGGACGAGTTGCCAGACGACGAGGAACCCGGTCAGCCCGACAACGCCCAGCATCACCTTGCGCGGCGAACGGGAACGTCGGAGGGACAAGACGTGCATGTTGCTCCCGTGGTCGGCGGCGACGCCCTTCCCGGCCGGTGACCGGGAAGGGCGGGACCGCGCCGGCTACTACTGCTGTTGGATGAGGCGATCGAAGTTGGGCTGCTGATCGAGCACCTTGTACTTGCCGGCGAGCGTGGCCAGCGACTCCAGGCTCGCCCGGTCCAGCTCCCAACCGAACTCCGGCAGCTTCACCGAGTCCGCGACCGCCTCCGGGAGTTCCAGGTTGTCCTTGATCGCCTGGCGGACGGCCGCCTCGTTCGCGGAGTCCTGCGCCCACGCGAGGGTCTCCTTCATCGCCGCGGTGAAGTCGGCGACCAACTCGGCCTCGGAGTCCATCTGCTCCTTGGTCGTGATGGCGGTGAGCGTGGCGAGCCCGGGGGCGACCGCCTGGTAGGGCGCGACGACGAAGGTGTCGCCACGGTTACGCAGCTGGGTGACGAAGGGTTCCGGCACCCAGGCGGCGTCGATGTTGTCGGCTTCGAGCTGCGCCGGGACGTCCGGGAAGGCGACCTCGACGAACTTGATGGTGGACGGGTCACCGCCGTCCTTCTCCACCGCGGCCATGATCGTCACGTCGCCGGCCGCGCCCAGGCTGTTGACCGCCACGCGCTTGCCCGCGAGCTCCGCCGGCCGGGTGATGCCCGACTTGGCCGAGGCCACCACGGCGTTGATGTCGTCGCCCTCGGCGTACGACGACGCGTAGTTACCGATGATCACCACGCCGAGGTCCTGCAGGTCGGCCCGGAACGGGCCGAACGGCTGACCGATGGCGAAGTCGATGTCGCCGTTGATCAGCGCGGGGATGGCCTGGGCACCGCCCTGCGCGGGCAGCACCTCGACCGAGAGTCCGTGCTTTTCGAAGATGCCGGCCTTCATGCCGCCCCACAACGCGGCGGTCTCGGTGATCGGCAGGGCCGCGACACGAACTTGGCGAAGTTCGCCGCTGTCCTCTCCCGAGGGGGTGGCATCCGAGTCCGTACATCCGGCGAGCGCGATCGCGACGCTGGCGATCAGCCCGAGCGTGAATACCTTCTTCATCGACAAGGCCCTTCCTGGGGCGGGGGTGGTGGGCGCGTCAACACCTACGGGTGCCTGGGACCCACTAGGGGCTTCATGTGAGTGAGATCACCTGGCCGTGCTGGCCATCGTCAGCCACCGACCCTCAAATGTCAAGAAAATTCTGACGCCCGTCATGAATCAATTGAATATCGGTTTGGGTACGTCAGCCCAACGCGCGGGCAAGCTCGGTGCGCGAGCGGATGCCGAGTCGATGGTAGATGTTGCGCAGGTGATGGTCGACGGTCCGGGTGGACAGGAACATCTGCCGGGCCACCTCCCGGTTGGTGGCACCGGCCGCGACCAGGTGGGCGATGCGCAGTTGCTGACCGGTGAGCAGCCGTACGGCGTGTGGATCCGGGGTACCGACGGACTCTCCCGCCGCGCGTAGTTCCACTGTGGTCTGTCGTGCCCACACCTCCGCGCCGAGCAGGATGAAGGCCTGCCGGGCCCGGTGCAGGTGGCCGCGGGCCTCCCGGGGGCGCCGAGCGCGACGGAGTTCCCGGCCGAAGAGCAGCTCGGTACGCGCCCGCTCGAAGGTGGCGGCGTCGGTCGGGTGCAGCGACAGCGCGACCCGGAAATGCTGCTCGGCCTCGGCGCTACCGCGCGGCGCCAGCAGGGCGTGACAGCGGGCCGACAGCGCCCGGCGCAGCGGGCTGGCGGTGCTGCCGGCCCACCGGTCGAAGACGGCGAGCGCGGCGCGGGCCTGGGCGTGCCGACCGTCGAGCGCGGCGGCCTCCACCAGGTGCGGCGTGGCCATCACCTGCACCAGAACCTGGCCGCGACCGGTACCCGGTCGCGCCAGCGCGGTCAGCCGGTCCGCGGCGTCGGCGTACCTGGCCTCGACCAGGTCCAGCAACGCGAGAGCCCACTGGGCGAGGGCGTGCGGACGACTGCCCGGCACGGCGGCGTCGCCCAGCTCGGCGACGTGGCCGAGACTGGTGTCGCGATCGGACCGTACGGCCGCGAGCACGGCGAGCAGACCGAGATGTACGCCGACGCTCGTGTGTTGGCCGGCCGCCCGCGCCACCCGCAGCCCGTCCCGGCAGCTGCTCGCCGCGGCCTCGTGTCGGCCCAGCCAGTACTCGCTCATCGCCCGCAGTTCGAGCGCCCTGGGTAGCAGGGAGGTCTCGCCCCGGTCGGCCGCACGTTCGACGGCGCGGTCGGCGAGCCGGTACGCCGCGGCGTCCACCGCGACCAGCAGACCGGCCACGGCCGCACCGGTCAGCGCGGTAGGGGTCGCCGCGGCACCGGTCAGCCGACCGCCCAGCACCACCGCCCGACGCAGCAGCGGGCCACCGTGGGCGTGTTCGCCGCGCAGCGTGGCGGCGACCCCGGCGACCAGGGTGGTCAGCAGCTCTGCCCACGGCGGATCTCCGTCGCGGTGCAGTGCCGCCATCCGGCGGGCCACCTCGGCGTAGCGGTACTGGTCGCCGCAGTAGCAGACGGCCTCGCCGGCCCGGACCAGCGCGACGAGCGCGGACTCGCGGTCGACCTCGGCCAGGGTGCTCGCAGCGGCCAGCAGGGTCGGCAGCGCGGCCGGCACCGGTCCGCAGCGCAGCCGCATCTCGCCACGCAGCAGTTCGGCGAGACCCCGGGTGGCGGCCATCCCCCGGTCGCGCAGCGCTTCGCTGCCGACGCCCTGCCCGGCCGGCGCGGTCGACGCGCCGCCCGGCGGCGCACCGGTTCCGTTGTCGGGCGTTTCCAGCGCGGCCGACACCCCGCCCGTCGGTGCGGCAGTCGGGCCGGGGGGCGCATCCGCGACCCGGTGCAGCAACGCGCGGGCCCGGTCGGGTTCGCCTGCCTGCCACGCATGGCGGGCGGCGCTTACCTGCCGACCGGCGGCGAGCAGCGGATCGTCGCTGAGTTCGGCGGCCCGGACCAGCGCCGTCGCCGCGGCGTGGTGGTCCGTATGCTCCTCGCCCACGGCTTCCGCCAACTCCGTGGCCAGCTCCGGTGCCGGTCCGTCGGTCGCCGCCGCCAGGTGCAGGGCCCGCCGCAACCGGGCTCCGGTGCCGTCGAGCGCGGCGGCGAGCAGCAGATGGGCGGCGCGGCGTGCGGTCACCGCAGCGGTGGCCTCGACCATGGCGCGGGCCAGCGGTCGGGGAAACGCGGCGCCACCCGATGCCGTGAGCCGGATCAGGCCGGCGGCCTCGGCCGGTGCGAGCGCGCCGACGGTGCCGCCGGCCGCTCGCAGCGCCCGGCCCAGCGTCACCGGATCCACGACGCGCGCCTGGTCGGCCCGGCTCGGGTGGGCGGGGGCGGTCGCGGCGAGCACGGCCAGCAGCAGCGCCTGCCGCGCGTCGCCGGGCAGGCGGGAGAGCAGTCCGCGGTAGGCCCGGCCCAGGTCGCCGTCGGCCGGCACCGCCGTGGGCAGCGGCTCGGCACCCTGCCACTGGCCGGGCGTCAGCGAGTCCGCGAGGTCGACCAGGGCCTGCGGGTTTCCGGCCGCGAGGGCGCTCAGCCCGGCCAGCACCGGGTCGGGGGGTGGCGGCCCCGGACGGCGAGCGGTCAGCAGGGCCTGACTGTCCGGTTCGTCGAGCGGCCGCAGCCGATGGCCGGGTATGGCAGCGGCCTCGCTGTCGCTGCCGGCGGCGAGCAGCAGGACGACGGGCAGGTGCGACAGGCGTCGGGCCACCAGGGTCAGCAACCGGGCGGTGGGGGCGTCGCCCGCGTCGAGGTCGTCCATGGTGCACAGCAGTGGACGGTCGTGGGCGGCACCGGCGAGCAGGCCGAGCACGGCATGGGAGAGCACGAGCTGGTCCTGGTCGCGACAGCCTTCGCCGGCCATCACCCGGCGCAACACCTGCCGTTGCCGTTCGGGCAGCGCGCCCGCGCCGTCCAGCACCGGGTCGAGCAGCCGCTGCAACCCGGCGTAGGGCAGCATCGCCTCGTCGGGCAGACCGGTGGCGGAGAGCAGCCGGCGGTCCCGACCGTGCCGGTGGGCGTACGCCAGCAGCGTGCTCCGCCCGGAGCCGGGCTCGCCGTGCAGCAGCAGCGCTCCCCCGGCCGATGCCGCGAGCAGCCTGCGGATCTCCCGACACTCCGCCTGCCGGCCCCGTAGCACATCTATTTGCACCGTTGATGCATTAACCATGCATCGAGTCTCGCCTACCCGTCGGCGCTTGAGAAGAGGGAACTGCCGGGTGGCGGGGGGCCCGGGTCAGCGGCCGGCCGGCTCGGCGAGCAGCGCGCCGACGGTGCGGGCCATCACCGCGCGGGCGGCGTCCACGCCCAGGCCGAGGCCGTCGCGCAGGGTCGACCACGCCGGCCAGGTGCTCGCCGCCACCACGGCGTTGACCACCTGGTCCCGGGCCGGCCCGGCGCGGTCCAGCTCGTCGGCGAACAACTGCTCGACCTCGGCGCGTACCCGGGCGATGTGCTTGAGCCGGTTGCGGCGCAGCTGCGCGGAGACCGGTTCGCGCATCTGCGCGGCCCGGGCCGACGGCGCGATGAGTTGCAGCAGTTTCGCCCGCTGCCGGCAGAACGCGTCGACCCGCTTGGCCAGCGGCAGGGTGGGCGAGATCGGCCGCCAGGCGGCGTCCTGCTGGCGTAGCAGCTCCGCCCCGCTGGCCTCGAACAGGGTTTCCATGTCCTTGAAGTTGGTCCAGAGCGTACGCAGGGAGATGCCGGCCCGCTCGGCGATGCGCTCGCCGGTCGGGCGGAGATCACCCTCGGAGATGAGGGCGAGATGTGCCTCGACGATCGCCGCCCGGGTGCGCTCGGCCCGGGCGGTGCGCCCGTCGACCCGGCCGGCCGCCTCGGCACTGACCATCCCCGCCGTCCCCCTCACCCTGGCGTTGCGTCCGTGCCGAGTCTAGGCATTTGTCAGACCCGGCCCGGACGAGCCTCGTCGAACACCGCCGGGCCGCCGCGCTCGCGGTGGATCGGCTGGCTCACCCCCGGTGGGCACCGCCCGGGCCGGACGGTACCCACCGGCTGAGTGGATCAGGCGCTCGGCACGCCGTTCGCCGGTGGTGGCACCGGCGCTGCGGAGTACTCGTTGACCGGCCCGTCGGCCTCGTCGGTCTCGTAGGTGGGGCCGAAGTAGCGCTGTTCTCCCCCCTCGACCCGGCTCAGCCGGCCGCCGCCGTAGCCGGAGTGGTCGGTGGCGGAGAACCGCAACGGCGCCACCCCGGGCCCCTGGTAACCGCCCTTACGGACGGCCTCGACGAGCGACTCGCGGGTGAGGTCCTTGCCCGCGGCCTGGAGCACCTGCACGAACAGGTAGCCCACCGCCATGCCGTAGACGGTGTTGCCGTCGAACTCCGCGCCACCGTTGTGCTCCGTGTTCACCTTGGTGAACAGCTGGATCCACGGATCGTCGCTGTCCCCCTGCATCGGCAGGTAGTTCAGCCCGATCAGGCCCTCCAGCAGCCCGGCGGCGTCGCCGAGCTGCCGGGACAGCGTCGGCAGGTCGGCGCCCACGTTCGACACCACCCACTGCGGCTTGAAGTCCAGTCGGGCGGCGGTACCGACGGACAGGGCGGTGAAGCCGGGCACGGTGGCGAGGATGACCACCTCGCAGCCGGCCGCCTTGAACGCGCCGATCTGCGGTGCGACGTTGGTGTTGCTGGTGACGTACGTCTGGCGGGCCGCCACGCCGTCGGCACCGAGTATCTTCTCCACGCCGGCCAACGCGTCCCGACCGAAGTCGTCGTCCTGACCGAGGAAGCACACCGACCGGCCCGGCAGGGCGGTCTTCACGTGGTTCGCCAGGATCTTGCCCTCGACCGTGTAGTCCGGGTTGAAGCCGAAGGTGTTCGGGTAGCGGTCGGGCTGGTCCCAGTTACGGCTGCCGGAGGCGACGAAGAGGTCGGGAACCCGGTTGGTGTGCAGGAAGTCGAGCACTCCGGTGTGGGTCGGTGTGCCGAGGCCGTTCAGGATGGCGAAGACCTTGTCCTGCAACACGAGCTGTCGGACCACCTGCTGGGTGGTGGCGGGGTTGTAGCCGTCATCCACGATGTTGTACGTGATCTTGCGGCCGTGCACGCCGCCGTTGGCGTTGACGTAGTCGAAGTACGCCTTCGTCGCCGGGGCGATCTTCGAGTAGCCGGCGGACGCCGGACCGGTGAGCGGCATGTGGGTGCCGACGACGATCTCCGTGTCGGTGACGCCGGGCACCGGCGCGCCCGAACCGGGATCGTCGTCGGCGCCACAGGCGGCCGAGGTGAGCAGCAGGGTGAGGGTGGTGGCGATCACGAGACCGCGTCGTGCCGTGCTTCGCATGGGACACCGACCTTTCATCGGTCCGGTTGTGCGAGATGGGTGGTTGCGGTGAGTGGGTGGAACGGTTACGACCGCCCGACCGGCCAGCGGGCGCGCAGCGCCCGGGTCAGCCGGGACAACAGCCCCTGCACCCCGCCGGGCGCGGCGATCATGACCACGATCAACGTGGCGCCGAAGATCGCCAGTGGCAGGTTGCCCTCCAGCCGCTGTGCCGCCGCCGGCGAGAGGGTGAACAGGTTGGTCAGGGAGTGGGTCAGGTCGGGCAGGGCGACCAGCAGGACGGCACCCCAGGCCGCCCCGGCGAGTCGACCGAGACCGCCGATGACCACCGCCATCAACAGGAACAGCGACAGCGTCAGGCCGAAGGCGCCGGGTGACACGCTCTGCGCGAGCACCGCCAGCAGGGCGCCGCCGAGGCCGGCACTTGCCGCGCTCACCACGAACGCGACGACCTGGGTACGCGCCACGTGGATGCCGGCCAGGCGGGCGGCGACCTCGTCGTCGCGTACCGCCCGGAAGGCGCGGCCGTAGCGGCTGCGGACCAGGTTCGCCAGCAGCACCAGGCAGCTCAGGGTCGCCGCGGCGGCCACCCAGAGCTGCCACCGCTCGTGCGGGAAGTAGCTGCCCAGCCCGGCCGGGGCGGGGGCCACCGGCACCGCCAGGCCCTGCTCGCCGTTGAAGACCCCGTCGAACGTGACGGTCAACGCCGGCACCACCACGGCCACGGCCAGGGTGAGTCCGGCCAGGTACGGCCCGCGCAGTCGGGCGGCGGCGACGCCGACGACCGCGCCGACGACGACGGTGGCCAGCACCGCCACCACCAGCGACACGACCAGCCACCCACCGGCGGTGCGGCCCCCGTCGGCGAGGGCGTTCTGCGCCAGCGCGAGGGTGTACGCGCCGGTGGCCATCAGCGCGCCGTGTCCCAGCGAGAGCTGCCCGCAGAGCCCGGTCAGCACGGTCAGCCCGGCGGTGGCGCAGAGATAGGCCGCCACGGTGGCCAGTTGGAAGTTGCGGAACGAGTCGAGCTGGTAGCTGGCCAGCAGCACCAGCAGCGCGACGCCGGCCGCGACGGCGAGGTGACGGACCAGGGTCGGCAGCGACCGGCCGGGGCGGGCGGGATCGACGGCGGCTGCTCGGCTGGGCGGCGCCGTCGCCCGGGTGGCGCTCACACCCGCCTCGCGGTGACCGGGGCGAACAGCCCGCCGGGGCGCAACAGCAGCACCGTCAGCAGCAACGCGAGCACCGCGAGCGGGATGAGATCGCCGCCGGCGTAGCCGCTGACGTAGGACAGCAGCAGGCCGACACCCAGACCGCCGACGACCGCGCCGGGCGGGCTGTCCAGCCCGCCGAGCACCGCGGCGGTGAACGCGGAGACGAAGACCAGGTCCATCGCGTGCGGATGCAGACCCAGTCCGGTGGGAATGACGAGCATCGCGGCCAGGGCGCCGACACCCGAGGCCAGCGCCCAGCCGAGGGTGAGCATGCCCCCCACGTTCACGCCGAGCAGTCGGGACACCTCGGGGGCGAACGCGGCGGCACGCATGCGCAACCCGATCGCGGTCCGGGTGAAGACCCAGACGAGGGCCGCACCGACGACCCCGACGGTGGCGAAGACGAACAGGTCGTAGGGGGACAGCACGGCGGTGCCGCCCACCGTCAGCGCGGTCCGGCTGAACGGCGTCTGGGCCGGTAGGTACTCGTTGCCGTACACCATGCCGAGCACCGCCTGGATCAGCAGGACCAGCCCGAGCGCGACGATCACCGGATTGAGCGGTGACCGGTGGTCCACCAGCCGCATCACCGCGACGTCGACGATCGCGCCGAGCAGCAGCCCGGCGAGCAACGCCGCGGCGAAGCCGAGCCAGTACGAGCCGGTCGCGGCGGTGACGCTGTACGCGACGTACGCGGCGGCCACCGCCATCGCGCCCTGGGCGAAGTTGACGATCCGACCGGCCCGCCAGATGAGCACCAGGGCGAGCGCGAACGCGGCGTAGACCGCGCCCCTCGACAGGCCGTCGAGGGTGAGGAAGAGGAAGCGGTCCACGGTCCTCCTTGCCTTCAGAATCCGAGGTAGGCGTGGCGCAGGTCGGCGTCGTCGCGCAGCCGGGCGGCCGGTGCGGCCAGGACGACCCGGCCGAGCGACATCACGATGCCCTGGTCGGCGACGGCCAGGGCGCTGCGCACGTTCTGCTCGACCAGCAGCACGGTCAGCCCGGTGTCGTCGCGCAGCCGGCGCAGCAACGCCATGGTCTGGGCCACCACGCGGGGGGCCAGGCCGAGCGACGGTTCGTCAAGCAGTAGCAGGCGCGGCCGGCCGACCAGGGCCCGGCCGAGGGCCAGCATCTGCCGTTCGCCACCGGAGAGCTGGTGGCCGAGGTGTCGCCGCCGCGCGGCCAGCGGCTCGAACAGCTGGTAGACCTCGTCGAGGGCGCGCGCGGCGTCGCCACGGTCCCGCCGCCACAACGCGCCGAGGCGAAGGTTCTCCGCCACGGTCAGCTCACCGATCACGCCGCGCCCTTCCGGGACGTGCGCCATGCCCCGCCGGACGAGTTGCTCGACCGGCGTGCCGCGCAGATCACGGCCGTCGAGGAGGATCCGACCGGCAGTCGGGCGCAGCATGCCCGACAGGGCGCGCAGCAGGGTGGTCTTGCCGGCGCCGTTGGCACCGATGACCGCGGCGATGGTGCCGGTGGGCACCCGCAGGTCGACGTCGCGCAGCACCGGCACCGGCCCGTAGCCGGCGGCCAGGGCTTCGACGGTGAGCAGGTCGCCGCCCACTACGCGGCCTCGTCGACGGCGGCACCGAGGTAGGCGTCCACCACGGCCGGATCCTCACGGACCGCCTCGGGCGACCCGGTGGCGACGACCCGTCCGAAGTCGAGCACCACGATCCGGTCACAGACCGCCATGACCAGGTCCATGTGGTGCTCGACGAGCAGCACCGCGCAGGGGTCGGTGGCCCGGTGCGGCAGTTGCCGGATCAGCTCGGCGAGGGTGTCCACGTCGTCGGCGCCGAGACCGCCGGCCGGCTCGTCGAGCAGCAACAGCCGAGGGCGCGCGGCCAGCGCCCGGGCGAGGGCGACCCGCTGGCGTATCGCGAACGGGAGGGTGCCCGGCGCGGCGTCGGCGTACGCCGTGATGTCCAGGTCGGCCAGGACGGCGCGGGCGTGCTCGCGCAGCCGGCGTTCGTCGCGGTCGCTGCGCGGCAGCCCGAGCAGGGCCGGCAGCAGGCCGCTGCGGGCGGTGTGGCTGGCCCCGGCCATCACGTTCTCCAGCACGGTGAGCCCGGCGAACAGGCCGGTGCCCTGCAGTGTCCGGGCGATGCCCAGCCGGGTCAGCCGGTGTGGTCGCGGTCGCAGTGGCCGCCCGTCGAGGGTCAGCGTGCCGGTGTGCGCGGTGACGAAGCCGCACACGACGTTGAACAGGGTGGTCTTGCCGGCCCCGTTGGGACCGATCACCCCGACCACCTCGCCCGGCCCGACCGTCAGCGAGACGTCGTCGAGGGCGGTCAGGCCGCCGAAGCGGACGCCGACCTGGTGCAGTGCGAGACCGTCCGCCATCAACCCGCCCCTCGCCAGATTATTACACTCGGAGTGTACATTTCTCGCGTGTTTCGTCAACACCTTCGATGAGCCGGTCGTCAGCGGCCGGCACCGTCGTCCGCAGCGGCCCCGCCGACGTGCGGCGCGGGCAGGTCGACCAGCCGGGCCAGGGCCTCCCGGTGCCGGTCGGCGGTGCCGAAGGCGATCGCGGTGCTCTTGGCCCGCTTGAGGTAGAGATGGGCCGGGTGTTCCCAGGTGAAGCCCAGCCCACCGTGCAACTGGACGCAGACCTCCGCCGCCCGCACCGCCACCGGACCGCAGTACGCCTGTGCCAGCGCGGCCGCCAGCGCCGGCTCCGAGCCGACGACCCGTTCGCCGGCCGGCGCGGTGCCGAGCTGGTCGGCCGCGTACCGGGCCACCGCCCGGGCCTCGGTCAGCTCCACCCACAGGTCGGCCAACCGGTGCTTGACCGCCTGGAACGAGCCGACCGGCCGGCCGAACTGGTGGCGCTGCCGCACGTAGTCCACCGTCGTGTCCAGACACCACTGCGCCACCCCGACCTGCTCGGAGGCGAGCAGCGCCGCACCCGCCGTCAGCGCCGCCGTCACCGCCGTGGCGGCCGTCGGACCCAGGGCGAGCGGGTGGGCCGGCGCGGCGGTGAACTCGAGGTCGACGAGCGGCCGGGTGGCGTCCAGCGACACCACGGGAGCCCGGCGTACCGCCGCTTCGGTGCCGTCGACGGCGTACAACCCGTCGCCGGCCGGAACCAGCAGCAGACCGTGCGGCACGGTGTCGGCCACCCCGAGCACCCGGCCGGACAGCGTCGGTCCGGGCCCGACCGTGACCGGTCCGGGCGCCGCGTCGGGCGCGGTGGCGAGACCGACGGCCAACGCCACGTCACGTTCGGCGGCGGCGACCTGGCGCAGCAGGGTGGACTCGCCGCAGGCGAGCAGCGCCGTGGTGGCCACCACGGTGCCCAGGAAGGGCACCGGCGCGACCGCCCGGCCCAACTCCTCCAGCACCACCGCGACCTCGCGGAAGCCGGCCCCGGCGCCACCGTGCTCGACGGGCACCGCCAGGCCGGTCACCCCGGTCTGGTCGACCAGCCGGCGCCACAGCGCCCCGTCGTACGGCTCACCCGCGTCGACGGCGGCGAGGGTCCGCTGCCATGGCGCGTGCGCGGCCAGCAGCGCGCGGACGCTGTCGCGCAGCGCCTCCTCGTCGGCGTCGTAGAGCAGGTCGGTCATCGGTCCACCCTCGGCTCGACGGGCAGCCCGAGCACCCGCTCGGCGATGATGGTGCGCAGGATCTCCGACGTGCCACCCTCGATGGAGTTGCCCCGGGCCCGCAGGTAGCGGTAGGTGGCGGTGCGGCCGAGCAGGTCGGGGGCCACCGGCCGACGCATCGTCCAGTCGTCGTGCCGCAACCCCTCGGCGCCACGCAACTCCACCTCCAGGCCGCTGATCCGCTGGCTCAGCTCGGCGAAGGAGAGCTTCACCGCCGAGCCCTCGGGGCCGGGCTGGCCGGCGGCGATCAGCTGGCGCAGCCGCAGCGCGGCCAGCCGGGCGGCCTCGGCGCATACCCACGCACGCAGCACCTCCTCGTGCAGGCCGCCGGTGCGTAGGTCCGGTCGCTCCCGCCACAACCGGGCCAGCACCCCGACCATCCCGCCCTCCCGGGGCAGCGGTCGGCCGCCGATGGCGACGCGTTCGTTCATCAGGGTGGTGCGGGCGATCTGCCAACCGTGCCCGATCTCCCCGATCCGATGGGTGTCGGGTATCCGGACGCCGGTCAGGAAGACCTCGTTGAACTCCGCCTCGCCGGTGGCCTGCCGCAGCGGCCGCACCCGCACCCCCGGCGCCGTCATGTCGCAGACGAAGTAGGTCAGGCCGTGATGCTTCGGTGCCGCCGGGTCGGTGCGGGCCAGCAGGATCGCCCAACGCGCCTCGTGCGCCAGGGACGTCCACACCTTCTGGCCGTCGACCAGCCAGTCGTCACCGTCGGGCACCGCCCGGGTACGCAGGCTGGCCAGGTCGGAGCCGGCGTCGGGCTCGCTGAACAACTGGCACCACACCTCCTCGCCGGTCCACAGCGGTCGCAGCCAGCGCCGGCACTGGGCCTCGTCGGCGTGCCGCAGCAGGGTGGGCGCGGCCATGCCGAGCCCGATGCTGTTGCGGCGGGGCTGGTTGTCCGGCGCACCGGCGTCGGCGAAGGCGTCGTCCACCACCGCCTGCAGGTGCGGCGGCGCGCCCAGGCCACCGCGACCGGGCGGATGGTGCACCCAGGCCAGCCCGGCGTCGAAGCGGGCGCGCAGAAAATTGGTGCGATCACCGCTCGGGTCGTGCGTCCGCAGGAACGCGGCGACCAGCCCACGCAGCCCGTCGACCGTGTGGTCGGACACTCACCACCTCCATGTTCTTGCACTGCCAATGCAATATACGGCCGCCGGTCCAGGGGACGGAAGACCGGCGGCCGGATGGGGCCCGGGGCGGACGCGACGCGGCCGCCCCGGTCGAGCTCAGTGCGGGCAGGTGTTGCGGTACTCCTCGATCGCCAGGCCGCTCGGCCCCGGGCAGAGGAACTGCTCGTACCGGGTGTCGTCGTCGACGAACCGCTTCAGCCAGGCCACCATCTGCTTGGCGGTGGGGGTGTTGACCGTGTTGGGGAAGAAGTGACCCTCACCGTTGAGTTCGAGGTACGCCTTCTCCGCCGAGGCCGGGATGCTGTTGTAGAACGGCTCGGAGTGCGACGAGACCGAGGCCACGGTGTCGTACTCACCCCCGACGATGAGCGTCGGCACCCGCAGGTTCGACCAGCTCTTGTCCAGGTTCCACGGCGCCAGCGGCACCGCGGCCTGCAACGACGGCCGGCTCGCCGCGGCCTCCAGGCTGCCGCCACCGCCCATCGAGTGTCCGGCCACGGCCAGCCGGCTGGCGTCGATCCGGCCGCGCACCGAACTGCGCTCGGTCAGGTAGTCCAGCGCGGCCAGCAGCTGCCGGCCCCGACTGCTCGGCTGGTCGAATCGGGTGATGGTGTCGATGCCGATGACCACGAAGCCGTGCGAGGCGATCCGTGGGCCCAGCCAGTCCAGGCTCGACCAGGAGGCGGTGTAGCCGGGCGAGATGGCCACCGCGCCGAAGGTGCCCGCCGTGGTGGTGGTCGGGTAGTAGATGACGCCGCCGCCGAAGCCGCTGACCAGCGAGGATACGTTCGTCGACGAGGTGGCGAAGGGGCCGCGGCTGGCCTCCAGGATCGCGTTCGTCGGCGCCGGTCCCCGCTCGTACGGGTTGGCGGCCTGGGCCGGGGACGAGGTGGCGACGACGCCACCGGTGGCCAGGACGGCGGCCATCGCCAGCCGGGCCAGGAGGGAGACGGAACGGGGACGGGTGGTGGTGGTAGATCGCACGTCGGATACTCCCTTGGGTTGGAGTGGTATCGACTGCGATCAGTGTTTGGGGCGCTCCGCCAGCACCGCATCGGCAAAATCACCAGTCCCGGCGCCGTCGGTGGAGCGCGACGGCTCCACCGACGACGCGGGTGTCCTCACCGGACGGTGCAGAGGGTGCCGTTGAGCCGGAAGGCGGTAGGTGTGACGTTCGGCCCGCTGTACTCTCCGACGAAGCCGGCGCTGGTGCCACCCCCGGCCGGGATCCGACGGTTGTCGTCGGTGCCGGTGACCCGGACGGTGGTGCCGACCTGTTCCCAGTTCGCGCTCCAGCCGCTGCCCACCCGCTGCCAGGTCGTCGGCCAGGTCCAGGTCAGCGTCCAGCCGTCGATGTCGGTGTCGGCGTTGTTGACGATGTCGACGTTCGCCACGTAGCCGTTGCCCCAGTCCGTGGTGCGGGTGAAGCGGACACCGCAGCTGCTGGTGGCCGGGCCGCCGGTGGTGAAGGTCAGCGGCGGCGACGCCCACGAGACCCGGCCGGCGGTGTCCCGGGTCAGCACGTTGACCGTGTACCTGCGCCCGGGGACGAGGTTGTCGACGGTGAGCGAGGTGCCCGAGGTCTCGCCGAGCTGCTCGCTGACCGCGCCGTACTGCCGGTGCACCTCGTACTTGGCGATCGGGCTCGCGCCCCGGGTCGCCGCCGGCCAGGAGATCGTCGCGGTCCGGTCGGTGACCTCGGTGGCCGTGGGCTGCCCCGGTGCACCGGGGTGCCCGGTGCCCGGGTCGGCCGGCTGCACCACGAGCGTGGTCAGCGAGTACGGCGGCAGGGTCCGACCGGTCGCGCTGCCGGACCGGCTGGTGGTGATGGCGGTGGCACCGTTGGTGTGGGTGTGCACCGTCGGCACCCCGCTCGACGGGGCGAAGCCGGCGTAGTCGATGGCCACCTCGTGGGCGTTGTCCGGATCCCGGTTCACCAGCAGCACCGCGACCTCGCCGTTGGCCCGGCGTACCGCGTGTGCGGCCACCAGCGGCTCGTCACTGGCCGCCCGGATGAACTGGTCGCCCGTGTGGGCGAAGCGGCTCATCATGGACAGCCCGTGGTACGCGGCGAAGGGGGTGTTCAACGGCGGCTCGCAGACCGATCCGTCCGACGTGCAGGTGCCGCTGGAGAGCATCCCGAAGTCGCCGTAGTCGGTCTGCCCGGCCACGGTCGACACCTGCCCGATGCCGTTGCGCACGTTCCACCAGTGAACGGTGAACACACCGTTGGCCAACAGTCCGCTGTAGGCGTCGGCGAGGAACAGCGCGGCCGGCTGGCTGGTCATCCCCTGGGAGGTGACGTTCACCTCGGTGAGGCTGATGCCGATGTGGCCGGAGTCCGGCCCGGCGTACCTGGTGATCTGTTCCCGGAGCAGGTGGACCGCGTCGGTGATGTGGCTGGTCCGGGGTAGCGATTCGGCGGCGCTGCCGCCCGGGTACCAGTGCACGTCGACGAAGTCGATCTTCTGGCCGGCGATGGACAGCACGGTCTGGTTCCACGGGCCCGGGTCGTCGCCCGCGGTCAGTCCGTCCGGCCAGTTCGCCGGCAGGGTGAGCACCGCGCCGACCTTGATGCTCGGGTCGACGGCCTTCATCGCGTCGGCGTACTCGACCACGAGATTCGCGTAGTAGGTGGCGCTCTTGTCGGGGTGGTGGTCGGCCTCCCACGCCGACCCGTAGTGCCCGTTGCCGTAGTTCTCGTTGCCGACCGTCCAGTACCGGGCGTCGTAGCCCTTTGTCACGTTGGCGTACCGGACCCACTCGGCCGCTTCCTCCGGGGTGCCGGTGCCGTAGTTCGCGATGATCATCGGCTGGGCGCCGGCCCGCCGCACGCCGGCCATGAAGGTGTCGAAGTCGGTGCCGGGGGCGACGTAACCGCCGGGCGCGGTGTGGTCCTCCCAGTGGTAGATGTCGGCGTAGGAGCCGCCGGGATAGCGCATCATCTGCACACCGGCCGCCCGTAGCAGGTCCGAGGTCTCGGTGGTGCCCAGCTGCGAGTCCCAGATGGCGTGGTTGACACCGAGGGCGGTGTCGGGCACGGTGGCCAGCCCGGCCCGCGCGTTCACCGTCACCGCCACCGGCGTGGTGGCCGCGACGGCGGTGGGCTGGTCGACGCCGACGAGTGCGGCGGTGCCGAGTAGCAGGCCCGCCAGCGCAAGGGCCCGCGCGCGTCCGGGTGGGGTCGGGGGTCGAACTCCGAGCCGGTCCGAGATTTCCATGATCTTCCTTCGCGGTCACGCGGAGATCCACCG
This sequence comes from Micromonospora sp. C95, assembly GCF_018070465.1. Lineage (GTDB taxonomy): Bacteria > Actinomycetota > Actinomycetes > Mycobacteriales > Micromonosporaceae > Micromonospora. The sequence continues at coordinate 288,021 of NZ_JAGPXT010000002.1, forward strand.
GTCCCGAGCCCGACGTGCCGGGCTCGGGACCGGTGGAACAGAGACGAATCCGTCCTCGACCGTCGTCCCCCGGAACCGTGGCGGCCCCGGTTGCCCATCGGGCGACGGTCACTCACACGCGCGACAACGCATCGGCGTCCAAGAATCCCACAGCAACGGGCCCGGCTCAACGCCCGGTTCACTGCTCGGAACCAACTGTAAGGTTTGTGAACAGTTGGTGTTACCATCATGTCCGTCGATGAGCGTTCCGCCCTTCGACGTACCCCTCCCCCTGGAAAGGAGTGATCACATGTCGAGATGGCGCGCCCTGGCCGCGCTCGCGGCACTGACGCTCACCGGCGCGCTGCTGGCGGTCATCCCGTCGACCGCCGCCTCCGCCGCCGCCTGTGCCACCGCGTGGCGGTCCGCCGCGGTCTACACCTCGGGCATGCAGGTCTCCCACAACGGCCGCAACTACCAGGCGAAGTGGTGGACGCAGAACGAGGCCCCGCCCGGCACCACCGGAGTCTGGCAGGACCTCGGCGCCTGCGGCGGCAGCACCCCGCCACCCCCGGGCGGCACCTGCAACCATCCGAACTGGACCGCCGGCACCTGGTACCCGGCCGGCAGCATCGTGCGGTACACCAACGGCCAGTACTACATCGCCGAGCACGACAATCCCGGCTACGACCCGATCATCAGCACCTGGTACTGGGACCCGTACACCTGCTCGGGCACGCCGCCCACCAGCAACCCACCGACGAACCCGGGCGGCTTCGTGGTCAGCGAGGCACAGTTCCACCAGATGTTCCCGAGCCGCAACTCCTTCTACACGTACTCCGGGCTGATGAACGCGCTGAGCGCCTACCCGGCCTTCGCGCGGACCGGCAGTGCCACGGTGCAGCGGCAGGAGGCGGCGGCCTTCCTGGCGAACGTGTACCACGAGACCGGCGGCCTGGTGCACATCGTGGAGCAGAACACCGCCAACTACCCGCACTACTGCGACAGCGGCCAGCCGTACGGCTGCCCGGCCGGGCAGGCCGCCTACTACGGGCGGGGACCGATCCAGCTGAGCTGGAACTTCAACTACAACGCGGCCGGCAACGCCCTCGGGCTGCCATTGCTGACCAACCCCTGGCTGGTGCAGACCGACGCCGCCGTGGCCTGGAAGACCGCCATCTGGTACTGGATGACGCAGAACGGGCCCGGCACGATGACCGCGCACAACGCGATGGTCACCGGCGCCGGCTTCGGGCAGACCATCCGCAGCATCAACGGCTCGATCGAGTGCAACGGCGGCAACCCCGCCCAGGTGCAGAGTCGGGTCACCCGGTACCAGCAGTTCGTGGGCATCCTCGGGGTGCCCGCCGGAGCGAACCTCTACTGCTGATCCCCGGCCCCGGTGCCGCCGCCCACCGTGGCGGCACCGGACCGGTCAGCCGACCTTCCGGGTGGCACCGGACCGGTCAGCCGACCTTCGGGGTGGCCCGGTCGATGATCGCGGCGAAGTCGACGCCGGCCGGCAACGTGCCGTAGGCATGTCCCCGGTCGCCGCCCAGCCGGGACGCGCAGAAGGCGTCGGCGACCGCCGGATGACCGTGGCGCACCAGCAGCGCGCCCTGCAACACCAGCGCCAGCTGTTCGACCACCCGACGGGCCCGTACCTCCAGATCGGCCGGATCGGCAAGCGCGGACCGCACCTGGCGGACGGCGGAGTCGAGCCGGGCGTCGGCGCCCGTCGCGGCGGCCACCTCCGCCTCGAACGCCGCCATCACGTCGGGCTGGCCGGCCAGCGCCCGCAGCACGTCCAGTGCGGCGACATTCCCGGAGCCCTCCCAGATGGAGTTGAGCGGCGACTCGCGGAACAGTCGCGGCATCCCGGACTCCTCCACGTAGCCGTTGCCACCCAGGCACTCCAGGGCCTCCGCGGCGTGACCGGGCCACCGCTTGCACACCCAGTACTTGCCCACCGCGAGGGCGATCCGCTTGAACGCCGTCTCGGCCGCGTCGCCCCGCGCGGAGCGGTCCGTCGCCCCGGCCAGCCGCATCATCAGTACGGTGGCGGCCTCGGACTCCACCGCCAGGTCGGCCAGGACGTTGCGCATCAGGGGCTGGTCCACGAGGTAGCGACCGAACGCCCGCCGATGGGCGGCGTGATGGGTGGCGGTGACCACCCCGTGCCGCATGCCGGAGGCCGCACCGATCACGCAGTCCAGCCGGGTCAGGTTGACCATGTCGATGATGGTGGGCACGCCCCGCCCCTCGTCACCGACCCGCCAGGCCACCGCGTCGTCGTACTCCACCTCGGCGGAGGCGTTGGAGCGGTTGCCGAGCTTGTCCTTGAGTCGCATCAACCGCATCGGGTTGCGGGTGCCGTCGGGCAGCACCCGGGGAACCAGGAAGCAGGTCAGCCCGCCCGGCGCCTGGGCGAGGGTGAGGAAGAGGTCGCACATCGGCGCGGAGGTGAACCACTTGTGCCCGACCAACCGGTAGCTGCCGTCGGGCGTCGGGCGGGCCGTGGTGGTGTTGGCCCGCACGTCCGACCCGCCCTGCTTCTCGGTCATCGACATGCCCGCCAGCAGCCCCTGTTTGCCCTGCGGTTCCCGCAGCCCGAAGTCGTAGCTGCGGGCGGTGAGCAGCGGTTCGTAGCGAGCGGCCAGGTCGGGGGCGTGCCGCAGCGCGGGTACCGCCGCGTAGGTCATCGAGATCGGGCAACCGTGGCCGGCGTCGGGTCGCCAGACGTGGAACTTCGCCGCCCGGGCGACGTGCGCGCCGGGCCGCCCGTCGCCCCAGGGGGCGGCGTGCAGGCCGTGCGCCACGGCGGTACGCATCAACTCGTGCCAGGAGGGATGGAACCTCACCTCGTCGACCCGGTGTCCGTAGCGGTCGTGGGTACGCAACACCGGCGGATGCTCGTTGGCCAGCCGGCCGTGCTCGGCTGCCTGTTCGGTGCCGGCCAGCCGGCCGAGTTCGTGCACCTCGGCCGTGGCCCAGCCGGCCCCCTCCCGGGCCAGCGCGTCGAGCAGGGCGGGTTCGTCCGCCGTGTCGTGGCCGACCAGCGGCGGCACCTGGTTGAACACCTCGTGTGTGCTCACGACGGAACTCCCAACGCGCGGTGGATGAAGGTGATCAGGCCGCCGATGGTGTCCGGGCCGGCGACACCGGCGGCCAGCGGGCCGACCATCGCCTCGGCCAGCGCGCCGACCACGGCGGTGGAGGTCAGTTCGGGATCCTGCGCCGGCAGCTCACCGCTGGCCACACCGTCGGCGATGTAGCCGGCCAGCAGCGCCGCGTGGGCCCGCCGGAACACCAGCCGCTGTGCCTCCACCGCCGGATCGACCGGCTCGGCGAGCAGGGCGTACGCCAGACGGGGCGACCGCAGGGCCCGGCCGGCGAAGGTCTCGATGACCGCCCGGACCCGCGCGGCGGCCGTGCTCTCGGCGGTGGCGGCCCGGGTGACGGCGTCGATCTCGCCCTGGCTGGCAGTGCGGAACACCTCGGCGAAGAGGTCGGCCTTGGCCGGGAAGTGCCGGTAGACGCTGCCGGTGGCCAGCCCGGCCCGCTCCGCGACGGCCGCGACCGAGCAGCCGGCGTAGCCGTGCTCGGCGAGGATGCCGAGGGCGGCGTCGATGATCCGCTCGCGCGAGGCGGTCAGCCGCGCCCGCACCCGCTCGGTACTCCGGTACGCCACGCCAAGAATTGAACCACCGTTCATTTCTTGTCGGCAAGCGGGGTCGACCGGTCAGTCCAACGATTTGGCGAACCAGTGGTGGGCGTACGGGTTGTCGTTGTAGCGCGGGATCTCCTGGTAGCCCTCGGCGCGGTAGAGCCGCATCGCCTCGGTGAGGGTGCGGTTGGTGTCGAGACGGATGCTTGTGGCACCGGCCGCCGCGGCGCGCCGCTCCAACTCGCCAAGCAGGCGACGGCCGACGCCGAGCCCGCGCACCGAGGCCGAGACCCAGAGGCGCTTGATCTCGGCGGGCTCGCCCAGGGGTAGCCGCAGCCCACCGCAGCCCACCGCCTCGGTCGAGATGGTGGCAACCAGGAAGAGGCCGGACGGCGGCACGAACTCCCGCTCGTCCGCGCCGCCCTGGCCCAGTTCGAAGCCGACGTCGAAACGCTCGGCGAGTTCTCGCGCGTACGCCCGCAGGCAGGCACGGGCACGCGGCTCACCGGGATGGCAGGGTCCGATGGTGACCAGCGATGCCGTCAACAGGCGCTCGACCTCGGTCATGGCGCAGGTGAGCCGGGCGCGTTGGCCGTCGGTGAGCGGCGCGAGGACCGACCAGGCCAGCTCGTCGGACCTGCCGTCCAGCAGGTGCCACTCGGCACGGCCCGCGTCGGTCAGGCGGACGGTCCGCACCCGACCGTCCCCGTCGGCGGGCCCCACCCGGACGAGGCCCGCGCCCTCCAACGTCCGCAGCAGCCGGCTGAGGTAGCCGGCGTCGAGATCCAGCCGGGTCCGCAGGGCCGCGACCTCGGCACCGTCGGGGCCGATCTCCCAGAGCAGCCGCGACTGCGCCAGAGGCCGGTCGCGGGCGAGATAGCTGTCGTCAAGCGCGCCGACGCGCTGGGTCACCGTGCGGTTGAAGCGCCGCACCACGTCCACGAGTGCACGATCCACGATTGCTGACTTTAGTCAGATATCCCTTCGACGGACACCCGCCGGGGCCGAGTCGCCGGACGAGCGGCGCAGGGTCGGCACCGCCAGGGCCGCCAGCCCGGTCACGGCCAGCACGCCCGCGCAGCCGTACAGCACCGCCGGGACGTGCGCGGCCCCCGCGACGAGACCGAACGCGTTGGCCGTCACCAGCAACGGCAGGCTCTGGACCAGCACCAGCACGGACTGCACCCGGGCCAGGTGGGTGAGCGGCGTGGCGGCCAGCACGAGCGGACCGACGTGCGTGGCGAAGCCGCCGGAGCCGACACCGACGAGCACGCCGGCCAGGGCGGCCGGCAGCGGAGCGCTGCCGACCGCGAGCATGATCACGCCCGCGGCGGCCACCAGCAGACCCACGGCGGCAACCACGCCCGGCCGGCGGGACGCGCCGCGCAGCAGGACACCCACCCCGACTACCGCCGTGCCCAGCGCCATCGCCGCGACGACCGCACCGGTGGCCGACGGCGACCAGCCCCGCTGCCGGGCCAGCAGCGGCACCAGCAGCGTGCCGACCGGCAGCAGAAATCCGGCGACGACGCCGGTCACCAGCAGCGCCGCCCGCAGCACCGGCACCGACCAGGCGAGGCGCAGCCCGTCAACCGCCGCCGATGCCGGCGACCCCGAACCCGTTCCGCCGTCACCAGCCGTCCGGGCGTCACTCGACCGCCCGCGATACGTCCCGGCCTTGAGCGAACGCCCGTGAGCCGCCGCCGGCTCCGGCGACCGCCCACACACCGTCACAGCCTGCGGCGACTGGTCGTGAGCCGGCACCACCTGCGGCGACCGCCCACGACCCGGGCTGGCGTCCGGTGGCCGCCCGGCAGCGGACCGGACGATCAGCAGGACCGCCAGCATCGCCAGGAAGGTGGCGGTGTTGGTCAGGGCCGCCCCGGCAAGCCCGGCCGCCCCGAGCAGCACACCACCCAAGGGCGGACCGGCGAACAACGCGAGCTGTCCGGCGAGTTGCCGGGCCGACAGGGCGCGGGCCAGCGCCGACGGCGGTACCAGCCGGCGCGGCATCGAGCCCGAACTCGGCAGCTGGAAGGCGTCCACGGTGCCGATCGCCAGCGCGGTGAGCAGCAGCGGCAGCCGCAGATCGAGCGTCGACCACGCGGCGGCCGCCAACGCCACGGTGACCACCATCATCGCTGCGGTCGAGGCGAACAGGACGAGCCAGGCACCGAACCGGTCAGCCACCACCCCGCCCACCAACAGCAGCACCACCCGGGGCAGCACGATCGCGGTCGGCACCAGGGCGGCGAAGCGAGCACCCTGTCCGGCCGCCGACCAGGCCATCGCGAACGCCATCGCCTGTACGCCGAGCAGACTCAACGCGGTGCCACCCAGCCACACCCAGTACGTCCCCGGCACCGCCGTGCGGTCACCACTCGTCGCCACCACCGCAGCCCCCCGTCGCCAGCGTCGACCGTCGGTCGGTCGGCCGGTCGGCCGGTGTCGGTGGAGGACGCCGGCCGCCTGTCGTCGGCACCGTCCGACCTCGACCGGGTCGAGGGTCAAATCGGGGTCACCACGTTCGGCTCGTCGCGCGTCTTGCGGACCTCATATCGAAACAGTATGTTAGCGATAACATCGATGAGCTTGGCACGGTCGACGCCGCAGCGACGCACCGCCGGGCCCGGTGGACACGCACGGCGCACCGACGTCACCGCACAGCTTCTCGCCGCACCGGTCGGCCACCACCCCTCGCCGGGCCGGACGGCGATCCCCCATGTCACCACGGAGGTCGTGATGCCCTACCCGTCCCTCAACCGTCGACACGTGCTCCGGGCCGCCGGCGCGGCCGCCGTCGCCGCCGCCGTCGGTCCCGCGCTGGTCGAAGGCACGGCCAGTGCGGCGCTCGCCCCGGTACGTCCCGACCTCGGCGTCTCCGCGTACGCCTTCGAACCGGGCCAGGTGCGGTTGACCGCCAGCCGCTGGCTGGACAACCAGAACCGCACGGTCAACTACCTGCGCTTCGTCGACGTCAACCGGCTGCTCTACAACTTCCGCGCCAACCACCGGCTGTCCACCGCCGGCGCCGCGGCCCTCGGCGGCTGGGAGGCACCCAACTTCCCGTTCCGCACCCACTCCCAGGGGCACTTCCTGAGCGCCTGGTCGTATCTGTGGGCCGTGCTCGGCGACACCACCTGCCGGGACAAGGCCAACCACATGGTGGCCGAGCTGGCCAAGTGCCAGGCCAACAACGGCGCCGCCGGCTTCAACACCGGCTACCTCAGCGGCTTCCCCGAGTCCGACTTCACCGCCGTGGAGAACCGCACGCTCAACAACGGCAACGTGCCGTACTACGCCATCCACAAGACCCTGGCCGGGCTGCTCGACGTGTGGCGGCACATCGGCAACAACCAGGCCCGCGACGTCCTGCTGGCGTTCGCCGGCTGGGTGGACTGGCGTACCAGCCGACTGAGTTCGGCGCAGCTGCAGGCGATGCTGGGTACCGAGTTCGGCGGGATGAACGCCGTGCTGACCGACCTGTACCAGCAGACCGGCGACGCCCGCTGGCTGACCACCGCCCAGCGGTTCGACCACAACGCCGTGTTCAATCCCCTGGCGGCCAACTCCGACCAGCTCAACGGGCTGCACGCGAACACCCAGGTGCCGAAGTGGATCGGCGCGGCCCGCGAGTTCAAGGCCACCGGCACCACCCGGTACCGCGACATCGCCAGCAATGCGTGGAACATGACGGTCAACGCCCACACGTACGTCATCGGTGGCAACAGCCAGGCCGAACACTTCCGGGCGCCCAACGCCATCGCCGGCTACCTGCGCAACGACACCTGCGAGGCGTGCAACACGTACAACATGTTGAAGCTGACCCGGGAGCTGTGGCTGCTGGACCCGAACCGGGTGGCGTACTTCGACTTCTACGAGCGGGCGCTGCTCAACCACCTGATCGGAGCGCAGAACCCGGCCGACAACCACGGCCACATCACCTACTTCACCCCGCTGAACCCCGGCGGGCGGCGGGGCGTCGGACCGGCGTGGGGCGGCGGCACCTGGAGCACCGACTACAACTCCTTCTGGTGCTGCCAGGGCTCACAGCTGGAAACCAACACCACCCTGATGAACTCGATCTACTTCCACAACGACACCACGCTCACGGTGAACCTGTTCATGCCCTCGGTGCTGACCTGGTCGGAGCGGGGCATCACGGTCACCCAGAGCACCACCTACCCGGTCAGCGACACCACGACCCTCACCGTGACCGGCGACGTCGGCGGGTCGTGGACGATGCGGATCCGCATCCCGGCCTGGACGCAGGGTGCGACGGTCAGCGTCAACGGCGCCGCGCAGAACGTCACCACCACGCCGGGCACGTACGCCACCCTCACCCGGACCTGGACCTCGGGCGACACGGTGACCGTACGGCTGCCGATGCGGGTGATCGTGCAGCCGGCCAACGACGACCCGAACGTGGTGGCCGTGACCTACGGCCCGGCGGTGCTCTCCGGCAACTACGGCAACACCGCGCTGTCCGCCCTGCCCGCCCTGGCCACCACCTCGGTCAACCGGACCAGCACCTCGGCGTTGGCCTTCACCGCCACCGCCAACGGCGCCACGGTCAACCTGGGCCCGTTCTACGACGCGCACGGGCACAACTACACCGTCTACTGGAACGCCAACGGCCAGTCCCCGGGCACCGGTACGGCCACCTTCCGACTCGCCAACGTCGCCAGCGGCCTGGTGCTCGGCATCGAGAACATGTCCACCGCCGACGGGGCACCCGCGTTGCAGTGGGGCGACAACGGCACCGCCGACCACGACTGGCAACTGGTCGTCGACGGCAACGCGGTGAAGTTCCGCAACGCCAACAGTGCCAAGGTGCTCGGCGTGCAGAACATGTCGACCGCCGACAACGCACAGGTCCTGCAGTGGTCCGACACCGGCACGGCCGACCACCGGTGGACGATCGTGGACGTCGGCGACGGGTCACACAAGATCCGTAACGGGCACACCGGCAAGCTCCTCGCCACCCTCAACGGTTCCACCGCGCAGGGTGCCCGGGTCGTCCAGGATCCGGACAACGGCACGCCGGACAACCGGTGGCGGTTCGTGCCCAACGGCGCCCGTCGGATCCAGAACCTGGCCACCGGTCTCGTCCTGGGGGTGCAGAACATGTCCACCGCCGACGGCGGCCTGGTGATCCAGTGGGGCGACACCGGCACCGCCGACCACCTCTGGACCGCGATCGTGGACAGCGGCGGCTACCTGCGGCTACGCAACTCGCACAGCGGCAAGGTGCTGGGCGTGGAGAACGGCAGCAGCGGCAACGGCGCCCGGGTGGTGCAGTGGGCCGACAACGGGGCGGCCAGCAACCGGTGGCGGTTGCGGTACGCCGCGAACGGCTACTTCCGGATCCAGTCCGCCAACGGCGGGCGGGTCCTGGGCGTCACCGGTGCCTCGTCCAGCCAGGGTACCCAGATCGTGATCTGGGACGACAACGGCGCGGGCGACCACCGCTGGCGTTTCATCTGAGTCTGACCCGCGGTCGCCGAGGCCGCCGGGCGGGACCCACCACGGGTCGTGTCCGGCGGCCTCGGTCGTCGTCCCGAACCGCCATCGCATCCACAGTCATCGCTTGAGCATGTTATCGATAACATGCTAGTTTCGGGCCAGGAGTCACGGGCACGGCTCCTGTTTCGACTTCCGGTCACCGGGCCACGGCGGGGCCACCCCGCCGCCCCTCCCGGCGGCTGTCCGGGCCGGCATCCGCGAGACGCCGCGCGCTGTCAATCCGCGCGGAAGGGCACGCCTCGACGGCACCGAACGCCGCGTCACCTCGAAGACGGTCGCCCACACCGGCGACCGGCGCATCCCGACACCGCGCGACCCGCACGATCCGCGTCCGGGTCGACCTCGCAGTGCCCGGATCCGGACATCCGGGGCCGGCACGACGGCGGTCGGAGGCTGATCCGTGGCGACACTCCGAACCACCACCATCGAAAGGGCACATCGATGAAACCCGGAACCACCAGAGGCAGGGGCGTGGGCGTTCGGCCGCGTACCGTGCTGATGTCCGTCGCGGCCGGCGCCGCGCTGCTCGTCTCCACCGCACTGGTCGCGCCCTCCGCACACGCCGCCGCCAGCACCCTCGGCGCGGCGGCGGCGCAGAGCGGCCGCTACTTCGGCGCCGCCACCAACTCGTTCCAGCTCTCCAACTCCGCCTACGCCACGATCCTCAACCGCGAGTTCAACTCGATCGTGGCCGAGAACGAGATGAAGTGGTACGCCAACGAGCCGCAGCAGAATTCCTTCAGCTTCAGCGCGGGTGACCGGCTCGTCGCGCACGCCCGGGCCAACGGGATGTCCGTCCGTGGCCACACCCTGCTCTGGCACGCTCAACAGCCCGGCTGGGCGCAGAACTTGTCCGGCAGCGCGCTGCGTAACGCGGCGATCAACCACGTCACCCGGGTAGCCACCCACTACCGGGGGCAGATCCATTCGTGGGACGTGGTGAACGAGGCGTTCGCCGACGGTGGCAGCGGCGCGCGGCGGGACTCGAACCTGCAACGCACCGGCAACGACTGGATCGAGGCCGCGTTCCGGGCGGCCCGGGCGGCCGACCCCGGCGCGAAGCTCTGCTACAACGACTACAACACCGACGGCATCAACGCGAAGTCGACAGGCATCTACAACATGGTGCGCGACTTCAAGCAACGCGGCGTACCCATCGACTGCGTCGGCTTCCAGTCCCACCTGGGCACCACCCTCGCCGGCGACTACCAGGCCAACCTGCAACGCTTCGCCGACCTCGGCGTGGACGTGCAGATCACCGAGCTGGACGTCGCCCAGGGCGCCAACCAGGCGAGCATCTACGAGCGGGTCACCCGGGCCTGCCTGGCCGTGACGCGCTGCACCGGCATCACGGTCTGGGGGGTCTGGGACGCCGCCTCGTGGCGGGATGACAACCCGCTGCTGTTCGACCGCAACGGGAACAAGAAGCCCGCGTACACGTCGGTGCTCAACGCGCTGAACAGCGTCAGCGGGCCGAACCCGACCAACCCGCCGCCGACCACCACCGCGCCTCCGCCGGGTGGCGGCGGCTGCTCGGCCTCGGTGTCGCTGAACTCGTGGAACGGCGGCTTCGTGGCCACCGTCCGGGTCACCGCCGGCAGTGCCGCGATCCGCGGCTGGACCGTACGGATCACGCTGCCCGGCGGCGCCGCGGTCACCGGCACCTGGAACGCGCAGGCCAGCGGCAGCACCGGGACGGTGAACTTCGGCAACGTCAGCTACAACGGCCAGGTCGGCGCGGGCGGTAGCACCGAGTTCGGCTTCCAGGGCACCGGCGTCGGCCCCTCCACCACCCCCACCTGCACCGCAACCTAACCACTCCCACCCCACCCCCACCCGGCCTCCACCACCGGTTGATCAAGAAGTTTTGGTCGCGTCCAGCGCGAAAGGCCGACCAAAACTTCTTGATCGACTTTTAGAGGGTTCCGGGGGTGGGGTGGGGTGGGTTAGCGGCGGGGTGGTGGGGCTACGCTTCGGCGGGCGACCAGGGTCGGGGCAATGGTCCGGCGCAGGGCACCGCCGCTCACCGACTCGATCTGGGTGAGCAGCATCTCCAGGCTCGCCCGCGCCACGGCGCCGAAATCCGGTCGTACGGTGGTCAGCGGCGGGATGAAGTAGGCGGCCTCCGGCACGTCGTCGAAGCCGACCACGCTGATGTCGTCCGGCACCCGGCGACCGTGCTCGTGCAGGGCGCGGAGCACCCCGAGGGCGAGGTGGTCGTTGGCGGTGAAGACGGCGGTGACGTCGGGCATCCGAGCCAGCATCTGCCCGCACCGGTAGCCGGCCGCCGCGGACCAGTCCGCCGGCACCAGTGGCGGGATCTCCGCGCCGGCCGAGGTCAGCGCCTCCCGCCAGCCCTCGATGCGGCCGGCGCTGTCGAACCAGTCCGACGGACCGGAGACGTGCCAGACCGTACGGTGGCCGGCGTCGAGCAGGTGCTGGGTGGCGGCCCGGGCGCCGGCCGCCTGGTCCACGGTCACCAGCGGCATCGGTCGGTGCGGATCACCGTCCACGGTCACCAGCGGCACGTCCTTGGGCAGGCGCTCCAGCGCCTCGCCGGCCGACTCCACCGGAGCGATCACCACGATGCCGGCCACCCGGTGCGCCAGGTGCCGCTCGACCACCGCGGAGATCGACCGATGGTCGAGGTCACGCACGCTGCCCACGCTGACCGCGAAACCGGACTCGGCGGCCGTCTGCTCCAGCGCGGCCAGCAGCGACGCCGGACCGTAGAGGGTGGTGTTCTGCGCGACCACGCCGATCACCTGCGATCGGCCGGTGACCAGCGCACGGGCCGCCCGATTCGGCCGGTAGCCGAGCTCGGCGATCGCCGCCTGGACACGTAGCCGGGTCTGCTCCCGCACGTTCGGGTGCCCGTTCAGCACTCGTGAGACCGTCTGATGGGAGACACCGGCGAGGCGGGCCACGTCCGTCATCGCAGGATCGCGTACGGCCATCTCACACTCCCCGCAATCCAGTCGTCGCCGCAGCCCGTCGGCGATGACTGGCACGGCTCAGGTACAAAGATCCCCTCGCGCGGTGCCCACGCCGGCCGTGCCGTCCGGGTGGAGAGCGCTAGATCACGCACAGTCTAGCGCCAGCAGCCGCCCCGGTGGCCGCCGGGCCGTCCGCGTACCCGGTACAACGTTCTTCATCGCTGCCTGTTAGCGGTCACACTCGGATTCCACCCTGTTCGGTCCGACGCAGATCTGTTGCTTCGAGAGGCTGTGTGGGCAGGCAACAGACAATTTACAGACATTGATGATAGCGATAACATTCCTGTCATCGGAACGGCACGTGCCGACACGGCGCGGCGGGAGCTGCGCAGGGCCCAGAACAGCGTGACGACCAGCGAGATCCGGGCCCTGCACATCGGCGTCCCAAACGACAGCACGCGTACGTGGGGAGCGTGCGCGGGGTCCGGCCGCAACGTTCCACCCGGCCACGCCCGTCGAACGCCGCGATGCCGACGACCGGACCGCTCACCGCACCACCACCAAGGAGGAAGTCAACGTGCGTAGCGCAAGAAGATGGCTGACCGCCGTCCTGGGCATCCTGACGGTGACGCTCGCCGCGAGCTTCGCCGACGGGATCGTCTCCCCCAAGCCGGCGCAGGCGCTGAACAACGGCGTCGCCCGTACCCCACCGATGGGCTGGAACACCTGGAACACGTTCGGCTGCAACATCAACGAGACGCTCATCCGCCAGATGGCCGACGCGATCGTCAACCACGGTCTGCGCGACCTCGGATACAAGTACGTCGTCGTCGACGACTGCTGGTTCGACCCGAACCGGGACGCGCAGGGCAACCTCCAGGCCCACCCGCAGCGGTTCCCCAGCGGCATGAAGGCCCTCGGCGACTACCTGCACTCCCGCGGCCTGCTGTTCGGCATCTACCAGGGTCCCCTGGACCAGACCTGCGCCCAGTACTTCGACTCCTTCCCCGGCTCCACCGGCAGCCTCGGACACGAGTACCAGGACGCCCGGCAGTTCGCCGCCTGGGGCGTGGACTACCTCAAGTACGACTGGTGCTCCCCCACCGGCACCATAAACGACCAGGTGGCGCGGTTCAGCATCATGCGCGACGCGCTGGCGGCCACCGGACGGCCGATCGTCTACAGCATCAACTCGAACAGCATCCACGAGAAGACCGGGCCGCAGCGCAACTGGAGCGACGTGGCAAACCTCTGGCGGACCACCGAGGACATCACCAACACCTGGGACAGCGGCCAGACCAACGGCTACCCGATGGGCATCCAGAACATCGTCAACGTCAACGTGCCACTGGCCGGCTACGCCGGGCCGGGCGGATTCAACGACCCGGACATGCTGGAGGTCGGCAACGGCGGCATGAACGACACCGAGATGCGCAGCCACTTCGCGCTGTGGTCGATGATGGCCGCGCCGCTGATGATGGGCAACGACCTGCGCTCGGCCAGCACCGCGACGCTCGACATCCTGCGCAACCAGCACCTGGTCGCGATCAACCAGGACACGTTGGCGCTGCAGGCCGTCCAGGTCTCCCACGACGGCACCCGGCGGGTGCTGGCCAAGCGGCTGGCCAACGGTGACGTCGCGGTCGCGCTGTTCAACCAGGGCAACTCCACCACGACGATCTCCACCACGGCGGCGGCGATCGGCAAGACCGGCAGCTCGTTCACGTTGCTGAACGCGTGGACCGGCGGCACCTCCACGACCACCGGGGCCATCTCCGCGAGCGTGCCGGCACACGGCACGGTGGTGTACCGGGTCAGCGGCGGCGGCACCACCAACCCGCCGGTACCGAGCACCTTCCGGCTGCGCAGCGAGTCGGCCGGGCGCTGCCTCGATCTCGACAACTCGAACACCGCAAACGGCACCGGAACCCTGATCTGGGACTGCCACGGCAACCCCAACCAGCAGATCACCCAGAACGGCCAGACGTTGCGGATCCTCGGCAAGTGCCTGGACGTGCCGACGAACGCGACAAACGGCACCCGGGTGCAGGTCTGGGACTGCAACGGCGGCACGAACCAGCAGTGGACGTTCAACGGCAACGGCACGGTGAGCAACGGCCGCTTCCCGTCACTGTGTCTGGACGTGAACAACGCGGCCACGGCCAACGGGACCGCGGTGATCCTCTGGTCCTGCCACGGCAACACGAACCAGCGGTGGAGCCGGGCATGAGCACCACGACCCTCCGCCGCGTCGTCGCCGTGCTCGCGAGCACGGCCTGCGCGATCGCCCTGCTACCCGGCACGGCGCGAGCAGACAACCCGATCGTCCAGCACGTCTACACCGCCGACCCGGCGCCGATGGTGCACGACGGTCGGGTCTACCTCTACACCGGCCACGACGAGGACGGCTCCACCTACTTCACCATGCGCGACTGGCGGGTCTTCTCATCGGCCGACATGGTCAACTGGACCGACCACGGCACGCCGATGAGTCTGGCCACGTTCGCCTGGGCGGACGCCAACGCGTGGGCCGGGCACGTCATCGCCCGCAACGGGAAGTTCTACTGGTACGTGCCGGTCCGGCAACGCTCCAACGGGCAGATGGTCATCGGGGTCGGCGTCGCGGACAGCCCGACCGGGCCGTTCCGGGACGCGCTCGGCCGGCCGCTCGTCGGCAACGGCGAGATCGATCCGCACGCGTTCATCGACGACGACGGGCAGGCGTACCTGTACTGGGGCAACCCGAACCTGTGGTACGTACGACTCAACCCCGACATGATCTCGTTCTCCGGCGGACCGACCCAGATCCCGCTGACCACGGCGGGCTTCGGCACCCGGACCGGCAACGCCAGCCGGCCCACCCTCTACGAGGAGGGCCCGTGGGTCTTCAAGCGCAACGGGCTCTACTACAACGTGTTCGCGGCGGAGTGCTGCTCGGAGTTCATCGGCTACTCGACGGCACCCGGCCCGACCGGACCGTGGACGTACCGGGGAACGGTCATGCCCCGGCAGGGCTCCAGCTTCACCAACCACCCCGGCGTGATCGACTTCGCCGGCGGGTCGTACTTCTTCTACCACAACGGTGCGCTGCCCGGCGGTGGCGGGTACACCCGGTCGGTCGCGGTGGAGAAGTTCAGCTACGGCTCCAACGGAACCATCCCCACCATGAACATGACCACCGCCGGGGCGCCGCAGGTCGGCACGTTGAACCCGTACGCGCGTCAGGAGGCGGAGACGATCGCCTGGGGGTCCGGCATCGAGACCGAGCCGTCCAGCGAGGGCGGCATGAACGTCGGGTGGATCGACAACGGCGACTACATCAAGGTCAAGGGGGTTGCCTTCGGTACCGGCGCGACCACCTTCTCCGCACGGGTCGCCTCGGCCACCAGCGGCGGCCGCATCGAGGTACGGCTGGACAGCGCCAGCGGGCCGCTGGTGGGCACCTGCACGGTGGCCGGCACCGGTGGGTGGCAGACCTGGACCACCACCAGTTGCGGGGTCAGTGGCGCCACCGGTACGCGCGATCTCTACCTGCGTTTCGCCGGTGGCAGCGGCAGCCTGTTCAACGTCAACTGGTGGCAGTTCGCCGGTGGCGGTAGCGCCCCGACGGCCTACCGGATCACCAATCGCAACAGCGGGCAGGTCGTCGACGTCCAGCAGCCGAACCTCGACAACCTCGCGGTGATCGGCCAGTGGAGCAGCAACGGCAACGCCTGGCAGCAGTGGCGGTTCCTCGACGCCGGCAACGGCAACGTACGGCTGCAGAGCGTGCACAGCGGCAAGTGCGTCGACATGCGAGACGTCTCCACGGCCGACGGGGCGCAGATCATCCAGTACACCTGCCACGACGGCCTGAACCAGGTGTTCAGCTGGCGGTCGACCGGCGACGGCTACCACCAGTTGGTGAACGTCAACAGCAACAAGTGCCTGAACGTGGTCGGCGGCTCCACCGCCCAGGGCGCGGCCCTGGAGCAGCGGACGTGCAGTTCCGCGTCCAGCATGCAGTGGTCCCGCGCTGCCTGACCCTCGGCGCGCGGACGGATGCCGGGTGGGATCCTCCCACCCGGCATCCGCGTCTTGGGTCGTCGCTGGTGACCAGGTTTCCCGGCCCGGGGATCCGACCGGACGTGGTTGCGCGCGTCCTGTCGAGCTGAGCCGTCTGTGCTCTCACTCGGCGACGTGAGAGCGACCGGCAATAGGGCGGTGGAGGCGAGGCGGGTCCTGGTCGAGGGTGGCAAGGCGGAGGAGGAGGCCATGCCGGTGTTGCATGGCCGACGACGACGCCGCCAGCCGACGTGCCAGGGCGCGTCGCAGGCCCGCCAGTCTTATTTCCGGTCGCTCCAAGTCGTTTGTGCTCTCAGCTCGACAGCGCCAGCACCGTCGCAGCAACTGCGGTGTCCAGGAGCGTTGGCGATGTCGCGGCGAGGTCCAGGCGGCGGTCCGGCAAGGCGGAGGCGGGCGAGAAGGGGCCTGTCGCCCGCTCGGCGGGCAGGCGACAGGCCCCGGTCTGGGGGTGGACCGGCCCCGGCACCGGTAGGACGCCGGGCCGGTCCACCGTCACGTCACGGCGTGGCCAACTCGAAGCGACGTACCGTCACCGATCCGCCCAGCGCCTGGGTGGCGTAGTTGAAGATGGCGAACCGGTAGCCCATGAAGAACGTCCAGTTGTTGTTCAGCGTCAGGGCGTTGCCCAGCGGGACGAAGGTGACCCCGTCGGTGCTGTACGAGAAACGCGCCTGCCGGCCGGAGCCGGGCCGGATGTCGGCGTTGGCCCGCAGCCAGATCCGCCCGCCGGAGACCGCCGCGCTGGCGATCTCGCTGCCGGTGCTGCTGGTGTCCCAGTTGCTGTTCATGTTCAGCCCGTTGGTCATCACCACCCGGGTGGCACCGTTGTCCCGTCGGACGCCGATCCAGGCCGAGACGTCGCGCAGCATGGCCAGGCCGGCGCGGTCGCCGTCGCGCATCGTCGAGTAGTCGATTTCGACCGTTCCGGTCGAGGTCGGGCCCTGGATGCGGTGGGTGATCGTGTTGCGGGCCCGGTAGAGGTCGTTGGTCACGGTGGCGGTCTGCAGCCGCAGCCCGTTGTTCACCGACCATCGGCTGTTGTCCGGGTTGTGGTTCCACTCGTACTGCGGGCCGAGGGTGGTGCCGGTGAACGTGTCGACGCCGGTGAGCGGCTTGACCGGGCGCAGCGGCAGCGGGTTCGGGTAGTTGACTCCCCAGGCACCGTTCACCGTCTGCACCTGCGGCCACCCGTCGGCGGTCCAGGTGATCGGCGCGAGGGTCGGCATCCGACCGCCCGGGTACGCGTCGGTGAAGGCCATGTAGTACCAGGAGCCGTTGGGCAGCTGCACCAGTCCACCCTGGTGCGGCACCCCGCCGCCGGAGATCGGACCCTGCATGTTGAGCAGCACCTGGCGCTGCTCGTACGGACCGAACGGACCGTTCGTGGACTTGAGCACGTACTGGCCGTTGGCCGGGCGGGTCAGCCAGATGTAGTACGCGCCGTTGCGCTTGTAGAAGCGCGCCCCCTCCAGGGTGCCGATGCTCGACGGGGTCTGGTAGACCTGCTGGGCCCGGACCTGGCTGCGTCCGTCGGCGGAGAGCTGCGCGACGCTGATCGTGCCGTTGCCGTACGCGACGTACATGGTGTCGTTGTCGTCGATGAGCATCCCCGCGTCGTAGTAGCACTGCGGCAGGGTGGCGTGCCGGCTCCAGGTGCCGTCGACGGCCGTGGCGGTGTAGATGTGGGTCTGGGCGAAGTTGATGCACCCGGCCCAGTAGTAGGTCTGGTTGCTCGGCCGGTAGTTGAGCGTGGAGGCCCAGATGCCCTCCACGTACGCCTGCTGCCCGGCGGGTAGGTCGTACTTGGTGCCGAAGTCCAGCCGGGGTACGGAGTGCCCGGCGAACTCCCAGTTCACCAGGTCGTACGAGCGCAGGATCGGCGCACCGGGCGAGTAGTGCATGGTGGAGGCGGTCATGTAGTAGACCTCGCCGACCCGGATGACCTCGACGTCGGCGAAGTCCTGCCAGACGACGGGGTTGGTGAAGCTGCCGCCGGGGGGCGGGTCGGTGGGGGTGCCGCCGCCGTCGACGCGGACGAGTTGCCACTGCTGGTTGGCGCCGCCCCAGTCGTCGTACTGCACGATGTTGCCCCCGTCGGCGGTCGAGGCGTTCTGCACCTCCAGCACCTTGTTGGAGTTGCGGTTGATCAGACGTACGTAGCCGCCGGCCGAGTCGGCCAACCGGAACTGCTGGTTGGTCCCGTTGTGGTCGCTCCACTGCACGATCGACGCGCCGTTCGCGGTGGAGAAGTTGTACACGTCGAGCACCTTGCCGGAGTGCCGCGACCGCAGCCGGTAGTAGCCGCCGCCGGAGTCGACGAACTGCCACTGCTGCCACGCGCCGTCGTTGCGCGCCCACTGGGTGATCCGCGCTCCGTCGTTCGTGGCCATGTTGTAGACGTCGAGCGCCTTGCCGCTGTTGCGGTTGACGAGCACGTACCACGCGTTGGTGTCCACCGTGGCGGCGACCGCGGGCGACGGGGCCACCGCGGCGAGGGAGACGCCCACCACCGTGGTCGCCAGGATGGCCGCCACGCGCGACAGCCAGCCGCGCCGGCCCGGCGTGGTCCGGGGGACCTCACCAATGGCAATCATGATTCTCCTTCGGGATGCGAGCAGAACGAACAGGGCGGAACGGCTGTGGCCTACGCCGTCGCCGCCGCGATTCAGTTTGTGATCGCTAACATGACCGCTCTGCCCAAGGGAGAGATCAGGTGACCACCAGTTGTGCAGCAACATGACACGTCCCGGACGGCCACAGATATCGTCCGCCTTCACTATCGACTGTGAGCGATAACACGGCCTTCGTCAAGACGTAACATCAACGACTCGCGCGCCACTCGCGGAGAACTGCTAGCGGTCCCCGGCCGATGAGGGTGGCGCATCGGCCGGGGACGCCTGCCACCCGCCGGCGCGAGCAGCCGAAGGCGTGGCACACGGGCCGCTGTGCGCGGTCCGCCACACCGGCGTCGGACGGGGTCAGAAGCCCCGGGCGAGCCGGTAGTACGCCTGGTTCCAGCGCAGTTCGTCGGCGAACCGACGGGGGTCGGTGTCGGCGTCGATGACGACGAGTTCGGTACGGCTCATCTCGGCCAGGTCGTGCAGTTCCTCCACGCCGACCGCCTGGGACAGCACGGTGTGGTGGGGGGCACCGGCGGTGATCCACGCCTCGGCGGAGCCGGGCAGGTGTGGCCGCGGCCGCCAGACCGCCCGGGCGACCGGCAGCCGGCGCAGTGGCTGCGGCGGAGGCACCACGTCGATCTCGTTCGCCACCAGCCGGAAACGCTCGCCCATGTCCGCCAGGCCGAGCACCACCGCCGGGCCGGGCGCGGCGTCGAAGACCAACCGGACCGGATCCTCGCGACCACCGATGCTCAGCGGATGGATCTCCACGTTCGGCACGTCACCGGCGATCGACGGGCACACTTCCAGCATGTGGGCGCCGAGCACCAGTTCCTCACCCGGAGTGAGGTCGTAGGTGTAGTCCTCCATGAACGAGGTGCCACCCTCGGTGCCGACCGCCATCGCCTTGAGGGTGTGCACCAGCACCGAGGTCTTCCAGTCTCCCTCACCGCCGAAGCCGTAGCCGTCGGCCATCAGCCGCTGCACCGCGATGCCGGGCAGTTGACGCAGTCCGCCCAGGTCCTCGAAGTTGGTGGTGAAGGCCCGGAAACCACCGGCGTCCAGGAAGGTACGCAGGCCCAGTTCCAGCCGGGCGGCGTAGCGCAGCGAATCGTGCCGCTCGCCGCCGGGCCGCAACTCGGCGGCGACCCGGAAGGTGTCGTCGTACTCCTTGACAAGATCGTCGATCTGCGCCTCGGCCACCTCGTCGACCACCCGCACCAGGTCGTTGACTCCGTACGTGTTCACCGAGACCCCGAAGCGCAGCTCCGCCTCGACCTTGTCCCCCTCGGTGACGGCCACGTCGCGCATGTTGTCGCCGAACCGCGCCAGCCGCAGCGAACGCATGGCCGACCAGCCGATCGCCGCCCGGGTCCAGGCACCGACCCGGGAGACCACGCGCGGGTCGGACACGTGCCCGGCGACCGTCTTGCGGGCCACCCCGAGCCGGGTCTGGATGTACCCGAACTCCCGGTCGCCGTGCGCGGCCTGGTTGAGGTTCATGAAGTCCATGTCGATCTCGTCCCACGGCAGTAGGACGTTGGCCTGGGTGTGCAGGTGCAGCAGCGGCGTCTGCAGCGCGTCCAGGCCCGAGATCCACATCTTCGCCGGTGAGAAGGTGTGCATCCAGGCGATCACCCCGACCGCCCCCTGCGTCGCGGCATCCCGGCAGGTCCGCAGGATGTCGGCGCTGGTGGTCAGGACCGGCTTCCAGACCACCCGGGCGGGAATGTGCGGCGATTCGTCGAGCAGAGCGGCGATCTGACGGGACTGGTCGGCCACCTGCCGGAGCGTGTCCTCGCCGTACATTGCCTGGCTTCCGGTGAGGAACCAGACCTCAGGTGCAGGGTGTGTTGCCATGGGAGTTGCCTTCCGCGAGAGGGGCGGTCACTTGTAGCGGATGCCGATGAGGCGCTGGAGCAGGATGAACGCGAAGAGCAGGCCTCCGATCACGATCTTGGTCCACCAGGAGTTGAGGCTGCCGTCGAAGGTGATCAGGGTCTGGATCACGCCGAGTACCAGCACACCGAGCACCGTGCCGAAGATGTACCCCGAACCCCCGGTGAGCACCGTGCCACCGATGACCACGGCCGCGATCACGTCGAGCTCCATCCCGATGGCGATCAGCGGGGCGCCGGAGAGCGTGTAGAAGGACAGCAGGATCCCGCCGATCCCCGCGCACAGGCCGCTGATGGTGTAGACGGCGATCCGGGTCCGGCCCAACGGCAGCCCCATCAGCAGCGCCGACTGCGGGTTGCCGCCGATCGCGTAGACGTTGCGCCCCAGTCGCGTGTACGCCAGCACGTACGCGGCGATCAGGACCACCGCGAACGCGACAAGCACGCTGATCGAGACGAAGTTGCCCCGGGGATCGCCGATCCGGTACTGCGACATGGTGGTCCAGAACCCGTCGTTGATCGGAATCGACGCGTTGCTGATGAACGTGCACATGCCCCGGGCGAAGAACATCCCGGCCAGGGTGACGATGAAGGGCTGGATGTCGAAGAAGTGGATCGCGCAGCCCATCAGGAACCCGAGCGTGGGCCCGATCAGCAGGGCGATCACCAGCACCAGCAGCGCGGGCAGGCCGGACTGGAGCAGCCACGCCGAGACCATCGCGGTCATCGCCGCCACCGAACCGACCGACAGGTCGATGCCGCCGGTGAGGATCACGAAGGTCATCCCGACGGCGATGACGAGCAAGAAACCGTTATCGATGAAGACGTTGAAAACCACCTGGATGTTGGAGAACGCCCGGTACTGGGACACCCCGATGCCGTACATCACCAGCAGCAGCGCCAGCGTCGCCAGCACCGGCATGTGCCGCCGGGGCAGCCTGGCCCAACTCGGAGCGGAGATCGAAAGACTACTCATGCCGGCACTCCGCTCCGCTCCGTGCCGCCATGAGGCACCAACACCCTGCACTGACGATTCGCTCGCTGACGCTCACTCATGCCGGCACTCCGCTCCGCTCCGTGCCGCCATGAGGCACCAACACCCTGCACTGACGATTCGCTCGCTGACGCTCACTCATGCCGGCACCTGCTCCTTCTGCCGCTGCGGCGACGACTGGGGCGGCGGTGGTGTCCCGGACCGTCGCCGGCGGAACTTCGCCCGGAAGGCCGGTGCCTGGATGAGGCAGACCGCGATGACGACGACCGCTTTGAACAGCAGCGCGGTCTGGGGTGAGATGTTCATGGCGTACACCGTGGTGGTGAGGGTCTGGATGATCAGGGCGCCGAGGATCGTGCCGCCGAGGTAGAACCGGCCACCGGCCAGCGACGTGCCGCCGATGACGACGGCGAGGATCGCGTCCAGTTCCACCCACAGGCCGGTGTTGTTGCCGTCGGCGCTGGAGACGTTCGCGGTCATCATGAACCCGGCGATCGCGGCGCAGGCGGCGCTCACCACGTAGACGAGGAAGACGACCCGACCGGACCGGATGCCCGCCAGCCGGCTGGCCTCCCGGTTGCCGCCCACCGACTCGACGATCATGCCGAGCGCGGTGCGCCGGGTGAACGCCGCGACCAGCAGGGCCGCGGCCAGCGCGATGAAGATCGCCAAGGGCAGGGTCAACAGGTGCCCGAGCCCGATCGCCCGGTACGGACCGGAGTTGATGGTGATGATCTGGCCCTCGGCGACCAGCTGTGCGAGACCCCGGCCGGCCACCATCAGGATGAGCGTGGCGATGATCGGCTGGATGCCGATGACGGAGACCAGGACCCCGTTCCAGGCGCCCAGCGCCAGCGCGGCCCCGAGCGCCATCGCGAGCGCGGTCAGCACGGTGACGAGGTTGTCCTGATCCGGTGCCCGGCTGATGTAGAGGCAGGCGATGGCGCCGCTGATCGCGCACACCGAGCCGACCGACAGGTCGATACCGCCGGTGGAGATGACCAGGGTCATGCCAAGTGCGACCAGGATCAGCGGTGCGCTCAGCCGCAGGATGTCGATCGGGGTGCCGTACAGGTGCCCGTTGTTGACCTCGACGGACAGGAACCCCGGGCGGTAGACGGTGTTCGCCGCCAGCATGACCACGAGCACGGCGACCGGCCAGAACAGCCGGTGGCCGAGCAGGGTACGGAAGCGGTTCCCGGCGTCGCTCATCGGCTCGCCTCCTCGTGCTCGGCTCCGCTGGCGATGGTCTGCATCACCCGGTCGGCGTCCACAGTGTCGTCGTTGTCGAGCTGGGCGACCAGTTGACGGTCACGCATCACGGCGATCCGGTGACTCAGGCGCAGTACCTCCTCCAGTTCGGCGGAGATGAACAGCACCGCCATGCCACCGTCGGAGAGCTGTACCACCAGCTTCTGGATCTCGGCCTTCGCACCGATGTCGATGCCCCGGGTCGGCTCGTCCAGGATGAGCAGTCGCGGCTCGGTGATCAGCCAGCGGGCCAGCAGGACCTTCTGCTGGTTGCCGCCGGAGAGGTTGCGCACCGGCATCTCCGGGTTGGCCGGACGGATGCTCAACGCCTTGATGTACCGGTCGACCAGCTCGTCCTGACGACGGCGTGGAATCGGACGCAGCCAGCCCCGGGCCGCCTGCATGGCCAGGATCATGTTCTCCCGGACCGACAGGTCCGCGATGATCCCCTCCGCCCGCCGGTTCTCCGAACAGAAGCCGATGCCCTGGTCGATCGCCTGCACCGGGTTGCGTAGGCCCGTGCGGGTGCCGTCCACCTGTACCTCGCCACGATCGGCGCGATCCGCGCCGAACAACAGCCGCGCCACCTCGGTACGCCCGGAGCCGAGCAGCCCGGCCAGGCCGACCACCTCCCCGGCGTGGATGGTCAGGCTGAACGGAGCGACCGCACCCCGGCGGCCGAGGTTCGACACCTGGACGAACGGGGCACCGCCCTCGGTCGCCGTCGCCGTCTGCCGGGGGTGTTCCTCCATGAGTTCGAGAACGTCGAGCTCCTTGCCGATCATCTTCTCCACCAGCGCCAGCTGTGGCAGCTCGGCGATCGGGTACTCCCCCACCAGCGCGCCGTTGCGCAGCACGGTGATCCGGTCGGCGATGCCGTAGACCTGGTCGAGGAAGTGGGTCACGAAGAGGATGGCGATGCCCTCGTCCCGCAGCTGCCGCATGATCCGGAACAGCTGCGCGACCTCGCCGGCGTCAAGGCTGGAGGTCGGCTCGTCCAGGATCAGCACTCGGGCCTGCACGTCGATCGCCCGGGCGATCGCGACCATCTGCTGCACGGCCAGGGAGAAACTCGCCACCGGCGCGGTGACGTCGATGTCGAGGTCCAGCCGGGCCAGCAGCTGGCGGGCCCGCCGCCGCACCTCGCCCCAGTTGACGGCACCGAGGCGGCGCGGCTCCCGGCCGATGAAGATGTTCTCCGCCACGGACAGGTTCGGGCAGAGATTGACCTCCTGGTAGACCGTGCTGACCCCGGCCGCGGCGGCTTGCATCGGTCCGTTGAAGGCCACCTGCTCGCCGTCGAGGGTGACGGTGCCCTCGTCGATGCCGTACACGCCGGTCAACACCTTGATCAAGGTGGACTTGCCGGCGCCGTTCTCGCCCATCAGGGCGTGCACCTCGCCGGGAAAGAGCCGGAAATCGACGTTGTGGAGTGCGCGCACCCCGGGAAAGGACTTGCTGATCCCGGTCATCGTCAGGACCGGACGACTATCCGTCATCCCATCGATCCTCTTCTACTTTTCATCGATGCGGAAGGGCCAGTTGTCCCGGCACGCCGCCCGGCCGGCCAGCTGGCCGGCCGGGCGGCGTGGGCACGGGACGTCGGGCCGGCCGCCCAGTCCGTCGGGAATGGGCGACGCGGCGGGGCCGCCACGTCGGTGCGGCGGCCCCGTGCGTCATCAGTACTTGCGGTTGGGCAGGGCCTCCTTGGCCTGCTCCTGGGTGAAGGTGGTCTCCTCGGTCTCGATCCGCGGCGGCACCTCCTCACCGGCGTGCACCTTCTTGGCCAGGTCCATCAGCTGTGGGCCGAGCAGCGGGCTGCACTCCGCGATGAAGTTGAACTTGCCGTCGGCCAGGGCCTGCATGCCGTCCTTGACCGCGTCGATGGTGATGATGGTGATGTCCTTGCCGGGCTCCTTGCCCGCCGCGGTGATCGCCTCCAGCGCGCCCAGACCCATGTCGTCGTTGTGCGCGAAGAGCACGTCGATCTTCGGGTGCGCCTTCAGGAACTGCTCCATCACCTGCTTGCCGCCCGCCCGGGTGAAGTCGCCGGACTGGGAGGCGATGACCTTCAGCTTGGGGTCGGCCGCGATCGCCTCGGCGAAGCCCTTCTTCCGGTCGTTGGCCGGCGCCGAGCCGGTGGTGCCCTGCAACTCGACGATGTTCACGTCGCCGGTCGCGTCCTTCTTGTTCTCCACCAGCCACTCACCGGACAGTCGGCCCTCCTTGACGAAGTCCGAGCCGAGGAAGGTCTTGTAGAGCGACTTGTCGGCGGAGTCCACCGCCCGGTCGGTCAGGATGACCGGGATGCCGGCGTCCTTGGCCTCCTTGAGCACCGTGTCCCAGCCCGACTCCACCACCGGCGAGAAGGCGATCACGTCGACCTTCTGCTGGATGTAGTTGCGGATGGCCTTGATCTGGTTTTCCTGCTTCTGCTGCGCGTCGTCGAACTTCAGCTCGATGCCAGCCTCGGTCGCCGCCTCCTTGATGGAGTTGGTGTTGGCCGTACGCCAGCCGCTCTCGGCACCGACCTGGGAGAAGCCCAGGACGAGCTTGCCGTCGTCGCCGCCGTCGCCGCCGCTGCCGGTGTCGCTGTTGCCGCAGGCCGCCACGGCGCCGGCGAGCAGCACGGCGGCCACGACCGCCATGGCGCGCCGACGCGCCATGGGCATTCGCATGTTCCTCATCGGATCTCCTCGGGTGGGGTGCGGTTGTCCACGCCGGCCGCGGAGGTACGCGAGCGGCCGACGCTGGTGGTGCGGATCCTGTGCGTCAGTTGGTACCGGGCGACCCGGCTCACCGGGTCGGTCAGGAGTTCGCCGGGGGCGAAGAACGTTGGCCGTAGACGTTCTGGTAGCGGTCGTAGAGGGCGTCGATGTCGGCCTGCGCCATCGGTACCGGTTGCCCGAGCGCTCGCGTCAGGTGCGCGGTTCGGGCGACGTCCTCACACATCACCGCGGCCTTTACCGCGGCCCGGGCGTTGCGCCCGATGGTGAACACGCCGTGGTTGCGCATCAGCACCGCGGGCGAACGGTGCCCGGTGAGGGTGCTGACGATCCCCTTGCCGATGTCGTCGCCGCCGATCAGGGCGAACGGACCCACCGGGATCTCCCCGCCGAACTCGTCAGCCTGCGCGGTGAGGTGGCACGGGATCGACTCGCCGCGCGCCGCCCAGGCGGTGGCGTACGTGCTGTGGGTGTGCACGACACCGCCCACCTCGGGCATGGCGCGGTAGACGTAGGCGTGCGCCGCGGTGTCGCTCGACGGCGACAGTTCCCCCTCGACCGGCACGCCGTCGAGGTCGCAGAGCACCATGTTGTCGGCCGACAGGTCGTCGTAGTCGACGCCGCTCGGCTTGATCACCATCAGCTCGTGACCGGGCACCCGGGCGGAGACGTTGCCGGCCGTCCAGGCGACCAGACCGTACCGGGTCAGTTCCCCGTGCAGCCGGGCCACGCTCTCCCGCAACTCGCTGATCTGTCGGCTCACTTCGACGTTCACGCGAACACCTCCTGCGGCGACGACGCCGACTCCACTGCCGCGTTGCGGATCGCCCGCAGCCGCAGCATCACGTCGTTGGCGCCGCGACCGAAGTGGTCGTGCAGCGCCCGGTACTCGGCGTAGAGGGCGTCGTAGGCGCGTACCCGATCCGGGTCCGGTTGGTAGACCCCCGCCGACATCCGCCCCATCGCCTGGGACGCCTGGTGGATCGAGGAGTGGGCGCCGGCGGCCACGGCGGCGTGGATCGCCGAACCGAGCGCCGGCCCCTGCGCCGAGCCGATGATGCCCAACGGCCGGTTGGTGACGTCGGCGTAGATCTGCATCAGCAGCTCGTTCGAGGTGAGGCCACCGGCGATCACCAGGTCGTCGACCGGCACACCGGCCTCGACGAACGCCTCGATGATCATCCTGGTGCCGTACGCCGTCGCCTCCAGCAGGGCCCGGTAGATGTCCTCCGGGCGGGTGGCCAGGGTCAGCCCGACGATCAGCCCGCTGAGGTCGTGGTTGACCAGCAGCGAACGGTTGCCGTTCCACCAGTCGAGCGCGACCAGACCGTGCGCGCCGACGGGCTGCGCGGCGGCCAGTTCGGTGAGCCGCTCGTGCGAGTCGACACCGGCCGGGGCGGCGTGCTTGACGAACCAGCCGAAGATGTCGCCGACGCCGCTCTGCCCCGCCTCGTAGCCCCACGCACCGGAACTGATGCCACCGTCGACCACGCCGCACATCCCGGCCACCTCGGCGAGATCGGTGCCGTTGACCACATGGCAGGTCGAGGTGCCCATGATCGCCACCAGTCGGCCCGGGTCGAGCGCCTGGGCGGCGGCCGCGGTCACGTGCGCGTCCACGTTGCCGACCGCGACGGCGATCCCCTCCGGCAGCCCGGTCCAGGCCGCGGCCCGGGCGGTGAGTCCACCGGCCCGCGCGGCGAGGGGCGTCAGCGGGCCGTCCAGTTTGGCCACGAAGTCCCCGAAACCAGGGTTGAGCGCGGTGAGGTAGTCCGTCGACGGGTAGCTGCCGTCCTGGTGGATGCCCTTGTAGCCGGCGGTGCAGACGTTGCGGGTCTCGACGCCGCACAACTGCCAGATGATCCAGTCCGCCGCCTCGATGAACCGCTCGGCCCGGTGGTAGACCTCCGGATCCTCCTCCAGGATCTGCAGGCCCTTGGCGAACTGCCACTCGGCGGAGATCTTGCCGCCGTAGCGGCCGATCCAGGGCTCGCCACGTTCGTGGGCCAATGCGTTGATCCGGTCGGCGTGCGGCTGGGCGGCATGGTGCTTCCAGAGCTTCACCCAGGCGTGCGGTCGCTGCCGCAGCTCCGGCACCTCGCACAACGGCGTACCGTCGGCAAGCGTCGGCAGCACGGTGCAGGCGGTGAAGTCGGTGCCGATGCCCACCACGTCGGCCGGGTCGACCCCGGCGGCGGCCACCGCCGCCGGCACCGCGTGGCGCAGCACGTCGCGGTAGTCCTCCGGGTCCTGCAACGCCCAGTCCGGCGGCAGCGGCGTACCTCCGTCCGGCAGCGCGGAGCTGATCACCGCGTTGCGGTACTCGTGCACCGCGGTTCCCAGCTCGGCACCGTCGCGGACGCGGACCACCAGGGCCCGCCCAGACAGGGTGCCGTAGTCGACGCCGACGACGTACTTGTCGCCCGCTGCCACACCGCTCATCTTCACCTCCGGCCGATGACGGACCTCAGTGTTAACGCTCACATCCGATGTCGTCAAGACACCTCCCGGCAACAGCTCCGTAACGGACTGCATGGTCGCAGGCCCGCCCCCTGGTCGGCTACCCCGGTGCCATCGCATCGACCGTGATTCCGGTACCGACCACCCGTGCTCACGTCTCCGGGCGCCCCCGCGAAGCCCTCGTCAGCCGGACGCCGACGGCCGAGGGCACCGGTTCGGTGAACACCGCCAACGGATCGTCGAGCAACCGGGCGAAACCGAGTTCCGCCGCGCCGACCAGGGTGGCGTCGTCGCCGAGGGCAGCGGTACGCAGTTTCACCGTCTCCCGGGCCACCGGCAGCACGTGACGGGCGATGCGGGCGCGCACCTGGGCGGCGGCTCCCGGGTACAGGTCGCAGAGCATCCCACCGAAAACCACCATGCCCGGATTGAACAGATTGATCAGGTTCGCCACCCCGATGCCGAGCCAGTCACCGACCCGGCGCAGCGCCTCCCGTGCCGCCGGATCGCCACGGTCGGCGTCGTCGGCCACGGACCGGACGGCGCGACGCCCGAACAACTCGGCGGGCCGACCGGCGGCGTCGAGCAGCGCCCGCTCGCCGACCTCCGCCTCCAGGCAGCCGTACGAGCCACAACCGCAGGGCCGGCCGTCGTACGGATTGACCACCATGTGCCCCAACTCGCAGCCGTAGCCACTGTCACCGCCCAGCAGCCGCCCGCCGACGATGATCCCCCCGCCCACGCCGACGTCACCGTGCAGGTACACGAGGTCGTCGAGGCCGACTCCCGCGCCGCGCTGCTGCTCCGCCTGCGCGCCGAGGTGGGCCTCGTTGCCCACCGCCACCGGCAGGCCGAGGCCGAGGCGACGGCCGAGTTCGCCGCCGAACGCCTGGTCGACCCAGCCGAGGTCGGGCCCGTACCGCACCATCCCGTCCCCCGGCCGGATCATCCCGCAGTACGAAGCACCCACGCCGACGCACCTGGCGCCCGGCGGTGCCGCCAGGTGCAGTTGCCGCCCGAAGCGGGCGAGGACCGCGACCACGTCGTGCAGGTCCGGACCGGCGCGCGGACGCACCGCCTCCCGCCGGTCCAGGATCATGCCGCCGAGTCCGACCCGGGCAGCGAC
The DNA here is from genome assembly GCF_018070465.1 of Micromonospora sp. C95. Lineage (GTDB taxonomy): Bacteria > Actinomycetota > Actinomycetes > Mycobacteriales > Micromonosporaceae > Micromonospora. The sequence continues at coordinate 317,270 of NZ_JAGPXT010000002.1, forward strand.
CAACCGGTCCACGGCGACGTCGAAGGCCAGGACGTAGCAGCGCTCGACGGCCGGTCGCACCACCAGGGACGGGCGGCCGGCTCGGCCGGTGTCCACCGGCGACTCCTCGCCGACGAGGCCGACCCGGCTCAGGTCGGTGGTCAACCCCATGATGGTGCTGCGGTTCAGGCTCATCCGTTCGCCCAACTCGGCGCGGGACAGCGGACCACGCAGATGCACCTGCCGCAACAGCGTGCCGGCGCTACGTCGGCGGATCTCCTCCTGGACCAATGCGACCTCCGCAGCTCAGCTCCGGGCGACGCGGAGCTGACCCGAGGAGTGTTTCCGCACCGTCACCCGGCGTCAAGCGCGGGGCGCGGGGCCGGCCCCGCGCCCCGACCCTGAGGCCCTCGCTCAGCGGCTGGCACCGGCGCGGCGCTTGTTGTAGACGTCGAAGGCCACGGCGACCAGCAGCACGAGGCCCTTGACCACCGACTGCAACGACTGGTCCACACCCATCAGCTGCATCCCGTTGCTCATCACCGCCATGATCAGCCCGCCCACCATCGCGCCGACGACCGTACCGACACCGCCGGTGACCGCCGCGCCGCCGATGAACGCCGCGGCGATCGCGTCGAGTTCGAACATGTTGCCCGCCGCGGGCTGCGCACCGTTGGAGCGGGAGGAGAAGATGATGCCGGCCACCGCGGACAGGAAGCCCATGTTCACGAAGATCCAGAAGTTCACGGTCCGGACCTTGACCCCGGACAGCATCGCCGCCGAGAGGTTGCCACCGATCGCGTAGACCTGGCGTCCGAAGACCGTCCGCCGGGTGAGCAGTCCGTAGACGAGCACCAGGGCGGCCAGGATGATCAGCACGATCGGCAGGCCACGCGCGTGGGCAAGTTGCCAGGCGAACCACATCACCACGGCGCCGACGAGCGCCATCCGCGCGACGAACAACGCGAAGGACTCGACGGGCTGCTGGTAGCGGACGCGGGCCGCCCGGGTGCGGAAGCCACTCACCACGTAGCCGGCCACCGCGATGCCACCGATGAGCAGGGTGAAGGCGTCGTAGCCGTCGCCACCGATCAGTCCGTTGAGGAACCCGGCCGCGATCCGGTTGTACTCGGCCGGGAACGGCGACAGCGAGATGTTGTCCAGCACCCGCAGGGTGAGGCCGCGGAACAGCAGCATGCCGGCGAGGGTCACGATGAACGCCGGAATGCCGACGTACGCCACCCAGAAACCGTGCCAGGCGCCGACCGCGATCCCGACCACCAGGGCTGCCAGCACGCCGACCCACCACGGTTGTCCCTGCCGGATCACGACCACCGCGGAGACCGCGCCGGTAAGCGCCACCACCGAGCCGACCGAGAGATCGATGTGTCCGCCGATGATCACGATGACCATGCCGATGGCGAGCACCAGGATGTACGAGTACTGAAGGACGATGTTGGTGATATTGCCCGGGCTCAGCGACAGACCGTCGGTCAGGAACGCGAACAGGGCGACGATGACGACGAGAGCGACGAAGATGCCGCTCTGCCGCAGATTGTTCATGATCAGCGTACGCGGGTCGCTGGTGCCGACGTGCACTGCGGCGGAAGCGCTCTCAGCCGACTTCCGGTCGGCCGAGGTGGGCTTGGTGCTGGTCATCCGACGCTTTCCTTGTCCTTCGCCATGAGTTCCATGAGCTTTTCCTGGGTCGCCTCGGCGACCGGCACCTCGCCGGTGATGCGCCCGGCCGACAACGTGTAGATGCGGTCACACATGCCGAGCAGCTCCGGCAGTTCGGAGGAGATCATGATGACGGCCTTGCCGTCGGCCACCAACCGGTTGATGATCGTGTAGATCTCGAACTTGGCACCGACGTCGATACCCCGGGTCGGCTCGTCCAGGATCAGCACCTCGGGGTCGGTGAACAGCCACTTCGACAGGACGACCTTCTGCTGGTTGCCGCCGGACAGCTTTCCCACGATCGACATCACGCTCGGCGCCTTGATGTTCATGTCGCGCCGACTGGTCTCGGCGACCTTGATCTCCTCGTTGTCGTGCACCCAGCCCAGCCGGGCGAGCCGGCGCAGGCCGGCGGCCGAGATGTTGCGCCGGATGTCCTCGATGAGGTTCAGGCCGAAGCGCTTGCGGTCCTCCGTCGCGTACGCGATGCCGTTGCGGATGGCCTCCGCGACGGTGCGTGCCCGCACCTGCCGGCCGTGCATGAACACCCGACCGGTGATGTCGCGACCGTACGCGCGCCCGAAGACACTCATCGCCAGTTCGGTCCGCCCGGCCCCCATCAGCCCGGCGATGCCGACGACCTCGCCGGCGCGCACGTTCAGGTTCGCGCCGTCGACGACCAGGCGGTCCTGGGTCGGGTGGCGCACCGACCAGTCCTCGATGCGCAGCACCTCCTCCCCCGGCGTGGAGACCCGGTCGGGGTAGAAGCTGTCGATGTCGCGGCCGACCATGCCGCGGATGATCCGTTCCTGGGTCACCTCGCCGGAGGCCATCTCGAGCCGCTCCACCGTCCGCCCGTCCCGCAGCACCGTGGTGGAGTCGGCGATCGAGGTGATCTCGTTCAGCTTGTGCGAGATCATGATGCAGGTGATGCCCTCGTCGCGCAGGCGTCGCATCAGGTCGAGCAGGTGGGCCGAGTCGATGTCGTTTAGCGCGGCGGTCGGCTCGTCGAGGATGAGCAGCCGGACCTTCTTGGAGATGGCCTTGGCGATCTCCACCAGTTGCTGCTTGCCGACGCCGAGCTGCACCACCGGCGTCATCGGATTCTCCGCCAGCCCTACCGAGGCGAGCAGTTTCGCCGCCTCGGCGTTGGTGCGGTTCCAGTCGATCAGCCCGCCGGGCCCGCGCTGCTCGTTGCCGAGGAAGATGTTCTCGGCGATCGACAGGTACGGCACCAGGGCGAGCTCCTGGTGGATGATGACGATGCCCCGCTGCTCGCTGTCGCGGATGCCCCGGAAGTGCACCGGTGCGCCGTCGAGAAGGATCTCGCCGTCGTAGCTGCCGGAGGGGTAGACCCCGGAGAGCACTTTCATCAGGGTGGACTTACCGGCGCCGTTCTCGCCGCAGATGGCGTGGATCTCCCCACGGCGTACCGCGAGGGTGACGTCCTGGAGCGCCGCCACGCCCGGGAAGGTCTTGGTGATGCGACGCATCTCGAGGATGTTGTCGTCCGTGCTCACCATCCTGAGCCTCCAGATCGTCGTGGGTGTCAGGGGTGGCGCCGGGCTCGGCGGCGATCGCGCCACCGAGCCCGGCGGTGCCGTCAGCCGGCCTGGCCGGCGGCGACCTCCTCGGCGGTGAAGTAGCCCGAGTCGATCAGGACCGGCTTGATGTCGTCCTTGTACACCGTCTGGACCGGCAGCAGGTACGACGGGACGACCTTGACCCCGTTGTTGTACGTCTCGGTGTCGTTGGCCTCCGGCGCCTTGTCGGTCAGGAACGCCTCGGCGGCGACGACGGCCTGTTCGGCCAGCAGCCGGGTGTCCTTGAAGATGGTGGAGCTCTGCACCCCGTCGTCGATCAGCTTCACCGAGGCGATCTCGGCGTCCTGGCCGGTCACCACGGGGAAGTCGGCGCCCTTGTAGCCGGCGTTCTGCAGGGCGGTGATGATGCCCCGCGACAGCCCGTCGTACGGCGACAGCACGCCGTCGACCTTGGTGCCGCCGGTGTAGCTGGAGGTCAGCAGGTCCTCCATCCGCCGCTGCGCGGCCTCCTGCTGCCAGCGCAGGATCGCCACCTGCTCGATGTTGGTCTGCCCGGAGGTCACCTTCAGGGTGCCGTCGTCGATGAACGGCTTCAGCGTGTCCATCGCGCCGTCGAAGAAGAAGTGGGCGTTGTTGTCGTCGAGCGACCCGGCGAACAGCTCGATGTTGAACGGGCCCTTCGCCTCACCCTTCGCGCCGTCCTTGGTCTGCACGCCGAGGCCGACCAGCAGGGCGGTCGCCTGGGCGACGCCGACCTTGTAGTTGTCGAAGCTGACGTAGAAGTCGACGTTCGGGCTGTCCCGGATGAGCCGGTCGTAGGCGATGACCGGGATGTCCGCGTCGGCCGCCGCCTGCAACTGCCCGCTCAGCGCCGTGCCGTCGATCGCCGCGATGATGAGCACGTCGGCACCGCGAGTGATCATCTGGTCGACCTGCTGGGACTGGGTGGGAATGTCGTCACCGGCGTACTGGAGGTCGACCTGGTAGCCCTTGGCTTCGAGCTTCTCCTTGACGGAGTTGCCGTCCGCGATCCACCGCTCGGAGGTCTGGGTCGGCATCGAGACGCCGATCGTCAGGTCGCCGGGCTGGTCGCTGTCGTTTCCGCCGCTGCCGGCGCCGTCGCCACTACAGGCCGCCATGCTCAGCGCCAGGGCGGCGCTACCGAGAGCGGCCAGGAGTCGTCTGTTCACTGGCTTCCCCAATCTGGAACTCGCGCCGTCGCACCGGCTGCGCGGGTCGCACTTGGGGCCCAAGTGTTAGCGCTCACAATGCGTAGGTCAACACCTGGTTGGAAATACTGCGGTCACGGTCTCGTAACGAACAACGCGCTCACCCATTCGACCGAGTCGTCGCAGGTCAGAGCACTGATCACGAGGGGCGACCGGGAGGTTGCGCAAGCCGATCGGAGGCTGGCCATCGACGTCAGAGAATACGGCAAGCCAGGCCTGGCGGACACCCCTCCGTCCACACCCGACCGGCCGACGGTCGGCACGCCGCCACGGCGCGCCGATGTGAACACTCGGTTTCCACGCCGTTACCAAGGCGACCCTTGACACGGGCCGGGCCGACGCCGATGCTCTGCTAAATCAGTTTAGCGCCCGCTGTTTCGGAGCTCGACAGGGCCGCTCCGGCGCGGAGCCGGACCAGACGGACGCGCGTCCAACGAGGAGGGCCGATGAGACTGCGCAGGACGTTCGTCTCCGTCGCTGCGGTGCTGCTGCTGGCCACGTCCGGTACCGCCGCCTACGCCGCGACCAGGGATCACGGCGGCGGCACCGGTGGCATCCGCAGCGTCACCCCGATCACCACGGTCTACACCTACGGCCAGAAGGTCTCGGCCGTCGCCGTCGAGTACGGCGCGACGGTCAACCCCCGCAAGATCGACAACTCGACCTTCGCGGTCTCCGACACCAGCTACAACTTCCGCTTCAACCCGATCGAGGATCTGCCCAAGCTGACCGAGCGGACGATCATCCACACCTACACCAACAGCACCGCCAACGTCCGCGCCGACCGCCGGTCGGTGCCCGGCCGGTACGTCATCGTCGAGTTGGACCCGGACCAGAACGCCGGCTGGACGGTCATCGTCTCCAAGTGCCCGACGTTCCTGTGCACGGTGAAGGTCAACCCGGAGCTGCCGACCCGGGTGACCCAGCGCAAGGACGTGCACGCCCAGCCGGGCAAGGGCAGGGGTGCCGGGCCGGTGCTGGCCAAGGGCGCGCCGCGTACCTCGCACGGAGTCACCGAGGCACCGGTGAACCTGCTCGTCGACGAGTTCCGCTACGGCTCGTACCTCAGTGGCGGCATGGTGCTGCCCTACCACTACCACCTGCCGAAGAACTACCAGCCCGGCCGGACGTACCCACTGATGGTCGTCCTGCCCGGGCACGGCATGGGCTGGGACGGCGACAACACGGGCGTGCAGATCGCCGCCGACATCCCGGCGACGGCCTGGCTCCAGCCGAGCGTCACCGGCAGCCGGGAGGACGTCATCGTGCTGGCCCCGCAGAACCAGCGGGTGGGCGACGTGGCCGAGGCGGAGCTGCTGGTCAAGCTGGTCGAGCAGTTCAGCAGGGACCACGCGGTGGACACCGAGCGGGTGTACGCCACCACCGTGTCGTACGGCTCGCGGCTGCTGTGGGAGGCGTTCGCCAAGCGCCCCGACCTGTTCACCGCCGGCCTGGTCACCGGTGGTTTCCAGGTCAGCGCCGGTCAGGCGACGGCCATCGCCGGCGCGGAGATCCCGCTGTGGATCACCCACGGCGTCAACGACCACCTGCTGAACATCTCGCTGGCCCGCAACTCGCGGGCGGCGCTGCGTTCGGCGTACGAGGCGCGGGGCGTCTCGTCCGAGCGGATCGCCGAGTTGCTGCACTACACCGAGTACGGCAACGAGGCGTTCACGCTGCCCGACTACCACGCGGCCTACGGTCCGACCTACGACGACCAGAGCATCCTGCAGTGGCTGCTGGCCCAACGGAAGTGAGTGTGGCAGGGCCAGCCGGGACGTGACCGACGGGGCTCGCCGGCCGCGACAGGGGTGTCGTGGCCGGCGAGCCCGGTCTGTTGCCGTCGACGGTGGCCTGGACGACCCGCCCGCAGTCGTCAGCCGCCGATGGCGATGGCGAAGATGTGCATGGTCGGCACGTTCGCCGCCGGACGTGCGCTGATGTTCGGCAGTTCCACCCGGGCCACCGGCTTGTTCTGCAACGCCACCCCGACGTAGTAGACGCAGGCGGCGGTGTTGTGCCGCTGGTTGCCGGGCCGGTTCTGGTACGCCATCACGACGGCGGCGGTGCCGCCGGAATGCGGGCCGCCGTACCAGTCGGGGGTGCTGAGGGTGAACGTCTGCCGGGTGCCGTCGGCGTAGACCACCGCGGCCGTGCCCGACACGGCCCCGTACGTGCCGGTGGCGAGGAAGCCGAGCGTCCGGCCGGTGCCGGTCAGACCGATCGACTGCCCGGAGGCGATGGCGTTGTCCGCACCGCCCGGTGCCACGTTGGGCCAGCGGAAGGTGACCCCGTTGCGGCTCACCGTGCTGCCGGGCGTGACCCCGGCCTGGGCCAGCGCCTGCGCGGAGAGGGTGGCACCGTTGCCGTCGAAGTTTCCGGCGCCGGTGTTGTTGTCGTTCGTGGTGCTGACGTTGGTGAAGCTCTGCTCCAGCGGCGGTGCGGAGGGCGCGCCGCCCGACCCGGTGGCCCGGTAGCTGCGCCCGGCCGCCACGGTCACCTCGATCAGGTCGTTCTCGACCTTCGTGGTCCGGGCCGGGGTGCCGTCGGCGGCATCGACAACGGTGTGGTTGCCGGTGAACATGCGGCCGCGCAGCCGGACGGTGCCGGCCCGGTCCGGCCGGACGAGGATCTCGGTGGCCTGGCCGTTGCTCCAGGTGATGCCGACGGTGTGACCGCCCCGGCCGCGCAGGCCGCTGACCTGTCCGTTGGGCCAGGCCGCCGGCAGGGCCGGCAGGATGTGCAGTTCACCGACGTGGCTGTGCAGCAGCATCTCCGCGATGCCGGCGGTGGCACCGAAGTTGCCGTCGATCTGGAACGGCGGGTGCAGGTCGAACATGTTCGGTGCGAGCCGGGCCGGAGTGGCGAGGAAGCGGATCAGGTCGTGGGCGCGGTTGCCCTCCTCCATCCGCGCCCAGAAGTTGATTTTCCAGGCGAGTGACCAGCCGGTGCCGTCGTCGCCCCGGATCTCCAGGGTGCGCCGGGCCGCCTCGAACAGTTGTGGAGTGCCCCGCCGGGTGATCTGGTTGCTGGGTGCCAGTCCGTAGAGGTGCGAGATGTGGCGGTGGTTCCGCTCGGTCTCGACCCAGTCGTAGAGCCACTCCATGATGTTGCCGCGCGACCCGATGCGGTTCGGCGCGAGCCGGTCCCGGGTGGCGCGCACCTGCGCCCGGAAGGTGGCGTCGGTGTTGAGGATCTCGCTGGCCCGGGCGCATCCGTCGAAGAGATCCCGCAGGATCTGGTTGTCCATCGTGGGCCCGGCGCACACGCTGGCGTCGGCGTGGTGGCCGATCTCCGGCGAGTTCGACGGGTTGGTCACCAGGTAGCCGAGGCTCGGCTCGGTCACCAGGGTGTCGAGGAAGAACTGCGCCGCGCCCTTCATCGCCGGATAGTTGGCCCGGAGGAACTCGACGTCCCCGGTGAACAGGTAGTGGTCCCAGATCAGGGTGGCCAGCCACGCACCGCCGGTCTGCCACATGCCCCAGAAGGCACCGTCGACCACGGAGGTGGCCCGCCAGGCGTCGGTGTTGTGGTGGGTGACCCAGCCGCCGGCACCGTACTGCACCTGGGCGGTGCGGGCCCCGGCCACCGCGAGATCCCGGACCATGTCGAAGATCGGCTCGTGGCACTCGGACAGGTTCGTGGTGTTGGCCGGCCAGTAGTTCATCGGCAGGTTGGCGTTGATCGTGTACTTCGAATCCCAGGCCGGGGTCAGCGAGTCGTTCCAGATGCCCTGGAGGTTCGCCGGCTGGGTGCCCGGCCGGGAGGACGAGATCAGCAGGTACCGACCGAACTGGAACAGCAGTGCGGAGAACTGTGGATCGTTGACGCTGTTGTGCTGGGCGATCCGGACATCGGTCGGCTGGTCCGCCGCCGAGGTACGGCCCAGGTCGAGGCTGACCCGCCCGAACAGCGTCTGGTAGTCGGCGACGTGCCGGCTACGCAGCTGGTCGTAGCTGCTGGCCCGGGCCGCGGTGAGGTGCCGCCGCGCGATGCCCTGGTAGTCGCCGCCCACGTTGCGGTAGTTGACGTAACTGGAGCCGATCGAGACCAGCAGGGTCACGCTTGTGGCGTTGGTGACCCGCAACGTGCCACCGGAACTGCTCACGGTGCCGCCGCTGACGGTGGCGTTGGCCAGCGCCAGGAACCGCACCGCACCGTTGACGCCCTCCTGGTTGCCGGAGAGGCCGTCCAGGGCGATGGTGGTGCCGTCGGGGCTGGAGACGGAGTTCCGCTGCGGGCTGTCGAACGTGGCGGTGAAGGTGATCGAGCCGGTCCGGTCGGCGGTCAGCCGCATCGCGATGACCTGGTCCGGTGCGCTGGCGAACGTCTCCCGCTGGTACCGCACGCCGTTCATCACGTACGACACGCTTGTCGTCGCGGTGGTGAGGTCCAACTGTCGCTCGTACTGCGACGTTCCGCCCGAGGTCGGGAAGGCCAGCCGGAGGTTGCCGACGGTCTGGTACGCCAACTGCCCGACCGGGTTGCCGAGCATGTTCTGGTTGATCAGGTTCTGCGCCTGGGTCCACTGGTTGGCGAACACCAGGCGCCGGATCTCGGCCAGCGCGCCCTGCCCACGGGGGTTGCTCGGGTCGTGCGGTCCGCCGGCCCAGACGGTGTCCTCGTTGAGTTGTAGCCGCTCCGCGTCGACGTTGCCGAAGACCATGGCACCGAGGCGCCCGTTGCCGATCGGCAGCGCCCGCAGCCAGTCGGTGCCGGCGGCTTCGTCGTACCAGAGCGCCAGGTCACCGGCGGCCAGCACCTGTGGCGGTGCCGCCGAGTCCGCCCGGGCCACGGCGGTCCACGGCAGCGGCAGCAGGGCGCCACCCGCACCCGCCGCGCCGATTGCGAGGGCCTGCCGTCGAGTCAGGTCTGACATCGATCCTCCAACCGTGACCGATCCGGCCAGGCGAAGCCTCACTGATCACCGGCAGGCCCAGAACGGCTCATACGTCTGATGTGTTTCGCGAATGTTATCGCCGAGCAGCGTAATAGGCAACGGTCGATTTGAGCAGGAGGCGGGCCGGAACAGGTCAGAAGAAGCCAGCCCCAACAGGCGTTACGCGATCCAGGGCAAGGCGCTGCCACGCCCGGCAGGTCGCCCGGCCACACCGGGCGCGACACCGGGCGAAAGAGTCGCCCCACCATATTCGTCAGATGTAAACGGCAGGACAGGTCAGGGTGCCTCCTCGGTCAGGTGCCAGATTTCCTGCATCGGAGCCCACCAGTGCCCAGATCCGGGTTCGGCGAGGGACTCCTGGCACGGGTCGGTCAGCTTCCACCACGCCTGGGTCTGCGGGTCGTCGGCCATCCGACGCTGGTCCGCGTCCTGGTCGTCGCCGACGTACTCGTAGTAACCGAACAACAGGTCGTCGTGGAGGAAGATGGTGAAGTTGCGGATGTTCCCCTCGCGCAGCGTCTGCTCGACCCCGGGCCAGACCGCGGCGTGCAGCCGCAGGTAGGTCTCCCGGTGCTCCGGTCTGAGCCGGATCACCATGCCGTAACGTCGCACGTCACACCCTCTCGACGGAGTCGATTGGTCCTGGCCCGGCAGCCGCACGACGGGCGAGCAGCGGCGCCGGCAAACGTCCGATGTCTCTATAGTGGTGACGGTCGCCGGCCACGGGCGGCGGCGCCGAGCCGGCGCCCGGTCGACCGGTCCTGAGGGGGCGTGGATGGCACTTACCGACGACGCGATCGCGAAGATCCGGAGCATGATCCAGAGCGGCGAGCTGCCCCCGGGGACGCGGCTGCCACCGGAGCCACAACTGGCCGCCCAGATGGGGCTCTCGCGCAGCGGTGTCCGGGAAGCGGTGAAGGTGCTCGAATCGGCCCGGGTGCTCGACGTGCGACGTGGCGACGGGACATACGTGACGAGCCTCGCCCCCCGGCTGCTGCTGCAAGGGCTCGGCGTCGCGGTGGAGTTGCTGCGCGACGACACCCTGCTGGAGGTCATGGAGGTTCGCCGGATGCTGGAGCCGATGGCGACCGGCCTGGCGGCGCTGCGGATGACCGACGCCGACCTCGACGAACTGGGCCAGATCCTCCAGGACATGCGGGCGGCGGCCGGCGACGCCGAGAAGCTCATCCAGTTCGACGCCGCCTTCCACCACACCGTCGTCGCCACCACCGGCAACGAGACCCTCACCTCGCTGCTGGACGGGCTCTCCGGTCGTACGCTGCGGGCCCGGGTGTGGCGCGGGTTGATAGAGGGCAACGCGGCGCACCAGACCATCGAGGAGCACCACACGATCTACCTCGCCCTGCGCGCGCGTGACCAGTTGCTGGCACAGGCCAGCGCCCTGCTGCACGTCAACACCTCCGAGGCGTGGCTGCGTACGGTGCTCGGCGCGACGTCGTCGGACAGGTAGCGGTCGGATCGGAGCCGGTCGGCCGAGCCGAGGCGAGCCAGACATCAGACGACCCGGCTCGAACGGTGGCGTGGCCGAGGACCCGGCGGGGTTGCGGCGACCGCCCATGGCGCAGGGTCGTCACCGTGCTCCCGGGGCGCATCCGTGATCATGGTTTCGGCGCTCCCGCCTTGACCTCGGCGTCCATCCACGCCGGGCCGTCGGGGAAGCGGTAACGCGCCAACGAGTCGGGCAGGATCCGCGCGCTCATGCCGGCAGCCGCCGGCGCGCGGTACCGTCCACCGCTGACCCTTACCGGATCGACGAAGTGCTCATGCAGGTGGTCGACGTACTCGATGGCCCGATCGTCGGTGCTACCGCTGAGCGCGACGAAGTCGAACATGGCCAGGTGCTGCACCAGCTCGCACAGCCCCACTCCCCCGGCGTGCGGGCAGACCGGCACCCCGAACTTCGCGGCCAGCAGCAGGACCGCCAGGTTCTCGTTCACCCCGGCGACCCGACAGGCGTCGATCTGCACCACGTCGACGGCGTCGGCCTGGAGCAGTTGTTTGAACATGACCGCGTTGTGCACGTGCTCGCCGGTGGCCACCTTGACCGGGGCGAGCGCCTTGCGCACGGCGCCGTGCCCGAGCACGTCGTCCGGCGAGGTCGGCTCCTCGATCCAGTACGGGTCGAACTCGGCCAACTCCCGCATCCAGCGGATCGCCTCGGGCACTCCCCAGATCTGGTTCGCGTCCACCGCGATCCGGATGTCCGGCCCGACGACCCGTCGGGCGATGCCCATCCGGCGTACGTCGTCGGTCAGGTTCCCACCCACCTTGAGCTTGATCAGCCGGTAGCCGTCCTCGACCGCCTCCCGGCAGAGCCGGGCCAGCTTCTCGTCGTCGTACCCCAGCCAGCCGGGGGTGGTGGTGTAGGCGGGGTAGCCCTCGGCCCGTAGCCGCCGCTCGCGCTCGGCCCGCCCGCCCTCGGCGGTGCGCAGCAGCGTCACCGCCTCGTCCTCGGTGAGAGCGTCACGCAGGTAGCGGAAGTCGACCTGGGCGACCAACTGCTCCGGGGTGAGGTCGGCGAGCAGCTTCCACAACGGTTTCTCCGCCCGCCGGGCCGCGAGGTCCCACACCGCGTTGACCAGACCACCGGCGGCCATGTGCACCACCCCCTTCTCGGGCCCGAGCCAGCGGATCTGGCTGTCACCGACGAGCCGGCGAGCCAGCGAACCCGGATCGGCGACCAGCTCGTCGACCCGCTGGCCGACCACCATCGGAGCGAGCGCCTGCACCGCCGCCACCTGGAGGTCGGTGCCCCGGCCCACGGTGAAGACCAGCCCGTGTCCCTCGGCACCGGCCGAGGTCCGCACGATGAGGTACGCGGCGGAGTAGTCGGGGAACGGGTTCATCGCGTCCGACCCGTCCCGATGCCGGGAGGTGGGGAACCGTACGTCGATGGTTTCTACGGACGAGATGCGCTCACTCACCAGCAACTCCTGAGGGGTCGAGCGATGGCCTGGTTGGCTGCCTCGCGATGGGCCCGACCGACGGGCGAGCCGACTCACGTCTGTGCCTTGCCTCCGGTGATGCGGGAGACCACCAGGGCCACCAGGATGACGGTGCCGTTGAGGAAGTTCGTCCACTGCGCGGGCACCCCAGCCAGGGTTAGTACATTGATGATCATAAACAGCAGCAGGACGCCGGTGAAGGCGCCGAAGACGCTGCCCTTGCCGCCGTTGAGGCTGACGCCGCCGATCACCGCCGCCGCGAAGACCTGGAAGATGGCGCCGCTGCCCTGGGCCGACGGCACCGCCGCAAGCCGGCCGCTGATCAGCAGCCCGGCCAGCGCCGCGAGCACACTTGCCACGATGAGGGCCAGCCAGAGCACCCGATCGGTCCGGATACCCGCCGCCCGGGCCGCGTCGGCGTTGCCGCCGATCGCGTACAGCGCCCGACCGGCCCGGGTGTAGCCGAGCACGACGATCCCGGCGGCGAACAGCAGCAGCGACAGCCAGATCGAGGCCGGCACGCCGACCCAGGTGGCGGAGCCGAGATAAGTCATCGACTCGGGCAGCATGAAGAAGGTCTGACCACCGGAGATGCCGGTGAGCAGCCCCCGCAGGACGATCAGCATGCCCAACGTGACGATGAACCCGTTGAGGCCGAAGCGGACGATGAGCAGCCCGTTGAAAGCGCCGACGAGGGCACCGACGAGCAGCACCACCGGGACCGCCCAGGCATCCGGTAGCACGTCGAGACCGAGGCCCCGGGTCAACGCCGGGTCCACGACCAGCCAGGCCGCGACACCCGGCGCGAGGCCGAAGGTGGACTCCAGCGAGAGGTCCATCTTGCCGGTGATCAGCACGATGGTCTGGGCGAGGACCACGATGGCGATCTCCGACATGCTCTGCAGCACGTTGATGATGTTGTCGGTGCTGAGGAAGACCGGGCTGACGATGGACCCGACGATCGCGACCGCGATGATCGCCGGTACCAGCGCCAGATCCCGCAGCCGGGCGAGGGCCAGGCTGCGCGACGAGGCACCCGGTGGGGACGGTGGCGGCGTGGCGGCCGGCCGCTCGGTGGCGGAGAGCGTCTCAGACATGGTGGAGGTCCACCCCTTCCATGGCGGCTACCAGATCGTTGTCGCTCCAGCCGTGGGCCATCTCGCGGACGACCCGGCCCTGGAACATCACCAGTACGCGATCACAGATCCGCAGGTCGTCCAGCTCGTCGGAGACGACAAGGACGCTGGTGCCGCGAGCGCGTACCTCCTCGACGACGCCGAGCAGGGTCTGCTTGGAGCGCACGTCCACCCCGGCGGTCGGGGTGATCAGCACCAGCAGCTTCGGGTCGCTGGCCAGCGCCCGCCCCATGACCACCTTCTGTTGGTTGCCCCCGGACAGGTCGGAGACCGGCACCTGCGGCCCTGATGCCTTGATCGCCAGGTCGGTGATGGTGTCCCGGGCAAGGTCGTCCCGCCGGGTCGGCGAGATGAGGCCCCGTCGACCGATCCGGTCCGGCACGGTCATGGTGACGTTCTCGGCGATGGACAGCAGCGGCACCAGTCCTTCGCGGTGCCGGTCCTGCGGTACCAGCCCGACGCCCGCGTCGAGGGCGTCCGGCACGCTCCCGGGACGCAGCGTCCGACCGTCGACGACGACCGTCCCCCCGGTCGGTCGGGCCAGGCCGACGATCGCCTCGGCGACCTCGACCTTGCCGCTGCCGCCGCCGCCGGCGATGCCGACCACCTCGCCCGCCCGGGCCTCGACGGACAGTTCGGCGCCGGAGGTGGTGACCAGGCCGCGCACGGACAGCAGCACCGGCGCGTCGGTGGTCAGCGGCCGGTGCTCCGCCTCCGGCATGGTCACGTCCTCACCTGTCATCGCGGCCACCAACGCCGGCCGGCTCAGCTGGGCCACCGGGGCGGTGACGATGTGCCGGGCATCGCGGAAGACCGTCACCTGGTCACAGATCTCGTAGATCTCCTGCAGGTGATGGCTGATGAACAGGAAGGTCACGCCCTGCGCCCGCAGCTGCCGGATCCGGCTGAACAGGCGGTTGATGCCGGCACCGTCGAGCTGGGCGGTCGGCTCGTCGAGAATGATGAACCGGGCGCCGAAGGAGAGCGCCCGGGCGATCTCGACGAACTGCCGCTGCTCGACGGAGAGCGTCGACGCGGGCTGGCGTACGTCGACCTCCACCGACCACTCCGCCAGCAGTTGTTCCGCCGCACGACGCAGCCGTGACCAGTGGATCAACCCGGTCCGGCCGCGGGCGTGCCGGTTGAGGAACAGGTTCTCCGCCACGGTGAGGGCACCGATGATCGTGGACTTCTGGTAGACGCACGCCACCCGCTTGCGCCAGGCGTCACGGTCGCCCAGCGGCGGTGCCGGACGCCCGTCGAAGGCCACCGCGCCGTCGTCGGCGGCCTGCAACCCGGTGAGGATGCTGACAAGTGTGGACTTGCCGGCGCCGTTGCGCCCGACCAGGGCGTGCGTCTCGCCACGGCGGACCACGATGCCGGCGTCGGCCAACGCCACCGTCGACCCGAACCGTTTGGTGATCTGCACGGCCTCCACGACGGGCTGGTCGGTGCCGACCAGCCCGTCGGCCGGCCCACTCGGGGTGGCGCTCATGCGTTGTTGCCCCACAGGGACGGGTCGTCGAACTTCAGGGTCGGTTCACCGGCGATCGGCGCACCGTCAAGCGTCACCAGCGGTGCCGGCAACTGGTCCTCCAGCAGTCCGTCACGCACCTGGATGATGGTGCTGCCGTGCTCGGTCGGGCCTGGCTGGAACGTCTTGCCCTCGATTGCCGCCTGCACATACTCCAGGCCGTACTTGGCGTAGAGGTCGGCCGGCTGGCTGACTGTGGCGTCGATCAGCCCTTCACCGATGTTCTTCAGCTCCTCGGGGATGCCATCGTTGGAGACCACGAAGACGTGCTTCGGGTCGGTCGGCGGCACCTGGAGACCCCGCTGCTTGAGGATCTGGAGGGTCCCGGACAGGGCGAAGGAGGACTGCATGTAGATGCCCTTGATGTCCGGGTCCGACGCGAACCGGGTCTGCAGCTTCGACGCCGCCACGTCGGCCTTCCAGTCGGTGGCCTCGCCGAACACGGTGATGTCGGGGAACTGCTGCTGCATGCACTCGTTGAACGCCTCGGTGCGGTCCCGGCCGTTGATCGAGTCCAGGCCGCCCTGGAGCATGACGACCTTGCCCTTGCCGCCGAGCTTGGTGCCGAGGAACTGGCACGCCTTGATGCCGTAGGCGCGGTTGTCGGCACGGACGACCATGAACACCTTGCCGGTGTCCGGCCGGGTGTCGATGGTGACCACCGGGATCTTCTTGCTGTCCAGTTGGGACAGCGTCGGCGCGATGGCCGCGGTGTCCTGCGGCGCCATCACCACACCCTTGACGCCCTGGCTGATGAAGGCCTGGGTATTCGAGATCAGGTTGGCGATGTCGTTCTGCGAGTTGGTGGTCTTGACCTCGACACCCAGCTCGTCGGCGAACTGCGGGACGTACTTGATGTAGGAGTTCCAGAAGTCCGTGTCGGAGCGGGGGTAGTCGACCCCGACGACCTGTGAGCCGCCCGATCCGGTCCCGTCGGCCGCGCCGTCACCGCAGCCGGCGGTGACGGTGGCCGACGCGCCGAGCAGCAGCGTCAGCCCCATAATCGTCAGTGCCCTGCTTCTCATGGTCGTTCCTCCATATCCGGGACGTCACGTCAAGCGCGACGCGGCGACCCGGTCGGGCCGCGAGGGCGCACTCGTCGGACGTGATGTGCGAAGGGGTTCATGTGGGGGCGATGGTCCACCGCAGATTCGTACTGCCGTCCCTGCTCCACCGATCGGCCACCAGGCCTGGCCCGACCCGTGCCGACAACGGCCGCCAGCGTGCGACCAAGGACCGGGTACGGGACATGGCGATCCCTCCAAGACACGGTGGTGGGTGGTGGAGTTCACGTGACTCAGACATCAGACGTTAGGGCTTCCAGACATGTGACGTCAACGTCCGAGATCGCGTCAACCCACCACGAGCCGAGACAACTGGTCGGGACAGACATCAGATCGATTGCGCCGACGAGCAGCACTCCCCGCCCGGCTGGAAGGCCAGCGGCCCGTCAGCACGGCGAGCCCCCGCACCAGTGACTCGCGGGCGGCCGACCGGCCCGGCGCGCGACAGCCACCGAGCGGTCCTCGCCTGCCGATGTTGGCGATCACATCTGCGCGACCATGGCTGTCGTCGGGTACAGAGGTGCTAGCTGGGAACGCTAACATCGATGACACTGAGATTGCCAGCTTGTTTCGGACGCGATCAGGAGGAAGCTGGGCCGTCAACGTCACCGCCCGCCACCACGGTCGCGCACCGAATTGTCGGTCCTGCCTGGCACATTGTCGCCTGGACGCGAACCGATTGGAGCCGCCCGATGAGCCGCCAGATCCAGGTCACCTTCGACGCCCACGACCCGACGGCGCTGTCCACGTTCTGGCGGGACGCCCTGGGCTACGTGCATCCCGGTCCGCCTGGAGTCGACCTCCCCGACGGTGCCGACCCGCTGGCCGCATGGGACGACTTCCTCGCCCGGATCGGCGTACCGCCGGAGCAGCGCAACACCAGGTCGGCCATCGAGGACCCGGAGGGGTTCGGTCCGCGGTTGTTCTTCCAGCAGGTGCCGGAGGACAAGGTCGTGAAGAACCGGGTGCACCTCGACGTACGGGCCGCGCCCGGGCTCACCGGCGCGGAACGGATGGCAGCATTGCAGTCCGAGTGCGATCGGCTGGTCGCGTTGGGCGCCAAGCAGCTGCGCCGGGTCGAGCCCGCGCCGCCACTTGAGGCCGGCTTCATCGTGCTGACCGACCCCGAGGGCAACGAGTTCTGCCTCGACTGACTCGGTGGATCGACGCTCCCGGCCTACGCCGGCTCTCGCTGCTCCTTGATGAGCGCCAGCAGGCCGGCGTGCGTATCCGCGTCGGCCGCCGCGACGAGCCCGCCCAGGCCGCTGCGCCAGGGTTGGCCGTCGAGCCCGGTCACCACGCAGCCGGCCGCCTCGCAGAGCGCGATGCCGGCCGCGAAGTGCACGCTGTCGTGCAGTCGGCCATCGGTGACGTACGCGGCGCGCCGACCGGCCGCAACCCAGGCCAACGCCAACGTGGTCGACACCACCCGAGGCCGAAACCGCTCGACGAAACCCTCGTGGGCCAGCAGCCGGACCGCCCGGAACAACCGCTCGTTCGGAAAGGGCGGGTCGAGGTTGACGTCCACCAGCCCGGACGCCGCCGACGGCACGAGGTGCTGGTCGACACCGCCGCACCGCACCCGGGCGGCGGTGCCGTCGGTCCAGAAGACCTCCTGGGCGAACGGGTCCACGACGGCCGCCGCCGTGACCTCCGCGCCGACCCGCAGGGCCACGTTGACCGAGACCAGCGTGGTGTGTACGGCGAAGTTCAACGTTCCGCACAGCGGATCGACGAGCCACACGCGCCCGTTCCGGTCTGAACCGCTGCGTCCGCTCTCCTCGGCCACCATGGCGTCGTCGGGTCGTGCGGACCGCAGTACGCCGAGGATGGCCTGCTCCGCCTCGATGTCGGCGGTGGTGGCGAAGTCCCCATCCGCCTTCGCGAAGCGGTCCACAGACCTTCCGTGGTGCGAACGGACGACCTCGGCACCGGCCTGCGCGGCCCGGATCGCGAGATCAGCATCGACAAGCGACATCCGCTCACCGTACGTCGACCCCGGTCGCGGGGGTGCCCCGGCTCAGTCGAGCAGCCTGGCCGGGGCCACCGCGTCGGTCAGCTGTGGCCCAGGCAGTCGCGGACCGCTGCGGAGAGCAGGTTGGCGCGCTCGTCGTCGAAGCCGCCCATCTGGTTGACCACGTAGCCGAAGCCGACCTGGTGGGCGTCGTCGCCGAAGGCCAGGTGCCCACCGGCGCCGTCGTGGCCGAAGCTGCGTACGCCAAGCATCGGGCGGGGCACCGAGTGCACCAGGAAACCGGTGCCCCAGCGGTGTCCCGCGTCGGGCAGCCCGTACACCTGTTGGCCGCTGGCCCGGACCGTGACCGCGTCGTCGACGGACGCGGTGGTGAGCAGCCGCGCACCGTCGACCTCGGAGACGCAGGCGGCATACAGACGGGCCAGGCTCTCGGCCGTGCTGACCGCGCCCGCGCCGGGGATCTGGGCGGCCTGTATGGCCGGGTCGTTGAAGCTGACCAGGCCGTTCTCGTCGGCGGGGAAGGCGAAGGCACCGCCCATGGTGATGCCACGCTCGGCGACCGGGTCACCGGCCGGGACAGGTTCGCCGATCGGCGCCAGCATCCAGGCGACCGAATCCCGCTCGGCGGCCGGCAGTCCGATCCAGGTACGCAGACCGAGCGGCTCGCCGAGGACGCGGGAGAAGTAGGCGCCGGGCATCTCGCCGGTGATCCGCCGGATCACCTCGCCGATCAGCCAGCCGTAGGTGATCGCGTGGTAGCTGTGCGCGGTGCCCGGCTTCCACAGTGGAGTTTGTGCCTCGATCGCCTTGATCACCGGCTCCCAGGCCAGCACCTCCTCGCGGGAGAAGTGCTTGTCCAGCGCCGGCAGGCCGGACTGGTGGGTGAGCAGCCAGCGGACCGGGATCTCCGCCTTGCCGTGCTGACCGAACTCCGGCCAGTAGAGGGTGACCGGCGCGTCGAGGTCCAGCCGACCCTCCTGCACCAGCAGGTACGCACAGATCGCCATGATCCCCTTGGTACAGGAGAAGACGACGGCGGGTGTGTCCGCGGTCCAGGGACGTCCCGACCGGGCGTCGGCCAGCCCGCCGTACAGGTCGACGACCTTCCGGCCACGCAGGTGGACGGCGACGGCGGCACCCACCTCCTGCCGGTGGGTGAAGTTGTCCCGAAACACGTCGGCGACCCGGCCGAAGCCGTCGTCGACGTCACCGTGGATCTGGGTGTCGCTCAACCCGCTATCCCTTCACGGAGCCCTGAAGCAGGGCCTTGATGAACTGTCGCTGGAAGATCAGGAACACGATCAGGGTAGGCGTGAGGATGAGCAACGAGCCAGCGCACAGCAGCACCAGATCGGTTCCCCACTGCCCCTGGAAGGCACCGAGAGCGCCGGCCATGGTCCGCTTCGTCGCGTCGTCGACGAGCACGATGGCGAGCAGGAACTGGTTCCAGGTCCACAGGAACAACAGGATGGTCAGCGAGGCGACGGCCGGCCGGGCCAGCGGCACGTGGACCCGCCAGAACAGCTGCCAGGTGTTGCTGCCGTCCACCCGGGCCGCCTCGGACAGCTCCCGGGGCACGTTTATGAAGTGGGCGCGCATCCAGAAGACCGCGAACGGCATGTAGAGACCGATCAACGGCAGGATGATCGCCCAGCGGGTGTTGAGCAGGCCGAGGTCCCGCATCTGGTAGTACAGCGGGGTGACCACCGCCTCGAAGGGCAGGGTCAGGCCGAGCAGCAGCAGCCCGAAGGCGAGGTGACCGCCGGGCACCCGCAGGTGGCCGAGGCCGAAGCCGGCCATGGTCGCGATGAGTACGCCGACCGGCACCACCCCGGCCACGATCAGCGCGCTCGACTTCAGCAGCGCGCCCATGTTGGCGGCGGTGAAGGCGTCGGCGAAGTTGCCCCACTGCGGGTCGCTGGGCCAGGCCAGGCCGGTGGGCACGGTGCCGCGTGGTTGCAGGGCCGCCGACAGCATGCTCAGGAACGGCAACAGGGTGACCACGACCAGCGCGATCAGGAAGATGCGCCCGGTCAGCCGCTCGCTGCGGGTGGTCAGGTTCATCACTTCTCTCCCCGGGTCAGCCGCTGGATCGGCAGTACGCACACCAGCACCAGCGCCATCAGCACCACGGCGAGGGCCGAGGCGAGGCCCACCTGACGCTGGGAGAAGGCGAGCCGGTAGATCTCCAGGCCGGGCACGGTGGTCTGGATTCCCGGACCACCACTGGTGGAGATGTAGACGATGTCGAAGCTGGCCAGCGCCGCGATGATGGTCACGGTCAGGCAGATGCCGATCTCCTGGCGCAGGCTGGGCAGGGTGACCGCGAAGAACTCCCGCACCGGGCCGGCGCCGTCGATGCGGGCGGCCTCGTAGAGCGAGGGGTCGATCTTGCTCATGCCGGTGATCAGCAGGATCGTGCAGAGGCCGAGCATGACCCAGGTGCCGATGACGCCCACCGCCGGCAGCGCGGTGTCGAAGTCGCCGAGCCAGGCCCGGGTGACGCCGTCCAGCCCGACGGCCCGCAGCGCCTGGTTGACCAGGCCGTTGGTGGAGAGCACCCAACTCCAGGCGATGCCGGCGGCGACGAGCGGGATCACCTGGGGCAGGAACAGCACGGTCCGGACCATGGTGCCGGCCGGTCCGGTGGTGATCCGCCGGACCAGGCTGGCCACCAGCAGGCCGAGCAGGACCGGGATGAAGCTGAAGAAGATGATCAGAATGAACGCATTCGAGATGATCTTCAACAGGTCCCGGTCGGTGAAGACCGTGAGGTAGTTGTCCAGCCCCGCCCAGCGGGCCGCACCGATGCCGTTCCAGTCGTACAGCGAGTACTGCATGGTCAGCACGAGCGGACGTAGCACGAAGACGCCGTACATGATCAGGGCGGGCAGGACCCACAGCCACCCGGACCACCGGACCGTGCGGCCCCACCGCTTCTTCCGGTGGGGCCGCACGGGTGCCCGGGTGTCCCCCCGGCCGGGGCGGGACGCGGTGCCCGACCCGGCCGGGGCGCTGCCGAGGGCAGACGTCATCGGGACAGTTCCTTCTCGTACTCGGCCTGGACCGCCTTGACGTACCCCTCCGGGGTCTGCTGGCCGGCGATCAGCTTCTGCATCTCGGGGGTGATGGCGGCGGCGAAGATGCCGCCGGTGGCGTTCGCGGTGAAGTCGACCGCGCCATTGTCCGCACCGAGCTGCTGGGACGCCTTGAGCGTCTGGGCCAGCACGGTCCCCTCCGACACCGGCGGCAGGGCGAGGTCGGCCGGGCCACCCGGGTGCGAGCCGCCGACGTTCACCGAGATCTCCCGGGCCTTGTCGTTCGTGTGCACCCAGTTGAGGAAGAAGGCCGCGGCGTCGGGGCTCTTGGCCTTGGCGCCGACACCGAACGTGTTCGGCGCGGACATCGCGACCCGCTTGGCGTCGGCGGTCTCACCCGGGAAGAGGAAGAAGCCGACCTCGCCGGCCATGTTCTTGTCCAGGTTCCCCGACTCCCAGTCGCCGTTGAACATGAACAGGCCGTTGCCCTTCTGGAACTCGCCCATCATCGCCGTGTAGTCGATGGCGTTGGCGTCCTTCGGGAAGTAGCCGGCCTCGGCCCACTTCTGGATGGTCTGGGTGGCCTTGAGCGCCGCCGGGGTGTCGAAGGTCGCGCCCGGCTTCTGGAAGATCCAGTCGGCGATGGCGGTCGGGTCGCCGTACTGGTTCTGCAGTGCCTGGTGGGGGAAGTTGATGCCGGCGGTGTTCTTGTTGAACTGCATGATCGGCAGCAGGTTGGCCGCCTTCGCCTTGGCCAGCAGTTCCTCGAACTCGGCGATGGTGGCCGGCGGCTGGGTCATGCCGACCTGCTCGGCCTGCTTCTTGTTGTAGAAGACGCCGGTCACGCTGTAGCCCAGCCCCATGCCGTACAGCGAGCCGCTGCCGCGCACCGCGCCGCCGTCGGACAGGCGCAGCTGGACCAGCTGGGAGGCGGGGAACTTGTCCCAGCCGTACGCGTCGAAGTACGGGTCCAGGTTCTTCAGCAGCCCGTCCTTGACCAGATCGACCATGGTGGGCAGCCGGATGATGTCGGGCGCGTTGTCCGAGGCGAGTACCCGGGGTGCGTTCTCCGTGATGACGGTGAACTGGTCCTCGCGGACGTTGAAGGTGACGTTCGGGTGCTGCTTGGTGAACTCGTCCGCGAGAGCCTTGGCCAGCGGGAAGCCGGTCTCGGCGTACATTTCCAGGGTGATCGGGTCGCTACCCAGTTCGGTGCTCACCGGAGCGTCGGAGTCCCCTGCGGGGGTCTCCTCCGAACCCGGTGCGCTACAGGCGGTGATGGCCAGGCTGACGCCCAGTAGGGGCACCAGCAGTGCCAACCGGCGTCGGGTGAACCTCGTCGAGAACTCCGGCACCTCATGCTCCTTGACTCACGTGTCGCACGTCGCGTGCCTGACCCGGCTCGCGGCCCGCGGTACCCAATATGACGTCGGAGGACGCGAAGGCGTCCACCGCAGAGGTGAAACCACGTCGCTAAACTGATTTAGCAGAGCATGCGCGTACCGCCGGAGACTGTCAAGGACGAGTTCGCAACGGTCTGGAAACAGATGGTTCACCAGCCGCCCTGTCAGGCTGGCCACACCGCCGGTGACCACGGACGCGACTCGACCCATCATGATGGAACGACGGCGGCGTCGGGACGACCGCCGTGATCGGAGGACGCAATGGGCCACGAGAGAGCGACACTGGCCGACGTGGCGCGACGGGCCGGGCTGTCCAAGACCGCCGCGTCGATGGTGCTGAACGGCCGCGAGGGCACCCGGCTCTCCGCCGAGGCGCACCAGCGGGTCTTCGCGGCCGCGGAGGAACTCGGCTACCGCCCCAACGTGGCAGCCCGCAGTCTGCGGACCCGCAAGACCGCCACCATCGCGTTCGTCTCCGACATCGTCGCCACCACCCGCTTCGCCGGTGGCCTCATCCGCGGCGCGCTGGATGCCGCCCGTGAGCGCGACCACGTCCTGCTGATCACCGAGACGCAGGGCGACGCGACGTTCGAGCGGTACGCCATCGAGGCCATCCTCGACCGCCAGGTCGACGGCGTGATCTACGCGGCCATGGCGACCCGCCGGCTGGCGGTGCCGCCGGCCATCCTCGGCGGCTCGGTGGTGCTGCTCAACGCGACAAGTCCGGAGTCATTGCCCTGCGTGCTGCCCGACGACGAGGGGGCCGGCGCGATGGTCGCCGAGACGCTGCTCGCCCACGGCCACCGGGACCGGATCGCCCTGATCGGCCGCAACCGACCGAAGGAACGCGACCCGGAGATATCCCTGGCCGCCGACGCCCGGCTTCGTGGCATCCGGGCAACCCTCGCCGCCGCCGGTGTCTCGCTGCTCGCCGAGGGCTTCTGCCCGGAGTGGCTGCCGGAGCACGGCTACGCCGCCATGCGTACGCTGCTGGACCGCCCGACCCGGCCCACCGCCGTGATCTGCATGAACGACCGGCTCGCCTTCGGGGCGTACCAGGCGCTCGGCGAGGCCGGCCTGACCATTCCCGACGACCTTTCGGTGATCTCCTTCGACGACGACCCGATCGCCGCGTGGCTGCGGCCGGGGCTGTCCACCGCGGCCCTGCCGCACGAACAGATGGGTCGCCGCGCGGTGGAGGTGCTGCTCGACGGCGGCGCCGGCGGCGCGTCGTTCGTCCCGATGCCGCTGCGCCGGCGGCGGTCCGTGGCCGCGCCCGCCGGCTGATCCCCACCGTCTCGCTGGCCGGACGGCCCGCACCCGCCGTGGCCGCTAAACCGATTCACTGGTACGTTTCCGGCCATGCTTCGACTGCCCGACCACTGGGTGTGGGACAGCTGGTACACCCAGGACGACGCCGGCCGCTGGCACGCATTCTTCCTGCGCGCCTCCCGGGCCCTGCTCGACCCGCACCGCCGCCACCGGCGCGCCTCGATCGGCCACGCGACCTCCGCCGACCTGCGCTCCTGGGAGCTGCGCCCCGACGCCCTCGTCCCCGCCGACACGCCCGCCTGGGACGATCTCGCGACCTGGACCGGCTGCACGGTGCGCGGACCGGATCGGCGGTGGTACCTCTTCTACACCGGGGTCGGCCGGGCCGACGACGGCCTGGTCCAGCGCATCGGCCTGGCCGTCTCCGACGACCTGGTCAGCTGGCACCGGCACGGCGACGCGCCGCTGCTGGAGGCCGACCCGAACTGGTACGAACTGCTCGACCGTGAGATGTGGTACGAGCAGGCCTGGCGCGACCCGTGGGTCTTCCCGGACCCCGACGGCGACGGCTGGCACATGCTGATCACCGCCCGCGCCAGCCAGGGAGTGGCTGACGCACGCGGTGTCGTCGGCCACGCAACCTCCCCCGACCTGGTGAACTGGACGGTCCGGCCGCCGCTGTCCACGCCGGCCGGCTTCGGTCACCTTGAGGTGCCGCAGGTCGCCGTCGTCGACGGGCAGCCGCTGCTGCTGTTCTGCACCAACGCCTTCGCCGCCGACCGGAAGCCCGAGTCCCGGCTCTGGGTAGCGGCCGGACCCTCGCTGCGCGGCCCCTGGGACATCGCCGCCGCCCAGCCGGTCGCGCTACCGCACCTGTACGCGCCACGCCTGGTCCCCGAGGGCGACGGCTGGTCCCTCATCGGGTTCATCGAGCACGCCGACGGCGACTTCGTCGGCGAACTCAGCGATCCCGTCCCGGTTCGCTACGACCCCACCGTCGGCCTGGTCGCCCGGCACCCGGCACCTGTCGGTCCGTGACGTGTCGTCAGCGCCCGCTCATCCGCCGTGTCAGTGGGGGTCACCCCGCTGACGGGTCGTCGGCCGGGCGACGTCCGCCGCGCGGCGTCTCAGGCAGCAGGACCACGCCGACCAGGTAGGTGGTGAGCAGCCCGATGGCGAGCAGCGCCGGCAGCGCCAGGCCGACCGGCAGCAGGAGCAGCGGTACGACGGCGACGACCAGCTGACTCGTTCGGATGCCCCGGCCGGACAGGTATCGCACCAGCAGGGTACCCAGCAGGTACAGCGCGCTGCCCCCGTAGAGCGCCACCGCCCCGGGCCACTCCAACGGCTCGCCAGCGGGCCTGCCGCCAGCGGAGATCAACGCCAGCACGTCCTCGAAGCCGAGCGCCGTGTAGATCACCCCGGCGATCAGCGGCAGATGCCCCAGCGAGTAGACATCCGCGCCGATCCGGTCCCGCCGCTCACCGCTGGCCCGCAGCAGCGCCCGCTCCGCGAGCGGACTTACCCGGTCGAAGTGGACCAACCACAGGCACGCGATCAGGACGAACCCGACCACCGCACCGGCGAGCACCGGAAGTTTGGTGACCATGGTGCCGACGCCCACCCCGGCGGCGAGGAACGACTCACCCAGCGCGATGATCAGGACGAGTCCGTGCCGTTCGGCGAAGTACTCGGGGCTGCGCACCGGCCAACCGCCCAGGCGGCTCTGCACCACGCCGCGCTGCCCGCCGATCTCGACCAGGAAGGCCAGTACCCACAGCCAGGTCTGCGCCCAGCCGCCGAGCACGGCACCGACCAGGAGCGGAACCCAGGCCAGCACACTCGCCACGGCGAACCGCCTGATCCGCCGCCGCAGCACCGGCTCGCCCGCCCAGTGGTAGAGCGCCAGGTGGATCGCGCGCAGCAGCACGTACGACAGGGCGAGCACCAGCGGCCCGTCCAGACCCGGCGCGCTGTCCCAGGCGCCCGGCATCACCAGCGCGGCGACGAAGAACCCGGCCATCGCGGCCAGCACCAGCACGCGCACCGGAGGTCGATCGACGCGGGTCTGGTTACCCAGCCAGAGATACCCCGACCAGGCGAACCAGAGCAGCATCAGCAGTAGCAGCCCACGGCCCATCGCCACCGGATCCGGTGGCTTGCCCATGAACGCGACGATGCGGGTGAGCGTGAAGACGAAGACCAGGTCGAAGAAGATCTCGAACGGCGTGACCGTCGGCACGTCGCGGCCGGTGGGACGTACCCGCCACCACCGCCACCCGGTCAGCTCCGGCACTCAGCCACGCGGAACCGGTCGCGGGCCATGCCGTACGTCTCGTGCGCCGCACCCGTCGGCCATCACCGCCCCCGCTCCCCGACCTCGTCCCTGCCTGCCCCGTACCGGTCCGGTCGGCGTCCTTCGCCATCGACCCTAGTGCGACGTGCGGGCCCGGGGTGCCGAAAGGCGGGGGCCATCCACAAATTCTGTTCCGGTCCCCCCGTCGGCACCCCGATGTGAGGATGAGCGCGTACGGCTCGGCCGGGCCGGCGCCGCTCGATCCGACCCGACAGGTGGTGAGCATGTCCCAGGACGACGAGGTGCGTCCCTTCCGTCTCGACACGCCGGAGGAGGCGCTCACGGATCTGCGTCGCCGGATCACGGCCACCCGCTGGCCCACCCGGGAGTTGGTCGCCGACCGCTCCCAGGGCGTGCAGCTGGCGACGGTCCAGGAGTTGGCCCGTTACTGGACCACCGAGTACGACTGGCGCGCGTGCGAGGCCAGGCTGAACGCCCTGCCGCAGTACACGACCGAGATCGACGGCGTCGAGATCCACTTCATCCACGTACGGTCGCCGCACGCGGACGCGCTGCCGCTGATCATGACGCACGGCTGGCCGGGCTCGGTCGTCGAACTGCTCGGGGTGGTCGGCCCGCTCACCGATCCGACGGAGCACGGCGGGCGGGCCGAGGACGCCTTCCACCTCGTGCTGCCATCGCTGCCCGGTTACGGCTTCTCCGGCGAGCCGACCGAGACCGGTTGGGACTCCGCCCGGATGGCGCAGGCGTGGGCACAGCTGATGGACCGCCTCGGCTACTCGCGCTACGTCGCGCAGGGCGGCGACGTGGGTTCCTCCGTGACGGACGCGATGGGCCGCCAGGCAGCTGACGGGCTGGTCGGCATCCACGTCAACCTGCTCGCCGCGGCGATCGGTCTCAAGGATCAACTGCCGGCGAAATCTGCGCCGGAACGCGCGGCCCACGACGCGCTCGCCACGTTCACCATGGACGGTTTCGGCTACTTCCTGGAACAGACCACCCGACCGCAGACGATCGGCTACTCGCTGCTCGACTCACCCGTGGGGCTGGCGGCCTGGATGCTTGACCACGACACGGACAGCTACTACAAGATCTCCCGCGCGTTCGTCGACGGCGAGCCGGTGGGTGGTCTCACCCGGGAAACCGTCGTCGACAACATCACGCTCTACTGGCTGACCGGAACCGGTGCCTCGTCCGCCCGGTGGTACTGGGAGTTCGGGCGCTTCCAGGCGGCCGCCGACGCGGCCGGCCAGCCTCCGCCACCGGTCGCCGTACCGGTCGGCTTCACGGCGTTCCCCGGCGAGATCTGGGCCGCGCCCCGCAGCTGGGCCGAGACCGTCTACCCCGGCCTCGCGTACTTCAACGAGGTCGACCGTGGCGGCCACTTCGCCGCCTGGGAGGAGCCGGAACTCTTCGCCGCCGAGGTACGGGCCGCGTTCCGGCCGCTTCGGCAGCCCTGACCCGCCAACTGCCGGCGAGCACCGGGGTCACGTCGACCGCATGGCGCGCACGGCCTCCTTGGCGAACAGGCACGCCGCCCGATGGTCGGGGTCGACCTCGGCCAGCACCGGATCGGTCTCGGCGCACTCCGGACGCGCCTGCGGGCAGCGGGTGCGGAATCGGCAGCCGCCCGGCGGATCGACCGGGCTGGGGATGTCACCGCTGAGGATGATCCGGCGGCGTTCCCGCTCGACCTGCGGGTCGGCCACCGGCACCGCGGACAGCAGCGCGGCAGTGTACGGGTGGGCCGGGTCGCGCCAGATCTGTGCGGGCGTGCCGCTCTCCACGATCCGCCCCAGGTACATCACCGCCATCCGGTCGCTCATGTGCTCCACGGCGGCCAGGTCGTGGGCGATGAACAGGTAGGTCAGCCCCAGGTCCCGTTGCAGCCGGCGGAGCAGGTTCATGATCTGTGCCTGCACGCTCAGGTCGAGCGACGCGATCGGCTCGTCCAGCACGATCAGGTCCGGCTCGCCGGCCAGGGCACGGGCGATGCCGACCCGCTGCCGTTGCCCGCCGGAGAGTTCGTGGGGATGCCGGTCGGCCAGCTCGCCGCGCAACCCCACCATGTCCAGCAGCTCGCCGACCCGGCGGCGACGGGCGGCACCGCCGTCGGTGAGCCGGTGCACGATCAACGGCTCGGCGATGCTCGCCCCGATGGTGAGCCGGGGATCGAGGGACGCCTGCGGGTCCTGGAACACCATGGCCACCCGACGACGCAGCGCCCGCAGCCGTCGCCGGGACCAGCGGGTGACGTCCTCGCCGCCCACCCGCACCGTGCCGGAGGTGGGATCCACCAGCCGCAACAGGGCCAGCCCGGTGGTGGACTTGCCGCTGCCGGACTCGCCGACCAGCCCCAGCGTCTCCCCCCGCCGGACCCGCAGCGACACCCCGTCGACGGCCCGCACCAGACCGGCCGGCGTCGGGAACCACACCGCAAGGTCGTCGAGTTCGGCCACCACCTCGCCCGGTTCCCGCTGCTTCGGCACCCCGCCGTGCGCCGTGCCATCGGCCGGCACGGCCGTGCCGAGATCCGCTCGCTGCCGCTCGCTCACTGGCGCTCCCCGTCGCTCGGCTGCGGATAGAACGTGCGGACCTGGTGCCCGGCCGAGACCGGCACCAGCGGCGGCAGCTCATGCTCGCAGCGGGCGTCACCCCGCACCGGGCAGCGGGGCCAGAACGCGCAGCCCGCCGGCAGATCCAACGGGCTGGGCGGCGCACCGGCGATGGTGACCAGTTCCGCGCCGCCGGCCGCCGGGTCCGGACGGGCGGCCAGCAGAGCCCCGGTGTACGGGTGCGACGGCGTGGCGAAGACGGCGTCGACCGGCCCCTGTTCGAGGATCCGGCCGGCGTACATGACCGCCACGGTGTCGGCGATGCCGGCCACCACGCCCAGGTCGTGCGTGATCCAGACGACCGCGGTGCCGAGTCGCCGTTGCAGGTCGGCGACCAGCTCGACGATCTGGGCCTGGGTGGTGACGTCGAGGGCCGTGGTCGGTTCGTCGGCGATCAGCAGGTCCGGCTCGCAGGCCAACGCCATGGCGATCACCACCCGCTGCCGCATGCCGCCGGAGAACTGGTGCGGGTACGCGTCCACCCGCTGCCCCGCCGACGGGATGCCGACCAGCTCCAGCAGTTCGACGGCGCGGGACCGGGCGGCCCGCCGGGTCAACCCGAGGTGTTCCTCGGCGGCCTCGGTGACCTGCCGACCGACGGTGAGCACCGGGTTGAGCGAGGTCATCGGATCCTGGAAGACGAACCCGATGTGCCGCCCACGCAGCTGCCGGCGGCGATCCTCGCCCAGCCCGGTCAGCTCCGTGCCGAGCAGGTGCACCCGCCCGGCCACCCGCGCGGTGCGGGGGGCCAGTCCGGTGGCGGCCAGCACGCTCATGCTCTTGCCGCTGCCGGACTCGCCGACCAGCGCCAGGGTCTCCCCCGGCCGCACCGCCCAGTCGACCCCGGCGACGGCGTGGGCCGGCCCACGCCGGGTGCCGATGGTGACGGTGAGGTCCTCGACGGCCAGTACCGGCTTCATGCGGTGCTCCTCCTGGCTTCGCTGACGGTGAGCTGGCGGGGATCCAGCACGTCCCGCAGCGCGTCACCGACCAGGTTGAAGGCCAGGACGGTGAGGAAGATCGCCGCACCGGGGAAGAAGCCCAGCCACCAGGCGTCGGTGACGAACCCGCGCCCGTCGAACAGCATCCGACCCCAGGCCGGATCCGGTGGCTGGACGCCGAGGCCGAGGAAGGACAGCGCCGCCTCGGAGAGAATCGCGAAGGCCAGGGAGAGCGACGTCTGCACGATCAGTGGTGCCGCGATGTTCGGCAACACGTGCCGGCGCATGATCCGCAAATCCGACGCGCCGACCGAGACCGCGGCCCGGACGAAGACCTGTTCCCGCACCGAGAGCACGCCGGCCCGGGTGACCCGGGCGAAGATCGGCGTGTAGACCACCCCGATCGCCACCATCGCGGTACTCAGTCCCGGACCGAGTACCGCCACGATCGCCACCGCCAGCAGCAGCACCGGGAACGCGAACAACACGTCCATGCAGCGCATCAGCACGTTGTCGAGCCAGCCACGGTAGTAGCCGGCGAACAACCCGAGGGTCACCCCCACCACCAGCGCGATGCCGACGCTGACCAGGCCGACCTGCAACGACACCCGGGCGGCAACCATGACCCGGCTGAGCACGTCGCGGCCCAGCTCGTCGGTGCCGAACGGGTGTGCCCAGCTCGGCGGCTGGAGCATCTGGTCGACGTTCACCTCGTTGATGCCCGACGGCGCCAGCCAGGAGCCGCCCACACCGACGACGACCAGCACCGCCAGCACCAGGCTGCCGGTCAGGGCCAGCGGATCACGCCGCAGCGCGGCGAGCGCCCGGCGCAGCTGTCCCTCGCGGTTGATCGTCCGCTCGCTCATTTGACCGTGATCCTCGGGTCGAGCCGGGCATAGAGGATGTCGACCAGCAGGTTGACCAGGAGGAACAGCGCTGCCACCAGCAACACCGCCCCTTGCAGCACCGGATAGTCGCGGGCCGCGACGGCGTCGTAGGTGAGCCGTCCGATGCCGGGCCAGGCGAACAGCACCTCGATCACGATCACCCCGCCGAGCAGGCTGGCCAACTGCACCGCCACCACGGTCACCACCGGGATGAGGGCGTTACGCAGCACATGCCGCAACACCACCACCCGGGTACGCAGTCCCTTCGCCTCGGCGGTGCGCACGTAGTCCTCGGAGAGCACCTCAAGCATCGACGAGCGGATGAACCGGGTGAGGATCGAGGCGGTGACCAGGCCGACCGTGGCGGCGGGCAGCGCCACGTGGGACGCCCACCGCCCCGGGTCCTCGGTGAGCGCGACGTACCCCGACGGCGGCAGCCAACCGAGCACCCCGGAGAAGAGCAGGATGCCCATGATGCCCATCCAGAAATCCGGCACCGAGACACCGAACTGGCTGAACACCCGGGCCGCGTGGTCGACGAGCGAGCCGCTGCGGATCGCCGAGACGATCCCCAGTGGAAAGGCGATCGCCATCGCGAACACCACCGCGGTGACTGCCAGCGACAGGGTCGCCGGCAGCCGCTCCAGCACGATCGCGGTGACCGGCCGTCCACTGCGGAAGCTGACCCCGAGGTCGCCGGTCAGCGCCCGCCGCAGGTAGTCGAAGTACTGCGCCACAAGTGGCTGGTCCAACCCGGCTCGGGCCCGCAGCGCCTCGTACGTCTGCGGGTCGAAGCGGGTGCCGAGGGCGACCCGGACCGGGTCACCCGGCACCAGTTGGAGCAGCAGGAACACCACGAGGGTCACGCCGAGCAGCACGACTGCCGACTGCAACAGCCGACGGATGACGAAGCGGGCCACCTGAGGTCCCCCGCCGGGTCACCGGGCGAGGGCCACGTCACGGAACCGGATCGCCCGGTCCGTGCGTACCTCGTAGCCGCTGACCTGCTTCGACCAGCCCTGGGCCACGTCGGGGTTGTAGAGGTAGATGTAGCTGGCGTCGTCCACGATCTGCTTGGCCACCTGCTCGTACTGCTGCTTGCGGGCGGCCTGGTCGGTCTCCGTCCGGGCCTGGTCGAGCAGCCGGTCCACGTTCGGGTTGGCGTACTCGTGGAAGTTGAACGTGCCGTCGCTGTGGTGCTGGGCGTAGTAGAACTCGTCGGGGTCGATGTTGCCCAGCCAGCCGAGCATGAACGAGTCGAAGTTGCCGGCGCCCTGCTCGTCGAGCCACTGCGCGAAGTCCAGCGTACGGATCTCGACGGTGATCCCGACGGCCTCCAACTGTGAGGCGATGACCTGGGCTGCGGTGACCGTCTCCGGGTACTCGCTGGTGACCATGAGATCCATGCTCAGGCCGCTCACCCCGGCCTGGTCGAGCAGTTGCTTGGCCTGGTTCACGTCGTGCGTGTACGGCGCGTACTCGTAGTAGAAGGCACTGTTCTGCGGGATCGCCGTCTGGTTGACCGTGGCCAGCCCGAACTTGGCGGCCTTGGTGATCGCCTCGCGGTCCAGCGCGAAGGCGATGGCCCGGCGGACGTTGACGTCGTCGTACGGCTTGCGCGCCTGGTTGAGGGCGAGGTACCAGTAGTCGGTCGAGGGCACCGACTGCACCGTCGGGTCGTCCCCGTCGAGCAGCGCCGGCACCTGCTGGGGTGGCAGGTTGTCGGTCCAGTGCACCTCACCGGCGCGCAGGTTCTGCAGGGCGACGGTGGGGTCGCTGACGAAGGTGAACCGGACGCCGTCCAGCTTGGGCTTCTCGCCCCAGTAGTTGTCGTTGCGGACCAGCCGGATGCTGTCGCCGGAGCTGTAGTTCTCCACGGCGAACGGGCCACTGCCGACCGGCTTGGTGGTGATCTCGCCGGACTCCACGTTGGACTTCTGGACGATCGCCACCCCCTTGAAGCCACCGAGGTTGGCCAGCAGGTTCGGCGTCGGCGCGTTGAGGGTCACCACGACGGTCTTCGGGTCGGTGGCCTCGATCGACTTCACGGTGCCGAACTTGTACGCGTTGTTCAGCTTCTCGTCGATGATCCGGTTGTAGGAGTAGACGACGTCCTCGGCGGTCAGCGGCGAGCCGTCGGAGAACTTGACGCCCTCGCGGAGGGTGAACGTCCAGGTCAGCTGATCCTCGCTGGTGGTCCACTCGGTGGCCAGGGAAGGCTTCATCTCCAGGTTGGCGTCCGGCTCGACGAGCGTGTCGAAGACGTTCTCCAGCACCTGGAAGCTGTAGTAGGCGGAGGTCTTGTGCGGATCGAGCTGGTCGGGCTCGCCGCCGATCGCGGCGTTGAGCACGCCGCCGGCACCCGCCGTGTCGTTGCCGTCGACGTCGACGCCCTCGCCCCCACTGCATCCCGCCACGGCGGCGAGCATCAGGGCGATCGTCGCGCCGGCCAACCTGAATCTGGTCCTGGACATGGTCCTCCCCCTGGATTCTTCCGCGGCAGTCGAAAGATCTTGCGAGTCTGGTCCCCTGACCGATCGATGTCAACACAAAACGTGGCAAAATGCCCTGGTAGCCGCCTCCCTGTTCGCCCACGCTAACCGCTGAACCGCCGGTCGGCAGGGCTCGGACCGGCGGGCGGACAGGTTCGCCGTCAAGCTGTGACCCAGGCGGTCAGAGGCAGCACCAGCAGTAGAGGTGGTGACCGGCGGCCTGGGCACGGCGGGCCAGGGCGCTGATCTCCTCGATCACCGGCAGCAGTTCACCGGGCGGCAGCGGCTCACCCCAGGCCAGCTCCTCGATCCGCCCCCATCGCGCCGACAGCTCGGGCGACTGGGCGGCGGTGATCGAGGCCAGGGTGTCCCTGGTGGCGTCGTCGAGGACGATCAACCATGGCCCTTCGTCGCCACCGCTCCAGATCAGCCGCTGTTCGATCAGGTCAGTGGACCAGGCCACCCCGCGCACGAAGCCGATCAGCTTGCCGAGGGTCACCGCCGGCTCGATGCCCTTGAGGTCGATCGCGTCCACCCCGGGGCGGCCCCCGGACACGGCGACCGGACCGCCGTCGAGCTCCGCCATCAACCCGATCGCGGCGGCGTCGTCCGCCGCCCGGAAGTAGTCGTAGAGAACACCCATGGCCGTAGCCCATCAGGTGGGTACGACAGCACCCGCGCTACGGACAGTTGTTGCTGGTCAGTCGCAGCGTGTACTCGGCGTCGTCCTGGGTGATGCCCGACGGGGCGCCGTCGAAGTAGGTCTCCACCTTCTGCCAGCCGCGCCGCTGCTCGTAGTGCAGGTGCGGCGCACCGGAGTTGCCGGTGCTGCCGATCCGGCCGATCTGCTGCCCCTGGACGACCCGCTGGCCGGCCTGCACCAGCGGCGGCTCCAGCAGGTGCAGGTACTGGGTCTCCCACCGGCCGCCGTGGTCGATCTTCACCCAGTAGCCACCACCACGACCCCGGGGACCGTCCGGATTGTCCTGGGTACGACCACCAAGCGAACCGTTGATCCCGGCCACGGTGACCGTGCCCTCGTACGAGGCGAGCACCGGTTGTCCCCACGGATCGCCGGAGAGCGGGAAGAAGTCCACGTCGTAGTCGCCGTGCCCCGGGTAGGTGCCGACCTGCCAGGTCTCCCCGCAGGCGACCGGCATCTGGAACAGCGGGCGGGGCCCCGGCGGACGCAGCACGATCACGGCCGCCACGGCCAGTGCGATCACGATACCGAGGCTGAACAGCAGCCCGAACCGGGTCCGGCGGGTGCGGCGGTGGGAACGGGGGTGGCCGGTCGTCACGGCCCAGAGCATGTCAGAGACCGGCAACCCCCGTCGGTCGCCCTCAGGCCGGCACCGCCGGCACGGCGGAACCACTCGGCGCCGGCACCGGCACCGGGATCACCACCACCGGGCAGGTCGCCTTGCGTACGCACTCCTCGCTGACCGAGCCGAGCACGGTGTGCCGCAGCCGGCCGTGCCCGTGACTGCCCAGCACCAGCAGGTCGGCGCCGCGGGCCGCGGCGGTGAGCACGTCGGCCGGCCGACCCTCGACGACCTCGGCCGACACCGGCGCCGCCGACGTGCCCCGGGTGACCTCGCCGATCTCCCGCGCCAGCAGGGCGGTGGCCCGTTCCTCCTCCTCGATCGGGTTCGGCGCGACCATGGCACCACCGTCCAGGCCGTCCCACCGCCAGGCGGTCACCGCCTGCACGGTGCCCTTGCGCTCGGCCGCCTCACCTACCGCCCACCGCAGGGCACGCCGCCCACCGTCCGAACCATCGACGCCCACGACAATCAGATACGTCATCGTTCTCACCTCTCTCCGTCCTGCTTCCAGTGCAGCGCCCGGGCGTGGCGCGGACCAGCGGCCGGAGTCCCCTGCGGACGGGTCGGACGGCCCTGGGCCGGGCAGGACCTGCGACCCGGTCGAGCTGCCGACCCCGAGGAAGATCGCGGTCGATCATGGGCCTTGTGAGGCGTCACGATCACCTGGTAGACATCACATGTCTTGCGGCTCGTTCGCGCCGCGGTATCTGGGGGTGACGGTGAAGCTGCTGCGAGTGGGCCCGCCGGGGCGGGAGACCCCGGCGCTGCTCGACAACGCCGGCCAACTGCGTGACCTCAGCGGCGTGACCGACGACCTGGACCCCGCCTTCCTGGGCACCGACGGCCTGGCCCGCCTGGCCGGCATCGCCCCGCACGACCTGTCTCCGATGGACCCCACCGACCTGCGGATCGGTCCCCCGCTGCGCCCCGGCAAGATCGTCTGCATCGGGCTGAACTACCGCGACCACGCCGCCGAGACCGGGGCGGCCCTACCCACCGAGCCGGTGGTCTTCCTCAAGGCGGCGGACACGGTGGTCGGTCCCGACGACCCGGTGCTGGTGCCCCGCGGCAGCACCAGGACGGACTGGGAGGTCGAACTCGCCGTCGTCATCGGCCGCAAGGCGCGCTACCTGCCGTCGGCCGAGGCGGCGATGGGCTGCGTCGCCGGGTACACCATCACGCACGACGTCTCGGAACGGGAGTTCCAGCTCGACCGGGGCGGCCAGTGGGACAAGGGCAAGTCCTGCGAGACGTTCAACCCGCTCGGCCCGTGGCTGGTGACCGCCGACGAGGTCCCCGATCCGCAGGACCTGCGGCTCCGGCTCTGGGTCAACGGCACCCTGCGGCAGGACGGCACGACGAAGGACATGGTCTTCCCGGTGGCCGAGATCGTCCGCTACCTGAGCCAGTTCATGGTGCTCTACCCCGGCGATGTGATCAACACCGGCACCCCGGCCGGCGTCGCCCTCGGGCAGCCGGAGCCCAAGCCGTACCTGGTCGCCGGGGATGTGGTCGAGTTGGAGATCGACGGCCTGGGCCGGCAACGTCAGACCCTGGCTCCGGCGTGACCGACGACGGGCCGGGATCGGCCGGCAGATCCGCCGGCCCGGGCGAGTTCGCCGGGTTGGCGGCGGTGGTCACCGGCGGCGCCTCCGGCATCGGCCTGGCCACGGCCACCCTGCTCGCCGAGCGTGGTGCCCGGGTGGCCTGCCTGGATCTGAACCCGCAGCAGGTACCCGAGCCGTTGCTCGGCCTGGCCGCCGACGTGACCGACGACGCCTCGGTACGGGCCGCGATCGCCGCCGCCCATGCCGCCCTCGGCGGCCTCGACATCCTGGTCAACAACGCTGCCGTCGGTGCGGTCGGCACCATCGAGGCCGACACCGACGAGCAATGGCACCGGGTGCTCGACGTCAACGTGGTCGGCATCGTCCGGGTGACCCGGGCCGCGCTGCCGCACCTGCGCGCCTCCGCGCACGCCGCGATCGTCAACATCGGCTCCATCGCCGCCTGGCTCGGGCTGCCGCAGCGGGCCCTCTACAGTGCCAGCAAGGGCGCGGTGCAGGCGCTCACCCTGGCGATGGCCGCCGACCACGTGACCGACGGCATCCGGGTGAACTGCGTCAACCCGGGCACCGCGGACACCCCGTGGGTACGGCGGCTGCTCGAAGCCGCCGACGACCCGGCGGCGGAACTGGCTGCGTTGCGGGCCCGGCAGCCCACCGGTCGCCTCACCACCCCGCAGGAGGTCGCCGCCGCCGTCGCGTATCTGGCCAGTCCGCTGTCCGGATCGACCACCGGCAGCGTGCTGGCCGTCGACGGCGGCATGCACGGTCTGCGCCTACCCACGCCACGGCCG
Source organism: Micromonospora sp. C95 (assembly GCF_018070465.1). Classification (GTDB taxonomy): domain Bacteria; phylum Actinomycetota; class Actinomycetes; order Mycobacteriales; family Micromonosporaceae; genus Micromonospora. The sequence continues at coordinate 353,929 of NZ_JAGPXT010000002.1, forward strand.
GCATGAAAGTCAGGGCCGCCACCCTCGCCGCCACCCGCCTTGCCCGGCTCTCGTCCGCGCGCGGGCCTTCGCCCGAGGCGTTGCTTCAACGGTGACGCGAGCTGCGCACCGGGGCCATGCCTGGTCACGGCCCTGTCGAGCTGAGAGCACCAACGAATCGCGGTGACCGACCGTAGACCCGTCAGGCCTCACATCTTCGGCGGCACGGATAGATTTGTCCGGTCGATTCTGGCTCGCATAACCGACGGACAAGCTGGCGAGGAGCGTGAATGGGCCTCGACCTGAGACGCCGCAGGGGCTCACCGATCGTGGTGGCCGCCGTCGCGATCGTGGTGTTTCTCGCCCTCGGCATGGTGGTGACTGCGGCCATACGGGATCGCGGTCCGACCCCCCAGCAGGAGGTCGCCAGCGAGGGCGTACGGATCTCGGTGCCGGCGGGGTGGCCGCGCAATGCCACCAAATGCGGTACGCCGATGCGCGACACGTACATCGTCGATGTCGATTTGATCGCAGGCTGCGCCGTGCTGCCGACACCTCGCGTCGACTACGCCGAGATACGCCTTGCGAATCTCGATCTCGACCCGGTGGCCCAGCTCGCCACCGAGACGGGCGACGCTTTCGGCCACCCTGTCCTGCGCGGCGGCGACGCGTTGCCCGATGGCCGGACGCGGCAGGTGGTGGTGGTTCCCGACCGGCAGGTAGTTCTCGTCGCCGTGTCCAGCAACCCGGCGGTCGCCGAAGCGATCACTGATTCGCTCCGAGTCGACTGACCTGCGTCGGCAACGCCACGCCTCGCTTGCCGTCGGTCAACCAGCTCAGGAGGATCGGACCCACACGCGGCCGTTGTGCACCACCAGAGGAACGAGATCTTGGAAAGTTTCCGAGCCGCTAACGGAAACTTTCCAAGATCTTGTGCCAGGAGGAACGGGGGGACTGGCGGGCGCGGCGGCGCATGTCGCAGCAGGTGTTCGCCGACCCGCTCGGCGCTACGGGACATCGCTGTCGCGCTGCGGATCGATCAGGCGTTGCTGCTCGGCCAGGACAGTCGACCTGCCGACGCGACTACCAGGGTCGAGGGCGTCGAGCAGATCCGGGCGGCACTGTCCGCGTACGACACTGCTCCAGATCGGCCGGCGGTGCGCGAGGCTGGCGCGGCATCGCGCATGCCTGGACCAATTGTCGGCATGCGCCGACGCTCGCCCGGGTCGCTGTCGCGATCGATCTGGTCCCGTGGCAGCTGCGGTAGTCGACACGCCGGGCGGTCGATACCTCTACTGCCGCGCTTCGGCGACGTGGGTTACGACGGCGCGTGCTGGGGCTGGAGGCTGGGTGCGGGGGCGAGGAGGCGTTGGCGTTCGGCGGCGACCACTTCCTGGACGAGTTCGGCCTCGGACAGGTCCACCGCCTCCGGGCTCGCGTCGGCCGTGTCGCTGACCCGGGCGAAGTCGTCGAAGATGCGGCGCTTGTCCGCCAGCAGTTCCGTGATCCGCTTGTCGACACCATCCTCGGAGAGCAGCCGGTGCACCTGCACTGACTGGACCTGCCCCATCCGGTGCGCCCGGGCGATGGCCTGGGCCTCGGTGGTGGGTTTCAGCTGAGGTTCACAGATGACGACGACGGAGGCGGACTGGATGTTGAGCCCGACGCCACCGGCCACGATCTGGGCCACCAGGACGGCACCGTGCCGGGCGGCCGAGAATTCGTCCACCATCCGCTGCCGGTGGTTGGCCGGCACCGAGCCGGTCAGCGGACCGAAGACCGGGCCGGGAAGGGTACGGGCGACCAGGTCGAGCACCTCCCTGAAATGGGAGAAGACGATGACGCGGCGCTCGTTCTCGGCCGCCTCCCGGACGATCTCGACGAGGCGCTGCATCTTTGTCGACTCGGCGGCCTGGAGCATGGCCGCCTGGCGCATCCGCATGAAGTTGCCCCGCTCGACCGCCTCGCGGTAGCGCGTGGTGTCCGCCGGAGACAGCGGCAGCCACTCCTCGACCTCGATGAGTTCGGGCAGTTCGTCGAGCACGTCGTCCTGGTTGCGGCGCAGGTACGCCGGTGCGATCTGCCGCCGGAACCGCGCGGGTGACAGGTCGGTGGCGTCGACCGTCAGATCGGGGCGTACGTAGGAGGCGAGGTTGCGGAACTCGTCGACCTTGTTCTCCAGTGGCGTACCGGTGAGCAGGATCGCCCGTTCGGCGCGCCCGACGAGTTCCTTCGTCCTGATCGACCGCTGCGCCTGTGGGTTCTTGACGTAGTGGGCCTCGTCGACCACGACGCACGCCAGGTCGGGCAACTCCCGCAGCTCCGACCCCCACCACGCGAGGGTCTCGTAGGTGGTGACCGCCACGCCTCCGTCCCGCCGCCAGGCGCGGGCCGTGGCATCGCGTCCCGGGCCGTGCACCCGGTGTGGACGCAGCGTCGACTTGCCGCTGATCTCACGAACCCAGTTGGTCACCACGGCCGCCGGGCACACCACCAGGAAGTGGCTGCTCCCCCTGCTGTGCAGGTGGGCCAGCACCGCGAGCGCCTCGACGGTCTTGCCGAGGCCCATCTCGTCACCGACGATGACCTTGCGCTGGACCAGGGCGAAGCGGGCGGCGAAGCTCTGGTAACCGCGCAGGGACGCGGTCAGGTGGGCACCGTCGAGTACCTGGTCGCGTACCGCCTGGATGATCTCGTCCGGGAGGTCGCCGTGCACCGCGTTCTCGTCGCCGGTGGCGAATCCCAGCTCGGCGAGCATGGCGAAGTAGTCGGCCGGGCGGGTGAGGAAGTCGTCCCACGGGTCGGCGGGCAGACTCCGCCGGCCGGGCGCGGAAGACCTGACGAGCAGGTCCGCTCGCCGTTTGACGATCTCGATGCTCTCGCCCAGCCCGTCGGCGGCGAGCCCTCGGGTCGGCACCACCAGGAGGTGGCTGGTCCGGCGGTCGATGGTGCCGCCCAGCGGCGCGAGTTCGGCGGCGCGTTCGAGGTCGGCTGCCGCGCCTCGGGTACGCCGGTGCGCGTCCCACTCGGCGAGGCACCGCAGCAGGTGGGTGGAGTCCGGGTGGCGGTGCTCGACGTCGATGCGAACCGGTGTGTCGTCGTGGGTGGTCTGCCGGAGGGTGCGGGCTGCGCCGATCAGGCGGCGCGCCGAGGTCTCCCCGACACCCGGAAGCGACTGAAGCGATGGGCCATGGTGCAGCACGTCCTGCACCGTGACGATTCCGGCATCGGCCAGCGGCCCGAGGCGGAACCGGTCGCGGGTGACGGTCCGCAGCGCCTCCACCGGCATGTCCCGCAGGATTCGTTGCACCTCACGTTGTCTGACCTGCTCACCCGCTTCACGTGCCGCCGACCGGTACGCGGCTTCGCCAGCCACGACCTTGTCGATGGCGGCCAGTGCCGCCGGCAGTCCCGCGAAGACCGACCGGTCCACCAGCTGAGGCTCCGGGCCGGTCGGCTCGGCGAGGAGCGCGAAGCGAAGGGACGGGTCGAGCAGGTCGCGGAGGCTGTCCCGGACCGGGTCGGGAGGTGCGGTCGGGAGGCCGAGGTACGCCAACCGCTCGGGGCCGCCAGCGGCAGTGATTTCCGCGTGCCGGTGACGCAGGAACGTCGCGGCGGTGGCCGCTGACTGCTTCCTGGCCGGCCCGGCGAGATAGCGGCGTACGTCGAGCATGGGTGCGAGGTCGCCGACGGCGCGGGGTGCGTCATCGGTGAGCAGGCGCAGCAGGGCGTCGTCGGCGGCGGTCGTCGCGGGAAGCAGGGCCCGCTGCTGGAGTCGCCGGACGACGTCACGATCACTCTCCCGCAACGCGAGCACCCGCCACGCGGCCCGGCCGGAGCGATCGACCACGACGCTACGGTCCCGCATGGCTCCTTCGGTGGCGCCGGCCGCCTGCTGGACGAGCCGGTGCCGGTCCCGCACATCCTGGGCGAGCCGACCCCACCGCCTGAAGTCCGCCACGAGCCGCCGCAGCTCCGCACGCTCGGCCTTGTCCATCCGCACCCCGGCCCGGTACCCCGCCCCCCACCCGACCATGCCGCATAGCTGACCACGCCGCGCGCCCGCATGCCACCTGCCTCGCCATGCCGCGTCCCGCACCGGGCGTGCCCGACCTTGAGGCAACAACTTCGCCGATGTTGCTGTCTCGGGCGCCCGTGAGTGGACAACATCGCTGATGTTGCTGCTTCCTGTTCCCCGTCGGCCCGCGAGGTTCCCAGGGGTGGCGGGGGACAGTCAGGTGATGAGGAGCTTGCGGCCGGTGCCGGCGCGGAACTGGGTCATGGCGTCGGCGTAGGCGGACAGGGGGAAGCGGTGGCTGATGAAGACCTGCGGGTCCAGCACGCCGGCCGCGAAGAGTTCGGCGGCGCGGTCGAAGCTGTGCAGGACGGCCATCGAGCCGGTGACGGTGATCTCCTTGTTGTAGACGCGGTACGGCTCGATCGGCACCCGGGTGGCGTACTCGGAGACGCCGAACTGGAGGAACGTGCCGGCGGGGGCGACCCGGGTCAGGCCGTCGGCGATGGCCGCCTCGACGCCGGTGCAGTCGACGACCACGTCCCAGCCGCGCGGGCGGTCCAGTTCGTCGGCGTTGGCGGCGCTCGCCGAACAGCCCAACGCCACGGCCGTGGCGAGGCGGTCGGGGTTCGGGTCGACCACGCTGACGGTTGCCGCACCGCAGCGTTTGGCCAGTTCCAGCATCATCAGGCCCATGGTGCCGGCACCGTAGATGAGATAGTGGTCGGCCAGCCGGCGGGGCAGCACGTCGAAGCCGCGTACCGCGCAGGAGAGCGGTTCGATGAGGGCGGCGTCGGCGGGGGCGACGCCGGCGGGCAGCACCACGCAGTTGCGTACCGGGGCGAGCGCGTACTCGGCCGCCCCACCGGAGACGGTGACGCCGATGGCGTTCCACCGTTCGCAGAGGTTGCCCCGGGCCCGGCGGCACTGGTAGCACTCGCCGCAGTGCAGCGACGGGTCCACGGCCACCGGGTCACCGACGCGCACCTCGGTGACGTCCCGCCCCACCGCGACCACGGTGCCGGCGAACTCGTGGCCCGGCACGATCGGGTACGCGGGCGCGAATTCGCCGTCCATGATGTGCAGATCGGTGCCGCAGATCCCGCAGCCGGCGACCTGGACCACCACGTCCCGGGGGCCGGGCGTGGGGTCCGGTACCGACTCGACGCTGATCTGGCCCGGCGTGACGATGACTGCTGCCTTCACTTGACCGCCCCCATGGAGAGTCCTCGGACGAGTTGTTTCTGGGCGATCCAGCCGGCCAGCACGACCGGTAGCGACACGATGGTCGCCGCCGCGCAGAGCCGGGCCAGGAACAGCCCCTCGGACGTGATGAAGCCGACCAGGAAGATCGGCGAGGTGCCGGCCCGGGTGGCGGTCAGGTTGACCGCGAAGAAGAACTCGTTCCAGCTGAAGATGAAGCAGATCAGCGCGGTCGCGGCCAGGCCGGGCGCCACGATCGGTAGCAGGATCCGCCGGATGGTGACGAGCAGGTCGGCACCGTCCATCGCCGCCGCCTCGATCAGCGCGGCCGGCACCTCCAGCAGGAACGACCGCATCATCCACACCGCGAGCGGAAGGTTCATGGCGGTGTAGAGCACGATCAGGGTCCAGACGTTGTCAAGCATGCCGAGGTCCTGCACCAGCAGGTAGATCGGCAGCAGCGCGGCGACCACCGGCAGCATCTTGGTGCTGATGAAGAAGAACAGCACGTCGCGCCAGCGTTCGACCGGCCGGATCGACAGCGCGTACGCCGCCGGGGTGGCCAGCACGAGCACCAGCAGGGTGGACAGCACGCTGGCCATCACCGAGTTGAGCAGGTACGGGGTGATGTCCCGGTCGAAGACCTGCCGGTAGCCGTCCAGCACCGGGGTGAAGAACCAGGACGGCGGGTTGCTGGCGGCGTCGACCTCGCGTTTGAAGCCGGTGAGCACCATCCAGGCCACCGGCAGGAAGAACAACAGGCCGGCCAGCCACGCCAGCACGGTCCACGCGGCCCCGGTGCGGCCCGCGCTGCGCCGGGCCGGACTCGCGGTACGGGTCATCGTGCGTCCTCCATCCGGAACAGGCTGGAGATCACCCGCAGCGCGAAGGTGGCGACGATGATGGTGCCGATCACCACCACGACGCCGGCCGCGGCGGCCTCGCCGTACTCGAACTTGCGGAAGGTGGTCAGGTAGATCTCGTACGGCAGGTTGGTGGTGGCCCGACCCGGGCCGCCCTGGGTGATGGTGAAGACCGCGTCGAAGGTCTGCACCAGGTAGATGGAGCCGAGCAGGGCACCCAGTTCCAGGTAGGGCCGCAGGTAGGGCAGGGTGATCCGGGTGAAGGTCTGCCACGGGCCGGCGCCGTCGACCCGGGCCGCCTCAAGCGTCTCCAGGGACTGGCTCTGCAGGCCGGCCAGGATGATCAGCATCATGAACGGGGTCCACTGCCAGACCAGCGCGGCGACCACGGAGACCATCGGGTACTGCGACACCCAGTCGGTGCTGCCGCCGAGGATGCCGTTGATCAGGCCGTAGGACGGGTTGTAGATGGCGTGTTTCCACAGCAGCGCCGCCGCCATCGGCATCACCAGGAACGGGGTGATGAGCAGGGTGCGGACGATCCCCCGACCGGGGAACCTGCGGTCGAGCAGGATGGCCAGGCCGAGGCCGAGCAGCACGGAGGCGATCACCGAGGAGGCGGTGAGCACCACCGTGTTGAGCAGGGCGGCACGCAGTCGACCGTCGGTGAGCACTGTGGCGTAGTTGGCCAGGCCGATGAACTCACGGCTGCCCGGCCGCAGCGCGTTCCAGCTCTGGGTGGACAGGTAGAGGGTGAACAGGAACGGCAGTTGCGTCACCACGATGGCGAAGACCAGGGCGGGCAGCAGTGGGGCCCGGCGGGCCCAGCGGTGTCGCCGGTCGGGGCGGGTGGGACGCACGGCGGGGCGCGCTGGGGCGTCCGCACCGGTGGTGCTGGTGGTGGTCATCGTTCCGCCTCGGGGGCAGGGCCGGGGCCGGCCGGTCGACCGGCCCCGGCGGGCGGCTACCGGTGGTTGCTGGCGGCTTCCTCGGCCAACCGCTGGCCGTCGGCGAGCGCCTGGTCGACGGTGGTCTGGCCGGCGATGGCGGCCGACACCTCCTGCGACACCTTCGTCCCCAGGTCGGCGAACTCGGGGATGCCGACGAACTGCACGCCGAGGGCGGGTCGCGGTTGCACCCCGGGGCTTACCGGATCGGCCTCCTGGATCGACTTCAGCGTGATGTCGGCGAACGCCTCGGCGGACTGCCGGTACTCGGCGATCTCGTAGGTGGACTGGCGCTTGCCGGCCGGCACCCGGGACCAGCCGAGGGACGAGCCGACCAGCTGCTCGTACTCCTTGCCGGTGGCCCAGGAGATGAACTTCCAGGCGGCGTCGGCGTTCTTCGTGGTCTTCGGCATGGCCAGGGCCCACGCCCACAGCCAGCCGGACGATTCGGTCTTGTCGACCGGCGCGTACACGTAGCCGACCTTGCCGGCGACGGTGCTGGCGTTGGGGTCCTCCAGGGTGCCGGCGGCGGAGGTGGCGTCGTACCACATGGCCGCCTTGCCCTGCCCGAAGGTGTTCAGGCACTCGGTGAAGCCGGACTGCGGCGCGCCGGGCTGGCCGTGTTCGCGCAGCAGGTCGACGTAGAACTTGGTCGCCGCGGTGAACTCGGGTGCGTCGACCTTCGGCGTCCAGTCCTGCTCGAACCAGGTGCCGCCGAAGGTGTTCACCACGGTGGTCAGCGGGGCGAACAGCTCGCCCCAGCCGGGCAGCCCGCGCAGGCAGATGCCGGAGACGCCGGCCGCGTCGTCGTCGAGCTGTTCGGCGAACTCGGCCACCTGCTGCCAGGTCGGCCGCTCCGGCATGGTCAGGCCCTCGGCGGCGAAGAGTTCCTTGTTGTACATCAGGAACGACGACTCGCCGTAGAACGGGGCGGCGTAGAGCTTGCCGTCGGTGCCGGAGAGCGAGGCGACCATCGGCTCCAGCAGGTCACCCTTGTCGTACGCGGTGTCGGCGTCCGCGTACGAGCTGAGTTCGTGCAGCCAGTCGTTCTGCGCCCAGATCGGCGCCTCGTACGCCCCGATCGTCGCCACGTCGTACTGGCCGCCCTGGGTGGCGACGTCCTGGGTGACCCGGTCGCGCAGTTCGTTCTCCGGCAGGATGGTGAACCGCACCTCGATCCCGGTGTCCTTGGTGAAGTTGTCGGCGGTGACCTTGGCCAGGTCCTCCATCTGCGGGTTGCCGACCATCAGCACGGTGATGGCCGTGCCGTCGCTTGAGGAACCGCCGCCCGCTCCGGAACAGGCGGTCGAGACCAACGTGACGGCGAGCGCGACGGCGAGCGCACCGCGCCCACGCCGGCCGCGAGGAGTTCGTGTTTCAGGCACAGCGAACCTCCATGGTGGTGGGTGATGGTGAGGAAAGGTGGGTCGGCCGACGGCGCTCAGACGCGCAGCACCACCGGGCCGAGCAGTGAGTAGCGGTGCGCCTCGGACGCCGGCAGTGCGGTGTCCGTGACGATGGTGTCGACGTCCGCGACGTCGGCGAAGCGGCAGAAACTGTGCCCACCGAACTTGGTGTGCACCCCGGCGAACACCACCCGCCGGGATACCGCCATCACCTGGGCCTTCACGGCGGCCACCGCCGGGTCGGGTGTGGTCAGCCCGTGCTTGCGGGAGATTCCGTTGGCACCGACGTAGGCCAGGTCGATGACGAAGCCGGCGAGCATCCTGGTGGCCCAGTGGTCGACGGTGGCCAGGGTGCGACCGCGGACCCGGCCGCCGAGCAGGAGCACGGTGAGGCTCGGGTACGCGGCCAGCGCCGCCGCGGTGTGCAGGGAGGCGGTGACCACCGTCAGTGGGCGGTGGGTGGGCAGCGCCTCGGCGATCAGTTGCGGGGTGTAGCCCTCGTCAACGAACACCGACTCGGCGTCACCGAGGTGTTCCACCGCCGCGGCGGCGATCCGTCGCTTCTCCACGACCATCCGGGTGGCCCGGGTCTCCAGGGTCGTCTCGAAGCGGGCCGTCTCCACCGGGTACGCCCCACCGTGGGTGCGGCGCACCAGCCCCTGCTGGGCGAGCAGGCTCAGGTCACGCCGAACGGTTTCCGGCGCCACGGCCAGGTCGGCGGCGAGCTTACGCACGTCGACGTCACCCTGACGGCGCGCCAAGCTGAGGATGTGTTGTCGGCGCTGCGTCGCGTCCACCGGCACACCTCCGTTCGGCTCGGGTGCTTTTTTGTAACACCGATGAACGGCAGGTGACCCCGGTCACCTGCCGTTCAATTGAGTGGATTTGGTGACCGGCTTGCACCGCCGAACGGGCAGCACATAACCGCCATACCTGACAAATCACCGCAATACGGCTGCCCGTTTGATGGCATGGTCTGCCCGACCGGCACCCGCGCTGCCCGCTCGGGCACCGGCCGGTCATCCCGGTGCGGCTCCGTTGTCGACCAGCCGGAAGCGCGTGGTCAGCACGGCGTCGCCCAACTCCTCCAGGATCAGGCCCCGGGTCGGTGAGTTCTGCAGGAAGGCCGAGTGGTTGCTGATCGCGTACGTCGGCTCGCCGGCGCGTTGTCCGCTCCGGACCACCGTGAACTGCTGCCTCGGCTCCTGCGGCGCACAGGTGGCCGCGACCACCCGCAACGGCTGGCTGCCCGACGACCGCACCTCCCAGCACACGTCGGTCGCCGCGCCGACCCGCTCGGCGGCCCGGACCAGATAGGTGTCGGAGCCCTGGGGGGTGAACACGAACAGCTGGCGGCCCTCGTCGCCGTCGACCTCGGCGAGGCGGCCGTCGGCGAGCAGGGACAGCCCGCCGCTCTGCTCGGCTGCGCGGACGACGGTCACCTGCCGCCGCCCGGACAGCAGCGGGTCGCTGCTCGACGGACCGGACGTCGCGGACGGGTCGGGGCTGGTCGACGCGGTGGCCGGGGCCGTCGTCGGGCCAGCCGGCCCGACGAGCAGGGAGTCCGGATCTCCCGATGGACGGGCCAGGACCACACCGGCACCGAGCAGACCGACGAGTACGGCAGCCAGGGTGACGGAGGCTGCCTGTCGCCGGCGGCGACGGGTGTCGCCCCGGCGGCGGATGTCGACCGCGGCCGGCACCCTGCCCTGCCGGCCGTGCCCGGCCAACGCGCGCAGGGCCTCGTCGAGATGCGGCTCTGGACCCATCACTGCCCTCCCCCGTCGGCGGTTTCGTAAGCGTCGTCGCTGAGATGCACGGCGAGGGCCCGGCGTCCCCGGGCGAGCCGCGTCTTGACGGTGTTCACGTTGGCGCCGATCTCCGATGCGATCTCGGTCACGCTGAGCCCGGCCAGGTGGTGCAGCACCACCACCCGGCGCTGCTCGGCGGAGATGCGGCGCAGCGCCGACACCACCGCCACGTGATCGACCGAGGTCGCCTCGACCTGCTGGCCGGCCGCCTCCCGCCGGTGGGCACGGAGCCGGTTCACCGTCTTGCGCCAGGCGCTCACCGCGATCCGGTAGGCGACGCGGCGGACCCACGCCTCCGGGCTGTCGCACTCCCGTACCGACGCCCAGCGGTCCCAGGCCCTGGCGTACGCCTCCGCCACCGCATCCTCGGCCTCGGCCCGGCTGCCGATCATCGCGGACAGGTGGCCCAGTACCCGCTGCGCCGACGCCGCGTAGAAGGCGTCGAACTCCTCAGCGTCGCGTTTCACTCACGTTCCCACCCGTACTGTCGCTGCTGGTCGTGGCCGGCGGACGACGGACGCCCCCGGGCCGGGACCGGGGGCGTCACCGCGTCCTACCGTCGGGGTGCCGGTCCGGTGTCGGTGAACCGGAAGCTACTCGCCGCAGGCGCGTCCCCCAACTCCTCCATGATCAGACCGGATCGCGCGGAGTCGCGCAGGTACGCCCACCGGTTGCTGATCAGGTACTCACGGGGACCACCGTCGGCCACGGCGGTGATCTCGAATCGCTGGGCGGGGTCGTCGGTCCGGCAGGTGGCGCCGCGCACGTACAGCGGCCGGCCGTCGCCCGGGTTGCGTACCTGCCAGCAGACCGGCTGGCCGGTGCCGCCACCGTGATAGGCCTTGATGAGGAGCTGTCCCGAACCGACCGGCGTCGGCACGAACACCTGCCGACCCCGGTCGTCGTCCACCTCCGCCAACCGGCCGCCGTCGAGCAACGCCAGCCCTGACTCGAAGGCGCCGACCCGGACGATGGTGACCCGACGCTTGCCGGACAGCAGCGGGTCCGCCGCTGCCGTGGGCGATGGCGTGGCTGTCACCGCCGCGCCCGCCGGGTCGTCACCGGGCGGTTGCGTCCGTCCCGCTGTCACCCCCGCCGGAGCGGCCACGGACGTCGCCGCCCCGCGCGCGGGCCCATCGCCGGAGGCCGAACCCATGGTGTACACCGCGACGGCGGTGCCGGTCAGCACCACCAGGCCCGCACCGGCGAGCCACCTACCCAGCGACACGATTCCTCCCGAGCTGTTCGGCACCGGGGCCAGCCGCCGGGTGGCGGGTGATCCTCGGTCGATTCAGCGGGATGACGCGCACGGGCGGCGGATGGTTTCACGGTTCGGCCGAATCTCGTGTGTCCGGCTCGACGCGACCGGCCGGGCAGCGGGACCGGCCGTCAGCTCAGCTTGACCAGGCGCATGCCGGTGCGGATCAGGACCACCGCGCCACCGGCGGCCATGACCAGGCCGACGCCGGGCATCAGCTGCCCCCAGGCACCGGTGCTGGCGCTGAGACTGATCAGGCGGGCCACCTGCCAGCCGACGATGACGGCGACGACCAGCCCGGGGATCAGGCTGTGCGCGATGGCCACCTTGCGGTACGGCAGCAGGGCACCGGCGACGGCGAGGAACGCCATGCTCAGTGTCCACAGACCGGGGCCGGCCGCCCCGGAGAGTGATCCGAACGGCGTGATGACCCAGGGCAGTAGCGAGCCGACAAGCGCGAGCACGCCGCCGACGATCATGCCGAGACTGCCGGCGTGGAAGACGCGCCGGCGAACCGGGGCGGCGGTGGATGCGGTGTCGGCCATGTCCGGATGCTAGGCGCTGCGCGCCGTTGACCGAACGGGCAGATCGGTGAGCGGTCGGGCGGGATCGGTGGGCGGATGGACCGGGCCCGATAAAACCGCCAAACCGGACGATTCACCGCTCCGGTTCGGGCCGCTCGACCGTTCGCGGAGTCCAACGGACCGCTCAGCGACCCGAAGCCGCACCTGACCGGATCAACTCTTGCCTGGCCAGGCTGCGTCACGTTCGCTTCGCAGACCACAGGTGTGACCGACCGCACAGCCACGTCGAGCAGCACAGCGACGCGGGTGGGCGGGTCGGGCCACGGCACCAGCACCGCGTCACCACCAACCGGGCGCCGTGTCGCAGGCCCCTCGCCGGATCTACCGGTTCCATACCGACTAGGAGGCTCCAGACATGACCGAGGTAACCCCCGATAAGGAGACCCGTGGCGGTGAACCGCCAACGGCGGCACCACCACCGGCGTCCCCGCCGGACAACGGCTGGCGCAAGGAGTACTGGAGCCGCAACCTGCGGCTCATGGTGATTCTCCTGGCCGTCTGGTTCGTCGTCTCGTTCGGCTTCGGAATTCTGCTTGTCGAACCGCTCAACAACATCGTCATCGCCGGATTCCCGCTCGGCTTCTGGTTCGCCCAGCAGGGATCGATCTACGTCTTTGTCGTTCTCATCTTCGTGTACGCGAAGATGATGGACCGCCTCGACAACCAGTTCGGCGTGGACGAGCAGGAGACCGAGGGGGCTGGCAAATGAGTCAGATCCAGATCTGGACCCTCGTCTTCATCGTCGGCTCGTTCGCCGTCTACCTCTACATCGCCTGGCGCAGCCGGGTGAAGGAGACCGCCGGCTTCTACGTCGCCGGCCAGGGCATCCCCACCATCGCCAACGGTGCCGCCGTGGCGGCCGACTGGATGTCAGCCGCGTCGTTCATCTCGATGGCCGGCCTGATCGCGTTCCTCGGCTCCGACGGCACCATCTACCTGATGGGCTGGACCGGCGGCTACGTGCTGCTGGCCCTGCTGATCGCCCCGTACCTGCGCAAGTGGGGCAAGTTCACGGTGCCCGAGTTCGTCGGTGACCGGTACTCGGAGACCGTGCGCACCATCGCCGCCGTGGCCGCGATCATCATCTCCTTCACCTACGTGGTCGGGCAGATGCGCGGTGGCGGCATCGTGTTCAGCCGGTTCCTGAAGCTGGACGTGACCCAGGGCGTCATCCTCGCCGCCGTGATCATCGGCCTCTACGCAGTGCTCGGCGGCATGAAGGGCATCACCTGGACCCAGGTGGCGCAGTACACGGTGCTGATCGTCGCCTATCTGATTCCCGCGTTCGCGGTGGCCCAGCAGATGACCGGAATTCCGATTCCGCAGGTGTCGTTCGGCCAGATCCTCGACGAACTGAACGCGATAAGCGTCGAGATGGGGTTGAACCAGTACACCGAGGCGTTCGCGGCCCGGCCACAGATCGACGTGTTCCTGGTGACGATGGCGCTGATGATCGGTACGGCCGGCCTGCCGCACGTCATCGTCCGGTTCTACACGACGAAGACCGTACGGGGTGCCCGCTACTCGGCGTTCTGGGCGCTGTTCTTCATCGCCCTGCTCTACACCACCGCCCCCGCGGTGGGCGCCTTCACCAAGCTGAACCTGCTCCAGGACGTCAACGGCGTCTCGGCCGACGCCCTGCCCAGCTGGATCGAGAACTGGGCGGCGACCGGGCTGGTCACGGTCAGCGACGGCGCGACGACCATCAACACGGTGAGCAACAGCCCGACCTCCGGCGCCGACCTGATCGTCAACAACGACATCCTGGTCCTCGCCAGCCCGGAGATCGCCGGCCTGCCGGCGCCGATCGTGGGTCTGGTGGCGGCCGGCGGCATGGCCGCCGCGATGTCCACGGCGGCCGGACTGCTGCTGGTGATCTCGTCGTCCTTCTCGCACGACCTGTACTTCCGTCGGGTCAAGCGGGACTCCACCGACAAGCAGCGACTGCTCGCCGGTCGGATCGCCATGGGCCTCGCGGTGCTGATCGCCATCTACGCCGGCATCAACCCGCCCGCGTTCGTGGCGCAGGTGGTCGCCTTCGCCTTCGGCCTTGCCGCGTCGACCTTCTTCCCGGCCATCGTGCTCGGCATCTTCTGGAAACGATGTAACGCCACCGGCGCGGCGGCCGGCATGGTGTCCGGCCTGGTATTCACCGCCACCTACATGATCTACACGCTGCCGGTGTTCGGCACCGCGGCCAATCCGCACATCTTCGACATCAGCCCGGAGGGCATCGGCACCATCGGCGCGATCGTCAACTTCGTCGTCACCATCGTGGTGTCGAAGATGACCGCGCCACCGCCGGACGAGATCGTCGAGATGGTGGAGAGCATCCGCTACCCGGCCACCCGTCGGGAGGTGACCGCCGGCACCGCCGCCGACTGAGCCACCCCTCCCATATCGAGAAACACCGGTCGCCGGCCCCACCATCGACGTTGGGGCCGGCGACCGGCCGTTCCGGAGGACATGCGTCCGTTCAAGATCCGGCGGGATGGTGTGAGGTGTGTTACCAGTGTTGTGGGGAATCAGGTCGGCGCCGCGGGGTTGCAGCCAGATATGACCGTCGCACCACGTTCCGCCCAGTGCTCCGGCCAGCGGGAGACCTCCCGGTGAGCGCCGTCGAGACCGCCGCCGCACCGCCGGCCGCGCTGATGCCGGGCGACCTGATGAGCCGCCGCCAGCGCCTGCGCCTGATCCTCGTCCTCGGCTCGCTGATCGCGGTGGGCCCGCTGACCATCGACATGTACCTTCCCGCGCTGCCCTCGATCGTCGACGGCTTCGGCACCACCTCGGCGGCGGTCCAACTGACACTCACCGGCACGCTGATCGGTCTCGCCCTCGGACAACTCCTGATCGGCCCGCTCTCCGACGCCGTCGGCCGGCGGGCACCGTTGATCGCGGGCACCGCGCTGCACATCGTGGCGTCCGTGTGCTGCGCCCTCGCCCCGAACATCACCGTGCTCGGCGCGATGCGGGTGATCCAGGGCCTGGGTGCGGCGGCGGCCGCCGTCATCGCCATGGCCGTGGTCCGCGACCTGTTCAGCGGCGCGGCGTTCGCCCAACTGCTGTCCCGCCTGTTGCTGGTGATGGGCGCCGCCCCGATCCTCGCGCCGACCCTCGGCAGTGAGCTGCTGCGGTGGACGCAGTGGCGCGGGGTGTTCGCCGCCCTCGCGGTCTTCGGCGTACTGCTGCTGCTGATCGCGATGCTGGGCCTGCCGGAGACGCTGCCGCCGCTGCGACGCCAGCGCGGCGGTGTGCTGCCCACCGTCCGGCTCTACGGTTCGCTGCTGCGTGACCGCGCCTTCGTCGGGCTGGTGCTGGTGGCCGGACTCGCCATGGCGGCCCTGTTCGCCTACGTCGGCGGCTCCTCGTTCGTCCTGCAGGAGCGGTACGGGCTCGACGAGCAGCAGTTCGGGTTGGCGTTCGGTGCCGGCGCCGTCGGGTTGATCGCGGCCACCCAGGGCAACGTACGCCTGCTGCGTCGCTGGTCCCCACAGCGGATCCTGGTGGCCGCCCTGATCGTCGGCTCGGCCGCCAGCCTGGTGCTGCTCGGCCTCGCCGCGACCGGCCTCGGTGGCCTGCCGGCGCTGCTCGCGTCGCTCTGGGTGGTGCTCGCGGCGGCCGGCCTGGCGCTGCCGAACGCCCCCGCGCTGGCCCTGACCCGGCACGGCGAGGCGGCCGGCACCGCCTCCGCGCTGCTCGGCGCGGTGCAGTTCGGCGTCGGCGCGGTGGCCGCTCCGCTCGTGGGTGTGCTCGGCACCGGTGCCGTGGCGATGGCTCTGGTGATCGCCGGCGGCATGGTCGCGGCCCTCGTCGTGCTCGTCGGCGTGGTCCGCCCCGGCCGACTGGCCGTGCCGCAACCGGCGGAGGCGATGGCCGTCGCGGCACACTGAGGAGCCCGGCACCGCCCGGCGTCGAGCCGGTGTCGGTGGGTTGCTCTACCGTGCGGCGGCGTGAACGCAGTCCAGACCTACCGATACCTCGCCCCCTCCACCCTCACCCAACGGTCACTCGCCCTGCAGACCAGCGGCGGTCCCACGCCGAATCCCCGCTTCTTCACCGGTTTCCTGAGCACCGGGCAGGCGGCGGCGGTGGCTCTGCTGGCCGTGGCCGAGGTGGCCCGCACCCGGTACCACCGGCCGGTCAGCCCGGCCAGTCTCGACCCGGTGGTCACCGGCAGCCGCGACCGGCTCCGCTTCGAGTCCTTCTCCGGTTGCTGCGGCGTGTACGCGCGGCTCGACGTGCTGCCCGCCGGCCTTGACGGCGACGTGTCCGAGCACGGCACCACGAACGTCGACGTGAACACCCCACTGCGCGAGGCACTGGCCCGGGTCGGCGGCCTGGATCCGCTGCACCTGTCGGTCGGTCCGGACGACCTCACCGTCTCCACTCTGGACGGTGCGGTGGTGGAGAAGAAGGTGCCGCTGCCGGTGCGCTGGCTGCGCGGCTTCGCCGAGGTGCAGGTTCTCGCGGCCCGGTTCGAGCCGCGGGCGGAGCTGCCGGCGGCGGAGGCCGCCACGTTCCTGCGCCGACTGCCCAGGGGCGGCGACCGCTCGGTGCTCTGGGTGGTGCCCGCCGGCCGGTCTCTGCGGCTGACCTCCCGCCCCGTCGCCGGAGCGGTCTGCCTGGCCGGGGCCGGCCGGCTGGCCGCGCTGCACCCGATGCTGCGCTTCGCGAAGACCCTGCGGGTGTACGGGCCGACGGTGGCCGCCGGCACCGCTCCGGTACCGAGCGTCTGGGAGCTGGACACCGGCGCGCTGCGGCTGTCGCTGACCCTCTCCCCCGAGCCGTACCGGGGTTTCTCCGGCGAGGGAGCCGCACTCGCCGCGCTCGCCGGAGACGACGTCGTCGACGACGCCGACCTGATCTCCGCCCTGCTGTCCTGGGATCCGACAATCGACCCTGACCGGCTGGCCGAGCAGGCCGGCATCGACGCGGGGCGGGTCCGGGGCGCGCTGGCCCAGCTCGGCACCGCCGGCCGGGTCGGCTACGACGTGGCCGACGCGGCGTACTTCCACCGGGTGATGCCGTACGACGCGGGCCGGGCCGAGCGGGACAACCCCCGGTTGGTCGGTGCCCGGGCCCTGCTCGACGCCGGGGCGGTGCAGCTCGACGGCAGGTCAGCGACGGTCCGCAGCGGCGATCAGGTGTACCGGGTCCGCCAGCTCCCGGACGGCTCGCATACCTGCACCTGCCCCTGGTGGGCGAAACACCGGGGGCAGCGCGGGCCGTGCCGACACGCCCTGGCCACCCGGATGCTGGCCAGCGAGCGGGTCGAGGAGCGGGTGTGACGCGGCAGGCTGAGCACACGGTGCGGCGTCGGCGGGAGTTGGCGGCCGGTGGCACGAGTGACCTGTTCGCCCTGGTGAGCAGCGGCGACAGCGAGTCGGTCGCGGCAGCGCTGCAAGGGTTGCCGGAGCAGCGCCGCCGGGAGATCGGCGTCGAGCTGACCGGCTGGTTCAAGCAGCGTGACCGGGACACCTGGTGGTCGGCCGGCACCGGGACCGCCCTGGCGGTCGCGGTGGTCGGCTGCCTGCCGACCGCCGCCCAGGCCGCGGCGATCCTCGGTCGTCCCTCGGTCAATCCGCACGGTCACCGCGCGGCCGAGCTGGTCCGTCAGGTGGCGCAGGAGCGGGGCGTCGACTGGCTGGTCGACCTGGCCCACCGGATCGCCGCCCGGTTCCGTCCGGACACCTGGGTGGGCCGCTGGCATTTCGTCGCCACGCTGCTGCGCGCCGAGGGTGGCGCGCCACCGACCGACGACCGGTGCGTGCAACTGTGGTTGACGGCGGTCGAGTCCCCGGACCAGCGCCACCACGGCCAGCCGGCGCCGGTGGTGGACCGGCTGCGCGACGATCCGTTCCTGGCCGTCATGCTGCCCCGACTGTTCGAGGTGGACGGCATCGGCACCCAGATGATGTTCGTCGCCGCCCATTACAACTGGGACGAACCGGGCCAGCCGGCCCTGCCGGCTGCCCTGGCCCAGCTCGCCACCGAGGGAGCGGTCGACCGGGTGCTGCTGCTCGACGGCTCGATCGGTCGGCTGCTGCGTGGCGACCGGCCCGCCGCACTGCGCGCCTTCACCACCCTGCTCGACCACCTCGCGCCGACCACCACCGAGGTCAACGCCCGGGTCACCGACTACCTGCGGCTGCTCGTCGACGCTCCCGCGCCGGTGGCCACGATGGCGCAGAAGGCGCTGCGGAGGCTGCCCGTGCTGGAGCTCGATTCGGTCCTCGACACCTCCCGGCAGATGCTCATCCGGCCGGACAAGACCCTGGTCAGAACCCAGCTCACCTGGCTCGACCAACTCGCCCGCCGGCACCGGGACCGGGCCGCCGAGATCGCCGAGGTGATCGCGGTGGCCGCCGAGCATCCCGCGGTGGAACTGCGGGAGCGGGCGGCGGCGCTGGCTGCCCGGCACGGCGTCGAGCCCGCACCGGTCGGCCCGGCGCTGACTCGGCCACGCGGCGACGACCTGCCCCCGCCCGCACCGCCGGCACCGGTCCCCGACCCGATCAGCGACCTGGACGAGTTGACCGAGGAGGTCGCCGCGCTGCTCGGCACGCCGTACCAGGGGGCACCGCTGGAGCGCATCCTCGACGGGCTGGTCCGGCTCAGCTCAGCCGACGGACCCCGGGTACACACCGCTCTCGACCCGGTGATCGAGCGGCGGCACTGGTCGTGGGCGAACGAGCACCGCTGGGATCCGCTCTGTCTCTGCGAGACGGTGGTCGAGGTGTTCCGTAGTGCCGGTGTCGGCCGCCCCGACCGGCGCCGGGAACGGTGGGAGAAGCTGCTCACGTCGGTGCACCGGCCCGGCACGGCACCCGAGCTGGCGGTCACCGACCCCAAGGTGCCGCCGGTACACCGACTGTTTCGTGCCCGGCTGGCCGAGATCGGCGCGTACCTCAACGAGCCGGGGCAGTCCGGTCTGCTGGCCCTGCCCACCTCGACAAACGGTGAGCTCGACCCGATGGTGCTGGTGGAACGGCTCGCCGCGCTCGGTGACCGGGAGCCCGGTCACTGGGATCTCACCCAGGCGTTGCTGCGGCTGCCGACGGGCGGGGACGAACCGGTCGCCGCCAAGGCGACGGCGCTCGGCACGCCGTCCGGCCGGCGGCTCGCCGCCTGGTTGCGCGACGGCGGGCTGCCGCAGCCGGTCATCCGGCCCCGCTCCGTCACCCGCGACCCGCGCCGGGGCAACCGCCACTGGGAGTGGGCGTACATGCCGGCCGAGCGGGTCCTGGTCGAACTGACCCCACCCGCCGGTGCGATCGACAGGTACGGGCTGCTCACCGCGCCGGCCACTCCCCTCGGCGGCGACCACTCCGGGTGGGTGCACCGGTGGCCGTCGCTGCTGCCCCGGCACCGGGGCGTGGTCACCGCGTACGCCCTGCCGCTGGTCGCCGGTGCGGCGGACATGGACGAGCGCGACGGCGCGGCGGTGCTGCCGCTGCTCGCGGAGATTGATGGTCCGGGCGGGGTGGCTCTCGACCTGGCGGTGGCCTACGGACTCAGCGCCCGGCACGACCCGGACCGGGTGGCGACGGTGGACGCGCTGCTCGCCCTCGCCGCCGCCGGTGACCTCGACGCGGCCGGCACCGGGGAGCAACTCGGCACGCTGGCCGCCCGGCAACTGGTGAAGCTGTCCCGGGTCGTCGAACCGCTGCGCGACGCCGCACAGGCAGGAGCGCCACTCACCGTGTGGCGGCTGCTCGCCGCCGCGCTCCCGGCGCTGCTGGCCGCGCCGACGCCACCGCGCGGCCTACCGGACCTGCTGACCCTGGCGGCGGAGACGGCCACCGCGACCGGCGTACGGATCGAGGTGCCCGGCCTCGCCGACATCGCCGGGCGGAGCGGCTCCACCCGCCTGGTAACCGAGGCCCGCCGCCTGCACAAGGCACAGACCAAGCCCTAACCTCTCTCCCCCCGGAGCCCCGCCTGATCCGCCTCGTCCGCTGACCCATGTGAATCTTGGTCCGTGAACGCCCTCCCGGGGGCGCTCACGGACCAAGATTCCTACGGCGCGAGGTCGGTCAGGCGACCGAGGTGGGGAAGCGGTGCCAGATGCGGTGGTCGGGCATCAGCTGCCGGAGGGCGGTCAGGACGTCGGTGGCGGAGTCGGCGGTGACCACGCCGGGGGTGCCGGTGACGCCGGCCTGCTCCAGCACCGCGACGCCGGTCCCCCAGGCGCCGATGGCCTTGGCATGCCGCCAGCACTCGTCCACCATCAGCAGCACCCGGGGGTCGACGGAGGCGGCGCCGGCCGCGCCCGCCTTGGCGTCGCGGGCCGGCATCGCGTCCGGGGCCGGCGCGGGCGCCGAGGCGAGCAGGAGCGCGTCGAGTTCGACCGAGCGGCCGGTGGCGAAGCTCCGCTGCGCGGGCAGGTCACCGATCGTGCCACCGTGTGGGGCGATCAGCAGCGGCACCATGTCGGCGGCGAAGACCGCCGCACGGACCGCCCGGACGCTGTCCAGGTCAGCCTCGGGGTCGACGATGATGCCGACCATCCGGCCGTCGGCCGGCCACTGCCGCCCGACCTGGGACAGCGCGGGGCTTGGCTCGACGTCGGCCAACGGCACGGTCGGCTCCGGCGCGGGCAGACCGAGGCCGGTGGCCACCTGGGTGCAGAGCACCGGGTCGATGTTGGCCAGGCACTGGAGCTGCCGTTCCTTGATCGCCTGGTGGTAGCACTTGCCCAGCTCGAAGGTGTACGCCCGGATGATGTGTTCCCGCTCGACCGGGGACATGCTCAGCCAGAACAGGCGGGCCTGGCTGAAGTGGTCGTCGAACGAGGCCGGGTCGGCGCGCACCTTGGGGGCCTGGGCGACCTGCACCGGCACGTCGACGAACGGGTGGTCGTCGTCGCCGGCCGGGAACGGGTTGCCACCGTCCAGGGAGTTCGGCCGGTACGGTGCCACCCCGGCGTGCACGGCGTGCTGGTGAAAGCCGTCGCGCAGCATGTCGTTGACCGGGGCGTGTGGCCGGTTGATCGGGATCTGCGCGAAGTTCGGCCCGCCCAGCCGGGTCAACTGCGTGTCGACGTACGAGAAGAGCCGGCCCTGCAGCAGCGGGTCGTTGGTGACGTCGATGCCCGGCGGCAGGTGTCCCACGTGGAAGGCGACCTGCTCGGTCTCGGCGAAGAAGTTGGTCGGGGTGCGGTTCAAGGTGAGCTTGCCGACCGGCTGCACCGGCGCGAGTTCCTCCGGCACGATCTTCGTGGGGTCGAGCAGGTCGATGCCGGCGAAGGTCTCCTCGGGGGTGTCGGGGAAGATCTGGAGGCCGAGTTCCCACTCGGGGAACGCGCCGGCCTCGATGGCGTCGTAGAGGTCGCGGCGGTGGAAGTCCGGGTCGATGCCGCCGAGCAGTTGGGCCTCCTCCCAGACCAGGGAGTGCACGCCCAGCTTCGGCTTCCAGTGGAACTTGGCCAGCACCGTCTCGCCGGCGGCGTTGACCAGCCGGAAGGTGTGCACCCCGAAGCCCTCCATCGTCCGGTAGGAGCGGGGAATGCCCCGGTCGGACATGTTCCACATGGTGTGGTGCTGCGCCTCGGTGTGCAGCGAGACGAAGTCCCAGAAGGTGTCGTGTGCGCTCTGGGCCTGCGGGATCTCCCGGTCGGGGTGCGGCTTGCCGGCGTGGATGATGTCGGGGAACTTGATGGCGTCCTGGATGAAGAAGACCGGCATGTTGTTGCCGACCAGGTCGAAGGTGCCCTCGTCGGTGTAGAACTTGGTGGCGAAGCCCCGGGTGTCGCGGACGGTGTCGGCCGAGCCCCGGGAACCGAGCACCGTGGAGAAACGGACGAAGACCTCGGTGGTCCGCCCCTTGGCCAGGAAACCCGCCCGGGTGACCGCCTCGGCGGTGCCGTAGGCGGTGAACTCGCCGTGGGCACCCGCGCCACGGGCGTGCACCACCCGCTCGGGAATGCGCTCGTGGTCGAAATGGGTGATCTTCTCCCGCAGGTGGTGGTCCTGGAGCAGGACGGGCCCGCGCGGGCCGGCCTTGAGCGAGTGGTCGGTGTCCCGTAGCCGGGCGCCCTGCGCGGTGGTGAGGAAGGCACCCTGCTGACCGTTGGCGGTGGCCGGCGCGCCGGTCTCGGCGCCGGTCGGCGTACGGGTCTGCGGGGCGCCCTGCTCGGGCTTGGGCGGCAGTGGTTCCTGTGGCGTCGTCGGCTCGTCGCGGGGCGGCGCTGCGCTACCCGGCGCGCCGGGCACCTGCGGGGTCAGCGCGTCGGTCACCTTCTCCGCCGCGGCCTCCACGACATTCCTTACCGCCTCGGCGGGGTTGCGGGCGTTCATCTCGACAGGTACCTCCCTGGGGCACGAAAGCCAGATGACCAGGGCGGTACCCGGGGTAGACCGAGCAAAACGGAGCGAATGGCGCGGATGTGGGTATCTTCGATCACTCTGGCCGTAGCTGCTCGTAGTACGCCTTCATCGGCGGGTGGTAGTCGTCGAACGACGGCAACGCCGCGCCGTCGCGGGCGGCCACCAGACAGTCGAGGTAGTACTCCCAGCCTGGCCCGACCTCGCCGATGCCGGTGGCGTCGTCGAGGTGGTGGACGAAGCGCAGCTCGGTGCCCTCGCCGTGCGAGGTCAGCAGCAGTTCCAGCACCCAGTGGCCGTACTCGTCACGCATCGACACGGCCAGCCGCCGGGGTGGCTCACACGCGTCGATCCGCAGATCGGACCAGGGCGCGTCCTCCTCCATTGCCATCTGGACCCGGACGGTGCGGCCCGGTCCGGCGTCGCCCTCCCAGGGGCCGAACCACCGTGCCGTGCGTTCCGGCTCGGTGAGGCTGGCCCAGACGTCGTCGATCGGGGCCGGGAAGGTGCGGATGAGGACCAGATCGACGCCGTTGTCGGCGCCGAAGAGTCGGCCGGTCGGGATGCGGTTCATGCGGTGCGCTCCTGTTGGGCGGATGGCGAGTCGCCGGTACGGCGATCGCGGCGGGCACGGTAGACCTCGGTCTCCAGGGCGTCGAGGCGGCGTTCCCAGAAATCGGTCCGGGTGAACGGGGTCAGCCACCGGATCAGCTCGGCGAGCCGGGTCGGATCCAGTTCGTAGAGTCGCCGACGGCCGACGACGGTGTCGCGGACCAGGCCGCTGTCGCGCAGGACGCGCAGGTGCCGGCTGATCGCCGGCCGGCTGATCTCGAACTCCTCGGCGATCCGCCCGGCCGGCAGCCGGCGCTCGCGCAGCAGTTCGAGGATGCGCCGCCGGACCGGATCCGCGATCGCGGCAGCCACGTCGTCCACCGCCAAAGCGTAACCGACAGGTTACGTTTTTGTCCGGCACCCGGTGGCGCGAGACCTACTGCGATCGGTGTACGGCCTACTCCGTCTGAGGTGGGCAGCGGAGACCACCTCGAGACGACGCGCCCACCACGCTCCTCGCCGTAGCTTCGGTCACCCGACGAGGAGGTACCGATGCCCGTTCCCGACCCGCAGAACCCCACCAGCGAGGCAGGCCGCCGGCGGGGCCAACGGCTTGCCGCCGACGTCGCGCTCGTCGGGCTGCTCCTGCCCGTGGCCGCCATCGCGGCGGCCGACGCAGTCAACCCGCAGTGGAGCTGGATCGAGCACATGGCCAGCTACTTCGTGCACGGCCGAGCCGGCTGGCTCATCCCGACCGCGGGTGTCGGCTTCGCCGCCAGCGCGGCGCTCCTGATCTTCCTCGTGGTCCGACTCGCCGCGGCGGGGGCTACCGGCGGCTCGCCGAGCGGCGAGCGGCTCGGGTTGTGGCTACTTGCCGTCTGGGCCGCGGGGATGCTGATCGCAGGCGTGTTTCCGGCCGACCCGACTGGTCACTGGGACCGCCCGCCATCGACCGCCGCCATGGTGCACGGACTGGGTGGCCTGACCGCGTTCCTGGCGCTGCCCGTCGCCGCGGTGCTGCTCACCCGGACATGGCGTCGCGACCCGCGCTGGCAACCGGTGGCCCGGGGATTGACGATCGCAATGCTGGTGGTGCTGGCGGCGTTCGCCGTGTTCGTGGTGACCTGGGTCGACGTGTTGGACGGCCCAGACCTCTCGGTCGGCTCGTGGTACACCGTCGTCGGGCTGGTGGAGCGGGCCATGGTGTGGTCGAACACCGGATGGCTCGTGGTGGCGGTGGTGGGACTGCGTCGGATGGCCCGGGACGGATAATCGACCGATGGTGGGAGCGGACGCGACGATGGCGTACCCGAGCACGAAGGCACACCCGGCGTCAGGGGGCCTCGGCAGCACCATCCTCCTGGTCGTGACCACGGTCGCCGCCGTTCCGGCCGGGGTCGCGCTCAGCGGCGGAGCGGTGACCGTGGCGGGCGCGTTGGCGCTGGCCCAGACACTCGCCGCGCTGCTGTTCCTGCGTACCCGGTGGCCCGTCGTCACCCTCGTCGCGTCGGTCGCGGCCATCGCCGCGTACCGCGGCGCCGGTCTGGTCGAGCACGGCTGGGTCTGGCCGGCGACGATCGCCTTCGCCGGGGCCGTGCTGGCCGGCCGGGCCGGTTGGGCGCTGGGGACCGGAGTGGCTTTCCTGGCCTGGGCCGTCAGTTGGGAGGCGAGCGTCGGCGGACACACTGCGGAATGGATCGCGGTGCGGACCGGCGGCGAGGCGCTCTGGTTGACGGTGGTGCTGACCGCTGCGCTGGCGTACCGCGACCGGCGACGCTGGCAGGACGAGGTGGCCGCCCGACTGCGGCAGTCACGGCACGAACAGGAACTGGCCGCGGGTCGGCGCCGCGCAGAGGAACGGGTACGCATCGCGAGGGAACTGCACGACGTCGTCTCCCACACGCTGGCCGTCGTCGGGGTACACCTCAACGTGGCGCTCGACGCGGTCGATTCGGCGCCCGGTGAGGCGCGCGACGCGCTCCGGCTGGCTCAGGAGGTACGCGGCCGGGCGATGGCCGACCTCGGCGCGCTCGTCGCGGTCCTGCGCGACGAGACCGTGCCAGCCGTCGAGTCGCCGGTACCCGGGCTGGACGGGGTGGCCGACCTGGTCGAGCAGGTGCGAGCGGTGGGCCTGGGGGTGACGTTGGACGAGACCGGTGACCGGTCGGCGGTGCCGACGCCGGTGGCGCAGGCCGTGTACCGGGTGCTGCAGGAGGCACTGACGAATGTCGTACGCCACGCTCACGCCGACCAGGTCGTGGTGACCCTGTGTCACGGACCGTCCCGGGTCACCGTCCACGTCCAGGACGACGGGACCACGACGCCCGAGATCACGGGTGGGCACGGCATCGACGGGATGCGGGACAGGGTGCAGGCCCTCGGTGGCACGCTGACGGTCGGACCTGCCGACGGCGGCGGTTTCCTGGTGTCGGCCGTGCTCCCGGTGGCGAGGTGACGATGGCTGTCTCGGTGCTGATCGCCGACGACCAGCAACTGGTCCGCGCCGGCTTTCGTAGCCTGCTGAAACGTGACCGGGGTATCACCGTGGTCGGGGAGGCGTCGACCGGCGACGAAGCGGTGCGCGCCGCACGGGCGACGCGGCCGGACGTCGTCCTCATGGACATCCGGATGCCCGGCCTGGATGGCATCACGGCGACCCGGCAGATCATCGCCGATCCACGGCTACCCGACTGTCGCGTCGTCATCCTCACCACGTTCGAGACCGACGAGTACGTGTTCGCCGCGCTCGCGGCCGGCGCGAGCGGCTTCCTCACGAAGGAGGTGGACCCGGACGAATTGCGCACCGCCGTGCGG
The DNA here is from genome assembly GCF_018070465.1 of Micromonospora sp. C95. Classification (GTDB taxonomy): domain Bacteria; phylum Actinomycetota; class Actinomycetes; order Mycobacteriales; family Micromonosporaceae; genus Micromonospora. Next base: position 379,689 of record NZ_JAGPXT010000002.1, read on the forward strand.
GTGGTCGCCGCAGGCGAGGCGCTGCTGTCGCCAAGCGTCACTCGCCGGGTCGTGGCACAGTTCGCCCACCGCCCGGTCACCAGCGGCGATGGTGGTGCCCGGCTCGCGGTGCTCACCGACCGGGAACGTGACGTGCTGCGACTCGTCGCGACCGGGTTGTCCAACGAGGACATCGCTCGCCGGCTGGTGATCAGCCCGTTGACCGCGAAGACCCACATCAGCCGGGCCATCACCAAACTCGGCGTCCGGGACCGGGTCCAGCTGGTGATCCTGGCGTACGAGACCGGCCTGGTCCGCCCGGGGAGCAACACGGGTGTCTCGGACGGCACGACGGGTTTCGATGCGGTGTTCGACCCGCCTCAGCCGTGAAAGTGGTGCTGACCTATGAGCACCCCGCGATGTCCCAGGATTAGCCCTCCGGACGGGCGGACTAGTGCAAAGGTGGCAGGGACCGGCAGGGTTCATATCGGGAGATCTGATGCGGATCGGGTACAAGCTGTCCAGCGAGGGCTTCGGGCCGAACGAGATCATTCGGCAGGCGGTGCGCGCCGAGCAGGTGGGGTTCGACTTCGTCGAGATGAGCGACCACTTCCACCCCTGGTTGGACAGCCAGGGCCACTCGTCGTTCACCTGGACCGTGCTCGGGGCGATAGCCGCCCGGACCGACCGGATCGAACTGGCGACCGGGGTCACCTGCCCAAGCGTGCGGTACCACCCGGCGATCATCGCGCAGGCCGCCGCCACGCTCGCCCTGGTCTCGGACAACCGGTTCACCCTCGGCGTCGGTGCGGGCGAACGCCTCAACGAACACATCGTCGGCCAGGGCTTCCCCGGGGCACGGGGGCGACACGAGCGGCTCCGCGAGGCGCTGGAGATCATCCGGCTGCTCTGGTCCGGCGGCTACCGCTCGTACGAGGGAAAGCACCTCCAGTTGGACGACGCCCGGGTGTTCGACCTGCCGGAGGAACTGCCCGTCATCGCCGTCGCCGCCAGTGGTGAGGTGTCCGCGACCATCGCCGCGGAACTCGGCGACGGCCTGTTCGCCACCGAGCCCGAGGCCGAACTCGTACAGACCTACCAGCGGCTCGGCGGGCAGGGCCCGCGCTACGCCGAGGTTTCGCTCGCCTGGGCACCCGACGAGGCGCAGGCCGTACGCGCGGCCTGGGAGACCAGCCGCTGGGCGGTCACCGGCTGGAAGGTGATGAGCGAACTGCCGAACCCGGTGAACTTCGACGCGGCCTCGCGCACCGTCACCGAGAACGACATCCGGCAGCAGTTCGCCGTCGGTCCCGACCCGGACGTGCACGTCCAGGCGGTGCGGACGTACGTCGACGCGGGCTTCGACCACGTGGTGCTGCAGAACGCCGGCCCGGACCCGGACGGCTTCCTCGACTTCTTCCAGGACACCCTCGCCGCCCGGCTGCGTGCGCTCGGCTGACCGGCCCGGCGCGGCGAGCAGGGCACGGTCGGCCCGCTCGCCAACCGCGCGGTGCTGGGCCTGATGGCCGACGCCGTCGACGGCACCACGCAGGCACCGCGTTTGTTCCAACCTGGTTAACGTCACCTGCCGCCTACGCGACAGGTCTGGTGCTGGCCGCGACATCTTGCGACGCTGGTGATCGTGTATGACTACGACCTGTTGGTGCTGGGCTCCGGGCCCAGCGGTCAGAAGGCCGCCATCGCCGCGGCGAAGCTCGGTCGGCGGGTCGGCCTGGTGGAGCGGCGCGACATGCTCGGCGGGGTGTGCATCAACACCGGCACCGTGCCGTCCAAGACCCTCCGCGAGGCGGTGCTCTACCTGACCGGCCTCAGCCAGCGAGACCTCTACGGCAGCAGCTACCGGGTCAAGGACGAGATCACGGTCAGCGACCTGGCTGCCCGGACCCAGCACGTCATCAACCGGCAGACCGACGTCATCCGTAACCAACTGGCCCGCAACCGGGTCGCGATCATCACCGGTACCGGGCGGTTCGCCGACGCCCACTCGGTATGGGTCGACGGCGACTCCGGTCGCGAGTCCAAGGTCACCTTCGACAAGGCCATCATCGCCGCCGGCACCCGGCCGGCGCGCCCCGAGAGCGTCGACTTCGACGACCGGACCATCGTGGACTCCGACGGCGTGATCAACCTCCAGGCCGTACCTCGCAGCATGGTCGTGGTCGGCGCCGGCGTCATCGGCATGGAGTACGCCTCGATGTTCGCCGCGCTCGGCACGAAGGTCACCGTGGTCGAACGACGCGAGCGGATGCTCGACTTCTGCGACGAGGAGGTCGTCGAGTCGCTGAAGTTCCACCTTCGGGACCTGTCGGTGACGTTCCGCTTCGGCGAGGAGGTGGCCGCGGTCGAGAAGCACCAGACCGCCGCGTTGTGTGTCCTCAAGAGCGGCAAGAAGATCGTCGCGGACACGGTCATGTACTCGGCCGGCCGGCAGGGCCAGACCGACGGGCTGGACCTGGCCGCGGCGGGGTTGACCGCGGACCGGCGCGGCCGCATCGAGGTCGACGCGAACTACCGCACCACGGTGGGGAACATCTACGCCGTCGGTGACGTCATCGGTTTCCCGGCGCTGGCCTCGACGTCGATGGAGCAGGGGCGGTTGGCCGCGCAGCACGCCTGCGGCGAGCCGGACCGCCCGATGCACGAGTTGCAGCCGATCGGCATCTACACCATCCCGGAGATCAGTTTCGTCGGGAAGACCGAGGAGGAGCTGACCGACAGCGCAACGCCGTTCGAGGTGGGCATCGCCCGCTACCGCGAACTGGCGCGCGGCCAGATCGTGGGTGACTCGTACGGCATGTTGAAGCTGCTCGTCTCGCCGGAGGACGGCCGGCTGCTCGGCGTGCACGTCTTCGGCACCGGCGCCACCGAGATCGTGCACATCGGGCAGACGGTGATGGGCTGCGGCGGCACGGTGGACTACCTGGTCGACACGGTGTTCAACTACCCGACGCTGGCCGAGGCGTACAAGGTGGCCGCCCTGGACGCGTCCAACAAGATCCGCAACATCACCCGGATCGACGGCTGACACCTCACCTTGAGTAACGGCACTCTCGCTGCGGAACCGTCACTGTCCGCGACGGCCGCGCGCACCTGACCACCTCCCCCTTCCGTGCTTTGCTCTGCTTCAACCAACGCAAGCGCAACTGAGCTGGGCATCCCCCGCGCCGATCAAGTCAGCCCGGCCGAGGGTCAGTCACATCGTGTCACCGTTGCGTGGGTTGAAGCAGAGCAAAGCGAGCGGGGTGGCAGGTGCGGGGCGGGACGGCGGATACGGAGGGTAATGGCCACCACGGCTGGTTGTCGTGCCGGGTGCCCGCCGCGGTCCCTGGCCGGGCCGCAGCCGGCCAGGGACCGCGACCAGGACCTAGGCGGCCGCCAGGGCCGGCTCCCGGGTGGGCCGCAGGTGCCGGGCGTACGCGCTGGTGGTGAAGAACGCCGGCAGGTCCTCACCGAGGGCGGTCTCCTCGACGATCCGCGCGGCCTGCTCGGCGCGTTCCCGCTCGGCGTCCGCACGCCCCTCGGTCACCGCGGCCAGCTCCTGGTCGAGCATCGACCGCACCAGTTCCTCGGTGACCGATCCCCCGCCGGCCAGCGGGGTGCCGTGGTGCAGCCACTGCCACACCTGGCAGCGGGCGATCTCGGCGGTGGCCGCGTCCTCCATCAGGTTCCACAGCGCCACCGCGCCCGCGCCGCCGAGCCAGGCGTCGATGTAGCGCAACGCCACCGCGACGTTGGCCCGCACCCCCGCCTCGGTGACCTGCCCCGGGGTCTTGTCCACCGAGAGCAGCTCGGCGGCGGTCACCGTCACCTCGTCGCGGCGCCGGTCGAGCTGGTTCGGGCGCTCGCCCAGCACCCCGTCGAAGACCTCCCGGCAGGTCTGCACCAGGCCCGGGTGGGCGACCCAGGAGCCGTCGAAGCCGTCGCCGGCCTCGCGCTGCTTGTCCGCCCGCACCTTGCTCAGCGCCATCTCGTTGACCTGCGGGTCGCGGGCCGGGACGAAGGCGGCCATCCCGCCGATCGCGTGCGCGCCACGCCGGTGACAGGTCCGCACCAGCAGTTCGGTGTACGCGCGCATGAACGGCACGGTCATCGTCACCTCGGCGCGGTCCGGCAGCACGAAGTCCGGCCACTGGCCGAAGTTCTTGATGATGCTGAAGATGTAGTCCCACCGCCCGGCGTTCAGGCCGGCCGAGTGCTCGCGCAGCTCGTAGAGGATCTCCTCCATCTCGAACGCGGCGGTGATCGTCTCGATCAGCGTGGTGGCCCGGATGGTGCCCTGGGGCAGCCCGAGGTAGCGCTGGGCGAAGACGAAGATGTCGTTCCACAGCCGGGCCTCGCGGTGGCTCTCCAGCTTCGGCAGGTAGAAGTACGGGCCCTTGCCGGCGTCGAGCTGGCGACGGGCGCAGTGGAACAGGTACAGCCCGAAGTCGACCAGGCTGGCCGAGATCGGTCGGCCGTCGACCACGATCCCCTTCTCCACCAGGTGCCAACCGCGCGGCCGGACCACGATCGTGGCCAGGTCGTCGCCGAGCGCGTACCGCTTGCCGCGCGCGTCGGTGAAGTCGATCCGGCGGTCCAGGGCGTCGATCAGGTTGAGCTGACCACCGATGACGTTGTGCCAGGTCGGTGCGGTGGCGTCCTCGAAGTCGGCCAGCCACACCTTGGCGCCGGAGTTCAACGCGTTGATGGTCATCTTGCGGTCCGGCGGCCCGGTGATCTCGACTCTCCGGTCCTCCAACCCGGGTGCGGGCGCCGCCACCTGCCAGGTCGGGTCGTCGCGGACCGCGGCGGTCTCCGGCAGGAAGTCGGGCAGCTGGCCGGTGGCGTAGCGGTCGCGACGGGCACGGCGGGTGTCCAGCAGGGCCACCCGGCGGGCGGCGAACTCGCTGTCCAGCGCGACCAGGAAGTCCAGCGCCTCGCCGGTGAGGACCTCGTCGAAGCGTTCGGCCATCGGGCCGATGATCTCGTACCTCATGCGAACTGCTCCTCTTCGGTGGAGCCGCGCAGCGCGGTGGTCTCGGCGGCCGGGTTGAGCACCGTGCTGATCAGGTCGAAGTAACCGGTACCCACCTCGCGCTGGTGCTTGACCGCGGTGTAGCCGGCCGGCTCGGCCGCGAACTCCCGCTCCTGCAGCGACACGTACGCCGACATGCCGTCGGCCGCGTAGCCCCGGGCCAGGTCGAACATCGAGTAGTTGAGGGCGTGGAAGCCGGCCAGGGTGATGAACTGGAACTTGTACCCCATGTGGCCGAGTTCCCGCTGGAACTTGGCGATGGTGGCGTCGTCGAGGTGCTTGCGCCAGTTGAACGACGGCGAGCAGTTGTAGGCGAGCAGCTGGTCCGGGTACTCGTCCTTGATCGCCTCGGCGAAGCGGCGGGCGACCTCCAGGTCCGGGGTGCTGGTCTCCATCCAGAGCAGGTCGGCGTGCGGCGCGTACGCCAGGCCACGGGCGATGCACGGCTCGACGCCGTTGCGGACCCGGTAGAAGCCCTCCGCGGTGCGCTCGCCGGTGACGAACGGCTGGTCCCGCTCGTCGACGTCGGTGGTGAGCAGGGTGGCGGCCTGGGCGTCGGTGCGGGCGATGACCACCGACGGCACGCCCGCCACGTCGGCGGCCAGCCGTGCCGCCTCCAGGGTGCGGATGTGCTGGCCGGTGGGGATGAGCACCTTCCCACCGAGGTGGCCGCACTTCTTCTCGCTGGCGAGCTGGTCCTCCCAGTGCACCCCGGCGGCCCCGGCCGCGATCATCGCGTTCATCAGCTCGTACGCATTGAGCACCCCACCGAAGCCGGCCTCGGCGTCGGCGACGATCGGCGCCAGCCAGTCGATACCGGACGGGTCACCCTCTGCGGTGGTGATCTGCGCCGCGCGCAGCAGGGCGTTGTTGATCCGACGCACCACCGCGGGCACCGAGTTGGCCGGGTACAGGCTCTGGTCGGGGTAGGTGTGTCCGGCCAGGTTCGCGTCGGCGGCCACCTGCCAGCCGGAGAGGTAGATCGCCTTCAGCCCGGCCCGGACCATCTGCACCGCCTGGTTGCCGGTGAGGGCACCGAGGGCGTGGATGTAGTCCTCACTGTTCAGCAGCCGCCACAGCCGGTTCGCACCGTGCCGGGCCAGGGTGTGCTCCTCCTGGATCGCGCCACGCAACCGCACCACGTCCTCGGCGCGGTAGCTGCGTCGCACACCTCGCCAGCGAGGGTTGGTGTCCCATTCGTGCTGCAACTGCTCGACCGCGGTAACCATCGTTTCTCATTCCCTTCGAATTCCGTCGTCACCTGGTGACGCTGCGCGAGACGCCGGGCCGCCGGGTGTGCAGCCAACGGTCACATGGCAGGCCGGAAGCGGTCGAGGGACGGAAAAAGCCAATTATTGAAAAGTCGACGGGCGATTCTGCAAAGTTGTGAAAGCGGCTATTCGCAGCAGTGCTAATGTGGCCGGACCGGTCGCCGGAGCAGGGAGGTGAGGGCGGTCGCCAGGACGTTCGCCGGCGCGCGGCTGCGCCGGATGCGTGAGGAGCGCGGGCTGAGCCAGACGGAGCTGGCCCGGCACCTCAGCATCTCCCCGAGCTATCTGAACCAGATCGAGCACGACAGCCGACCACTTACCGTGCCGGTGCTGTTACGCATCACCGAGCTGTTCGGTGTCGACCCGACGGTGTTCGCCGCGCACGACACCCCTCGGCTGGTCGCCGGGTTGCGCGAGGCGCTGCCCGGACGCGCCGGCCTGACCGAGCTCACCGAACTGGCCACCCGGCTGCCGGAGGTGGCCGCGGCGGTCATCGAGCTGCACCGTCGCTATCAGCAGGCCGACGAGCAGCTCGCCGAGCTGGTCGGAGACCGCGAGCGGATCGGCCGCAGCCCGCACGACCAGGTCACCGAGTTCTTCTACCGGCGGCAGAACTACGTGCCGGATCTCGACGAGGAGGCCGAGCGGCTGGCCGGGCGGATGGGGTTGCGCCGCGGCGAGGTCCGCGCCCTGCTCCGCGACCGGCTGGCGCAGCGGCACGGCGTGCAGGTCACCCGGGAGGACGCCGCCGCGCTCGGCGGTGAGCTGCACCGGTACCGCCCACAGACCCGCACCCTGCACCTGTCCACGTCGCTGCGCGCCGGGCAGGAGGCGATGCGGATGGCGGCGCAGATCGCGCTGCTGGAGTTCGCCGACGTCATCGACGAGATCGTCGAGTCGGAGGAGTTCGACGACGTGCAGACCCAGATCCTCACCCGGGTCGGCCTGGCCAACTACTTCGCGGCGGCGCTGGTCCTGCCGTACGAGCACTTCCTGGCCGCCGCCGAGCAGCGCCGGTACGACATCGACCTGCTCACCCAGCACTACGCGATGGGCTGGGAGACGGTCTGCCACCGGCTCAGCACGTTGCAGCGGCCCCGGGCGCGCGGCGTGCCGTTCTCCTTCGTCCGGGTCGACCGGGCCGGCAACATGTCGAAACGCCAGTCGGCCACCGGCTTTCCGTTCTCCCGCACCGGCGGCACCTGTCCGTTGTGGACGGTCTACGACGCGTTCGGCGCACCGGGACGGGTGGTGACCCAGGTCGCCGCCATGCCGGACGGGCAGCGTTACCTGTGGATCGCCCGCACCATCACCCGCCACCACGGCGGCTACGGCCAACCCGGCAAGGTGTACGCCATCGGGCTGGGCTGCGAGGTGCGGCACGCCAGCCGGCTGGTCTACTCCACCGGAATGGACCTGCACGCGGCCGAGGCGGCGACGCCGATCGGGCCGGGCTGCAAGACCTGCGAGCGGATGACCTGCCCGCAGCGGGCCGCGCCACCGATCAGCCGGCAGCTGGACGTGGACGAGAACCGCAGCACCTTCATCCCGTACCCGTTGCGGACCTGACCTCGGTCCCGCCCGGTACGGATACACTTTCAGCCCCTCCGCGAGCCCAGGGCTGGTGCATGGTTTCTCGTCCGACAGGCGCACGGCCACTTGTGGCCGCCGCCCTGGTCTCCGTCGCCGCGCTGCTGGCCGGCTGCTCGGTGGTGGCACCGGTCGCACCGGCACCGCTGCGCGTACTCCAGCTGAACCTGTGCAACAGCGGCATGGCCACCGGGTGCTACACGGGTCGCGCGGTGGCCCGGGCCGCCGAGGTGATCCGGGCCGAGGCCCCCGACGTCGTCACCCTCAACGAGATCTGCTCCGGCGACGTGGACACCCTGGAACGGGTGATGAGAGAGGTGCACGCCGGCACGGTGGTCGCCGCCTTCCAGCCGGCGCGAAACGGTCGCACCGGCGAGCCGTACCGCTGCGTCAACGGGCAGCAGTACGGCGTCGGGGTGCTGACGCACAGCGCGGCGCCCGCCGAGGACCACGAGGTGCACGCCGGGATCTACCCGGCACAGGACCCGGCGGACCCCGAGCAGCGAGCCTGGCTCTGCGTAGCGGCGCACACCGCGTTCCTCGCCTGCACCACCCACCTGGCGTACACCAGCTCGACCCTGGCCCTCGCCCAGTGCGCGCACCTGGTCGGCACGGCGATCCCGCAGTTGCACGCCGAGGCCCGCTACCGGCCCACCATGGTCAGCGGCGACCTCAACCTGCGGCACGGCGGCACACCCGACGTGCGGTCCTGCGTACCAGCGGACTACCGCCACCGGCACGACGGCGGAGTGCAGCAGTTCATGGCCACGGCGGACCTGCGGATCGAAGCGACCAGGTCGGTCAGCATGGAACGGACCACCGACCACGCCGCCTTCCTGGTGACGCTCACGCTGCCCGGTCCGGGCGAACCCGCCCACTGAGGACCACCCGGGTCAGTCCCACCAGAACGCCCAGGTCGGCGCGTCGACGATACGTTCGGCGTACGCGGCCAGGGTGCACGGTCGCTGCCCCTGCCAGACGTTGTCGGGGCAGAAGGCGAAGTGCTCGGCGGCCACCCGCAGCGCCTCGGTGGTCTCCTCCGGCGGCGCGGCGACGCTCAGATACAGCTCGGCGAAGCCGATCCCGATCACCCGGACCCCGAACCGGTCTTCCCAGCTGCGCAGCACGGCCGACAGCCGGCCGGGATCGTTCGTGTGGTTGACCGCGCCCAGCCAGCCGAGGACGGCCAGGGCGTCGCTGCCCCGCTCGGCCGGGACCAGGCCGAGGCGCATCGCCGGTTGGGCCAGCGACAGCTGCTCGGCCCAGTGGTCCGCGTGCCGATCCGGGGCCGTCCACGGCTCGCCGGGCGATGCCAGCCCCGGCCAGTCCCGCCCGTACGGGGCGGTCACGGCGGCCCGCCGCTCGTTGGACAGCTCGTCGTCACCGTCGTAGGGGGTCGTCTGGTCGGCCCACCAGCCGGCGAGCAGCCGCTCCGGATCATGAGTGGTGGGCGACGAGCTGCGCTCGGGCCAGAACTCGCCGTCGTCCCAGGGTCGCGTCGGCGCACCGTCGTAGCCGTCCAGCAGCAACGGCCACAACCCCGACTGCGGGTGCGCCGCGTGCAACCGCGACCACAGCCCGGCCGGAGCCGGGCCGTCGCTGAGCCAGAGCGTCGGCCGGTCGGCGTCACCCCCGTCGCCGCGGACCGTCCGGCCGGGCGGCAGCGGCACGGGCATCGTCCGAGAGCGGGCAGCCCCGTCCGGGAAGACGTCCCACACGTTGGCCGGCATGTCGTTCAGCTGAGCTGTCACGACGGGTGATGATAACGATCGCATCCGACAATCCCTGGCAAAAGCCGGTCGCGTCGCCAACACGACTCGTGGTCGGTCCGCGTCACTCGACGGCGGCGAATCTCTCGACGTTGTCGACCGGGCCGACCACCAGGATCAGATCTCCGTAGCTCAGCACGGTGTCGGGGGTGGCGTGGGTGAAACCGGGCCGTCGTCCGCCGACGGCCGCCTCCGGCTTAACCGCCACCACCGTCACCCCCCACCGGCTGCGTAGCCGGGACTCACGCAGTGGCATGCCGACCACGTCGCCCGGCGGCTTGGTCTTGATGACGGCGAAGTCCGCGTCCACCTCCACGTAGTCGAGAATGCGGCCGGTGAGCAGGTGGGCGGTGCGTTCACCCATGTCATGCTCGGGTGCGATGACGTGATGGGCGCCGACCCGGGTCAGGATGTTGCGGTGCTGCCCGCTGATCGCCTTGGCCCAGATGTCGGGGATGCCGAGTTCGGCGAGCAGGCTGGTCGTCAGGATGCTGGCCTGGATGTCGGTGCCGATCGCCACCACCGCCCGATGGAAGTCGCCCACGCCGAGTTGCCGCAGCGCCTCGATGTCGGTCGAGTCGGCGGTGATCACATGCGGGAGCTGCCCGACCATGCTCTGCACGGTCTTCGGCTGGTTGTCGATGCCGAGCACCTCGGTGCCCCGCTTGGCCAGTTCAAGCGCCAGCGCGCTGCCGAAGCGGCCCAGACCGATCACGACGACCGGCTCGTTACGGATGTCAGCCAACGATCGTCCTCTCCTCGGGTAGCTCGAAACGCCGGTTACGGTCCCGCAACGCCAGCGCGGAGGCCAACGTGAGCGGTCCGATCCGGCCGGCGAACATCAGCAGTACGAGCAACACGTCGGCCTGCGGCGGCAGGTCACCGGTGATGCCGGTGGACAGGCCGACGGTGCCGAAGGCCGACACCACCTCGAACAGCACCGCGTCGAGCCGGTAGGGGGTCATGGCCAGGAGGATGAAGGTGGCCACGGCCACCGCACCGGCGCTGAGCAGGACGATCGCGAGGGCCTGCCGCTGGTTGCTGGCCGGGATCCGGCGGTGGCCGACGTTCACCTGGGTTTCGCCCCGCATCTCGGACCACAGGACGAAGGCGAGCAGCCCGAAGGTGGTGACCTTGATGCCACCGGCCGTGCCCGCGCTGCCACCACCGATGAACATCAGCACGTCGCTGGCGAGCAGACTCTCCGGACGCATCGCACCGATGTCGACGTTGTTGAAACCGGCGGTACGGGTCATCGCGGCGGCGAAGAACCCGGCGAGCACCTTCTGCGGACCGCCGAGCGGGCCGAAGGTGCCCGGGTTCGCGTACTCGACGAGGGTGAAGACCACCGTACCGAAGGCCAGCAGCGCGACGGTGAGGGCGACGGTTATCCGGGTCGTCACCGACCAGTACGCCGGGCGGCGCCAGGTGCGGAACAGTTCGAACACGACCGGGAACCCGAGGCCGCCGAGAATGACCGCCGCCGTGACGGTCAGGGTGATCCAGGGATCGGTCACGTACCCCATCAGGCTGTCGGAGTAGGTGGAGAAGCCGGCGTTGTTGAACGCCGAGATCGCGTGGAAGACGCCCTCGTAGAGCGCGGCGCCGAACGGGCGCTGGTACGTGGTGGCGAACCGGATGGTGAGCAGCGTGGCCACCACGGCCTCGCTGACCAGGCTGAACACGACGATGCGACGCACCACGCCGCGTACGTCGCCCAGGTTGAGGCTCTTGGTTTCCGCCTGGGCGAGGAAGCGGGCACGTAGCCCGAGCCGACGCGACAGCAGCACGGTGAACAGCGTGGCCAGGGTCATGATCCCGAGGCCGCCGATCTGGATGAGCAGCAGGATGACCGCCTGCCCGAAGCCGGACCAGTAGCTGCCGGTGTCGACCGTGACCAGGCCGGTGACACACACCGCCGAGGTGGCGGTGAACAGCGCGTCCACCAGGTCGGGGGGATCTCCCGATCGGGTTGCCCAGGGCAGGGACAGCAGGCCGGTGCCCACCGCGATCGCACCGGCGAACCCCACGGCGATCATCTGCGCGGGGTGCCGAAACCGGTCGCCACGTCGCTGCCACGCGGGCCGCCGGGTCACCAGACGCACGGCTGCCCACCCGATCCACCCGGCCCGGCCCACCGTGCCCTCGGCCGAGCCGGGATGCCGACGACCCAACCGACGGACCGGCCCGCCGGTCGCGACTGGCCAGCAGCGATCAACACACGGCGCATCGTCGCACGATCGAGCCAGCCCGGGTCCGGCACCCGGCAGGTTGAGTGACCGACACACCGAGGCTCGGCGGCGTACCGTGCCGGTGTGGAGCTGGATCGAACGCCCGGGCAGCGACCGCGCCGGGCGGACGGGTCGGACGCGGAGCTGCTGGCGGCGGCGCGGGCCGGCGATGGTGAGGCGTTCGGTCGTCTCGTCGGGCCGCTGCGGGACGAGTTGCGGGCGCACTGCTACCGGATGCTGGGCTCGCTGCACGACGCGGAGGACGTCGTACAGGACACGCTGGACCGGGCCTGGCGCGCTCTGGACCGCCTCGACGACTACGCCGGGGTCCGGCCCTGGCTGTACCGGATCGCGACGAACCGGGCGTTGACGCTGATCGGGCGGCGACGGCGTCGGGAACTGCCCACCGACCTGCACGCCGGCCCGGCTGCGCCGACCGAGGTGGCCTGGTTGGAGCCGTACCCGGATCGGCTGATGGCCTGGGCCGACCAGCTGGACCCGGCGGCCCGGGTGATCGCCCGGGAGAGCGTCGAGCTGGCGTTCGTCGCCGCGCTGCAACACCTGTCGGCCCGGCAACGCGCGGTCCTGCTGCTGCGTGACGTGCTCGGCTACCCGGCCCGCGAGGTCGCCGGCCTGCTGGACACCACGGTCGTGGCGGTCAACAGTGCGTTGCGGCGGGCCCGTGCGGTGCTCGCCGGCCTGCTGCCGGACCAGACCCAGCACCAGACCCTCGGCACGCTCGGCGACCCGGCGCAGCGCGATCTCGCCCGGCGGTACGCGGCAGCCTGGGAGACCGGTGACGTCGAGACCCTGGTGGCGATGTTGACCGAGGACGCGCGGTACTCGATGCCGCCGTTACGGGTCTGGTACCAGGGCCGCGCCGCGATCCGCGGGTTTCTCGCCGAGGTGGCGCTGTCACACCGCTGGCGGTTTCTGCCGGCCTCGGCGAACGGGCAGCTGGCGTTCGGCACCTACCTCTGGGACGACGCCCAGGCAGGCTACCGGCCGACCGGTCTGGATCTGCTGACGCTGGATGGTGGCCGGGTCACCGAGGTGGTCTCCTTCCTCGACGCTCCGTTCCCGGAGTTCGGCCTGCCCGCCCGACTTTTCGAAGACGAGTTGACCACCCAGCGGTGAGTTCGCGTCCCGGCCGGGGTTGTAGGGGTGACGGACCGACACCCGGAAGGACCGAGCCGAGCATGACCATCCATGACGAACAGATCCGCGAACTGATCGAACGCTGGGCCAGGGCGGTACACGAGGGCGACCTCGCCACAGTGCTCGCCGACCACGCCGAGGACATTGTGATGTTCGACGTGCCGCCGCCGCAGCAGGGAGTTCGTGGCCTCGACGCGTACCGGCAGACCTGGCCGCCGTTCTTCCGCTGGCAGGCCCAGGGTGCGTCGTTCGACATCGAGTCGCTGGAGGTCACCGCCGGCGACGACGTGGCGTTCGCGTACGCCCTGCTGCGCTGTGGCACGCCGGCGAACCTGGCCGAGGTGCCTGACCGGCGGTTGCGCCTCACCCTGGGCCTACGCCGTGACGACGGTCGCTGGGTGGTCACCCACGAGCATCATTCGTTCGCCCTCGACCCGGTGGCCGACCGGAACTCCGCCGCCGACGAGAAGGAGCTGCACGAGCTGCACGAGCGGTGGTTCGCGGCGACGGCGGCCAAGGACCTCGACGCCCTGATGGAGCCGATCGCCGCCGACGTCGTGTCGTACGAGCACGAGGCGCCGCTGCGGTATGTCGGCAAACCGGCGGTACGTGAGATCTGCCAGGCCGGCCTCGACGCATCGGGCGGTGGCTCGGTGAGCTGGGAGGTGCCCGACCAGACGCTCGTGGTCGACGGCGATCTCGCCGTGTCCTGGGGCATGAACCGGGTACGGGTTACCCCACCCGGTGACGAGACCGTCGAGAGCTGGTCGCGCGGTACCCGGGTCTTCGCCCGACGCGACGGCGGCTGGCAGCTGGTGCACCAGCACCTGTCCTACCCGTTCGACCCGGCCACCGGTGCCGCCCGGACCGATCTGCTCTCCTGAGCGGACCGGTCCGGTCCCGGTGCGGCGTCCACCGCCCGCTGGACCTGCCAGCAGGCTAGTCGCCGGGGTGCTCCGGGTTGAACAGATACACGATCGTGCCGCTGGCCCAGGCATCGATGACCCTCGACAGGTCCTGGTCCGGATACCGCTCGCCCGTGTCGGAGTACGAGAAGAGGTTCAGGCGGATGGCGGTCTTCGTGAACTCCTCGAGCGCCTCCCGGCGGTTGATCGCGTCGGAGCTTCGCGGGATTCCGCCACTGACGCAGGCAGCCACGAATTCCACCTGGTCGCCACGCTCACCGCCGTTCGGCCGGGGCACCCCGATCGGCAGCCTGATGAGCGTCTTGTAGAACAGTTTGTTCAGCTTTTCGTTGGCGGGCCCACGGAAGTACAGATTGTTCCGGAGTCCGTTGATCAGTTCCTCGACCGACGTCCGATCCGCCACATCGCGGGGCACGTCGACGAAGTAGACATCGACCTTCTGGAAGTACTCCTGAAGGAGCCCGTAGGAATACGGTTCCTTCGCGATGCGGGCGAGCGCTTCCGGGGGCAGCAGCTCGATGACGTCGAAGCGAAGTTCCTCGGGTACGCCCATGATGAATTCGTCCGGCATGACCGGCACTCCTCTCCGGGAGGTCGGTCAATCGAATGACTTGTCACTCATGCCACTCATCGTTCGGACGCCCGGCCGGCGCCACAACATGTGTGTCAATTTCCGCACTGACGCCAACCGAACACGAATGGTGCTCCGAAGCGACGGGTCAGCGTTGCACGCGGGCGCCGGCCCCACGCACCAGCGCCTCCACCTCGGCCAGGCTGGCCATCGACGTGTCGCCTGGCGTGGTCATCGCCAGCGCACCGTGCGCGGCACCGTACTCCACCGCGAGAGCCAGATCGCCGTCGCGTTCGAGCAGGCCGTAGATCAGCCCGGAGGCGAAGCTGTCGCCGCCACCGACCCGGTCCAGGATCTCCAGGCCGCTTCGGTGGGTGGCCTCGGCGAACGCGCCGCCGGCCCAGGCCACGGCACCCCAGTCGTTCACTGTCGCGCTGCGTACCCCACGCAGGGTGGTCGCCACCACCTTGAAGTTGGGGTACGCCCGCACCACCGCCTCGATCATCGCCTTGAAGTTGCCGGCGTCCAGCGCACCGCTGTGGATGTCGGTGTCCGGCACCGGGAAGCCCAGGCAGGCGGTGAAGTCCTCCTCGTTGCCGATCATCACGTCGACCAGACCGGCGAGCCGGGTGTTCACCTCCCGCGCGCGGTCCTGGCCGCCGACGGCCTTCCAGAGGCTGGGGCGGTAGTTCAGGTCGTACGAGACGAGGGTGCCGTGCCGACGGGCGGCGGTCATCGCCGCCTCGGCGGTCTGCGCGGCCGTGTCGGACAGGGCGGCGTAGATGCCGCCGGTGTGCAGCCACCGTGCCCCGAGCGTGCCGAAGAGGTGGTCCCAGTCGACGTCGTCCGGCTTCAGCTGGCTGGCGGCGGAGTGGCCCCGGTCGGAGGTGCCGACCGCACCGCGTACCCCGAAGCCACGCTCGGTGAAGTTCAGTCCGTTGCGGACGGTGCGGCCGATCCCGTCGTACGGCAGCCAGGTGACGAGGCTGGTGTCGACACCGCCCTGAAGGATCAGATCCTCCAGCAGCAGGCCGACCTCGTTGCGGGCGAACGCGGTGACGATCCCGGTCCGCAGGCCGAAGCAGCGGCGCAGGCCCCGGGCCACGTTGTATTCGCCGCCGCCCTCCCAGACCCGGAACTGGCGGGCAGTGCGGACCCGGCCCTCACCCGGGTCGAGCCGCAGCATGACCTCGCCGAGCGAGACCAGGTCGTAGTGGCAGTCGGCCTTCGGCCGAGGTTTCACTGCGCTCACGCCGCACCCCCGGCCGATGCCAGTGCCGCCCGGGTACGGGCGGTGATCTCGTCCCACTGCTCGCCGGCGATCAGGTCGGCCGCGACCATCCAGCTCGCCCCGACCGCCAGGACCGCCGGCAGGGCCAGGTAGCCGGCGATCACCTCGGCGGTGATGCCGCCGGTGGGGATGAACCGGACGTCGCGGAAGGGTGCCGCGAGAGCCTTGATCATCGCGGCGCCGCCGAGCTGCTGGGCGGGGAAGAACTTGACCACGTTCAGGCCGGCGTCGAGGGCCATCTGAATCTCGGTGGCGGTGGCGGCCCCGGGCACCACCGGCACGCCGGCCTGTTGGCAGGCGCGGACCACGGCCGGTGCGAAGCCGGGGGTGACCACGAACCGGGCGCCGGCCTCGATCGCCCGCTCGGCCTGCTCGACGGTGAGCACCGTGCCGGCTCCGACGGTCAGGTCACCCCGGGCGGCGAGCGCCGCGATGGCGTCCAGCCCGGCGGCGGTACGCAGGGTCACCTCGACGGCGGTCAGACCACCCTTGACCAGGGCGTCACCGAGCGGCCCGGCGTGCCGCACGTCGTCGAGCACCACCACCGGCAGCACCCGACCGACGAGCAGTTGTTCAAAAGCATGAACGTTGGTCACGTACGTGACCTTACTGGAGACGTACGCCCTTCGCTAGAGTGGCCGCGTGCCCACCGTGCCCGAGGAATTCCAGCCCGTGAAGTCGGCCGGACGCACCCTCGACCTGCTCGAACTGCTCGCCGAGCGGCCACAGCCCTGGGCGCTGGCCGACCTGGCGCGCGCCCTCGGCATACCGAAGAGCAGCCTGCACGGCCTGCTGCGCACGCTTGTCGGCCGCGGCTGGGTACAGACCGACGAGAGCGGCAACCGGTTCCGCCTCGGTCTGCGGGCGTTGCGGGTCGGTGCCGCCTACCTGGACGGGGACGACCAGGTCGGCCTGCTGTCCGGTGTGCTGGACGAGTTGTCCCGTCGCTTCGGCGAAGCCGTGCATCTCGGCCGACTCGACGGCGACCAGGTCGTCTACCTCGCCAAACGGGAGTCGGTTCACCGGCTACGGCTGTACAGCGCGATCGGCCGCCGGCTACCGGCGCACGCCACCGCGCTGGGCAAGGCTCTACTGGCCGAACATCCGGACACCGACGTCGACCGGATGCTGACCTGGCCGCTGGCCCGCCTCACCCAACACACGGTCACCGACCCCGAGGCCCTGTACACCGCCCTGGCAGCGGTGCGGACCACCGGCCACGCCGTCGACCGCGAGGAGAACGCCGAGGGCATCCGCTGCGTCGCGATGGCCGTACCGTTGGCGAGCCCGGCGGTCGACGCGGTGAGCGTCTCGGTGCCGGCCAGTCGGCTACAGCCGGAACTCGAAGCGGCGATCGTCGCGGCGCTGCGGGAACTGGTCGGCGGTCTTGCCCAGACCAGGAGCATGCTGACCACCTAGGTCGACCGCCCCTGCCGCCGCTCCCCGGGTCGCTCGCTGCCCCCACCGTCGCTGGACGCCGCCCCTCCGCCAGCCCCGCCAGCCGCAGCTTCTGGTCGGCCCCCGCCCAACCAGCCCCGCCGCCCACCGCCGCCTGATCGGCCCCGCCGTGGGCCAGCCTCAATCGCTGGATGACCCCCTGCGGACCATTCACCATCCATCACGATCAGTTACCGCTCGCCGCCCCACCCCAATACCCCCTCGCCGCCTTTGCTCTGCTTCAACCCACGCAATGCTCACCCTGGGTGTCGGACGTGGACTTACGCACTGATCCTCACCCCCGCAACATCGCTGCTCAGCTACCTGTGCGTCGGTTGAAGCAGAGCAAAGGCGGCTGAGGGCAGGCCCGGGACTCGGTGATGACCTCACGTTCCGTCAACAATCGCGGCGATCCGACTACCGTCACAGGAAGTGACTGCCGAGGGCGGCCGGCCTGCGCCTCACGAGGCCGGCCACCGGTCGGAACTCGCGGTGCCTCAGGCCGGCAGGCGCCAGACCTGGTTGGCGCCGCCGAAGCAGTCCCAGATCTGCAGCCGGGTGCCGTCGGCGGAACTGTTGCCGGTGGCGTCGAGGCACCTGTTCGACACCGGGTTGCGCAGCGTGCCGTTGGACTGTGCCTGCCAGACCTGGGCACCGGTGCCGTTGCAGTCCCACAGCTGGATCGGGGTGCCGTTGGCGGTGCCGGCGCTTGTCACGTCCAGGCACTTGCCGAGGGCACGCAGGCTGCCGTCGCCGGCCACGGTCCACCGCTGCGCGTTGGTGCCGTTGCAGGTGTAGAGCTGGATGGCGGTGCCATTGGCGGTGGCCGCGGCGGCGACGTCGACGCACTTGCCGGCGATGCCGGTGATCTGACCGGTCCGGCCGGTCGGCGGCGGGGAGCCGCCCATCACGGTGTCGTAGATCGCGCTGACCAGCGACGTCGAGCCACCGGTGTCCTGGGTCAGCTCCCAGTTCATCATGCCGCCGGCATTTGCCATCGCCCACTGGGTCTTGCGCTTGACCGTCGGTACGCCGTTGTAGCACTGCTGAGCGCCGCCTACGGTGGTGCAGTCCCGGTTGGCGTTGGCCGGGTCCATGCCGACCAGTTGGGTGTAGGTGTAGTAGCCCGGTCGGCTGTAGAAGGGCACCCCGAGGATCGCCTTGCTGGCCGGCAGGCCCCGAGCCTTCCAACCGTTCACCGCGTTTATCGACCAGTCGTAGTTGGCGTGTGGGCTACCGCCGTCGTACGCCATGATGTTGAGGAAGTCGACGTGGTTGAAGACCGACGTCGGTACGCCGTCGCGGTAGTAGCCCTCTGCGACGACAGCTGCGGTGAGCAGCTTGCCCTGCGGGCGCAGCGCGTTGCTGAGCTGAGACATCAGCAGGCTGAAGTTGTTGGCCGAGGCACCCGGGTCCGGGTACTCCCAGTCCATGTCGACGCCGTCGAGGCCGTACTGGTTCACGAAGTTGACCACGCTGTTGACGAACGTGGTGCGGGTGCCGGCGTTGGCCGCGAGGGCCTCGAAGGCGCTGTCGTCACCGTCGTTCCAGCCGCCGATGGCGATGGAGACCTTGACGTTGTTCGCCCGGGCCAGCGACACCAGGGAGGTGAGCTTGCTCGGGTTCTCCACCGGGCGCAGCGTGCCGTTGCTGTTGGGCAGCACGAAGGCGTAGTTGATGTGGGTGAGCTTCTGGTACTGGACCGAGTTGACGTTGCCGGTCCAGGACGGCAGGTAGCCCACGCTCTTGAAGTTGTCGGGCAGGACCACCGCCTGCGCGGCGGTCGGGGCGACGGCGAGGGTGGCGCCGGCGGTGACCAGCGCGAGCAGACCGGCGGCAAGGGCCGAGCGCGGCCGGGGACGTGGTGAGGACATCGAGGACCTTCCCGTGGCAGGTGAGGGTGCCGTGCCGCCACGGCCGGTCGCTGTGGAGCCGCCGATGACCGGCTGTGGCGTACGGGTGCTGGGTTCCTCGAGGCAGCCAAATCTTAAAGAGTGTTTACGGTAATGGTCAATGACGTCCTTCGATCAGAACTGCGGCCGGGTCAGCCGACGGTGACCTGGTACAACGTCGTGTTGACCTCGCCGCTGCCGGTGAAGATCTCCGGTCCCGCCTGGACGCTGGTCAGGTACTTCGAGCGGCTCATCCAACCCCGGGACACCACGTCGTCGGTGAAGTCGCGGATGTTGAGCGTCGCGCTTGTGGTGTTGCTGGTCCGTACGTAGGAGTAGACGTTCCAGGTGCCCACGTAGCCACGCCACACCTCCCAGGTGGTACCCGCGATGGTGACGGTGCCCTGGTGGCTGCCGGCCGGCGACGCGTTGGAACGGTAGAGCCAGATCATCAGCTCGTCGGTGGGCTGGTCCGCCGAATCCGGGTTGGCCATCGGGTGGAACCACATGTCGTACGCGACGTTCATGTTCGAGGCACCGTCGGAGGTGACGTTGAAGCGCCAATTCGTGTTGACGGCACGGTTCGCGGAGAGCTGCACCGGCAGCCCGGTGTTCGGTCGCCGCCAACCCCAGTGCCAGCCGAGGATCGCCGCCGCGTACGACTTGACGCTGCTCGGGTCGCCGCTCCAGGTGTAGCTGGTCCCCCAGTAGATGGGGTCACCCGGGCCTCCGTTGGACCAGATGCACTGGCTGCCGGTGGATCCGGTGCCGCCCCACTGGTTGTTGGGGATCCAGTACTTGCCGATCTCGATCAGATCGTCGCTGTCGCACAACCGGCCGGTGGGGGGATAGTCGGGCACCGGCGGGGGCGTGGTGCGGGTCGGCGTCGGCGTCGGACCGGGGTTGCCGGAGCCGATGCAGGTCACCCCGTTGAGCGCGAACGCGGTCGGCACCGGGTTGCTGCCGCTCCACGAGCCGCTGAAACCGAAGTTCGCGGTGCCGTTGAGGCCGATCGCCCCGTTGTACGACATGTTCGCCGCGGTCACCTGCGCGAGATCCTGGGTCACGGTGGCGTTCCACGCCTGCGTGACCCGCTGCCCTGCGCCGTACGCCCAGGTCAGGCGCCACGATGTCACCGGGTCACCGAGGTTGGTGATGGTCACGTCGGCGTTGAAGCCGCCCGGCCACTGGGCGGAGACCGCGTATCGCACCGCGCAGGCGACGGTCGCGGCGTGTGCGACCGCGACCCCGACGGCGGCGGTCACGACCGTGCTGGCCACCACGGCGGCGAGCAGGGTGAGGCGGGTACGTTTCACCATTGGTCCTCCTTCAATCCCGGCCGCCACGTGGGCGGCCAGGACTGTTCGCGGTCACGACGGCGGCGGATCCGACGTGCGGTTCGTGATCGCGTACGGAGGCGGCAGCCGGCAGCGGCATGTGCGTGGCCCGGATCGCGCCGGGGGCGCTGGTCCCGGCCACCGCGGCCCATCTCGCCCGGCGACCGTGCCCGAGAAGCCGCCCGGCAGACACGGCGCCGGCTCGGTCGCCCTGCCCATCATCGATGGCTGACGCTGCGACGGTACGACGACAGCCAGACGGTCGTCAATGAATCGCTCGCGCTCCGCAGGGCACCGTCCAGGATGAACGAACACCGGCCGTGCGGGGGCAAGCCCCGCACGGCCGGTGTGGCCAGGCTCGGTCAGCCCGCCGTGCAGGACCTGATCTGCGGACGGGCGCTGGAGTTGCCGTTCATCATCGTGGTGAAGCCGAACGTGTTGCCGCTGCCGTTGGAGCGCATCGTCATCACGTTGCCGCTGCTGTCCCAGGTGGGGCTGCCGCTCCAGGTGGTGGAGATCCGCTGCGGCGGGGTGATGGCGACGACCACCGACCAGGTGCTGGCGCCACTGACCGTCACGGAGGTGTTGTAGCGGTCACCCCAGACCTGGCCGGGCGTCACCGTCGCGGTGCAGCCACCACCGGGCGGCGGGGTGGTCGGGTTGCCGGTGGGCGGCGGGGTCGTCGGGTTGCCGGTGGGCGGCGGGGTCCCGTTGTTCAGCGCGGTCAGCACCGCATCGTACGCCGGCTTCTTCTGACCACTGCCGTTGAACAGCAGCGGGTTCTCGCTGGAGCGCCACGAGTCGGAGTCGCGGATGCCCCACACGGTGATGCCCTTGCAGCGCGCGACGGCGAGGCAGTCGTTCACCACGTTGCGGTACGCGTCGGTCGGGGCGTTGCGGATGTCCAGCTCGGTGATGTGCACGTCGACGCCGAGGGCGGCGAAGCTGGACAGCGTGGTGCGGTAGTTGCTCGGGTAGTTCGAACCGCCGGTGAAGTGCGACTGCAGGCCGACGCAGTCGATCGGCACGCCGCGGCTCTTGAAGTCCTGGACCATCCGGTAGACGGCCTGGGTCTTGGCGTCGTTCCAGTTGTCGATGTTGTAGTCGTTGTAGCACAGGTCGGCGTTCGGGTCGGCCTGCCGAGCGGCCCGGAAGGCCGCCTCGATCCAGTCGTTGCCGGTGCGCTGGAGGTTCGAGTCGCGCCGCGCGCCGCTGCCGCCGTCGGCGAACGCCTCGTTGACCACGTCCCACCACTCGATCTGGCCCCGGAAGTGGGTGGCGACCTGGGTCACGTGGTTGAGCATCGCGTTGCGCAGGGTGGTGCCGGACATGTTCTGCATCCAGCCCGGCTGCTGCGAGTGCCACGCCAGGGTGTGTCCGCGGACCAGCATGTTCTGGCTGCGGGCGTGCTGGACCAGCCGGTCGGCGTTGCCGTAGTTGAACTGCCCCTGGTTCGGCTGGAGCGCGTCGATCTTCATCTCGTTCTCGGCGGTGACCTGGTTGAACTCGCGGTTCAGGATGGTCGTGTATGCCGAGTCGTTGAGCCTGCTCACCGCGACTGCGGTGCCGAAGTAACGACCGCGTTCGGCTGCGGAGGCACCGAGGGTGCTCGCGGCGCTGGCGCTGCCGGGCAGGACCACGGCGCCCGCGGTGGCGAGCAGGCCGACGGCAGCCGAGACGACGAGCGCGGCGCGCAGTCGCCTCGACCGTCCGGGTGCACGGGAAGAGTTGGCCATGACGCTCCTTCCGGGGTCCGGTGGCCCGCTCGGGGCAGCATGAATCCGGACGTGTGTGTGCGAAAATGCCGATGATGCGCATCCCGGTCAAAGGGATCGCATCGGCCGTACTGGGCGGAAGTATTGCAGCGAGATTTCACACACGTCAATGTTTTCCGGAAGTTCCTTCGGAAGTTTCGGAGAGTTGCTGGACCCGGCGGCGAGCGCCGCCGGGTCCGCGTGCCAGCTGCGGCGCCGGACGCTACCGGGCCGAGCAGGCGGGAGTCATCCCGCCGCCGGTACCGGTGCCCTGGAAGCCGAACTCGGTCGACTGCCCGGCGGCGATCGAACCGTTGTAGCTGACGTTGCTGAAGGTGACCGCGCCACTGGAGCCGCTGCGCTGGGCGTTCCAGGCGTTGGTGACGCTGGCACCAGAGGGCAACGTCATGGCCACGGTCCAGCCGTTGACCGGGGCGTCGCCGGCGGTGACCCGTACGGTGGCGACGAAGCCACCCGTCCACTGGTTGATCGACACCGACGCCGAGCAGCCGCCACTCGCTGGCGGCGAGGTGCTGGGTGGCGTGGTCGGCGGCACCGTGGTGGGTGGGGTGGTCGGCGGCACCGTGGTGGGTGGGGTGGTCGGCGGCGTCGTGGTCGGTGGAGTCGTGGGCGGCGTCGTCGGACCGTCGGCGAGGGTCGGGGTCTGCCAGTCCCGCCACTCGGACAGGTTGCCGGCCTTACGGCTGGAGATCCGGAACACGCCCGTGGAGCTGCCCGTGTTGAGCAGGAACTTCTGGATGTTCTGCTGCAACGGGGTACGCCATTCCGGCCGGGAGGCGCAGTGCGTGCCGTCCTGGACGTCGGACCAGTAGCTGATGTTGTCGCCCGCGCCGAGCGCCCGGTAGACCTCCGCGCCAGCCAGCGCGGCGACACTCGAGGATCGGGCAGCCAGCCAGTCGATGTGCGGATTGTCCATGATGAGCAGTCCACGCGGTGCCACCATGGCCACCGTCTGGTGCGTGTCGACCGGCAGGTTCGCCGGGTTGCCCGTGTACGACCCGAAGGCATCGCCCAGCCACGGCTGCTCACCGTACGCGCTGCTCAACGGCTGGGCGCCGGACTCGCCCGGGATGCCGCGGAAGATCGGCGAGCCGGCACTGCCCGACTCGATGGGCATGGTCAGGGCGATGCGCTGGTCGAACGCGCCCGTCACGAAGGCACCCTTGCCGTAGCGGGAGCAACCCGTGACGCCGGTCGCGTCCGCGCGCAGGATGGTGCCGCCCGACTGCTCGATCACGTCGATGATCCGGCTGACCCCCCAGGCCCAGGCGACCAGCAGTCCGCTGCTGCTGGACGAGCCGTAGATGCTGTAGAAGGCGCCCTGTTTGTTGTTGCGGGGGGTGCCCTCCCGACCGACCGCGAGCGGGTCATAGCTGATCACCGCAGCGCCGGCGGACCGGATGGTGGCGGTGTCCGCGCCGAACCCGCCCAGCACCACCACGGCCGGATACGGTCCACTGCCGCCGCTGGGTAGTTGCACGCTCGCGGAGAAGCTGGCAGTGCGGCCGTTGTGGGCCACGTTCACCGTGATGCTGGTGTTCGAGACCGTACCGCTGACGGTCTGCGGTTTCGCCGGCTTGTCGCCGTAGACGTACCGCTGCGCGAGTTGCTTGGTCTCCGCTCGGTGACAACGCCAGTCGGACTTGGCCGAGATCCGGCTGCCGTCGAGCCGCCGGAAGGGGTCGGGCAGCCTGGGGTTGGCCGAGGGCGTTCCGGGATTCGGCGTCGGGCAGCCGATGCCCTCGTCCTCCACCGACGAGACGGCCGCGAGCCCCGCGGCGGCCCTGGCCACGCCGCCCTCGGCCATCGACCATGTCGCCGCCACCAGGGTGAATGCCGCCATCGCCAGTACGACGACCGAACGGTTGCGGGAACGGACCAACTTCGTGATCACTCGGGACCCCTTCCGCACGGACGGCGAGACACCATCGAGCTAGATCGGCAAGTATCGATTGACCGATATGGCAAGTTTCGAACGGAACAACGAAATGTGTCAATACGGTTTCGGTGACTATCGGTCCGCGCCTCCCGGCCGCCTTCACCCCGGCCGCGACTGGCGGCACGCCCCAGGGCCGCGGTCGAACGAGGCCCCACCGGCGCTCGGCGGGTGGCCGGACACGCCCGGAACGAGCGGCGTGCCGCCAGTCACGTTTACCCTTGATTCACCTTCGGTCCATGGTGGGTTCACCCGCACGCGAACACCTGTCGAGCAGGGCAACAGGCCCCACGTCACGGATCACGACGGCGCCTGACGCGCAAAAAGTCCAGGTTGGGCAGCAGATGACCATTGACCTACTTCAATGGTTGCCATTACCCTTCCCGGAATAGTTCCCGCAAGTTTACCGAGATTTTCGGTTGCGTTCGGTCGCCTGACCGCAGCTCGTGCCGACGAGACGAGACGGGGCCGGCGCGACAGCGATCCAGGAGGAAGACACCAGATGTCGCAGCTCATCCTGTTCGCGATCGACATCGGCGCGGTGGTGCTACTCGTCTTCGGGCTCTACTTCCCGAGGCACCGCCGCCGCGATCTCGTCGTCGCCTACCTCGGCGTCAACGTCGGTGTCCTCGCGGTGGCCAGCGCACTCAGCGCCAGCAATGTCGGCGCGGGGCTGGGGCTCGGGCTGGCGCTGTTCGGCGTACTGTCGATCATCCGCCTGCGGTCGACGGAGCTGGACCAGCACGAGGTCGCGTACTACTTCTCCGCGCTGGCGCTGGGCATTCTCGGCGCGTTGAGCACCACCTCGATCTGGCTCAGCGCCGGACTGATGTGCCTCATCCTCGTGGTGATGTTCCTGGGCGACCATCCCCGGCTGCTCCGCCACTACCGGCACCAGATCATGGTGCTCGACTCGGCCGTGACCGACCACGTGACCCTCGTCGCCCAGTTGGAGCAACTGCTTGGCGCACGCGTGCACGTCGCCACCGTGCAACGACTCGACCTGGTCAACGAGACCACCGTGGTCGACGTCCGGTATTCGGTGAAGGGCCGCGCCACCAGGGCGGCCGCAACGCCGGCGAAGGCGGGAGCCGCCCGATGAGCACCCAGTCGATCACCGCGCCGCTGGCGACCATGGACCCGATCGGGCTGGCCGAACTCGTCGACCGGGCCGCGTTGCAGACCAGGGTGGACCGCAAGTACCTCGTCCACCTCGACCGCTTGCCCCACCTGCTGGACCAGCTCACCCCGTACGCACGGGTGCTGGACATCGACGGGGCGCGGAGCTTCCGCTACGAGTCGGTCTACTTCGACACGCCGGGGCTGGCCAGCTACCACTGCGCGGCCTACCGGCGGCGACGCCGCTTCAAGGTGCGCACCCGCACCTACCTCGACTCGGCGCAGTGCTGGCTCGAAGTCAAAATCAGCGGAGCGCGCGACAGCATCACCAAACACCGGCTGCCATACGATCCGCACGACCGCACGACCGTGCTTCCCGGCCGCGCATTCGTCGACGAGGCACTCGTGCGAGAGGCGATCTGCCCGCCCGCCGGCAGCGCCCTCGACCCGGTGCTGGTCACCAGCTACCGGCGGGTGACGCTGCTGCTGCCGGCGACCGCCAGCCGGGTCACCATCGACACCGGGCTCTCCTGGCAGGCCGGCGGCACCGCACTGCACCTGCCGGACCTGGCCGTGGTCGAGACCAAGACCAGCGCCGCCGCATCGCCCGCCGACCGGCTGCTGTGGCAGCGGGGGCTGCGGCCCGCCCGCATCTCCAAGTACGCCACGGGCCTGGCGGCGCTGCGCCCGGACCTGCCGGATTCGCCCTGGCGCCGGACGCTCCGTCGGCACTTCCGCACCACCCCGTCGGTGGGCACGGCACCGACCGCCACCACCCACCGTCCCGTTCAGGAGGCATCGTGCGTCTGACCGACCGCAGCGTCGGCACCTCGGCGGCACCCCCGTTGCGCATCGCGGGGATCGCGGCCGTCGCCATGCTGGTCACCGCAGCTCTCGTCCCGTCGCCGGCACCGGCCGGTGCCGAGCCCCTCGCCGACACGTCCAGGTCCACCACATCGGTCGACCGGACCGCCGCGGACGTCGCCGCCGCGGCCGCCGCCGAGGACCTGGTCGGCGACATCGGCTTCTCCGTACCCAGTGGCACCTTCTCCGGCGAGGTCTCGGTGTCACTGAGCACCACCGTCAGCGGTGCCCAGATCCGCTACACCACCGACGGAGGGCTGCCGAACGCGCAGTCGCCGCTCTACTCCGGATCGGCGCTGCGATTCACGCGTACGACGCAACTGCGGGCCCAGGCGTTCGTCGGGCAGACCGCCTCGGGTGCGCCCGGCACCGCCATGTACGTCGCGCGCAACACGAGCACCACACACGACCTGCCGGTCGTCCTCATCGACTCGTACGGTGCCGGCCGGCCGGAGCGGGAGTACTTCGACGCCACCACGATGATCTTCGAGCCGGGCGGCGGCAGCACCTCGCTGGCAGCCGCACCCACCGTGGCCACCCGGTCCGGGTTCCGGCTGCGCGGGCAGTCGTCGGCGATGTTCGCCAAGACGCCGTTCCGGCTTGAGTTCTGGGACAACGAGGACGACGACGCCGACTACCCGGTGCTCGGCATGCCGGCCGACTCCGACTGGGTACTGCGCGGGCCGTTCAGCGACAAGTCCCTGATCCGGGAGGCATTCGTCTACGACCTCGGCCGACAGCTGGGCCTGCCGGCGCCCCGCTACGCTTTCGCGGAGTTCTACCTGAACACCGACGCCGGGCCGGTCGGTTCCGACGACTACATGGGCGTCTACATGCTCGTCGAGACGATCAAGAACTCGAAGGACCGTCTCGACCTCAAGCAGCTCCGCGAGGACGACCGGACCCTGCCGAAGATCACCGGCGGCTACATCTGGAAATTCGAGTGGATGGCCGCCGAGGAACCCACTCTGCCCTGCACCGGGCCGGCCGCGAGCTGCTGGAACTATCTTGAGGTCGCCGATCCGTCGCCGCTGCAACCCGAGCAACGCGACTGGCTGCGCAACCACATCCAGGAGTTCCACAACGTGCTGCGGGCACCGAACTTCGCCGACCCGGTGAGCGGCTACCGGGCGTACATCGACGTGGGTTCCTTCATCGACCAGCTCATCCTCAACGAGCTGAGCCGGGAGATGGACTCCTACATCCGCAGCGCCTACTTCTACAAGGACCGCGACACCAAGATCTTCGCCGGGCCGCTCTGGGACTACGACCTCAGCTTCGGCGTGGGCGGCTTCTTCCAGAACGACCAGACCGCCGGCTGGCAGTACCAACAGATCCGCCAACCGGTGGCCAACGACTGGTACACGCAGCTGATGCGCGATCCGGCGTTCGTCAACGAGGTACGGGTGCGCTGGCAGGCGCTGCGCCGGGGTCCGCTCTCCGACGCGTCGTTGCAGTCGCGGATCGACGCCCTCGCCGGGCCGCTGACCAACGGGGCACAGCGCAACTTCCAGCGCTGGCCGAACCTCAGCACCCGGATGGTCGGGCCCTTCATCACGCCGACCGCGCCGACCTGGCAGGGACAGGTCCAGTACATGCGGGACTGGATGCTGCGCCGGGCCGCCTGGTTGGACTCGACCGCCGGCTGGGGCGGGTCGACCACGCCACCGCCGACCACGCCGCCGCCCACCACTCCCCCGCCGACGTCTCCCCCACCGACCACGCCGCCACCCACCACGCCGCCGCCCGGCGGTAGCGGCTGCACCGCGACCTACACAGTGACAAACCAGTGGTCCGGCGGCTTCCAGGGCGAGGTACGGGTCACCGCAGGCGGTTCGGCGATCAGGGGCTGGACCGTGACCTGGACGTACCCGGCCGGGCAGGCGGTCACCCAGGCATGGAACGCGACGGTCACCAGCCAGGGATCGACGGTGACCGCCCGCAACGTCAGCTACAACGGCAGCCTCGCCGCGGGCGCCAGCACCACGTTCGGCTTCCTCGGCTCCACCACCGGCACGCCGAGCACACCCACACCGACCTGCACGGCGAGCTGAGCTGCCCGCCACGGTCGCCGAACAGCACATCGAGTAGCTCGTCGGGTGGACCCGCCGTGTCGCCGTTGCCGGAGACCGCCGCGGCCCGACCGGCGTCGTCGCTGCCCGAATGGGGACACGCCCTGGTCCGCGCACGCCCGCCTGTCGGCACCGTCTCGGTTCGGCAGAATGGCCGGTATGCGAATAGATCTTGCTGGCCGGACGGCGCTCGTCACCGGTTCGACCCAGGGCATCGGCCGGGCCATCGCCGCCGGGCTGGCCGCGGCCGGGGCGCGGGTGGGGGTCAACGGACGCTCGCGCGACTCGGTCGACCGGGCTCTGGCCGAGTTGGGCGAGGGTGACTTCGTCGCGGTGCCCGCCGACGTGACAACGGCCGACGGGGCGACCGCGGCGGTCGAGGCGCTCCCCGAGGTCGACATCCTGGTCAACAACCTCGGCATCTTCGGCGCCCAACCCGCCATGGAGATCACCGACGATGACTGGCGGCGGTACTTCGAGGTGAACGTGCTGGCGGCGATCCGGCTGACCCGGGCGTACCTGCCGGGGATGCGGGAGCGCGGCTGGGGCCGGATCCAGTACATCGCCAGCGACTCCGCGGTGGTGATCCCCGCCGAGATGATCCACTACGGGGTCTCCAAGACCGCCCTGCTGGGCGTGTCCCGGGGTTTCGCCAAGGAGGCCGCCGGCTCGGGTGTCACGGTGAACAGCGTCATCGCCGGGCCCACCCACACCGGCGGGGTGGAGCACTTCGTCCGCTCGCTTGTCGGTGACGACCTGCCGTGGGACGCGGCGCAGCGGGAGTTCATGCTCCGGCACCGCCCGCAGTCGCTGCTGCAACGCCTCATCGAGCCGGCCGAGATCGCGAACCTGGTCGTCTACCTGGCCTCCCCGCTGGCCTCGGCCACCACCGGCGCGGCGGTGCGGGTCGACGGCGGTTACGTCGACGCCATCCTGCCCTGACCGCACGGCGCGGCCACCGGGACGCCCTGCCCGCGAGTCCGCACCCTCGGGCGCGGTGCTGTCCGGCTCGACGGCGAGGAACAATGTCCGCAGCAGGCGGATCGGTCCCACTTTTCGTGCTACGGTGAGCCACGTTGCAGTTTTGATTTCCGTAGACGTCGCCAGCGCCTGAGGGTATCCAAACCCCGGGCGCTCTTTGTTTTTCTCGTCCTGTCCGGACGCGGGTGATCAACGCGGCGACCCACGAAGGGCCGCACCGTGCGGCGTTTCGACAGCCTGCGAGGAGAAGACATGGCTTCCGGCACCGTCAAGTGGTTCAACGCGGACAAGGGCTTCGGCTTCATCAGCCAGGACGGCGGCGGAGCCGACGTGTTCGCCCACTTTTCCGCGATCTCCGCCAGTGGCTACCGCAGCCTGGAGGAGAACCAGCGAGTGGAGTTCGATGTGACCCAGGGTCAGCGGGGCCTTCAGGCGGAGAACATCCGCCCAGTCTGAGGTGAACTCCCGGGTACGACGGACCGACTGGTTCAGCGGACTGCCGTACCCGGGAGGCAACCCCGACGTCCGTCCACCGGGTCCCGCCCGCGTGGCCCACGCCGCCCCCTGGGTTCGGGTGACCGGCCGTCCGCTAGGCCCTGTGTCGAGGTCCTCGGTCGAGCCGAGGCGGAGTCCAGGCGACGACCGGCCAGGGACTTCGACACAGGGCCTAACCGCCGAGCCGGTGCCCGCGCCGCCGGCAG
This sequence comes from Micromonospora sp. C95, assembly GCF_018070465.1. Classification (GTDB taxonomy): domain Bacteria; phylum Actinomycetota; class Actinomycetes; order Mycobacteriales; family Micromonosporaceae; genus Micromonospora. The sequence goes on from NZ_JAGPXT010000002.1 coordinate 409,624, forward strand.
GGTCCGGCACGATCGGCAGCATGGTGTTTCACGGGCTCGCGTACACCGCGACACCGCACGACCGGGCCGCTGGCCTACGCGCCGACCCGGCCCGGATCGTCGACCTGCTCGACCGCGACGACAGCCAGGTGCTGCCCATGTGGCGCGACCGACCACTGCTGACGGCAGACGGCAGGCCGGTGCGGCTCACCGGTCCGCCCGCCCGCACCCTGGTGGCGGCGGCCGGTCAGACCGCCCTGCTCGGCCTCGACGGCGCCACGGCGACCTTCGCCGCGGACCTAAGCGAAGTCGAGGAGACCGAGGCGCTGCGCCTGGGTGTCGCCCACACCAGCGCCGACCTGCGCGGACTGGCCGCCACCCTGCCCGGCCCGCTCGCCGCGACCCTGGCGTACGCGCGCGGCCTGCTCTACTGGAACCGGCACGCCAGATACTGCGGCACCTGCGGCGCGTCCACGGCCAGTGCCGAAGCCGGTCACCTGCGGGTCTGTCAGGGCCCCGACTGCGGTCGGCAGCTGTTTCCCCGGATCGAGCCCGCCGTCATCGTGCTGGTGGAGGGCCCCGGTCCGCAGCCACGCTGCCTGCTCGCCCGTCATCACGGTGCCGGCCCGGACGGCTTCTCACTGCTCGCCGGTTTCGTCGAGATCGGCGAGAGCCTGGAGGGCACCGTCCGCCGCGAGGTCGGCGAGGAGGCCGGCGTGACGGTCGGCGCGGTCACCTACCAGGGGTCCCAGGGGTGGCCGTTTCCGGCCGGCATCATGGTCGGCTTCGTCGCCCGGGCCGTCGACGAGACGATCGCCGTAGACGGGCGCGAACTGCTGGAGGCCCGGTGGTTCACCCGAGCCGAGATCGTCGAACGCATTCTCGACGGTCCCGGCTCAGGACCGGCCGACTCCATCGGCGGCCGGCTGCTGCGCCGCTGGGCCGGACTCGACCGGCCACCGCCCCGGCACCCCGAGGTGTGACCCCCGGCCGGCACGGTGCAACCGCGAATGGCGTCCGCCGAGGGCAGCGGGTTAGCCTGCCCTAACTTATCGAGGGTGAGGCGGGGGCATGACACTGACCACGGGGCGACTGATCCGCCTGATGTTCTGGCGGCAGCGTCGCGACACCGCCCTGTGCGCGGCGTTCTGGTCGCTGCACCAGCTGTGTGAGGCCCTGGTCCCGGTGGCCATCGGCCTGGTCATCGACCAGGCCGTCGGAACCGGGTCGACCTCGGCGATGCTCTGGTCCGTGCTGGGCATCTTCGCGCTGTTCACCGCCCTCACCATGGGCTGGCGGTCAGGCTTCTGGTTCCTGTCCCGGGCGGTCACCGAGGAGTCCCACGAGTTGCGGATGCGGGTGGTCCGGCGCGTGGTCGGTGGTCAGGGGATCCGGACCAGCCGCCAGAGTGGGGAGTTGCTCTCGATCGCCACCTCCGACACCCAGTCCGCCGCCGAACTGCTCGAACTGGGCACCCGGGGGGTGAGCGCCCTCGTCGGTCTGACGGTGTCGACGGTCGTACTGTTGCGGATCGACTGGTCGCTCGGGCTCGGCCTGGTAATCGGCGTGCCGATCCTGGTGCTCGGACTCAACGCCCTCGGGCCGATCGTCGGTCGCCGCACGTCCGCCCAGCAGCAGGCGGTCGGTCGGGCCGCCGCCACGGCGTCGGACCTGCTGCGCGGGCTGCGACCGCTACGTGGGTTCGGTGGCGTCGACGAGGCCGTCCACCGTTACCGCACGGCCAGCCGGACGTCGCTGCGCGCGGGCATCGGCACGGTCAAGGCCGGTGCCACGTTCATCAGCGCGTCCACCTTCACCACCGGCCTGTTGATCACCGCCGTCGCCGCCCTGGCAGGCTGGTACGCGCTGGCCGGGCGAATCACGGTCGGACAGCTCATCACGATCGTCGGGCTGGCCACGTTCCTCACCGACCCGGTGCTCAACCTCGCCGACTGCGTCTTCCGGCTGGCGACGGCGCGGGCCAGCGCGGCCCGCGTGGCCGAGGTGCTCGCCGCCCCGGAGCGGGTGCCGTCCGGGACGCGCACGGCCCAGCCGGGAGCGTTGAGCCTCGACCGGGTGCACGCGCCGGGCCTGAGCGGCGTCGACCTCGCCGTGGCCCCCGGTGAGCTGCTCGGCATCGTCACCGCGGAGACCGGCACCGCCGACGATCTCACCGACCTGCTCGCCGGGGCACGGTCGCCGGACCGGGGCGAGGTGCGGTTGGCCGGCATGCCGATGCGGGAGCTGGACCTCGCCTCGTTGCGCCGGACTGTGCTTGTCGAACCACACGGGGTCGACCTGTTCGGCGCCACCCTGCGCGAGGTGCTTCAGAGCGGCGACGACCGCGACGACGTCGCCCTGCGCACCGCGATGGCCGCGGCCGCCGTCGGTGACCTGCTCGCCGATGGCGTCGGGTTCGACCGCGAACTCGTCGACCACGGCCTGAACCTCTCCGGCGGCCAGCGGCAGCGGATCGCGCTGACCCGCGCACTGCTGGCCGACCGACCGGTCACCGTCTTCCGGGATCCGACCACGGCGATCGACGCGGTCACCGAGCACGCCATCGCCGACGGCATCCGGGCCTACCGGAGCGGCGGCGGCCGGGCGACCGTACTTGTCACCACAAGCGCGCCGCTGCTCGACCGGTGCGACCGGGTCGTGTTCCTCCGCGCCGGTCAGGTGGCGGCGGTCGGGCGGCACCGCGACCTGCTCGTCGACTCGTCGTACGCGGAGGTGGTGTTGCGATGAGTGCCACGATCCTGCCGGTGGCGACCGGCCGGGTGACGCTCACCGCCTTCTGGCGTGCCCTGCGGCGTTACCCGACGCTCGCCTGGACGTCGGTGGCGGCGGCCACGGCGGCAAGTGTGGCGGCCGTCGTCGTGCCGATCCTGCTCGGCCGGCTGGTCGACCTGGTGGTGTCCGGCGGCACCGTCGGCGCGCTGCTGCTGACCTGCGCGTTCATCCTCGGCGCGGGCCTGGCCGCCGCGGTCCTCACCGGCGCGGCCAACTGGCTGGTCTCCGAGTGGGGCATGCGGGCCTGCGCCGATCTGCGCGAGGAGGTGCTGGACCGGGCGCTGCGGATGGACGCGGCACAACTGGAGGGCGCCGGTTCCGGCGACGTGGCGTCCCGGGTCACCGAGGACGTGGAGCGGGTCACCGACTCGGTGCGGCTGGCCGCCGGCATCTTCACCGCACTTGTCACCGTCGTCATCACCTTCGCCGGGTTCGCGACGCTCGACTGGCGCATCGCCGTCGCGTTCCTGGTCGTCTTCCCGGTTTACGTGCTGAGCCTGCGCCGCTTCGTGCCACAGGCGAAACGGCTGTACGCCGCCGAGCGGGAAGCCGCGGCGGTGCGTACCCAGAGCCTGCTGACCACCTTCACCGGTGCCCGGACCGTGCACGCCTACGGCATGCAGGATCGCCAGAGCCGACGGGTCGAGCAGGACTCCCGGCTCGCGGTCACGGCTCGCCTGCGCGCGGTGCGGGGGTTCCTCTGGTTCGCGAACACGATGAACTACGCGGAGGCGCTCGGACTGACCGCCGTGCTGCTCACCGGCTTCCTGCTGGTACGCACCGGCGACAGCACGGTCGGCGACGTCACCGCCGCGGCGCTGCTGTTCCATCGACTCTTCGGTCCGCTCGGCTTGTTGTTGATGTCCTTCAACGACGTCCAGTCGGCTGGCGCGGCGCTCGCTCGGCTCGTCGGCATCGCCGGGCTCGACGTTCCCGCAACGCGGTCAGCCGGGTCGGTCTCCGGGTGGCTGCCGACGGGCATCACGGCCAAGTCGGTGTGGCACCGCTACCCCGGCGGCCCCGCCGTCGTGCAGGACGTCTCGATCGAGATCACCGGGGGCGAGTCGTTGGCGATCGTGGGCGAGAGCGGAGCCGGCAAGACGACCCTCGCGGCGATCCTCGGCGGGGTCTTCCCCGCCGCCGAGGGCGAGGTGTGGCTGGGTGACCGGCCGATCGGCGAACTGTCTCCGGCCGAGCTGCGCCGGACCGTCGGCGTGGTCACCCAGGAGGTCCACGTCTTCGCCGGCACGCTCGCCGACGACCTGCGGTTGGCCGCGCCGGATGCCTCCGACGAGGACCTGCACGCCGCGTTGCGGCTGGTCGACGCCGATGACTGGGTGACCGCCCTGCCCGACGGGCTGGCAACCCGGGTCGGCGACGGCGAACACCCGCTCACCGCCGGCCAGGCGCAGCAGGTGGCACTGGCCCGGATCGCGCTGCTCGACCCGCCGGTCGTCGTCCTCGACGAGGCCAGCGCCGAGGCCGGCAGCGCGGGAGCCCGGCAACTCGAACAGGCCAGCGCCGCCCTGATCCGGGGCCGCACGGCCGTGGTGGTCGCGCACCGGCTCAGCCAGGCGCACACCTGCGACCGGATCGCGGTGATGGCGCACGGCCGGGTCGTCGAACTCGGCACTCCGGACGAGCTGGTCGCGGCCGGCGGCCGGTACGCCGACCTGTGGTCGGCCTGGCGACGCTGACCAGACCCGCACCGACCGTCAGTCGCGCAGCAGCGGCAGCACCCGCCGACCCAGCAGGTCGATCCCGCGCTGCGGGGTCAGGCCGTGCGGGGTGCCGAACTCCACCCGGCTCGCCCCGGCGTCGAAGACCGTCGCGGCCTGCCCGGCGACCTGTTCCGGCGTACCGGAGAACGCGAACAGGTCGAGCAGGTCGTCGCCGATCAGCGCGCCGGCCAGGTCGTCCTCGCGGCGGGTGACGTGCTGCTGGATGCGGGCCAGCAGCTCCGGGTCGACCTCGACGGTGGGATCGAGGGCGGCGACCACGGCGAGGTACATGGCGACCTCGGTGCGGGCCACCCGCCGGGCCAGCGCCCCGTCGGTGTCGACGACGGTGACCGCGCCGAGCACCACACCGGTGTCCCGGCCGGAGGCCGCCTCGTCCAGCCACGCCCGCATCGTCTTGGCCATCGCCGGGTTCGCCGACCCGCCGACCTTCACCTCGTCGGCGAACGCGGCGGCGGACCGGGCGGTCTGCTGGCCCCAGGTGCCCACCAGCACCGGCACGTCCGGCCGGGCCGGGGTGTACCGCAGCGCGGTGCCCGGGGCCACGGTGAACTCCCGGCCGACGAAGCCACCGTCGTCACCGGCGAGCAGCCGCCGGACGATCTGCACCGTCTCGGCGATGCGCCGCAGCGGCCGGGTCTGCGCCACCCCGACCTGCTGCAACCAGGTGCCCCGGGCCAGGCCGAGATACGCGCGGCCGTGCGAGGCCAGGTCGAGGGCGGCGACCTGGCCGGCGACCTCCACCGGGTGCAGGGTGAACGGGTTGAGGCAGGCCGCGCCGAGCCGGATCCGGCGGGTGTGCCGGGCGGCGACCAGCAGCGGGAACAGCGGCGGCTGGTACATCAGGTCGCCGAAGACCGACAGCACGTCGAAGCCGTGCCGTTCGGCCAGCTCGGCCAGCACGGCGTACTCGTCGGCGGACTTGTCCGACTGGAGGCCGATGCCGACCAGGCGGGTCACGTCAGCTCCTCGGTGGGGATCTGCCGACGGCCGGTGCGTTCGATGCGCATGATGAGCCGTTCCTCCGGGTCGGGGCAGGCGACGTGGCTGTCCCGGGCCATCCAGTCCCCGTCGTCCAGGGCCCGCTGCTTGGCCGGCAGCAGCGGCAGGCAGGCGGCCAGCGCGTACAGGCAGAAGTGCTGGCCCTCGGGGATGCGCAACCGGCACGACTCGGTCAGCTCGACGTGGTCGCCCGGCTTCATGCCGCAGACCGAGCGTCCCTCGATGCGCTCCACCACGACCCGCAGGTCGTAGACGTCGGTGGTGGGCTGCTCGTCGCTCATCGCACGGCCTCGGCGTGGTGGTGCACGATCCGCCAGCCCGCGTCGTCGCGCCGCAGCACGTCGGTGACCCGGAAGCAGACGTCCGGTCGGTCGTCGGCGTGCCGGGCCCGCAGCACGTACCGGACCAGACCGGTGTCGTCCCACGACTCGGCGTGCAGCTGTTCCGGGGCGACCGTGACCGGCGCCGGACCGGTCGCCTCGGCGGCCCGGCGGTCGCGCAGTTCGTCAAGCGCGGCCAGCCCGGTGAGCAGTCGATCGGCGTCGGACTCCCAGATGGTCAGGTCGGGGTGCAGGTGGGCGTCGAAGGCGGACCGATCCCCCAGTGATCGGTACATGCCGGTGATCGTGGTGGTGAGTTCGTCGATGCTCATCGGGGTCACTTCCGGTCGAGGGAGGCGGCAGCGGGTCGGAACGTCTCGGCGAGGCGGTCACGCAGCGGTTCCAGGCCCATCGGCCCGAGCGCCAGCGCGGTGTGGTGGAACCGTTTGCGGTCGAAGGCGGGGCCGGCCCGGCGCTCGGCGTCCTGGCGGGTCTGCTGCCACAGCCGCGCGCCGACCTTGAAGGCGAGCGCCTGCGCCGGCCAGCCGAGGTAGCGGTCGACCTCGAACCGGGCGGTCGCGGCGTCCAGCCCGGCGACCCGGGTGAGCAGGTCCACGGCCACCGGGTGGCTCCAGCGGGGCGCGTCGGTGAACCCGTTGCCGGCCGGGATCGGCAGGTCGAGGTGCAGACCGAGGTCGATGACCACGCGGGCGGCCCGCCACATCTGCCCGTCCAACATGCCGAGCCGTTCCGCCGGGCCGGCGTAGAGGCCGAGTTCGTCGGCGAGCCGCTCGGCGTAGTGCGCCCACCCCTCGGCGTACCCGTGCACGTGGCACAGCGTGCGCTGCCACGGGTGCAGCTCGGCGGTGGTGAGCGTGATGGCGTGCTGGAGGTGGTGGCCGGGCAGCCCCTCGTGGCAGAGCGTGCCGACGTGCCGCCACACCGGCACCGTCGACTCACCGGGCGGCACCGACCACCAGATGCCGCCGGGGCGGGTCAGCCGCGCGTCCGGCGGGGTGTAGTACATGACTCCGGAGGTGGCGGGACTGATCCGGCACACCACCCGACGGGTGGCGGCGGGGATGTCGAAGTGTGTCCCGTCGAGCAGATCGGTGGTCAGTGCGGTCCGCCTGGCCAGCCACTCCTCCAGGGCGGGACCGACGGGCACCCGCCCGTCCGGGTCGGCATCCAGCGCCGTCCGGGCCGCGACCACGTCCGGATGACCGCAGTCGGCCGCCGCCGCCCGCAGCTCTTCTGCGGTACGGGCCAACTCCGCCCAGCCGTACTCGTACAGCTCGTCCAGGTCGACGGTGGCGCCGAGGAAGGCGCGGGCGGTGACCTGGTAGAGGTCGCGCCCCACCCCGTCGACCTCGGTGGCGGCGAGAGCCAGTTCGGTACGCAGGAACGTGGCGAACCCCGCCGTGGCGACGGTGGCCCGCCGGGCCCCCTCGGCCAACCGCCCGGCCAGCGGCCCGGCCCGGTGACCGGCGACGAGACCGCCGAAGAAGTCGGCGTCGACCCAGGCGGCGCACTGACCGGCGACGGTCAGCACCTGCCGACGGGCGACCACCTGGCCACGCCCGGCGGAGCGCCGCAGCGTGTCGGCGTACTGGTCGAGGGTGGCGGGCAGCCGGTGCAGGTGGTCGGCGACCACGGCCCAGTCGTCGGCGGTACTCCGGGGCAGGTTGTCGAAGACCTGCCGGGCCAGGTGCACCGGGGTGGCCAGCGGGGCGAGCAGCCGGGTGGTGAAGCCGGCGTCGTGGAGCGCCACCTCGCTGGCCAGCCGGTCGGCCAGGGCACCGGCGAGGGCACGCTCGGCCGGGGCGGTCACCGTGGCGGTGGCCACGGCGGTCGCGGTCGCGCGGGCCAGCTCGGCGCGGGCGTCGAAGCCGTCCGGCGACAGGTCGGTCAACCGCCATTGCGGCGTACGCCCGGCCGCCTCGGCGGCCTCCGGGTCGAGCGTGGCGAGGGCGCGCAGGTACCTGTCCGCGACCGTGGTGATGCCGGTCATCGGGGCATCCTGAACCGGTGGTGGTCGTCGCGGTGGACGACGCCGCCCTTGATGACCGCGTGCAGGGTGCGCAACGCGGAGACGGAACGGGTCGGGTCGTCGCGCAGCACCAGCAGGTCGGCGTGCTTGCCGGCCTCGACGCTGCCGAGCGTGTCGGCCTGGTCGAGCCACTCGGCGGGCCGGATGGTGGCCGCCTTCAGCGCCTCGGCGACCGGCATCCCGGCGTCCACCATGAACTCCAGCTCGCGTACGGTCGCGCTGGTCTCGTCGTAGCCCGCGTGCGGCGGCATGTCACTGCCCAGGGCGATCGGCACCCCGTTGCGGATGGCGTGCTGGAGGCTCTCCCAGTGTCGGGGGCCGGCGGCCAACGCCCGGTCCATCAGCCAGCCCGGTACCCCGGAGTCGCGGAAGAACTGTTCACAGCGGCTCACCACGATGGTGGGCACGTACCAGACGCCCCGGTCGGCCATCAGGCGGGTGACCTCGTCGGTCAGCTCGTAGCCGTGTTCCACGCAGTCCAGGCCGAGCTCGACGGCCCGGCGTACGGTGTCGGCCGGGCCGGCGTGCGCGGTGACCTTGCGCCCCCAGTCGTGGGCGACCCGGATGACGGCGGCCATCTCGTCGTCGAGCAGCTGCGGGGTGTCGATCGCCTCGAACTGACCGGCGATCCCGCCGGAGATGCAGACTTTGATCAGGTCGGCGCCGGCCCGGATCTGGGCCCGGGTGAGCCGACGGAAGCCGTCGGCGCCGTCGGCCTCCAGCGCGTCGGCCTCCCAGCCGTGGCCGCCGGTGCAGCACAGCGCGTGTCCGGCGGTGAAGATCCGGGGGCCGTCCACCGCGCCGGCCTCGATGCCCCGGCGCAGCGCGAAGTCGGCGTAGCGTCCCTCGCCGACCAGCCGGGCGGTGGTCACCCCGGCGTGCAGGGTGCGCCGGGCCGAGTCGGCCATCAGCAGGACCAGTTCGGCCAGGTTGGACCGGTGCACCGTGTCGGCGAGGTGACCGGGTAGCCCGAGGGAGAGGTGCACGTGCATGTTGGTCAGGCCGGGCATCACCACGTCGCCGCGAAGGTCGACCACGGGTACGTCGCCGGCCTCGGCGAGCACGTCGTCGACCGCCCCCACGGCCTTGATCATCCCGTCGGCGCCGACCCGGACACCCCGGTCGGGCTGGAGGTGATCGGTGACGCCGTCGTAGAGCGCGAGGTTGACCAGGACCTGTTCGGTTGCGGTGTGCATTGACGACGTCCTCAGTTCGCGGGCACGGTGGCCGGGGCCGACGTGGGGTCGTTGAGCCAACAGGCGGCGCTGCGTCCGCCGAGGTCGAGGGTGGGTGGCTGGTCGCCGCAGGGGGCGAAGGCGTGCGGGCAGCGCGGCCGAAACCGGCAGCCGGTGGGGGCGTTCGCGGGGTCGGGCACCTCACCGGCCAGCGTGGCGGGCAACCGTGGGGTGGGGCCGATGCGGGGCACCGCGTCGATGAGCGCCCGGGTGTAGGGGTGTCGCGGATTCCGCCACAGCTCGCGGGTGGGCGCGCTCTCCACGATGCGGCCCAGGTACATCACGGCGGTCGCGTCGGCGATCTCGTGCACCAGGGCGAGGTCGTGCGAGATGAACAGCATGCCCATGTCGAGATCACGGACCAGGCCGACGAGCAGGTTCACCACCTGCGCCTGGGACGAGGCGTCCAGCGCGGTGACCGGCTCGTCGGCGATGATCATGCGCGGTTGCGGGGCAAGGGCCCGGGCGATGGCCAGGCGCTGCCGCTGCCCACCGGAGAACTGGTGCGGGTACCGCTCGGCGGCGGTGTTCGGCATGCCGACCCGGTCCAGCAGCTCGCGTACCCGGTCCCGGCGGGCCGCGCCGGTCACCGTCGCCGGCACGCCGTCGAGCAGTTGCGCGCCGATGGTGCGCCGGGGATTCAGCGAGGCGTACGGGTTCTGGAAGACCATCTGCAGGCCGATCTCGGTGTCCGGCCGGCGCCGCCAGCCCAGCGGCGTGACCGGCTGCCCGGCGAAGCGGACCGCCCCGGCGCTCGGCGGGGTCAGTCCCACGGCGACCCGGGCCAGCGACGACTTGCCGCAGCCGGACTCGCCGACCAGGCCGACGATCTGCCCGGCCGCCACGTCCAGGCTGACCCCGGCGACTGCGAGCACCCGGCCGCGTCCCCGCGAGCGGTACTCGACCTCGACGTCGCTGATGTCCAGCAGACCGGTCATCGGGCGGTCACCTCCAGGTGCGGGCGGACCACGCAGGCCACCGACCGGTCGGCCGCCGCCGGAGCCAGGGGCGGTGGCGCCGTGCCGCAGGCCGGCTCGGCGTACCGGCAGCGGGGTTGGAACGGGCAACCCGCAGGTGCCTCGCCCGGCGCCGGCGGCGCGCCGGGGATCGGCCGCAGCGTGCCGACGGCCTGGGTGCCGTGCGGCCGGGCCCCGAGCAGCGCCGCCGTGTACGGGTGGGTGGGGGCGGTGAGCAGCGACCCGGTGGGGCCGGTCTCCACCACGCGGCCGGCGTAGAAGACGTAGCCACGGGAGGTCAGCGCGCTGAGCACCCCCAGGTCGTGGGTGATGAAGGCGACGGCCAGCCCGGTCTCCGCGCGCAGCCGGTCGAGCAGGGCGAGGATGCCGGCCTGCACGGTGACGTCGAGGGCGGTGGTCGGCTCGTCGGCGATCAGCAGTCGGGGCCGGGCGGCCAGGGCGATGGCGATGGCCGCCCGTTGCCGCATGCCGCCGGAGAACTGGTGCGGGTAGGCGCGCAGGGCCTGCTCCGGGTCGGGGATCCGGACCTGGTCGAGCAGTTCCACCGCCCGGCGGGTCGCGGACCGGCGGTCCAGCCGCAGGTGCACCCGCATGTGTTCGGTGAGCTGGCGCCCGACGGTGAGCATCGGATGCAGGGCTGCGGTCGGGTCCTGGAAGACCATGGCGATGCCCGCGCCCCGGATCCGCTGCCAGCCCCGGTTGTCCAGGCCGAGCAGGTCGGTGCCGGCGAAGCGCGCCGTCCCGGTGATCCTGGCGCCGGCCGGGAGCAGGCCGAGCAGGGTCTGGGCGGTGAGGCTCTTGCCGCAGCCGCTCTCCCCGGCGATGCCGACCAGTTCGCCCTCGTCGACGGTGAGCGACACGTCGTGCAGGATCGGCAGCGGCCCGCGCGGGCCGGGCAGGGTGACGGCGAGGGAGTCGACGTCGAGCAGCGGCGCCATCTCAGCGTCCCTTCGCGTAGCGGGGGTCGAGCCGGTCGCGCAGCGCGTCGCCGAGCACGTTGAAGGCCATCACGACGGTGAGGATGGCCAGACCCGGGAAGACGCTCACCCACCACATCGACAGGTCCTGGGAGCCGAGAGCGACCATCGAGCCCCACTCGGCGGCCGGTGGGCGCGGGCCCAGCCCCAGGAAGGAGAGCGCGGCGAGCAGCAGCACCGCGTTGCCGAGTTCCAGGGTGGCCAGCACGATCGCCGGGCCGATGCTGTTGGGCAGCACGTCGCGGCGCAGCGCCCGGACCGGTCCGACACCGAGCAGTCGGGCGGCGTTGAGGTAGTCGTCGCCGCGCATGCTGAGCACGGCGCTGCGAATCACCCGGGCGTAGACCGGCCAGGAGACGATGACCAGCGCCAGCACCGCGTTGCGGGTGTTCGGGCCGAAGGCGGCGGTCACCGCCATGGCCAGGATGATCTGCGGGAAGGCGAAGACCAGGTCGGTAAGCCGCATCAGCGCCTCGTCGGCGAACCGGCCCAGATATCCGGCGACCAGTCCGAGCAGGCCGCCGACGAGCAGGGCCAGCGACACGATGGCCAGCGCCAGCGGGATCGACAACCGCGCACCGTGCACGACGCGGCTGAAGATGTCCCGGCCGAGGGAGTCGGTGCCGAACCAGTGCGTCGCCGACGGTGCCGCGTAGGTGTCGGCACTCTGGGCGAGCGGATCGTAGGGCGCGACGAGCGGGGCGAGGATGGCCACCAGCAGCCAGCCGCCGAGAATGGCGAGCGCGACCACGGCGATCGGCTGTCGCCAGACCGGCCGGCCGGCCGAGCCGCCACGCAGCCGACCGAGCCAGCGGCGGCGGGTCAGCGCCCGGTCCACCTTCGGGTCGGGGGCCACCGGATCGGGTGCGATCATCGTCATGACAGGCGGATCCTCGGGTCGATGAGCCCGTACAGCAGGTCGACGGTCAGGTTGACGAGCGTGTAGACGAGCGCCACGAACAGGCTGACCCCGAGGATGGCGGGCAGGTCGAGGGCGGTGGCGCTGCGGTAGGCGTACTGACCGACGCCGGGCCAGCCGAAGATGCTCTCCACCAGCACCGTCCCGGACAGCAGCGACGCGAAGGCCAGGCCGGACACGGTGACCACCGGGACCAGACCGGCGCGCAGCAGGTGCCGGCGCAGCACCACCCGGGCCGGCAGGCCCTTGGCGTACGCGGCCCGGATGTAGTCCTGCTGGAGCACCTCGAGCATGGCGGAGCGGACGAAGCGCACCAGCAACGCGACGGTCAGCGAGGTCAGCACCAGCACCGGCAGGGTCAGGTGCTGTGCCGCGTCCCAGGCCACGTCCCACTGACCGGCCAGCGCCGCGTCCACGGTGTACATGCCGGTGACGGTCGGCGGCGGACTGAACCCGGTGGAGAGCCGTCCGCCGCTGGGGGCCAACCCGAGTTGGTAGAAGAACACGTAGAGCACCACGAGCGAGAGCCAGAACGGTGGCGTGGAGAGCCCGAGCAGGGCACCGACCCGGACGAGCTGGTCGGTGAGCCGGCCGTTGCGGACCGCGGCGAGCATGCCGATCCCGGTGCCGATCACCAGCGCCAGCAGCATGGTCGGGATGGCCAGTTCCATCGTCGCCGGCACGTACCGCACCAGGTCGTCCAGGACCGCCCGACCGGTCTGCTGGGAGACACCCAGGTCGCCGCGGACGAGGTTGCCCAGGTAGTGCAGGTACTGCTGCCAGAGCGGCTGGTCCAGCCCCCATTTCTCGCGGAAGGCGGCGACCGTGGCCGGGTCGTTGAGTGCCTGGTCGGACAGGTTGGCGGTGACCGGGTCACCGGGTACCACGTTGACCAGACCGAACGTCACCACGGTGACGCCCAGCAGCAGTCCGGCGGTGATCGCCAGCCGCTTGGCCAGGAAGGCGAGCAGCGGGTGGGCGCGGCGGGGCCGGGACGCGGTCGTGGTGACCGCGCCCGGCTCGCCGTTGTGGACCGTCGTCATGGTGCTCCGACTACTTACGACCGACCGCGGCGACGTCGACCTGCCAGCCGGCGGCGGAGTAGTCCGCGCCGGTCAGGTCGGCGGTCGCCACCACCGTGGAGGAGTTGCTGGCCAGCACGATGTACGGGGAGGACTGGTTCATCAGCCGCTGCCACTCCTGCATGGCGGCGGCCCGGGCCGCCAGGTCGAGGGTCTCGGTGACCTTCTCGCCGGCCGCCACGATCGCCGGGTCGGCCCGCTCGACCGTCCAGCCCGAGCGCAGCGCGGTGGCCTGACCGGGTGCCATGTTGTTGATCAGCGAGTCGGCGACCGGGTAGTTCAGGCTCTGCGGGGTGAAGCCCAGTGGTGACTTGCCGCTGCGCATCTCGTCGAGGAAGGTGGTCAGCGGTTGCGGGTTCAACTCCAGCGTGATGCCGGCCTCGGCGGCGTCACCCTGCACCTTGGTGGCCACGGTGCCCAGGTCCACGCCCTTGTAGGTGATGGCCGGGTAGTTGAACTTCACCGTCGGGTCGGTCAGCCCGGCCTCGGCGAGCAGCGCCTTGGCCTTCGCCACGTCCCGGGTGGACGCCTCGCTCGCCGGCAGCGTGCCGGGGAAGGCCGGTGCGACCAGACCGGCGCCGGGCGCGGCGCCCTGGCCGTACAGGGCGGCGATGCCCTGGTAGTCGATGGCCGCCCGCAGCGCCTGGTTGAACTTCGGGTTCGAGGTCACCGCCGACACACCCGGGTCGGCGTTGAGGAAGAGGAAGTAGACGGTGTCCTGCACGCCGGAGGTCTGCAGGCTCTCCGGCAGGCCGTCGAGCAGCTTGCCGGAGATGTCCAGCGAGATCTCCGCGCTCTCGGCGCGCTGCATGGTCAACTTCTGGGTCTGTACGTCCATGTTGCGCAGCACCACCCGCTCGAACTGCGGCTTCTCGCCCCAGTAGTTCGGGTTGGCCTCCAGCACCACCTGCGACTCCGGCTCGTACGAGGCGAGCACGTACGGACCGCTGCCGATCGAGTTGGTGTCGAGGTACTGCTGGGCGGTGTCGCCCTGCGCGGCGTCCGCGCCGTCCTTGGCACCGTTGTCCCGGGCCACCTCGGCGTTGAGCACGCCGGTGGACGGCATCGCCAGCACCACCGGCACGTTCGGGTTGGGCGTGGCCGAGGTGACCACGACGGTGCTGTCGTCGGTCTTGCTGACGCTCAACTCGCTCACGGTTACCGCCGGGCTGCCCTTGATGTTCTTCAGTCGGTTGAGCGAGAACACCACGTCGTCGGCGGTGAGCGGGCTGCCGTCGGCGAAGGTCACCCCGGAGCGCAGCTTGAAGGTGAAAGTCTTCGCGTCCGGCGACGCCTCGTACGACTCGGCCAGTGCCGGCACGGGTTTGCCGACGTCGGAGCCCTCGAAGGTGAGCAGGGTGTCGTAGAGGGCGTGCACGGCGGTCAGACCGGTGGCCTCGTAGACCCGGCCGGGGTCGAGGGTCTTGAGCACGAACGACGTGTTGACGGTGAGGGTCTTGGCCTCGCCACCGTTCGCGTTGCCACCGCTGCCGCCGGCCGTGCAGGCGGTGGTGGAGATGATGGCCAGCGTCGCCAGAGCGAGCGCTCCGGCGCGTAGCCGGCGGGGGGACACCGACATGCTGTTCCTACCTTCGTATGGCGCGGCCCGCTGCGCGGGGTCCGCGGGGCATCGTCCGGCGGCACCTCCACCGGCCGGGCCAGACGGCCAGTGACGGTGTTCCGGTTCTCAGGGGTGCGTCGGGTTCTCGGGGTTCGTCGTCGCAGGGTTGGATGTAGGCCGGACTCGCATTCGTCCGGTTCGTGCCTGGACGCGGCGTGTCTACCAGTACCAAACAACACCGGCCTCTTGTTTGACCACCCTAAACAGGGCCGTGTAGCTTGGTCAAACATTTTTAGCCACACTGTTATCGGATCGAGGATCACATGCTCGGTGACCGGCTCCGCGTCCTGCGCCAGCAGCACTCCCTCACGCTGCGGCAGCTCGCCACAGCCGCCGACGTGTCGCCCGCCCTGCTGAGTCAGATCGAGAACGGCGCGACCGACCCGAGCCTGGCCACGCTGCGCAAGCTCGCGCAGGTGTTCGACACCTCGATCGCCGAGTTGTTCTCCGAACCGGAGGCACCGGCGGTGCACGTCAGCCGGGCCGGCAGCCGCAGCCTGCTCACCGCCCCACCCGGCCAGATCACCTACGAACGCCTCACTCCGGGGCGCGGGGACCTGGAGGTGCTTCAGGCCCATCTCGCCCCGGGCGACGCCAGCTCGGCCGAGCCGTGGGCACACCCCTCGACAGAGTGCGCCATCGTCGTCAGCGGCGAGGTGGTCGCCGACATCGGCGGCGAGGCGTACGCCCTCACCGCCGGTGAGGCCGTCACCTTCGACTCACGCCTGGCCCACCTCTACCGCAACGCCAGCGACCAGCCGGCCCACCTGATCATCGCGGTCACGCCGCCCAACCCCTGAGCGGGCTGACAGGCATCGCGCTGTTGCGACGACCGCACCGGTCGCTACTGTCTTCCGCGTGGATCTGGACGACATCGCCACCCGGCTCGGCGTACCGGTCGAGGACGTCGAGCGGGTGCACCGGCTCGCCGGCGACCACCCGTCGGCTCCGGTGCCCGTCAGCGCCGACGCGCCCGCGCTGCTCGACCGGCTCGCGGTGCGGCCGGACGACGCCGCCGAGATCATGGCGGGCTGGCCCGACCCCGACTCCGCGCTGTGGACCCCGGAACTGCGCTGGCTGCTCGACCGCTCGATCGCCCTGGTCCGCGCGGATCTCGGGGGCCACGATTGGCTGGCGCCCGGTCCGGCGCTGCCGCGTGAGCGGGGCCCGGCATGGCGGCATCTCTACGTCTACGCGTACCTGGCCCTGGTCGACGTGGCCAGGGGATATCACCGCGACCACGGGATCCCCGACACCGTCTCCTGGGTAACCCTCGCGGATCTGGGTCGCAACCTCGCGATCGACCGGCGGATGCAGGGCGAGGGTTGGTCGGTCATGCAGAGCTGGCTGACCTTGCACGCGCGCGGCGGCATCTACGAACTCGGCCGGCTCCAGCACCATCGTGGTGGCACCGCCATTGAACTGCACATCCCCGAGTCGGGGCCGATGACCCCCGAGGCGATCGACAGGTCGCTCGACGGAGCCCGGGCGTTCTTCCCGCGCCACTTCCCCGACGAGCCCTACACGTCGTTCGCCTGCGGCTCGTGGCTGCTCGACCCGCAGCTGTCGGAGTACCTGCCCGAGGACTCCAACATCGTCCGCTTCCAACGACGGTTCGAGCTGGAGCCCTATCAGGAGCCGGACGGGCTCGACGCCGACGTCGAGGTGGTGCGGTTCGTGTTCCGTACGCTGACCACACCGCTGGACCAGCTGCCGCGCGACACCGCGCTTCAGCGCGCCGTCATCGACCATCTGAAGGCTGGCCGTCACTGGCAGTGGCGCCGCGGACGCTTCCCGATCGAGCCGGTCCACTGACCGCGGCGGGTCGGCTGGTGCTGCCTGCGCTGCCGCTGTCACCTGGCGCGCCCGGGTAACCCGCAGCCGAGTGCTGGGGCCGGACGGCGATGGCGCCGGCGCAGGATCGGAAGACCGCCGCCGGGCGCGGATCCCGGGTGGGATCCGCGCCCGGACGAGCGCACGGGTCAGCTGACGGTGCAGGCCGCTCCGTTGAGGGTGAACGAACTCGGTTCGCCGGTGTTACCGGTGTGGGTGGCCTGGAAGCCGATGCCGACCGACGCGCTCGGGGCGAGGGTGCCGTTGTACGAGACGTTGCGGGCGGTCACCTGCCCGGAGGTCGGTGAATAGCTGGCATTCCAGCCACCGGTGATGGTCTGCCCGCCGGGCAGCGTGAAGACCAGTGACCAGCCGTTGATGGTGGAGCTGCCGGTGTTGGTGATGGTGATCTGCTCGGTCAGCCCGGTGTTCCAGGCGTTGACCTCGGCGGTGACCCGGCACGCCCCGCCACCGGGCGGCGGCGTGGTCGGGCTCGGGGGCGGGGTGGTCGGGCTCGGCGGCGGAGTGGTCGGGCTGGGCGGCGGCGTGGTGCCGCCGAACTGGGTGAAGAAGCGCCAGGTCTCGCCCGGCAGCCAGGTACGGGAGCCGCTGTCGCCGGGTGCGCCGTCCTGGGGAGCGGCGATGTGTCCCTCGTCGAAGGCCGCCCAGACGACCGGGTAGCCGGACGCGCAGCCGGAGTAGGTGGTGCTGCGGTGGGTGAGGCTGCCCTGCGACGGCTCCGGCGGGTTCTGCGCGGTGCAGCCGTTGTTGCGGACGAACCGGTCCCGCAGCGACCGCCCGTTGGAGATGTTGAGCACACCGTCGCGGATGCCGTGCGCGCCGAAGTAGGCGACCGGCTGGCTGCCGCCGCTGCATCCGCTCAGCTGCGCTCCGCCGTAGACGGCGACGGCGCGGAAGACGTTCGGCCGGGCGCAGGCGAGGGCGTAGCTCATGGCACCGCCGTAGCTGAACCCGAGCGCGAAGCGCTGCGTGGTCTCGACGCAGAGGTCACCCTCGATCTGCCGGAGCATGTCGTCGACGAAGGTGACGTCCTCGCCACCGGAGTTGGCCCAGCCGCTGTTGAGGCCCTGCGGCGCGACGAAGATGGTGCTGTTGTTCGACAGGGGCAGCAGTCCGTAGTAGGCCCAGGTGTCGCGCTGCACGGTCTGGCCGGTGGCGACGTCGGTCGCCGAGCCGTTGAGCCAGTGGAACCCGAACACCAGTCGGTACGGATTGTTGTTGTTGTAGTTGTCCGGCACCCGCAGGATGTAGCTCCGGTTCCTGCCGCTGCTCTGGATGGTGTGCGTACCGCTGCGCAGCGTGGGTGCCTTGCCGCAACCGGCGGTCGCGGCCAGGATGCCCGACTGGGCGGCCGGGACGCTGCCGGGGTTCGCGCTCAGCGCCGTGCCGGCGGCAGCCAGCACCATCAGCGCCGCGAGCGCGATCGGCCCGAAAATCGATTTACGCCTGGACATTCGTGACTCCATTCCGCGCCCGCTGTGGACGCGCGGCGGTGCGGCACATCGCCCTGGTGGCGGCGCCGGGGACGGCCGGCGTACCGCGGGGTATGCGCCACGGTGCGACACCGGCTCGGGCTGTGAGTTCAGGTGGGCGGCCCGGAGCGGCGATGCTCGGCGTGTGCCACGGCTCCCGCGCGTACCGTCAGCCGCCCTGGACCGGCGGCGTGACCCGTCCCGCACGGGGCCCGCAGTACCCGTCAGCCGGCGCCACGCGCCGCGGCTCGCCTGGTCACCGACCGGGCGGGGGACGTCGGAGCGTGCCCTTCGCTCCTGCCTCCGAAACGTAGTCAGTGAGCGATAACATCGCAAGGTGTAAATGTCTAAACTCCGAAGGGAGACGCCGTGCGTCGGTCCCCCTACCTGCTGGCACTGCTCGGCATCGGTCTGTCCGGCACGCTGGCGCTGCACGCGGCTCCGGCGGCGGCGCGGACCGCACCCATCCCCACTCCGGGCATCGTGGTCGTCGACGGCATGACCCAACCGGTGTTCTCGCTCGCCGACGCGATCGAGGAGCGGGTTTACGTTCAGACCACGGTGGACACCGACCACGACGGCCGCCTCGACCGGGTGGCGATCGACATATCCCGGCCTCGGGAGACCGCCACCGAGGGATTCAAGGTGCCGGTCATATTCGAGCACAGCCCGTACCGCAAGGACGTCTGGTACGACGTGCCCTACCCGAGTGTGCTGGTGGACGAACTGCCGCAGAACGGCGTCGAGCGCCGATCCGGCCAACGGACGTCCGACCTGGTGGTGCAGCGGGCGGCGACGAAGGCCAACCTGCCCGGCTCGCTCGATGACTACTACGTGCCCCGGGGCTACGCGGTGGTGCTCGGGCAGAGCGTCGGCACCGGCGATTCCGACGGCTGCCCGACCAGCGGCGACCGGGCCGAGACGCTCGGCACCCGGGCGGTGATCGACTGGCTGAACGGGCGGGCGAAGGGGTACGACGCGGCCGGCGCGCCGGTCAACGCCGGCTGGACCACCGGGGCCGTCGGCATGACCGGTGTCTCCTACAACGGCACCCTGCCCAACCAGGTGGCCACCACCGGCGTCCCGGGGCTGCGGACCATCGTGCCCGTGGCCGCCATCAGCAGCTGGTACGACTACTACCGCGCCAACGGCCTGGTGGTGGCACCTGGGACGTATCAGGGTGAGGACACCGACGTGCTGGCCGGGTTCACCGCCGGTCAGGCCCGGGCACAGGGGCGCTGCGCCGACGAGATCGCGGAGCTGACCGCCCGGCAGGACCGGGTCACCGGTGACTATTCGGCGTTCTGGCGCGACCGCGATTACCTTGACGCGCGGAAGGTGCGGGCCAGCGTGCTCGTTGTGCACGGCCTCAACGACTGGAACGTCAAGACCGAGCACTTCGCCGGCTGGTGGGACGAGTTGGCCCGGCACCGCGTACCGCGCAAGATCTGGCTGCACCAGGGCGGGCATGGTGGCCCGGGCAACGCCGCGTCGGTGACCCTGCCGGACGGCCGGACCTGGACGTGGAAGCAGACCGAGAACCGCTGGTTCGACCACTGGCTGTGGCAGGTGCCCAACGGGATCATGGACGAACCGACGGCCGTGGTGCAGCGCGAGGAGGGTGTCTACACGACGTACGCCGACTGGCCCGATCCGGGCAGTCGGGAGGTCGCGCTGCGGCTGGCCGCCACCGACGCCACCACGGTCGGCACGCTCACCTCCGCCCGGCCGCCGAAGCGTGCCGTCGAGCAACTCTTCGTTGACGAGGGACGCACCATTCACCCGGACACCCTGGTCGCCGACCCGGAAGCGACCAGCCCGCACCGGTTGGCCTACCTGTCTCCCGCGCTGCCTCGCGACGTCCGCGTGTCCGGCCGTCCGGAGCTGCGGCTGCGGCTGGCGATCGCCAACAAGCCGGACGCGAACCTCACCGCCTACCTGGTCGACTATGGACCGGCCGGCTCGACCGCCGCACCGACGGTGGTGACCCGCGGCTGGATGGACCCGCAGAACCGGCGGAGCGTCTCGCGCACCGACCCGCTGCGCCAGGGCAAGCTGTACGACCTGCGGTGGACCCTGGAGCCCAAGGATCACGTCTTCCCGGCGGGCTACCGGATCGGTCTGGTGATCTTCTCCAGCGATCAGGATTACACCCTGCTTCCGCTGGGTGGCACGCGGCTACGAGTCGTACCGCACCACAGTGAGCTGCGCCTACCGGTGGTCGGCGGCAGGGCCGCCCTAGGCTTCTGACCCCGCAGCGATCGGCGCGCCCCACCAGCCGCCGCCCCGCAGTCCGGACCGCTACTCGGTATCGTGCCTGGTGGTGGCAGCGGGACGGTGGGCGGCGCGGCCGGCGCCGAAGACACGTTCGTAGCCGACGAGCACCACGAGGAAGGTGGCGAGCAGGCCGAGAGCGGCCAGGCCGGGCAGGTACCGTCCGGCCGGCAGCAGGGCCAAGGCCACCACGGGCGCGAGCAGTTGCGCCGACGACACCGATCGGACGCTGAGCCCACGGAACAGCACCTCGCCCGCGAGATACAGCGCGACCCCGCCGAACAGCGCGACGGCCGAGGTCCAGGGCAGGCGCGACCCGGCAGCAGCCCAGGGCTCGTGATGCGCCAGCGGAGCGATCACCTCGTGCACCCCGAGCGCCAGGTAGATCGTCCCAGCGACCAGTGTGAAGTGGCCGCCGCTGTAGGCGTTGGCCGCGAGCCGGTCGCGTCGCGGCCCGCGCTCGGTCATCAGCACCTCACCCGCCGCCCCCGAGTACAGCATGTAGAGCCGAAACAGGCAGACCGTGACGACGAGGGTGAACAGCGTGGCCAGCACGGTCGGCCCGTTGATCATTTCGGATCCGATGCCGGCGCCGACCGAGATCAACGTCTCGCCGAGCGCGATGATCACCACGAGGCCGTGCCGTTCGACGAAATGCTCGGAACTACGCAACGGCCACCCGCTCAACGTCGAGGCGATGAGTCCGCCAGCGAAGTCGATCGCGACAGCCGCAGTCCAGAGCGGCAACTGTGCGTCACCGCCGAGGAGTGCTCCGAGCACGAGCGGGATCCAGGACAGCGCGGTGGTCACCGTGTAGATGCGCAACGTGCGGTGCAGCCGCCGGTCGCCCTCGGCCGCCCGGCGATAGAGCGCCAGGTGGACCGCCCGCACCACGAGGTACGACAGCACCAGGATCAGGCGCGAAGCCAAACTCGGTTCCCATACGTTCGGGATGACCACGGCGATGAGAAAGATCGGCCCCATGACCGCGGTGGTGCCGGCCCGGATCAGCCCGATGTCGGCACGGGCCTGGTTGCCCAGCCAGGCGTAGATCAGCCAGGAGATCCACAGCAGCAGCAGGACGACCAGGCCCTTGAGCAGGGTCAGTGGCGAGGCGTGACCAGCCATGTAGGCGGTGATCCGGGTCAGCGCGAAGACGAACACCAGATCAAAGAAGATCTCGTACCGCGTCGTCCGATGCGTCTCCGAGGTCGTCTCGACGCGCCCTCGGAGGAACCGCCCCATGTGCCCATCTTCATCGTTGCGACCGCCGTCGTCCCGATGATTGGCCAAGCTCGACCTAGCGCGGCACCTGCCGCAGGTGGTGATCGAGGGTGACCCGCCGTCGGGCACGAACGGCCAGGCCGGATCGGCGAGTCTTCCCCGTACAGCCGACCTCTCACCGGTGCGGCAGACCAGCCAGCCAGCGTTCGAGTGCCTCCGGTGAATCGAGCAGCAACACCGGCGGGCCGGCCGGATCGGCACGCCAGTCCCGCAGCCGACGCCGTTCCCGGGCGAACTCGGTGAGGTGCCACATCAGCACCGACTCGGTGGACAGCACGCTGCCCAGCGACTCACGGTTGCCGTTGCAGATCTCCTCCCCGGTCGACAGCCGGCGCAGCGTGCGCCGCAGCAACCACCGGAAGGACAGCCCGCGCGGGTAGTCCAGGCCGATGACCAGATCCGCGCGGGCCAACGGTACGTCCCGCCATCCGTGGTACGCCCCGTCGAGGATCCAGCGGTCCCGGCGGCAGATCGTCTCGATCCGGCTGCGTTGGCGCGCCACCGGCACCTCGACCCAGTTGGGCTCCCAGAGCAGGTCGTCGACCGGGTACCAGGGCAGCCCGAGCCGCTCGGACAGGCGCTGCGCCAGGGTTGACTTGCCGCAGCCGTGGACTCCGTAGACCAGGATGCGGGACAGCTCGGCGGTCGGGAAATCTCGCTGCCCGGAGTACGCCTCGCCCGCCCCGGGGTTTCCCGCCTGCCTGCCGCTCATCGCGCGGCAGCCTAACCGGCCCGTGCCACCTAGCCCGTCGGGCGGCCGGTAGCCGGCCGCCCGAGCCGGGATCATCGGTCGGTGGCCAGGTCACCGCAGTCGGCCTCGTCGGGCAGCAGCGGTCGCAGGGCCACCGTCCACCGCTTGCCGTCCGAGACCCACGGGGTGGCCGCGTTCGCCGCCGCCGCGGCGGTCAGCACCTGCTGTGCCTCGTCACCGGTCGCCGTCACACAACCCAGACCAAGGCCCTCGCCGAGTTCGGCGCCCGGCAATGCCGGCCCGGGCCAGGCCACCTCGGGCTGCTCACCGGCCTCGGCGTTGGCGACCCACGGTTCGGCCACGGCGGCGACGGCGGTCGGCACGTACGGCTGCGTGTCCGTCTGTGCGACGCCCAGCGGACCGGACTCGACGCTCAGCGAGTCGGCGAACTCCCGCAGCGTGTCCCGCTTCGCCCGCTGGTCGGCGGTGAGTCCGGTCTGTGCCCCGCCGGACTCGGCGAGGGCGTACACCTCCAGCTCCTCCACCCCGTTGTCACCGAGCACGGTGAACCGGGTCGAGGGGGCGTCGGCAACCGGCGGTGTGCCGAGGTCCGCCGGGCCGCCCACCCCGGCGGCCCGGGCCGCCTTGAGCAGTTCCGCCACCTCGGTGGCGCTGATCGTGCCCAGCTGAAGGTTGGGCAGCGCCGGCCCGGGATAGATCATCGGCACCGGCCCCTGGGTGATCACGCGACCGTCACCGTAGACACTGACCGTGGGTAGGCGGGTGGCCAGCATGGCCGGCGTGACGAAACCCCCGGTGTGTTCCATCCGGAACACCACCGCGTCGGCGGAGTAGGACCGCTCGGGTGAGTCCGCCTCTCCCGATCCGGCGTCACCGGCCTGCTGGCCGCAGGCCGCGGAGGTCAGCAACAGCAAGGGTACGACCGCCAGTCGCCCGCTTCGACGAATGCTCATGCCGATCGGACGCCGGCGGAAGCCGACCGGTTCCGCGCTGGTGGCCGGTGATCAGGTGGCAGCGGAGGTCCGGGTGGACGAGGACGTCAGGCCAGATTGATCGTGAACGCCGCGGTGTGCACCTTCCCGTCCACCTGGAAGTCGAAGAACGCCCGGTAACGGCCGGTGCTGGGCGCGGTCAGCCAGAACTTCGCCGCGCCGTCGACCAGTTCCGGCTCCGGATGGACGTGCAGGAAACCCAGGTCACCCTCACGGAGCACGACCAGGTGCCCGTACGCGCCGAGGTAACGCTCCAACTGCACCGGCCCGGTCGCCCCGTCACGGTCGACACGAAGGGTCAGCGGGACGGTCATCCCGATGGTGGGCGTGCCGGCCATGGACACCGCGTACGGCCCGGTCGTCGTCTGCGGCTGCGGCGGGGGCAGTCCGGCCGGCTGATAACTGCCCGGCACCTCGTGGTCGACGCCGAGCACGAGCGGCAACCCCTGGCCGTCAGCGGTGGTGACGGTGAAGTCCGCGTAGATGCGGTAACCGCCGGGTCGGGTGAGCTTCAGCGGCACGCTCCAGGTGCCGTCCGCCGCCATCGTCGGGTGCAGGTGCTGGTATCCACCGAGGTCACGGCCGACCACGATCATGTGCAGCGGCTTGTCGTGCACCACCGCGAAGCGGGTCACCGGCTGCCCGTCGACCCCCACCACCCGGAACCGGTAGTCGGTCGTCGCGCCCGCCGGCTGGGAGCGCAGCACCGGCTTGAGCGTGTACCCGGCCGCGCTCACCGTCGTACCGGTGGCCTGGTCCTGGCCGTCACCCGGATGCGAGTGCGGGCCGCTACCCGCCGGGTGCTGATGGCCGTCACCTGCCGTCACCGCCTGGGCCGCGCCCCGGCTGTCACCACCCGCTGCCGCGCCCGGCGGTTGCGCCACCGAGGTGGGTTCGTCGGAGGTGCCGATCCGGCCGAGCGCGAAACCGGCCAACAGCGTCAGCACGAGTCCACCGACAAGCAACGCGAGCCGGGTATCGCCGGCACGGTGCCACCAGCCGGTCGACGCGGAACCGTCCGCTGGCGCCTCGGGCGCGGCGAGTGCGGCGGCTTCCGCAGGTTCGGCGGGTGCCACCGGGGTGGTGGTCACCGCCCGCCGAGCCGGGGCCGCCGCCGATACCGTGGCAGTCCTCCGGCCTCGCCGGGCGGCCGGGCCTGCCGCCGTGCCGCCGCGACCCGTGGCGGCTGCCGTGGTACGGCCTCCCTTGGCGGGTGTGGTGGGTTTGCCGCGAGGTCGGGCGGCACCGGATCGGCGTACCACCTTGCGACTCCGGTCGACGCGAGCCGGACGGCGCTGCCAGGCGAAGAAGCCGGCGACCGCGACCACGGCCACTACCAGTGCGGCCCAGCCCAGCGCGCCGATGCCACCCGAGTCGTCGGAGGCGGGTGGCGCGGCGGCCACCGACGGGACCGGTGCCGTCGGTGCGACGGGGGTGGCATCGCCGGACGCCGGCTGCGATCCGGTGTCTCCGTGCTGCTCGGCGGCGGCGAGCAGGGACGGATCCGGCTGGCCGGTGGGCGGTTGCCAGTCCGGCGGCGCGGCCGTCGGCTTGCCGGTGTACCGGAAGGTGACCGTGCCGCGTACCGGGTCACCGTCCGAGGCGACCGACAGGTAGCTCACCGAGTACTGGCCGACGGCGGGCAGGTGCGCGAGGGCCACCACCGCGGGAAAACCGGTGGTGTACTCGCGCGGCTCGAACACCCCGTCGACCAGGAAGTACTCCCGCACCGGGCGGTCGAGTTCGCCGGGTTCGCCATGCGTCCAGCCGTTGTCCACCCGGGCACCGCCCGGCGCGGTGACGGTGAAGTACGCGTCCTCGCGGACCCGCTCGGTGAAGTAGAGCTGCACGGCCGTCACGGCCTCGTCGACGGTGGCGCCCTCGGCCGGTGTGGACATCGCCAGGGTGCCGTGCGCCGAGGCGGGTGTGGCCGGTCCGAGGAGGACGACGCTGGCGGCGAGGACCAGGGCGAGGAGGCCGGCGGTGACGCGGCAGTGAGCCCGAGGGAGATGACGCATCGAACCATCCTCGCGATGACGCCGCTTTCTGCAATAGGTCGTCATCTTTTTGTTCAGATGGGAAAAGTTCTGCTCGGGAGGGCGTTCCGGCTCGCCAGGCCGAGCAGTCCCCTCGTCGAGACGGAAGCCGACCGGGTGACCTGGGCCACGACCGCGATTGCCGCTTCACCGGCCGCATGTCAGCCGCAGATTCGAGGCCCTTCTCGCTTCCTGGCTTGCAAGTGCGTGGCATAGGGTGTGCGATGTGACGACGTTTCGGATGGGCGAGGCGGCCGAGCTGCTGGGCGTCAGCGCGGACACCGTGCGGCGCTGGGTGGATGCCGGCCGCCTCGCCGCCGGGCGCGACGAGCAGGGACATCGAGTGATCGACGGCGTCGAGCTGGCCGCCTTCGTCCGGGCGCAGGCCGACGACCCGGACGACCGGGCCGACGAGTCCTCGGCCCGCAACCGGCTGCGGGGCATCGTCACCGCCGTGGTCAAGGACGCCGTGATGGCCCAGGTGGACATCCAGGCCGGTCCCTTCCGGGTGGTGTCGCTGATGAGCCGCGAGGCCGTCGACGATCTGGGGCTGACTGTCGGTTCGGTGGCGATCGCGGTGATCAAGTCGACCACGGTCGTCGTGGAGCGACCGCCCGCCCACGCCGACAGCAGGAGAAACGGCTCATGACGACCCGACGGCTGGCCCTGCTCGCCGCCATGACGACGGTCGCGCTGGCCGGCTGCGGCGACGGCGGGACCGACCCGCGACCGCAGGATGGTGCCGTGACCGGCGAGGTCACGGTGCTCGCCGCCGCGTCGCTCACCGAGTCGTTCACCCGGATCGGCGAGGACTTCGAGGCGGCGAATCCGGGCGTGCGGGTCACCTTCAGCTTCGCCGGCAGTTCCGCCCTCGCGAACCAGATCGATCAGGGCGCCCCGGCGGACGTGTTCGCCTCCGCCTCGCCGGCGAACATGACGACAGTCGTCGACGCCGGCAACGGCGACGGCAGCCCGCGCGTCTTCGTCCGCAACCAGCTCGTGATCGCGGTGCCCGACGGCAACCCGGACGGGATGGCCGGTCTGACCGACCTGACCCGGCCGGACGTGAAGGTCGCGCTCTGCGCCGAGCAGGTCCCCTGTGGCGCGGCGGCCCGGAAGGCGCTGGACGCCGCCGGGGTGGAACTCAACCCGGTCACCCTGGAACAGGACGTCAAGGCGGCCATGTCAAAGGTGCGGCTGGGCGAGGTCGACGCGGCAATTGTGTACCGCACCGACGTGCAGGCCGCCGACGACGAGGTGGACGGCATCGAGTTTCCCGAATCAACCGGGGCCGTCAACGACTATCCGATCGTCGTGCTGAAGAACGCCCCGAACAAGCCGGCCGCCCGGGCGTTCGTCGACCACGTGCTCTCCCGCCCGGGTCAGGCCGTGCTCACCGCGGCCGGATTCCAGGCCCCGTAGTCGATGTCCCGACACGACAACAGCACGGCTGTGCCCACCCGGTCCGCGCCACCACAGGTAACCAGGCGCACCGGTCGGGTGCCTCTCGCGCTCCTGCTGCCCGCCGCACTCGGCCTGCTCTTCCTGGTGCTGCCGCTGGCCGGCCTGCTGATCCGTACGCCGTGGAGCACGCTCCCGCAGCGGCTCACCGAGCCGGGGGTGCTCGACGCGCTTCGGTTGTCGGTCCAGGCGGCCACCCTCGCCACACTGCTCTGCGTCCTGCTCGGAGTGCCCCTGGCCTGGCTCCTCGCCCGCGTCGATTTTCCGGGCCGACGCCTCGTGCGGGCCCTGGTCACCGTGCCGCTGGTGCTGCCGCCGGTGGTCGGCGGGGTGGCGCTGCTGCTGGTCTTCGGCCGACGCGGCATCCTCGGCGGCTGGCTCGACAGCACCTTCGGGGTGACCCTGCCGTTCACCACGGCCGGCGTCGTGCTCGCCGAGGCCTTCGTCGCGATGCCGTTCCTGGTGATCGCCGTCGAGGGCGCGCTGCGCGGCGCGGACGTGCGGTACGAGGAGGCGGCGGCGACCCTCGGTGCCGGTCGGTGGACAACCTTCACGCACGTCACGCTCCCGCTGGTCGCGCCGGGCATCGCCGCCGGAACGGTGCTGTGCTGGGCTCGGGCTCTCGGCGAGTTCGGCGCCACCATCACCTTCGCGGGCAACTTTCCCGGCCGTACCCAGACCATGCCGCTCGCGGTGTACCTCGCCCTCGAGACCGACCTGGAGGCGGCGATACTGCTCAGTCTCGTCCTGCTCACCGTGTCGGTGGTGATCCTGGCCAGCCTCCGCGACCGCTGGCTCGGCAGCTCGTGACCGCCGCAACGAGCCGGCCCGGTGCCGGCCCACCGGCTGGCGACGCACTGCTCGACAGCCACCTCGTGGTGGACCGTGGCACCTTCCGACTCGACCTGCCGCTGACCGTCCATACCGGCGAGGTGGTCGCACTCCTCGGGCCGAACGGTGCCGGCAAGACAACCGCCCTGCGTGCCCTCGCCGGTCTGATCCCGCTCACCGGCGGACATCTCCGCCTCGCCGGCCGGCACCTCGATCATCCCGGCCGTCGGATCTGGACCCCGACCGAGCAGCGCCAGATCGGGGTCGTCTTCCAGGACTACCTGCTGTTTCCGCACCTGACCGCGTTGGACAACATCGCGTTCGGGCCACGTCGCCAGGGCCTCGACCGGCAGCGGGCCCGGCAGCGGGCCGCGGCCTGGCTGGCCCGGGTCGGGCTAGCCGAACAGGCCCGGCGCAAGCCCCGGCAGCTCTCCGGCGGTCAGGCCCAACGGGTGGCCCTGGCTCGCGCCCTCGCCGTCGAACCGGCACTGCTGCTGCTCGACGAGCCACTCGCTGCCCTAGACGCCCGCACCCGGCTCGACACCCGCGCCCAGCTGCAACACCACCTCGCCGGTCACGCCGGCGCCACGCTGCTGGTCACCCACGACCCGATCGACGCCGTCGTCCTGGCCGACCGGCTGGTCATCATCGAACACGGGCAGGTGGTGCAGGAGGGCGACGTCGCCACCGTCACCGCCCAGCCGCGCACCGACTACGTCGCCCGTCTGGTCGGTCTCAACCTCTACCGGGGGCACGCGGACGGGCACCGCGTCCTGCTCACCGACGGTTTCCCACTCCTCACCGACGCCCGGCAGGACGGCGACGTCTTCGTCGCCTTCGCACCGTCGGCCGTGGCGCTGCATCCGCGCCGCCCCGAGGGCAGCCCACGCAACACCTGGCCCGCCACCGTCGCCGGAGTGCAACGCCACGGCGACAACCTGCGGGTGCAGCTCGACGGCCCGGTCACCGTGGCGGCCGACATCACTCCGGCTGCCGCCGCCCAGCTTCGGCTGGCACCCGGGCAGACGTTCTGGGTCGCCGTCAAGGCCGCCGAGACCCGGGTCTATCCGGCTGCTGCGGCACCCACCGATGCCGGGGCCACCTGAGACCGACCGGCCGCAGTCGCCACGGGACGCCGTCCACACCGCTCATCACCACCGTCGCGGTCGGTCACGGGAAGTCGTCCGGACTGGTGTCGGGTAGCGTCGCCAGCAGTTGACCGGCGAGACCCCGTACCGTGGGGTCGGGCTGACCGGCCAGCCGGACGAGCAACGGCCTGGTGCGGGTGTCCTCGCCGTAGTGCCGGGCGAGCGCGAGCAGCGCGGTGCGGCGGATTTCCCAGTCCTCGTCGTCGACCAGCCGCATCAGCAGTTCCCGCACGCCCGCCCGGTCGGCCAGGTTGGCCGCGAGCTGCGCCGCGGCGCGGCGGCGCACCTCCAGCGCCGGATCGTCGCGCACCAACCCCACCAGCAGCAGCCGGACCTCCGGGTCGTTGCCGAAGTGCTCGCCGAGCGCGGCCGCGATGCGGGCCCGGATCCCCGGATCCCGGTCGGCCAGCCGGCGCATCAGTCGCAACGTCACCGCCATGGCGGTCTCACCGCGCGCGATCAGGCAGCACA
This sequence comes from Micromonospora sp. C95, assembly GCF_018070465.1. GTDB lineage: Bacteria > Actinomycetota > Actinomycetes > Mycobacteriales > Micromonosporaceae > Micromonospora. The sequence continues at coordinate 438,853 of NZ_JAGPXT010000002.1, forward strand.
CCGCCGCGTCGAAGGCGGCGGGGTCGGTGTCGGACTCGATGCACTCCAGCAGCACGTCGGTCACCACGTCCGGATCGCCGTACGCGCTGAGGGTCTCCACCGCGGCGAGTCGGATGCCGGCGTAGCTGTCCCGGCGTGCCCGCCGCGACAGCGTCTCCACCAGCCCGTCGGTGCCGCCGTCGCGGGCCAACGCCTGCGCGGCAGCGCGCAGCACGTTCGGATCGGGATCCCGCCGGACCTGCTCGGCGAGGCACTCCACCACCGCCGCGTCGAGCGGATCGCCGAGCCGGGCCAGGCTGCGGGTGACGCGGAGTCGGACGATCGGATCGCGTTCCTGGGCGGCCCGGCCGATCAGCAGCTCCTGCATGGCGGGCCCGAGTGGCGGCCGACCGGTGAGCAGATCGACGGCGGCGAGTCGGACACCGGCGGTGGGATCCTGGCGGGCCCGCTCCAGCAGCAGCTCGCCGGTGCGGTGATCCGGGTACGCCTCGGCCAGCGCCCGGACCGCGGCCAGCCGCACCGTCGCGTCGTCGTCCGTGCGTGCCGCCCGCGCGGCCACCGCCCACCCGCTGTCGGCCATCCGGTACCGGTCGGTCAACGCCACCACCGCCGCCGCCCGCACCGAGGGGTCCTCGTCCTGCTCGATCCGGTCCACCAGCCGGTCCCGGCACCGCCCGTCCGGGTCGTCGACCAACACCAGCCGCTGTACGGCGACCGCACGGACCCGCGCGGAGGCGTCCGAGCCGGCCAGTTTGAGCAGCAGCTCGGTGCCCTCCGTGCCACCCCGCCCCGGCAGCAGCTCGCACACCAGGCAGCGCCGCACCCCCTCGTGGGGATCACCGGCAACCCGGGACAGGGCCCGCCCACGGGCCGTCTCGCTCTGCTCGGCAAGGGTGAGTAGGCACCGCAGCGCGGACTGCACCACGCCGGGGTCATTGTCGGTGGCCAGCAGCCGGTGCAGCGTCTCGGTGACGTCGGGCAGGTGGAGGCAGCGGGCGGCGAGCACCGCCACGGCAGCCCGCCGCACGCCGGTGTCCCGGTCCTCGGTCGCCCGCGTCAGCACCAGCCGCCGAACGTCCTCGGTCAGCTCGGCCCGTCCGCCGAGGGACTGCACGGCGATCGCCCGGACCGCCGCGTCGGGAGAGCCGGCCAGGTCGCGCAGCGCCACGAGCAGATCGCCGCCGGTGCCGAAGTTGGCGACCAACGCGCGTACGGCGGCCTGGCGCACCGCGGTTGAGCCTCCCGTCAGAGCCTGTGCGAGCAGCAGGTCCTGGCAGTGCCGGCGGCTGCGGCTGGTGGTGTCCAACCGCCCGGCGGCCTCGGCCAGCCCGGCGACCAGCGCGATGCGCGCCTGCCGTTGGCGGCTCTGCCCGAGTTCCCGGACCAGCACCTCCTCCAGCTGCTCGTCGGCGGTGGACAGCGCCGCCGCCGCCCGGGTGGCGAAGGTCGAACCGGAACGCCAACTGGTACGCACCCCGCGGCGGCGGTACCAGTGCAGGAAGACGGCCCGGCCGGGCCACTGCGGTCCGAGCGCCCGGATCGAGGAAAGCAACTCCTGCTCGGTCACCTCGACGACGTTCGGGTCGTCGGCGGAGATGCCGTGCTCGACCAGCAGCACGACCTGGCGCAGCACCGCCTCGCCGGCACCGGCCAACCCGGCCGGCTGCGGCGCCTCCGCCACACACTGCGCGGCCAACACCAGGTTCCACGGCGGGCCGGCCAGGTTCAGCGGCGGCCACGGCCGGTTGACCTGGGTGGCCAGCAGGGTCACCAGGTCGTTGGCGACCTTGGCGGGCAGCGCGCCGGCGACCAGCCGCAGCACCTCCCGCCAGGACGGATCTGCCCAGTTCTCGCGGAACAGCGCACGCAACTGGCCGATCCCCCAGGTGTCCGGGTCGTGATCGAACCTGTCCACGATCTCCTCGGCACAGAAGAATTCCAGAAACGTACGGTGCACAAACCCGAACAGGCGCAGTCCGTACCGTTCCAGGATAAAACTGCGCTGGCGCAGTTTGTCGATCATCGAGTACGCCATGGCGTGCGCGCGTTCGTTCTCGAAACCGTAGAACTCCACCAGGTGGTCGCGGAAGATCCGCGACAGTTCGTCCGCCTCGATGTAATTCCCGGCCGGTCCCGACTCCCGGCACTGCATCCAGAAGGCCAGGTGGCGCAGCAGCCGCAGCTTCGCCTGCGGATCCAGCGGCGGCACGTCGCCGTGGCTCTCCCGCAGTTGCTTGGTCACGTCCCATTCGGAGATCAGCACGTCTGTGACGTGCGCGTAGAGCCGGCGACGGTTTCGGGGCAGGGGGCGGTCCCGACCGACGATCGCCATCAGCATCAACAACAACGGATTACCGGCGATCTCGTGCATCGCCCGGGACCGCCGCACCACGTCGAGGATCTGCCGCCGCTGCCGGTCCGCCTCGACCGACGGGGTCGGCATGACGTACCGGTACCAGTTGCCGAGGAACCGCGCGATGCGGTCGTCGTCGAGATCCTCCAGGGTGAAGTGGTCGAACCCGGCATTGGCGAAGGTGTGCCGCAGGTACCCGGCCGCCCGCGAGGTGACCACCGTGCGCACCCCGGGGTACTCGTTGGCGAAGGTGGCGATCTGCGCGGCCATCTCCTCGCGTTGCGCCGGATCGAACACCTCGTCCAGCCCGTCGAAGAGGAACAGCGCCTGACCACCCTGGCGCAGGTACGCCTCCAGCACCTCCCGGTCGATGCCGGCCAGCCCCTGCTGGTGCCGGTGTCCGACGTAGTCCAACAGGCCGTCGCACCGACCGTCACCACGATGCGCCGCATACGATCGCAGCTCGATCAGGACGGGGAGGTAGCGGTCCAGTGCCGCCAGCCGGGGTTCTTCACAGACCCCGGCCAGCGCGAGGGCGAGGTAGCGTGCCGCCGCCGACTTGCCGGAGCCGGGATCGCCGAGCAGCACGATGGCCCGCCGGGCCGGATCGCACACCACGTCGAAAAGCGCCGACGCCTCCTTGGCCGCGTACTCCTCCCAGAGTCGCTCCACGTCCCTCGGATCCACCACCCCGGGCAGCGCACCGGCGTCACCGTCCGGGCCGGAACCCGCCCAGCGCCACCAGGCCAGCGGCATCTCCGGTCGGGCGTCCTCATGCACCCTCGGCTCCACGAACACGTTCGACAGACCCACGGTGAGGTAGCCGATCGTCGGTCGCGGTGACACCGCGTCCAACGGCACCGCCTGGTACCGCAGCCGAAGCTGCTTGTGGTACTGGCTGCGGACCGCCTCGGGCAGGTGGGTGTCGGGGTCGCCGGGCTCCCGCGCCGGTGACCGGCCGCTGCGCATGTCGGCAAGCGCCACGGTGACCTTCGCCGACAGATCGTCCACGCTGGAGAAGAAGGCACACAGGTGGCGTTCCTTCAATTCGTTGCGCAACGCCACGATCTGCTGCCGGTTGGGATCGACCATGTCGGGCGGCCAGGGCATGTCCTCGGCGAGTAGAAAGATCAGGCACGGTTTGCCGGCCGCGAGCGCCTCCCGGTATTCGAGCTCCGTGATGGAGGACTCCTGGCCCGGTGGGCGGTAACCGTAGCGCCAGGCGAAGAGTCCGACGTAGAGATCACATCGGCGGACGTCGGTCAGACAGCGTTCCAGAGGCGGGCGTACGTCGGCCCCGTACGCCTCCATTGCGACGTCCTCGATCTCCAGACGACGCGCCACCGCGTGCACGGCCGCACGGTATTCCAACAGGTCCTGCTGGGTGGCCGAAATGTAGACCTTCATCGACGGCAAACTCCAGGGGTGGCTGGCGACCGCATTCTTCAAAATATCAGTCGTCGTCACATCCTTCGGACCCGTGAAGTCCGCCGCCCGGGCACATATCGGCTTTCCCGCCACGGATGGGCCTATGATGGCCGCGGGACGGATTCGGTCCGGTCACCGGCCGCTGGCCCATGCCCGCCGGTGTCCCCCGTGGTGCCGATGCGGAGGAACCATGCTCACGGTGGGCGAGGTGCACACCAGCCTGCTGCAGCACAGCACGGCGCTGGCGCAGGACCAGAGCGCCGAGGTGCTCAGCCTGGTGGAGGGCGAGGCAGTGCTGACCTCCCGGCGACCGTCGCTGTACGCGGTGTCGCCCGACGTGCGTACCGGTGTGGACTGCTGGCTGCCGAGCGCGAAGAACCGCCAACTGCGTGGGGTCGGCGCGGTGGTCACCCGGGCGGTCATCACCGGCGGCCGGATCGTGCAGGCCTCCTCCATCATCCAGGTCGTGGCCGGCGAGCGTCGCCGACCGTGGTCGCACTACCTGGCCAACTCGGGTGTGCTGGAGACGGTCGGCAAGCTGGACGCCGACGACCTGACGAACGGTTTCCTGCATGGCAACGCCGCCGACGTGCTGAACCTGGACGCGATCACCGGCCGGGTGCTGGACAGTGTGCAGATGTCCGACCTGTTGGACCGGCGTCCTCCACTGCGTGCGGCGCGCACCCGACTGCGGTGGACCGCGCAGGTGCATCAGCAGCCGGGTCCGAACGCCACGGCCGAGGTCGCGGTGGACTCGCCGACGCTGCGCACCGTGCGACTCACGGTGAGCCCTCAGGACGTCCCGGCGGCGGTCGCCGGCCTCTGCGAGGATCTCGCCCTGCACGACTGGCTGCTCACCATGCTGTCCGCTCTGGTGGAGGCCGCGGTGACCCGGGCCGGCTCGACGCAGGAGCACATCGAACGGCTGCGGCCGGTGCTGGAGCACCTGCTGCACCTGTGGCTGCCCGGTGCCCGGGTCGACCCACGGCTGCGGCCGATCTGGGACCGGCTGGAGCAGGTACCGGGGTTCAGCCGGCAGTGGCAGTCCTCGGTCAACTGGATCAGGGATCAGATCACCGTCGGCAACATGGCGATCCTGCGAGACCTGGCCGGCCGGGCGACGGTCAGCCAGCCGTGCGGGTCCGGCACGCTCGCCGAACCGTTCTCCACCGCCGGCAGCGGCCCGGCGGACCGCAGGTTCGGTCGCGGTACGCAGGCACCACGCGGCTGATCAATCCCCGATGAACACGTAGCTCAACCGGTCGACCAGTTCATCGGGCAGTTCCAGACCCTCACTGCCGGCCCGCTTGGCAACCTGCCGCGCGACCGCGGGCGGCACCGCCACCTGCCCGAGGATGGTCCGCACGGCCAACTCGACCGGCAGGTACCGGGTGTCCATCAGCGTCACCGTGCGGTACCCACAGAAGGGTGTGGCGGCCGGGTTCAGCTGGACGATCGCGGGTAGGCGGTCCCAGTCGGTCGGCAGCGGCTCGTCGGGCGGGAGTTGGTACGGCTGGGTGATCGTCTGTCCCCGGTGCCGCAGCACACCCAGCCGGGTCATCTGCCAGACCGAGGCGAGCAGTGCGCAGGCCCAGACACGGCGGTCCGGCTCTTCGGACCACAGTTCGATGTCGACGAAGATGGAGTGCGGCGCGTCGCCGGACTGCAACGGCGGGGACCACGGCAGCGGTAGCGTCATCGCGGGGGCGTCGGCGTGCCCCGGTGACCGCTTGCCGTTGGACAGCCAGCCCGACTCGCTGAGCGGTGGGCGGCTGCCCGTGGTGTGCCGCGGCGGCTCCACGACGAGCGTGTCCACCACCAGCCGGGCCAGTTCGACGTCGTCGTATCGGGCGAAGCTGGATTCGCGGGCCACGTAGTCGAGCACCAGCCCGTGCTCTGCCGCGGCCTGCTGCACCTGCGGGATCACCTCGCGCGGTGTGGCGAACCGGTGGAAGTAGTCGTCGACCAGGAAACACGTGCTGATCCGGGGTTGCCGTTGGGGACGCAACCCGCGACGGGCCAGCGCCGGGATCGCCTGCGCCCAGTCCGCGATCCGGGCGAACTTGCGCCGTAGGTCCCGGCATCCGTCGCCGAAGTCCTCGGCGTAGACGTGCCCCAACTCCACCGACAGGTGCGAGTACGGCACGCTCTCCGTACGACGCACCGCGGCTGCCTCCTGAAACCTGACATCCACGCTCATCACACGGTCTCCCATGCGGTCTCGTCGAAGAGCTTCTCGGTCAGCTCCACGAAGGCGTCCACGGTCCTGGCATTGGCGATCTTGGTCTGCACGTCGTTGTCTGAGATCAGCTGCTCGCGCCACTGCAGCAGCGGGTCCAACGGCACCGCGCCGAGCAGCGTGGTGCGGCCGGTGCCCTTCCGGCGCGCCAGCTCCCCCAGTTCCGCGTCGCACCGGCGCAGGAACGCCTGCTGCGCCAGGTCGAGGTGCCCCACCTCCGGCCCGCGCGAATCGATCACCGCGGTCCGCACGAACCGCAGCGACTCCCGTAGCCGGTCCGGCTCGTGGCCGTATTCCTTGCCCATGGCCAGGATCCCGCCGGCCTCGAAGGCGAGATCCGCCGCCGCCATCACGTGCTGCGGCGTCCAGCGGTGGAAGACCAGCCACCGCACGGTCACCTTGCGCAGGGTCCGGTTGGCGGTGGCCGCCAACGCGATCTGGCTGGCGTACGAGCGACCAGCGCTCAGATCCACCAGGGTCAGGTCGAACTCCTCCTCCAGCCGGAGGAAGAGTTCGGCGCAGCGTCGGCCGATGTCGGCGTTGAAGCCGAACTCACTGCCGTTGCGCTGCCCGGGCAGCAGCACCAGCGAGCCCGAACCGGTCGGTCGCTGGCGCAGGCTGACCCGCTCCGAGCTGCCCCACACGTCCAACTGCTCCGGGGACGGGATCTCGCCCCGCAGGTAGCGGTGCAGGCCACCGCCGTTCGGGCCGGCGCCCTCGATGCCGTTGGTGGCCTGGGGAATCTGGAACGTGATGCCGGCCGTCGGCGAGCCGAAGTCGTAGTCCAGGTAACAGGTGGAGCGGCCGGAGAGCGCGCTGCGGTAGGCGATGTTCGCCGCGGTCACCGAGCGTCCGGTACCACCCTTGTGCGACGTGACGAAGACCAGCATTCAGATCCCCTCGCTGGCCTTCTGTTGGCCGGTGGTGATGTCGTTGAGCTGTAGCAGCAGGGTGCTGGCCAGCGCGGCGGCCGTGCCCGGCTGGTCGTCCACGAGCGACTGCCCGCGGCGCAACGTCGCCCGGATGCTGCGCATGACGCGCTGCATCGCCTCACCGGCGAACGTGCCACTCATCAGCTCCCGGTCGAACACGTACTCGGCCTCGTCGATGAGATCCTGGGCGTACCTGGCGAGGTTGACAGCTCGGGGGAACGGCCGCTCCCAGAGCAGCTGACCGGCGTTGACCAGCGCCTGCACGACTCGCTCGGTCAGGTACCAGGAGGGCGCCTCGGGCAACGGAGCCAGGTCGGGGAACGCGCCGCCGGCGTGATCCCACAGCCCTCGGTGCCGACCCTCGGGAATGCGCCGCAGCAGGAGGTGCTCCCACACCTCGTCCGCGAGTTCCAGCAGCTCGCTGCGGTGCCGGGCGCTGTTGAGCAGGCCGGCCACGGTGGTGGCCCGCTGGAGCAGCACCGTGGAGAACTCGTTGACGTTCCACGTCATGATCGGCTTCGAGGTGGCGTCGTTGAGAGTCACCTGCTTGCCCGGGGCGTGCACGACCAACGCCGGCTCGTTCGGCGAGGCGCGCCGGGTGATCCGACCCCGCTGCGCCAACTCGACAAGCACGTTTCCGATCCGCCCGAACTCCTCGTCACCGCCTCGGCCGCTGGCCACCAGCCCCTTCACCGCCAGCGACGTGGCCTGCAGGGTGTAGTAGTCGGTCCGGTCACCGTCGGTGGTACGCCAGGGGATGTCCTCGATCGGCCACCGGCGCCGGTTGCCGAAGGTCGCCACCGTCGCCCAGTACCGGCGGGTCAACTCCCAGCGCAGCTGAAGAATCCGGAACAGTCGCTGCTGCTCCTCGTTGAGCAGGCCGAGCAGGCGGGTACGTTCGGAGTTGAGATCGTCGATGGCGTCCACCGCGATGACGGTGAAGTAGAGATAGGGTGCGTTCTCCGCCGAGCCCTCACGCTGCGGGCCGATCGGCTCGATCGTCTCCACCTCGTCGGCGCCGGCGATCGTCCCCCACGACCAGCCGCACTCGAAAAGCATCTCGCTGTTGTCCAGGTCCTCGGTCACCTGACCGGATCCGACCACGACGTTGCGCAGGCTCGCCATGGTGTCCCGTAGCTGCGCACGCAGCGCGGCGACGACCTCGCGGCGCGGCACCTCGTCCTGGTTGACCATGTCGCAGAGCCGGATGCCGAACTCGTCGGTCGCGGCGAAGACCGAGGTGCTGAAGCTGCGCAGCAGCCCGACCATGGCCGCGGTGAGCCGGAGACTGGCCATCTCCTCCAGCTTGTCCAGCTGGGCGCGCAGGTCGGCCCGCTGGGTGGAGGGTCGGTAGATCTTGACGAAACCGATTGTCGCCAGGGTGAGCGTGACGGACACCGCGAACGAGTCGACCACGTCCATGGAGCGTTGCTCCTCGGTGAGGTCCGGGCCGCCCTGAACCGGGGTCAGGTAGCTGCCACCACCGAAGGTCGGCGCGCCACTGTCGTCGGTGTACCGGGCGAAGTACTCGGTCATGATCTTGACGAGCCGGCGGGGGATCTCGATCGCCCCGCCGATCGCACCGAGGGCCTCGATGACCTCCTCGTCGATCCGGTCCGGGTTGTCGAGTGACAGCACCGGGATCTTCGTCGCCGGCAGCAGCACGGTCAGCAGCTGTTCCGCGTCGCTGATGGAATTGGACCCGCTCCGGCCACCCCACTCCCATTCGCCGTTGCGGAGACAGCTGCGCACCGTGGACCGCCAGATGTCGAGAATCTCCTGGCGCGGCTGCATACGCATGGTCCACCACCGTCTGCTGTAGTCGTCGAAACGGAGTTGCTGATTCTGCCTGACCCACGATGATCCACGATGACGTGCACCCATCATCGTATCCCTGCCGGAGCGTGACCTGAATGGCCGCGCGTACCGATCTCCCCGGAGCGGTCAGCCGGTCCAAGAGCCCAGGTGAGCCACTGTTTGAGAATCCGGGACGGACAATGGACGGCTCAGCCGCGGCTGCGTCCGGTGACCAGCAACATGCCCAGATACCCGTCGCGCAACGACGGCCTCGGGCACACCTCGTGCATGTCCACGTCGTACGCACCGGCCGCGATGCTCGCCACCACCTCGGCGCGGTGCAGCTGCACGGCCGGAAACCAGTGCTGCCCGACGCGGTAACCATTCGACCCCAGCATGAACGCGGCGGCGAACGGCGACCCCGGGCGCAGCGCACCCAGGAAACGGCCGATCGCGTGTTCCGCTTCGGCCCGGTCGGCGGAGATCGAGCAGGCCACGAAGAACATGGTGCCCGCACCCCAGGCCCGTCTGGGCAGGTCGAAGACGCTCAGCTGGGACACCCGACCCACCCGGGAGAGGTGGCCACGGGGGTCGGTCAGCGCCGCGTACGCCGGGTGCTCCGCACACACCTGCCAGTACGCGTCCCAGCACTCGTCATAGCCGCTGATCTGGTTACCCAACCAGCGCACATTCGCCGTGGAATATTCGCAGAGTTCGAGACTGCGGGCGAATGGCAGAAGCGACAGCGCCGGGTAGAGGTTTGCACCCGAGCCAACGTCGACACAGTGCGCGCCAGCAATCTTCGCGCCGCCGAAAAAGTCTCTTATCCGACAGAGGATTTCGCGATCATCGTCACGCAGGACCGAGTAGTTGTGCTGGACGTAGGCACCCGGGTCGAAGCCGTCCCACTCCACCTCGGAATTGACCGTTCCCGGGAGCGCGACTCGCGGTGGCGGCGTCGACGGCCCACTACAGCCTGCACCAGCCGCCGGAATCAATGCCATGGAGGCGCCTCCGTTGAAGTCGGCAGATCACTGTGGTCGTCCCTGCCCCGACGCGCGCAGCCCGTTGCCCATTATGCATCGGATGCGATACCGATTCGCAAGTGTCGAGGTAGCGTGACTCGATCAGCGCGTCAAGACCGTTCCGTTCATGACAACGATTGATCGTTATCGACCACAATGGATCCGACGGTCAGCCGCCGGTGCCCTCGGCCGAACCGTCCGGACCGAGCGCACCCTCCACCTCGCCGACATCGAGGTGGACGTGCTGGTGCCCTTGTCCGGCGTCGATGTTGACCTGGTCGAGCTGGGTCGCGGCAACCGACCAGGTGGTGACGGCGAGAGTCGCCTGTCGGGCGGCCAGCTGCATCCGTTCCGCGCGGCCGGTGCTCGGACCGTCCAGCGCGAGAGCGACGGAGTCGACCGCGACGGCAACCTGGTCGACGGCGCTGCGCAGCCCACCACGGGCGACGTTCGTGGCGGTCATGCCCGACGGCGGATCGGCGAACTGGGCGATCAGCCGCCGCATGGTCTGCTGCCACCTGTCGACCTGGGCCCGCTCGGGCGTTCGGCCCGCCTCGGCGTCCTGCCGGACGGCGCGGATGATCGGCGCGAGTTCCTCGCCCGTGCGGTGAGCCAGCTCGGTGAGCTCGACGATCTGCTGTGCGTCCCGTTCGGCGTCGGCCTGGCGCATCTTCGCCACGCTCGCCTCCGTCGGGTCCGGCCGGCCGACAGCGTGCCCGACCAGCCCGCCGGCCGGAGCCGCCACCAGGACCGCCGCCGCGGCGGCGACGACCCACGTCCTCGTCCGTTGCCGCTTCGCGGGCGGAGCGACCAGGTAGGACGGCCTTCCGGTTCGACGGGACATGACACCCCTCGCATCGACGGCTGATGCCTGGGAGCGTAGCCCTTACCCCGAGCGACGTCGATAGTTTCAGTACCGTCGACCGAACTTTCGCCTGCGGCAGTCGAAAGCTGTGGACGGGTCCAAGCCATCGCCCCCAGCCGGGCGAGCGCGGCCCGGGCGCGGCCGCCACGGGGTACGGGGGCGTGGCGGCCAGCCGCCGTACCGGCTCCGATCGGCGTGGCCGGCGAAGACACCCGATCAGGCGAAGCGGGCCGGGTCACCGGCGCCGACCCGGACGATCTCGGGTTCGCCGGCGGAGAAGTCCACCACCGTGGTCGGTTCGGTGCCGCAGTCGCCGGCGTCGATCACCGCGTCGACGGCATGATCGAGCCGTTCCTTGATCTCCCAGCCCTGGGTCAGCGGCTCCTCGTCGTCGGGCAGCAGCAGGGTGCTCGACAGCAACGGCTCGCCGAGCGCGTCGAGCAGTGCGCGGGTGACCGGGTGCGCCGGGATGCGTACCCCGACGGTCTTCTTGCGGGGGTGCCACAGCCGCCGCGGCACCTCCTTCGTGGCAGGCAGGATGAAGGTGTAGCGGCCGGGAGTGGCCGCCTTCACCGCCCGGAACACCGCGTTGTCCAGTTGCACGAACTGCCCGAGCTGGGCGAAGTCCCGGCACACGAGAGTGAAGTGGTGGCCGCTGTCGAGGTGGCGGATCTCCCGGATCCGGTCCATGCCGTCCTTGTTGCCCAGCCGGCAACCCAGGGCGAAGCAGGAATCCGTGGGGTACGCGATCAAACCGTCACCCCGGATGATCTCGACCACCTGGCCGATGGTGCGCGGTTGCGGGTTGTCCGGATGCACGTCGAAGTACCTCGCCATGGGCCGAAGCTTAGGCCGCCCGGGTCCGCTGTCGCGTTGCCGACAGTGGCACACCCGGACAGACGTCGACGTCCATCGTTGTCTCTATGGTCGTACGCGCACCCGGCGGCGGCTACGGGGACCACCTCCGGCACCACCGGACGCCGACCCCGGTCCGGGTCACCGTGCTCGCCTTCGCACTGCTGTCGCTGCTGTTCGCGCTCGCGACGGTGCACCGCTCGCTCGCCGCGACCGGATCCCTCGGCGCCGTCGCCTTCTTCGCCGTGATGGCCACCGCGTGCGGGCTGGTCGCGATCAGCCTGGCGGCCCGCCGCCGCTGGGCGCCCTACCCCGCGTACGCCCTCGCGGGTCTGCTGGCCGCCGCCTCGCTGGGACTTTTCGGCGCCATCACGATCGTCGGCCTGGCCCTGCTGGCCTGGGTGGTCCTGGCCCTCAACACCCGCGTGTCGCGGGACTGGTTCGGCCGGCGTGGTCGGCTGCGCTGACTCGATCCCGCCTCCGGCTGAGCACGGTTGACGGGTGACACCTTGACGCCGGAGTTTTAGTCAGCGATAGTTGAGTCTATGGAGGTTGAGCTTTCTTCGTTGGCGGCGCGATCACGCACCCATGCCGCGCTCGGTGACCCGGCCCGCCTGGCGATCGTGGACGCGCTCACCCTCGGTGACGCCTCGCCCGGCGAGATCGCCAACCGTCTCGACATGCCGACCAACCTGGTCGCCCATCACGTCAAAGTCCTCACCCAGGCCCAGTTGGTGGTGAAGGTCCGCTCCGAGGGCGACCGGCGACGCACCTACCTCCGGTTGCGGCCCGAAACACTCGCCGCTCTCGCCACCCCCCGGCTGACCGGGGTCAATCGGGTGGTCTTCGTCTGCACCCGCAACTCGGCCCGCTCACAGCTGGCCGCCGCGCTGTGGCGACACCGCACCAGCAGCGCCGCCGCCTCGGCCGGCACCCAACCGGCGTCCCGGGTGCACCCCCGCGCGGTCGCCGTGGCCCACCGCCACCAACTCGACCTCGACCCCACCGGCACCGCCCACGTCGCCGACGTCGTGCGAAGCGACGACCTCGTCGTCGCCGTCTGCGACAACGCTCACGAGGGACTGACCGACAAACTTCGCCCCCGGCTGCACTGGTCGGTTCCCGACCCGGTCCGGGTGGACACCGACGAAGCGTTCGAGTCCGTCTACGCCGACCTCGCCGACCGGGTCGCCCGACTCGCTCCCGCCGTCCTACCCGGAGACCCCCGATGACCCACCTCACCCGCAGTTCCCGCCCGGACCTCTCGGTCGATCAACGTCTGGCCCTGCGTACGGCCGCGACCCGCCTCGCCGAAGAGTTCCACGGCACGTACGGCACCGAGACGATCGAACGCTTCCTGCACAGCAGCTACGACCAGTTCGCCGTCGACGGTCGGATCCCCCACTACCTTCCCCTGCTCGCCGAACGCTTCGCCCGCCAGCGGCTACAGGCACTGGCCCGCGTCGAGGGACATCACCGTGACGGCCGCCCCGTCGTCCTGTTCCTGTGCACCCACAACGCCGGTCGCTCGCAGATGGCCCTCGGGTTCCTGACCCACCTGGCCGGCGACCGGGCCGTGGCCTGGTCCGGTGGCAGCGAACCAGGCACCGAGATCAATCCGGCCGCCGTCGCGGCCATGACCGAACGCGGCATCGACATCTCCGACGAGTTCCCCAAGCCCTGGACCGACGAGGTGATCCGCGCCGCCGACGTGGTGGTCACCATGGGCTGCGGTGACGCCTGCCCGGTCTTTCCCGGGACCCGCTACGAGAACTGGGACCTCGCCGACCCTGCCGGCCTCGACGTCGACGACGTCCGGCCGATCCGCGACGAGATCGAACGACGGGTACGGCGTCTCCTCGACGAGTTGAACGTCCCCGCCCGATAACCATCGAGGAGAAGCACAACAAGATGACCATCGCATTCTGGCGGCGCCTGCTGGCCGAGTTCGCCGGCACCGCCCTGCTGGTCACCGCCGTGGTCGGCTCCGGCATCATGGCCACCGACCTGTCCCCGGACGACGTCGGTCTGCAACTGCTGCAGAACTCGGTCGCCACGGCCTTCGCCCTCGGCGTACTGATCCTGATGTTCGGACCGGTCTCCGGCGCCCATTTCAACCCGGTCGTCTCCGCCGCCGACTGGCTGCTCGGCCGCCGCTCGGGCAGCGGCCTCACCCTCCGTGAGTTGGCCGGCTACCTCGTGGCACAGGTGACCGGGGCCGTCGCGGGGTCGGTGCTGGCCAACCTGATGTTCGGCCTGGGCGCGGTCAGCTTCTCCGGCCGGGTGCGCAGCGGTGGCAACCTCTGGCTCGGCGAGGTCGTCGCCACCGCCGGCCTGGTCCTGCTGATCTTCGCGCTGGCGCGGTCCGGCCGGGCCACCGTGGCGCCGGCCGCCGTGGGCGCCTACATCGGAGCGGCATACTGGTTCACGTCGTCCACCTCGTTCGCCAACCCGGCGGTCACGGTCGGCCGCGCGTTCACCGATACCTTCGCCGGCATCGCCCCCGGCTCCGTGCCGGGCTTCCTGGTGGCGCAGGTCGTCGGTCTCGTCGTCGGTCTCGGCCTGCTGGCGGCCCTCTACCCCGACGCCGGTGCCGCCGCCGACCAGGTGGTCGTGCCGACCGACGAGCAGTCGGCCACGAGCGGACGGCGATGACCTGCACCCACGGTCGACCCGCAGCCACCGCTTCCGGATCGAAAGGCATCTCATGACCGACAAGCCCAGCGTCCTGTTCGTCTGCGTACACAATGCCGGCCGCTCCCAGATGGCCGCCGGCTGGCTGCGCCACCTCGCCGGCGACGCCGTCGAGGTGCGCTCCGCCGGCTCCGCTCCCGCCGAGACGATCAACCCGGCCGCCGTCGCGGCCATGCGGGAGGTCGGCATCGACATCACCGACCAGAGCCCCAAGCTTCTCGAGTACGCCACCGCGGAATCCTCCGACGTGATCGTCACCATGGGGTGCGGTGACGCCTGCCCCGTGTTCCCCGGCAAGCGCTACGAGGACTGGAAGCTCGATGACCCGGCCGGCAAGGGCGTGGTGTCGGTGCGCCCGATCCGTGACGAGATCCGTACCCGGGTCGAGAAGCTGCTGGCCGACCTGCGGCAAGCTGCCTGACCAACGCCGCTCGGCGGACGACCGGACTTGCCCGAACACCCACCGGCTGGTTAGGTATGCCTAACCAAAGTTCGGGGAGGGTTCACATGTCGACGCCCGTCGCGTCCGAGGTGATCGACGGTCTGCACAGCACCGTAGCCATCACCGACCAGGTCGACATCGAGGCGTTGGCCGAGGTCTACCGCCGCGTGCACGCCGCCGACCTGCACCTGGTCGACCACACCGTACCGACGGTGGCGGAACGCCTGTGGTGGACCGCCGAGGCCCCCGGTTTCGAGGCGGCGCTCGGGTACGTCGACGGCCACCTCGTGGGGACGGTCATGGGTTGCCCGCTGCCACCGGAGACCCGGTGGTGGCGGGATCTGGCCTCGGCCAAGGATCCCGGCCTCGCGGTGGAGTGGCCGGGCCGCACCTTCGCGGTGTGCGAGGCGTTCGTCCTGCCCGAGTACCGCCGCCACCGCCTCGGCTTCCGGATGACGGTCGAGTTGCTGGCCCGACGGCGCGAGGAGCGGGTGTCACTGGCCGTCGCCGAGACCAACACCCGGGTGTGGCACGCGCTGCAACGGACCGGATTCGACCACGTCGGCGACCTCGTGCCGTTCCCCGGCTGGCGCTCGCACCGGATGTTGGTGCGGGCACTGCCGCTGACCGCCCGCCCCTGAGGCCGGCGCCTACCCTCTCCGCAGGCTCCTCGTCACCCGAACGCATCCACAGTGGAGAAACGTGTGAAACGCAACTGGGAAGCCCTCGTACTCAAGGCGTTCGGGGGCCGGAACTTCCAGCTGACCGTGCTGGAGAACGAAGCCGTCGGAGACCGCTACCAGCGGCTGCTGGTCGACGGGGGCGACCTGCTGCGGGCCTGCGGGGTGCACCCCACCATGTGGATCCGGCTGTGGTTCGACAACGAGGGCCGACCACACCAGCGGGCCTACACGCTTGTCGATCCGGACGCGGCCACCGGACGCTTCCACCTCGTGTTCGCCCTGCACGACGGCTGCGCCGCCCGCTGGGCCACCACCGCCCGGCCCGGGGACACCATCGAGGCGACCGTGCAGGGCAGTTCCTTCGCGTTCCCCGAACCGGTGCCCGGCCGGCTGTACCTGGTCGGCGACGCGGCTTCCCTGCCGGCGGTGAACAGCCTGCTCGACACCGCCGGGCCGGCGTCGGCGAGGATCTGGCTCGAGTACGCCCACGACGGCGAGCGGACGCTGCCACTGCGTACCCGGCCGCACGACCAGGTGGTCTGGGTGCCGCGCCGCGACGAGGGCCAGCACCTGGTGGACACCGTCACCACCGCCCTGACCGATGCCCGGGAGGACAGCCTGTACTGGGTGGCCTGCGAGGCGGCCAGCACCCGCAGCATCGTCCGGCACCTGCGGCGCGGGCTGGGCGTCGGCAAGGAGCAGGTGGCGGCGCTGGCCTACTGGCGCGCCCGGTGACGGCTGCGCACCGCGCCGACTCGTGATGCTGTACCTGACCGCCCTCAATCCGACCGACTCCGTGCTGGACGGCCTGCTGCCGGCCGCCGACGCGCTCGGCGTGCCGGTCACCGTGCTGACCGATCGCCCCGACGACTGGCCCGAGCCGGTGCCGACACGGCGTTGCCCGGTGCGGGACCCGCGAGCCGTCACCGAGACGGTGCGGGACGGACCGGCCGCGGTGGGGCTGTTCTCCAACAGCGATCACCTGCAGACCGCGACGGCGCTCGCCGCCCACCGTCTCGGTCTGCCCGGCAAGGATCCCGAGGCGGCCCGGCGCTGCAAGAACAAGGCCGCCACCCGGCAGGCCGTCGCCGACGCCGGTCTCGACGTGGTGCACGCCCGACCCCTCGAACCCGGGCAGCCGCCGACGTTCGACGTGTTCCCCGCCGTGGTCAAGCCGCGTGACGGCGTCGCCAGTGAGGACGCCTACCTGGTCACCGACGTCGACGAGCTGGCCCGGCGGGTGACCGAGATCCGCCGTCGCCGACCGGACGCGCCACTCGTGGTGGAGGAGTACCTGCCCGGCGACGTGCGCACCCACGACACCCTCGGTGACACCGGGACGCTGGCCGTGCTCGGCGGCTGGCGTACCACGCTCGGCCCGCCGCCCACCTTCACCGAGCTGTGTCTGGAATGGGCACCGGCGGCACCGGCGACGACCGACCGGCTGCGGGCTCAACTGGACGCGCTCGGCGTCCGGTTCGGCGCCTGCCACACCGAGTTCGTCGTGCACCGGGAACGACCTCGGCTCATCGAGGTCAACGACCGGTTGATCGGTGACCGGATGGATCTCGTCCTGGCCGAGCTGCTCGGGGTGCCACTGTTCGAGTACGTCATCCGGCTGCACCTCGGCGAGCCAGTGGCCGACCTCGGTCTGCCGGACCCGGCCGCGATCGAGCAGACCGCCCGGGTCGAGTACGTCTGCGCCGAGCGCGGCGGCACCCTCGTCGCCGCCCCCGGGCGCGTCGACGCGGTACGCGACGGGGTCCGACTCGGCTGCCGCCCGTTGCGGGCGATCGGCACCACCGCCGAGTGGACCGGCACCAATCGCGACTACCTGGCCGTCCTGCACGCCATCGGGCCGGACCCGAGCACCGTCGGCCGGGCGCTCGTCGAGTTCCGCGCCGGACTCGACTGGGTGATCGAGACGTGACCGATCCGGTGGAGCAGCAGTTGTTCCGCCGGGTACTGGACGCCCTGCTGCGCGAGGACCATCTCGGCCTGAGCAGCGGCGGCGGTCCGGACGGCCCCGGCTGGTGGCAGGCACCGCACCGCGCCGGCCGGTTACGTCTTCCGGTGCGGCCCGACGGTTTCCAGCACACCGTCCGCCTCGCCCGCGCCGAGGTGCAGGTGCACCCGCCCGGTCGGGCGCGCACCCGACGGGTCGACACGCTGGCGGGCCTGTTGGCGCTGCTCGCACCGTACGCCGACACCGACGCCGAGCAGGGGTGGCGCGTCTTCACCGACGAGTGCCGGCAGGACCTGCTCGCCCGCCGGCTGGCCGAGGCGACCCGGTCGCACACGTACGCCCGGGTCGCCGCCGCCCGGGTCGACACGCCCACCGGCTTCGGCGGTGCGCTGCTCGACGACGTGCTCGCCGCCCACGCCGGCCATGCCGTCTACCCCACCGACCGGTGCCGCCACGGTCTGGACGAGGCCGAGCTGCTCCGGTACGCACCGGAGCACGCTCCCGCGTTCGCGCTGCGGTGGCTGCCCGTACCGGCCCGTACCCTGCGGCTGCACGGCCGGCTGCCCGACTGGTGGCCGGCACCACGCCAGGCCGGGCAGGTGCTGCTGCCGGTGCATCCACTCACCGCCGACCAGTCGGCCGTGCCCGTGCTCGACGGACCCGACATCACCGTGCGGCCCACGCTGTCGATGCGGACCGTCGCCCTGGACAGCGACCCGACGACGCACCTGAAACTGCCGCTGCCGACCGCGAGTCTGGGTGCGCGCAACCGCCGTACCCTCGCGCCCGACTCGTTGTCCGACGGCGCGGCGGTGGCCGCGTTGCTCGACCGATTCGCCGCGCAGCAGCCGCGCTTCGCCGGCCGGATCGCCCACGCCGACGAGAGCGTCTTCGGTCACTGCGACGACGACGAGCTGCGGTCGTTTCTGCTGCGCCGGATGCCCACCGGGCTGGAGCGGGCGACCGTGGTGCCGGTGGCCGCGCTCGCGGCGGCGGATCCCACCGCCGGCACGGTCGCCCAGCGGATCGGCGGGGACGACCCGGGCCGCCTCCTCGGGTCCTATCTGGATCTCCTGCTCGACTGGCACGTGTGCCTGTGGTTACGGTACGGAGTGGCGTTGGAAGCACATCCGCAGAACATCCAGCTGGTCCTGCCCACCGAGGGTCCGGTCCGGTTGTTGTACAAGGACAACGACGGTGCCCGGCTGGACCCTCGGCACGCCGGCACCCTCCGGCTGCGCGACAAGCGGATGTGGATCCGCCACCCCGGGGAGCTGGCCGACATGTTCGTCACGATCACCCTGCACCTGGCAGCGGCGGCGCCTCTGCTCGCCCTGGCGGAACAGGGCGTCACGGTGCCCTCCCCCGCCGAGGCGCTCGCACCACGGCTGCGCGCCGCCCGCGACCGGTGGGGCGACACACCCGCCGCACGGAAGCTGGTCGACCAGATCCTGACCGCCGACCGGTTGCCGGTCAAGGCGATGCTCACCGCCGGCACGCTGCTGCCCAAGCACCGGACCGGTTGCACCGACGTGAACAAGTTCTACCGTCGGACCGGACCCAACTACCTGCGGAGCGGCGCGTGACCCCGCAGACCGTCGAAGCCACCGCCCGACCGGCGGAACACGCCGCCGATCTGGCCGCCACGCACACCCTGCTCGCCTGCTACCTGCGGGAGGTGGCCGCGCCCGACGGGACGGCCGAGACCGTCGGTGGGCTCCTGCGGATCCGGCTGCCCCACCTCGGGCTGGTGCTCTCCTGCCGGCTGGCCCGGGTCTCCCCCGTGCTGGCGCACCGCTACGTCGGCCCGGTCCGCTGCCGGCCGGCACCGGTCGCCCGCCGTCGCCCGGCCGTGCCGGATCCGTCGACCGCCGGCACGCCGATCGACGGCACCCTCGTCGACGACGTGGGCGCCGTCGACGCGCCGGTCGACGTCGCGCGGCTCGCCCGGCTGCTGGCCGCCGAGCTGACCGCCCGCACCGGGCTGGCCAACGACGAGTTCGTCGAGCAGGTGCTCGGCAGTCGCGACGCGCTGGCCACGCTGTTGCGTGACCGCCCGTCCCGCGACCCCACCCCGACCGGCGAGCCGGTGGTGGACGGCTACGTCGACTCCGAACATGCCCTCGTGCACGGGCACCCGCACCACCCCAGCCCGAAGTGGCGCAGTGGTGATCCGGCGAGTTGGGGCCGCTACGCCCCGGAACTGCGCAGCGCCTTCCGGCTGAGCTGGCTCGCGGTGCCCGCCGATCTGGTGGCCGGTGACGGACCGGTCGACGAGCTGATCGCACCGCTGGATCCGCCGGACGCGCCACCCGGGCACCACCTGCTGCCGGTGCATCCGTGGCAGCTGGACCTGATGCCGCCGACCGACCCGAGATTGCGCCGGCTCGGCCCGGCCGGCGTACCGGTCCGCCCGACCGCCAGCGTCCGTACGCTCTACGCCCCCTCGGTGGACCTGTTCCTCAAGACCAGCCTGCACGTACGCATCACCAACTGCCTACGCAAGAACGCCCGCTACGAGTTGACCGGAGCGGTGGCGTTGACCCGGTTCCTGTCCAGCGTGCCGCTACCCCCGCGGGTCGGGTTGCTGCGCGAACCCGGCTACCGGACCGTCGACCTGCCGGGGGCGGACGAGGCGTACGGCACGATCCTGCGGACCGGCGTCCGCGAGCACCTGCGGCCGGACGAACGGGTCGTGCTGGCGGCGGCGCTGACCACCGCGCCGCTGGTCGTGCCGGAGCCGTTCGACTGGTGGCGGGCCTACGTCGAACTGTTGGTGCCCACCGTGCTGCGACTGTGGATCGAACACGGCGTGGTCCACGAGGCACACCTGCAGAACGTGCTCGTGGTGCTGGATCGCGACGGCCGTCCGGTCCGCCTGATCCTGCGTGACCTGGAGGGACTGAAGCTGGATCTGGGCCGGTTGGCCGCCTGGCCCGACCGGGTTCCCCGGCAGGCCGCCTACACCACCGCGCAGGCGACCCGGCGCGTGGTCTACTGCCTGTTCGTCAACCATCTCGCCGGTCTCGCCGGTGCGCTCGCCGACGGTCACCCCGGCATCGAGCCCCGGCTGTGGCGGACGGTCAGAGAGGCCGTCGAGGCGACGTACGCCCAGCTCGGTGCGCCGGCCGAGCTGATTGCGCTGCTCGACGGCGCTCCGCTCGCCGCGAAGGCGAACCTGCTGGTCCGCTGGCACCGGGCCGCCGACCAGCAGGCGCCCTACGTCGCGGTGCCCAACCCGATCGGCGCTACCGGATGAACCACCCCACCTACGTCTACGACCTCGCCGCCCTGGCCACGCACGCCGCCGCCGTCCGGGCGGCGCTGCCGGAACGGGTCGAGTTGCTCTACGCGGTCAAGGCCAATCCCGACCCGGGGATGCTGCGCACCCTCGCCGCCACTGTCGACGGTTTCGAGGCGGCTAGTCGCGGCGAACTGCGCCACCTCGCGGCCGTGCTGCCCGGCCGGCGGGTGGCCGCCTTCGCCGGACCGGGCAAGACCGACGCGGATCTCTCGGCCGCACTGGCTGCCGACGTGCACCGGGTACACGTCGAGTCCGCCGCCGAACTGCACCGGCTGGCCGCCCTGGCCCGGGCCGCCGGGCGTACCGTCGACGTGCTGCTGCGGGTGAACCTGCCGGTGGCCACACCGGGCGCGGTCCTGGTGATGGGCGGGCGGCCCAGCCCGTTCGGCATGGACCCGCAGCAGGCGGTCCGGCTCGCCGCCGATCCGCCGGACGGTGTCCGGGTCCGGGGCGTGCACGCCCACCTGGCCAGCGGGCTCGACGCGGCGACCGCCGGCGTGGTGGCCCGCGAGGTGACCGGCTGGGCGGTGCGGCAGGTAGGCGCGGAGGAGGTCAACGTCGGCGGCGGCATGGCGGTCGACTACCGCCACCCGGAGCACCGCTTCGACTGGCCCGGCTACGGTCGGCTGCTCGCCGAGGTGGCGGACACCTACCCGACCGTCCGGCTACGGATCGAGCCCGGCCGCGCCGTCGCGGTCTACTGCGGGTCGTACGTCACCGAGGTGATCGACGTGAAGCGGTCCCAGGGTCAGTGGTTCGTGATCGTGGCCGGCGGCACCCATCACCTGCGGACCCCGGCGGCCAAGGGGCACTCCCAACCCTTTCTGGTGGTGTCCCGGGCCGGCACCGGGCCCCGGACCGACGGGGGCCCGGTCACCGTCGTCGGCCAGCTCTGCACCCCCAAGGACGTGCTGGCCCGCGACGCCGACAGCGGCCCGGTCGCCGTCGGCGACGTGCTGGTGTTCTCGATGGCCGGCGCCTACGCGTGGAACATCAGCCACCGCGACTTCCTCCTGCACGATCCGCCCGACTTCCGGGCCGGAGATCCACTTGCCGTCGCCCGGAACTGGGGGCGTTGATCACCGTGATCCGCTGACGCCCTCAGCTCGACAGGGCCGACACCCGGCATGACGATCCTCGGAACCACTGCCGTCCGGCGCGTCGCTGCTGGTCGCCGCCGTGCTCTGCTCGATGATCGGCTACCTGACCGTCGTCGGGCGACGCCTCTACCAGTGCCCGATCTCGGCGCCCTGTGCTCCGTCGTGGTGCTGCACGACCTGAGCCCCGCCGCGTACTGGACCGGCCCGGCGATGACTGACAGGACCATCGCCGAGCCGGACCCGGTCAGTGCGGGTGGGGCCGTCAGAAGTCGTCGTCGAAGGCGACCGTGCCGGTGACTCCGACCTGGTAGGCCGACACCCGCCGTTCGAAGAAGTTGGACAGCTCCTGCACGTCCTGCAACTCCATGAAGGCGAACGGGTTCTTCGACCCGTACCGCGGCGCGATCTCCAACTGCGCCAGCCGGCGGTCGGCGACGTGCTGGAGATACTCGCGCATGTCGGCCAGGGACAGTCCGGACACGCCCTGTTCGAGCAGGTCGGCGGCGAACTGCACCTCGCACTCGACGGCCTCGGCGAGCATGTCC
Organism: Micromonospora sp. C95; assembly: GCF_018070465.1. GTDB lineage: Bacteria > Actinomycetota > Actinomycetes > Mycobacteriales > Micromonosporaceae > Micromonospora. The sequence goes on from NZ_JAGPXT010000002.1 coordinate 461,081, forward strand.
CGGACCTGCTGCTCCATCTCGTCGTCGAACAGGTCCGGCTCCTCGGCGCGTACGGTGTCGACCACGTCGAAGGCGAAGGCCATGTGCATCGACTCGTCCCGGAACACCCAGTTGGTGCCGGAGGCCAGACCGTGCAGCAGGCCCCGGGACCGCAGGAAGTACACGTAGGCGAAGGCGCCGTAGAAGAACAGGCCCTCGATGCAGGCGGCGAAGCAGATCAGGTTCAGCAGGAACGCCCGCCGGTCCGCGCGGGTCCTCAGCTCCCGCAGCTCGAAGATCGAGTCGATCCACTTGAAGCAGAACTCGGCCTTGCGGGCGATCGACGGGATGTTCTCCACCGCCGCGAACGCCGCGAACCGTTCCCGCTCGTCCGGCACGTACGTGTCCAGGAGGTTCAGGTAGAACTGGACGTGCACCGCCTCCTCGAACAGTTGCCGGGACAGGTAGAGCCGGCCCTCCGGGGAGTTGACGTGCTGGTAGAGGTTGAGCACGAGGTTGTTGGCCACGATGGTGTCGCCGGTGGCGAAGAACGCGACCAGCCGGGACACCAGGTGCTGCTCCGCCGGGGAGAGCTTGGCCAGGTCGGCGAGGTCGGAGTGCAGGTCGACCTCCTCCACGGTCCAGGTGTTCTTGATGGCGTCCTTGAACCGGTCGAAGAACTGCGGGTAGCGCATGGGCCGCAGGGTCAGGTCCATGCCGGGGTCGAGCAGCATCTGCCGCTGACCGGTGTCGGGTTCGGAAACAGTGGTCACTGGCACGCCTCGCAGCTCTCGGGGTTTTCCAGGGAGCAGACCAACGCCTCGTCGTCGCTTACCGCGACGATCGGCTTGACGGCGACGGTGGCCTGCTGGATCCGGGTCGCCGGACGCGACCGCAGGTAGTAGGTGGTTTTCAGCCCGGCCTTCCAGGCGTACAGGTACATCGAGGAGAGCTTGCCGATGGTCGGCGCGCTCAGGAACAGGTTCAGCGACTGCGACTGGTCGATGAACGGAGCCCGGGCGGCGGCCAGGTCGATAAGCGCCCGCTGCGGCAGCTCCCACGCGGTCCGGAACAGCTCCCGCACCTCCGCCGGCAGCTCGGCGATGCCCTGCACCGACCCCTCGGCCCGCTTGATCTGCTCCCGGATCGACGCGGTCCACAGTCCGCGCGCCTTCAACTCCCGGACCAGGTAGGTGTTGATCTGGAGGAACTCGCCGGACATCGTCTCGCGCTTGAACAGGTTGGACACCTGCGGCTCGATGCACTCGTAGCACCCGGCGATCGAGGCGATCGTGGCGGTCGGTGCGATCGCCACCAGCAGCGAGTTGCGCAGGCCGTGGCGGGCGATCCGCTCCCGCAGCGCGGTCCACCGCGACGCCTGCGTCACCTCCGCGCCGCACAGGTCGGGATGCAACTCACCCTTCGCGGCGCGGGTTTCGGCGTACGCGGGGTGCGGGCCGAACCGCTCGGCCAGCCCGGCCGACGTCTCCAGCGCGGTCAGGAAGATCTCCTCCTGGACCCGGGTCGACAACTCCCGGGCCGGCGCCGAGTCGAACGGCAGACGCAGCGTGAACAAGGCGTCCTGCAGCCCCATCAGGCCGAGCCCGACCGGTCGCCAGCGCGGGTTCGACACCGCCGTCTGCTCGGCCGGGTAGTAGTTGATGTCGATCACCCGGTCGAGGAACACCACCGCCGTGCGTACCGTCGCGCGCAGCTTCTCCCAGTCGACGCCGTCGGCGGTGACGTGCGCGCCCAGGTTGACCGACCCGAGGTTGCACACGGCCGTCTCGGTGTCGCTGTTGACCTCCAGGATCTCGGTGCACAGGTTCGACAGGTGGATCGTGTTGCCGGGCGCACCGGTCTGGTTGGACAGCCGGTTCGCCGCATCCTTGAACGTCATCCACCCGTTGCCGGTCTGCGCGAGCGTACGCATCATCCGGCCGTACAGGTCGCGGGCCTTGACCGTCCGGACGGCCTTCTTCTCCGCCGCCCGGTACGCCTCGTCGAACGCCTCACCGAACAGGTCCGGCAGCTCCGGCGCGTCCGACGGGTCGATAAGCGACCAGTCGGCGTCGGCCTCGACCCGGCGCATGAACTCGTCCGGGATCCAGTTGGCCAGGTTCAGGTTGTGGGTGCGCCGGGACTCCTCCCCGGTGTTGTCCCGCAACTCCAGGAACTCCTCGACGTCCGGGTGCCACGGCTCCAGGTACACGCAGGCCGCGCCCTTGCGGCGGCCACCCTGGTTGACCGCCGCCACCCCGGCGTCGAGGGTCTTCAGGAACGGCACGATGCCGTTGGATTTGCCGTTGGTTCCCCGGATCAGCGCGCCCCGGCCCCGGATCCGTGACCAGGAGATGCCGATGCCGCCGGAGAACTTCGACAGCTTCGCCACCTGGTGGTAGCGCTCGTAGATCGAGTCGAGTTCGTCGCGCGGGGAGTCGACCAGGAAACACGACGACATCTGGGTGTGTCGGGTGCCCGAGTTGAACAGCGTCGGCGAACTCGGCAGGTAGGCCAGGCTCGACATCAGCCGGTAGAACCCGATCGCCTCACCCGGTGTCTGCGACAGCCCGCAGGCCACCCGCAGCAGCCAGTACTGCGGCGTCTCCACCACCAGCCGGGTCTGTGGATGCCGCAGCAGGTAGCGGTCCGCGACGGTGCGCAGCCCGAAGTACTCGAACCGCAGGTCACCGTCCGGGTCCACGGCGTCGTCCAGCTTGCGCGCGTTACGGGCCACGAACGCGGCGGTCGCGTCCCCGATCAGCCCGAGGCCGTGCGCGTACCGGATGGACTGGCTGAAGCTGGCCACCTGCTGCCCACGGACCTCCTTGTCCACGTACGCGGCCAGCAGCCGCGCCGCCAGCTTCGAGTACTGCGGCTCCGTACCGATCAGCTCGGCGGCCGTCTGGATGGACAGCTTGTCCAGCTCGGCAGTGGTGGCACCGTCGTACAGGCCGCTGATGGTCTTGGTGGCCACCCGCAGCGGATCGACCTCGTCGAGGTCGGCCACCCACCGCTCCACCGCCCGGACGATCTTGTTGACGTCCACCGGTTCCGTGGCGCCGTCGCGCTTGCGGACCTGCATCACCTGCCGGCGCTGCTCCGACACACCCGCGTCGGAGGCCGGCATCTCCCGCACGACCGTCACGTCTCTCTCCTCGCGCCGTCTACCGAGGGCCTCGGACACGCGGGAGGACGCCACGGGAACCGCGCAGGCGGCACGGCCCGTTCCTGGCGTCGGCCGTCCCACGCGGCCTGCGGCCGCCGCCCACGAGTGCGGGCGGCGTGCTGGCAGGTCTTCGGACTCGTGGGCGTGCTCGCGCGCTCCTACTGGCCGTCGCTTCCCAGGCCGGAGCCCAGTGCTGTGTGACGGCTGTCGTTCCCACTCACCGCTGCGGGGCAGCCCCGGATTTCCACCGGGTTCCCTCTTGCCTCGGCCGCCCCGGATGGGCGCCGAACCAGCTACGGGAGACACCATATATGGGCGGCCGGCGAACGCAAGACACCAGATGGTGTGTCGGCGTGTCCGTGCAACAGAGGTCACATCCGGCTACGCCGGCCGGCCGGTCCGTGCTTGACCGGTCCCCGGCAGGCGGGCGTACGAAAAGGACGGCGAATGCGCCGGGGCGCCGATCGTCGGTCACGCCCCGGCGTGGCTACCCGCCCCGCAGGTACACCTCAGCCACGCGAGGAACCTGGTCGTCAGCTCGCCGGGATCCTCGCGCGGCAGGTCGTCCAACGCCGCCGTCAACAAGGCACCCGCGTACATCGACAGGCCCACCCGGTCCCGGCCGTACGCCTCGGCGAGCCGCACCCGCGCGGGTGCGCACGGCCACGACGGTTCGCCCTCGCAGCTGGCGCACGTCCACTCCGGCCGGCGCGGCAGGTGCTCGTCGGCGAGCCGGGCGGGCAGGGCGTCGACGGCCCGGCCGATTCGCACCGCCTCGGCGGCCATCGCGTCTCGATAGCTGACGGCACGCCCAGTCATGCTGGCCACCGGGTGTTGCGCCGGGTCGAGCAGGCGTTGCCGGGCGGCCTCCTGCTCGACGGTCTCCCGCCATTGCCCGCCGTTTGCCAGCGGCATCGGCCGCCGCCGCAGCCACCGCCAGAACCTGTGCCACCTGCTCACACCATCACCTCCGCCGAAGTTCGGGGACGGGGGCGGCGGTACGTGGGGGCGCACCGCCACCACCCACGTGAATCGTGCGATTGCGGTGGGCACTCAGGGCAGGTGCGAGGCGTCCGGCGTCCTGTCCGGGACGGTTGACGGACAGCTCAGCCGGTGGCGACCGCGAGTGCCTGCCGGTACTCCTGCGTCCATGCGGCGTCCCGCTGGTCAGGCGGCAACCCGGCCAACCCGGCCCGCAGGTTGTCGATGCCGGCCGACGTGTCGCCGAGCGCCAGATAGGCCAGCCCGAGACCCATCCTGCTGAACGTGGGCGTCAGCCAGTAGGCCAGGACCGGTGCCTGCTCGCGCTCGGCCGCCTCGGTGAGGTCGCTCGCCTCTCCGAGGAGCCCTGCTGCTGAGCGCCGATCGCCGAGTAGCGCGTATCCGTGGGCGGCCTGGACCGCGTCGCCGACGCGTTGCAGCGCCGTCGCCCCGGGTGTGTGGTACGCGGTGAGAAAATGGCGCACGATGCCGCGCGGGTTGCCTCGCTGCCGCTCCAGGTAGCCCCGGAAGTTCTCCACCTGCGCCGCGAGCGGGCCACTGTCAACGGCGTCGGCCTGCCTGGCGGCCTCGATCAGCACCTGTATCGCCTCACCGTCGTTGCGGGCTTCGGCATGCAGCCAGCCGACGAACTGCGTCCACTCCGCCACCAACTCGTGCAGCTGGCCGACGTAGGGGCCAGCGGCCCGCTCGGCGAGGTGCTGCACAGTGGACCGCTGCGCCACCATTGCCGGCAGTGTCACCGGAGCCGGCAGGACGTCGTCAAGGCGACGTTGCGCAGCCAGCACTTCGGCGAGCAGCCGCACGGCAGCGGCGTCGAGGCGGGTCGGTTCGGCGAGCACGTACGCTAGGCGGTCGTCGTCGTCGGGGGTGGTCACGGTTGGTGCATCGACGACCATCGCGGCCAGCGTCCCACCGGCCTGAAGGGTGTCGTCAAGGTGCGCGGCGAGTTCGCGGGACGGTCGGGTACGACCCGTCTCGAGGTCGTGCACGTAGCTCTTCCCGACGTACGCAAGGCGAGCCAGATCGCGCAGCGACAGGCCACGGAGACGGCGAAGTCGGGCAAGCTCAGCGGGGAACCGTGGGTCAACGACGGTACGCGCGCTCGGCGGCATGGCGAAGCTCCCGGGTGAAGGACAAGGCGGCGATCTGCTGGCCTCCACACCAGCGAGCCGCCACAATCGACGGTACCCGGCTCCGACAGGCAGCGGCAGCAAGCGCCGGACGAGCCGGGCCGTGTCGGCAACATGGCGACTCGCACGGACCTGCCGATTCCGGTCATCGGCGGAGGCACGCCCGCCGCATCATCGTCATCGGCCCGAGATTCAGCCGAGGTCGGAGGTCGACCCTGCTCCGCGATCGTTGGAGCATGGTGGCTCGAACGCGCGCGAGGACACGACGGATCGTCGCCACGCTGGCCGCCCCACTGCTCGTGCTGACCGCCCTGACCGCCTGCACGCCAGAGATCAAGGGCATCACTGGCCTCACCGTGGATGCTGACGGCCGGCCGCTCGCGGCACTGGCCTGGTGCGCGGACAAGCCGCCGGACGTGATTGTCCTTGCCACCGAACGCGCGGTCTCGCCCACCCCGTCCCTCGCTCCGGAACCATCCGCGAATTGGCCGAGCTGGCCGGGCCGGGACTACGACGTACCCCGGGACGCGACCTCGCCGGCCACCGTCCAACTGCCGGGATTCCCGCCCGATCCTGCCCCTGATCGGCGCGCCGCCTTTCGCATGTGCGGCGTCGCCGGCAACAACAGCTTCACCACCCACTCGGTTACCTTCCGGCTGCCCGAACTGGTCGGCCTGCAACCAGGATCAGTCATGATCACCGCAATCGTGAACAACGACGAGTTACCGAAGTACGTCTCCCTCGACGAGTTCGCACGCCTCGGCAGGGCCGAGTGCTGACCTCGCGCGGTTCTGCCATCCTGGCCGGGTGAAGCCCAACCTGGAGAGAATCCCAGGGAAGCAGGACCGACTCGCGGAGGAGATCCTCGCCCGCGCTCCGCGACGCATCGAGCAGAGCTTCGTACGCTCCCTCGACCCCTCCAACGCGCTCGCCCTCGGCCGCTACGGCGCCCGCCTCGCCACCCTGGCATTGCGCCAGAACTCCGTCGATCTGCTACGCCACTCAGTGCTCGCGACCGGCCTCGCCCGATCTGACGTCCGACGACGACCGGGACTTCATGGTGGCTCTGGCGGTGCCGTGGATCGTGGCACAACAGCTCGGCGGAAACCCGGCCGAGGTGTTCGCCACGGTCGGCGACAGCCTGCCGGACGGGCCGGTCGCCAGACTGGTCCACACCTTCGGAGCCCGTACCGACATCACCCTGGACGCCTTCGGCTGGGAATTGGTGACGACAGCCGACGGCCCGGACTTCCGGCCGGCGTCCTGATCACAGAAGCACCTCGGGAGTGCCGGCTTGCGCTTGGCCGACGGCCTGAGCGATGGCGAGGGTGTGCTGATACTCGCGCCACTGGGCCAATTTGCCGCCCAGGGCCCGTGGATTGCTGCAGAGCGCGTACATCCCTGTAGGCTGCCAATTTCCTCCCAGGACTCTCCATGGCTCCGTCCGACCGCTTCGAACGGGCGGGACTTCGAGCTGCACTGCCCGAGACACTTTCAACGCACTCGTCGACATCGCTCGACAGCTACAGAGCGCCTGGCCGGGCCGGCGCCGACCCTGAGGCCCGGGGCGGCCTAGCGACCGCATGATGAGGGCTAACCGTCTGCCGTAGGTGCAGTTCACCGCACCCACGGCCGTCACTCTGCATCATTCGAATCAGTCCGTTTACGCTCGATTTCTGCCTTGATCTCCGACGCCCGCCGTTGCAACGGCAGGGCCTCCTCCGCCCGCCTCAGGGCTGTCAGCGTGGCCGCCAGGTTGTTCAACCGGAGCGCGATAGTGGGGTGTCCTGCCGGCAACGCCGCCTCGCTGATCTCCAACGCCCGCCGCTGCAACGGCAGCGCCTCCTCCGCCTGCCCCAGCGCCCTCAGCGTGCCCGCCAGATTGTTCAACCGGGTGGCTATGTCGGGGTGTCCTGCCGGCAACGCCGCCTCACTGATCTCCAACGCCCGCCGTCGCAACGGCAGCGCCTCCTCCGCCTGCCCCAGGGCTTTCAGCGTGCCCGCCAGGTTGTCCAACCGGGTCGCGATAGTGGGGTGTCCTGCCGGCAACGCCGCCTCACTGATCTCCAACGCCCGCCGCTGCAACGGCAACGCCTCCGCCGGCCGCCCCAGATCGCTCAGAGTGCCCGCCAGGTTATTCAACTGGATCGCGATGTCGGGGTGTTCTGCCGGCAACGCCGCCTCACTGATCTCCAACGCCCGCCGCTGCAACGGCAACGCCTCCGCCGGCCGCCCCAGACCCGCCAGCGTGTATGCCAGGTTATCCAACCGGGTCGCGATAGTGGGGTGTCCTGCCGGCAACGCCGCCTCACTGATCTCCAACGCCCGCCGCTGCAACGGCAACGCCTCCGCCGGCCGCCCCAGATCGCTCAGAGTGCCCGCCAAGTTGTCCAACCGCAGCGCGATGGTGGGATGTCCTGCCGGCAACGCCGCCTCACTGATCTCCAACGCCCGCTTCTCAGCTTGTAGAGCCTGGTTGTACCTTGCCTGCGTGTAGTAGTAGAACCCCAGTTGGCCCAGCAGGTACGCGAAGGTCAGATCTACGGTGTCCTCGGGAATGTGGTGTGCGATCGCTTCGACATGTGGGGCTAACACCCTCCACTGCGGCCAGGCATCGACATTATCTGATGGATTGCCCGGCGGGCGGGCTTGGTCGAGCAGGGCCAACGCATTATTAATCGCCTTTTGCCACAACGACTCGGGCAGGTCGCTGCCCTCGTCGTGGTAGTCAGCCTCGGCCTGCGTCTGCGCTTGGCTGCGGACCACCGTCTGGAGAAGCCGGTGAGTGCTCACTGTCGTCTGCGTGAGCGTAACCAGGTTGTACGACGCCAACGCTGATAGCGCCTGGTCAACAGCACCGTGCTGTTCGGAATATCCGGCCAAGATTGAGCGCGGCACCTCGTCGGCCGCGTAGCACGACAAGATTCGCAGCAGGTCGATCGCTGCGGGCCGGATGTCGCGCAGCCGGTCGAGGGTAAGTAGCCAAACCTGGGCCACCGCCCGTTCCGCCTGGTCCCCCTCCGCGATCGTGTTCAACACCTCGGCAGGCTGGGCACGCAGCCGATCCAGATAGACCGACACTGGCGAACGGGTCTGCCTTAGATAACCGGCCGCCTGCTGCAACGCCAACGGCAGATACCCCAACTCGTCGGCCAACACCGCCGCCGCCAACAGATCCTGCTGTTGCCCAGGCTCCAGCAACAGCCGCACTGCGGATTCACGATCCAGCATGTCCAGATGCAGACACCCGTCGACCAGTGTCTCCCAGTTCACGTCACGCCGCGTCGTGATCAAGAGGTGCCCGGTGTCCAACTGGGCTACCAGCGGCTCGACATCCGAGCGCTGCTCCACATTGTCCAGCACTAGCAACCAACCCGACTGGTTCTGCAACCAGCCGATGGCCCAGCCCGCAGCCTCCGCTGCCGTCACCGTCAGCACCAACTCCGGGTTCAACCGGGCCGTCAACGCCGCCAAACCGCTCTCGATCGCCGCCGGGCTGTCAGCAGTCACCCACCACCGCACCAGATACCGGTTTCGCCACCGGTGGGCGTACTGCAACGCCAACTCGGTCTTACCCACCCCACCGAGACCATGCACCGCCTGACAAATCACCCCGCTGCCGGCCGACATCACCTCCTCCAACTTGGCGAACTCGTCCTCACGGCCCACAAACAACCGTGTCGCCGGCTTGGGCAGGTTATGCAACCGCTCCCCCACCTCGGGTGCCGTCGATGCCCGATGCACCTCGATCCTCCGCGCATCGACCTTCGCACCGTCGCCCGTGATAGCAAGCCCGCTGATCTCACCTGCCGCGATCGACCGGCCGCCCTCAGCGCTCACCCCACCAGGGTCGGCAGCATCCTCATCGGTCATCGCGTCACCTGGCCGCCATCCCCGGTGATCACCACCCCGCTGACCGTCTGGCCGGCGACAGAACGCTCACCCAATGCCGTGATCGTCACCCCCGCTGACGCCAGCATCTGCGACAACTCAGTAGCCAACCGAGCGTCGGCAGCCACCGCCTTGCGGATCTGCAACCGCAACGCCGCCAACCGATCCTGATCAGCCGGATCCTCGGCTACATCCATCACCGCCGCTTCCACCAACGGCGCTGACTCCTTTCGTCCCAGCAACCGGCGCAACAACCGACCACCTAGGCCGACCGTCGCATCCGCCGCCACCTCCTGCACCCTCGCCACCACACCCGCCCCGTACGCTCCGGCAGCCGCCGCCACGTACGGCACCACCGCACCAGCCAACGCAGTCACATCCGGATCCATGAAGCCCCACCACTCTCCGAGCCAGCTACCAGCGACCTCGATCAGTACCACACCAGGGCACGCAGTGTCACGGTGCAACCACAACCGCCGCCATCCCGTCCGCCCGTCAACCCGACCTCCTGGGGATCGGGCCGCCGCCCGGTCCGTCATCTCAAGACAGCCTTGACGCTCGTACGGACGCGGGCGCGTCGGGCGGTGGTCTGCCCGGCTCGCCCGGGTCAACGGCGGGCGGAGTGCATGTCCTGCGGCACACCTACACCTTGGTCCTGCTGGATGCCGGGGAGAGCGTCAAGGCCCTGTCGACGTACCTGGGCCACGCCGACCCCGGATTCACCCTGCGGACCTACACCCACCTGCTGCCGACCAGCGAGGACCGCACCCGCCGGGCCATCGACAAGGCGTTCGGTGACGACCAGGCCGACGATGACGAACCAGAAGCCCGTGCGTGCCTGGAAACGGCATGATCATGGTCCAATGCCCACCGCAGGTGCCTGACGTACAGGTCACGGCACCTGCGGGCGTCACTTGGCGTTGAAGTAGCTGGCCTCGGGGTGGTGGACGACGATGGCGTCGGTGGCCTGCTCCGGCATCAGCTGGAACTCCTCGGACAGTTGCACCCCGATCCGCTCGGCGCCGAGCAGGTCCACGATCTTCGCCCGGTCCTCCAGGTCGGGGCAGGCCGGGTAGCCAAACGCGTACCGGCAGCCCCGGTAGTCGGTGCGCAGCAGGCCGGCCAGGTCGGCCGGGTCGTCGTCGGCGACGGTACGACCGTCGGGCAGCCGCAGCTCGGCCCGGACCCGCTTGTGCCAGTACTCGGCGAGGGCCTCGGTGAGCTGCACCGACAGGCCGTGCACCTCCAGGTAGTCGCGGTACTCGTTGCGGGCGAACAGCTTGGCCGCGTACTCGCTGACCGGCTGGCCGACGGTGACCAGCTGCAACGCGACCACGTCAGGGTCGTCGCCGCGTGGGCGGAAGAAGTCGGCCAGGCACAGCCGCCGCTCCTGCCGCTGCCGGGGGAAGGTGAACCGGGCCCGCTCGGCGTGCCCGTTCTCGTCCAGGACGACCAGGTCGTTGCCCTCCGAGTACGCCGGGAAGTAGCCGTACACCACGGCCGCCTCCAACACCTGGTCGGCGATCAGCCGGTCCAGCCAGTAGCGCAGCCTCGGCCGGCCCTCGGTCTCCACCAGATCCTCGTACGACGGGCCCTTGCCGCCGCGCGCACCGCGCAGCCCCCACTGGCCCATGAAGGTGGCCCGCTCGTCCAGCAGCGCCGCGTAGTCGGCAAGCGGCACCCCCTTGATCACCCGGGTGCCGTGGAACGGTGCGACCGGCACCGGCACGTCGACCGCGACGTCGGAGCGTACCGAGGTGTCGTGCAGTTCCGGCAGCGACTCGGCGACCACCGCGCGCTGCCGTTCGCGGCGGGCCCGCCGGGCCGCCAGGGCCGCCTCCCGCTCGGCGTCCACCACGGGGGCGCCGCCGCGCTTGGCGGCCATCACCCGGTCCATCAGGGACAGCCCCTCGAAGGCGTCGCGGGCGTAGTGCACCTGGCCGGGGAACATCGACCGCAGGTCGTCCTCGACGTACGCCCGGGTCAGCGCCGCGCCGCCGAGCAGGACCGGCCAGCGCTCCGCGACCCCGCGCGACGCCATCTCGACCAGGTTCTCCTTCATGATGACGGTGCTCTTGACCAGCAGACCCGACATGCCGATGGCGTCGGCGCGGTGCTGGTCGGCGGCGTCGAGGATGGCGGAGATCGGCTGCTTGATGCCGATGTTCACCACCTCGTAGCCGTTGTTGGACAGGATGATGTCGACCAGGTTCTTGCCGATGTCGTGCACGTCGCCCTTGACCGTGGCGAGCACGATGCGGCCCTTGCCGCCGTCGTCGGCCTTCTCCATGTGCGGTTCGAGGTACGCCACCGCGGTCTTCATCACCTCGGCCGACTGCAACACGAACGGCAGCTGCATCTGACCGGAGCCGAACAGCTCACCGACGACCTTCATGCCGTCCAGCAGGATGTCGTTGATGATGAGCAGCGGGGCGGTGCCGGCCGCCATCGCGGCGTCGAGATCGGCCTCCAGGCCGTTGCGCTCGCCGTCGATGATCCGCCGCTTGAGCCGCTCGTTGAGCGGCAGGGCCGCCAACTCCTCGGCCCGGGTGGCGCGCGCCGAGGCGGCGTCGACGCCCTCGAAGACCTCGATGAACCGCTGCACCGGGTCATAACCCTCGCGACGCCGGTCGTAGACCAGGTCGAGGGCGATCTCGCGCTGCTCGTCGGGGATCTTCGACATCGGCAGGATCTTGCTGGCGTGCACGATCGCCGAGGTGAGCCCGGCCTGCACGCACTCGTGCAGGAAGACCGAGTTGAGCACCTGCCGGGCCGCCGGGTTCAGTCCGAACGAGACGTTCGAGACGCCCAGCGTGAAGTTCACCCCGGGCCAGCGGCGGGCGATCTCCCGGATCGCCTCGATGGTCTCGATGCCGTCGCGGCGGGTCTCCTCCTGACCCGTGGCGATCGGGAAGGTAAGCGCGTCGATCAGGATGTCCGAGCGGTGCATCCCCCACCGACCGGTGAGATCCTCGATCAGCCGCTCGGCCACCCGTACCTTCCACTCCGCCGTGCGGGCCTGGCCCTCCTCGTCGATGAGCAGCGCGACCACGGCGGCGCCGTGCTCGGCGACCACCGGCATCACCCGCGCGTAGCGGGACTCCGGGCCGTCACCGTCCTCGAAGTTCACCGAGTTGACCACGCACCGGCCGCCGAGCATCTCCAGGCCGGCCTCGATCACCGCCGGCTCCGTCGAGTCCAGCATGATCGGCAGCGTGGAGGCGGTGGCGAACCGGCCGGCCAGCTCACGCATGTCGGTGGTGCCGTCCCGGCCGACGTAGTCGACGCAGAGGTCCAGCAGGTGCGAGCCGTCGCGGGCCTGGCTCCGGGCGATCTCCACGCACGCCTGCCAGTCGGCGGCGAGCATCGCCTCCCGGAACGCCTTGGAGCCGTTGGCGTTTGTCCGCTCCCCCACCATCAGCACGCTGGCGTCCTGCGCGAACGGCACATGGTGGTAGATCGAGGAGACACCCGGATCGGTACGCGGCTCACGGGCCACCGGCCGGGTCCCGCCCAGCCGTTCGGCGAGCAGCCTGATGTGCTCCGGTGTCGTGCCGCAACAGCCGCCGACCAGGGACACGCCGTATTCGGTGACGAAACGTTCCATGGCGTCGGCCAGTTCCACCGGGGTCAGCGGGTAGGCCGCGCCGTCGGCGGTGAGCTGCGGCAGGCCCGCGTTCGGCATCACCGACAGCGGGACGGTGGCGTGTTGGGAGAGGTAGCGCAGGTGCTCGCTCATCTCCGCCGGACCGGTGGCGCAGTTGAGCCCGATGAGATCGACGCCGAGCGGCTCGATCGCGGTCAGCGCGGCACCGATCTCGCTGCCCAGCAGCATCGTGCCGGTGGTCTCCACGGTGACGTGACAGATCAGCGGGACCTTGCGGCCCAGCTCCGCCATCGCCCGGTGCGAGCCGACCACGGCGGCCTTGACCTGAAGCAGGTCCTGGCAGGTCTCGATGATCAGCGCATCCGCGCCACCCTCGATCAAGCCGGCGGCGTTCTCCTGGTACGCGTCGCGCAGCGTGGCGTAGGCGGCGTGGCCGAGGGTGGGCAACTTGGTGCCCGGGCCGATCGAGCCGAGGACGAACCGGGGCCGCTCGGACGAGGTGTAGGCGTCGGCTGCCTCGCGGGCGATCCGCGCACCGGCCTCGGACAGCTCCCGGATCCGGTGCTGGATGTCGTACTCGCCGAGGTTGGCCAGGTTCGCGCCGAAGGTGTTCGTCTCCACACAGTCCGCGCCCGCCGCCAGGTACGCCTCGTGCACGCCACGGACGACGTCCGGCCGGGTGACGTTGAGGATCTCGTTGCACCCCTCCAGACCGTCGAAGTCGTCCAGGGTCAGGTCCGCAGCCTGCAGCATCGTGCCCATCGCCCCGTCGGTGACGAGGATCCGGTCGGTCAACGCGTCGAGCAACGAAGTACGCACCAACCCAGGTTAATGCGATTGGGCGGGCCCGCACCCCTGCGTGCCGTCCGATCCCACATTGTGTCATCGGGATCACGCCGCCCGTTTTCGCCGGCAATGCCCAACACCGTGGTCTACGCGCAGTCCGACGGCGGCGCCGACGCCCGGCCCATCCGGCGCGGCCGGCGGGCCGGGTCCGGGCCCGGCACGTAGGCTGACTGACGTGAAGGACTACAGCGACACCGCCACGCACCGTGGGCGGACGACCGGGACCGCGTCCCGGACCGCCGGTGACGAGCAGGAGGTGACGGCGTGACCGAGTTCGACGGGCTGCCGGTGCTGCGGTCCCCGGTCGCCATCTGCGCCTTCGAGGGGTGGAACGACGCGGCGGACGCGTCCACCGCGGCGGTCGAGCACCTGGAGCAGGTGTGGGAGGCCCGGCCCGTCACCGAGCTGGATCCGGAGGACTTCTACGACTTCCAGGTCAGCCGGCCCACCATCGCCATGTCCGACGGTGCCACCCGTCGGGTGGAGTGGCCCACCACCCGGTTCACGGTCGCCAGCCCCGCCGGCACCGAGCGGGACGTGGTGCTGATCCGCGGCATCGAGCCGAGCATGCGGTGGCGGACCTTCTGCGAGCAGGTGCTGGAGATCTGCCACAGCCTGGAGGTCGAGCGGGTGGTGCTGCTCGGTGCCCTGCTGGCCGACGTGCCGTACACCCGGCCGCTGCCGATCAGCGGCAGCGCCTCCGACGCCGACGCCGCACGCCGCTACCAGCTCACCCCCACCCGGTACGACGGGCCGACCGGGATCGTCGGCGTGCTGCACGACGCCTGCACCCGGGCCGAGGTCGACGCCGTCTCGTTCTGGGTCCACGTGCCGCACTACGCCAACAACCCGCCCTGCCCGAAGGCCACCCTCGCCCTGCTGCACCGGGTCGAGGAGGTGCTCGACCTGCCGGTACCCATGGCCGACCTGGCCGAGGAGGCCGCCGAGTGGGAACAGCGGGTGCGCAGCGCGGCCGAGCAGGACGCCGAGTTGGGCGAGTACGTCCGCGAGTTGGAGGAACGCGTCGGTGACGCGGGCATCACCCCGTTGACCGGGGACGAGATCGCCCAGGAGTTCGAGAAGTACCTGCGCCGCCGGGGCGGATCCGCCGGCCCCACCGCCGGTTCCTGGTAGCCCACTTCCCGTTCACGAAACCCCGGGCCCACGTCGGCCCGGGGTTTCGTGGTCTGTGTCGGGGTGGCGGGACTCATCCCGCGTAGGGCATCCTAGGAACCTAGCTGAAATGAGGAGGCCGGGATGCAGATCAACCCGGGGGCGGCCGAGTTTCCGCACCGGCAGATCGCAGCGCAGCTCAAGACCCAGATCCGACGGGGGGACTGGGCACCGGGCGAACGCCTGCCGTCCATCCCGGCCATCGCCGAGATGTTCGGCGTCGCCAAGCAGACCGTGCAACGCGCCGTCGACCAGCTGCGGGTCGAGGGCGTCCTGATCACCAAACCCGGTTCCGGTACGTACGTGCGGGGCACCCGGCGACGACTCAACCGCCTCTCCCGGGGCCGCTACGGCGGCTTCCGCGGCTACCACACCGACCTCGCCGCCCGCTATCGTCAGCAGCTCGTCTCCGTCGGCCGCTCCCCCGCGCCGCCCGAGGTGGCCGACGCGTTCGGCGTACCCGACGGCACCGAACTGCTCTGCCGCCGCCACCTCGTCCGCACCGAGGACTCACCGGTGGAGGTGGGCGCCTCCTGGTTCCTGCCCGCCGACACCGCCGGCACCACGCTGGAGCGGGCCGAGGCGTTCGGCCGCCCGCTCTACCAGGAGGCCGAGGAGGCCACCGGCCGCCGGTACGCGACCGCCACCGACACCATCACCGCCCGCCAGCCCAGCCGCGAGGAGTCGGAGACCCTCCAGATCCGACCGGACACCCCGGTGCTGCACCTGCTTCACGTGGCGTACGACCCGCACCGCAAGCCGATCGAGGTCGCCCAGGCCACCTGGCCCGGCCCGGTCACCACCCTCACCGAGGAGTACCAGATCCCCGCCCCCGCCGAATCCCCCGACCCGGACCCCGGCCTCGTCCTCGGCTGACTGCCACCTCACGTCCGCCACCCCCTTGGGGGCCGCCCCCGGCGGGAACAGGAAGCAGCAACATCCCCGATGTTGTCCCCTCACGTGCACGCGAGGCAGCAACATCGGGGATGTTGCTGCCTCAAGGCGTCCGGGCACGGCGCGCACCACAACACGTTGCCTTACGGCGTCCGAAGCAGCGACATCAGGGATGTTGCCCCCTCACGGACACGCGAGGCAGCAACATCAGGGATGTTGTCCGCTCGGGCGAGAGGGGCCCGACCGCGAGAGGGGCCCGACCGCGAGAGGGGCCCGACCGCGAGAGGGGTGACGTCGGGGGACGTTCCCGGATCGGTCAGAGGTGGATGCCGAGCAGGGCGTCGACGGTGTCGGCGAACAGGCGCGGCGCGGCCGGGTCGTCGTCGGTACCGGCGAGGGTCCGCTCGGCCCACTCGTCGGCCAGCCGTAGGGCTCCGGGGGTGTCGAGGTCGTCGGTGAGTCGTTCGCGTACGCCGGCCAGGAACGCCGAGCCGGACGGCCCGGCGGTCGCGGCGGCGGCCCGCCGCCAGCGGCCCAGCCGCTCCTGGGCGGCGGTGAGCAGGTCGTCGGTCCAGGACCGGTCGGCGCGGTAGTGCCCGGAGAGCAGGGCCAGCCGGACCGCCATCGGATCCACCCGGTCGGCGCGCAGCCGGGAGACGAAGACCAGGTTGCCCCGGGACTTGGACATCTTCTCGCCGTCCAGCCCGATCATGCCGGCGTGCACGTAGTGGCCGGCGAACGGTGCCGCGCCGGTCAGCCGCTCGGCGTGCGCGGCGGAGCACTCGTGGTGCGGGAAGAGCAGGTCGTTGCCGCCACCCTGAACGTCGATGGTGGAGCCGAGCAGGCCCAGGGCGATCACCGCGCACTCGATGTGCCAGCCTGGCCGGCCCGGGCCGAGGTCGCCACCCGGCCAGGACGGCTCGCCGTCGCGGGCGCCGCGCCACAGCAGCGGGTCCAGCGGGTCACGTTTGCCGGCGCGGTCCGGGTCGCCGCCGCGCTCGGGGAAGATCTCCAGCATCTCCGCGCGGGACAGGTTGGACTCGTAGCCGAAGCTCGGCGTGGCCGCGATGTCGAAGTAGACGTCGCCGGTGCCGTCGTCGAGGCGGTAAGCGGCACCGTCCTTGAGCAGCACCAGTACCTTCTCGGCGATGTCCGGGATCGACTCCACCGCGCCGACGTAGTGGGCGGGTGGGATGATCCGCAACGCCTCCATGTCCTCGCGGAACAGCGCCGTCTCCCGCATCGCCAGGACCTTCCAGTCCTCCCGGTCACGTTCGGCCCGCTCCAGCAACGGGTCGTCGATGTCGGTGACGTTCTGCACGTAGCGGACCTCGTGGCCGGCGTCGCGCCACATCCGCTGCACCAGATCGAAGGTGATCATGGTGGCGGCGTGACCGAGATGGGTGGCGTCGTACGGGGTGATGCCGCAGACGTACATGGTGGCGGCGCCGTCCGGGTCGCTCGGCTGCACACTTGCCCGCGCCGAGTCGAACAACCGCAACGGCTCGCTGCGGCCCGGCAGCCGCGGCACCTCGTGCCCCACCCAAGACTCCATGACCGTCAGCCTAACCAGCCGTCGGGCAACGTCACGCCGCCCCGAGAGTGATCAACGCGACAGGCTCAGATCGGCGGCCAGGGCACCGCCGGCCAGTCCTGGGACGGCTGCGGAAAGCGACCGCTGCCGCACAGCCGGTCGATCCGGGCGGCCAGCTCGGCGAGCTCACCGAGGGTGAGGTGCTCGGCCAGTTCCTCACCGAGCGGGCCGGCGAGCTGACGGGCCAGCCGGCCGAGCATGTCGACCGCGTCGTCCGGCAGCGACCGGCCGGCCCAACCCCAGAGCACCGTACGCAGCTTCTCCTCCACGTGGAAGCTGACCCCGTGGTCGACCCCGTGGAGCCGGTCGTCCGGGCCGACCAGGACGTGGCCGCCCTTGCGATCCGCGTTGTTGATCACCGCGTCGAGCACCGCGAGCCGGGCCAGCCGCGGGTCGTCGGCGTGCGCGAGGGCGTACGCGGTGCCGTCGTCGTCACGGGCGGCCGCGATCGGGAACCAGCGGGGTGGCACCGAGTCGGCCGGCACGAACCCCACCAGCGGCTCGGCGTCGGCCGGCTCGTCGATCCACAGCTGGCAGGAACCGGGCCCGAACGGCCCGTCCCGCAGCACCGTCGGCGGCACCAGATCCCAACCGGTGGCGGCAGAGACCAGGTAGGCGGCCACCTCCCGGCCGGCGAGGGTGCCGTCCGGGAAGTCCCACAGCGGCCGCTCGCCGCGCACCGGCTTGTACACGCACCGGGCCGACATCCCGTCCAGGGTCAGCACGCCCCGCAGGGTGGTGTTCGAGGCGTCGACGAGTCGCCCCTCGACGGTCAGGTCACCGTCGCGTAGCAGGCGCAGCGCGGCACCCCCGTCCTGTCGGGGAGCCACGCCGGAGGAGGTCACCGGTGGTAGCCGTTGTTCCGGGGGCAGAGGTGGCCGGCCGGGTCCAGGGGCTGACCGCAGAGCGGGCAGGGCGGCCGGCCGGCGTTGACCACGCGCCGGGCCCGCTCGATGAACGCGCGGGTCGCCTCGGGGGTCAACCGGACCCGGAGCCGGTCGAGATCCTCGTCGGGCTCGACATCGTCGGGCTCGTCCTCCGCCTCCGCCTCCGCCTGGCCAAGCTCGATCTCGGTCTCCGCCTCGCCGACCGCGATCGCCTCGATCACTACGGTCGCGCTGTCCGCGTCGAAGGCCAGGCCCAGCGTGCCGACCCGGAACTCCTCGTCGACCGGTGTCTCCAGCGGGTCGTTGTCACCGACCGGGACGGTAGCCTCGGGCAGTTCGACACCGAACCGACGCTGGGCCTCGGTGAGCAGTTCCTCCAGCTTCTCGGCGAGCAGGGAGACCTGAACCTTCTCCAGCGCGACGCTGACCAGCCGACCACCGCCGCGCGCCTGGAGGAAGAACGTGCGCTCCCCCGGCGGCCCGACGGTCCCGGCGACGAACCGCTCCGGCGGTTCGAAGGCGTGCACCTGGTGGGTCATACCCACGACCCTATCCGGCGGCCCCACGCAGCGCGCACCCCACCGACCCGAATCGCGACCCACCGGAACGTGCCGGGGTGCGGAGCCGGACGGCTCACCGGGACGCCCCCGCGCCGCCGCCGACCGCGGCGTCCGAGTCCGTCGGCCGGCGGGCCCGCCGACGTCGCTTGCCGGGCGGCGGTACCAGGCCGGCCAGGTCGCCGCCGATGTCGTTGAGGCGTACCAGGAAGGGCCGCAGGGGGGTGTAGCGGATCGCGGTCACCGACGCCGGGTCCACCACGATCCGTTGAAAAAGATCCAGGTGTACGCCGAGCGCGTCGGCGACGATGGCCTTGATCACATCACCGTGGCTGCACGCCAGCCAGACCGCCTCGGGGCCGTGCTCGGCGGTCAGTCGGTCGTCCCAGGCGCGTACCGCCGCGACCGCCCGGGTCGACATCTGCGCCATCGCCTCGCCCTCGGGGAAGACCACCCCGCTGGGATGCTGCTGCACCATCGGCCAGAGCGGCTCCTTGGCCAGCTTCTTCAGCGGCTGGCCCTCCCAACTGCCGTACCCGCACTCGATCAGACCGTCGTCCACCACCGGCGACGCCTCGGGCAACGCCAGCTCCAGGGTCTGCCGACAGCGAATCAGCGGGCTGGTCACCACGGCCGCCAGCGGCACCACCCGCAACCGTTCGCCCACCGCGGTGGCCTGGGCGCGGCCGGTCTCGTCCAGCTCGACGGGCTGCCGACCGGCGAGGCCACCGTCGGCGTTCGCGGTGGTGCGTCCGTGCCGCAGGAGCAGAAGTGTCGCCACTCGCACCACCCTAGGCCCTCGCCCCACACCGCTCAGGGCGGTACCGAACTCCCAGACGGGACACCGGGAGGCCGCACCCGCCGCCGGATCCCGCCCCGGCCGGCTCGGAACCGTTGGGGCTGAGCTGCCCGGATGGGCGCGGTGTCCGGTTTCCCGGGGTCGGCGGCGGGTGAGCCGGCGGAATCATCGGCCGGTGGCCGGCGTTGTAACCGGTGGCTGACCAAGCAGCACCCGTCCCGCCCCCGGGCGTGGGCCGCCGGATGCGGGAATCACCCGCCCCGGCCGGTCGTTGCACATGGTCCCGGCGCGCGATCTGCCCCCGCCCCGCGCACCTGCGGGACGCGCCCCGGCCATCCCCCTGAAACGCCCGGCACCACCACGGCCGGGCCTACGCCCCCGCTGTCTTCTGGCGCTCGACCGCGCCCGGCCGTACCCCGTCATCCCCCCGGATGCAGCGGGCGAGGCCCACCCCCAACGCGAAGGAGCCCCCGATGAACACCATGCTGCGCAAGAGCATCCTCGGCATCGCCGGCCTCACCGCCGCCGCCGGACTCGCCGCCGGCCCGCTGAACCACGGCACCACCACCGGCAACGAGTTCACCCCGACCACCCCGATCGCCGCCGTCCAGGCCGACAAGCCGGACACGGGCACCCTGCTGCCGCACGGCACCCCCACCAACCAGTCCCACGTCGACCTGAACGACGAGCAGATCGACAACGTCAAGGCGATCATCGCCGCGACGAAGAAGGCCGGCATGGACGAGCGTGCCGCCGTCGTGTCGATCGCGACCGCCCTACAGGAGTCGAAGCTGGAGAACCTGGGCCACCTCGGTGACCGCAACGACCACGACTCCCAGGGCCTGTTCCAGCAGCGCCCGTCGTCCGGCTGGGGCACCGTCGAGCAGATCACCGACCCCGAGTACTCGACCCTGGCCTTCCTCAAGGCGTTGAAGCAGGTCGACGGCTGGCAGGACATGCCCCTCACTGAGGCCGCCCAGACCGTGCAGGTCTCGGCCTACCCCGACCACTACGCCCAGTGGGAACAGCAGGCCGCCGACCTCGTCACCGAACACTGGACCAGCTGACACCAGCCGACAACCGAAGACATTCCTCGACAGGGGGAGCAAGAACCGCCGGCCGGCACCCGAACCAGGGTGCCGGCCAGCGGCATACCCACACCACAGACCAACCGGACAGCAGCATCACAACCGAACCGTCGAACAGACAACAGACAACAGACAACAGACAACCAAACCCCACCCCGGCTGGCCCACACCCGCACGGAGGCCGACCAGGTCAGGCTGGGGGCGACCGTGCCCGGCGCAGGGATCAAGCCTGACCGCCCGAAGCCGGGCACGGTCGCCCCCAGCCGCACCGCAACCACCCACAAACCAGAACTCAGGTGGCGCTTATCGTCCCGGTCAGTAGCAGGGCCAGGACGAGCGTGCCGATCGCGACCCGGTACAGCACGAAGATGTACAGAGTGTGGTGCGCGACGTAACGCAGCAGCCAGGCGATGGCCGCGTAGCCGACGCCGAACGCGATGAGCGTGGCGACGACCATCTGCGCGACCGTGGGTACCGAGGTGCCGGGCGCCGCCGGTTCGAAGACGTCGCCCAGGCTGAAGATCCCGGACATCACCACCGCCGGGATGGCCAGCAGGAACGAGTAGCGGGCCGCGGTCTCCCGGGTCAGGCTCAGGAAGAGACCGAAGGTGAGCGTCGCGCCGGACCGGGAGACACCGGGGATGAGCGCCAGCGCCTGGGCGAACCCCATCACCACGCCGTCGCGCATCCGGAAGTCCCGCAGGGTCCGGGTCTGCCGTCCCCAGTACTCGGCGAAGGCGAGCACGAAGGCGAACACGATCAGGGTGGTGGCCACCACCCACAGGTTGCGGGCGGTCTCGCGAATCTGGTCCTTGAACAGGAAACCGAAGATGCCGATCGGGATGGAACCGATGATGACGTACCAGCCCATACGGTAGTCGAGGCTGGAACGCACGGATTTGTCCCAGATGCCGACCACCCAGGTCCGGCCGATGCGCCAGATGTCCTTGGCGAAGTAGAGCAGCACCGCCGCCTCGGTGCCCAGCTGGGTGACCGCGGTGAAGGACGCTCCGGCGTCCTGCTCGAAGAAGATCGCCGAGGTGATCCGCAGGTGACCGGACGAGCTGACCGGAAGGAACTCGGTCAGGCCCTGGACGATGCCCAGGACGATGGCTTCGATCCAGGTCACTCCCCGACTCCCGAGAGATCCAGCGCCTCGGCGACGGTCCGCAGGGTCTGCACACCGGTGTCGCGGTCGGCGGCGAAGAGAGTCACCGACAGGGTGGTGACCCCCGCCTCGGCGTACTCGCGCATCCGCTCGGCGATGCGCTCCTTCGGTCCGAGCAGCGAGGTCCGGTCGATGAACTCCATCGGCACGGCCGCCGCGGCGTCGCGCTGCCGCTTGGCCAGGTAGAGCTCCTGCACCTCGCGGGCGGCGTCACCGTAGCCCATCCGGGTGGCCAGCTGGTTGTAGAAGTTCTGCTGGCGGCTGCCCATGCCACCGACATACAGCGCGGCGTACCAGCGGACCAGCTCGGCGCAGGAGTTCAGGTCGTCGCCGACCACGACCGGCACGGAGGGCACCACGTCGAAGCCGGCCAGCTCCTTGCCGGCCGTGGCCCGCCCGGCCCGCACCGCCGCGAGCTGCTCCTGGGCGAACTCGGGGGCGTAGAAGACCGCCAACCAACCGTCGGCGATCTCGCCGGCCAGTTCCAGGTTCTTCGGGCCCACTGCGGCCAGATAGATCGGAATGTGCTCGCGCGGCGGATGGAAGCCCAACCGCAGTGCCTTACCGGGGCCGTCGGGCAGCGGCAGCGTGTAGAACTCGCCGTCGTAGGCGACCTCCTTGCGGCCGACCGCCAGCTTCACGATGTCCACGTACTCCCGGGTGCGGGCCAGCGGCCTACCGAAGCGGACGCCGTGCCAGCCCTCGGAGACCTGCGGGCCGGACACCCCCAGGCCGAGCCGGAACCGCCCCCCGGAGAGCGAGTCGATCGTGGCCGCGGTCATCGCGGTCATCGCGGGTGTCCGGGCGGGGATCTGCATCACCGCGCTGCCGATGTCGATCCGCTGGGTCTGCCCGGCCATCCAGGCCAGCATGCTCGGCGAGTCGGAGCCGTACGCCTCCGCCGCCCACACCACCGAGTAGCCGAGCCGGTCCGCCTCCTGAGCCAGGGCCAGGTGATCGGCCGGCGTGCTCCACGCTGTCTGGTATCCGAGGCTAAGCCCGAGTCGCACAGAGTCCTCCCCCATCCGCAGTCGCATCAGGTTACGCGGTGTCGGCGGCAGGGACGATCACCGGCTCACCCCGATCCCCGGGCAGACTCGGCGGGAGCGAGGATATCCGTCCGGCCCTGGTTCGAAATAAGGTTCACCCATGCAGCAGCGACCGCTCGGCCGCAGCGGGCTGGCGGTTTCCCGGCTCGCACTCGGCACCATGACCTGGGGCCGGGACACCGACGCCGACGACGCGGCCGCGCAGTTGAAGAGCTACCTCGACGCCGGCGGCAACCTGATCGACACTGCCGACGTCTACGGCGACGGTGACGCCGAGTCGGTGATCGGCTCGCTGCTGGGCAGCCTGGTGCCGCGCGAGGAGTTGTTGATCGCGACCAAGGCGGGGCTCCGGCCGGGCGGAGCCCGACGCCGGGACGGCTCCCGCGGGCACCTGCTGCGTACGCTGGACGCCTCACTGCGACGGCTCGGCACCGACCACGTCGATCTGTTCCAGGTGCACGGCTACGATCCGCAGACCCCGTTGGAGGAGACCCTCGCGGCACTTGATCACGCGGTCGCCAGTGGCCGGGTGCGCTACGTCGGCGTGTCGAACTTCTCCGGTTGGCAGACCGCCCGGGCGGCGGCCTGGCAGGCGGCCTGGCCGGGCCGGGCACCGGTGGTCGCCGCACAGGTGGAGTACTCCCTGCTGGAGCGGGGGGTGGAGCGGGAGGTACTACCCGCCTGCGAGGCGCTCGGGTTGGGTGTACTGCCCTGGTCGCCGCTCGGTCGGGGCGTGCTGACCGGCAAGTACCGGCACGGCCGGCCGGCGGACTCCCGGGCGGTGTCGCCGCATTTCGAGCGTTTTGTCGCCACCTATCTGGAGCCCCGCTGCTCCAGCATCGTGGAGGCGGTGGCCACCGCCGCGAGCGGACTCGGCGTCTCCCCGCTGGAGGTGGCGCTGGCCTGGATCCGGGATCGGCCAGGCGTGACCGCGCCGATCCTCGGTGCGCGTACCTCGGGGCAGTTGCTCGGTGCGCTTCAGGTGGAACGGATGACCCTGCCTGAGGAGATCACCACGGCGCTTGACGACGTC
Organism: Micromonospora sp. C95; assembly: GCF_018070465.1. Lineage (GTDB taxonomy): Bacteria > Actinomycetota > Actinomycetes > Mycobacteriales > Micromonosporaceae > Micromonospora. The sequence goes on from NZ_JAGPXT010000002.1 coordinate 484,947, forward strand.
TCGGCGCTGGAGGTCGGCTATCCGGAGCGCGACGGTTGAGCATCACGTGCCGAAGGGTGGCGCTTCGGGGGTCTGGCTGGGCAGCATAGGCCCCATGGACTACGAATACGCGCCGCTGCGGTTACCGCCGAACGTCGACCGGTTGACCGCCGCGGCGCAGCTGGCGATCCAGGCGGAGTTCTCCGGTTGGGAACTGGCCCGGGTTCGGCTGTTCCGTGACGGCACGCGGCAGGTGGTGCTGCGCCGCCGACGGGTCAACCAGCCGCAGCCGGGCCTGTCGTACTGACCGTCGACGGCGCGCCGGGCAGCGGGCCCATATGTGGCCGGCCGCAGACGGACGCCGGCCCGGAGAAAGTATGTCTCCCTCGTGCGCTGTCGAGCTGAGTCGTTTGCGCTCTCATCCCGCCGGCCACGCGCCTTGTCGGCCCGGATCATCTCCGGGCCGCACCCGGTCGGGTCGGTCAGACCCGATCCCGACGCGGGGCCCTTGCGAACCCGCCGTCGGGCCGCGTCACCCGAGCCGGCCGAGAAGCGCGACTCAGGCAAGCATCCGCTCGACGCGCGTCGGTGATCGCCGCGACGATCCGGCGCCCGCTGGTATCCGCACCAGGCGACCCGATCGCACCAGCGAACCCCGGGACCGCACCATCGATCCGTCCGCGCCCTCAGCTCGACAGCACGCACACGACAAACCACCGGGTCCCCACCGGACCAACCGCGACCGCGCGTGGCACCCCACCGACCGATCCGTCCGCGCCCCCAGCTCGACAGCACGCAGCCGACAATCACCGGGCCGACCGTTGCGGCCGGCCCGCTGACCGATGGGCGCCCACGCTGTCAGTGCACGTGGTCGTGCTCGTCGTCGAGTTCCAGGAACGGGTGCTCGTCGAGGCGGCCGACCAGGCGGTCGTCGGCGCCCGGCTGGAACGGACCCAGCGGGTCGTCGTCGGCGAACGACTCCAGGTCGACCGGGATGCCGACCTCGCTGACCATCACCACGCCGTCGAGCGGCTCCAGCTCCGGCACGTCGAGCGCGCCCAGCGAACCGTCGCCGCTCTGCAGCAGCTCCAGCACCGCCTCGCCGACACCCTCCACCGGCGGCACCTCCTCGTCTCCGGGTACGCCCTCCCGACGGGCCGCCTCGGCGACCCGGATCAACGCGGAGACGCTCGGCACCCGGTAGTCACGCCGCTGGCGTACGGAGATCACCTGCGGGTGCGGGTCGGTGGACTCGACGCCCTCGCCAGCGGCGAAACGCTGGTCGGCCTCGTCCGGGTCGATGGACTCGACGTCCCACGGGGTGACCTCGCCGAAGGCGTCCATGAGTTGCTCGTCGTAGGCGAACGACGCATTGTTCAGCGCGACGTACGCCTGCCAGACGTCGTCGTCGTCGATCCGGCCCTGCGCGGCCCGGACGGCGGCCAGGTGGTGGCGGGCCGCTTCGATCACGCGCTCGAGGGCGGCGTCCAGCTCACCGTGCTGGTCGGTCATGTGAGGCGTCCCCTTCACGAAGAATCCAGGATGTCTAGCAGGTACGCAGGAACCGGTCGAGAACCCGCACGCCGAACTGTAGTCCGTCCACCGGTACCCGCTCGTCGATGCCGTGGAACAGCGCCGAGAAGTTCAGGTCGGCCGGCAACCGCAGCGGCGCGAACCCGAAACACCTGATGCCCAGCTGCGCGAAGGCCTTGGCGTCGGTGCCGCCGGAGAGCATGTACGGCACCGGCCGGGCGCCCGGATCCTCGGCCCGCAGCGCGGCGGCCATGGCCGCCACCAGGTCGCCGTCGAAGGTGGTCTCCAGCGCCGGCTGCCGTTGGACGTACTCGATGGCGATGTCCGGACCGACCAGCTCGCGCAGCTGCCGCTCCAGCAGCTCCGACTGGCCGGGCAGGCTGCGGCAGTCGATGGTGGCGCTGGCCCGGCCGGGGATGACGTTGTCCTTGTACCCGGCGGCGAGCCGGGTCGGGTTCGCGGTGTTACGGATGGTGGCGCCGATGATGTTCGCGATCGGGCCGAGCTTGGCGATGGCGGCTTCCGGGTCGTCCGGGTCCAGTTCGATGCCGAGGACCTCGGAGACCTCCTCCAGGAAGGCGCGCACGGTGTCGGTGACCACCACCGGGAAGCGGTGCCGGCCGATCCGGGCCACCGCCTCGGCCAGCGCGGTGACCGCGTTGTCGTCGTGCAGCATCGAGCCGTGCCCGGGCCGGCCCTTGGCGTGCAGCCGCAGCCAGTCGATGCCCTTCTGGGCGGTCTCGATCAGGTAGAGCCGCCGCGACGGGTCCACCGTGTACGAGAAGCCACCGACCTCACCGATGCCCTCGGTGCAGCCGTCGAAGAGGTCACGGTGCCGGGTGGTCAGGAAGTGGGCGCCGTACTCGCTGCCCGCCTCCTCGTCCGCGGTGTACGCGAGCACGATGTCCCGTGGCGGGCGCACCCCCGTACGCTGCCAGTCCCGCACCACCGCGAGGACCATCGCGTCGAAGTCCTTCATGTCGATGGCACCGCGGCCCCACAGATAGCCGTCGCGCAGCTCGCCCGAGAACGGGTGCACCGACCACTCGTCGGCGTCCGCCGGTACGACGTCCAGGTGCCCGTGCACGAGCAACGCACCGCGACTGGGATCGGTGCCGGGTATCCGGGCGACCACGTTGGCCCGGCCGGGCGCGGACTCGTGGACGACCGGGGTGATGCCGACGTCGGCGAGCTTCTCCGCGACGTACTCGGCCGCGCCGCGTTCGCCGACGCTGGTGTCGTTGTCGCCGGTGTTCGTGGTGTCGATGCGCAGCAGGTCCCGGCACAGCTCGACGACCTCGTCGGTCGGCGCGGGGAGGGCGGCGTGGGCGTCGCTCGTCATCGTGCCTTCATATCAGCCTAGAGTTTCGGTTCGGGCGGCTGCGGGTACTGCCGCGCCTGCCCGATGCCCGTCGAAGCCATCTCGTCGCTCCGCCCGCCCGCCCAGGAGGCGACCATGTCCGTCCACCTGCCGCCGCTGCCGCCCACCCCCGGGGACGAATACCAGCCCCCCGGCCGCAGCATCGCCGACCTCGTCGCCGAGGAGCACCGGCAGTTGCTGGAGTTGACCCGGCGGCTGATCGAGCCCGGGCCGGACCCGGAGCACGGCCGCGACGTCCTGGTCGCCGCCCTGTCGCGGCACCTCTCCGGGGAGGAGCAGTACCTGCTGCCCGCCGTCCGGCACGCCGTGGACGGCGCGAACCCGCTCGTCGACGAGGTGTTGGCCGGCGACGTCGAGCTGCTGCGGGCCCTGCAGGGGCTGACCGACGAGGCCCTGCCCGACGTGGCCGCCCGGGTCGAGGCGCACGCCCGTGCGGTCGACCCGTTGGTGCAGCGGCTGTGCGCCGCCGCCACCGAGGAGGAGCTGATCCGGCTCGGCAACCGGTTGGAGATCGCCGAGGAGGCGGCACCGACCCGCCCGCATCCGGCGGTGCCGCACAACCCGCCGTGGAACCGGATCGTCGAGCCGGCGGTCGGGGTGGTGGACAAGGTTCGGGACGTCCTCGCCGGCCGGCACACCCAGATGAGTGAGCTGACCGAGCCGCCACCTCGGTGAGAGACCCGCGCCACGTTCATGGTCGTTGATCCGTCCAGGCACTACCGCCAGCTGCGCCGTGGCCCTACCGTCACGCTATGAATCTGGAGTTGCGCCACCTGCGGGTGGTCTGCGCCATCGCGGAGACGGGGAGCGTGACCAAGGCGGCCTCGACGCTCGGGCTGGCCCAGCCGGCGCTGACCGCCCAGCTCCAGCGGATCGAACGTACCCTCGGCGGGCCGCTGTTCGAACGGGACCGGCGCGGCGCGCGGCCCACCGCGCTCGGCGAGTTGGTGCTGGCCCGGGCCCGGGTGCTGCTGCCGGCCATGAAGGGCCTGCAGGACGAGGCGGCCCGGTTGGCCGGCGCGGGGGACGCGCCCCGCCGGTACCGGTTCGGCGGGGTGAACAGCCCGATCCTGGGTCGGTTGGTGCACCGGCTGGCCGCCGAGCAGCCGCAGGCGCAGATCAGCACGCACGCCTCCTGGTCGGTCGACGAGCTGGCCCAGCTGGTCGCCGGCGGCCGGCTGGACTACGCGCTGACCGGGGTGTGTGGTGACTCGACACCGTCGGCGGATTACGGGCTGAGCTGGCGGGAGGTCGCCGTCGACCCGGTCATGGTGCTGCTGCCGGAGACCCACCCGCTGGCCGGGCGCGACGAGGTGGACCTGGCCGACCTGCGGCACGAGCAGTGGGTGGCGGCGCCGGGGGACGGCTGCTTCGGCGACTGCTTCGCCGCCGCCTGCGCCCGGGCCGGGTTCACCCCCCGCAAGGTGTACGAGGCCGACGTACGCAGCTGCATCGACCTGGTGGACGCCGGCGAGGCGGTGGCGCTGTGCCAGGCCACCTTCCGGCCGGTTGCCGGTCTGGTGACCCGCCGGCTGGTCGACACGCCGCTGCGCTGGCGGCTGATGCTGGGCTGGCATCCGGAGTCCGCCGCCGCCCGCACCGCCGACCTGGTGCTGGAGACCGCCCTGGTCGCGTACACCGACGCCCTCGCGCCGCATCCGGCGTACCTGGCCTGGCTGCTGCGCAACCCGGCGTTCGGTGTCCGGCGACCGGCGCCGGTGGTGGCTGCGCACCGGGTGCGAACCGGCTGAGCGCGGGTAAGGGGCGGGTATGACCGACCTCTATCCCGCCGCCGACGAGCGCGAACTGCTCCGTCGGGCCGCCGCCGCGCACACCGCCGCCGTCCGGGAGTGCGAAGCCTTCCTGCGCCGGTTGCCGGAGGTGCCGGACCCGGCCGACCTGGCCGAGTACGCCAACCTGCTCACCCGCGAGGAGCAGACCCGCGCCGACCGGCAGGCCGCCGCCGACGCCGCCGGGCTGGCCATCGCCAGCCTCGAAGCCGAGTGAGCCCGTCAGTCTCTGTCACGCTTGCGGCGGGTGAGCGAGTAGGCGGTCGCGCCGGCAAGCAGGCCGGCCACCGCGCCGAGCAGCGCGGTGCCGACGGCCGAGTCGATCGCCTCGTAGTCGCTCGCGGACCAGCCCCAGAGCCAGCCGGCGGCCGCGCCCGCGACCAGCCCGATCAACGGCCAGCCCGCTGATCTCATGGGTTCACGCCCGTCGCCGGTCGGCGCGACGTCGGCTGCCGGTCAACAGCAGGAAGGCCACGCCGACGAGCATAACCGCTCCGATCACGGCGGCCAGCCCCGGGCCGCGCCGGCCCGCGGGTTTGACGTCCACCAGGACGGTTCCGGCCGCGGGATTGTAACCGCCGTTGGCGGCGACCCGCAGCTCGTAGCGCCCCGGCTGGGTGGCAGTTCCGGTGAACTCCCCGGTCTGTTTGGTGCCAGTGGTCGAGAACGTGTCTTGATCGCGGTCGAGCTCGAGCGGTCCACCCGCACTCTCGACCAGGACGCTCAACGGACGGTCAGCCCGCTCGGCTCGGCTCGACACCTCGTAGGGCAGGGTGAACTGCTCGCCGACCTCGGCGCTCAGCTTCTTTGGGAGAGCGATGCTGAGCTGTTCGGGTTGGATGGTGGTGGCAGTGAACCCGCTCGCGGGGTCGATCTCCACCCGGTCGACCAGCCCGTCGCCGTCCTGCAGGGCGACCTTGAAGGTGTTGGGCCCCGGGCTGACGGAGCCCGCCCTCGGATAGTTCTCGTAGTCGACGACGATGGAGTCCTCCTTCGTGACGGTGGTGACCGGCCCGGACAGGTATCCGTCGTAGAAGACCCGTGTGCCGCCACCGGGCTGGGCCCGCAGCGTCACCAGGGCGGCCGGGCTGTCGTTGAGCGCGCCGACCACGCGGGCGGTGCCGTCGGCTGGCGCGCCGCGGGCGAAAGTGATCCGCATCTTCAGCCGCGTCGTGAACCAGGGCGCGAGGTCTCCGGCGGTCAGGGTCCAGCGCGCCGAGAATTGGGTCCGGTCGCCGGTCAGGGTGCGTTCCCGCGTCGCCATCTCGCTGACGGTCCACTCTGTGGAGCCGGCGATTGCCGGCCCTCCGGTGGTTGCAACGCCGGAGGGCACGACGAAAAGGGCGACGAGGACGACCCGCGCAAGCCGGTGTCGGCTCCGCGTCATCGGTGCCTCACCCGGGGTAGGGTGTGGCGATGTAGGTGGCGTAACCGCTGTTCTCCCAGGTGTGGTCACCCTCGACGCGGTAGGGCTCCCAGTTGTCGAAGTCGGACCACTCGCGGTCGACCCAATAGCCGCCTGCCTCCATCCGGTCAGCGATGGTTTGCTCGGCCTCCTCGCTGCCGTAGTGGCGCTTGCCGATCGGCGGGCACTCGTTGGCGTCCCAGTGTGTCGATCCGACGACGAAGTACCCGAGGCCAGGGTGATACATATAGTCGGTCGAGGGAGGCGCGTAGATGCGGTAGTGCCGCGTCTCCAGACCGACGGCCGGGCAGGCGATCTCCTTCTTGCCGCCGTCGTCGTCCCAGACCGCGGCGGTGTTGCCGGTGCGGACCGGCATGTACATGTCCTGCCAGCTCGAGTCCTCGAAGCCGAAGTCGTCAAGCGTGCTCTTGACGAAGTCGATGTCGGCCCAGTCCCAGAACACGACGCTGGTGGCCCAGTCGACCGCATTGCAGTCCGACACCTTGTCGAGATAGTCGTAGTTGTGGAACTGGATGCCGTCGAAATCGAAGTAATAGCATTGGATGCGCGATGTCGCCGCAGTTGCCGGGTTGCTGGAGGGCACGCCGACCAGGGCCGCCGTCACGGCGACGAGCACCGCCGTGAGGACGGCCACACGGCTGCGGATTCCGCCGAGTGCTTCACTCATTTCGGGGCCTCCTTGGGCAGCTTCGCGATCCATTCGTTGCCCGAGCCCTGCGTCGGCACGGCCTCCTCGTCGGGGGTGAGCCCGACGATGCCGGCCGTGTCGTCGACGAAGATGGTCACGCCGGTGACGTTCGACCAGGAGGCGTTGTAGCTGTACTGCTGGTAGGTGTCGCGGGCGTCATCCCAAACCATGACCGGCCACCCGCGCATCGGCATATCGACCGGCTTGGCGAGCTCGATTTCCCGCACGACGCCGATCCGCTCGGTGCTCACCGCCCGGCTCCAGGTGCCTTCCTTGACCACCTTGTACGTGGTGCCCTGAAGCAACGCACGCAGGGCCGGGTCGGCGGCCATGTGCCGGTCGGCGGTGAGCTTGAGTTCGGCGGAGACGCCGACCGACAACGGTCGAGGCACGGGCTTGTGGGCGGCGGCCTCCGCGCGGGACTTCGGCGGAGCCACCCGCTCGAGGGCCCCGTTCGACACCGGCTTTGCCAATTGGGGCGCCGGGGCCGGTTGGCCGGTCACGGCATTGACCGGCATGACGAGGAGTGCGGCACCGACCAACGCCGCCACTCCAGCAACCGTTCTGATTTTGGGCATGCTGATTCCTTTCAGCGCAGCTTAGAGCTTGTGCTCAGCAGTGGGCAGCCGCAGCCGGTAAATCGAGATCCGGAAATGCGCGGCGCGTGCGCAAGAAAAGTCTGTTTCTCCGACCGATCACCCCCCGTAGGGATCGTCGTCAGCAGATGCGAGTTACCGCAAATATTGGCCAAACGTATCTACGAAACTCACTTCAAGTCAACCCCAGCCGAGTTCAGAGGGTTGGGGAAAGCCAGCGTGCCAGACGCCCCAGCCGGCAACGACCAGCAGCGCGGGCAGCGACGCGATCAACACGAGTTGACCAGACCCGGCGCGGGTGAGCCAGCCCCAGACGGCGAAGCAGGCGAAGGCCGCCAGGCCGAGAACAGCGGTGCCACCCTCCAGCGCGTTGGTCGCAGCAGTCGTCCCGACGGCCAGCGCCAGCAGCGCCGGGACCGGCCCGCGCGGTGGATCTCGCCGGATGATGATCGTCGCGAGCGCGGCCCAGACCAGCATCGCACCGGTGAACCACAGGTAGTGGCCGACGACCTCGTCCCACAGGTGGGCTGCCTCGGCGGACGTGGCGTTGCTGATCGAGTTGGCGGACAGGTGGACGCCGTGTCCTTCGACGTAAGTGACGGCGCCTGCGAGGTAGACGAGCCAAACCACGGCCGAGGTCCCTCCCGCGCGCCAGAGGGAAGCGGCGGCGGGCAGGAGGAACGCGTAGGGCGTCGCCAAATCGATCCAGTCGGCCCAGCGGGTCGACCCGGACCCCACCGGTCCCAGCCACGCAAACCCGCTGCCGACGTGGTGAAACACGGCATAGGCGATCGCGGAGGCCGCGAACCACCGGACGGAGCAGAGCACCCCCACATGGTCTGCCGAGGACGTCAGGTGCGCCAGCCCGGTGGCTAAATGATCAGCTCGACGATGCCTGCGACCCGGGCGTCACGTTCGAGCAGACCGGCATCGACCACGTGTCGAACCCCGGGTCTGATGGAGAGTTGGTCGACCCGAAGCCGAGTAGCCCGGCCGGACGTGCGGGTGTCTCCGGCGCGGTGCGGCGGCGCCGGGGACACCCGTGGCGGGGTCACCGTTCGACGAGCACGTCGTGGCCCAGGTCGAGCAGGCTGTGTCGCCATTCGTCGTCGGCGTTGCCCCGGCCGGGCTTGGCGGCGGTCAGCGAGCGGATCCGCTCGACGGCGTCCCGCATCACCTCGACGTCCTCCGGCGTCAGGTCGACCTTGCGCTTGCGCAGCACGGCGAGGATCTGCCGGCCCGGCTCCGGCAGGTTCAGGTCCGGGTCGGGGCCGAACGCGGCCTCGCCGGAGCCGCGGGTCAGCAGCCACTGTCGCAGTTGCTCGGACGGCACGTTGACCTCGGCGTGGAAGTCCTCCCAGAGCACTTCCACCTCCGGGTCGAGTCGCTGTTCGCGTGCCATCAGCCCTCCTCTGCCGGCGGCGACCCGGACTCCTCCGGGTGCCCCTCGTCGGTCTGCCCACCCAGCCCCTCCGGCGGCACCTGCACCCGGGCTGGGTTGGCCGTCGGTGGCGCCAGGATCGCCTCGGTCCGCTCGTCCTCGCGGGCCTCGTCCGGTTCGGTCATCGGTGCCCTTCCGGTCAGCGGGGATGCGAGGTCGTCGCCCGGGCGTGTCCCCGGCCGGCCGACACGTCGAAGGCCAGCCGGTCGTCCCGGGCGTCGACGGTGACCCGCTGACCGGGTGAGATCTGCTGTTCCAGCAGCATCCGGGACAGATGGTTGTCGACCTCCCGTTGGATCACCCGGCGCAGTGGCCGGGCACCGAACTCCGGCTGGTAGCCGCGCTCGGCGAGCCAGTCGATGCCGGCGGTGGTGAAGTCCACCTCGATGTCCTGGGCGTGCAACCGGCGACGGGTCTCCTCCAGCAGCAGCTCGGTGATCTGACGCAGCTGCTCGGCCTCCAGCCGGCGGAAGATGATCACCTCGTCGATCCGGTTGAGGAACTCGGGGCGGAAGTTCTCCTGCAACCGGCGCATCAGCCGCTCCCGCAGTTCGTCGCTCTCCTGGGGGCTGCCCGGCTCGCCGGCACCGAAGCCGACCGCCCGCTGCGCGCCGGTGATCAGCTCGGAACCGATGTTGCTCGTCATGATGAGCACGGTGTTCTTGAAGTTGACGGTGCGGCCCTGGCTGTCGGTCAGCCGCCCGTCGTCGAGCACCTGCAACAACACGTTGAACACGTCCGGGTGGGCCTTCTCGATCTCGTCGAGCAGCACCACCGCGTACGGACGCCGACGGACCGCCTCGGTGAGCTGGCCGGCCTCCTCGTACCCGACGTAGCCGGGCGGCGCGCCGACCAGCCGGCTCACCGTGTGCCGCTCCTGGAACTCGCTCATGTCCACCCGGACCATCCGGTCCGCCTCGCCGAACAACGCCTCGGCCAACGCCCGTGCCAGTTCGGTCTTGCCGACGCCGGTGGGGCCGAGGAACAGGAAGCTGCCCATCGGCCGGTTCGGGTCGGCCAGGCCGGTACGGGAGCGCCGGACCGCCTCGGCGACCGCGGTGACCGCGTCGTCCTGCCCGACGACCTTCTCGTGCAGCTGGCCCTCCAGCCGCAGCAGTCGGTCCCGTTCCTCCTCGGTGAGCTGGCTGGCCGGGATGCCGGTGGCCCGGGAGACCACCTCGGCGATCTCCTCCGGCCCCACCTCCGGCACCTGGCTGCCGCCGCCGTCGTCGCCCCGGGCCCGCTGCACCTGGCTCTCCAGTTCGGCGACCCGGTCGCGCAGCGCGGAGGCGCGTTCGTACTGCTCGTCGGCGACCGCCTGCTCCTTGTCCCGCCGTACCTCCTCAAGCTGCTGTTCCAGGTCGCGCACGTCGGCGTCCGGGGTCCGGGTACGCAGCCGGACCCGGGCGCCGGCCTGGTCGATCAGGTCGATCGCCTTGTCCGGCAGGAAACGGTCGGTGAGGTAGCGGTCGGACAGTTCGGCTGCGGTCACCAACGCCTCGTCGGTGAACCGCACCTGGTGGTGTGCCTCGTAGCGGTCCCGCAGCCCCCGCAGGATGGCTACGGTGTCCTCGACGCTGGGTTCGGGCACGAACACCGGCTGGAAGCGCCGGGCCAGCGCGGCGTCCTTCTCGATGCTGCGCCGGTACTCGTCGAGGGTCGTCGCGCCGATCACCCGTAGTTCGCCGCGCGCCAGCGCCGGCTTGAGCATGTTCGACGCGTCCATGCCGCCCTCGCTGCCCGCGCCGCCCGCCCCGACCAGGGTGTGGATCTCGTCCAGGAAGATGATCAGCTCCTCCCGGTGGGCCCGGATCTCGTCGATCACCTTCTTCAGCCGTTCCTCGAAGTCGCCCCGGTACCGGGTGCCGGCGACCAGGCCGGCCAGGTCGAGCTGGATCACCCGCTTGCCGAGCAGCGTCTGCGGCACGTCGCCGTCGCAGATCTTCTCGGCCAGACCCTCCACGATCGCGGTCTTGCCGACGCCGGCCTCACCGATGAGCACCGGGTTGTTCTTGGTACGGCGGGACAGGATCTCCACCGCCTGCTCGATCTCGTCGGCGCGCCCGATCACCGGGTCGATCTGGTCGTTGCGGGCCAGGTCGGTGAGGTCCTGGCCGTACTGGTCGAGCGTCGGCGTGCCCCGGTCCGGCCGGGGGCCGTTCGCCGGACCGCGTTCGGCGTTGGCGGCCTGCAGCGACTCCGGCTGGATCCGGCCGGCGGCGAGCATCCGGCCGGCGGGCGACTCGGGATTGAGCGGCAGGGCCATCAGGATGTGCTCGGGCCCGATGTAGTTGGCGCCCATCGCCCGGGACAACTGGTGCGCGTCGAGCAGCGCCCGCTTGGCCGCCGGGGTCAGCGACAGGTTCGGCGGCACCTCGCCGTGCGGGGCGCCGTCGCCGCGTCCGCCCAGCGCGTTGACCAGGGTGTCCGGGTCCGCGCCCGCCCGCCGGACCAGGTCGCGCAGCGGCTCCCGCTGCAATGCCGCCCAGAGCAGGTGGTCGGTGTCCAGGTCGTTGCTCTGCTTCTGCGCGGCCCGGCGCGCCGCGTCGGCGAGCATCTCCCGCGCGTCGGCGGTCATCAGTCGGGTGATGTCGACCCGGTGCGCCGGGCGCCGCCCGCCCTCGCCCCGACCGAAGTACCGCGCCAGGAACTCGTCCCACGGGTCGGAGCCGAAGTCACCGGGTCCAATCATGTCTGTCCTCCGCGGTCGGGCGCGAGACGGTCGGCACGGGCTACCCAGGCACCGGCCGGACAAACGCCACGAAGGGCCAACCCGCCGGTGCCGCCACCGGATGGCAGGCTGAACGGATGGAACCGACACCGTTGTTGATCGTGGACGCGGCAAACGTGGTGGGCTCGCGCCCGAACGGCTGGTGGCGCGACCGGGCCGGGGCCACCGCCCGACTACGCGACACGCTCGTTCCGCTGGGTGGGCGGGGTCTGCCGCCGGACCTGCCGCCACCGGTCGAGGTGGTGCTGGTGGTGGAGGGCGCGGCCCGGGGCGTGCCGGGCGTCGAGGGGGTACGCGTGGTCTCCGCCGCCGGTTCCGGCGACGACGCCGTGGTGGATCTGGTGACCCACGCCGGGCAGCGACGTCGGGTGGTGGTGACGGCCGACCGCGAACTGCGGGAACGGGTCACCGGGTACGGCGCCGAGGTACGCGGGCCACGGTGGCTGACCGGGGGTGGCGCTGGGTGAACGCCCGGCCACCGGTCCCACGAACCGGACCCGGGGCGTCTTTGGTCGACAACCGGTCAGCGGGGCAGGAACACTGACAGGGCAGTTGTTCTGTCCCCTACCGGCATAGGCTCTAATGGAGTCCTCCCCGCCCCCAGGAGGTTCCGCGTGGCGAGCGTCGCCGAGCTCAAGGCAGCCATCGATGTCGCACTTCAGCAGATCGGTGACGGCCAGAGCGCCGTGCAGGCCGCCGGCGAGAAGCTGGCCGAGGCACAGCAGACCCTCGCCGGGGCGCTGGAGGGCAGCGGTCACACCACGGTCGAGGCGGCGCAGGCGTCGTTGACCCAGGCCAGCCAGGAGCTGGAGGAGTGCCTCGCCGCGACACTCGTCGCGGTCGAGCAGGCCCAGCAGTACGTCTCGACGCTGTAGGGGCGGGCGTGTCCATCGTCGAGGAGGTCGGTGCGCAGGTCCGTGCCGCCGCCGAGGAGTTGCCGCTTGGCCTGCTCGGGCAGGCGCTGGAGAAGTTCGGGCTGGCCAGTGAGCGGCTGCGCTGGGTGCGTCAGGAGTCGGCCAACCCGATGGGAGTGCCGGAGCTGTCCAGCGCCACCGAGCACGCGGAGACCGCCGGCTATGCGTTGCGGCTGGCCCAGGAGCAGCTGACCGCGTACCTCGCCGCGATCGGGCTGGCGCCCGACGGAGCGCCACCGGCTGCCGGGCAGCCGCAGCGGCGGCCGGTGCACGACGCGCCCGGGGCGGCCGAACCGCAGGTCGCCACGCCGGAGCCGGCCGGCGAGGTGCGGCTGCGCCGCTGGTGGTCGGTGCGGGTGGCCGAGCTGACCGGCGGGCGGGAAGGCCCGGCCGAGCAACCTGACGAACGCGTCGCCGACTCCCGGGAACTGCTGCACCGGGTGGTACGCGGGGTCCGGGCCGGTGACCGGGACCGGCTGCACCGCGACCTGCGCGGCGCCCACGCCGATGTCGGCCTCGGACTGGCCGCCGTGGCCCCGCCGCTGCTGCGCGACCTCGCCAGCGAGCTGCTCGGTCATCCGCCGCGCGGCGACGACCTGGCCCGGCTGCACCGCGAACTTGACGGTCGGGTCCGCGACCTGCTGCCCGGGCTGCCGGCCCCGGTGCTGGACACACTGCTCAGCCGGGTCTGCCGGATGCCTCCGCCGCGCCGGGGCGAGGGTGAGCAGCCGCACGCCGCCGACCCGGCGGTCACCGCCGGGGTGCTCACCGGTGTCCTACTCGACCGCCTCGGCCGCGACCTGCCGTCCGAGGGCACCGGCGGCGCGGGTGGTGTCCGGCCGGACGACGGCGGGGCGACCGGCGGCCGGCCGGCCGGACGGGGCGGCGAGCCGGGTCTCGGCAGACTTTCGGAGCCCGGTCCACCGTCCGGGCCGACCAGATCCGGCCACGGCCGCGTGACACCGTGGTCAGGGGCGCCCTCCCGGCCCCCCGCCCGCGACGGAGTCGGCCGGCCGAGGCGCGGGATCGATGGCTGACCGGCGCAACCAGCTGGTCACCCGCGTCCGGGAACTGCTCGCCGAGGCGCTCGGCGCGTCCCGGGAACGGTCGGCCACGGCACAGATCACGCTCGCCGCCGCGCGCGAGCGGGCGGCGCGGGTACGGCGGGCCGCCGCCGACGTGCCGGAGCGCGTCGGCGCCGAACGCGACCGCCGCCTGGCCGAGATCGACTCGCGGCACGGCACACGGTTGGCGATGCTGGCCCGGGAGGCGGCCGAGGCCGCGGCCCGGGAGGCGCCCGGCGCGGGTTCGGCGGACTGGCCGGGGTGGCGTCCCACCCCGGCCGCACGGGCCGAACCGCCGGGAGCGACCCGGATCGGCACCGTCCGGCTGGCCGGCACCGAACCGGTGCCGGCGCTGCTGCCGCTGCTCGACGCCGGGCACGTGCGGCTGGACGGGGACGCCGACGGCTGTGCTGCCGTGGTCGCCGCGCTGCTGCTGCGCAGCCTGGGCCGGGCGGCACCGGGCAGTGTCCGGTTGGTCGGCTACGACCCGGACCGGCTCGGTGGCGGGCTGGCCGGATTCGCCCCGCTGGGCCCGGCCGGGCTGCTCACCTTCGTCGGTCCGGGCGGCCTGGGCCGGCTCCTGGACGACCTGGTGGAACAGATCCGCCGGATCAACGAGACCGTGCTGGCCGGCGAGCACGCGTCGCTGCGCGACCTGGCCGCCGCGACGGGTCGCCGCCCGGAGCCGTGGCGGGTCGCCGTGCTGCTCGGCGGGGACGAGCTGTCCCGGCACGAGCGCGGCCAACTCGACCGGGTGGTACGCGCCGGTGTGGCCTGCGGCGTACACCTGATCGTGCGGGGCGTGCCGGTGCCCGACGGCCCGACGGTCACCCGGGTGACGGTGACCGCCGACGGCGCCCGGATCGACGGCATGGCGGTGCGGCTCGACCCGCCGCCGCCGGCCGCCCTGGTCACCGAGACCTGCCGGGACATCGCCTCCGTGGTCAGTGCCGGCCCGGCGCCCACCCCGTTCACCGACCTGCTGCCGCCGGCCGAGCAGATGTGGCGGGAGGACTCGGCGACCGGGCTGACCGCGCCGATCGGCGAGGGACCGCAGGGCCGCCCGGTGCTGGTCACCCTCGGCGACTACCCACCGCACGCCTTGATCGGCGGTCCCTCGGGCACCGGCAAGACGAACCTGATCTTCGCCTGGATCGGGGCTCTCGCGGCCCGCTACTCCCCCGCCGAGCTGGAGTTCTACCTGCTGGACTTCAAGGAGGGGGTGTCCTTCGCCCGGTTCGCCCAGGGGCGGCGGGACCCGAGCTGGCTGCCGCACATGCGGCTGGTCGGCATCAACGTCAACACCGACCGGGAGTTCGGCCTGGCGCTGCTGCGCTTCCTGGCCGAGGAACTGCGCCGACGGGCGGACGCGGCCAAGAAGCACGAGGTCACCAAGCTGGCGGAGTTGCGTGCGGTGGACCCGACCGGGCACTGGCCCCGCATCGTCGCGGTGGTCGACGAGTTCCAGATGCTGCTGGCCGGCCGGGACGCGGTCGCCCGGGAGGCGGCCGACCTGCTGGAGGACCTGGCCCGTCGGGGTCGCTCCCAGGGCATCCATCTGGTGCTGGCCTCGCAGGACGTACGCGGCATCGAGGCGCTGTGGGGCCGTCCCGCGCTGGTCGCCCAGTTCACCCTGCGCATCGCGCTGCCGAAGGCGCTGCGCATCCTCGCCGAACGCAACGACGCCGCCCAGTCGCTACCGAAGTTCCACGCGGTGGTGAACGCCGAGTCGGGTCTGACCGAGGGCAACCAGGTGGCCCGGATCCCGTCGGCAAGCGACTGGGAGACGTGGAGCGACCTGCAACACCGGCTGTGGCGGATGCGCCCGGCCGAGGCTTCGCCCGCCCGTCTCTTCGACGGCGACGCCGTGCCCCGGCTGGCCGACGCGCCGGACTTCCGGGCGCTGCGGGCGCCGGAGGTCGGTACGCCCCGAGGGCCGGTCGCGCTGCTCGGCGAGATCATCGACGTGCAGGCCCGCTCGGCGGCGCTGCGCCTGCCCCGGGCGCCGGGCCGCAACCTGGCCGTCCTGGGTACGCGGGTCGACGAGGCGTGCGCGGTGCTGGACGCGGCGGCCCGCTCGCTGGCCCGGCAGCATCGCCCCGGCAGCGCCCGCTTCTCGATCGCCTGCCTGGACCCGGACGCCGACCCGGCGGCCCGGGCCCTCTACGAGGATCTCGCCGACGACGCCGCCTGGTACGACGAGGAGACCGTGGCCGAACTGATGGCCGAGACCGCCGAGGCGCTGGGCGCGCCCGGTGCCACCGGGGCACCGCACTATCTGCTGCTGTTCGCCGTCGACGCGGCGGCCGGTACGCTCGCCGCCCGCACCGGGCGGGCCACCGGGCTGGAGAACCTGCGCCGGATCCTGCACGACGGCCCCGAGCGGCGTACCCATGTGCTGGCCTGGTGGCGCGGGGTCGCCCGGATGCGCGCCGACCTGGGCGGCACCGGCGCGCGTACCGATCAGATCGGCGCCTGGGTGGCGCTCGACACCCACGGCGGTGAACTGGGCCCGTCGTTGTACCCGGGCAGTGGTGGCCCGGACTGGTACCCCCGCCCGTGGCGTGGGCTCTTCTTCGACCGGGCCGTGCACCGGACCGGGCAGACCATCATCCCCTACGGACCGGCCCGATGAACGAACCGGTCACCAGCCAGACGTACGCGGCCCAGCTGCGCCGGCTCGCCGGGCTGACGACCCGGGTGCGGGAGCAGCGCGCGGAGGCGCGGACCTGGTACGAGCAGCAGTGCGCGGCGGCGGACCGGGCGGTGGCGGAGTCCGCCGACGAGGTGAACCGGGCCGAGCGGGAGCTGGCGGCCGCGCGCGAGGCGCAGGAGCGGGTGGACGCCGAGGTGGCGGTGCTGTGGCAGGAGCTGAACACCCGGCTCGGTGGCGGCGGTCGGCGGGCCGGGGCACCGCCGGCCCCCGCGTCGGAGGCCACCGGCGACCCGGACGCGCTGCTGGAGGGGGTACGCGATCTGCTGCGCCGCACCCGTCAGCCCGGCGAGCTGCCGGGCAACGTCAACCCGCTGCTGGCGCTGTGCGGCGTCGGCGGCGCGCTGCTGGCGTACGCGCTCGGCGCCGTCGCCCGCGCCCTGGGTACCCGCAACGACGGTGACCTGGCCGTCGGTCTGCCGGTGCTGGCCCTGGTGGTGACGCTGCTCGGTCCGGTGCTGGGCCTGATCCCGGCGCGTCTGATCGCCGACCGCCGCCACGCCGTGCTCAGCCCCCGCCCCGTCCTCATCGTCGTCATCGCCGGCCTCACCACCACCCTCCTCCTCCTGACCCTCCCCCTCCCCTAACCACCCCTCCCCTCCCCTCCCCCCACCCCCCCCCCCCCC